>CP119138.1:3065000-4265000 GCA_029166985.1 Alicyclobacillus fastidiosus | reverse complement strand
TCCCGCTGTCATCAAAACCGATATAAGAGTTCTTTTTGGACTTTGATTACATGACATTGTAACGCTGCACCATCGATAGCAGTTGGCTAATCTGCAAACCAGTTTGCAAATCAAAGCGGCATAATGGTGATCGAACGAAGTCAAAATGATTTCAAGAAAACCGCGCCATTGCTGAAAGTCAAGCATGTAAAGCTATAATAGGTAATAATAAATCATGCTCTATCGAGATTTCCTAAATTACCGCTTAGAAACCGTCTGTGGTGCAAAACATTCCAACCGAACGTCTAATGAACGGGGAATAACGGGCCAAAACACCGGAACGCGACATGGAGAATGAAGCTCCAAAAAACGCCCAACGTAAGGAGAAAATAAGACTTTTCAACACAACACGGGTTTTAAGTCAACCGATTCCTAAACCGACTGCGCTCATGGCAATCATTAATGATTCTGCATTGAAGGAAATTGCTCAAGGCGTGGAGGATACCCTTATGAAGGGTATAAATAGAGGTAGTCTGATACATCGTTTTATCGTTCTTATAAACAGAACGACCTGTTTTATCATAAGTTGGCCACGAGTCGATATTACGTCCATAAGCTGGCCGAGAATACGAATTTTGAGTCTTAAAGTGGGGGATTGAGCAGAGTTAGAGCCCCACTTGGTGAGCCTAACTCATCTGGGCCACACAAATTCATTATCGTCGCAAGGAAGAAACCTTTGATATGACGGGATTTTCAACACCGTATAGTCGACTTGGCCAACTTATGGTTAAAGGTGTGGCCACTTTATGAGTAAAGTCACAGGCCCTTTTCCTTTGTGCGCCGACATGGGCGTTGTCTCTCCAGTGAAAGCTCGGAATGGTGAAGGTAACATATGAATCATTAGTGCACTGACACTACCAAGTTCGTACAACAATGCGATGAATGCGTCCATTACATCCTTTGCCTCCAGGAAGCCGTACTGACGAGCGGCTGTCCTTTTCATGTGTGTCACAATGCCTCACATTGCGCCTCACGAACGCGTATACTAGGGTGCAATTTTGGATTTTGCCTCACCCCCTCCGCTGCGTAACAGTTAAGCGGATATAGAAATCCGGTCAACCAATCCAGAACCGAATCGGTTGACCTTCACACATGAACCTATTTGAACGATCAAGTTAAGTGTCCTTAGTCTGTCAAGCTGCCCTGGGGGCCAAAGAACTCGAAATGGATCTGGTTATCCGGAACGCCCCAGTCCTTGAGAGCTCGGTACATGGCCTTCATGAAAGGCGTGGGACCGCAAAAGTAGAAATCGGAGTCCGCAGAAACAACTTGTTTTAACCAATCAAGATCGATAAATCCCTCTTTGGAGAAGTACTTATGTGTTTTGTCCTGGTCACTCGGCTTTTCGTACACGACATGGTAGCGCAGGTTTGGGTTCGCTTCCGCCAGCGTGTTTAAGTCCTCCTGCAATGCATGGAGTCCACCGTGAATGGCCGCATGGACATATGTCACGGGGTGACCGGGCTGTTCTTGTAAAAGCGTCTTGACCATACTGACCAACGGTGTCATGCCGACGCCACCACTTAAGAAGACAACTGGTTTATCAGCTGGCTTTTTCATCACAAAGTCTCCAGAAGGTGCACTCACATAAAGTACGTCTCCTTCGTTGAGATGGTTGTGCAAATAACTGGAAACCACGCCGGCTGGAATATCCCCCCGTCCATCCTCGCGTTTTACACTGATGCGGTAGTACCCCTGTCCAGGCGCGTCCGACAAACTGTAGTGGCGTCGTTGAGTATACTTTTCGCCTGGAATATCGACTTTGAACGTCAGATATTGTCCTGGAAGGAAATCTGCAATCTCCTTGCCGTCTTGCGGAACCAAGTAAAAGGAAGAAATGACCTCACTTTCAGCCACTCTTCTCTGCACGACGAACGGCCTAAATCCGCGCCAACCACCTCTTTGCGTCTCTGCCTCTCGATACATTTCCTGTTCAACGCTGATGAACGCATCTGCAATTACACCGTAAGCCTGCGCCCAAGCGTCTATAATTTCATCTGTTGCTGCATCTCCAAGTACTTCTTTAATCGCTTTAAGTAAGTTTTCCCCTACAATCGGGTAATGCTCTGGAAGAATGCCAAGTGCGCGATGCTTATTAGAAATTTGCTTCACAGCGGGAATAATATCTTCCAAATGATCGATGTGGGCAGCGGCAGCGTATACAGCGTTTGCCAACGCGGTTTGCTGGTCACCTTTTCTCTGATTCATTTTGTTAAAGATGTTGAGCAACTCGGGGTGACTCTCGAACAAGAGCTGATAAAACCGCGTCGTAATCGCAGTTCCGTGGGTCTCGAGAACGGGGACGGTTGATTTGATAATATCTCTTGTTTCCTGACTCAGCATTTGTACGCCTCCTAGATGCGCTACATGGTTTGTCCAGTTGCCATTATAATGGGGTTATGGATTAAAAGATATATTTTAAATACATCTTTTGTGACCGTTTTTTGGACGAATCTAATTTTGGCGAGTCGAGCCTCAAGTATGCATGATTCATCGAATAGGCACTGTAGAATTTTCATGCAGCCGGTATTAGGAGGACCATTTCTGCCTTCATAGCCTAACGGCGAATGACCTGGGCCAGCTTAGTGGGGATCAACATGGGCCCGGTTTTAATCACAACATTAGCGGGAGTCGTTTTTTATGGCCACCCGATGATTAATCTCAGGGCGCCTGTGAAAAATGGTGTCGTTCGGTACTTCCCGTATTTCCTATCCCATTCTCCAGATTCTAGTTCATCCGCAAAGTTCCTTACCAGTTTCTCTTCCACCCCTTCGGGCAGAAAGCCCCAAGCCGACTGTGCCATCCTGACCTCCTTCTCTAGAAATGCCTCAGGACGGCCATAGAAGGCCTCTTGAAATCCATCGACACAATCCAATGGAATTGGGATCCGGTGCACTTCACATTTTCCCCCGATCGCTTTATAAAGATCGTCCATTGTTGGATACCGCCGCCGCTCCACCTCGATCAGTTCCGGAAAGTAATCCGCATTCCAGAATTCGTGTAAGGCATCCGGATCAAACGTCATTACGATCACCTGACCGCGCGTCACGCGCCGAAGTTCCTGTAACCCCTCTTGGATGTCCGGCCAATGGTGCACAGTGACCATCGCCATGGCTGCGTCAAACGAGTTATCGTCGAATGGGAGTGAATCAGCAGTTCCAATAATCGCCGGTGCCCGTTCGGCATCCAAACGTTGTGCCCGCATCACACTCGAGGGTTCAACCGCGATGACGTATCGATCACTGGGTTCATAAGAGCCCGCTCCGGCGCCCACATTTAGAACGGTCTTCGCAGGTCCCAAAGCAGCATTCACATAGGCTGCGATTCTTGGGTCCGTTCGCCTGTGACCGGAGTATTTATGCCCGTATCGATCGTAGTTAAAGGCCGGATTGTTCATCTTCACGTATACAACTCCTTACAAACACGTTTGTTTGTTCCGAAAGGCAACGGGGGCAGGAGCCGCATCGCGGCAACCTGACCTTCCGGCCAACTTTCTTATCTGTACATGGGCCGCACGCTTTAAGCAACAATATGAAAATGTAGACACAGTGATAACAACCACAAACTCGAAAGGAGCCTTTGAACAACTGTCACGATATGAGGTCGATCTCGCTGTTTACACCTTGCATAGTATTTGGAATAATTTCATGAGGCACCCATACACTCATATTAATTGAATCGGCGATGGAGCGCGCTCCTCAACTGCCCACCTTACGTGGACGATTAGCCCCTACTGTTTTTGCATGCAGTAAGGGCTTAATTTTGTGTTAGGGGGTGCTAGCGTGTTACCTGGTTATAAAATTATTGACTTAACAGTGACGATATCAAGGAAACTTTTTGCTGAATTCAAATCGGCAAAGGTGTGATCGAAGGCTGGTTCATTTGGATATCCAGTGACATCTCGGTAACGATTTATAGAAGTGGTATGAACAGCACACCTACATGCTGAAGTGAGAAGGGGGACCCTTGTGAAGCTAGTTGAATATCGGAGTGCTACAGTACCTGTAAGCCAGGTAAAGCGATTGCTTTCGTATGCAGTAGGGGCGGCTACTGAAGAGAAACTAAGCCGGATTTTAGATCGTGAGTACTCTGAACAGAATATAAACCTGTACCTTTCAACTGATGGCACTACAGCGTTGGGCATCATTGGGATCAAGCGATTGGGATACTCAGCCGAAATCCTCCACATTGCTGTCCATGAACTGATGCGGCACCAAGGGATTGGCCGAAGGATGATAGATGACATCCGTGGATTAGAAGAATTCAGAGAGCTGATTGCTGAGACAGACCATGAGTCGGTTGAATTTTATCGTGCATGCGGATTTTCGATACACTCTCGTGGTGACCAGTATCCCGGTGTTGAGCGATATCGTTGTACACTAAAGTTATGACTGAAGCTTGCGCCGGAAAATCCGTGGAGAAGGCGAGATCTTCTGCACTTCCAAATCTGCGAGTCGTTCACTGAGCGCTTTGTGAGTCGCATTGTAAGAGTCACTACCAAGTACGATTCGTTTAGGGGCAGGATTCTTGTCAACACTGTCGATGATGATCGCGGCCATCTTAGCGGGGTCGCCGATGGGGAGACGGCTCTTGTCCTTGGCGTTGCGAACCATCGCTGCCGGGGTGGAGTCGTAGGCTTTCATCGGCTTCGCTAGTTGCAAGCTACCGAATCGGAACTCAGTGCGCGCGCCGCCTGGCTCTACGATTGTAATTTCTATGTTCAACGGAGCGACTTCTTTCGCCACCGACTCCATGAATCCCTCGATGCCCCACTTAGTCGCGTGATACAGCGATGCCCCTGGGTTTGTGGCCTGCCCGCCGTATGTGGACCTCTGTATGATCCGAGCACCACTCTGCTCGCGAAGGTGCGGTAGCGCAGCGCGAGTGACCTGGATCGATCCCATCAGATTCGTTCTTAACTGGTGGACGATCTGCTCATCGGTCAACTCCTCTGCAGCACCGAAGGGTCCGTAGCCGGCGTTGTTGACGATCACATCAATTTGACCGAGATCGCTGAATGCTTCGTTCACAACCTGATTAACCGCAGGCGTGTCGGTTACGTCGAGACGGGCAAGCCACAAGAGATTGCCGTACTTTGTCTTGAGATGAAATAACGTTTGAATTTTTTACTAACCGGTTAGTCAAATGTATAAGGCATCCGGAGAGGATGATCGTTGTATGCGAAGCGCTGAAGCAACCAGAGACCGAATTTTAGAATCGTTTATAATTACTATCGATAAATTCAAATCATGAAAGGGGGCTTATGCGACAAGAAGCGTGAGTCCTATTGTGCTAATGAGCAGTAATACGACTTGAATACATTGAATGTTATAAGAAGAAATGACCGCTTAGAGACAGGGGTGAAATAGTGGATATTGATGTTTCGTTAGTACGTCGATTGATATTAAAGCAGTTTCCCAGATGGGCAGGTCTTATGATCAAGCCCGTAGAGCTTAGTGGTTGGGACAACAGAACTTTTCGCCTTGGTGACGACATGACGGTGAGGTTACCTAGTCACGAGGCGTATGAGGCACAGGTGAAAAAAGAACAGCAGTGGTTGCCCAAGCTTGCTTCCCGTCTGCCTATAGCGATAGCGATCCCGACTCCTTTAGCTATGGGTACGCCGTCTGATGAGTATCCATTGCATTGGTCAATTTACGGTTGGATGGATGGCGAGAATGCGACAACTGAGCGTATAGGTAACCTGAATGACTTTGCTATTGAGCTAGCCCAATTTCTCAATGCCTTGCAACAAATAGATGCGAATGGTGGTCCTCCACCTGGAGCCCATAATTTTTACCGTGGTGGTCCATTGGGCACTTATGACCGGGAAACTCGAAATGCTATTGCCGACCTGAACGGAATGATTGATACGGTCGGGGCGATTGCGGTTTGGGAGTCAGCAATTCAGACGGTTTGGAATAACCCCCCTGTCTGGGTTCATGGGGACGTGTATCCAACAAACCTATTAGTCAAAGATGGACGTCTAAGTGCCGTCATTGATTTTGGTTGTTCGGGGGTAGGAGACCCAGCCTGCGATTTAACGATTGCATGGACGTTTTTCTTCGGGCAAAGCCGAGAAACGTTTCGTTCTCATCTTCAACTTGATGATGAAACATGGGAGAGAGCCCGTGGGTGGGCATTGTGGAAAGCCTTGATGACGATTTCAAACCCATCAAATTACCCATCGGGACGGTTGGAAGAATCCCGTCGTGTGATTCAAGACGTGATCGCAGAACATAAGCCACGGTGATACGATACAGCCATTTACGTTAGTTCAATCTTGAACAAACGGGGGCACAAATCCCATAAGCTATGTTGTTTCAGACCGTATGAAGATACGGCGTCTGGGGATCAGGTTTTGATGCGCGATTGGGCGGTATAGCGACATTGAGCAGCGTCGTGTGATATCAGCCCGATGTGCGTTTAACACAGTCAATATGAATATGGTGTAGGCAAGGTAAACTAACGATGTAATAACGACAAGAGGTGGGGTGGCCGTGACACAGGGGTGGCAAGATCCAACTGCTGCGAGCGACTGGGATGCTAATGGTGACAACATCAATCCAACTCGGGCGGAACAGTTGGATATGTTGGTCACTTTACTAGCGGAGTTTACAAACTCAGGAGATTGGATTCTTGACTTGGGGTATGGATCCGGCAAGGTTGAAGAGATCATTTTTGAACGAATACCTGATGCTCAAGTCGCTGGTATAGACAATTCTCCTGCTATGGCAAGGCTAGCAGCGAATCGTCTGCAAGGGTATACCCACCGCTTTTTTCCTGTACAAGGGGATTTAGCCCAGTTGTCCAGTATTCAGCTACCCGTATCGGAAGTAGGGGCAGTTATCGCTATTCAGTCACTGCACCACTTGTCTGCTCCGGATATGCAGAGCGCATACCGCCATATACATACTCTTTTACGTCCTGGTGGTGTTTTTCTTCTTTTGGATCGAATCAAAGTTGAAAATGAAGTTGTGTTTCCTCTGTTGCGATCCGTTTGGAACCGCCTGGATCGTCATTACGGCTCAGAAACTGCGCCCCAAGAAGGCAAGAATTTTGATGAGCACACAGCCATTCTCAAACAAGACGGAGACTTTCCGGTCACATTGGAAACTCACCTTGAATGGCTACGTGCGTGCACGTTTCATGCCGTCACTTTGCATGTGCATGGCAATCGAGCACTGATAGCTGCCGTAAAGTGAGCAGTGTGGTGCACGTTTGAAACATGCTACTGAGCATACGGATGCATGAGAACAAATCCACGGACTTTCGTGCTTACATGTACGTCGCCGTGGACTTAGCTTTAGTGAGATGATGGGCAGCATAGTCGCAAAAGGGGTGAAGTCATGAAGGGTGAATCCAAAGACAAATACGCTCTGGTAACAGCGTTCCCGCACGAGTTACAAAGGGATGCCTGTGAGTCTTTGGACGTCCTTCAAGAATCGCACCTAGGTTATTCCGACTGTGAGGCATTTCGACTCTCAGGCGATGTACTCTCTATCCCGTACCGCATCTATTATGACGAACCTGACCATTCACAACTATCGTCTTTAACATGCGAACAACGAGTCATTCTGTATGCTTTGTACACACGGCATCACAATGGTTATGTGCGAGAAAGCCATGTTACGACATTACTCACTTATGCACATGAGCATTTATGGGTAACATCCTACCTGATGCTTCCGATTGGGGAATACGTGAAGGAAATTGTGGAGGTCATTTATCACAATCGCTTCTCTTTGAACGGTGATTTTATCAGGACTTTCTTTCGTGAGAACCCACGGCTTTATCGTACAGTCCAAAGCCGAGTGGCGAGCTACTGGAATTGTTACTACCGTAGAAAATACCCAGAAAAGCAGCATTATGTTGGATTTCAACTTCTCGAATACTTGAACTCCTTATTGCAGTAACAGGGGCATTAACTGAGGAATTGCTCGACCGATGGAATGCATGACTATACGGTCAGAAGCAGCAACGGTTGTGTCGCTCTTGGGCAGGATAATCCAATAGTGCGACCAGCTAAGCTGGGCACAGCTCGTTGGTGAAAGTCCAACCGAGGTAGGGACCAAGCCGCCTCGTAGCTAGCAGGCATCTGGCGGTGAGAGCCTAAGGATGGAGCACCTGTGAAAACCCTCTGTGAGATTCAGAGGTCAAGCAAAACTGCAGGCTGTAACATGAAGTGAATCCTGCCGCATCGTCATTTGCAACCCGCAAGGGACCCTCTCCTGAAGGCGTTGAAGGGTTGGGGAAACGAAATTTCCCCCTACTTCGACCACCGCATTACCACCGCTCATACGGAGTTCCTGAAAAGCCTAATACGGGTTAATCTATCGTTTGGATAGGGGTTATTCATTCGAAGCATTAAGAGCCAAGATTCTCTTTACTGAAGGGATCACCAAAGTAAGAAAACCAAAGTTCCAAAAGAGAGTTGTTGTTGCTGATGTTGATGCTGATTATCATGTGATGAACAATCAATTCTCCATGTTTCAGCAACTTCGTAGACCGACTAATGCATCCACAAATGATGAAGAAACCGTCTTAGGCATCGACATATCCACCTTGATTAAAAATTGAAAAGAGGAGAGCTATAGTCCTCTTTTCACCACAAAATCCGAATACCCAAAAAGGGGCGCAGCCCTTATTTGAATGCACTCTGACGGCCTGAAAAGCCCATGAAATTACGGCATTCTATGCAAAATGTCTGGTTTAGAGCAAGAAGGAAACCGCTAAATGGCTGGGATAACTTAAATCATTGAGAGAGTTATTCACTATTAGACGTGTTACTTGATGTATTAAGGCATATTGTAGACCTTTCTTATGTGTTGACCATGCGCCCTGATAAGGACATTTCGGCATAGTGATCCCCGAGATGACAATCATCAATAGCCATGAGAAAATCCCTCATCACATTAGCTGTTATTATATTCGTACAAAAATTGGTGATAATTTATATTTAAAAATATGATTATTACAGTTTAATTTCTTTATAAATAATAGTATAGTATGTTGTGAAAACGCTTTACGACTAAATGGTTTAGAAGGAGGGGATACAATTGTCACAGGTTGAGAGAGAACCCCAGGGGCTAGTTCGCGTAATTAGTTTGTTTCAAGCCACAACGATTAACATGTCCCAAATGGTGGGTATTGGTCCGTTCATAACTATTCCGCTCATTTTAACGGCAATGGGCGGTCCTCAAGCAATTTTCGGCTGGATTGCAGGTGCCCTGCTGGCAATGATGGATGGTTTGGTGTGGAGTGAGCTTGGTGCTGCTATGCCAGGCGAAGGTGGAACGTACGTGTATCTGCGAGAAGCATTTCAGTATCGAAGCGGGAAGTTAATGCCCTTCCTGTTCGTTTGGTCAACCTTAATTGCCACCCCACTCATTATGTCCACAGGGATGATTGGCATGGCCAATTATTTAGGATATTTCTGGCCAGGGATGACTGGTTTAGATACTAAATTGGTAGCCGTTGCCATAACCATTATCACGGTGGCTCTGTTATATCGTCGTATCAATTCCGTCGGAAGAATCACTTCGATTTTGTGGGGTGGAATGATTCTTACGGTTGTGATTGTAGTTGTCGCTGCCTTAACGCACTTTCATGCCCATCAAGCATTCTCGTTCCCGGCTGGTGCATTTAAAGCCTCAAAGTTCTTTATGGGACTTGGCGCAGGTATGCTTATCTCGATTTATGATTACATGGGTTACTACACGACATGTTATATGGGAGATGAGATGAAAAACCCAGGACGCACGATTCCAAGGTCAGTAATTATCTCAATTCTTTCA
The DNA here is from genome assembly GCA_029166985.1 of Alicyclobacillus fastidiosus. GTDB lineage: Bacteria > Bacillota > Bacilli > Alicyclobacillales > Alicyclobacillaceae > Alicyclobacillus > Alicyclobacillus fastidiosus_A. Next base: position 4,255,164 of record CP119138.1, on the reverse strand, counting down.
GTTGCGGCAATAGATTTAATTATGAATATCGGTATGATCGGTGTGGTACCTTGGAAAGTCGCCATGAAAAGTACGAGCATTGGAACTTTATTTATGCAGGATGTTTGGGGAAGACCAGGTGCGATACTCATCACCATACTCATTCTTTGGACAGCTTTTGCTTCTGTGTATACAGGCTTGCTAGGTGCTTCGCGCTTGCCGTTTAATGCGTCGAGAGACGGTTTGTTTTTCAAGAGCTTTGGTAAGCTTCACCCCAAACATAACTTCCCTCACATTGCTCTACTGGTTATGGGACTAGTTACAGCAATTTGTTGTTTTTTGAATTTGTCCACGATCATCAATGCATTAATGGCAGTATCTATTGTCGTCCAATTCATCGGTCAAGTAGTTGCACTGACAGTATTGCGTAGACGCCAACCAGGGATGAAACGTCCGTTCCGTCAGTGGTTATACCCACTGCCGAGTCTACTAGCGTTAGTTGGTTGGATATACGTGTTCTATTCTTCCGGTTGGCCAGCAATTGAATTAGCTATAGGTTGGACAGTGCTTGGTATAATTGTCTTTCTTATATGGGCTAAACGCGAAAAGCAGTGGCCATTTGGCCCAACGGTCATTCGTGAAGTATATCTCGACAATTCAGAAGCGATGTAAGGCTATTACCTGCTTGCATGACACGTTACTCATGCAAGCAGGCCTTTTTGTGTTTTACTTATTCTGGAGAGAATATTCTCTCTGGGACTTTGTCGTCCTATCCGGAAGTGTATCAGAGGGAGTACCTTCTAACTTGGACATATTAAATCCGATTGCCTCGGGGATACGTTTGTAGTCGGTTTTATAGCGAACTATGCTGAAACAGGTTACTGTGAGACGGTCGTACGATTTGCCAGTGCGCGCGGAGTAGTTGACGCCATGAACCTCACTGGTAGAGATTTTTGAATGAAAGCTATCGGTATTGAAATAAGAACGCCGCACAAAAAGAATCTGGTCTGGGACAATTTCATAAGAAGAAAGACATATATCTATTTAACCTATTCCATTGTATATTTCCGCAACAACGACTCACTTAGAGAAGAAGCCGACTGAGAATCCAGAAAGATTGTTGCGTTAGAATGACGTTTTAACATAGTGGATGGAATCATATTTGTAACATCATTTTCAAGCGTTTTTCGTATTGCTTCTGCTTTCACTCGATGAGGTACACTCGAAACAATGACTTTAGTTTGCATAATTTGATGTATTGTCATAGTAATGGCCTCATTTGGCACATCGTTAGCTGTTTCAAACCAACCTTCCCGTACCTGTTGTCGCTTACAAGCCTCATCAAGCTGAACCACGATATAGGCATCAGTCGTGTTAAAGTTAGCTGGGGGATCGTTGAAAGCGAGATGGGTATTCTCACCAATCCCAATAAGTCCGAGATCTATAGGTGCTCTGCGAATTTCCTCAGTAAGTTGCTGAATGCTGCAACGAATATCCCCGCGCCCATCAACAAAGTGAACCTCTTTGAGCGGCACAAAATTAGTAAATCTTTCTCGAAGATATTTAATGAAACTTGCCGAGTGGTTGTCTGGGAGGTTTACGTATTCATCAAGGTGAAACATAGTCACCTTACTCCATTGGATATTCTGCTGAATGAGGTGCTCTAACGTTTCAAACTGGGATGCTCCTGTCGATAACAAAATACGAGCCTCACCTTGCTCCTGAATTGCCTTGTTAATAACATTTGAAGCGAACTGGGCAGCAGTTCTCCCGAGATCATTGGCGGTTGGCAATATTTGAACTCTCATGAAGGTCACTCCCTATTCCAAAATACCCCAACCGAAAACGAAGGTTTAATCCTCTTGAAGAGGCTGATACAAACACGGCACAAGTGGTGGGGCTCATAATTTTTAATTATTCGCTTCGCGCGCTAGAACGTGACTTGTTCCGACCTAACAACACAAAATTAGCATCCCAACTGCTTTGGAGATCTGATACTTTGTAACCCTAGTTTCGAATCATCTTTCATATGCTAAAAAGAGTATGATGAAATGAACTGAGCAACACTGCTCAACCCTTTTCTTCATCATAACATCTGATGTTCTTTGATTTATTATATAATTTAATGATGACTTATATTATAATTTATGATAAATGCGTGATAGAATTTTGGTGAAAGCGCTTCTTAAGTTTATAAAGAGGGAAGCGCATTTAGAACAAAGAGGGAACACATTGTTAAAGCGTACAGACGCGAGCCTGTTATCCAATGCAGGTGGCACCTGTAACTTTTTTTGAAAGAAGGATTGAAATGAATCTACAGAATGAAAGAACTGAATCGAAGTTCGTATTGGCGTTTGATTTTGGGGGGACGAAATTCGTAGTTGCTACAGCTTCGCCAGCGGGAGCTGTACTCATCAGAAGGGAAGCCAAGACCCGTGAGTTCGCAAATGGACAAGACGTGCTTGATGCGGCTGTCAGGTCCGGGATTGAGATTATTGAGGAAACTATCGCAGGTGGACACGGTACAACGCTTGCAGGTATTGGCTTGTCAACGATGGGCATCACGAGGCGCGATCAGGTATTGATGGCACCTAATGTAGTTGGTTGGGCAGATCTTCACATCGAAGAAACAATGCAAAAAGCATTCCCTGGAATTCCAATTTTGATTGAGAACGATGTTAAGGCAGCGGCGTTTGGTGAAGTTAGGCGAGGGGCATTAAAAGACGCGGATTTTGGCTTATACGTAAATCTAGGAACAGGAATAGCTGTGACATACACTTTAAACGGTACGGTTTTACAAGGGCATAATGGCGCATCGGGAGAGATTGCGTACAATTTACGGACTGCCCATGAACCACTCGGTGCAGCTGATGATGTAGCACCATTGGAGGAGTTTGTCGGCGGGCGAAACATTGCAAAACGCATGGGGCACTATTTTGATACTGCAGTTACTGCCGAAGAATTGTTTAGAATGTCATCCTCGAATGAACGTGCACGTGCATTGGCAGAGGAAATTTTACATGAACTTTCATTTCAACTCACGAATGCGATTATCCAATGGGATCCAGAAGTCGTTGTATTCGGCGGCGGCATGATTGGCGCATGGGACATGATATCTTCCTTTTTGGACAAATACATCAAAAAATTCGTCCCGTTTCCCCAAAAACTTTCGATTGCATATTTTGGCGCGAATCCAAGCCTTTACGGTGCCATCGAATTGGGGTTGCAAGGTGCGGGATTGTGATTTTGTGGTTTGACGAGAGCCGACTAGTAAAAATCGGGCTCTCGTTTTTTGTGGGAGCAAGTAACAGGTTGCTTACACGGATGACGTATAGATTACGTGTGGTCCATTAGCGTATGACGCGACAGTTTCTCATCTCAAGCTCATTAATGAAGTCATCGGATGCACTTCGATTAACAATAAGTCCGCTCGGTTCGTCTAATCTGGCCACACGCGCTATTTTAACTTTTCCAAATTTACTGTCGTCAGCGACAATGTACCCGGTAGTAGCTGATTTAAGCATCATAGTGTCAGTGCGTGCCTCCATAAAATTTGGTGTTGTGAATCCACTCTCGGTGTCAACACCGTCCACGCCAACGAAGGCAATATCAGCATTTATGTTATCTAAGGCATCATCTGCGAGATGACCTACAGCTGCGTACGAGCCAGATCGAACAATTCCACCTATCATGACCAACGTGATGTGGCTATAGGGCGCAACTTCGGCAGCTATGTTGATCGCCGATGTGACGATAGTAATATTCTGTTTTTTTGTGAGTTCCCGCGCAATGTAGGTTGTTGTTGTTCCAGCACTTAGAATTACGACTTGACTGTCTTGCACCAACGCGGCCGCTGTGCGTGCGATTTCACGCTTTTCACGCGTATTTAAACTAAGCTTTTCATGAAACATCTCTTCTAGAGGATTTGCGAGCGCAGGCGCGGCACCGCCGCGAACCCGTCGAATCCGGTTCTGTGACTCTAGAATTTCGAGGTCTCGGCGAAGAGTAATTTCACTCACCTCGCACAATTCGCTAAGCTGGTCAATCCTTGTCTCACCATGCTCCTTTAGGTACTCAACAATAAAGTCTCGCCTATCGACGGCGGTATTCGGTGCGTTATTGTCCATAAAGGATTTTCCCTCTCCATAATTAGTTAACTTTAAAATACATGCTTTAAAACAGGGATACAACAATATTGTAGCGCGTTCTAATGATAATTTATGTTTATTTTAATGATAATTAATGATAAAGTTATAAGCGAGATGGCTGAAACTAATATTGAAACGAGGGTAGGTTAGAACCCGTTGCATTCGATTATTACGCTCTGATGTCACATCTTTGCGGGTTTAGGTACCCAGAGAGTGTCAATGGGAAGACCGAGGACTCTTTAAAAGGGTAATTCTACAAAGGCATAAAGTCGGTTTCTATTATGAAGCGGATGATGCCAAGGAATTCTCGGATTTCAACAAATGCAATACTCAAGATTAAATAAGTGGGAAGTGGGGCACACTAATGAGTTCTACTTATCAGGAATTAAAGCAACAATATACCGCATTAGATAAGTCGATTAAGTATATGGACCAAACTTTTCCGACTATCCAGTCATTTATTAAAAACTCAAATCCGGAAAAAATCGTTTTTCTAGGCTGTGGCTCGAGTTTTAACATAGCGGAGTCACTGGCGATGACAACACAAATGAACCTCGGTGTACCTGCGGTCGCAATTCCAGCGGGGGACCTACTGTTACACATGGACAGGTATCAGGGATTTTTTGCCAATTCCCTCGTAGTTACGATTTCTCGCTCAGGTAGTACAAGTGAGATGGTTATCGCGGTAACGGAATTGAGAGCAAGAAAAAATATTTCTGTCTTGTCACTAGTTTGCACAGAAAAATCAGATCTATCGTCCATTAGTGACGTGACAATTGAAATGCCCTGGGCATTTGATGCTAGTGTTTGTCAAACAAGAACGGTGTCATGTTTGTACATGGCCGGTGTGTTGTTAATTGCGAAACTTGCCGGAAATGAAGAGCTTGAATTGGACTTACGTAAAGTAGTTAAGTATGGTCCTCGGTTCATGGAGAAATATGAGTCTGTATGTAAGAACCTCTCGAGTAAGGATTGGAATAGTGTTGTAGTGCTTGGTGATGCCGAAGTTGCTGGGATAGCTGGCGAAGGTGCACTGGCATACAAAGAAATATGCCAATTACCTTCTAATTACTATCACTTATTGGACTCTCGACACGGCCCATTCGTCATGATCCGAGAAAACAGCTTTGTAATTGTCATAATGTCCGATCAAGACAATAAGTACGAAGTTGACCTCGTCAACGACCTTGTTAAAAAAGGTGCTACTGTTCTGTGTGTTAGTGACCTACAGCAATCAAACGTCCATGAGGCAGTAACTCAAGTGATTTTTGGTGAGAGGTTGCACCATGCTGCGAGAGGGATCCCATTCATTCTTATCGCTCAATTGACGGCTTATTACAAAGCTGTTGCCAACGGTGTAGATCCAGACAATCCTGATGGGCTTTCAGCTTGGATTGAGCTTTGATCGCATTACCGACGCTTAGAATTTTATAGAAAATAGCCGAAATCGTAAGAGAACCGATCACGAAGGGAAGAGACAACTATGCCATTGGTTTCATCTACGTCGTTGTTAAAGAAAGCACGCCAAGAAGGTTATTGTATCCCAGCATTTAACGTGCACACACTTGAGATGCTGCAGGCTGTTGTTGACGCAGCGGAAGAGGCGCAGTCCCCACTCATCTTGCAGTCTACCGTAGGCACAGTGAAACACTTAGGAGCCGATTATATTGTTGCAGCGGCCACAGTTGCATCCAATCGAGCAGGAGTACCCATCGCGTTACACTTAGACCACTGCACTGAATTTGAAACAATTATCCAATGTATCCGTGCAGGGTACACATCTGTAATGATCGATGCCTCTATGCATTCGTTTGAGGAAAATGTTGCTCGTACGAAAAGGGTTGTCGAAATTGCTGGAGCAGTGGGAGTAAACGTAGAAGCAGAGTTGGGCAAGGTTGGCGGTGTGGAAGATGAAATCGTTGTTGCAGACCACGAAGCACTCATGGCGGATCCAGAAGAGTGTCGGGTTTTTGTTGAGCGGACAGGTGTACCGACACTTGCGCCTGCGATCGGTACCGCGCATGGTATGTACAAGGGAGATCCGAAGATTGACTTTGACCGAATTGGTCAGATTGCGAATTTGGTAGATACACCGTTAGTACTTCATGGTGGGTCAGGTATTCCGAACGCGCAAGTAAAGCGAGCGGTATCACTTGGTATGGCAAAAATGAATGTTGCCACAGAACTTCGTATCGCGTTCAGCGACGCTATAAAGAAGATTTTCGCAGAGCATCCGGAAGAAAACGATCCACGTAAGTACATGGTCCCAGCTAAGCAGGCCGTCCGAGCGTTGGCGCTCGAGAAAATCCGCCTCTGTGGCTCAAACGGGAAGGCTTAAACGATGATCACTACCGTTACCTTAAACGCTGCAATTGACCGAACATACTGGGTCGATAGATGGGAAAAAGGTGGCGTACATCGTGTAAGACGGGAACAGAATGAGCCTGGCGGAAAAGGTAACAATGTAGCAAAAGTTGTGAAATGTCTAGGCGGTAATGTTCAAGCAACCGGATTTCTCGCTGGGAACAATGGTACTGCGATTCGTGTAGGTTTAGAGGACCGAGGAATCTCATCTCCATTTCTCTTTATTGACGGAGAATCACGTGTTTGTTTAAACATTATCGACGACTCAGACGGATGTTCAACCGAACTGTTAGAACGGGGACCGGAGATAAATAATCTGCAGATGCAGCAGATGATGGAACATTTAACCCAGCTAGCGTCACTATCGTCAATTGTTGTTCTTTCTGGAAGTCTTCCGCCGGGCGTGCCAATGGAAACTTATCGTGACTTGGCGCTTACGGTGAAAGCGGCTGGAGCACAGGTCTTCCTTGATACAAGCGGTGATGCTCTGATTGCAGGAATTGAAAGCAAACCGGACTTAATCAAGCCAAACGAAGAGGAAATTAGTCAACTGATCGACCTCGAAGTTGTTACAGGCAGTATCAATGAAATGGAATTGGCTACTAAGCTAGTACGACTGGCAGAAAGGAAAACGTTGTCGCGAGTCTGTATTACACTAGGATCGAAAGGTGCAATTGCGTACATGGATGGGAATTTGTATCGTGCGTATGGGCCATCAATTCAGCCTGTTAATACGGTCGGGTGCGGGGACACTTTCTTGGCAGGTATGGCATATGCAATTGAACAGAACTCCGAACCAGCGGAATGTCTTCGTACGGCTATAGCTGCGGCAACCGCAAATGCTCTTGATGAACGAGCTGGATACGTGGATCTCGACGTATTTCAATCGGTACTCTCTCAAATAAGAATTGACCAGTGGGGCTAAAATACTGACAACCATGAGTTGTCAATTCGCAGTTCAATACTTGGCAATGTAAATAAACCCGTCAAGTGGCGTCCATATTAATTCGATCAACTAGCCAAGCCATCTTGTATGGTCACTGTAGGGAGCGTTTTCCTAATCATGAATAAATGACTGGCACGCTCGAAATGTCCTTGAATCGAGTATAAATCGCTCTGTATGCTTGCCAAGATGCTTGCATAAGAGGTGCGTTGTCGCTTACGCGTACTCGTTGGACGATGGTCACGGAAAATGAAGCTCCATACCAACAAATACCGCTCGGTCGTAAGATCTAAGCGGTATTTGTTACGCTTAGGATGTATAAAACGAGAGGAAAATACAGAGAGAAGAACAACAACAAGAAAGAGATAAAGAAAAGAACCGTGAGCTTAAGATACTCCGGGCGGCCACTTGACCGCGCTAGCAGGGACGCGCCTAATCACGTTTCCTTGCGTACATAAGTACGTGGAACTATACAGCCTTGGGGATCGTATTTGAGAAACGTGTTTGTATCGTGAGGAGATTTATTTGAGAAGCTTCCTGTTATCCGCTTGTACCATATGCGCCCTAGCCATTGTTGTGCCCGTATGCACCGTTAACGCACAACCTGTACTGTCCCAAGAGCGAATCAAAGATAATGCGCTGGTAGCTCTACTTTTACCGCAACTCAACGAAGCCGTTCACGAGCAGTTTGCCTGCGAAAGGGTAGTCGGTATTCGTCAACTTAGAGGCGGTAATAGAGAATTCGAAATCAGAATTCAAGTGGTTACACATACAGGCCCACATAATCCGCCAAACGATCTAGTGACGGTTATGATTGAAAGGGACTTATCTGGGCTACACATTACAGACGTTCAACGAACAAAGAATCTCTCAAGCGAACAAGTGAGAGAGCGGTGTGCGCATTAAAAATCGAGTGTCTTTGCGTACATAATTTCCCTACAGTGTTCGTCTCGATTGTCCAGCGCTAACTTTGGTGTTTTTCTTACGGTTTATCCAAAAAGAGATAATATACACAACCGTTGCAACAGCGGATAGCGCTATTGTCAATAAATATCCAATTCCGACTGTTTCGTTCGAACGATTAGGACCAATGTAATACTCGTTATAGTATCCGCTAGCATGAATAAAGACCCAATTGTTAAGGTATACGCATCCAATGAGGTACGCTCCGAATAAAACAAAAGTTATAAATGTAATCGCCTTATTTGAAAAGTGATCGCGAACAGAGTTTACGAGCGTTGAAAACCAAATAGGAAAAGCCGCACACTTAACAAAGAAAGTTAGTATTCCAAAGAAAAAACTCAACCCTTGATATCCAATAAAATGCCAACAAATATATACAAGGGCAAAGTACACGATTGACACTAATACCGGAGCAGCAAATGCCTTACACCACAATGGCCACGCTAAGCTAATCCTCAATTCCATCCGCCTCCCTAATATTTGCGAAGCACTCTCCATTTCTAGGTAGAACTGTGGTTTAGCGTCACTTGCGCCGCTACACTTAACTTGAAAATCGTCTCTTAAACAGCGTATTTATGATCTCCGCTCTCTTGTGACCGCTCTTTGGCTAACTCGTCTATCTGCGCCACAATGTCCGCATCTAATCGCACACTTACAGGCACTTTCTTACGCATGCATTTTCATCATCTGCATCAACGATGGATCGTGTTGTTCCGAACGCTCTTCTAATGGCCTCGTTCGCCCTCCAGTTCATTATGTAATTGCTCTATCTTCGGTGACCCGATTTATATCCCCTTCTGAGTCAAGACCAATCACTTTAAATGCGTGATCCGTAGCACCCATCTTATTCCCTCCCATATAAAACCATTACTCAACATGTCATTCATAAATTCATTTTTATTTTCACTCTTTGGTGATAATGGTGTGGTGTATAAAATGTGAGGTTGTGCCGGTCATTCTTAATGAATGTATCGAACGATGTGGGCTCAATCTCCAATGAGCAATACATCGTACATGATGTTATGTACGATTGTATAATCCAACGCAAGCCACTCCTCTGTAAGAAATGGCCCCATGTTGGATCGGCTACACTTTGTTACACAGAAAAATTAAGGTCGAGTAACTCGAGCAACCGCAATAAAGGAGCATCTACAATGACTCAGCGAGAACGAAGAACATTCACTTCAGAATTCAAGCAGCAAATGATTCAACTTTATCTGATTGGAAAACCACAGAAAGACATCATCCGTGAATACGAGTTAACGCCATCTGCATTGGATAAGTGGATTCGGCAAAGCGGAATTTCAGGCTCGTTTAATATAGAAAGATAATCTCACGCCTGAACAGGAAGAACTGACCATTTGCGCAAAGAAAATAAACAACTGCTCATGGACAACGATGTTTTAAAGCAAGCTGCGCTGATAATAGGACGAAAGAAAATGTGATTCGCAACAATGCGCACAAATACTCGATATCAGCAATGTGCAGCGTCCTACAATTGCCCAGAAGTACGTATTACTACGAAGCCCAGGAAAAGCAGTCTGAAGACAGGCTAGTCGAAGCGGTTAAGGAGATTTTCTACAATAGCCGAAACGCCTACGGTACTCGCAAAATCAAGTTTGAACTGAAGAAAAGGAACTTGATTGTATCTAGACGGAAAATCGTCAGAATCATGAAAGAAGTTGGACTTGTTTCGGTCTATACAGTGGCACAGTACAAACCTCGTGTGGATCCCTGCAGCGAATCACAAGTGGCAAAGCAGCTTAATCGGCAATTCCATCAAGAAGAGCAACCAGTGTAGCTGTCGTTGTGAGTGACTTAACAGACGTGAGAGTCGAGGGAAGGTGGCAATACGTATGCTTATTAGTCGCTCTCTTTAACCACTAAATCATAGGTCATAGTGCAAGCACACATAAAGATGCACAGCTTGTTCATCAAGTAATTGCATCGGTTCAGGGAAACCTGAGCAACGTCCGAATGTTTCATACGAACCGTGGAAACGAGTTTAAAAATAAGCTCATTGATGGGGCACTGACAGCGTTCAATTAGGCGTTCACTGAGTTTGAAGGGCTGTCCATATGACAATGCCGTGGCAGAAGCAACATTCAAAACATTTAAAGCATAATTTGTTAGGGAGCGACATTTTGAAAGCCTGAAGCAAATAAAGCTTGAATTAGATGACTATGTACATTGGTACAACCACATCAGAATTCACGGTACGCTCGGTTACTCGACACCGGTTGAATACAAATCCATCCACCTTAAGAAAATTGTCTAGTTTAGTGTTGACGATCGAGTTTAAGAATGTATTTACCAGAAATCGATAGTCATGAATACTGTCCTTTGAATAAAAAATACGGTATATTTACTTGGCTAAATATTATTCTTAGCCAAGGAGGGCGCAATTTTTGTTTTCCCAAGCCGGATTTGGTTTAGTATTTGAATTATTAATCGGACTCGTATTGTACGTAATAATCGGGTTGACGGATATGCGACTTGCGAAAATCGCAGGACGCCCCAATATCGAATGGATGGCATGGGTTCCGATCTGTAGCACAGTACTACCACTCTTGCTTATTAAGAAATCCGGTTGGTGGCTGCTTATATACCTAGTACCAATCGCGAACATTGTTTTCTTCACTATTTGGCAAGTAAAGCTATTGAAAGCCTTTGGAAAGCATGGGGCTTTTGTTTTGTTAGCAATTTTCTTATATCCCGTATATGACATTCTGTGGCTTGTCTGGGCTTATTCGTCCGATACTCGATACACACTGAACGATAACCTGAACGAAATTGAAAGAGGCTTAAATCAAATGCTGTGAATGAATGTCGGGGCGTAATCCGTTCCGGCATTTTTGTTATAGTTAATAAAATTGCTGTTTTTCGAATTTATAGTCCCATTATTTCCGCCACATTGGCTCGATGAAGATGTTGTACAAGAGTATCAGGAACGGTTGCTCGAAGGCGACGAACCGACAGCCCTTGCAATTTCTGTACTCGACATTAGGTCACCAGAACCAGATTTCGGAGAACTGCCATCGGATATCCACACTCACTGGTGTCTTGCACACTATCTTCTTGATGGGCACCACAAGGTGTTTGCTGCGAGTCAAACAGACAGACCGATTTCTCTCATATCCTTCTTGTCAGTTGACCACAGTGTTGCAAGTCCTGAACAAATTCAAAGTGTCCTTGATGTAGTCCTTACGTTACATTGACTTTTGAACTATTGGACGCCTATTCAGAACAAGGCGTACATGTGGGCGTATATGAATATGCGTTTCTAAATCCGTGGTGCTTACGGGATTATCGGGCAGAATAGCGACAGAACACGTTGAGTGATTTTGGGCGTCTTACGTAGAGTCTTACCCTTCATATACTTGGCTGACTGTTGTTTCAATGGACGTCCAGCGATCAAGACAGTGGAACCCAATCATTTCTAAATCATTTTCTTTTTGATCATCGTCAAAGTTCTCATTTAAAAGATTGTGTAGCCATTGGTTGAGATTTCTAAGCTGGTGTCGATAGGCGTAAAAAGCGACTAAATCGGGATTGAGTGAGAGGTTCATCTGTCTTGCTTCCGCATAGGCGAGACGAAGCGTTGTATACTCTGAGTCTACGTACGAGAAAAGGTCACGTTCAATGGGGGCAACGACTGCACCTTCCCAATCGAGAAAGACAAGTTTAAGGTTGACCCGCTTCATGATGTTTCCACCCCACAGATCTCCATGACATAGTACGACTGCATGGGTAGACTGTAGTGCGATGCTTTGCTGTTCACAAAATTTGTCCCAAAAGCGATTTATAAGTTCTGCTTTTGGGAGCACGATGGACTGAAGTCTTAATATAAATCGATCGTCGCCTTTGTAAAACTGTAGGGATTTTAGGTTTTTATGTAGTCCGTCACCAAAGTCGACGCGGTACGACTCTTTGACGATCTGCGAGCACAGGTGTGTAAGTGGCACGGCGTGAAGCTTGGCAAGTTGCTCACCCAATCTGGTTTGGACATCATCTGAAAAGGGATATGAGTCTGCCAAAGTCTCACCATCAATGTAATCGAACAAAACGCAGGTAAAACGCTCAAAACTACACTGAAGATCACCACTGATGGTATAGTACGGCTTGGGAAGATCTCGGAATAGATTTGATTCTGATAGTTCCAACATAAGCGGTACGTATTGCTTAAGTTTCTTAGCTCCCAAACTTCCTTTCTGAGTGGTAGTATCGAATACTTTGAGGTATCTACGCTCGTGTTTTGCATTTTCGACCATATAGGAATACGCTGAATCTCCGATAGGTACGAACTCGTACGCAGATACGTAGAAAGCATAGAATTGATGAACCAACTCGCATATTCTGTTTTCCAATTCTGGTATACCCTGCTTCATATCTTAAATCTCCCCGACGATCTGTTTGTATAATCGTACTATAATTCTGGATTCAAAAAGGCACATATACAATAAAGTGGTTGGATGCTGTTGTTGCGCTATTGGGGGCATTAACTGAAGAACTACTTGGTCCACGGATGCATGGTTATACGCCCCAATGCGGCAACACTTCTGTCGCTCTCGGGCAGGTTAGTTTAATAAGGATTTAACAGGATTAAAATTATTTGGATGTGTGATACATATCCATATGGGTGTTTTTAATTGACTGTGGTAATGGTGTCGTGATTAACATAACCAACGACATACGTCGGGGACTTTTTATAATAGGATTAGAAACATTCAACAGGAGGACAATGGCGCATGACTAATCTCATGTTGCAAAAGCTTCGCAAACCCTCATACTTCGTTTTCACGAATCTCCTTTGAACCTTTGGTCAATTCTTTATCATCGGCATCTTTGCATTAAACGAGGGTTCGCTAAACAAGTGTCAATCAACTTATTTATTGACAGGTTGCAATAAAACAGATATTTTTCTTAATAAGAACATGTCAGACAACTGATGTGTCATGGAAAGGTTTGTGGAAATGCAACCGTTACGCTCGAATCTCAAATTATCTGAACAAGTGCAAAAGATTCTGATTGACAAGATAGAAAATGGTGAATACACCGTGAATGAGTTTCTTCCGAGCGAAGCGGAACTGTGCGATAGTTTCGGGGTTAGTCGTGCGACGATTCGAGAAGCTCTGAGAGGGCTGGAATCAAGGGGATTTGTAGAACTTCAGCATGGCAAGGGTGTGAGGGTAGCCAATAAGAGTGTTGAAGTTTTGATGGAGTCCCTTCGTTCAATGATTGTGCGTTGTGACATTGGGATGGAGGAGTTACTACAGGTCAGAAAGGTAGTAGAGCTTGAAACTGTCAGGCTAGCGGCTCTCCACGCAACTGATAGTGATCTGGTAGCCTTGGAAGATACATTGCGTATCATGAACGACAACATTTCTAGTGACGACAAGTATATTCAAAACGATTTCCTGTTTCATGTTTTAATTGCAAAAACGTCTGGGAATAGAATTCTTGAATCGATATTGCTTTCGTTGGAACCCCTTCTGAAGGAATGCATTCAATCTACTTTAAAAGTAGATCACCGGCCAGAGATTAGTATGAACTATCACCAAAAGGTATTTGATAGCATTCGACAAGGGGACGCGGATGGCGCTGTCCATCATATGCGTGAACATTTAGATGCGACCGAAAACATGCTGGCGATCGATGTCGTCCCACCGTATTTGCATACTTCATGATCTTTTTGTCCCGACATGTCAGACATCTGTTATCAGATTTGATCAGCGTTGAGAATGATGCTGGAATAACGACTCACAGAACAAATGAAAACGCTATCCAACTGACTGACAGTTAAGGAGGTGATTTAAACACATAGGTGAAAGCGCTTGTATGTAGGCAAACTGCTTCCAGATTTGAGAAAGAAGGGGTGCATCATGCGTATTACAGACATCAAGCCTCACGTATTGTCTACACCACTAGAAAAGTCATTTTCCTTTTCACAAGGATGGGTGGATTCAAGAAGTACGGTAGTGGTCGAAGTTACCACAGACGAAGGCATTACTGGGTGGGGAGAATGCTTATGTCACGGACTCCAACCACCTGAAATCGCCGCATCGTTCATTCAATTCAAGTTCAGGCCGATGCTCCTTGGACGCGATCCATTTGACGTGGAGGTACTCTGGGAAGAGCTGTATAACGCCACACGTCCCTTCGGTCAAGGCGCTGCCGTAAACGCGATTAGCGGTGTAGATATTGCACTGTGGGACGTTATCGGTCGTGCCGTGAATAAGTCGGTCTCCAAGCTGTTGGGCGGTTCGTTCAGAGATGAAGTACGCCCGTATGCTACTGGCTTCTATCGACTAAAGGGCAAAAAATACCCAGACTACTTAGTTGAGGAGGCAAAGTCCCATATTAGCCGCGGCTTCACAGCAATGAAGCTGAAGATAGGTTTTGGGGTCCAAGAGGATTTGGAATCTATTTTTGCCGTGCGCGAAGCCGTGGGAGCCGATATTATGCTCATGGCGGACGCGAATTGTGCCTATAACGCAGCCAATGCGCGTCGTCTTCTTCTTGAGAGTGAACCGGCACACTTAAACTTTCTTGAAGAATTGCTTGCTCCAGAAGATCTTGAGGGTTACAGGTCAATCCGTCATCTATCCAAAACATATGTCGCAGCGGGTGAAAATATCTTTGGCAAAATCGCCTATCGCCAATGGATCTCGCAAGGGGCTTTGGACATCTTACAGCCGGATCTTTGTTCTTCAGGTGGGTTCACGGAGTGTAAAAAAATCGCGGCGATGGCTCAGGCCTACAATACAATGCTGATTCCTCATGTATGGGGTTCAGGTATTGGACTGGCGGCATCACTTCAGTTCATTTCCAGTCTACCGCCAGTACCCCTCTCCTTAAATGCAGAGGAACCAATGCTCGAGTACGACCAGTCGTTGCATCCATTTCGTGAGGATTTAATTTATGGTTCCATTACCATGCAGGATGGCAAGGTGAAGGTCCCGAGTGCACCGGGCATTGGCGTAGAGGTAAACCGTGACGTAATTAAAGAATATAGCCGTAATGTATTTCAGTGATTCTCCATCGAAAGATTTCAAATAAGACATTAAGAGGTGAATATACATGGCACAATTGAAGGTTCCCAACGGGCGATGGCTACGAATTATGCCGATAGCTTTCATTATGTATACTTTCGCATACATTGACCGCAATAATATTGGTTTTGGATTTGCGGGAATGCAAAAGGATCTCGGATTTAGCGCTGCCTATTCTGGATTAGCTGGTGGAATTTTTTTTATCGGATTCCTTGTATTTCAGGTACACGGAGGTATTTGGGCCAGAAAATATGGCGCACGCAAAGTAATCACAATCTGTCTTGTTATTTGGAGCATTATTGCGTTTCTCACCGGAACGGTACATAACGTTGCCGAACTGTTAGTGGTAAGGTTCATTCTCGGAATGGTGGAAGGTATTGTTTGGCCGGCTTCACTCATCTTAATCAGTAACTGGTTTCCACAAAAGGAACGGGCACGTGCAACGGCTTACTTCATGCTAGGTACTCCAATCTCAGCTATCATTATGTCTCCCATCTCCGGATATTTGTTGGACCATACAAGTTGGCGAGTAATGTTCTTTATCGAAGCACTTCCACCACTGGTTTGGGCCCTGTTGTGGTGGTTTGGAATCTCAGACAAACCGAGTGTCGCAAAGTGGATATCGAAAGAGGAGAAAGATTACATCGAGACCAGCTTGGCGAATGAAAAGACAAACGCCAATGTTAGCAAAAATAGCTTTGTTGCCGCTTTGGCGAACAAGAATGTTTTGATCCTAAGTTTTGTCGGATTTTTCGGTATCATGGGACTTTATGGTTTCGGTTTATGGCTTCCTACGGTGGTAAAGGCAATCACTCACGGCAGCAACACATCTGTTGGTCTCATTTCAGCACTGCCGTGGTTCTCAGCGATAATTGGTTCTATTTTAATTTCACACCTCTCTGACAGGACAGGCAACCACAAAGGATTCTATTCTCTAATTTGCATAATCGGGACTGTATCCTTACTCGTTGCAACAATTGCCGGAACTGCGCACCCTTATGTAGCAATTATTGCATTGATTTGCCTGCAGTTTTCCTTCGCCAAAAACGCTCCATTCTGGGCGATCCCAACCGGGGTGTTGTCTCGGGAAATGCTCCCTTCTGCTATTGGTATCATTAATGGGATTGGAAACCTGGGCGGCTTTTTTGGGCCATATGTTTTTGGTCTACTCATGACGTTTACTCATAGTACAAAAGCGGGAACGACCTTCTTTAGTTTGTCGTTACTGGTGTCCGCTCTTCTCGTGCTGACAATACGACAAACTAGTCAAAGAGAATCTAAGGTAGCGAAATACGCAAGTGAGACTACTCTGTAAGTTCAGGTAAGGTAGGAAAGAGGGCAATGTAAATGGCAAACAAACTCATTCTTTTCGGCGTCGATGGATTAATTCCTGAATTGGTTTACAAGTTTAACCGTGAAGGATATCTGCCCAATATTCATCGGATGTTGAATGATGGCGCGAGTGCAGAACTGGTTCCCTTCATATCGACGTGGGGGGACGTCAACTTTGTATCTATGGTAAGTGGACAAACACCTGGGATGTGTTGGGGGGGACAAAAGCAGCCGTTAGTTAATGACAAACATTTGCTTAGCATTATGGATAGACAAGGCGCAAAATGCGCTTTGGTGCATTTTCCGTGCAGCGTTTCGACCGAAGGAACAAGCCATTTCGTTTATGCTCCCTTCGGCGGCCAAACCCGGCTTGTGGAACTAATACCTGGCATGATTTACAGTACAAATCTCGAGAAGTGGCCGGCTCAAGAAGTGAGAGAGAATTTAGGTTGGCCACCACAAAACACAGTGGCACATCATTTAAAAGCGAATCGAGACGAGATCGAGATTACGGACGACGGATACGCATTTTGGATGCACGGTGTGAATGGAAGCTCCGTTCAGGTTTATATCAATCCTGTCGATGATGAAAGCGTTGAACTCCGCTTGCCTAACAATGATTCCTTCGTTTTAGAGGTGGGAGAATGGACGCCTTGGACTTACATTTCATTGGGAGAGCACGTAGGGAGTGTGCGCTTCAAGGTCGTGGCATACGATCCAGAGCAGCGTGCTGTAGACGTGCTCCAATCTCAGATGAATGTCCATGAAGGAATTTCTAATGATTTGGGACTCGAGCAGTTGCTGCACGAGCAGTGCGGACCGTTTATTTCAAAGTGGACGGTAACGGCATCTCCAGACGAGCTATATCACGAAACGAGCTTTGAAGAGGCAGAGTACCAAGCACAATGGCTTGCCGACGCAGCACTAAAGTTGCTTAATGACGGGGACTTCCAGTTGTTTGCCACTGTATTTCGACTGAATGATGAGACGCATCATACGTGTCTGGGGGAATGTGATCCTCAGTCTCCATTTTATAACCCCGAGCGAGCACCTAGATACGAACAAATGATGCGTCAAAGCTACCAATTGTTAGACCGTGCGATTGGGAAGATTCTTAGCGAGAAAAGTGAAGATACAACACTACTCGTCGTTTCAGATCACGGAGACGCTCCCAATTCGTACTTCTGTGACATTTACCGCCGCTTAGAAGAATGTAATTTGGCGAAGCTCGATGAGAATGGGCAGCCGATATTGGAACAGAGTAAAGCCTATCTTAAGAATGAACGAGGCGGACTTGAAGTTTTCGTAAACCTTCGAGGTCGGGAAGAGCATGGGGTCGTCGCACCTGAAGACTATGAACACGTACAGACAGAAATATATCGAGCCTTATCGACTTGGTACCATAAAACACAGGAGTGCGTGAGAAACGTAGTTGGACTTGTGTTGAGAAAACAAGACGCGGGAATGATTGGGTACTGGGGTAGTCTTACTGGCGATGTGATTTTTGCCTACAATCAAGGTTTTGTTTGGGGTTCTAATCAGAGTGACACGGTTGCTCCCGTTTCTCAGCCGGGTGCGAACCATGGACCGCAGATACCAACTGCGAGCACCGGATATTCCTCGAACTACGGTATCTCGTTATGGCATGGAGATGGGACAAAATCTGGCTACTTGCGTGACCGCTTGCTTCAGGGAGCATATGCGATGAATGACGTAGGGAGCACAATCGCAAAATTACTGGGCTTGGGCCAAACAGAGAACCTGGACGGGCGATTTATGCAGGATTTGTTTATATAATGCCCCCTTTTACCCCAGAACTGGGGATCTTACGGAGAGAGCAGTTCACTGTCTCCTTCAGGGATCGGGATAGAGGCGACCTTTGATCCCAATCTGCGTAAAAAGCTATGGGATGAATAAGAGGCAGGAGAGGTATTGTTATCCATCGCGGCTCAGGCAGACATGGTTCTTCCTAGTGTAGAAGAGGGAGACTTCATGTTCAACGTAAAGGATCCCCGTGCGATTGCAAAAGGTTTTTTCGCTTTAGGTGTCCCTCAGATCGTCATCAAGCTTGGAGCTAAAGGCTCGGTTGTATATACACACGACGGAAGCATCGAAGTTCCCGGATTTCACGTTGAACATGTGGTCGATCCGGTAGGAGCAAGGAGACGCATTTGCGGCGGGGGTTATATCCGCACAAATCGATGGACTGAGGCTGGAGGAATCTTTACAGCGTGCGAACGCTTTGGGAGCGTTGGCAACTATGGTGAGTGGAGATGTGGAAGGGCTCCCAGACAAGGAAGAATTAAGTCGGTTTATTCAAGGTAACGTTATCGACGTCATTCGTTAACTAGGGGAGGACTAAGGCATGGATTATTTAAAGGGAATTGTCGAGAGTGGAATTGTTGCCGTGATACGAGGGGCGAAACCAGATAGCATTCTCTCCATTGCCGGCGCCTTGCGAGATGGCGGAGTGAAGGCACTCGAAATAACGGTTGAAACACCAAATGCACTAAAAGTCATTGAGCAGATTTCAGCAGAATTGGCCGACGATGTCATTGTAGGAGCAGGAACCGTACTAGACGCAGAAACCGCTAGGGCCGCCATCATGTCCGGTGCAAAGTTTATTTTTTCACCAACCGTAAATATAGAGACCATCCGAATGGCAAAGCGTTATGGAGTGGTTAGTATTCCGGGAGCGTTAACACCTACTGAGATATTGATGGCATATGAATGCGGAGCGGATATCATCAAGGTGTTCCCGGCCCACATATTTGGACCGCAATATTTGAAAGACCTTAAAGGTCCATTGCCACACATTCCACTCATGCCAACGGGAGGTGTCGACCTCGACAATTTGGTGGAGTACATCCAAGCAGGTGCCGTTGCCGCCGGTATTGGAAGTAACCTAGTGAACACAAAAAAACCAATAGATCAGAATTCTTTGCAACAACTAAAAGAAACAGCTTCCTTGTACATCAATAAAGTCCGTCAAGCGCGAGGAAATCCGGTCTTATGACTGTATTTACGGGCTAACCGAGAGATGGCGATGTTTCGTACCGGCACTTTGCCCGCACCTTTAGATCGGGACTAGCAGAATGATTTTGCCTTAGTCAGACGACACTGAGACAAGCGTTTGGGTATCTAGGGAGGAAGAAATGAAGTAGAAAATTTCCTCCCTAAGGATTTGCATGGGAGTTTAGTATGTGTGAGGAGCCAGGTTAGTGCCATTGTTCCATCAGTTAAATTCAAGCACTTCGTCACAAGTTTGGTTTAGAGAGCAGGACAGCGACATAATCATCCCATGGCCTACTACACTCTTGGAGTTTGATTAACAGTGGATAAAGTTCAAAGTGTGACCACCTGAAGTCCGTCACCAATTATATAAATGTTTAGGAGGCGGAGACTACGATCCCTATCGAACAATCAACAGAAATGCCGAGCGACCCAAGCACAGCTCCGATTGATGAGTATAAGTTCGTTCAACAACACCTAGCGAATGAGAGAACATTTCTTGCGTGGCTCAGAACCATTGTCTCTATTATTGGGGTTGGGTTCATAACAACTACGCTTCATTTTGAGCTGTCTGATGGGCACCACCGGTATGCAGATTTATTCACAAAGGTTATCGGTTTAGACACCCTTATTCTCGCTTTGGTGGTATCCATCTTTGCAGCGAATTCATATCTTCGAAAAAGAAGGGGGATTAATACCTCCGAATTTCGGGCTACAGGCTCTTTTGTTATTTTTTTTAGCCTATCAATCATACTTGTGTTACTTCAGATCGCTTGTTATATGGCGTTGGCGTATTAAACACGAACAGTAATAGAACATGTCTTACGATTTGCCAATAAGGAGTTACAAGTGATGGGTAAGGATGGTAGCAGGCATGTATTACAACACCTAGCAAACGAACGAACTTTGTTGTCCTGGATGCGTACAATTGTAGCTATTTCAGGCGTGGCGTATGCACTGGTAAAGCTTCTCGAAACACACGGTAATAGTGCAAAACTGTGCTGGGTTCATATAGTGGCAATGGGGTTACCGTTGTTCGGTGTAATTGCAACGATATATGCCACTATAAATTATTTCGGGACTAGAGTGAGAATAGATGGTAAATTCGTGGCTCTCCAGAACCGTTCCCTCGCGAATGTGTTCGGGATACTAGTGGGTGTCGTGCTAATAGCCGTGTTTGCATTGATAATGCAGTTCATGGGTCAGAGGTAGTTTCGGTTATCCATTAAACAGCCGTGAAGTCGGGGCGCTGATACAGAAGGAATACAAGAATCACGCAGACGTCACACATCAGTGTGGCGTCATTCGCATTTGGGGATTGTATTTAAGAGTTAAGTTCTCCCATAAGGACCTGAATACAAGTGGTACAAATTATTAAAAAGTCAAAGTGAAGGCGCTGTTCAATAACCATTTCGAATGTAACAAAATATCCGTGTATCGGTTGTTGTTGCAGTACGCCCGTTTGTTGGACCTCCTTATGTGCAGAGCATTCAAACGCCAGTATTGTTACTACAGGGAACTGCTGATAAAAACGTGGCTTGGCAGACAGCTCAAATATTTGCTAGTCAAATGAAGAAGGCCAATAAGACGGTTACGTTGGTTCTTTATCCTGGTAGGCAACACGGATTGCAAACCAGTCCGTATCAGTAGGAATCAGACCAACAAATGAATAATTGGTTTCTGACGTACGGAACGAATACGGAATCTTAAAAAACAACACTTACATATCTAATTGCTGAACATAAGGGGGGTGAAAATCGTTGCATCATTATGCGATTGCTTATCGTTACTTTTTGCCTCAGAGGAAATAACAATGAATTGATATTTCAATACTGGGTAAAACGATCAATGAGTTTTCCGTATACAGAACTGTTTGGATATACGACGGATAGGAATATCGTTGACGTTCAACTCAAGCTGAAAGCTGATGACAAGCAGCTGAAATTATACAATGGACGATACTTTTTAGAATTTTAGATTCTGATACGAACAATCGTATCAAAGCGTTAGGTATAGGGGCGGATGGAAAAGTATTACGCACATGGAATGGTCTATTTGATTACCCAGCGATACGATATTGGCTGCCGTTTTTTGTGCAGACTTGACCATACGTAGTCACCTCGTTCCTTACTGTTTCTTGCATCAGTCAGATTGTGGTGCCACAATAACCTCGACACCGGAATCGGTAAGAACTCGCTCCATCTGAGGAACTGGTGGAACATCTGTTACGATCACATCAATGGAATCAAGCTTACACACGTTGTAAAAGTAGCTCTTACCAAATTTTGAATGATCTGCTAGTACGATAACTTGTTCTGCTTGCCTGATCATCTGACGCAACAAATAGCCTTCATTCTCATCCGCTATAGATAACCCCGTCGTTGTTATCCCGCTCGCTCCGATAAAAAGCTTATTGACTTGATAGTCCGTTAACTGCGTGATTGCTGCATTCCCATAGAGAAACCGATGTTCCGCATTCATGCGTCCCCCTAATAAATGAATGGTCACATTAAGGTTGTCTGCAAGTGCTGCGGTGACATCGAGTCCGTTTGTAACAACTGTGATGTCCTGTGCATCAATCCAGTCGGTCATAAATAGTGCCGTGGTCGACGCATCCAAAATGATATGGTCTCCATTTGAGATCAGGTTTGCACCCTGTTGTGCGATCAGATTTTTTGTGCTTGATTTTTCGTTTACCCGGTCCCAATATCCGTGGATTTCATCCGTAACCGTTGGCAAAATGGCTCCGCCGCGTGTACGAACGATTACACCTAGTTCATCAAGTTTCACAATATCTCGCCTGGCGGTGTCACGGGAGACGCTGAAGAGTGCGCACACTTCTTGTACACTGATGCGTCGATGTGTCTTTAAGTAATTCAGTATCTTAGCCAATCGTTCCTCTTGATAAAGGATTTCGTCCATAGTTGATTCTCCCCATGCATGAAGGTAAATGCTTATTTTGCATGACAAGTCAGTAAGTATATATAATCATTATAAGTTTTTATAAGCAAATCGACATGCAATGGAGGTCAATATGAATATAAATGTGGAACATTTACGCAATCAGCATATGGAATCTGTTTGTGATGTACTGGCAGCTGCTTTCAAAGGACCGCGAGAAAAATATATAAACGAACTGCAAACGTATCGATCACTACAGGCGGATTGTTGGTTAGCTGCAAGCGTTGATGATCATCCGGTGGGTGTAGTGGGTGGCATTGATTACGGTTCCTTCACATCGATTGGGTATATGGCGGTTGATCCCGCGATGCAGGGAAAAGGTGTAGCAAAAAAACTGTTCGAGAGACTTCTTGAGGTTATTAATTTTAGACAGTGCCAAGTGGTGGTTCTCGATGCAACGGATGCCGGTGCACCTTTGTATCGACAATTCGGCTTTATCGATGATGGGACAACTCTGGAATATGAGTGCACGGATAAAGCGAAGATCAGAGGCAATTTGGTGTCGAGTGCTACAGAGGTATCAAATCCTGATATTGATGATATAGAGCGGTTGGATCAACGTGTGTTCGGCGCGGATCGTGCATCGGTTTTAGAACACTATTTAAACGAAAATCCAAATCGCGCGTTTGTGACAAGAGACCAAGTGGGTAATGTCACAGGGTATGTAATTGCGCAATCGAAACGCATTGGTCCATGGGTGACTACCAATCAAAAGGACGCGGCAGTTTTGTTGGAAGCAGCATTATCACTAAACTTTGATGGATCACCAAGGGTGGATATTCCGGATGTTAACGGACAGGGTGTAGCTTTATTGCAATCGTATGGATTTACCCTGTACCGAACGTTTCAGCACATGACGGTCGGTACTCAACCTGGGGATCGAACGTGTCAATATGGACAAACAAATCTTACCCTCGGATAGGACGGGTGCACATAAAAACACCGGGACCCGCACTCTCCCTTACCACGAAGATTGTAGGAATTTAAGTTAAATCTGCCTAATTGATATTGCACAAACGGGTGCAAAGGCTGAAGAATCTAATTCAGAAACAACTACATGGATATTCGATACGGATTCCAATGCTGTTACGTCACTATCGGGTAGGATAGTTGAATAAATTTATTGTGAATACTGGACAATTGGTAAGAGCATTTCTTTGTAATGAGAAATGCTTTTATTATTGTCAAAATTAAAACAGCATAACAATAAAAATATACTAACATACGATATTTATTTATTGTAAAACGATAAATTGAGTTAAAGTGGTTTTATCGTTAATTTAGTGAGGTGTTTTTTATGAAACAAATTTCTACGCTCTTTTTAAAGTTAGCTGTTATTCTTATCGGAATCCCAGTTCTTGCTTTGTGCATATTTTTGGTACCTAGGATCGGGAATTTTGCTGGAGAGTTGTATCCAGATATTGTGTATATCAAATCTCTCGTTTTAATCGATATGTACGCGGCAGCGATACCTTTTTACTTTGCTCTGTATCAAGCTTTTAAACTTTTAAGCTATATTGATAAGAACCAAGCGTTATCGGAATTATCGGTAAAGTCTTTAAAGAATATAAAATACGGTGCCATCGCGATCAGTACCTTGTACCTGCTAGGTATGCCAATCTACTATCTCATGGCGGAAAGAGTTGACCCTCCAAGTTTCATACCAATGGGATTGGTCATTATTTTCGCCTCTATGGTGATCGCGGTTTTTGCTGCTGTCCTCCAACGGCTTCTACAAGAAGCGATTCACATAAAATCAGAAAATGATTTGACGGTCTGAGGTGGAGGATATGGCAATTATTATTAATATTGATGTGATATTAGCAAAACGAAAAATGAGCGTAACGGAGCTTTCGGAGAGGGTTGGAATTACGATGGCGAACCTTTCCATTCTGAAAAATGGGAAAGCCAAAGCGGTTCGTTTTTCAACATTAGAAGCGATATGTAAGGCTTTGGATTGTCAGCCAGGTGATATTATGGAGTACAAAAGTCACGAAAATACTCAATAAACACAGTTACAACTTTCTTCAGCCAATGGGATCGTTAAAGGGCAGTTATGTGGAACCAGACCACCAAAAACGCACGAAGGGACTCCGATATGGGTACAAGGGTGTACGAATATTATGCGGTCTTCACATACGAAGACGAAGGAATCACAATCACTTTTCCTGACCTCCCAGGGTGCATATCATGTGGCTATTCCACTGATGAAGCAATAAACATGGCACATGAAGCACTTCATCTATATCTGGATGACATGAAGGAAACTGAAATACCACGTCCAAGCAAGGAAGAACAAATTGTACTGGATTCCAACCAAAAAACATTCCCCATCACAGTTCAGATGGGACACTAAAACTTTGCTCAGTTCCTGAATTAACGGGCGGGTATAATAGTGCACCTAGTATCAGGTGCACTATTGTCTAGACTATCTCTTAATAAACATTCATTGTTAAACCGAAGTTTCAAATGAGTTCCGATTGCGGGGAAGCAAGGCTAAAATAGTGTTTGAAATTCCCGTAATTATCGTAATGCATGTCACGCTTAACATTAGGATTCGAACCCCATATTGCTCTGTTACAACACTCGCGACAACCATCATGATGAGCGTGAATCCTTTTTGCGGCGGATCTAGCAGGTTATTAATTCTCCCCATTTTTTCGACGGGCACTGCATGTTGAGTGTAGGTATTAAATCCAACGCTTTCCGCTGTTACAAATACACCCATAATGATGAGTCCAATTACAGCTTGCCAAAAATCTTGCGCCAACGCATATATGAAATACCCTATACCCCCAAGAACACTTCCGCAGGCAAGTAAGAATTTTGTTGAGAAGAGGTTTGCAAATAGGCTTAAGACAAGCGAGCCCAGTAAAAAGCCTAACCCCGCCGCTACAACCATCATCCCATAACCAAAATGTCCTAAATGAAGGGCTTTTTCCGCAAATACCACCTCCTGTGAGTCTGCAGCCTGACCAAATACCTGACTTGCAGCAGTGGCAACAAATAGTGAGGCAAACAACGAATGTCCCTTTAAGAACTGTGTTGCCTCAAGCCAATCAAGTCGTAATTTTTTCCATATAACGCCAATGCCTTGTGCATTGTGTAATTTCTCATTTTCAACACGTTCATGTGATAAAGCAGGTAACAAGACAAAGGAAATACATGAAATTGCAAAACTAAGTGCATCAACCCATAATGCCAAAGCCATCGAACCGAATTGTATTAACACCCCTGCAATTGCAGGTCCAAGTAACAATGCCCCAGATTGAAACACGTTCATCAATGAATTGACGAACTTTTGATGTTCAACTGGAATAAGCAGAGTCCTATACGGTAAGAAAGAACGGTTAAAAATCGTGCTACCCCAACCCAGTAGAAATAACAATGGGTATATCCAAACAATTGGTACTAATGGCAACAGAAACACAACGATTGCCCGCGATATTTCGGTCGTAATTAGAGTTGAGCGAAGCGGAAGTCGATCTGTTACGCTTCCAATCCAACCGCCGATTAGTAATTGGGCGACGAGAGGAACACACCAAATCAATGCTACCAAAAAAGCGGAGTTGGTTGTGTTCAAAACATATAAATTTAGCGCTACAAGATATACGCAATCCCCAATATTCGAAATGCCACTGGAAGTAATTAAAATGGTAGCCGATACTTTTCCTTTATCTATTCGTTTCATGAAATGCCGCTCCTCATTTATTGTTAAGCACAAAAAAACCGTTTGGAGGACACGCCCCAAACGGCAATAGGATGCTTGCAGTAAAAAAACTAACCGCAAAGAGCAAGCATGCTAACTAGATTGCCGAAAAAGGGCATACGTATCCTGTCGGCAACTACTGCAGGCATTAAAAGGCAACCCAATGGCAACCGCATTAGCATACTCACTCCTCTCACATAATTTTACTTGATGATACAGTTAATCGAAAATATGGTCAAACGTTCTTGCGCATAAGGGGACAAAAGCGACAGAAACTTCTGCACCGATAGGTGATTAAAATTCATAATATTGTATAAGTGAGAGATTCTTCATGTTTGCTTTACACTCAAATTCCTTTCAATCCGTTTATTTACAATTTCATTGTGGTAAATCCGCATTTTGTTGGTTGAACTCCAGAAGGTAATATTGATTGAGCATTGGAACTTAAGCGGTAATATCCTTTTGATAGGAGTTGTTTTTAGCGTTGGGGAAGGCTCCGGCGGGATCAAGGCTGCACGCGGTTGCAGAGGAAGGCGTCATCAAACTAATGATGTTGTCACGGAGGTCAACGTTCTAACGAGAAGTACAAAAAAGTCGTTCCCATAGGGAACGACGTTGTCGAGTAATCTACAAGATTTCATTCATGGGTTATAGCTCATCTCAAACAGTAGGATTACTTACGGCTTTTTTCTCTGTCTCTGTGTCGTTATAAGAGAGCCACCTAGAGGTAAAATCGTTTTCTATCCCAAACTGATCTAACGTTCGGGCTACTACATGATTGATAACTGTCAACAACGGTTTGAAACTCCTCAAAATCATCGGCCGAAAATTCCCCAGTTTTATCGGTTATACCTCAGCGCCTAGCGAGTCATCGGTTTACCGTCTTCGCTTATGTGCAAGAACCCGGCCTTCTTCTTCTCCTGAATCCTGAAGCTCTCTCCACGGATATTTACCGTGGTAGAGTGGTGTAAGATGCGATCCAGAATTGCTGTTGCAAGCACATTGTCTCCAAAGATATCTCCCCACTCGGAATAGGACTTGTTTGAAGTGAGGACCATTGCCCCTTTTTCGTATCGTTCCGCCACGAGCTGAAAGAATAAATGTGCCGCAGCATTATTCATCTTTCGGTACCCAATCTCGTCTACAATCAGCAGCGCTGGCTTGGTATATTGCCGTAGTTTACGGCGAATGGTTCCTTTCTCATGTGCCTCTTCAAGTGACTCAACTAAATCATTTGCTGTGGTGAAGTACACTGAATGCCGTTGGCGAATCGCCTCCAGTCCGAGTGCTACAGCAAGATGTGTTTTCCCAACGCCCGGTGGCCCTAAGAAAATCACGTTCTCTTGGTGGCTCAGAAAGCGCATGGTCGCTAAATCGCGCATTCTTCGCTCGTCAACGGAGGGTTGAAATGTGAAGTCAAACTCCTCAAGCGTCTTCTGAAACGGAAGCCTGGCGAAACGAGTCCGCGTGAGTATAATGCGTTCGTATTTGGCACGCAGTTCCTCCTGCAGGAGATTGTCCAAGAATTCAAGGTAAGATATATTTTCTTTGGAAGCCTGCTCAGCATGCTGGTAAAGGACCTCGGGTAGCCGAGACCACCCTAATTCTTCGCATGCGTGCTGAATTCGTTGTTCAAGCATCAGCGTACGACCTCCTCTTTCAGAAGACGGTCATACACCGAGAGCGGGCGACGCATCACTTCGGGTGCTGGATTTTCAATGAGGCGTGGGATAGGTTGGGGAACCTTTTGTTTGCCTCCTGCGAGAATCCCCTCGAAGTGTTTTTTGTTCCTCGAAACCTGGTGCTTGCCTGTGCACTTTGTGTGTTCGGCGACCAGCTTTCCAGCGTGGAAGAACCGGATTACACCGTTACGCTCATCCTGTATTTCAACCATATAGCCCACCAATGGATACGGCACAGAGTAACGGTTTGTTTCGTATGTAACCAACGCGTCAGAAGGTACTTTGCGTAGATGACGCTCCGCACTTTCAAAGGGCATTGTATTCATCGGTAGAAGTTGTTCTTCTGGGAACCTGTCTATTGGCCGTTGGTGAGTGGTGCCATGGACGCGGACATTCGCCACCGTGTCTAACCAGTACCTTACTTGCCGGTTCAAATCATCAAGCCCAGTGAACGTTCGGACTCTTGGCCAGAAGTTCCTTCGGACGTATTTGACCCCATTTTCCACCTTTCCCTTCGTACGAGCGCGGTAGGGTTTACAGCGCCTGACCTTAAACCCATGGTGTGCTGCAAAGGCGGCGAACCGCTCATTCCAAATCGGCTTGCCTCGGTCATCCTGACCGGCCACCACAGTCTTCATGTTATCGTATAGACATGTCGCGGTTATTCCATTGAAATATGCCGCGGCCCTTACATGGCAACCCATGAGTGTTTCTAGCTTCTCATTCTCCGTAAATTCTAAGTACATCATGCGAGAGTAGCCCAATACCATCACAAACGCATAAATCCTCTTCCTGTGTCCATGCCAGTTCACTGTGAAGCTACCCCAGTCTACCTGAGCTTGTTCACCGGGCAGCGTCTCGAATCGTGTGGTAGCCTTCTCTTCAACGGCTTGCCGGTGCGGCTTCATAAATACACGCAGTTGCGTCATTCCACCGTCATATCCCATCTCTGAAATCTCATCAAAGATAACGGTCGCGTTCACGCAACCCTCGCTCATACGCTGCAACACGTATTCCCGGTACGGGTCAATTTTCTTTGGTTTGTAAGTGCCACGTTTATATATACCGGGGGCGGATTCTCCTAACCACTTACGAACCGTTTTTCGGTCGCGTCCGACTTCGCGGGCAATTTGTGACACACTCATACCCTTATCATGCATATCCCTAATCACAAAAAACTCCCCATTCTTGACCAAGATTCTCTCCCCTCCAGGGGAGATTGTCAGGTTTTAGGTAGGGAATTTTCAACCGATTATATTGAGGATTTTACAACCGATGTTCACATAACATCATCCAGTGTAGATGGTTTGTTATAGAACGTAAGCATAGGCGGCAATATAATTGCTCCGATATTTGAAAGACCAAGCATATTCTCTAGATGGATGCTACTTAATGGCAATTCACGCGGCAATAGTATTAACTTCTTTCTCTCCTTTAAAATAACGTCTGCTGCTCTTGGTATGAGGCTGTCAGCCAATCCATGGCGGATAGAAGCGAGTGTCTTCATACTACACGGAGCAATCACCATTCCATCAACGCGAAAAGACCCACTTGATATTCGTGAAGCTTGATTAGTTGCTGCGTATACATGGGAAGCAAGCTTTTTTACGTCACTTGGGTCGTATGATGTTTCGATACGTATTGTTTTTTCCGCCCACTCAGACATTACGAGATGCGTTTCGACATCACATTCCCTTAACGCTTCAAGGAGCCTTATCCCCAATATACTACCCGTTGCGCCTGTTATAGCTACGATAATTTTCATTGGGACCATCTTTTCGACCGTGAAACCTAGCTTCTTCTTTGAGGAATTAAGGGATGGATTTGATACTTGCTAAGATCTGAAGTATCGACTTTAAATCTTGGGTTGTAAATTTTCGGATTTGTTATTGTTTCTGGCTCGGTAGATCTCCAACTAAATGTACAATCTGGACAAATATACATAATCCAGCATCCCTTTATCGGTGATTCACATAGGATATCCGCTTCATTTGAATCACAACGAGGGCATGTATACATTTGAACATCTCCTTTACTTGTTCATCAATTGTTTGATAATTGTCTCCCATTTTTGTGTATCTCGCGGCGGTTCTACAGTAGGAGCGAACATTTCACCTCTTGTTTCTGGGTACTTAGGTGTTGTTGCATCAATTACAACTTTATGAGTAATACCAGGCGGGTCTGAACTGGGGTCTAGAGCCAAAACAGATGCATTTGGAATCATGACCATGTCCTTATCTGGCGCAACCCTAGTCGACAGTGCCCACATTACCTGTGGTACATTAAATGGATCTACAAAATCATCTACTACGATAACTAGTTTGCAATACCCAAGACCATGGGGTGTAGTCATGGCACGCATTCCTACTGCTTTAGCAAAACCACCGTATCGAGTTTTAGTCGAAATAATGGCCACAAGCCCCACTGTATACATGGCGTTAACTGCAACGACTTCGGGAAATGCTTCTTTCAGTTGGTGATAAAGTGGGACAGACGTCGCAACACTTGTCATGTAGTCTAATTCCGTCCAAGGCATTCCAAGATAAAGATGTTCAAAAATAGGATTATCACGGTAATACATAGCATTAATCTGTATCACTGGTTGTCTACGTGCATCCGAATAGCTGCCCGTGAATTCACCGAAAGGCCCTTCTAGTTCACGATAACCAGCAATGATTTCACCCTCTAGTACGACCTCTGCCCCCCAGGGAATATCTAGCCCGGAATGTTTAGACTGAACAATTCGGTAGGGTTCTCCCTGGATAGCGCCGGCCATTTCGTATTCAGACTGGTCATACGCCAGTGGGGAACCGGCTATGGTTGTAATTACTGGATCACACCCGATTGCAATGGTAACAGGAAGGTTTTCTCCCCGCTCCTCTGCTATTTTTAGGTGGAGTCCTATGTCGTGAGTTGGTATCGGTTGAATTCCCAACTTGTCCTTCCCTTTTACTTGAAGTCGATATATCCCTACATTTTGCTTCTGGAAATTCTCTGGGTCGTCTAAATCACGAGAGATAACGCAAGCTTTATCTATAAAACAACCAGAGTCCTCATGGTTTAGTCGAAATAGAGGGAGTACTTCAAACAAGTTGATGTCTTCCGTAATCTTATTGGCTTGGAATGGAGCAGTTTCTACTCTTTCTACAGGAACAGGAAATTTATTCCAACGGCGTGCGAATTCAAGAAACTGCTCTTTAACGGGTGTGTCCTTCGGAAGTCCCATCATAAGTGCGTGATTTGGCCAAGACCCGATAACATTCAGTGCAACATTCCCTGTCTTGTAACCGTGGATATTGTTAAAAAGCAAAGCAGGAGACTGGTCGCCAAGATTATTAACAGCACGAGCCGCCGAGCCCAAATCCGGTTCAGGATGCGTCATTTGAGTGACTCTAACTAGCTGTCCTTCCGCCTCTAGCTTGTCTAAAAAAGAACGTAAATCCCTATAAGCCAAAGTCAGTCCCTCCACATATCAATCAAAATAGTATTGTCAGGGAACGTTTGTGTTGAGTATTGCCCTATAAACACTTCTTCCAATCTAGAACGGAGAGATTATAATGTAAAATATATATAATTTATGTTCGTGATATATTTTTTTAATTGTAAGGGGTTATCTATGGACCTGAAAAAGCTTCTGTATTTTGTAGCTATTGTTGAAGATGGGCAAATCACTAGTGCGGCAAGGCGGCTACATATGGCCCAACCGGCCTTAAGCTTACAACTGAAGGCGTTAGAAGAGGAAATTGGAGTTACGCTTATCGAGCGTAATAATAAAATTATCGAACTAACTCAACCTGGACGGACACTATACTGTCGAGCAAAGGAGATATTAAATTCTGTTGAAGGGGCTATAACGGAAGTACAAGAACAAGGCAAGGGTATCCGGGGAAAGTTGTCTATCGGCACAGTGATGTCATGTGTGTCTTACTTGCCAAAAGCGATCACCACTTCACAGGAGTTATACCCAAACATCACATTTCAGATTTGGGAAGGTGAATCCAATCAAGTAGAAGATCTCCTTCAGTCTAGAGTAATTGAGCTGGGTATAACAGGGCTTCCCTTAGAGTCGAACAACCTAGAAATGGTTCCTTTGAGTACTGAACCACTTGTCGCGGTACAACCACCTAACTGGAGTGTTTTTAATAGTCCATGTATATGCGTAAAAGAACTCCAAGACTACCCATTAATGATGGTTCATGGACAGGGGGGAAAGGGTGGGTACGAAAGATTCCTAGAAACATGCCAGAAATTCGACTTTAATCCTAGAATTATTTGCGAGAGCCCTGACGTTGCTACATTGCTCACATTGGTTGACTCTGGTGTAGGAGTGGCCGTTGTAGCAAGATCAGCGATTGCTTTAAGACCCAAGGGAACAATGTCGTATGTTGAAATAAGTCCATTAATCAGTTCCGACACGGCGATCGTATGGATTAAAAATCGGCGCTTATCGAAGGCGGCAGAACATTTTAAGGAAATACTTAAAATTTCTGTACAATGATTTGTTCGTTCGTACATTCAGCTTCTTGAACTATCGGGTGCATTAATTGAAGAGTTGGGCGGACGGGGATGTGGAATGGTGAAATTAAGAATGTTGGCGATACCTCTAATACTTATCGTAAGCGTTGGTTTGTCTGGATGCAGTAGCAATCAAGTGGCGAATCAAAGTGCATACACGCCGTATCACCTAGCGGATTTACTTAAATACAAAGGCTCTTATGTAGGAAATAACAGTGCAGTAGGAAGTATCTTGTCAATGTTACCTGGTCATGATTATATGGCAAGTTTCAGTTTGGAAACGGAGCAGAAGCCTTACGGAATAGCGGTTAATTATCAACCTAAGCAGTCAGTTTCGAGTAATTATTCTGATTTTTGTAATAACAAACGTCCCGATGAGCTTTTGGAACGAAATGCCGCCGTACTGTTTTCACTTGTACAGAATGTTGATGTTGTAAACTTTAACGCCCCAGATGTGGGTAAGAAAACTTATACGTTCACCCGAACTGATGTTCAACAAAAGTATGGTGACTTGAGTCGTATACTACATAATCAGGCTTCGTTTACCAACTTCTTAAACACGTAGAATTCTTCAGCTTACGGGGGCTTATGTGACAGGTCATGCATGAGTCTTTATTGCGTTAAGGGGCATGATAACCGAATATTAAGTGTGTTAATTAAAGAATGAAACGAAGAAGGGGCTGTCCCAGAGCGGTGAAACCCGCTACGGAGGCAGCCCCTTGTCAGAGGCCGCCGTCGTACAAAGCGACTACTGCAGGCTCAACCACTATCCGGTCGCACAACGCCTCGCGGCGGTCGATCAGGCGAATCGAGCGCGAACTCGAACAGTAGCCTACCGTAGGGGGCTGTCGTTAAGGTCTACCGCTGAACCGCGCGATCGCTTCCTCGGTTACCGGCGCAAAGAGGTTGACGAGGTTGCCGTCGGGGTCGCGGAACAGTGCAGAGCGATTCCCCCACGGCATCGTGGTCGGTTCCTGTACCCACTCGTCGACAAGAGGCTTCAAGCGCATGTACTCGGCATCGACGTCGGGGACGCGGAACTCGATGATGACAGTGTGGTTGTCCGCCGCGCGCGCGGAGCCAGCGCCGAACAGTGGCACCGTCTGGGAGTGGCCGATCGCTAGGGTACACGATGGGAGAACGAGCTCAGCAAAGACTGGCGCAGGCCGCTCCGCCGAAATACCCGTGACTTTCTCATAAAACTCGACGAGTCGATCCAGGTCGTCGGTAATGATGCGCATAGAAGCCAAATTCACGAAACATCGACCTTTCGATAATAAAATTTAACACTACGCTACTGTATCGTATCATTACCGCGTTGCAAGCTCAATACCACATCATCAACCCGGCCGGGTTACGACGGGAGACGGGAACTCGCCAGCCTGAAAAACAGTCTGTGGGAACTAGCTCCGGTCGAGGACCCGGCGTCGCAGATGCTCCCATGTTATAATTCAAGAACCATTTATTTTGGAGGGAAGATGGTGTGGCTACGCCTACTGAACGTGCGCCGTCGAATAAGATGAATAGACGCGTCGAGCGTTCGCGCCATACCGTCCTGGCCACTGCGTTCGAACTGCTTAGCGAAGGCGGCGTGGCTAGGTTTACCGTCGACGAGGTGGCGCGTCGTTCCGGGGTCGCGAAGACGACCATCTACCGCCACTGGCCGACACGGGAAGCGCTGGTGATCGACGCATGCTCGCAAATGATTACCCAGCAGGAAGCGCCCGACACTGGATCGCTCGAGGGCGACGTCAAGGCGATACTTATGGAGATCGCACACCTGCTGCAGACGGCGAATTGGTCATTCGTTCTGCCGTCAATCATCGACACAGCCGAGCGCGACCCGGAGTTCGCGGAAATCCATAGTCGGATTCAGCGTGGACACGCCGCACCCCTGCGAGAGGTCCTGCAGCGTGCGGCAGGTAGGGGCGAGCTGTCGGCACACGCCGACGTGTCGGCGATCGTCGCGCTGCTGCTAGGCCCGCTCTTCTACCGTCGCTGGTTCTCGCGCGAACCGATCGACGACCAGTTCTTAGAGGCGGTCATCGAACGTGCACTTGCTTGAATACGTACTTAATCACAAGCATGTCTTTGTAGTATCGTCGAAAATGAACTAGAGAGTTTATTGCGCATACGGGGGCGTTGGATACACAAGCCAAACCCATGCAAGCTGCATAATTATTTAAACGGAAATGTGACAGATGTACCTGTTTCTGATGGACATTTCAGTTTGTTTGGTCAGATGGCAACGTCTGAGGCAGGTGCCTATTTAAGACACATGATAGGTGTTTCAAACCAAGGTGCAATTGTGGTTAATCAATCTTGAAATTGGCACCGATTTCAAAGGGGGTACATGCAAACGCCTGCTCCGTTGTTAAACTAAAGGGATGTAGTATCCCAAACATCACTTATAATCCACTTCAAACTCATAACATAGCACAATCTCTGTGTTGTCTAACGAGGAGGTAAGTGTATGCAAGAACGACTGTAAAATCCTTACAGCAGTAGATATATCTGAAGAAAACCGATTGTACACTCGCAGGTCGCCACTGCCGCCGAGGTCGTACTGCACGATATCTGTCTGACGTATTAAGTATCCCACATGAAGATCAACTTAGGAATATTGGTTGTTTGTCTAAGGTGCAATAAATGTGTACGAGCCACAATTTCAGGTCAACCAACCCCACAAGTTGTCCCATCCCTTTATGAATGGATATGCTAGTTAATTGCAATACGATCACTACCTGTTAGATGAGGAGACCAAGGAGTTAAGGTTGGTTCTCATAGGATGTCGTAGGACAAGCCTGGTGCTTCTTTCGTTATATAAAGACCGTCATGGGACTGTAACAAAAAACATAAATTCACCAATAATCCAACAAAGGGAGAGATGACATGACATCTACCGGTATATTACCTGGTGTACTCATCATTGTGATTCTCATTGCACTTATTATCGGGACGGAGATTGCGGCCATCTTTATGTACCCGGTATACAAGAAGGCTAATGCACCGCAAAAATGGTTCGCATTTATTCCGGTTCTCAGCATATTGCCGTTATTCAGCGTTGCAAAAATGAGCCGCTGGTGGTTTTTGCTGATGCTCGGTCTTGGGGGGGCTACAGTCGCATCCGAATCCGGAACACTGCACACACCAAACGCGCACATGCCTGTTTTATACTATGTATTTGCCGTCCTGAGCTCTTCCTTCAGCTTTTACGTAACAAGACGTGTGTTTAAAAGTTTCGCGGTCCCAAATTGGGTCGTGTGGACGTTGCTCATCCTCCTCATTTGTGAACTGCTCATGCATATTAACGTCATCTTAACCTTAATCGTTAGCCTCGTCGTTCTCGCCTCCGCCGTCATCCTGATCGTATATTGGTGCCGGATGGCATGGGGAAAGTTTTACTACGATGCCTCGCGAATTTCCTGACACGAAGACATCATTCATCGCGGGACTGTCCCAAAGTGAGGGGCAGTCCTGTTGTTGTTATCTGTCTGTTCCCGCTTCGGCGGGTTTTCTCTTGTTAAAATTGATCCACACCTAAGAACCGCACAGGCTTAATATCAAATTCCTGTTGCATTGGGATGGCAGTAAGTACCGAACAAAGAGATCCGGAATCCTCTGCTTCAACCAGGATGTAGAATACGTGGTCTGGGTGACCAGTCACAACATAGTGCAGCTTAACGGAGTGTTCCTTGCATAACTGCTGTATCGAAGGAAGGAACGCCTGCAAATCCTTCTGAATGTCTGGGTTATACATTCCGCATTGGTCAAACGTATGTCTTGCCGTAACGTGAAATAACACGAATGCTCCACTCCTCATGTTCGCTTATTTTTGATGACAACGTGATCATAACAAAGACGACTTGTTAAAATAGCCTCTCGGCATTCAGATGATGAAAACGGGACGAAAGCGGAATCTTTCCCAAGAATCCACTGGAAATCCTATGAGCAACGGCTGAGGCAGCGGCGTTCTTTGAAAAAGGGTATAGCAAACAGAGCGATGACGATCCGATTTTTCAAAGAGCCATCGCTGGAGATGGTATGATTGGAGTAGCTCAGGCTGACAAGAGTAGCGAACTCAGGTCGAGCGTACTCTCCTGGAACCAAGCATCCATGTGTTGGCACATAGCAATGCCATAGATGCGGACGGTCCACATCATGGTACTGCGATGCTTGGCGGCTTCGAGGAGAAAGTCCTCTTTTGCCCGCTTGTTGCTACGCTCGCAGGTGGTTCTGCGTTTGTAGACTTCGTTCCACTCGTCGCTGTTGCGAGCGACGGGTGGGAACAAGCGAGGATTGTGTTTGGTGTATGTGTGTACGCATCTTCCGTAAGGTGAATCGGAGCAAGGCGTATCACAAGTCACCACACCTTTTACGACGAGCGGACAGTAGTATTTTCTACGACCCCGTGTGTAGTCGTAACCACGATCCTTCATCTCCAGCCCCTTTTTGCAAAACGGAACCCCAGTCGGGGAGAACGTGATGTCATCCTTTTTAACACCTTTGTTTCCCGTGCTTCGTGGATTCCAATCGATAAATGGCTTTACGTTTCGGGCGTGAAGATACTCATAAATGGGCAGTGCGTCGTGTGCGGCATCTAAGAGTGCTTTGTCCCAGGTGTAGTCACGAAAGCGTACGGCGAACTCACGGGCACTGACCACCCAGGAAGTTGAATCATGGCGAGAGGCTCGTTGAAGTCTCGGGTAAAGCGGCAGGTCGTAAAAGCTGTCGGCAGCCACGAAAGTGTAGAGGTGATAGCCGAAGAAGTACCTGTTTCGGTAACTGTCCCAGCCCATGTCACAGTCGGGTTGGGAATAAATGCGATAGCATCTGCATAGCTCGGTGCCGAGTTCACGACAGTTGCAAAGTCGTCGATTCCGAACCTGGGTTGCCGTTTGAAGCGGCGTTCCATCCCCAGCGATGGACAGGGCATTCGTGTTTCCAAGCAAGCCTAGATTGGCAGACACGGTAAGGAACTGCTGTTGAAAGAGACCAAGCAATCTGTCAAAGGGCTGAGGCTTGTTGGCTGAGCGCTTTTGTAGCTGAGCCATGAGATTTGCGATTTTGCTGTACGCTTTGGTTGGTGCCTTTTCTCCTTTCTTGCCACCTTTGAGTTTCTTTCGATTGAGTCTGAGTTTTGGCGAAAGGTTCACGGAGGTGTGAGACCAAAGTCGCTTGAAAAAGCTGTAGAACGTACCGACACCTGGTGTCTGACCGTACTCAAAGCCACTAAGGATGGCATACAGCGGGCAACGACGCAACTGATTGACCCACTCTGTAATTGATGGTTCTCGGACCTGCAACATGAGTAAATACGAACGAAGTAAGTCCGCAGGGTCAATGGATTTTGGACCTCGACACGAAAAAGCCCCTTCGAGTAATTGAAACGTGTCGGAGAGATCCGTAATCCAGAACTTCTTCACAAGCGACCAGTCCTTGGCGACAAAGAGAAGCGACCCATTCCCGTAGTGGGTACGAAGTTGTTGCTCCACAAACAATTGATACTGCTGATGAGACCGTACCATTGGTAACATAACGCAGCCCCAATTCTGATGAGATAGAGCAGTTAAGCCCTTCTCGGCGATTGTTGGGGTGTTTCTCAAAAGTCAAGTATTATTTGCTGTAGAGCATTAAAATTTCCAATTCCGATTTGTCAAGTCGGGCACAGCAGCATGGGGGCAAACGAACAGACCTCGGGCACAGAACCGTTGGTGGTTCAATGAAAACCCAATGCCGAGAGGCTATTAAACAAACGGGGGCATAAGTCCATAAGCACTGTGGCTGCAAACCGCATGAACATACAGCGGCTGAGGACTAGGTGTTGTTGAACTATTGGGTAGTTACCTGAATAAGGGGGGGCAAATGGAAATCGAGTGGATCAACGAGCAGTACAAGGAGAGCAATCGGATTTTTGACTCGAAGTGGGAAGTAGAAGAATGGGTAAATTCCTTGTACTCTGACTTTAGTGGCTGCCTCAGAACAAATGTGGGATATGCTACGCCAGACGAAAATGTGTTCTTACGTTTATCCGAGGAACTTCCGAGATGGGCTGAATACACTCATGCACAAGTCGAGATTCATACGGATACGCAAATTGTCGACGGAAAGCCCCTCTACAAAATATGGGTGACGGCATAGGAATGACAGCCTGCCGTCCCTATGGGACTAACGGGACTTTAATCTAAGAATGTTCTGTCGTTAACGGACAGTAATACTGAATATTGTTGGGAACCATAGTACCCAAAGGAAGAGGTGACTATGGTGAAAAAAGGAATTATAACGCTTAGTGTATTTTTATCGGTGGTACTTTATTCACCGTATGCTATGTGTTATGCCTCAGATGTAGTCCAGAACCCGCCACCAAAATCGACAATCGAATTGTATCAAGACATCATTGTTTCTTTACTTATGCCTCAAATCGATAAACAAATCGACTCGTATTACACAAAGGAATATAAGTACTCCCCGACTGTATATCCCTACCAAGTAACATTCCTAGATGTTAAACGTTTGCAAGGTTACCGTTCGTTTATATTTTCGTTGAGTATTCGCACCCAAGCCGTAGTTGGTCCACATATTGATGTAGGATTGGATCATATGACATTTGAAATACACGGTGGAGGTCATGTTCAATTGAAGAAATTTGAACATATTCGTTCATACGAGTTACCACCTCATTGGCAACATTACAAAAAGTGAAGCGGCTGGGTCGTTATTGCGTTAACGGGGGTATTAATCTCACAAGTTCATTAATCTCATAAGTTCTGTTGCTCAAACCGCATGAACATACAGCGATTGAGGTGCAGGTGTTATTGCGCTACTGGGCAGGAGCGTATTATGAGGTCAACCAGTTCGGTAACGGATTGTGGTTGACCTCTTTAAGTTTTAGAGGTCTATTTCTGGTAGCCAGGTAGAGCGTCTGGAAAGGTGGATCTCAGAATCCGTACGTTAAAATGTTCCCCCCTACTTGTAGAAGCATGTTTGAAGCTGGTTGGGACAAGCGATCCCGCATCACAAGCGGAGCTATGAACTGCAAGAACTAGGGGTTACGGGTGAATGTGTTCGGGAGGAGATGTTTCACTTAATCCGATTGTGGGATTAGATATTGCAAAGGAAGAGAGTAAAGGACAGGTCTTTCTGGAGCGAGGGTTGCCGCATGGCGGAAGTTTTAATGACATAAGTTCCCTGCAACTTTCAAGTCAGGCGTGTTTGACACGACACGGATTGGTATCCTATTATAAACCAGACACCAATCGGTGTCCTTTTGCGGTGTAAACGTAAGGGGGGCTTTTGACCGCTACAAATCCAATGAGGGATGTGTATTTTGCCGTTGCCGACCCTACTCGACGTGAACTGCTTCGTCTTCTGGCGGATGTGGGAAAATTACCCCCACGATTTAACAGTTCACTTTCGAATGGACGAACTTAACCGATTCAAGCAAACTTGCCAAATGGGTCATGGAAAATGATTTTAAGCCCGTAGTAGGACGCCATTTTCAGTTCCGCATGCAGTCAACCAATGGGTGGAATGGAATTATTGACTGCAAGTCCTTATCGTGGACACACCCAATCGATTGCCCTACACGTGGGTCACCTTAGGGCAGCATAACACAGTCACTTGGACGCTGCAGGATTTAGGGGACGGAAAGCTTAACCTTCATCTCGAACAATCCAGAATCGCAAAATGATCAGGTACTCCAAGGCGCTAAGGATGGCTGGACTAACATGTGCGGGCAGCTTGAAAAACTGTTGGAACAATGAGCGAATCTAAACAGGGTATATCGTGATCTCGGGCGCGAGGGAAAACAATCTCAAGAATGTATCCTTGCGCATTCCGAAGCGGAAGATCCCGATCTTCACCGGTGTATCCGGTTCCGGCATAGCGCGACGGGATCGGGCGGTTGTAGAAGCATACAAAGGCCTTCAGGAAGCAGCGGCAGCAAGAAACGTGGATTCCTGTTATTGGTAAATAAAGAGATAAAAGGAGCCGTAGGAATGTCCTATATCGTTGATTTTAACAATGTGTCTACGGTTGGTTTAGAGTCTTCACCTGTAGTAGAAGCGCTTGCTGGTTTGCGTGCAAATGAATCCCGTTACTTTATGAACAAGTACAAGCATGAATTTACGGTTGTACCAGCTAGCGAAAGCCAGGATACACTTGATTATGTAAACCTGATTTTGAAAGAAGAACGTGATATTGAGTTTGCGGCCAAGCCTTTAGAAACATCGCGTTTTCAAGTGGAAAATATCAAATTTGCGTACGTCTTTTATGAGGATGGCCTTGAGGTCAATGTCATGTATACGGTTGATGACCCAAAGAAGCGGGCCGTTGGTTTTAAGCTGTCTGAGGGGATGGAGGTGCCAAAGGAGTTAGAAGGGAAGTTCAAGTTTGCTAGGCAGAAGTCTAAACTAGCTGGAACAATTCGAGGATCATTTTTTGTGATTAAAGGAGAATATTAAAATAAGCAAGAGCGAATTGGAGGAATCCAGCCATTTTGTAGCCGCTCACGCTGTTTGTCGGTGGCTGGGTCACCGTTATTGGCGGAGCGGCTATAGTGGCAGTATGAGCGTTCATCCGGGGCAGTATGCTCGGATGATTATCTCTGACCGTGGTCCGACTCTTATCGATAACAAACCAAGTATCACGGCAGACCCCACAAAACTTGGTGTTGCTTATATTGTTTGGGACCGATTACAGCGCGACTCATCTGGGGCAGTCATAATGAATGACACCGGCTCCGTTTCGCACATCGCGGTTTACACTGAGACTTGAGGGCACAGTGCAGAGCCACATACGAAGGGAGCATGCCGTGTACCGTTGTCGCACCATCCCTCAGTCCAGATCGCCAAGGAGACCGAGTGAGGACAGACAAGCGAGATGTGTTGAGATTGGCACAGTTGTTTCGTGCTGGTGAATTGGTTGCAGTCTTTATCCCGAATGAGGAAAACGAGTCATTACGGGATTTAGTGCGGGCACGGGAAGATGCGGTGGACGACCGTACACGGGCAAGGCATCGGCTATCCAAGTTCTACTCAGACATAATCGGCGTCCTGAAACTAAGCTTAGTGCTTTGGGGGCTATGTTCGTCGGTGGTTAGACGGTCTCAAATGGACGGATCGTCGAGAAGAAGTGGTGTACCAGGAGTATTTGCATCATTTAGACGAAATTGAGGGGCGTTTCAAACGTCTTGAGGCAACTATACATTTGGAGGCAATGGAAAGCGAGAGAGATCTAGTGATTCTGGCTTTGCCAACACTGAAGGTTGTTGCAGAGGTCATCGCAACCTCTTTGGTCGCTGAGGGTGGGGAGTTTCGTCGTTTCCGGAATCCAAAGCAGTGAATGGCATATGCCGGACTGGTACCATCCGAGTATTCGAGCGGGGTATCTCGAAAGCATTGTGACTTTATCTCGTAATTACCCAATTAGTCTAAACTACTTGTCAGGCTAAA
Organism: Alicyclobacillus fastidiosus; assembly: GCA_029166985.1. Classification (GTDB taxonomy): domain Bacteria; phylum Bacillota; class Bacilli; order Alicyclobacillales; family Alicyclobacillaceae; genus Alicyclobacillus; species Alicyclobacillus fastidiosus_A. The sequence continues at coordinate 4,213,052 of CP119138.1, read as the reverse complement.
ATGGGCTCATGTCGTGACAAACTCAACTGTTTATTTGTGTGAATTGGTAGATTTCGAGGTGTCTTCTTCTGTTGTGAACCAAAAATAGAACGCCGCAAGGAAAATCGCTGCGCCAAAGATAACGGGTTTCGGAGTGTGGACTGTAGGTAACTTGCTTAGAAACATGTGATTAACCCCCTTTCCTCGAAAGTGTCATCATGGTCTTTCGGTCATGTTGGACAGTTTATTAAGCTCACGAATTAAAATTTGATGCGTAAAATCACCAAAAAAATCATTAGCTGTCTTATTGATTTTTGATGGATTTATTGGGACAGGGACGGCGGTGTTACCAAATGCTGGTCCGCTCACTACGAAATTAAAATGGCGAGAAGATATCCAAGGTCCACAGTGTGTGAGTTGACCAAGAATCAGTAAAAATGCTGTGATAACGTCAATCCCGTCGAGCACTACACTCGCATTTGGCGATTTACCTTCAATTTTATGGTAGCCTAAGATTGGTCCAATCAGGGAGAACCAAATTGCTCCAGATGAAACAAATACTCCGCCTACAGTTATCTGTCCAGTTAGGATCAGGATCGCTATCCAGATATCAATTGCCCGCATCGTTCCAAAGATGACACGTTCACCTTTTCCCTTATACGTACGCTTCATCGATTCTCCCCCTCCGACCCTGCCGCTTTTCCCACAGTATGCATGTCAGTGGCTTAGGGTAAGGGGTTTGTGTTTATATAGTCCGCAGTCCCACTGTCAAATTTGTGATCGTCAGGTTCACGTGGGTGTAAGCCGTAGCTAGTGAGACCCATGTTACATAAACAAAAGAAAATCACGCATCAAACTAGGGAGCGGTAACAATGTCTGACAAGGTTGATTCCCAATCATCTGGGAACCAGAGCCAGTGCCGCGGTACTGCTGAGATGACACCAGGTAAACGGGTTCGCGTTCTGCCCGGACATATGCTATTCGGCTGTGAAGGAACTATCCTATGGGTTCACGACGATGTTGTCCAGGTAGAAGTCGATTTGAACTCCAGTACTGAACTTGAGCTTCCCAGCTATTTAAAGGATCAACCGGGTCTTCGCTTATATTTTCTGTTTCATATTAACGATATAGAAGTACTCTAGAACATTGTGATACACAGTTTTAATGGGGACATGATAGAGATTCCTAGTTGAACAAAAAGGGGCGTTATTTCAAGAACCTAAAAGAAACACAATCATATTGTGTCCTTTAAAAAGCAAAAGACCCAGAGGAAGATCCTCTTGGTCTAGTTCTTGTACATGGATTGTTCAGTCGTATGCGATAATTTGAGTTTAATGGCTGTCGGTGAAGTTAAATTCTCCATTTATCTTTATGGCCTTAACGTTAGGTATTGAGGCCCAATTGAGATAGGTATTACCCCCATAAACAATACCTTGCACTGTTCGCCCGTTAATGGAGAATTTACCGTTACCGAGATACCTGTGTGGAATGCCCCACTTGTTTAAAACGGTCCATAGGAGATACGTTGTGTTTTGCACTGCGATTGCCGGGAATGATTGGCCGTTTACACGCACATTCAATTGAGGATATGAGGGCTGCGTAATTGCTTGTGCGGCTGATTCTGCAACACTCAAGTACCTTTTGTACGTGCCACTAGTAAAGGTGCTCCATGCACTCCAATTCGTTCCGTGATTACTTATTGAATACGCCATTTTTGCATTGTAGCTCGGATTAGAAAGGGCCGATGGGTTTTCCTCATCATTCACTTTATTGATTTGCCATAGCCCAATACAGGTATCTCCCGGACTTGTTGCGGAAGTGTCAAACGTTGATTCAGCATCGGCGACAGCAACGGCTGTTACCAGAGAACCCCCTCGAAAACCAGCATCGTACGCATAATGTGCGACTTGATTTGCAGGTAAATAAGTCATTCATTCGCTCCTTCTTGTTAAAGAATCCAAATCACTTGATACCTTCTAGAGCACTTTAATTTTGTTAAGGTATACGGATCGAACTAGGTCCATTATGAGGGTCGTTTGTAGCAATTTTTCCAGAGATTTATCGACATTTGGATTATGGGAACGATTTCTCGTGATTTAGAGGCCCTCCCTGAAGAAAAACAAACCAATTGTGTTTCTTGATTTATATGAGTTCTTTGGAGATAAGGGCAGTCTGACTGAACAAGGCACTCGAATAGCGCCTAGTGAGGAGCGAATGTTGTGATGGATACTGGAAGGGCAGTCACTGGGGGCACTATATGCCCCCTTGTGAAGTCCGCGTAACACTTGCTAGTCAGACAGTCGATCAATGATTCGGTGGAGCGAGTTGAAATGATCGGCGTTTTCCAGGCTAGCAGCCGCTTGTAGAATTGTTTTGTGTCATTGTCGTCCGTTACGTTGTTGTTGTTCTGCAGCCTCGTCATACGGGTACGTGACGGGCAGTGCACTAGCACGATCCAATGTCGCCACTTGTTCCGGACTTAATGCCCAACCGGACGCACCCAAATTATTCTCAAGTTGTGCAAGCGTGCGGGCGCCAATGATGGGCGCAGTCACGGCTTGTCGCTGTAACAGCCAATTGATGGCTGTCTGCGCAGGTGTTTTTTCAACTTGTTTTGCTACTTCAAAAAGGGCATCGGTGACTTGCCAGGTGTACTCATTGTTGTACTTGCTCCACGATTCGCCCCAGCCCTGCTTTTCAGCGACTGCAATACGGGTATCTTCAGGTGGATTTGACATACCGCGGTGAAACTTTCCACTTAGCCAACCGCCACGCAGTGGACTCCACGGAATGACACCCAATCCTTCGTGTTCGCACAAGGACAACAGTTCGTATTCTGTGGCGCGGCACAACAAGTTGTACTGTGGTTGAAGGCAGGAGAACGCTTCCCAGCCGTTGCTGCGACTTGTGTGGATCGCTTTTTGAAGTTGCCATGCGCGAAAATTGCTTGCGCCAATATAGCGAACTAGACCGCGCCGAACTAAGTCATTTAGTGTGCTTAGGGTTTCTTCGAGCGGTGTGAGGGGATCCCACGCATGGACCTGGTACAAGTCGATGTAATCTGTGCCAAGTCGCCGCAGGCTGGCTTCGACGCCGGCAATGATGTGCTTTCTGCTCAAGCCCACATCGTTTTGCCCGTCTCCCATAGCGAAACGAACCTTCGTAGCGATGACGTAATCATCACGATTTTTACCTTTTAGCCATTGCCCGACGAGTTGTTCCGAGATTCCGCGCGAATAGACATCAGCGGTGTCGATGAAGTTTCCGCCGTTTTCAACAAAGTGATCGAGTATACGAAAACTGTCGTCTTCACTCGTTTCTCTGCCAAACGTCATGGCTCCAAGACACAACTCACTGACCTTTAAACCCGTTTTTCCAAGAAGTCGATACTGCATGATCGTCGTCTCCTTTGCGATCGTCTACATGTTATCCCCTCTATTGTGATAGTGATGCATGAAAGCGCTGGCCAAACGTGAGGTAGCAAGATTGGCTTTTCAAACATCTCTTCTAGGGGGCGCCACGATAAACCACTTAAAATGATATTCATTTTTCTAAATTTTATAAACGGTAAACTCGACAACCTAATGTCTGCAATCATAGGTGCTGTAGCAATTGCAGATGTAATGCGGTAATTGTTCCTGTGGAACGATGTGACCAAAGGCACGGGCAACTATGGCCCAGTTCTGACGAGGGGTCGTTGCCTAGAAGTGCCCTTGTAATTACGGAGACTGTCACCATCTGATTTTGACTAGTCCACTTTCCTTCAAAGAACAGGCAAAAGGGATGTTCTTTGCCAGTCCGCATAGAACCGGGCCTGCAAGAAAAATGAACAAACCGGCCAAGAGGAGTTTTGTCTACCCAACAAGGGTGCCGATAGGTTCTATTACAAAATTCCTCTTTGCCTCTTCAATGATGAAATCCGTTGTCTTTCTTTGTTTCATGTGGCATGGGGCCATCCAACGAATCAAGATACGCAACGGCGTGTTTCAGATTCATCAAGAACAAATGTGCGAGATCCATGGAAAAACCGTTTCGCACCACAACGCGCATGATGGTCACGTCCTCCATGTCTGGAGGCATGGGGTAAGCGGGCACTTGCCATCCATACGTGCGCAAATGTCGGGACAGGTGATAAAGATTCCACTTGGATGTGTACCCATCTTTCAATCGCCATGCGAATACAGGAATATCCGATCCGTCGGTAAATAACTCAAACGGTCCCATCTGCTGGATCTCCGCACTAAGGAATTGTGCTACTGACTGACATGTTTTTTGCACTTCATAGTACCCGTTTTTACCTAATCGTAGAAAATTGTAATATTGGAGTAGTATCTGTGCGCCAGGACGAGAAAAATTTAAGGCAAAGGTTGGCATGTTGCCACCTAAGTAGGATACTCGGAAAATGAGATCCTCAGGGAGATCTGCGGCTTCACGCCACACTACCCATCCCAGACCGGGGTAGACCAGGCCATACTTGTGCCCGGAGACATTGATCGACTTCACTCTGGGTAATTGAAAATCCCAGACCAAGTCTGGCTGAAGAAATGGGGCTATAAATCCCCCAGAAGCAGCATCTACATGGATCGGAATGTCTAGGCCTGTCTGTGCTTGTAAATCGTCGAGGGCTTTTGCAATAGCAGCAACCGGTTCGTAAAGTCCCGTATAGGTAACTCCAAGAATTGGTACCACGGCGATCGTATTTTCATCCACCACAGCGAGTACTCCTTCTGGATCCATATAAGGGTGATTGGCCGTAATGTTCACATATCGCGCCTCAACATCCCAGTAGTTCGCGAACTTTTCCCAGACGACCTGAACAGCGGAACTAAAAACGATATTAGGACGCTCAATGGGCTTTCCTTGGCGCTTACGTGAATTTTGCCAGCGTCGCTTTAACGCAAGACCCGCGAGCATACATGCTTCAGACGATCCCGTCGTCGAAACACCCAATGTACTCTCTGGTTGAGGTGAGTGCCAGAGATCAGCTAGAATGTGGACGCATCGCTCTTCTATCGCCGCTGTCTGGGGATATTCATCTTTGTCGATCATGTTCTTGTCGAACGATTCGGCGTACAAGCGATCTGCAGCGGGCTCCATCCATGTGGTCACGAATGTTGCGAGATTTTGGCGTGCATTTCCATCTAGAATAATTTCATCATGGACAATTTGATACGCTGTTTCGGGTGACATTCCTTGGTCACGCATTCGGAGTCGTGGAACTGCGTCTAGTCCCTCCAGCGCAATCATGGGATTTACAGACAATTCGTGGGGCAATTTCATTTGACTGTTGCGTGGGTTCCAGTGAGGCATGTCCAGTTACTCCTCTCATGTACTTCAGTGTGTTGATTGACACGATACCTGTAGGATACCCAATTCACATGAAAAAGACGCTAATAGGGAAGCTCGAGTTCACAGCGAATAGCACGAGAATAGTTCGCACGAAGCTGAGTTACGCCCGATTTTGACCCTTCTGAATGACTGAACTGATTTCTCACATTTTTACCAGCTTTCATAGATTGTGATATGGTTATAATAAGTTAGAAGAGGTATGGTCCAGGATCGCGCTTTGCTCAAGCAATAGTGCTTACTTTTTTTGAAAATATAGGGGATTAAGGAAGGTTTGTAATGAGCAACATACAGACAAAAACAGACGTTATCTTAATTGGTGCCGGAGTCATGAGTGCTACTTTGGGAGCGTTGCTAAAGGAGTTAGCACCCGATTGGGAAATCAAAGTTTTTGAGAAGCTTGGAAACGCAGGGGAAGAAAGCTCTAACGAATGGAATAATGCGGGGACGGGACATTCTGCACTGTGCGAGCTAAACTATACCTCCGAAAAACCTGACGGATCTATAGATATTAGCAAAGCTATAAAAATTAATGAACAGTTTCAGCTTTCAAGACAGTTTTGGTCCTACCTCGTAAACAGCAATCTGATTCGCAATCCACAGGATTTTATCATGCCAATCCCGCATATGAGTTTGGTACAAGGCGAAACAAATGTAGCGTTTTTGAAAAACCGTTTCGAGGCGCTATCAAACAATCCTCTCTTTCAAGGGATGGAGTTTTCCGATGACCCAGAGCAACTGAAGGAATGGATTCCGCTTATCATGCAGGGCCGCTCGTCGAATGAACCCATAGCGGCAACGAAAATCGACTCTGGAACGGATGTCAACTTCGGTGCTTTAACGCGCATGCTGTTTGACCACTTAGAGAGTAAAGGCGTCGAGTTGAACTACAAACATAGTGTTGAGGACATTACACGCACTAGCGATGGATCGTGGGAAGTAAAAGTCCATGATATCGAGAGTGGAGAAATCGAATACCATACTGCAAAATTTGTCTTTATTGGCGGTGGGGGCGGCAGCCTGCCTCTACTACAGAAAACCGGTATTCCAGAGTCGAAGCATATCGGAGGATTCCCGGTAAGCGGATTGTTTCTGGTCTGTAACAATCCGGAAGTTGTAGCACAGCATCATGCAAAAGTATACGGTAAGGCCAAAGTTGGAGCTCCTCCGATGTCTGTCCCGCATCTTGATACAAGATATATCGACAACAAGAAAACATTATTGTTTGGACCGTTTGCCGGCTTCTCTCCAAAGTTCCTAAAAACGGGATCACTTTTTGATTTGATAGGATCCGTAAAACCGAATAACCTCTTCACACTGTTGGCAGCAGGCGTAAAAGAGATGGCATTGACAAAATACCTGATCCAACAAGTGATGCTATCGACTGAAAAACGCATGGAGGAATTGCGTGAGTTTATTCCCAGTGCCAAGAGTGAAGATTGGGATATCGTGGTGGCTGGGCAACGTGTACAGGTTATCAAAGATACTGAGGACGGCGGTAAAGGAACACTTCAATTTGGTACGGAAGTTGTTAGTGCTGCTGATGGCTCGATCGCTGCATTGCTGGGCGCGTCTCCGGGTGCTTCTACTGCCGTTCACGTGATGCTTGAGGTAATAGAAAAATGCTTCCCGCAATGCATGAAAGCTTGGGAATCGAAAATCAAAGAAATGATTCCTTCTTATGGCGTGTCGCTGGTGGAAAACCCGGAGCTTTTCCAAGAAATTCATACTTCAACCGCAGAGGCGCTTGGTCTAAGCGAAAGGGAACTGGTTTATAGTTAAAGCATTGATGTGGACACAAGGTTTGTCCTATAAGTTGCAATGGTAGCGCTGACCAATTACTCGCTTTATCGAAGTCGAATCATTGAAGTCGAAAAAAACCGAGGTCACCAAGTGCAACGGTGACCTCGGTTTTTTGGTGTGGTTAGTGAAGTCAGGAATTGTAGACAATTTCGTACGTTGCAACCTGTGCCTGACCTCCGGCACGACTCTGCCCGCCATGTGCAGACGCGAAATGTGGGCTCTGAATCCAATCTTGAAAATGTTGCTCAGACTCCCATGTAGTACTCACAATGTAATGGGAATTGTCACTTGCACGGAGCATCTGAAACCCTGCAAATCCGGGTACGCGTTTCATGTGCTCACCCGCTTTTGCAAATCGCTCTTCGAGCACCTTGCGTTGCTCCTCGTTCTGAATCGGCAATCGATTATGGGCGACGTACATGCCAACCACCTCCGTGTTCTATTGTAGGTCATTATTCTGTAATCGAGCATACCCCGCAAACACAATGGCTCCAAGGGGCGAACCGCGAGGTGTCGTCCCTGCGACGTTCGTGGGCTCATCTACTTACGTGTCGAGTGTGGAACTGGGTTCATCATCCGTTTTCGACTCCGGTCTAGCCAGCAGATGGCGTTTCAGCAGTGAGCCGTAGAGCGAGGCCAGTGTCTGCTGAAACAGCATAACTAAGATGACTGGCAGTGCCACTGGTGAGGGGAAGTACGTAATGGCCATGACGGCTCCAGCATTGTTATTGCGCATGCCCCCGTTAAATGTCATGGACACGATGGTTCCCTTTTCCAATCGAAACAGTTTTCCCGTTAGCAAGCCCACCGGGTAGCCCAAGGCGGACAAGAACACCACCACCACAATCAATTCAATCAGATGCATGTTGAAATGCCTCAGATAGGGTCCTACGACGGCACCATTCATCGCTACCACAATCGCAATGCCGAGTTTAGAGAGCGGGGCCAATTTACTGCCAAGCGTTGTTGTGATTGTTCCACCTGTCTTCTGATTGAGGAGCATCCCGGCGAGCGACGGAAGCACGATCATCCAACATAATCCCTTCATCATCGACCAAGTGTCCAAGCTCACCTGGGTACCGACGAATACATGCATGCTTATAGGCACGATCAGTGGCGACAGAAGTGAATCGATCAGGATGACGGACAACGTTAAACCGATGTCTCCATTGTATATGGATACCCAAATGAAACTGGTGATGCCAGCGGGGATCACCAGACTTAGAATGAGTCCAGTAGTGATGTAGGAATCATCGTGAAAGAACAGATGCCCGACCAAGAAAGCCACCAAAGGCATTGCAATATGAAGGATGAAGAGTGTCAGAATGAGCGCCAAGGGGCGAGTAAAAACTCTTTTTAAATCTGAAAGCTTCGAATTTAGACTGCCGGCAAATGTCATGAAGCCAAATATCAGGGGTGACAAATCCGCAAATTTTGCCAACCTTGCGCCGAGCAACACGCCGATCACAATGCTGCAAGGCGTGATCAAAGGCAGAATTTTTTCAAGCAGCTTATTGAGATTCTTTAACATTTGTCATTGACCTTACTCCTGTTAAAATTAAACTACTTTTGATGATAATGAACATTTTACACAGGGCGGTGACCGGATGGCAACAATGGCCGACGTTGCAAAATTAGCAGGAGTTTCGGTAATGACTGTTTCGAGGATCATCAATGGCAGTGGGACAGTCAAGGAATCCACCCGTAAGCGGGTCCTGCGTGCCATGGAAGAGATGAATTACGTCCCTAAAGGCTATACCAAACAAGTGATTCAACATGAGATTAGCACGCTCGTGCTCATTGTTCCGGATATTACAAACCCGTTTTTTACATTTATTGCTCGTGGCATGGAGGATGTCGCGAAAAAACAGGGCTACCGCGTCTTTTTGGCCAATACGGACGAAAACATTAATAAGGAAAAGCAATATATTCAGATGTGTATCGAGTTTCACGCAGACGGAGTCCTCATTGCACCGGTCGGAGATGACTCAAAAGCGAACTTAGAGTTGTTGGACAAGCAAGGGATTCCATTTGTCTTGATCGACCGCGAGGTCGAAGGTGTACAGGTGGATGTGGTGAAAAGCGATATTATCGGGTGCTCCAGGGCATTGGTCGAGCATCTCATCGAACTCGGGCACCGACGTATAGCCGTTGTTACGGGACCTTCAAATAATCGGGCGAGTCGAGAACGCGTTGAGGGATATTTGCAGGCGCTCGAGCGAAATCACCTTGTCACGTCCGAAGAATTCATGAAGAGATCAACTATGACGCGAGATATCGACCCTAAATTTATCGATGAGCTCCTCAACTTGGAAGAGCCTCCGACGGCAATGTTTGTCGCAAACATGTTTCAGTATGCACATGCTGTCCGGCGGCTGGGCGAACTGGGACTGCGTATCCCCGAGGATATGAGCATCGTGGGGTTCGGAAATTCAGATTATCTTGCAGCGATCGATTCGGCGTTCACTTCGGCCATCCAACCCACCTACAGTTTCGGGTCGTTAGGTACCCAGATGTTGATCGAGCGCATCGAAGGGTTGCATGAAATGCCTCGGCGAATCGTGTTGGAAGGGGATATTGTGATTCGGCGCTCAACTGCTCCGATTCTCTGAAATGTTATGATTAACATTGACGTATGAATAAATTAACTTTATATTGTGTTATAGGAATTATCGTGCAAGATTTTGATTTTTTAAGTGGGAGGGGCTGACGGCACGAGCGATGGAACGGGGCCGGTGGAACGAGCTCTAGCGCACTGAAAGCGCTGTCCTTTACTGCTGGTCTGTGTGGCGATTGTAAGATTACCTAGTCAGAAAGGTGGAGAACGGTGAGTACGCGCGGAAGTACGACACTAAACAATTCATCAGAAGCAAAACCTGGTTTAGGTTTCGTTGTTGTGGTCGTGATCATTGCATCGCTCGGTGGGTTGCTGTTTGGCTATGACACGGGTGTCATTGCAGGGGCCAATGGATTTTTGAAGACCGAATTCCATATGACTGCTGCAATAACTGGACTGGTTTCGAGCAGCATTGACCTCGGTGCGATGCTTGGCGTGCTGATTGCCGGGTTCTTGGGTGACAAGTTGGGACGCAAAAAGTCGCTGATGATCGCAGGTGTGACCTTCGTTTTGTGCAGTTTGATCACTGCGATGGCGGGTGGTGTGTCTACGCTTGTGATTGGCCGTTTCCTGGGAGGCATTGGCATCGGGTTAGCTTCGCTCTTGTCGCCGCTTTACATCGCTGAGATCGCGCCCGCCAGGATTCGTGGACGCCTCGTGGGAACCAACCAGTTGGCGATCGTATCCGGTATCTTTATCGTCTACTTTGTAAACGCTGCCATTGTTGCCACGCATTCAGCGGTTTGGAACCAGACGATCGGCTGGCGGTGGATGTTCGGGATGGGTGTTATTCCGGGCGTGATTTTCTTCGGGCTGCTGTTTTTCGTTCCGGAGAGCCCGCGCTACCTTGTCACGCGCGGACAGGATAAAACCGCTTTATCGATTCTCGCCCGGGTGAACGGATTGACTCAGGCGACGCGGGATATCAAAGACATTCGCGATTCCATTCAGGTTGTTCCGGACTCCTTCTTCAAAGAAGTGTCCACACCAGGTATCCGCAAGGCTCTTGGCATCGGTGTCCTCCTTGCAATCTTCCAACAATTCACTGGCACCAACGCCGTTGGTTACTATGCGCCGATGATCTTTAAAGATGCGGGTGCCGGAACCAACGCCTCCTTCTATGACACCGTGCTGATTGGGGCCATTAAGGTTCTCTTCGTCATTGTGCTGATGGTAATTGTCGATCGCGTTGGACGTAAGCGCCTGTTGGTGTGGAACGGCTGGTTCATGGCTCTATTCTTGGCGGTGCTCGGCGTGGCGTTCGCATTGCCGCACATGATGACGTGGTTGGTGCTTGGACTTGTGTTCCTGCATACCATCGCCTACGAATTATCCTGGGGCGGCGGCGTTTGGATTGTTCTCTCCGAAATCTATCCGACGAGCATCCGCGGTCGGGCGATGTCCATTGCATCGTTCATGCTTTGGTTCGCGACTTACCTAGTCGCTCAGTTCTTTCCCATTCTGTTGCAAGCCATCGGGGGTACCTTGACGTTCTGGGTCTTCGCCGTGTTCTGCATCGTGATGGCGGTGTTCATGAAGAAAGTGGTGCCCGAGACGTCTGGAAAGACCATGGAACGGATTCAGGCTGACTGGGTGGACACAGACACTGCTTCTTTTCACAACTGAATCTGAAGAGACTCATTTTATCTAGCCAGCAGAGGGGAGCCAAAAGTCATTTTGGATTTTTGAAGCCCTACTTTGATTAAGAATTCCTTCAAACAAAAAGCCTCCATCTCCACTTTCACTGTGGATTTGGAGGCTCTTCTACATGATGTTGAGACTGGATGATTTGGTACGATCCTTTTGGGGCATCCTCATCTTTTGTTGTTACAGTTAACATACCCGTATATCCCTGTAATCTCCATTGAACTATGACGAATTTTGCGATTTAGTGATAGCCGGCGACAGAAATGTATTCGCTTTCCGGCGATCTATTTGTGTTATAATTAACATATAGTTGTTATGGGGGTTTTTGGCGAACAAATAACATTTCTTCTCGCGAATGGAGGACATGACCGATGTGTGCTGCCAAGGCGCTGCGAATACAAGGCACTGACAACGTTCTTATCGCAATGGCCCCGCTTTCGGCCGGAGACATCGTTGAACATTCCAGTGGCACCCTACAGGTGATGGAGGACATTCCTCGCGGGCACAAAATTGCTTTAACGGATATCTCCGCAGGAGTCCATATCATGAAATATGGGTACCCGATTGGACACGCGACGGTGGCCATACGCAAGGGACAATGGGTACATACCCACAATGTGAAGACGAACCTTAGTGGCAAAGTCGAATATCAGTATGAGCCTCTCGTGCCGCGACCACTTGAGCTGATTCCTGAGCTTCCTACGTATTTTGACGGATATGTTCGCGAGAACGGCGATGTAGGGATTCGAAATGAGATCTGGATCTTGAATACCGTAGGGTGCGTGAACAAAGCGGCTGAAATGTTGGCCAAAATGGCTGACATGGAGCTTCGGGGCGGCGGGATCGACGGAGTATATCATTTTGCTCATCCGTATGGCTGCTCTCAACTCGGAGACGACCTTCAGTACACGCAGAAGGCACTAGCTGGGCTCGTACGCCACCCGAACGCGGCTGGTGTGCTCGTGCTTGGACTTGGGTGTGAGAACAACCGAATTCAAGAATTTCGGCCGTTTTTGAAAGATGTGCCGGAAGCGAAAATCCGCTTCTTAGCACTCCAAGACGTCGAAGATGAGTTCGAAGAAGGAATGAAGTTACTGCGTGAATTAGCGGACTATGCGCGTAGCTTCAAACGGGAAAGGGTTCCGCTAAGCGAGCTCAAGATTGGGTTGAAATGCGGCGGGTCAGATGGTTTTTCAGGCATCACTGCAAACCCATTGGTCGGTGCGGTATCGGATTTGGTCGTAGCTCAGGGCGGTACAACTCTCTTGACCGAAGTGCCGGAGATGTTCGGTGCAGAAACCATCCTTATGCACCGCGCTGTCGACGAAGGGGTATTTGAGAATGTAGTTTCGCTCATTGATGACTTTAAGGACTACTACACGCGTCATCAGCAAGTGATTTATGAAAATCCATCGCCAGGCAATAAAGATGGCGGTATCACGACATTGGAGGAGAAATCACTCGGCTGTACGCAAAAAGGGGGCACGTCACCGGTTGTCGATGTGGTGCCATATGGGATGCCGGCGACGAAGCCTGGCCTCAGTCTCGTGCAAGCGCCAGGAAACGACATGGTCTCCGTCACGGCGTTGACTGCGGCGGGTGCGCACCTCGTTTTATTTACCACGGGGCGTGGAACGCCGATGGGCGCAGCGGTTCCGACGGTCAAGATTTCAACGAATACCAGCTTATTTGAGAAAAAGAGAAACTGGATTGACTTTAATGCAGGGAGCCTAGTGGAGGGTGACGATATACAAACCTTGGCTGCCTCTTTGTACAACGCGGTGATCGATATCGCGTCTGGGCGCGTGCAGACCCGGAACGAGAAAAATGGCTGCCGCGAAATTGCTATCTTTAAGGATGGTGTCACACTGTGACCGGAAATCGCGATCGATCCCTCTTGTCACACGACGTTTGTCCCGATAAGGGACTCCTGGCACTCCCTGAGCGCGTACTTCAGATTGGGGAAGGAAACTTCCTGCGCGGTTTTGTGGATTGGATGATTCATGGTCTGAATCAACATGACCTGTTTCGTGGTCGCATTGTCGTCGTAGCTCCTCGTACTACGGGAGCCCCAAATATCGATCGGCTGAATCGGCAGGATGGGCTCTTTACGGTGTGGTTGCGGGGGGTGCAACAGGGTGTCCAAGTTGAGGAACGAGAAATCGTGTCCTCGGTGAGTCGGGGAATTGACCCGTACCAACATTGGGGTGAATTCCTTGGGTGTGCCGAGAATCCGGAGATCGACATCGTGGTATCGAACACCACGGAATCCGGTATTCAATACACGCCAGAGGATTTTAAATCAGGAACGCCCGTACAATCTTTTCCAGGCAAATTGACGGCTTACTTGTATCATCGTTACTGTCACTTTGATGGAGCAGCATCAGCTGGGATGACCATCGTTCCGTGTGAATTAATCGATAACAATGGTGATAAGCTTCGCGAGATCGTGCTTCACCATGCGGATGATTGGCAATTACCTCGTTCCTTTACGGAGTGGGTGCAATCGCATAATCATTTTTGCAACACATTGGTCGATCGCATTGTAACCGGCTTTCCTCAAGGTGAAGACGCAGATGATTTGCTCTCTGCACTACCGTATCGAGATGAGTTGGTCACGGTTGGAGAACCGTTTCACCTTTGGGTCATCGAAGCAGATGAACGCCTGAAGAGCGCGTGGCCGTTTGAGAAAATTGGTATGAATGCGCATTACGTTACAGATGTGACACCCTATCGAATCCAAAAAGTGAGGATATTGAATGGTGCGCATACTGCGATGTGCGCCTTAGGCCTGCTGTCTGGGCTGCAAACGGTCGGGGAAGTGATGGATCAACCGATACTGGGACTGTTTGTGCGCCGGCTCATCGATGAAGAAATTGTCCCCACGTTGCTGGCGAGCGTTCCTGCTATCGACAAAGCGACGGTCGAAGAGTTTGCCGGCTCCGTCGTAGACCGGTTCAGAAATCCGTTCGTTCACCACGAATTGAACTCCATTACCTTAAATGGGTTGTCGAAGATACGTGTGCGTCTGATACCGACATTGTACGAATACTATCAGAATCGTGAGCAGGTGCCCGCCTTGTTAGCGGCATCTATTGCTGCACAGCTTCTCTTCTATCGCAACGCAGATAGCCATACAGAACGTTGGATCATTCGAGACGACCCAGAGATGGTTCAGATGATTGCCGACATTTGGCGTGAAGAAGCCACTGTGGGATTAGAGGCGACTATCTCCACGCTCCTCGGGACAACGGAACTTTGGAGCCAAGACCTCAACGAGATCGACGGTCTGCGGGAGGGGATTGCGGTATTCATCCATAGCGTGCGAACGCATGGAATCATCGCCGCACTGGAATCGGTCGTTCGCCAGTGTGGCCAGTCGAGGGGGAACGTTGCACGATGACGTTGGAGAACGCGGTAGATCGCGTGAAAAACGCAGGGGTAGTTGCGATTTTTCGCAAACTGTCTCCCAAAGTACTTCTGCCTTTATGCCAGGCTGTGGTCGCAGGTGGTGTCAAAGCAGTCGAGGTTACCGTCGAATCGGAAGGTGCATTTGAGTCGATTCGGGCCATCCGCCAATTATATGGGAATCAACTGCTCATCGGCGCCGGTACATTGATGACCGTGGAAGAAGTGAAACAGGCCATCGAAGCAGGAGCAGACTTTCTGCTGAGTCCTCATTTCGACACAGCGCTCATTGAGACGGCACGAGA
This sequence comes from Alicyclobacillus fastidiosus, assembly GCA_029166985.1. Lineage (GTDB taxonomy): Bacteria > Bacillota > Bacilli > Alicyclobacillales > Alicyclobacillaceae > Alicyclobacillus > Alicyclobacillus fastidiosus_A. The sequence continues at coordinate 4,197,947 of CP119138.1, read as the reverse complement.
TTTGGAGCGCCCGTTTGTCCCGGGTGTTGCAACGCCGACGGAAGTGGTCCAGGCGTTGCGTTCGGGCGCGGAGATTTTGAAGCTGTTTCCAGCCTCGTCGCTCGGCTCCTCGTACTTAAAGGATTTGCTAGGTCCGTTTAAAGGCACGTCGTTTATCCCGACGGGTGGCATCACAGTCGATAACGCTGCTGAGTTCATCCGCGCTGGAGCGGTCGGTGTTGGTATGGGCAGTTCGCTTGCCTCGAAGACCGAAATCGATCGATCCGATTGGGATTCGATCCAAAAGCGGGTCCGGCTTGCGGTGGAACGTATTGAGAAGGCCAAAAACGGGCTGGTCTAGCTTGTGGGGTTGAGAAATTCTTGTCAGTGTAGAGAGGGGATATGACCATGAAGACATTTTTGAATGACCATTTTTTGCTGTCGAATGAGACTGCTGTTGAGCTGTACGAGAACTATGCGAAGAACATGCCGATCATCGATTATCACTGTCACTTGAGCCCCAAGCAGATCTATGAGAACTATCAGTTTCGCAACATTACCGAGGTCTGGCTTGGTGGAGACCATTATAAGTGGCGACTAATGCGCGCAAACGGAGTAGACGAATCGTTGATCACGGGGGACGCCTCTGACTACGACAAGTTTGTGGCTTGGGCCAAGACCGTACCAATGACCATCGGAAACCCCCTCTACCACTGGTCCCACCTCGAGTTGCAGCGGTTCTTTGGGATTGACACGCTGCTTGATGAAGCTTCTGCGCCGGAGATCTGGGAGAAAACAAATGCGTTATTGAGTCAAGAGGAGTTTCGGGTACGAGACCTTATCACTAAATCGAACGTCCAGGTCATTTGTACCACAGACGATCCAGTCGATTCTCTTGAATATCATGTAAAACTACAAGAAGATAAGACGTTTCCTGTGAAGGTGGTACCGGCATTTCGTCCAGATAAGGTGCTAGAGATTCGACGAGAAACGTTCCGACCGTGGATCGATCAACTCGAGGGGGTGACCGGGGCGCCGATTGCGGACTATCAAGCCCTATTAGATGCCATCACCGCGAGAGCGGAATTCTTCCATGAGGTGGGCTGCAGGGCTTCGGACCATGCGCTTGATACGGTTCCCTTCGAGTGCACGACCCTGGACGAAGTCTCTGCCATCTTTAACAAGGCGTTGAACGGCGAAACAATTAGCCTCGAGGAGGAGCACAAGTACAAAACGTATACGATGGTATTCCTCGGCAAGCTCTATGCACGTCTGGGTTGGGTCATGCAATTGCACCTGCATGCGGCCCGCAACAACAATACCCGCATGTTTAAGCGCCTAGGTCCAGACACCGGCCATGACGCAATTCACGACGGTCAATTGGCGGTTCAACTCGGTCAGTTGCTCGACGCGTTAGAGATGGAAGATTCGCTGCCAAAGACGATTCTCTACAGTTTGAATCCCAAGGATTATCCCGTTCTTGCTGCGTTGCTTGGCAGTTTTCAAGGGGACGGAGTGCCAGGGAAACTTCAACTTGGAGCGGCTTGGTGGTTCAATGATACGAAAGAAGGCATGCTCCATCAGATGCAGACGCTCGCGGATATCGGTCTGTTGAGTCGATTTGTCGGGATGCTGACTGACTCCCGGAGCTTCTTGTCCTACACTCGTCACGAGTACTTCCGGCGCCTGCTTTGCAATTTGTTGGGTGAATGGGTCGAAAACGGGGAGGCGCCAAACGATGTCCAATTAATCGGGCGCATCGTTCAGGGCATCAGTTATGACAATGCCAGGGAATACTTCGGTTTGGTCTAACGCCTGATCAAAAGCCTCCAACTCCACCATCACAGTGGATTTGGAGGCTTTCTTGCGAAACGGTTGGCACTGCTCTGTGCTTTAAGGGGAAGTGGAATGTGGATCAAAAATCGGCCATTTCCAGCACGACAGGGCAGTGGTCGCTTCCCAATATATCAGAATCGATTCGCGCGTCGGCGATAGAGGGGCGCAGTCTGGATGAAACCAGGAAATAATCGATCCGCCACCCGACGTTTCGCTCTCTCACCTTTGGCATATTCGACCACCAGGAGTACGCATCCGTGCGGTCAGGGTAAAGATATCTGAAGGAGTCCGTGAAGCCCGAATCTAAGAGCAGAGTCATCTTCTCTCGCTCTTCCTCGGTAAATCCGGAATTTCCCCGATTCCCCTTCGCATTCTTCAGGTCGATCTCCTGGTGGGCCACATTTAAATCACCGCAAATGATCACGGGCTTTTGAGCGTCAAGTTGCAGGAGATAGCTTCGGAACCGCTCTTCCCACTCTAGTCGATAGGGCAATCTCGATAAATCACGCTTCGCATTGGGGGTATAAACCGTGACAAGATAGAACGAGTCGAATTCAAGCGTAATGATTCGCCCCTCGGGCTCCGTGTCCTCCTCCAGACCGTACCGTACGGAGAGCGGCTTCAACCTCGTAAAGACGGCAGTTCCGGAATACCCTTTCTTGAGGGCGTAATTCCAGTACTGCTCGTATTCCTCACCAAGTTCCAGCTGAATTTGCCCCTCCTGAAGCTTGGTCTCTTGAACACAGAAAATATCTGCCTGAGTCTTGTTGAAGTACTCGGGAAACCCCTTATTTACGCACGCCCGTAAGCCGTTCACATTCCAAGATACCAGTTTCAGCGTCAAAATCCTCTCACAGCTTCCTGATCTTTTGTCCCAGTTTAGCATAAATCGCCTATCACCGACCGTTCCGCTGCCTTCATTGCACAAGCGGCGCTAGTGAGTCGTTGAGGAGAAGCAAGGAATCATCGATAGGCTTACTTCGGTAAGTGGAAAGGCAGTGTAGTTACAACTACGTCACGATGTTGCAACATCCAGGTCCGAATCAATAACGAGGACTGATTATGAAGGATCTGGTGCCACCACCTCTTTGGGATAAATTGCCCGATCAGCAGTTGAATGTGATCCGGTTTCCCTCCTTCGTAGTTCTCCAACTTTTTGATGAAACGTGACAGTGGAGTGAGTAATGAGCGATACTCGCTTTTCACAGTAATCAGCCGACAGGGTGATCCCCATTGCTCCCACTTTTCTTCCATTCGTTTGATGGATTCTTCGTCGAATCCAATATATAAGGCGACAACGTCGTTTGTGGTACTAAGTGCAAAGGAAACGGTTTGTCGAACAATTTCATGAACGCTCGATACCAGCACAACAGAAATCACTCGATGTTCCAGCGGTGGAGAATGTTTGATATCCATTCGGAGTGCATCAGCCACGTTGTTGTAGTGCGTTCGAATTCGTGTGGCGAGAAAGACCAATATCGGCAAGATGACGAGTACAATCCACGCACCACCCGTGAACTTGGTCACCGCGACCACGATCGACACAATGGCCGTGACAGTGGCACCGAACGAATTGATGATCGCCTTCGTCTTCCATCCACGGCCCTTGACTCTCATCCAGCGCCGCGTTAGGCCCAATTGGGCAATCGTGAAGGCGAGGAATACGCCGATGGAATACAGAGGAATCAGGGCGTTTGTCTGGGCGCTGAATACCTCGATCAAGAGGATCGATAAAGCGGCCAACACAATCATTCCGTTAGAATAGCCAAGTCTGTCTCCCCGTACGACCAGTGCACGGGGAAGAAATCCGTCGCCCGCAACAAGCGCGGAAAGCTGGGGGAATCCTGTAAATGTGGAATTGGCCGCGAGAATTAGGACAAGAAGCGTCGCCCAGATGATCACCTGATAGATGACGCCGTGTCCGAAGTACACGAGAAGCAATTGCGAGAGCATCGTATTATTGGGATTCACCGAAATACCTTGCACATACAGGTGGTACGAAAATCCAAGCAATGTGACGCCGGTGATGATACCAAGAGCGATGTACGCCTTGATCGCGCCGGCTTGCGACTCGCGGAAAATGGGTACCGCGTTGGAAATCGTCTCGATTCCCGTCAATGAGGAGCACGCGGAGCTAAATGCCTTTAACAGCAGCAACAGCGTTAAGCCTTGAGGAACGGTTCCCCATGGAGGCGTCTGCTGTTGTACAAATCCACGATGCATTTCGTTGACAAACCCTGTACCGACTACAAACAGCATGGACAACATGAAGAAGATAGTAGGTGCGGAAAATACTTTGGCAGACTCGCTTACACCACGGAGATTCACAAATAAAATAATCAGCACACAAAGTACGGAAAGGGAGGTTTCGTGCCGGACTAATACTGGATACGACGAAGCCATCGTCTGGATCCCAGAGGATACGGATACCGCGACGGTCAATACGTAGTCGATGAGAAGGGCGCTCGCGGCAACCAGCGCGATCCATCTTCCCTTGAAGTTATCCTTTGCGATGGCGTAAGCGCCGCCACCGGTCGGGTAGGCAATAATCCCCATGATGTACGATGTAATGAGGATGACTAATAGGAGAACCGTAGAAGCTGTGATCGGGATGATCATCCATTTTACGCTGGGCCCCAGTTTGCTTAGCTCGGTAATTCCGGCTTCGGGACCGTATGCGACAGACGAATACAAGTCAGCCGCGAGGATCGGCAAGGCGATTCCCCAGACTAATTTCGTGTGTGACTGATTCAATTCACGTGTGCGTAAGGGTCGTCCGATCAGTCTGCGTTTCACGTTGCCAAAGTTGAACAACGCAAACATCAATGCAACAACAGCCAAACTTATCAGCACAGGATGTAACCACGGTGTCGCCTTGATCATCATGTATGCCCCCCACAAATTACCTTAAGATGATTTGTGTCTGGGGTCAATCTTATGCAAGAAGGGGGCATTCCATGGAGATCGATCATCGATGTCGCGTCTCATGCAAGTCGGATGAACTGGCTTGTGAATAAATCGTGGTAGACGCCGCGTTTTTCGAGCAAATCCTCGTGTGTACCACGCTCGACAACTTCACCGCCTTGAATGACGAGAATCTGATCTGCATTTTGAATCGTACTGAGACGATGAGCGATCACAAAACTTGTACGTCCTCGCATGAGTCTATGCATGGCTTCTTGAATGTGTAGCTCTGTTCTCGTGTCCACACTGCTAGTGGCTTCATCCAAAATTAAGATGGCAGGGTCCGCCAGAATAGCTCGTGCTATCGTAATTAGTTGTCGCTGGCCATGGCTGAGATTAGCTCCTTCGGTGGCGAGTGGCGTGTCATACCCCTGGGGTAGTTTCCGAATAAAGGAGTCTGCATTGGCCAGTTTTGCAGCGGATTCAACCTCGTCATCCGTGGCCAGAAGTCGGCCGAAGCGGATGTTCTCACGGATGGTTCCGGAAAACAGGTAGGCGTCTTGTAGCACGATACCCAATTGACTGCGAAGCGCCCGCTTATCGAGCGTCCGGATGTCTGCTCCGTCGATGCTGATGGCGCCCGATTGAATCTCGTAAAAGCGCGTGAGCAGGTTGACGACGGTAGTCTTTCCTGCACCAGTTGGACCAACCAACGCGATGGTTTCGCCAGGCTTGGCATGCAATGACACATCTTTGAGAACATCCACACCTTCAACATAACGAAATGAAACGTCTTGAAACTTCACGTCGCCAAGTAGGTGTAGGGCCTGATGGGAGACAGGATGGCCCTGGCTAGTATCTGGCTCGTACTCGGAAGTTTCGTCGAGGACTTCGAAGACCCGTTCAGCGCCTGCTACGGCCGATTGAACCATATTGTACTGGTTGGCCAATTGATTGATGGGTTGACTAAACTGTCGCGAGTAGTTGATGAAGCTGACGATCGTACCGATAGTGATGATGTGATGGAACGACATCCAACCTCCGGCCACGGCGATGATAGCAAAGTTCAGATTGCCCATCGCATTCATGAGTGGGCCCATCGAGCCGGACAAGCTTTGTGCCTTGATTCCGACCTTGCGTAGGTGGTTGTTCGTCGCTCGAAATTCCTGCAGCGCTTTTTCTTCTCGTTGAAATGCTTTGACGACGCGTTGGCCGGTGATGGTTTCCTCGACGAATCCGTTCACGTCGCCGAGATTCTTTTGTTGCAGAGAGAAGTACTTCCGCGTATAAGAACTTACTTTTTTGGTGGATATCGTCACTAGCGGTATGGTGATGATGGTAACTAAAGTCATCCACAGGCTTTGGTAGAGCATCATCGCGACACTGCCAAACAACATGAACACGCTCGAGATCAATTGGATGACACTCTGGTTCAATGTATTCGAGACATTGCTGATATCGTTGGTCGTTTTGCTCATCAATTCCCCATGTGTCCGCGAGTCAAAATATCGGAGGGGCAGTGTTTGGAACTTAACGAACAAGTCGTTGCGCATGGTTTGGACGGTTCGTTGTGACACACCCACCATCACAAACTGCTGGATCCAGGTGCAAAGGACGCTACTGCCATATACCCAAAGGAGAAGCAGACACATCCGCCAGAGGCCACTCGCATTCCGGGATACGATATTGAGGTCGATCGTTCGCCCCAGCAGATACGGAGCATAAAGAGACAGAGCAGAGGATAGTGCAGTGCTGATGAGAACGAGAACAAGTCCAAGGCGTTGCTGCCGAAGGTAGCCCCAGATGCGGAGGATCGTCGTTTTTGAGTCCTTCGCTCGAACTTTTACGACCGGTCCTCTTGCAGGACCATGCCCCATTCCCATCATTTGAAACGGGTTTGGACGTTGCCCTGCAGAGCCCTCGGGCACGCGCTTAGTCATGTGACACAACCTCTTTTCCGAGTCGAGCTTTGTTTATGCCAAGCTGGGAATCGTAGATGTCTTGATACACCTTACAGGTCTCAATGAGGTCTCGATGCGTACCTTCTCCGACTAATTTCCCGTCTTCCAAAACCAGAATCTTCTCGAAATCTAACACAGAGGAAATCCGCTGAGCGATGAGAATCGTCGTCGCTCCCTGCAGGACCCTGTGCAGCGCAAACTGCAGTTTGGCTTCTGTGGCGAGATCGAGTGCGCTTGTACTGTCGTCTAAAATGAGGATCGATGGCTTTACTAGGAGTGCTCGCGCAATCGCAATCCGCTGTTTCTGCCCCCCGGACAGGTTCACGCCACGCTGACCCACGACGGTGTCATAGCCGTTTGGCAATTGAATGATGAAGTCGTGTGCCTGTGCGATCTTGGCAGCTTCCTCAATCTCGAACAGCGATGCCTGTGGACGGCCGAACGAGATGTTGTCGCGCATGGTTCCACTAAAGAGAATCGACTCCTGCAAAACCATGCCAATCTGGCTGCGAAGAAATCTCAAGTCCATGTCCCGAACATCGATCCCATCGACCCGTACCACACCACGTGTGGCGTCATACAATCGAGGAATCAAATTCACGAGCGATGACTTTCCAGCGCCAGTAGACCCGACGATGGCCACTTTCTGGCCAGCTTCCACCTCGAAGCTCACATCGCGAAGGACCATTTGATTCTCCGAGTGATTGCGGTAGGAGAAGGATACATGTTCAAATTCGATCCGCCCGTCCGTCATCAATGGAGACCGTGTGTCATCCCGGTTGACGATGTCGGGCTCGGTCGTGAGTACCTGCGTGATTCGCTTCGCAGACACTTGAGCCTGTGAGATATTCACGAGGATCATGCTCACCATCATCAGTGACATGAGGATTTGCGTCACGTAATTGATGCAGGCGATGAGGTTCCCAAGTGGCATCGCGCCATGCCACACCATGTGGCCCCCATACAACAAAATCGCGATGATGCTGACGTTCATGAGCAGGTTGATGACCGGCGCATTAATCGCCATCACGCGAGCGGCTTGAATGGCCATGCCCGTGTACGAGTTGTTGGCAGTCTGAAAGCGTTTAATTTCGAAGTCGGATCGAACAAAGGCTTTGACTGCCCGGATACCAGCTAAGTTTTCTTGCACCACCTTGTTCACGCCGTCCAAACTGCTCTGCACAGAGGAAAACAGCGGATAAGAGATGCGAACCAAGAGAATGAGAAAGATCACAAGGATCGGGACGGAGACGAGGAGTATCAAACCTAAATGGACGCTCAAGCTTAGGGCCATGAGGATACCGCCGACGGAGAGCCCAAACGCCCTGATGAGCCCCTGTTGTGACATTTGGATGAGGTTCTGCACCTGGGTGACATCGTTCGTCATCCGGGTAATCAGCGATCCAGTTTGAAACCGATCTAAATTTCGAAACGAGAACGTCTGGACTTTTTCGAACAGTGCGTCACGGATGTCCGCACCCACGTTTTGAGAGGTGATGCTCGCGAAGACGTTGCACCCGACACCCGTTACGAGCCCGATTGTGGTGAGTCCGACCATGATGACGCCAGAAACGAGAATCCGATGAAGGTCTTCGTTCATCACCCCTTTGTTGACAATGTCAGCCATGTATTTCGGTTGCAATAAATCCATGAGCACCTCGACGATCATGCACAGGGATGCAAGGGTGGCTACTTTCCAGTACGGTTTTAAATAACGTCTCAAGTCCCACATACGCCTTGCCTCCTCAATACCTAACGATCATCCTGTGGGGGTTCAACGGGTTTCGGATCACCCGATTCTACGTTGGATCCTTCCACCTCTTCGTTGACGGATTCATAGAGCTCAAACATCGCAATAAACTCGTTTCGAACCATTTCGATCGCCTTCAACTCTCCTCGGATGATGGGGTGGATTGGTTCCAATTCCGATTGTTCCAGCTGCTGAATGAGCGTCGCACGTTTGACGTTTAGCGTTTCCAAGAAGGCTAGAGCCCGCCCTCGTCGGAACGTCTGTGCTCGGGAGTGTTTGTGATCTTCACCTTTGTGCACGTGCCGTCCATGTCCGTGATGCTCTCCGTGTCTCATCCAAATCCGCCCTTTGTATACAAATGTATTCGATGCTTACGAATGCAAATGTATACAAAGGAATACGTTTTGTCAATGATCGTATGGATTTGGCGAAGGACGTAAAATTTCCGTTGCCGATTGCAGGGGGTATGTAACTCATATTCCGTAAATTTCATATGTCGGAATTGAAAATGAATCGGTTAAAATATAGAAACCTCAACGGAATTATCTCATCGTACAAGGAGAAACATTTTGAAAAATCAAATTTCACTTTTAGCAGGGGCTGCACTATTTTCATCCTTTTTAGCTATGCAACCAGTCAGCGCTTTCGCTGCAACGAAGGACACAAAGTTTACCACGACCATTGAATTGTCTGGTGAAATTCTGTCCAAGCCAATGGGGATTGTCCACAATGGCACCACTTACGTGCCGATTTGGTACGTGAAAACGGCATTGGAGCACCTTGGCGTCCAAAGTGTGTGGAATGGAACGAATCACACTTGGAAGATGACGCTACCGGAATGGATGCCAACCGACACATCAGATATTAAGGTTGGTACAGGAGTAGATGGGATCTATTTGAACAACAAGTTAGTCAAGCGGGTGAATACCATTTCTGCTGTCGATCCCAGTTCCAAACAGAAGACCGCATTTATGCCTATCTGGTATATTCAACAACTCTTAAACGATATAACCGTTGGCTACAATGCGGGGGATGACTGGGACGGAAGCACACACACCTGGGATATGGAACCATTTAACAACATCACCGATGCTAAACCGTCGGACATTGTGTACCTGGTAGACTACATGGATACGGATATTGATGGGACTTCTCAACAACCAGATTATGACAATGATCCGTTTTACATTGACCAGGGGCTCTATGCAGCCGGTTTTTACACGGCAGATGGCTTTCAGGCAGTTGAGAGCCACGATAGTCAGCTGAACTGGCCCCAATATAGTACGGAGAACAACATCAAGGAATTATCTGTGGATGATAACTCGTTCTCGACAAGTGTTGTGTCTTCAACTGCTACACAGACTGTTCTGGATCAGAAAGAAACCGATATTGTCGATTACAACGATGGATCGGTCAAGACGGTGACTCAAGATAACACGTGGACGTTAGACAAAGATCCAACAACGGGCTTGTGGCAAATTGATAGTATTGTACCAAATGACACCACTGGCTCATCGTCGTCTGCTAATTCTACAGATCCATCGAACTTGACAGATTCATCGAATGCAACTCCGCCAACGGATAATACGGACAGCAACGATACGACCACTCCGTAATTTAGAGTTTCACATCTACTTGCTGCATAGCATATGAATAGCAGCAACAACGAACGCATCCTTTTGCGAAGAGGCGTCCCGACAGGCACAAATGTCTTCGGGACGCCTCTTTCATTGCACTGCAGATTAACTCCTTGGCCTTTTACTTGCAAACCTCCTGAACACAAGGATGACGAACAGCACCGAAGGCACGAGGTAGACAAGTGATGACCATAACTTTCCTGTATCGCTTCCCGAGAGCAAACTGTGCAAGGTCACCAAAATGAACATGGGGAACGATACGATGTGGATCACTCTCCACACCTTCACTCCGATTTTTTCACGAAAGTAGGACGTTACAATCAATAATATCCACCCATACAATACGAGAATTCCTAGGCCTGTTGGTACAACTCGATAGCTATCTACAAACGGCACCAGGATGGAAGTCCATGTAAATAGAATCGACTTGTCGGAATACAAACCCCATAGATGAAAAAACAAAAATGGAAAGACCAGTATCGCTGAGTACTGATGGACTTGCGTGATCAATTTCCGCAATTTAAGTCGATCCCAGACTCCACTCGAACTTGATGCTCCTAGTAATACAGCCAACGATAACAAGCCGTAAGACGTAAACCCCGAAGACCTGGCCATATACCAGTACAGTTCATTTGCGGTGGCAGGTGCAGGGTCAATGACGTGTGTCACGACGTTCGCGCCTGCAATCACGATAAACACAAGTAAACAGGTATAGATCAAAGGGAAGCGCTGTTGTTCGTTGATAAGTTGCATGATTTAACCACCATTCTATGTTGCGTTACGATGATCCATCCGGCGCAGTCCTGCTTCTCTAACCATGGAACGGCTGTTTCGCTGCCCATAAGCAGGGCAACTTTTGCCTGAACCTCTGCAGTTACCAGGTCTTTGTGCACGACACTGCAGGATACAATGTCCGACTCGACAGGCGTGCCCAAGAACGGATCGATGATGTGATGAACGATTTTTCCTTGATTGTCCCACGTTCTCTTATAGGTCCCGCTGGTGGCAACCGAAAGGTCATGAATGTCGAGTAGGCCGATATGACTCGTTTGATCAAAAGGGTCGGTGATGCCAATGACCCAAGGTCGCGTTCCGTTGTATCCGCGGCAGATTAAGTCCCCACCTGCGTTACACACGAAATGATCGACCCCTAAACTGCGCATTTTCGCTGCGACTTGCTGAACGATCCAGCCTTTTGCTAGACCGCCTAGGTCGATTTTCTGTCCAGGTTCAAGCAATGCCTGAAATTGATGATCCCTCATCCTCAATTCGAAGGGGCAATGCAGTGGAGCAACGTACGGTATTTCAAAGACGGGGTGATTTCTGTCTTTCGTAATTTGTTCAAACGACACGTCGTAACCTAATCCGTTCATGACCATACCTAGACATGGATTGAATAAACCTCGTGTTTTCACGAAAAAGTCCCTTGCCAGCTGTAGAACTTCATATAGCCGTGAGTCGATGTTGGTCCAACGTCCTGCTGAATTGTTCAAGCGATTTAGTTCACTTTCAGCTTTAAATCGGGTGAACAAAGACTCCAATGCAGCCATGTCGTCCATAGCGGTTTTTAAGATCTCGGATTGAACACAGTCGTCACTGGGATGTGCACTTGGGATCTCGATATGCACAGTTGTACCCATCGCTCGAAAGGATTTGGATGGCATGGTTTTGCCTCCTTACGAGGCTGACGACGATGTATCAGGGAATGGTTGTTGACTCTGTGTGACGCCTGGTGACCCAGAATAGCCCCCGTACCCTGAACTACCGTCATTAAAATTGGAACTGGATGAGCTTCCGCTGGAATCGGATGAGCTGCCACTAGATCCAGACGGAGACTGTTCAGTCTGTCCACTCGTTCCTGAATCATCATTCGAAGACGATGAACTCAAGCTATTGGTTTGATACTGCTTTACCGCCGTTTGGAGCGCGGAGAGAGTTTTTGCATCAATCGCCCCTGTTTCGGGAAGCCCGTATTGAGCTTGGAATTCCTTTACCGCGTTAGCAGTGACGGGACCATAGTACGACGTGATCGAATTGTTGAAAAATCCTAGTTTGGCTAGTTGCTCTTGGATCTTAGCAACCTGAGTACTCGTCATTCCTTCTTTATACAGCACTTTAGAGCTTGTATTTGACGTGGTGCTTGTTGATGTTGTCTGAGTAGTATGGGTACTGGAATTTGCATGAGCTATGTTGTTCCAAATATCAAAGAAACTCACGAACGAGAACACAGGTAGAGTCCATGAGAATCCGATCATCCATCGACGTAGCTTGATTTCTCGTCTTTCACGTGCTCGTTGTTTTTCTTCTGGTGTCATTGGGCATCACTCCCATTCAGTCTTCTTTTCAGAGCATGTTGGCATGGAGTTGCACGCTTCGTTGTGGATTGAGTGCTTGCATTGTCCCTAAGCAACCTAGGTGATTGCCAATGTCCAATAGCCTATGCCCTCGTTCTTGTAGGGAGCGTAGCAGTGAAATATTGAATTCATTTTTGAAGTGGTATACGCGTGTTCTTCAGGAATCTTTCAGCTTTCTTTCAAACTTAATTCAGGGTCATTGGCTATCATAGGTCCAGCCATAACGGTAAGAGGATTTCTCCTGATATCGGTGCTAGGTGTGAAAGGACGGTAGAGATGGAAACATTGCAGTCGCGTAGACAGGGGGTTCGGGCTTTCCTCCGAGGTCGAGAGGAAGATGCACCGTGGGTCAGACCCGCGTTGATGGCCCTGTTACTGTTAACTGGGGTTGCTTATATTTGGGGATTAGACCAGTCCGGCTGGTCCAACTCGTTTTACAGTGCTGCGGTGCAGGCTGCGACCAAGAGCTGGAAGGCATTTTTCTTTGGTTCTCTAGATGCAAACAATTACATCACGGTGGACAAACCACCTGCTTCCTTGTGGGTCATGGATCTTTCAGCTCGGATATTCGGTCTCAATTCATGGAGCCTCCTTGTCCCCGAAGCGCTGGAGGGTGTGGCCTGTGTCTGGGTCCTCTATAGCACGATCCGCCGATGGTTCAGCCCTGGTGCAGCCTTGCTCGCTGGAGCTGTACTCGCCACGACGCCTGTAGCTGCTCTGATGTTCCGCTTCAATAATCCAGATGCATTGTTGGTACTTTTACTTACATTAAGTGCTTATGCGCTCACGCGGTCACTTGAAGCAGGACAAACAAAATGGCTTCTGTGGGCATCGGCTCTCATTGGGTTTGGCTTTCTGACGAAAATGCTTGCGGCATTCTTAGTCGTACCGGGCTTCGTCTTTGTCTACCTAGTGTTTGCTCCCGTGTCTTTACGCAAGCGGTTGGTGCAAATTCTGATGAGCGCGATCACTGTAGTTGTGTCGGCAGGCTGGTGGGTAGCAATTGTACAGCTCACACCCGCGGCTGATCGTCCGTACATCGGAAGTTCTCAGAACAATAGTATTCTCAACCTCATCTTCGGGTATAACGGCCTTGGTCGCCTAAGCGGCAATGAGTCAGGGATGGGGGGCGGTGGAAGCACACCAAAGTTCACCCATGAGGCCATTGACGCGAGTACACATGCGTTCGCAGGTGGAGGAATGTCTGGAGGCTTCAGTGGATCCACTGGTCTCTTTCGATTATTTGCGGCTGATATGGGGGGACAGATTTCTTGGCTGATTCCTGCTGCACTGATTCTCTTTATCGTCACTGTTTGGATCGTGCGTCGTAACTGGCGGATCGACCGGGCTTTTCAGGCGGCGCTCCTGTGGATCTCATCATTCGTCGTGACGGGTCTAGCGTTTAGTTTTGGTCAAGGGATCATTCACACGTATTACACGATTGCCCTGGCGCCATCAGTGGCAGCCCTCGTAGGTATTGGTGTAGATGTGCTCTGGCGTAGGAAGAGTGAATTGGCCGCTCGTGTAGGCTTGGCTGGGGCCACTCTGGCTACGGCAGTATGGTCCTTTGTGCTCCTTGATCGTACGCCCACCTGGTATCCTTGGTTGCGGTTCATCGTACTTGTGGTCGCTGTCGTCGCTGCAGTTGCGCTTGTCATTGGCGTCAAGCTTGGCAGAAGGCTGTTCGGCGGAGCCGCCGTGGCTGCTCTGATAGCCGGATTCGCGGGACCGTTGGCGTACACGCTGAATACAGTGGCTACCCCTCACACCGGATCGACACCGACAGCGGGACCGGCTGTATCTAGCATGAGTTTCGGAGGCGGATCGAAAGGCAGGTTCGGTAGCGGTAATGAGGGAGCCTATGGCGCTGGTCCTGGAGCAAATGGAGCGGGCAGTCTGCCTGGTGAGGCACCCGGCTCGACGACATCTCGTAAGAATAGCGGTGGTTTTCCGGGGCAAGGAAACAATACGCCAAGTGTGGCGCTTGTTAAGCTGCTTCAGAAGGATGCATCGCATTACACTTGGGTGGCGGCGACCACGAGTGCAATGTCGTCTGCTCCGTATCAGCTAGCGACGGGAGAACCGGTGATGGCGCTTGGCGGCTTTTCGGGCAGTGATCCAGCGATAACACTTGCCGAGTTCAAACGCTACGTCAGTGAAGGGAAAATTCACTACTATATCGCTGATGCTATGGGTGCAGGTGGTCCTGGTGGCTTCTCTGCTGGTGATACGAGCAGCCGTTTCGCTGCTGGAAGTACGAACAGTGAACTTGCTGGCGGTGGTATGAGCGGTGGCTTTCCAGGTGGTGGTACGAGCAACGGTTTCCCTGGTGGTGGTATGAATGGTGAATTCTCTGGGCGTGGAGTCAGAAGTGGTTCCTCTGATAGTACTCGTGGAGCGGCTCCCCAAGAGTTTGGTGGTTCCGGATCGGCGATCACCAACTGGGTGAAAAGCAACTTTAAGACAGTTACTGTGAGCGGAGTAACCTTATATGACTTGACCCAACCTAAATCCGGAAAATGAGTGTGAGATCAAATATACTCGCGAGAAGAACATGCGATGGTGATGTGCTAGCATCGTCGTTCGGGTTTCCTGTTGATATACGTTCACTCTGCTGAATTCACACCGACACAGAGGAACATCACCATGGAGGAGGGCGTGAGCCCTCCTTTTCGACGTGCTTGACTAACTTTGCCGTCTGGTATTGTTCAGGTCCTGATAGTACGCAGTGTAGTGGTCAAGTACGTTTTGTGTTAAAAGTACAGTATGAATTTACGGGAGGGGGCGGACGTTGGAGTATGTACAGTCGAACATGCACGTTGACAGCCAGGAACCGGGAAACATGGTCACGGAGCTGAAATCTTCACCTGTGGCTGGCAAGAAGTTCGATCATTTCAAGGGCTTATCCATGGTACTGTTGGGGGCAGTTTTGTGGGGTGTATCAGGTACTGCTGCCCAAGTGTTGTTCCAGCACGATGGATTTGATGCGGGTTGGTTGGTGTGCGTCCGTATGAGTATCGCTGGGGTGCTGCTTTTAGCGGGCATTTCCATGAAATCCGGTCCCATGCGGTCGATCGCGGTATGGAAAGATAAGCGAGATGCTCTAAGAATTGTCCTTTTTGGCATCATTGGATTGCTTGGCGTCCAATATTCTTATTTCGCATCGATTCGCTATGGAAATGCCGCGACGGGTACGATGCTTCAGTATATGGGGCCCATTTTCATTACTGGCTACCTTGCCTTGCGACAGCGCCGCCTGCCGAGTATCTCACAGTGCGTGGCCGTTTTCCTTGCACTCGCCGGTGCTTTATTGCTCGTTACCAATGGTGACGTTCGCAGTTTCTCCGTTGCACCTTTAGCAGTGTTTTGGGGACTAGTCTCAGCCATGACGCTCGCATTTTATTCTTTGTATCCACAAAGTTTATTGCGCAAATACGGAGCTGCAACCATTGTCGGTTGGGCGATGCTCATCGGCGGTATCGGAATGGCCTGTATTACGCCGCCGTGGCATTTCACTGGCCACAGTTCATTCGGTGCATGGTGGCTTGTTTGTTTTGTGGTGTTGTTCGGAACCTTGATTGCTTTCTACGTGTATATGTCGAGTTTGAAATACATCTCGCCCTCAGAAGCAAGCCTATTGTCGTGTGGCGAGCCATTGTCTGCTTCGATTATTGCGGTTGCATGTTTACATGTACAAATGGGCTTACCTGCGATCATCGGAGGGCTGTGTATCCTTGTCACAGTGGCCATTTTGGCCCTCAACCGACGAAAAGACAGATGAAGTGCGTGAAACGCGGCGTCATGATTTAGGAGCACTCAGAGGAGTGCTCCTATAAACCCTAGAGACTATGCGCCATATAGTTCAGTGAAGGCGGATAGTCTCTAGATGATGCACGGTGGCTAGAGCTGAAGGGGCTTTGTTGAGTCTCACAAAATTTATATCCTGTAAAGAGATACGGCCATTGTATATCCTACTGCTACAGAGACAAACAATATGTAATCACCCGATGTTAGCTTTCCCGCTTTCAGCGCGTCATGAAATGCAAAGGCGATACAAGATGCGCCCATATAACCGTATTTCTCGCCAACAAACACGTAATTATCTTCTGTCGGTTCAACACCCAGTTTTGAGAGGGTCTCTATATTTTGGTCGTTGCTGAACTGTTGGAACATGTACGCCTTGATGTCATTTGCGGTAAGACCGTTTCTTTCTAATAATGTAACGATGAGTTCCTTCCATTCCTCAGAGAAGTAATCGACGCTATGCGGTATGAAGTTGAACAGTGCATCTTCTCCCGTAGCATTCCCGTGAAGTACCGGAGTTAAGCCAGCCTTCGGATATACTAGTAAGTCATGATTTGCTGAATTCACTTTCGTGACTGTGTCGATGACTCCAGACTCCGCGTTGCTTGATTCCTTATGAAGTACAAAGGCCCCGCTTCCATCGTTGTAGGCCGTGCGCAGGAAAGAATTGTTCTTATCCACAGTACGACTAAAGACCGTACTTGCGACGACGAGCGCGGTATTTAGGTTAGGGGTGGCTTTCATGACCTTAGCCACCTGGTCGATCGCGACGATCATACCAGTACAGTTCGTGTTCAGATCGTAAACTAAATTGGCGTTCATAGCACCGATGGCCTGATGCACTTTCAGCGCGTTCGACGGCAGCAGATATTCTGGGGTGTCCGTGACAAATACGATCATGTCGAGGTCTTCCGCCGATATCCCTGCGTTCTCGATGGCGCAGTTTGCGGCTTCAATGCCCATGGTTAAAGCATTTTCGCTATCGTTCGTCACAAAATAACGCGTCTGGCGACCCAGTGCTTTCATGAGTCCACGCGTTTCAATCCCTCGCGCATCAAAGTGTTCATAAAGTTGTTCGTTCGTCACAGGAACGGGTGGGTGATAGATCCCTACACCTTTAATTTGGATGTTTTGTTTCATACGTAGCGCTCCTTAATCGCTCATCCCGGAATTTCTAGAACTCGAAAATCGTGCATGATCAAATTCATGAAAAACGCCACCCGTGGATGGGTGGCATTTTGAGAGGGAGATTAAACGCCTTCAGGTGACCAAGAATCGACGAAATTGCTAGGAAAGTTCACATTTGATGCCGCGCGAGTCAATTGCATTCTGCAAACCGCGGACTTTGGTTGAACCGTTATGTATTCCTTAAAGCCGGTGCTCATGTATGCCTTAAACGCTGCGCTCAGATCGGGGACCAAATCCATCTTGGTGGCGATAAGTTCACTAGCGTCCAGGACAAGCGTCGATTCAGACGGATTTATTTGGGCTACATGTTTGGCGTACGCAGCTGCGAACTCGGGACCATCCTCTGCTTTGTACATCCCAATGACAGCGACACGCATCACTTTGCGTTCAGGATAAATGTTCATTTCAAATGCCAACTACAATCTCTCCTTATATATGTATCCTACTCCAATTCTCATATTTCGACATAATTCTCCAAAATCCTACATGGAAAGATGCATGAGTAATTTCGCAGTTGGTCTAGGATGGACGCCACCCGGGATATTTTACTGAAGAAGAGTCTAAAGGATTACCCCTCATTCATGCGGAATAAAATCCACAACAGATGTGTGATGAGCAAGCTACAAATCGCAACAAAGGAGTTGCTATATGGAGGAAGCGGTGCAGCATCAGTACGAAATCGACAAAATTAAGGCGCCTGCCGTACAGTTGATCATTATTATTTTGGGTGTGTTTATGGCCATTTTGGATACGAGCATCGTCAACGTGGCCATTCCGACGATGGAAAACGAGCTCAGCGCCTCCACCGCGCAGATTCAGTGGGTGTTGACGGCGTACATGCTGACGCTCGGTGTGCTAATTCCGATTTCGGGTTGGCTCACGGATCGATTCGGGGCTCGCAACCTCTTCCTTCTCGCCCTACTCGTTTTCACCATCGGCTCCGCACTTTGCGGCGCATCGTGGAATCTCTCTTCCATCATCTTCTTCCGCGTCATTCAAGCTATCGGTGGCGCATTCATGCAGCCCGTTGCGATGTCGATGATTTTTCGGATTTTCCCGCCGCACCGGCGTGGGACCATCATGGGTGTCCTCGGGATCGCGATGATGGTTGCACCTGCGTGCGGGCCTGTCTTAAGTGGTTATTTCGTCGATGACGCGTCATGGCGGCTGATTTTTTATGTGAATGTGCCATTCGGGATCGCAGCGGTTATCTTAGGATACTTCTTCTTGCACCACTTCCCGCATCAGAAGAAGGGCAAGTTGGACGTCTGGGGGCTCATGGTTTCGGTCATCGGATTTTTCTTGCTGCTCTATGGGTTTAACGAAGTATCGTCGGACGGTTGGAGTTCGGCGACGGTGGTCTTGTCTCTCATTGGCGGCATCTTCTTTTTGTTGGTGTTCATCATCATCGAGTTGAAGGTGGAACACCCGATCCTGAACTTGCGCGTCCTGAACAACTATATGTTCAGCATGAGTTTGATCATCAGCTCCATCATCTTTACCGCCATGTTCGTCGGTATCTTCTTGCTCCCGCTCTACCTGCAGAACACGATGGGCTACACGGCGCTGCGGACGGGGCTCTTCATGACACCGGCAGCGTTGGCGAGTGCTGTGATTATGCCGATCAGCGGCCGGCTCTTCGATCGCGTCGGCGCCCGCCCTCTCGCGTTCTTTGGCGTACTCATCTTCACCATCTCGTCGCTTGGCTTTACAACGCTTGGTACGGAGTCGAGCTCGGGCTACATTCAATGGATGTACATCATCCGTAGCATCGGGATGGCGATGACGATGATGCCGGTCATGACGGCAGGCATGAACACAGTCCCGATGCAGCTTGTCAACCAAGGCACGGCGATGTCAAACACAATTCGTCAGGTATCCTCTTCCTTAGGTACTGCCATCCTGACGTCGTATATGACGAACCAAACGAAGCTCGATACGACACACTTGGCGTGGAAGGTTACCGCTTCTACGTATCAGGGCCAAAGTTTGCTTCAACTGCAGCACGCATTTGAGGCAAAAGGTATGGCTGCCAGCCAAGCGCTCGTGGCTGCGGAAGATATGATTTACGGCCTCATCTCGAAACTCGGTTTCGTCTCCGGACTCGATGCGACGTTCTATGTGTCGACCATCTTGTCGATCGTCGCCTGGGTCTGCATCTGGTTCTACGGCAGCAAAAAAGAACGTGCCATCCGCGAAAGTCGTCGCGCACCGAAAAAGCAGAAAACAGCAGGAGAACCTGTATTGCTGCTAGAGGCAGGTAAGCGGTAAGGAAGGTGTCGTTGCACACCATCTGAAGGGGAAAGTTTGTACAGAGCCGCACTGGTTAGTACGTGCGGCTCTATTCTACAGTAATAGGGCATCTACATGCCACATTGGTTTTGTCATCCAACAATACGTGTGAAATGGGGGGAAGCCTGTGCACAAGCCAACAATTCTACTGATCACGAAAAGCAGATATGTGCATCGAATGTTTCGCGAGCAAATCACGGACTATTTTGGTGATTCTGTCGATCTCGTCGATGCCACAACGGTAGGGGTGTCGTGCAATGCGGACCTCTTCCTCGCATCCTATCGTGAGGTCGTCAAAGAATGGGAGTTTCCACCGGACAAGCTATTGGTCGCTCGGAGAACGGTTGATTTGTCGAAGATCGGGGACCTTATCGCACTTCCGGCTGGGACCAAGTGCCTGGTGGTCAACAATAGTTTGGATACTGCGCGCGAGACGATTTCCTGTCTGGAAAATCTGGGGCTGAATCTGGAGTTATCCCCGTACGATCCGACTGTGAACAAGGTGCCGCACGACGTCGAAGTAGCCGTGGTGGCAGAAACAGGGCGGGATCTTGTGCCTGAAGGTATGAAGCGGATCGTGTATATCGGCATGCGGCCGATCGACTACGCGACGATTCTCGACATTGGCTTTCGTTTGCAGATCCCTATACCGGAACCGCAAGTCTATTCGTCTAAGTACATTCGGCAGATTGTTCAGCTGTCGGGGCAACTTTCAGGGGCACTAGAGAACGAGAAGGACTTGAACCGGCAAATGGATGCGATTTTTCACACGGTTCATGATGGTTTGATCGGGATCGACAAGAAAGGGATCATCATTCAGGCGAATCAGGCGGCGCACAGGATTCTGGGGCACAATCCACTGGTGACGCCACTCATTGGCGGACGTGTACAGGAAGTATTCCCGGGCGTCAGTGTGAACGATATTTCTTCACAAGAGACGATACAACAGATGGACGACAGGTACCTGGTGATGAATCGGACGTATATGGACGAGGGGCGACTGGGATCAGTACTTGCGTTTCAGGATGTGACGCGTCTGCAAAAGCTCGAGCAGGATTTCCGAAAGCGGGTGCAGTCCAAGGGGCTGCAGCCGAGGTACTCGGAGGACAATATCATTGCATCCAGCGAGACGATGGCGAAGACGCTGAAAGTCATGCGCAAGCTTGCCCGTACGGATCGGACCGTGATCATTCTTGGCGAGAGTGGCACAGGGAAGGAGTTGTTTGCTCATGCGATTCACGAGTTGTCGGATCGGCGACATGGCCCGTTTCTGCCGGTGAATTTTGCGGGGCTGCCGGAGACGTTGGCGGAGAGCGAACTATTTGGGTACGCCGAGGGGGCTTTCACAGGCGCGCGTAGAGGTGGGAAACCAGGTTTATTCGAACTGGCACACAACGGGACGCTGTTTTTGGACGAAATCGGCGATGCGTCGCCAAGCATTCAGGCGCTCTTGCTACGCGTATTGCAGGAACGACACGTGATGCGCGTAGGGGGAGATCAGGTGATCCCGGTGGACGTGCGCATTGTGGCGGCGACGAACCGCGACCTTCGGGAGCTGGTTCAAGCGGGGAAGTTCCGACACGACTTGTACTATCGGCTGTTCGTCTTACCTTTGTACATCCCCTCATTGCGCGAACGGCGGGAGGATATTCCTTTGCTCGTGGAGCACTTCGTCCGGCGGTATTCCGCGGGGAAGCTGCGCGTCTTGCCGAATGTGATGGATAGGCTCGTCGCCTACGAGTGGCCGGGGAATGTTCGGGAACTAGAGGCTGCGGCGCAGTATATGACAAGCGTTGCGGAAGGACAGGTGGTGACGTCGGATGACTTGCCCCGGCAGTTGTTCGAGGTAGCCGAGTCTACGGAGGACGTCGTCTGTCACGATGAGATATTTCAACGCAGCGATTTGACCATTCTGTACGCTATTTTGGACAGTTTGGACTGGGCCAAGCAGCACGGATTCAACCGCCTGGGGCGGAGCGCGATTGTGGAGTATGCATGTCGCAAAAACATTCGTGTGTCCGAGCAACAGGTTCGCAATCGAATGGTCATGTTGCGGGAAATCGGTCTCATCGAGACGGGGAACCGCCGCCAGGGAAGTTGGCTAACGGCGAAAGGTGAGATCGCACTCAGTCGAATTCGTGAGCGTTTGCGAATCATACGCGAAACGAGCCTGTGACATACCTTCCCGCCTGAGTTGAACCAGCCGAGGGCCGCTACGTGATGTGGCCCTGGCTAGTGTGGCTCAGCGTTGCCGTCTGTCGTGGTTCAGCAATGCATCAGCAGTTCTGCTAGCAAACCGGAGCGCTGTGTGAGGGCCGGTACGTAAATGTGTTCATATTCTGCGTGGGGACCGTCGCCGACGGCACCGAGACCGTCTAGCGTGGGTACGCCGAGAGCCGCGGTGAAGTTCCCGTCACTACCACCGCCGACCAATGCTTCAGGCAACTCAAATCTCAGTCTGTGGGCGATTTCCTTGGCCACTTGATACAACCGTGCGGTGTGCTCTGTGCGCTCCATGGGTGGCCGATTAATCCCGCCGCTTACAGACACCGTCGCCCCTTCCAGGGTGGGCTTTAGGTTTGCCATGATGTTGGCGACGCGCTTTGCTTCCTGCAGTGTCACGGTTCGAACATCGACGTGTGCTTCTGCGTGTTCAGGCACGACGTTACTTTGCGTGCCACCTTTCGCGACACCGACGTTCAGGGTGGTACCGACTTCGTAATCTGTGAGTCCTTCTAAAAATTCGATTTGACGCGCGAGCTCCAAAACGGCACTCACCCCGCCTTCGTGGTGATTCCCGGCGTGCGCGGAGCGCCCTGAGATATTCAGGCGGTACATCGATACGCCTTTGCGCGCAGTTTTCAGCGCGCCACTGTTTGCCTCTGCCGGTTCGACGACGAACACAGCCTGGCTCTTCCTGGCTTCCTCCTCGATGAGGGAGCGAGACGTCGGGCTCCCGATCTCCTCGTCGGAATTACAGAGCACCACGATTTTTTTGTTGAGTGCGACGTTCAGGTCTTTCAGCGATTTTAGGGCCCACAGCGCCTGGATGAGTCCGCCCTTCATATCGAGCACGCCGGGTCCGAAAATGCGATCCCCATCCACGCGATACCCGAGCCGCCCGGGCTGCCAGACGGTATCGAAATGCGCAAGGATGAGCAGTTGGGCTTCGCCGCTTCCGTAGCTGAACTTGAGATGATTGCCAACGGTCGATTGTGGGATCACTTCGGGCTCCAATCCCAGATGTTGCTGGAACAGCTTGGTGAGCGTAGCGCCACAGCTATCGACCAGTTCTTTGTGCCTCGTTGGAGATTCGGCGAGGACAAGCTCTTTGAGTGAGGCGATGATTTCTCGCTCGTGCGATTGCAGATATTCGTAAGGTCCGGACATCAGACACACTCCTTGAACTGCGATTTCTAGGTTTAGTTGGCCGTCACTGCAATAGGAGCAAGAATTGTGCCAATCCCGCTGACGGCGAATGAACTTCTTTTGTCTTTACGCAGTCCTTCATGGTCGGAGACGGATCGCGAGCGAGTGGAAGGGGGCGTGGAGCAGCGCTCACCATTCTATTTGGGATCACCAAAACCCTTTTATTAGGGTGACATACAACCTATTCGCTCCATCGAGCGGCGAGGAGTAGGCGACAATATCGGATTGAATTGCCTCAAATGTTGCATTTACGTACTTGGCATGGAACTTGCTTATTCATTGAACGAGAAGTGATTTTACTGTTGTTTGGTCCTCATACCATCTGTTTTTTGAAAATTCTGGAGGTGTTGATCTTGCCAAGGGCTGGGTTTGAACGAAAGGTCGCTGTCGTGACGGGAGGAAGTCAGGGCATTGGTAGTGCCATCACCCAGGCATTGCTGGCGTCGGGGGCCACCGTGGTCTGTATTGACAGAGTTAAGCCGGAGGTCGCGGAGGGGGCGGTCCATTTTGCCGAAGCCGATCTCTATGACAGTCAAGCGATTGAGTACGTCGTCGAGGAGACTGTCCGTCAGTTTGACCACATTGACATCCTCGTCAATTGCGCAGGCATCTATCCGTCGAAGCCGGCCATTGCCATCGATGAGGCAGAATGGGACGCCGTGCTCGATTTGAATCTCAAAGCACCGTTCCTGCTGTGTCGTGCCGTCGCCAAAACGATGATCCAACGCCACATTCCTGGCAGCATCGTCAACATCGCTTCGACGGCCGCGCAAAGTGCTCGACCAGGCGTCGCACACTACGCATCGTCGAAGGCGGGGCTCGTTATGCTCACCCGCGTGTTGGCCTTGGAATGGGCGCCGTATCAGATTCGAGTGAACGCTGTGTGCCCGGGACTCGTCGAGACCGACACGCTCATGAAAAGCCTCTCGACCCCAACGCTGATGGAAGAGCATCGCGAGAAGGCTGCCAAAATTCCGTTGGGACGGGCGGCGAAACCGGGCGAGATCGCCGAAGCGGTCCTGAATTTTGTCGATCCAGCGACCTCCTCGTACACGACCGGGCAAGCGCTGTTCATCGACGGTGGATATACGGCTGGGCAAACGTTCGCCACATTTAAAGAGCAGATGGACGAATGCCTTGTGCAGCTATGACATGAATCGTGAGAACGCAAAGGAGGATGGTGGTCGTGGGAACCACTAAAGCGGGTAATACGGCTATAAAAGACGCTTTGCTGGCACAGGTCAGCGAGGAGCGGCTCATCGCGTTCAATCAGCAAGTGGCGAAAGAGATTCGACTGTCGGGATCGGAAGAAGAGTTGCGGGCGTTTCAATACGTCAAATCAGAGTTGGAGCAGTTTGGTTACGAGACGGAACTCTCATTTTCAGATGCCTACATCAGTTTGCCCGTGGCGGCGCAGCTCAGCATCGACGGTGTGACGTACCCGTGTATTACGCACTCGATGGGGGTGTCGGTCACCGGTTTAGAAGCGCCTTTGATGTACGTCGGGAAGGGACAACTTGACAACGTGCCTCAGGACGACATTGCGGGTCACGTGCTGTTGATGGACGGTTTGGCGGTGCCAAACGCGGTCCAGGCCGCCACTGAACGGGGGGCGGTCGGACTAGTCTTCGTCAATGCAACATACACGCACGAGATGATCATCTCGCCGGTATGGGGACATCCAACGCCAGAGACAGTTGGACTTCTGCCGTCCATCCCAGCTGTATCGGTCACGAGTCAGGTTGGCGAAGCGCTGAAGGCCAAACTGGCACAGTCGCCCGTCACGTGCTCGCTGACGACGAAGGTGGACACGGGCTTTCGTCCGATTCCAACCTTGGTGGCCGAACTCAAGGGAACCGACACGCCGGACGATTTCGTGCTGTTCAGCGGTCACATCGACTCCTGGCACTATGGGGCGATGGATAACGGGAGTGCGAACGCACTGATGCTTGAAGTGGCACGCATTATGTCGGAACACAGCAAACAGTTGAAGCGCTCGCTTCGGCTCGCCTTCTGGTCTGGGCATTCGCACGGTCGCTATGCCGGATCGAGCCAGTACTGTGATGACCACTGGGAGGAACTGTTTGAGCACTGTGTCGTGCACATCAATGTCGACTCTGTGGGCGGGAAGGGATCGACCATCCTGACTCAGGCCAACTGCATGGCGGAGACGAAGCAGGTGGCCGCAGACGTCATCAAGGCGCTTTTGGATGAGGAATTTGTCGGTACGCGCTATGGTCGCTCCGGGGATCAATCGTTCTTTGGACCGGGCGTCCCTTCGCTGTTTATGGGGCTCTCCGAGCAACCGCCTGCGGACAATCCGGCGGCTGCTGCGTTTGGAGAGTTGTTTGGGGGCGGTGAGACGGGCGGTTTCGGCTGGTGGTGGCACACGACGGAAGACACGATGGACAAGGTCGATCCCGCCTGCCTCGTCCGCGACACAAAGGTCTATGTGTCAGTCATTCACCGCTTCCTTTCGGATTCGGTGATCCCCATTCGGCAGCGCGCTGCGGCCGAGGAGATTGAGGCGGCGCTTGCCACCTGGCAGGAGAAGGCAGGACAGCATATCAACCTGTCGTTGGCGAGGGCACGCGCCAAGGTACTCGTACAGCAGCTTGCCTCATTCGAAACCCGTCTGGTGGCTAGACCTGAGGACGCTGCAGTCGTGCGTGCGATCAACCGGGGGCTCATGCGCTTGTCACGAATGCTCGTGCCGCTGAACTACGTCAGTGGGAGCGCGTTCGACCACGATCTCGCCTTATCGCAACCGCCCGTCCCCAAACTCAGAGACATCCTTCGCCTTGGCGAATGTGAACCAGGGAGCTTGGATTATCGGCTCTTGAAGACGTCACTGCAGCGGAAATCCAACGAAATCGCATTTGCGCTCAAGCAGGCGCTGGAAGTTACAGAGCAGTTGTTACAGTCAGGCGAGTCGCACAGGTCTATCGATTCGACGAGGGGGGAATTGATTTGAAAATCGTGATCGTTGGTGCAGGTGCTATTGGGGGAGTTGTTGGCGGGTATTTGGCGAAAGCCGGCGTCGACGTTCTCTTTGTCGATCAAGCAAAAGACCATGTCACGGCGATGCAGCAGGCGGGACTGACGATTCAAGCGCTGGACGGTGCCTTCAACGTCCCGGTCGCAGCTGTCGTGATGGATGACTTTGTCGCTGAACAGGCGCCACTTGCCAACGTGGATGCCGTATTTCTCGCGGTGAAGGCACAGCACACGGAAGAGGCGATCACCCAGTTCAAGCACCGGCTGACTGAAAAGACGTACGTCGTCTCGATGCAGAATGGACTGTGTGAAAACATCATCGCTTCGCACATCGGAGAATCGCGGACAGTCGGTGCGTTCGTCAATCTGTTCGCTGACTATCAGGGCCCTGGGGTCATCGAGTATGGCGGTGTGGGCAGTATGTACATCGGCGAAATGGATGGTCGCATGACGCCCCGTCTGGAAGCTTTACACGACGTCCTGTTGCATTGGGGTAATGTTCAGATGACGGACAACATCTGGGGCTACCTGTGGAGCAAGCTCGCCTACGGAGCTGTGCTCACGGCGACGGCGCTTGTGGACGCAACGATGGCTGACGTGATTGATCCAAACGACAATCGCTCGCTCCTGTTCGCCTTAGCTAGTGAAGTTTTGGCGGTTGCGGATAAGCTTCACATCCCATGCAACGGCTTTGACGACTGGGATCCGAACCTTGTTTACCCGGTGCAAGGACGCGACGAAGAGGCCCTGAATGAAAGCTGGGATCGCCTTGTTCTTCGCCTTCGATCCTATAAAAAAGTGAAAAGTGGTATTTGGCGCGACTTGGCTGTTCGCAAGCGCAAGACAGAAGTGCCGTCCCATCTCGTACCCGTCATTGAAGAAGGCGAGCGCTTGGGATTGGATATGACCTTGACCAAGGCGGTCGTGCAGATGATTCGGGATTTAGAGGACGGCCAACGGCAGATGTCCTGGGACAACATTGAACAACTCAAGACACTGAAAGCGGGGGAGAGAATGGTATGACGACAGTCGTAGGGGTCGAAGGAAAGCACGTCATCATGCAGGATGGCAAGACCGTCCGCAAGGCCATTGTAGCTGGGTCCATCGGAAACGTGATGGAGTGGTACGATTGGTCCATTTACGGATTTTTTGCATCGACGATTTCAAAACACTTTTTCCCGGACGGAAACTCCGTCGCCGCGTTGCTATCTACTTTTTTGGTGTTTGCACTCGGGTTTGTCATGCGCCCGCTGGGCTCGCTCGTATTCGGACCCTACGGCGACAAGGTGGGTCGCCGCAAGGCATTGGCGATGGCGGTTATTTTGATGGCCATTGGCACATTCATGATCGGCGTTATTCCAACTTATCAGCAAATTGGTAACGCGGCACCGATTCTGCTCGTCGTCGCTCGCCTGATTCAGGGCTTCTCCGCTGGGGCCGAGTGGGGTGGGTCGACCTCGTTCCTCGTCGAATATGCGCCGAGATCGAAACGCGGGCTCTATGGCAGTTGGCAACAATTCAGCACCGGTGCGGGACTCTTCTTCGGCTCAGTCGTCTCGACCATCCTCATCACGACTTTATCGCCAGGCGCACTCGACAGTTGGGGGTGGCGCGTCGCTTTCTTGATCGGGATCGTCCTTGGGGCCGTCGGCCTGTACCTCCGGATGAAGATGGAGGACACGCCGAAGTTTCGCGAAGTGAAAGAGGCTGCGCACGTGGCGAAGCAGCCGTTGAAGGAAATGGTGACCAAACACCCCTTGCAAGTGCTGCAAGCGATCGGCTTTACGATATCGTGGACGGTTTCCTACTATATTACGTTTACGTATCTACCGACGTACATCAAGACTGTCGTCCACATGTCGTTTGGGGCCGCGATGGCGTCCAACCTGATCATTCTCACGTTCTTCATCATCCTGATTCCGCTTGTAGGAGCATTGTCCGATCGCGTTGGCAGAAAGAAATTGCTGATGCTGTCCTGCGCGGGGTTTGCCGTCCTCGCGTACCCGATGTTTCTGCTCATCAACCAAGGCAGTTTCGTCATGATTCTGATTCCACAGTTCGTCTTGGCCCTGTTCGAAGCGTTCTTTGCGGCACCGGGTCCTGCGGCACTGGCCGAGATCTTCCCGACCCGCGTTCGCAACAGTTCGCTCTCCGTTGGCTATAACATCGGAGTCGCATTGTTTGGGGGAACGGCACCGATGATCGCGACTTACCTCATTTCCGCAACGCATAGCAAGCTTTCGCCGACGTACTATGTGATTGGTTGTGCGATTGTCACGTTCTTCGTTCTCATGGGCATGAAGGATCGCTACCGCGAGGAGCTTGATTGACATGGAATTTGCAGGGAAACGCGTCGTCATCACGGGTGCAGCGGGTGTCATTGGCAATTGGACTGCCGAGGCATTTGCCAAGCAGGGGGCTCAGCTTTGCCTCAGCGACATTCGCGAAGATGTGTTGAAAGCGCGCATAGAAGAGTCTCAAATACTCGCCTCCGCGATGGCCCTCACACACGCCACTGACCTCACGTCGAGTGTATCCATTCAGTCACTTGTGTCGCTTGTGCAAACCCATTGGGGCTCACCCGATATCGTCGTGAATAACGCAGGGATCTACCCGAGCCGATTACTGATGGAGATGACGCAGGACGAATGGAAGCAGGTCATGGACGTGAATCTGAATGCACCATTTGAGCTGATCCAGGCGTTTAGCAGACTCATGGTTGAGACAAAGACGCAGGGGTGTTTCGTCAACTTGACCTCTCTGTCTGCCACGCGCCCGCGCGTAGCGGCGGCCCATTACGCGGTTTCAAAAGCTGGACTGAGTATGTTGACGCGGGCGTATGCGCTGGAACTGGCACGCTACGGTATCCGCGTCAACGCCGTCAGTCCTGGATTCGCGCCTGGCAGTCACGTCAGTTCGTTGTCGGACGACTACGTCAGTACCATGACGCAAACGATCCCACTTGGACGCACGTCCGGGCCAGAAGATGCACCACAGTCGATTCTGTTTCTGTGTTCCGAGCGCGCCTCTTACATCACAGGCGCCACACTCGTGGTCGATGGTGGCAGTTCAGCAGGCAATTATCAGCTACCTGTCGCAAGGACATAAACGCAAACAGCATGGTTTGGAGAGGAGTTCCTTCTATGTCGAGCATTTGGCCAAATGGAAAACGGGTCGCCGTCTGCCTGAGTTGGGATGTGGATGGCGAGTCCGCACAGTACGTGCGGTTTCCTGATAGGGCTCGCAATCAACTCAGCGAGTTGCACCAGCGGCTGTACGGGCCGCAAGTAGGCATCTGGAAAGTCTTGAACTTGCTCAAGGAATACGAAGTGCCGGGAACCTTTTATATTCCGTCCTACACGGCGAAGCTCCACCCGGACATGGTCGAGGCCATTTTAAACGATGAACATACCGTCGGGTTGCACGGCCACTTGCACCACAGTTTGGACCAACTCACTCGGGAGGAAGAGCAAGCAGTCCTCGTCAAGTCACAGGAGATTTTCAAGGAGCTCACGGGATCCGTCCCACGCATTTTCCGGTCCCCTTCCTGGGAGCTCAATCGCTGGAGTCCGGAGCTGCTCGTCCAACACGGCGTCGTGTCGGATTCCAGCCTGATGGACGACGAGGTTCCCTACGCACTCGAGACCCCGCGGGGGCCGCTCATCGAGATTCCCATCCAGTGGCTGCTCGATGATGCGGAGCACTGGAATCACCACCGCGCGAACCGGGATAAAGCCATCTCCGACCCAGACGCTGTATTCCGGCTCTGGAGCACAGAGTTCGACGGCTATTATGCAACAGGTGGCTGTTTCGTGCTCACGCTGCACCCGTTCATTAGCGGTCGATGGGCGTATATGGCGGTTCTCGAGCGGCTCATCAAGTATATTCGCAGCTTTCCAGGCGTGTGGTGGACGACCTTGGATGAAGTGACAGGATGGTCCGTGGATCGACTTGCGCAAAATCAACTCCCGATTCGCCAGTCGCCGGCTCCGGAACCACTGGATTTTTGAGCTCATCCTCCATTGGAAGGTGATGGGCCCCGTTCTCACGGGGCCTTTTGGATTTTAGCGCGCCGAAGTGAGCAAAGAACATATGGTGAAGGAAGGGAGTCGCCTGCGAGCATAGTCAGCTTTACGGAAGAGGAGTTGTTGAAACATGAGGAGAAAATTATCGACCAAACTTGTACACTTACCTGATTTAAAGGGAGAAGCAGAAGTAAGTGGCACGATTACCCCA
This sequence comes from Alicyclobacillus fastidiosus, assembly GCA_029166985.1. Lineage (GTDB taxonomy): Bacteria > Bacillota > Bacilli > Alicyclobacillales > Alicyclobacillaceae > Alicyclobacillus > Alicyclobacillus fastidiosus_A. The sequence continues at coordinate 4,167,580 of CP119138.1, read as the reverse complement.
CCTATTTTTCAGACGTCAACGTTCGTATTTGATTCCGCAGAACAAGGAGGGAAGCGGTTTGCCGGCGATGAAAGCGGATACATTTATAGTCGGTTAAGCAATCCGACAGTGAACTTGCTAGAAGAAGCTATTGCGGAATTGGAAGGAGCCGATGAAGGTATTGCTTTCGCAAGTGGCATGGCAGCCATTTCGGGTGTGCTCATGGCGCTTGTACACACGGGAGACCACGTGCTCGTTTCGCGCGGCGTGTACGGTTGCACTTATGGCTTGCTCGAACTTTTACAGCAACGTTTTCATGTGGATTACACCTTGGCCGATTTAGGAACCGAGTCCGCTGTTCGAGCCGCCGTAACAGCCAACACAAAGGTCATCTACATTGAGACACCGATGAATCCGACTATGGAATTGGTGGATATTGCCGCTTGCTGTCGCGTAGCGAAGGAGATTGGGGCCACAGTCGTCGTCGACAATACGTTTGCGACCCCTGTTTTACAGCGGCCCATTGAACTTGGTGCAGATATCGTGATTCACAGTGCGACGAAATATCTTGGGGGCCACGGTGACGTCATTATGGGCCTTGCGGCTGGCCCGCGGGAGATCATGTCGAAGATACGGATGACGACCCAAAAAGACATTGGCGGAATCGCGGCACCGTTTAACGCGTGGCTTGTGCTGCGTGGGATGAAGACGTTGGATCTCCGAATGAATCGACACTGTGGGTCCGCATTGGAGATAGCAAATCGAATTCAGGGTCACCCTGCAGTGACGAACGTGTATTATCCCGGTTTATCCAGCTTCGCACAACGGGACTTGTATGAACGGCAGATGTCCGCCGCGGGCGGTGTCATCGGATTCACGCTAGGTTGCGGGTATCAATCGAGTATTCGATTTATGAACAAACTGCGGTTGTGTAAACGGGCAGTGTCTCTTGGTGAGGTGCACACGCTTGTACAACATCCAGCAAGCATGACGCATTCACTGATTCCGAAGACAACTCGTGAACAAATGGGCATTGATGACACCTTCATTCGACTTTCTGTCGGGATCGAGGATGTGGATGACATATGGGATGACCTTGAACAGGCGCTAGCTGCTTGTAGTGAATAACACTTCTGCTTGCAATTTGGAACGGGCGAAGCGAATGTTTGATCCGCTGATTTTTCACGTGAAATACACGGATTTTTCATAAAACGAACAATTTCACCTGGTACATTGATCATATGAATTGGTACACACACGCCTATCCTGAGTGTGTATGTACTGCGGGAGACACCTGCAAAGTGGCGCCGCAGCTCCGTGTTCTAGGAAGTGCATCGCATGTGGAGGGAGAGAGACCGGTGAAGAGAATAGCGATCGATATGGACGAGGTTATTGCCGATATCGTTGATAAACATTTAGAGCTATATAATCGAGATTTCCAAGATAACGTGACGCTCATCGACATGCACGGAAAGAAATTGCGAGACTTACGCCCGCACCTCATACATGAAATCCAGAGCTATTTGGCCCAACCGGGATTCTTCCGCGATTTGAAGGTCATTGAGGGTAGTCAAGAAGTGATTCAGGAACTGAGCGAACACTACGAGATATTTATCACCACTGCAGCCATGGAAGTCCCATCTTCATTTACAGCTAAGTACGAGTGGCTAAAACAGCACTTCCCTTTCCTGTCGGACATGAACTTTGTCTTTTGTGGTGATAAAAGCATTATTCGTGCGGATTATCTCATTGACGACAATGCAAGGCATTTCACGCGCTTCACTGGGCAGGGGATTCTGTTTTCCGCTCCTCACAATATGCACGAAACAGGATACGTTCGGGTAAACAACTGGATAGAAGTACGGAATTACTTTATGAAGTAAGGGGCAGCAAGAGGCGCGAGTACGGACGAACCGTGGTGATTTTTAAGAAATTTTGGATGATGACCTCCTATTAGACTGCCTTCGCGCTTACCTATCGCCGTTGGCAGTCCCCCCGATCAGCCTATCGGATGGTACTTTTACGCACGCTCGAACCTCAGCGACGATATCGATTTAATCCTTCCGCCCTCCGTATTCGTGAAGCTCTTTATGATAGCTTTACATAATGTTTAAGCTAATTTCGCACATTGAACATGTCGACAAGTTACTCTACGAACGCAATCAGAATTTGCTGTCTAGATGTCTAACTCGCGGAGGGTCCATGTGTGATCGAACGAGACAGTGGAATGCCGTATTACCTCCAAGTGGCTGATTATCTGATGAAGAAGATCGAAAGCGAGGAGTATCGCGTAGGCGAGAAAATTCCGTCGGAATTGGAACTGTCGAGGATGTTTAATGTCAATCGCCATACAGTCCGGCAAGCGGTGGCCAAACTGGCGAGTTCGGGACTTGTGACGACGGTGAAAGGTCTGGGGTCGTACGTGAAATCGGGGCTAGTGATTCCGTACCACCTCTCGCAGAGAACTCGCTTTACAGACAATGTAGGCAGTCTGGGGAAATCCCCGCGGAGCGAATTACTGGAATGGAGTAAAGGAGCGCCAACCGATCACGAGCGAGCGCAATTGCAACTTGACTCGCACGAAGGGGTCTACCGGATGGACATCCTTCGCTTCATCGACGAGACGCCATACTCGCTGTCGACGACGGTTCTTCCAGAGAAGGTCGCCCCATTTTTGGAAAGTCATTTGGGCGATTTTCATTCGATTTACTCGATTTTACAAAAACATTATGGCTTCCGCCCGATTCGTCTTCACTCGATCATCCGAGCGACGTCTTGTGCCCCTAGAGATGCCAGATTCCTGCCGGAAGACGTGCCGATTATCCAGGTTGAGAGCTTGGCCATTCATCCAACGACGAAGGTGCCGGTTGAGATCGCGACTGGACGCACGCGCGGGGATATAGCTGAAATGGTCGTTGAATTTGGAAATGGGGGAGAGTTCAGTGGATACGAACCGACGAACAAAAATCCTGAGTGAAAGTTCACTTCGCGACCTTGAGCCTTGGATCGCGAAGGTTGAGTGGATGGCAGACATTCAGGTGGTCAAGCCACCACAAATGGGTCTCGTGATGATGCGAGCTAGGGAAAGCGTTGAACAAGAAGTGTTCAACGTCGGCGAAGTATTGGTATCAGAGTGCACCGTGACGGTGGATGGGCAACTCGGATTCGGCATCGTTGCAGAGCATGATTTGGAACGCGCACGTGCACTTGCGGTGTTGGACGCCGTGTTTCACGCCAACAGTCCGAAGTGGGAGGGGCTACAGAAGGAACTTGATGCGTGGCTTGGTGCACAGGAAGTTCAGCAAGAAGAGGCTTGGCGTCGCGACTTTGCAAACATCCAACGCAGTTTAGTCAACTTCGATTTACTAGAAGAGGTGGATAACGACTGATGACGACACCTTCCTTACCTACGATATCGGAGCAAGAGCGTCTTACTCAGGCGTTGTTTCGCACTCTATTGGACTGCATGTCCAGGCCAGGGAAAATCGGAAAAATGGCTCCATCAAACGGAGTGCTCGAAATCGGGCTCGATCCCTGTGTCGTGAGCGTGGCCCTGACGCTCCTTGATCAAGAAGTGTCGTTTCATATCGTTCACGACAATGGGGCGAGTTCCTCGATGTTGCAAGTGTATACAATGGCGCGTATGGCACCCATGGAACAATGCGACTTTGTCTTTTTGCAGGGAACCGATGCAGTAGATATTCGCAGTTTGAAGCGAGGCATCCTTACGTACCCAGATGAAAGTGCGACCGTGGTCTGTTCCGTCAAGCGCTTGTCCGAAGCGGCGACACGTTCACCCGGTACGACTCGACTGACTCTTAGCGGACCAGGTATCAAGGATGAGTGTCAGCTCTGTATCGATGGCATCGACCAGCAACTGATGTCATGTTGGCAAACCGCCAATCAGGAGTATCCACTTGGAATCGATTGGATCTTCGTTGACGTAGAGGGCAATGTCTGTTGTATACCTCGCAGTACGCAGTTTACATGGGAGGTGATGTGAGATGGCGTATGTTGCTGTAAGAGGTGGACAGCGCGCGATTGAGGAAGCGGAGAAATTGACCAAGTACTATCGATTAAAAAACGGGAGTTCGCCCATCGCGGTGCGACAAATTCGAGATCAGATGCGGTTGGCTGTCGATCGGGTGATGAGCGAGGGCTCACTGTACGCCCCGGATCTCGCCGCGATCGCTCTGAAACAGGCGGAAGGGGATACACTTGAAGCCTCCTTTCTATTGCGTGCGTTCCGGTCTACGCTTCCGCGAAACTTGTATTCCCTGCCAGTCGACACTACGCATATTCGCATGATCCGGCGCGTTTCGGCGACGTTCAAAGACATCCCTGGTGGGCAATTTCTCGGCCCGACGCGCGACTATACCAAGCGCCTCATCGAGTTTTCCTTGAGTGAGGAATCTGAGGACGACGTCAAGGACTTCTTGGCGGCGTACGTGAGCGATACAGACGTGCCAGACACCATGCCAGAGTTCCCGAAAGTAGTGGATTTACTGCGAGCAGAGGGACTATTGGAGAATCGCGGTGCGAAGGACGCCCAACTGGAAGACTCGGACGCTACTCCCCCCGGGCCTTCGGACGTCGGCGACATTACTCGCCAACCGATCCGCTTTCCCGCTTCTCGCGCTGTAAGGATGCAATCCCTCAGCCGCGGTGAGCAAGGAGCGCTTCTAGCCTTGGCGTATTCCAGTGCCCGCGGATATGGATTTATTCACCCCACCTTGGGAGAACTACGCGTCGGTTATGTGCCACTCGTCGTGCCTCACCCGATTTATGAGAACGAGACGATCACGGTCGGTTGGGTTCTCGTGACAGAGGCTGAGATCGTCGCCCGAATGGAGGAGCGGACAGAACACAAACGTGCTCAATTCTCACTGGGCTATGGATTCTGCTTCGGCCACAACGATGTCAAGGCGATGTCCATGGCTACCCTGGACCGCGCGATGGTCCCAGAAGGTGCCTCAGCGCCTGCGGAAGATGAGGAATTTGTTCTCTATCACATCGATGGCATTGAATCGTCCGGATTCGTGTCGCACTGGAAGTTACCTCATTATGTGGATTTTCAAGCAGAGATGAACCGCGTTCAATCGATTCAGGAGAGGAGGAGAACAGAGTGAATAGCAGCTACAACTTCGCTTTTCTCGACGAAGGTACCAAACGAGAGATTCGACGCAAGTTACTGAAGGCTGTCGCGATTCCAGGTTACCAGGTACCGTTCGGGTCCAGGGAACTGCCCATCGCAAGAGGCTGGGGAACTGGTGGATTGCAAGTCACATTCGCAATCGTAGGGCGAACGGATGTCGTCAAGGTGATCGACCAAGGGGCGGATGACAGCGTCAATGCATGCAATTTGCGCGACTTGATCGAGGTGACCACTGGATGTTCGACTACCTCCGACACACTTGACGCAACGATTGTGCAGACGCGACATCGCATCCCGGAGGAGTCCATGACGGCGGAGCAAATCCTCGTGTTTCAAGTGCCGTATCCGGAGTCGCTGCGCTTTGTCGAACCGAGCGAGCGGGAAACGAGACGGATGCACGCCGAGGCGGATTACAGCAAGCTCTGGGTGTTTCTCTATGAGGACATTGTGCGCTGGGGCGAGATTACGTTGTCTCATCGCTATCCGGTGATGGTAAACCATCGCTATATTATGGATCCGTCCCCGATCCCTCGGTTTGATGTCCCCAAACTGCACCAGGCCGACACGCTCTTCTTGTTCGGCGCCGGTCGCGAAAAGCGAATTTATGCGATACCGCCATATACAGATGTGACACCGCTGCAGTTTCAGGACTACTCGTTTCACGTCGAAGACTTTCACGGTGCTTCGTGTGCCGAGTGCGGAAGCACTGAGTCGTATCTCACGGAAGTTTATGACCGCAAACAGGGTACTAAGCAATATGTCTGCTCGGACACCAGCTATTGCATGAAGCGTCAAGAGCAACAGGCAGGCTCGGACGTCACGATTGGGAGGCTTTGGCATGCATGATGCATTGTGGCGAGAAAACGACTCGATAGCTGAACAGCCCTTGTTGCAGGTTCGGGACCTGACCAAAATTCACGGTCGCGGTTGTCCACATTGCCTGGAGCTCACTGGGCCGGAGATGGGTGGGAACCGATGTCCACAGTGCGGTTCCATCGTTGCTTGTGCGAACTTCAACCTCACTGTCTACCCGGGAGAGATTGTCGGTATCATCGGCGAAAGCGGATCGGGTAAGAGTACGGTGATGAAGTGCTTGCACTTTGATGATTCTCCCACTTCTGGAACCGTTCATTTAAGTACACTGGAAGACGGGAAGCCCAATTTGTTCGACGTAAGTCAGCAAAGGAAGCGGTGGATTTGTAATCACTTGATTGGGATTGTGTATCAGAATCCGGTGCAGGGGCTGCGCCTCGATTTCAGCAGCGGTGGCAACATCGCCGAAAAGTTGATTGCCGCAGACTGGAACAATGTTGGAGATATCCGTCAAAGGGCCGGATACTTACTGAAACGAACGGAAATCCCGCTTGAACGGATGGATGACTTACCCAAGAATTTCAGCGGCGGCATGCAACAGCGCGTCCAAATTGCCAAGGCGTTGGCCAACGATCCACCGCTCTTGTTGCTGGACGAAATTACGACGGGGCTGGATGTGTCCGTACAGGCGCAGATTCTCGATCTTATTCGCCAACTCAAGCGAACACTCGGTATCACGATGATCGTTGTATCGCACGACTTTGGCGTGATTCGAATGTTAACGGAGCGAACACTCGTGATGAAAGATGGACGAGTGGTCGAACAGGGGCTGACGGACCAAATTCTTGAAGATCCACAACACCCTTACACCCAAGTGCTTGTCAACTCCATGCTATAGGCGGTGGTCAACCATGAGCAAAGTCCTCGAAGTATTGGATTTACAAAAGTCGTTTACCCTTCACGAATTTGACGGCAAGCGCATCCTGGGATGTAAGGGTGTGAGTTTCTCGGTTGATGAGGGCGAATTCGTGGGGATCACAGGCAAGAGTGGCTCGGGAAAGTCGACGATGCTCAAGTGCTTGTATCGTACCTACCTCCCGACGTCAGGCGAAGTATGGTTTGTATCTGAACGATTTGGTCGAATTGACTTAACCCGAACGCCGGAGCGACAGATCTCTACAATACGCAGAAGAGAGATAGGCTACGTGTCACAGTTTCTAAATGTACTGCCAAGGGTGACGGCACACGACGTTGTGGCCAATTCGCTTGTTGAGACGGGCGTTGATGAGGACACAGCACATGAGGGGGCCGCCGCTATCTTGTCGCATTTCCAAATTCCGAAGAACTTATGGAACGCCTATCCTCACAACTTTAGCGGTGGAGAGAAACTGCGATTGAACTTGGCGAAGGAAATGGTGAAACAACCGCGTCTTCTGCTGCTTGATGAACCAACGGCATCGCTGGACAACGCCTCAAAGGAGTTAGTCAAAGATATCCTGAACGAGCTAAAGCGGTCCGGTACGAGTATGGTTGGTATTTTTCATGACCTAGATTTTATGGAGCAGACAGTAGACACGCATTACAAGATGAATCAGGGCGTCTTGGGTGGTGTGACGGTATGACGAGTCGTGACACGCATCGGTGGATGGTGAGAAACGTGAATGTGGTGACACCCGTGGAAGTCGTCCGAGACGGGTACGTCACCATCCGTGATGGGATCATCGAACACGTTGGCACTACACCCGCAGGGGAAGAAGCAACGCTGCCATCTGTCGATGGTCAAGGCTCCTGGCTGTTGCCGGGGTTTATCGATCTGCACAACGACGCCATCGAGAAAGAAATTGAACCGAGACCGAATGCATTCATACCGGTGGAAATTGCGTTTTTTGCGCTGGAACACCGCTTAGTGAGTCATGGTGTGACCTCCATCTATCACTCTCTGTCGTTTGCTAGTAATGAGTTTGGCGTTCGCTCGTTGGATCGCGTTGAAACCATTGTTCGGGAGCTTCATTCGTTAGGTGCTGCAGGCCGGATCAGACACTTGGTGCACGGCCGTTACGAAATCACGGACGAACGAGCGTGCGACGTGTTGGCGCCGCTCATCGATGACGGGTTCATTGATCTGCTGTCGCTGATGGACCACACCCCAGGGCAAGGGCAGTTCCGACAATTAGAGGACTATGCGAACTTTATGAGTGCTACTTACCAGCGGGATCGCACAGAAATTGCAAAGTTCGTCGAGCAAAAGCAGGCTGTTCGAGAAGTGGCCGCGTTGGCATACATCGAGCGCTTGACCTGCAAGGCGAAGGCGAGAGGCATTCGCATCGCGTCGCATGACGACGATACTGCGCGCAAAGTTCAGATGATGCAGGAACGAGGAATTACGCTGAGCGAGTTTCCAGTCACCTTGGAGGCGGCCCGGGCAGCGACTGAATCCGAAATGGGCGTCATCGTGGGGGCGCCCAACGTCGTTCGCGGAGGATCCACGTCCAACAATCTGAAGGCATCGGATGCCATCTTGAATGGGGTTGCGCAAATTCTCTGCTCTGATTACATGCCATCGTCCATTCTACATGCCGTATTTACACTGCATTTTAGGCACGGTATGCCGATGTATGAGGCGGTCAATATGGCCTCTTTGAATCCAGCGAGAGCGCTGGGATTGGAATCGACATCAGGGTCGATCAGCCCCGGTAAACTCGCGGATTTTAGCTTAGTGCGCCTGCATCAGAAAACGCCGATTGTAGAGCGCGTGTTTGTAGGTGGAACCCAGGTGCTGTACGTTGGGGACGGTGCGCACAAGCGTGCCGTCCAACCCGCTAAGCAAGGAGTTGTACAGAGTTGACGACCATGTGGATTACTGGCGGAACAGTCGTATTACAAGATCGAGCGGTGCAAGCTGACGTCGAGATCGTCGATGGGATGATCCGGACGATTCAGGTGGGGGGAAGAGCGACAGCTGGGTGTGGAGTGGACGAGACACACATCGATGCAACGGGGCTGTTCGTTCTCCCGGGCATGATTGATATACACACGGATGCGATTGAAAAGGAAGTTCAACCGCGCCCGGGTGCTCAGTTTGCTATGGATATCGCGTTTCGAGAACTCGAGCGGAGGATGGTGAGTAATGGGATCACGATGGCCTACCATTCTCTGTCGATGAGTGGAGGAGAAGGGATTCGTGGGAATCGTTTGATCGAGGAGGTCGTTCAGGGGCTCCGTGCAGCCCGCGAATCGCGAACACTAATGCGCCATCGAGTTCATCTGCGCTACGAGTTGTCGAATACGTCCGGTCGCCCCCTAGCCAATGCATTGATTCGCGAGGGGATGGTTGATCTGCTGTCCTTGATGGACCATTCACCTGGTCAAGGGCAGTTTAAGAACACAGGCAATTACGCGAACTATGTTCTAAAGACATATGGAGCAGAGGGCGTGCTCGCTCTGACCAAGGTTCAAGAGATGGAGCGCTTACGAGCGGACAGGACTTGGGACGAACTTGAGCCGCTTGCCCGGCAGGCGCTTGCTGCCAATATTCGCATCGCTTCTCATGACGACGACGTGTGTGAAAAAATCGATATCATGCAGAGCCTGGGTGTCACGATCAGCGAGTTCCCGATCAATCTCCAAGCCGCACACTATGCCATGTCAAAACAGATGTATGTTTCGGTTGGCGCACCCAACGTGGTGCGGGGCGGGTCGCATACGCAGAACCTGAACGCCCGGGAGGCCATCCAAGTCGGTGCCGCAAATATCATTTGTTCTGACTATCATCCGCCATCGATGCTAGCCGCCGTCTTTCAATTGGTGCAGGATGGAACCTACTTGTCGGAGGCGGTCAATTTCGTTACGCTACACCCCGCACAAGCTGCAGGAATAGATGAACAGTATGGTTCTATCCAAGTGGGGAAACGAGCGGACTTCATCCTTGTGGAACGATATGACGACCTGCCAGTGGTTAGAAGTACGATCATTGACGGAGAGGTTGTGTATGAGGCAAATTATCAACTGCTGCACGAGTAAGGACACGAGAATTCATGATGAAAAAAGCCACTCAATCTTCATTTAGCTTTAACGGAAGCTTCACATACCGGATCTATCATTCAGTCTTGGGATGACCGATACATCGGTTCTCAATTCGCACTCCTTTTCTTGAGGACGGCCGCAGTATGAGCGGCGGTCCTTTCTTTTTCGGGACTTCGGATTTTGTGGTGGAACAGACAAGACCCTTTGACTGGTAAGTCGTAAAAGAACTCATCATTATGACTTTTTATGTGATTGTGATAATGGTCCCTTCTTGAACATTCGCCCCCTTTCATTCAATAGCCTCTCGGCATTGGGTTTTCATTGAACCACCAACGGTTCTGTGCCCGAGGTCTGTTCGTTTGCCCCCATGCTGCTGTGCCCGACTTGACAAATCGGAATTGGAAATTTTAATGCTCTACAGCAAATAATACTTGACTTTTGAGAAACACCCCAACAATCGCCGAGAAGGGCTTAACTGCTCTATCTCATCAGAATTGGGGCTGCGTTATGTTACCAATGGTACGGTCTCATCAGCAGTATCAATTGTTTGTGGAGCAACAACTTCGTACCCACTACGGGAATGGGTCGCTTCTCTTTGTCGCCAAGGACTGGTCGCTTGTGAAGAAGTTCTGGATTACGGATCTCTCCGACACGTTTCAATTACTCGAAGGGGCTTTTTCGTGTCGAGGTCCAAAATCCATTGACCCTGCGGACTTACTTCGTTCGTATTTACTCATGTTGCAGGTCCGAGAACCATCAATTACAGAGTGGGTCAATCAGTTGCGTCGTTGCCCGCTGTATGCCATCCTTAGTGGCTTTGAGTACGGTCAGACACCAGGTGTCGGTACGTTCTACAGCTTTTTCAAGCGACTTTGGTCTCACACCTCCGTGAACCTTTCGCCAAAACTCAGACTCAATCGAAAGAAACTCAAAGGTGGCAAGAAAGGAGAAAAGGCACCAACCAAAGCGTACAGCAAAATCGCAAATCTCATGGCTCAGCTACAAAAGCGCTCAGCCAACAAGCCTCAGCCCTTTGACAGATTGCTTGGTCTCTTTCAACAGCAGTTCCTTACCGTGTCTGCCAATCTAGGCTTGCTTGGAAACACGAATGCCCTGTCCATCGCTGGGGATGGAACGCCGCTTCAAACGGCAACCCAGGTTCGGAATCGACGACTTTGCAACTGTCGTGAACTCGGCACCGAGCTATGCAGATGCTATCGCATTTATTCCCAACCCGACTGTGACATGGGCTGGGACAGTTACCGAAACAGGTACTTCTTCGGCTATCACCTCTACACTTTCGTGGCTGCCGACAGCTTTTACGACCTGCCGCTTTACCCGAGACTTCAACGAGCCTCTCGCCATGATTCAACTTCCTGGGTGGTCAGTGCCCGTGAGTTCGCCGTACGCTTTCGTGACTACACCTGGGACAAAGCACTCTTAGATGCCGCACACGACGCACTGCCCATTTATGAGTATCTTCACGCCCGAAACGTAAAGCCATTTATCGATTGGAATCCACGAAGCACGGGAAACAAAGGTGTTAAAAAGGATGACATCACGTTCTCCCCGACTGGGGTTCCGTTTTGCAAAAAGGGGCTGGAGATGAAGGATCGTGGTTACGACTACACACGGGGTCGTAGAAAATACTACTGTCCGCTCGTCGTAAAAGGTGTGGTGACTTGTGATACGCCTTGCTCCGATTCACCTTACGGAAGATGCGTACACACATACACCAAACACAATCCTCGCTTGTTCCCACCCGTCGCTCGCAACAGCGACGAGTGGAACGAAGTCTACAAACGCAGAACCACCTGCGAGCGTAGCAACAAGCGGGCAAAAGAGGACTTTCTCCTCGAAGCCGCCAAGCATCGCAGTACCATGATGTGGACCGTCCGCATCTATGGCATTGCTATGTGCCAACACATGGATGCTTGGTTCCAGGAGAGTACGCTCGACCTGAGTTCGCTACTCTTGTCAGCCTGAGCTACTCCAATCATACCATCTCCAGCGATGGCTCTTTGAAAAATCGGATCGTCATCGCTCTGTTTGCTATACCCTTTTTCAAAGAACGCCGCTGCCTCAGCCGTTGCTCATAGGATTTCCAGTGGATTCTTGGGAAAGATTCCGCTTTCGTCCCGTTTTCATCATCTGAATGCCGAGAGGCTATTTCAATAAGATACAAGTTGGTTTAAGGTAACTCACCTTCTTCAGAGGTCACCGTGAGTTGGTGGCTTTCATAAAAATGTCTTATCATAAAGTTGGTGGATACACTTGATATGGAAGGTGGGGAATCAATACCCATGTTGGCAATTCAAGAACGGTTAGATACCACTCGAAAGCACCTATTATTCGCAATAGAAGGACTTAGCGACGTTCAATTGAACTGGAAACCTGATGAACACACATGGAGCATTGCACAAATTGTGCAGCATATTGCAACTGTGGAAGGCGGCGCAGCGCAGATTATTCAACTTGGACTTGCCCAGGAACCGAACTTTGTACCTCAAGACAAACCGCTTGAGAAGATGATTCTGGATCGGTCGACGAAAGCCAACGCGCCGGAACGTCTACATCCTTCAGCAGAATCGAAAACACTGGCGCAGTTAAAAGAAATTTTACATAACAGCCAAGCGCAATTTCTCAGTGCGCTCAAGAACATAGAGGATTTTTCCTTACTTGATAAAACCGCTCCGCCCATGCCTCACCCAATCTTTGGGCAAATGAGTACACTCCAGTGGATTACGGCAGTACCGCTGCATGAACAACGACACGTCAAACAAATCGAAGAAGTAAAAGAACAGTTGAAGACAAGTTGATTTGCAGTCTTACGTAAGCAATTCCGAACAGACTTCCCTTATCCACACGCATTCTGATACCGGAAGTCTGTTTTTTCGTGTTTCCGTGCAGTGTTATTGAGTCAACGCCTCCGTACAACACCCTAGTTCTCGTAGATATTCCGAGAAAATCACTATTGCGTATTCCTGCCCTTTAGTCCCGTATTGACTCGCCGTTAATAGCTTGCCATATTCGAATGGCGACTCTTTTGCAGTCTTCCAGCGGAAAATAGTGAGCATAGTCATCTCCAAACCAGTCGCTGAACACCTTGAATATGCCTTTCGCCGTCTCAAGCACATCGTGTTCATTTTTGTCGAGCAGAGCAACAATATGAGCAATCTCAGGTTCGTATTCGTCAAACGGTGCAGCGTCGCTTGGAAACAATCCAATCGGGTCCCACTTATTAACCACACCTTGAACGATGTCGAATCGTCGGATGTATTTACGCTTTTGCTCGTCGTCCATACAGTCATCCCTTTAATAGCCACTCCGTCGTACTTCTGCCCATAAGCTACATCTCTTTACCAGCGCGGCAACTGAATATTCATTCTAAAATTGCTGCATGTACCTGGTCCTTTCTAGCCCCCGTTAAATTGAGAAGAATTTTGCTAAAAGCCCTCATGGTGTTCGGACAGTAGTGATTTAGAATGGCTCGGAGTTAAGCATGCTTGTCTTGTGACTTTTTGTTGACTTAAACTTTGGTTTAAGTTGTAGACTAGTCCCTGTCGACGAGGAAACAATAAATTTGGAGGTCTCCAGATGAAGTGTTATTCAATTGGCGAAGTAGCAGCCAAGTTCAATATACCAGAATCAACGTTACGCTATTATGAAAAACAAGGCTTACTGCCACTAATCGAGCGTGATGAAGCTGGTAGGCGGTTATTTTCAGAAGATCAAGTCGCTCTACTTGCCACCGTTATTTGTTTAAAAACCACTCACATGCCCATCAGTGGAATAAAACAGTACATGGATTGGTTTGTAGAAGGAGACAGTACTGTTGATTTGCGACTTGAAATGATGAGGAATCACAAGCACAAGGTATTAGATGAGATTTCTTTGATGACAGAATCCCTAAAAAGGATTGACGAAAAGATAGAGCGTTACACAAATCGTACTCAGGAAAGGAACAATAATTGACATGAAAAAAGCATTAGTAACTGGGGCAAACAAGGGAATCGGGTTTGAAATCGCTCGCAATCTTGGAAAGCGTGGCTATGACATTCTCGTAGGGGCGCGTGATGAAGCCCGTGGGCAGGCAGCCGTCGAAAAACTTGCCGCAGAAGGCATATCGGCGACGTTCATCAAGATTGACTTGAATGATCTTGATAGCTTGCACACAGCGGGTAAAATGATTGATTCGCTCGATATGTTGGTCAATAATGCTGGAATTCCTGATAGTGCCAAGCCTGGGCGCGCGGCGCTTGACCTCACAAAGCACACATTTGACTATACAACTGAGGATTTGCGCACGACGATGGAAACGAATTTTCTCGGCACACACGAACTCATAAAAAATCTGCTGTCAGTTCTGACAGACAACGCGAAAATCGTTAACATCACCGTTCCGATTTCGCCGACCGACTTTTGGCACCCACTCGCTTACATCACGAGCAAAGCAGCACTCAACGTGATGACACTGACTTACGCTTACGAGTTTGAAAATATGGGCAGCCACCGCCAGATTTTCGGCATCATGCCTGGCGCTGTCGCGACCGACTTGAACGGCATGGAAGCTGGTGCACACGGCGGCTTCGTCAAATCTCCCGAAGCCGCTGGCCAGATGAGTACCGACATTATCCTGTCTGACAAGAATCAAAATGGCCAAATTATTCAGTACGATGGAAAGATCATTACAGATTATGAGATTCAGCTAAGAGGCTAAAAACATCAAGCTCTGTCAGTGATACGACTTCGACTAGCAACTTCAGTTACTTAGCGAGAATCTCAAGGCGGTGGTATGGGTATTTGGATACCATCAGATACCTTACCTTGCTGTGGTTGAAATTCGTGCTTGCAGTCGTCGCAGATGGTCGGAGTGCGGCTCTTGTTGGCCGTTCATCCCCATCCTTGTACCCGCCACCGTGGTCCTCCCTGCGGAAACTCACGGTGGCACTGCGGGCAGTCAAAGAGCATGAGACTGTCTGCCTTAGTCCATATGGTGCTATGATGTATCAATCTCCTTTCCATCCTCTGGTTACAGTAGACTGCGCCTTAACGTTCTGGTAGACCTTATCCTACCTACTAGCTCGATAGAATCGCTATTGGACATTCCTGCCCGAGAGCGACAGAAGTGCTACCGTATTGGGACGCATAACCATGCAATCCGTGGACTGAGTAGTTATTCAGTTAATGCCCCCGTTTGTCCAAGTAGATTTTCAACTAGACTCTCGTTCACAAGATAGGGTTCGTAAAAAGAGGAGCCCCACGTTGGTAGGACTTCCCTTCGTGCTCTCACTGCATCGGCTTCCTTTACTTCGTCATTATCCGCATGGTTCCATCCCAGGTGCTCTGCAGTCCCAGTCGTTTCAGAATCTGCATCACGTGCCAGATGGGCATGTAGGTCGTTGTCGATGGATCCGTTGCAGCCACCGTATCGACCTTCTGCACCAGGGTGTTGTTCTCAAAGGACCCTATATGCCTCTTCGTTGCGGATATAAAGATCTTTGCCAGACTTCAACTCACTGTTCACGATGGAAGCTACAATACGGGGTGCATCATTCTGGAAATAATGATTCGCTTGAGGTATCCGCCAGTACGTCGAAACTTGGTTCCTAGATTTCAGGTACTTCGTCCAAACATAATCAGCAACACGAATCGGCGAAATTTGATCCTGTTCCCCCCAAATGAGTGTTGCCGGCACATCGCTATTACGCAGCGTCTCAAGCCAGCCTACTTCGAATCGTGATCGCTGATTGAGATATTGAATAACATCATGTTGAACTTTAGCTCCGTCCTGATAATCAAAGATGGAGGCGAGTGATGCGATTTCGTCAGGAGACAAGGTTTTAGAATACGTCGATGTTGCAAGAGCTTGCGCCAAGAGCGTCCCGTTGAGATTGGCGGCTAGGACTGGGCCGGACACCGGATCGAGTAGCTGTTTTTGAATCTGCGTGAGTTGCGCCAATGGCAGATAGATATTGCCATTGGTGATGAAATGACGGGTAATCTGATACGGTCGTTCATCGTATTTTTGATACAACTCCAGTAAAGCCAAGCCCACACTGTCTCCCTTGTCATGCGTGAACAGAGCAAACTTGTCGAGCTTAAACACCTCTCGAATGACATGATCCACCAAACGTGCGTCATCGTGGATGGAGTATAGATACCCGTCACGAGGCTTCGAAGAAAACCCGTAGCCAGGTGTATCAAGGGCACAGACGTAATAATTCAGACTCAATTCCTCGAACAATTCCCGAAAGTCAAAACTGCTTGTGGGATAACCATGAATGAAGAGAATGGCAGGATTGTCTATGTTGCCTGCGCAAATCGTAAACACATCGAGAGGCCCAAAACGAGCATTTTCAGGCACAGTAGAATCCCACGTGATGTACTTTCCTCTATCGGACCACTCTCTTGCAAAGTTCGGTGCGGTGGCCATAGATGCATAGTATTGTGAAGCAGGGTTCAGACTGCTCATCATTGTACCCCCTTAATAATTCACTGTTTCAATACTGTGTCATTAAAACTTATGAGTGGTCATGGCTCTCGTGACTGCCCTTGGCTGGATTGAGTATGGTCCATTGGTCCTTGGAAGCATCGTAATCTACCTGAACACATCCGTATCTGTCTACAATTTGGTTCACCATCGCCTGCACGTCGTCCGTCCTTGGAAACATCACAGCGAACCATAAGTGCCTCTCCACCCAGATCAAGAATGCTCTGCACTGTCTCCTCAGCGTCATCTGCAAGATTGCGAGTAGTTTACAGCCACGACAGCACCACGCTTCGCGAGTGCTAAGCTGGTTGCTCTGCCAATGCCCGTGCCGCCTTCTGTAACGAGCGCCACCTTCCCCTCGAAGTTCATATCTTCATCCCCTCTCGAAAGAAATTGTACAATTCATTAGTGTATCTGTATAATTGAACTTATTGATGATTTAGTTCAATTAAATTGAACGACGGATGGTGACCATGGACCTAAAATCGCTGAAAACATTCCACAGGATTCTGAGCTCAGGGAGTTTTCACCGGGCGGCTGAGGAGATGAACTACGCCCAATCCACTGTCACAATGCAGATACAGAGGCTGGAAGCAGAGATAGGTGCGCAGTTGTTTGACAGGACTCAAAAATCCGTTGGTTTGACTGAGGCAGGCAGAGTGTTTTACGAACAGAGCATTGATATTATGAAACGGATCGACCAACTGAAGTCGACAATGATAGAGGTGACCCAAGCGGAATCCGGAAGTGTACGCATTGGTATCACGGAGCCGTCCGCGAGCTTTCGATTTCCAGCGATTCTTGGTAAATTCTTAAACACCCATCCCAAAGTGCATGTGAGCGTACATATCGCCAACACCCCCATACTGAACAACTTACTACATACAGGGGAGATTGACATTGCGCTTTGTACCACTCCTGAAATGGGTACCAGTTTATTCTTTGAACCGTTATTCCAAGAAGGGTTTGTGGTATTACTGCCGGAGCATCATCCCCTCAGCGAACAATCCACCATTTCACCTATAGATTTCAGCGGACAACGACTGCTTATCACAGGCAAGGACTGCCCGTACCGCAAGAAACTTGAAGTGGTTGCCCAAGAGTGGAACGTACCATTAAACACGCTAAACACGCTCGAAATCACCAGTATGACAGCCCTAACGAGTTACGTTGAGCACGGGATTGGCATAGCGTTAATTCCTAGGATAATGACTGAGTCACCGGTACCGGGTACAGTGGTACGCGAGATGGGATCGCACTCAATTAATATGACAACCGGCTTTCTATATCAAACTGATAAGCTTCCGATGCTTCCAGCGAGCCGTGCATTGTACCATTTTCTAAAAAACGAATTATTGACATCCATCACTCCCTAACTGTAAGTTCCTTCACACACTGCGATGATAAACTCGCTACGTCACTTAACTCTCTCAATGATCTAAGATTTTCCCAGTCATTTAGCGGTTTCCTTCTTGCTCTGAACCAGACGTTTGGCTTGGAATGCCGTGATTTCATGAGCTTTTCAGCCGTCAGGGTGCGTTCAAATAAGGGCTGTGCCCTTTTTGAATAAATTATGGTCGCGCTTTTGGATCTCCACATCTACCTTCGCGGCCTACCCTCTCATACCTCACAGGGTCCATTTCTGGCCCTAACATTCCATCATTCCGCCTACCGAAGGGTGGAGGCCAGCTTTGCTGCCCGCCAGGGTCCTTGCCCTCTTGTTAAGTGTTGTGCCGGCTGCTCCGCGCTTCGTTTGTCTGGCCTTGCCTTAACAAAACTGCTGAATCACATGGATCAAATCAGACCATCAAGCAGCATCCTGTAGCCGTTCTGAATGGATTGGCCCCAGCATTTGAATTGGATCGTACGGTACTTGTCGCTTCCACAGTACAAACATGACGCGAATTAACTTACAGCACAATGCAATAATCGACTGAACTTTCTTGAGCGGATTTTCTGGCCTCTCCGTGTAATATTTGTGCAGGCTCTTAAACTCCGCGTTTTTTGCAATCAGCGGGATCACGCAACGGAATAGCAAGGCCCTCAGTTTCGGCCTTCCTCGCTTCGTGATTTGTCTGCGTCCGTTGTGACTCCCAGAACTGTTCTCTTTCAGGTTCAACCCAGCCAGCTTTTGAATCTGTCTAGGGTGTGCATATGACGAGATGTCGCCCACTTCCGCAATAAAGCCAGCCGCTGTCACGAGCCCAATCCCTGGCACACTCATCATCTGTGTTACCCCTGGAATCTGGCCAACCAACTGTTCAATCTCAGTTAGCAATTGTTCCAGTTGCGCGTGTAGCAAGTCATACTGTCCTAGCAGGATCTGCAGTTCCCGCCGGGCCATTTGGAGTCCTTCGGTGATCCCAATCGACGTGCTTGCTGCACTTAACAACTGCCTCGCACGGCTGGTACCGACACCGCGAGAGATGCCTCCATCACGCCACGCACGAACAATCTCCACTTCGGTCGAATTACCAACGTCGACTGGCAGCGGAAAGGTGTGCAAACACACCAATGCGGCCTGTCCTTCCCAGTCCTTAAACACACCTGTGAACTCAGGGAAGAAGCGGTCTAACCAGTTATGAACCCGCCCTTGCACTCGCTTCAGGTCCTCGATCAAACGCCCTCTTTGATTCATTCCCACGCGTATTTCCGCGTAGATATCCTCAGGAATGTTGGGTACAGAGTAGCGTCCATCCTTGACCAACTGCGAGATCACTCGAGCGTCTTTCCGGTCGTTTTTCGTTGGATTGTTGTCATCCAACTCTTTGCTCTTCTTCACGTGCATTGGGTTCACCAGAACCATAATAACGCCGTTGTGACGCAGGAACTGTGCGAGATTGTCAGGTAGGTCAGGAGCCTCGCGGCTCCCTTCCCCTTAAGAACCGGACTTGAGGCTTTCACCTCATCCGGCTCAAGCCATCCTGCAGTGTCCATAGCTTAGTTGTCTGTAGCTGTGGAACCATTCTTCCAGACGACCCTTCCATTGATAACGGTCTCGCTGTCCTTGAGAAACCGTTCTGGTCTGTCAGGCATGGTGTCATATCCATATCTCTTGTAATGAAGTTCATGACACCAACGATGGGTGACAAACACGTTGTTAATCGTGGAGCGACCGCCAAGCTGATGTGGAATCACATGGTGGAAACAAATCTTGTTTTCACTATTAAGCCGCCATTTACGAAAATGTTCTTCCGAAATTGGACGTCCACATAGACCGCACTTTCCGTCCGTTTTCTCAACGATTTTCTTCTGAAACCCATTGAGATGTTTAAGGAGCAGTTGCTTCCGCCGATGTTCAAAGTAGTTGCTATCACTAGGACGAAACGGAGAGCGATTTCCTTGTACCTTAGTATGTCGGATGATAGGCATGTTTGTCATATAGAAGAGGTCCCATGTTCCGTCCGTGAATACCCAGTCTCGATTACCACGTCGCGCGAAGTATTTTGCCTTCATCCATTTCGCGCTTTTGTTTGGATGCCTTCTTCCAATCCATCGCCATAGCATTTTATGGATTCGATAGTCGCAGTAAGAGAAGGCGTCTGTACTGACAGCCGTACTGTAGTAGCTCGCCCATCCACGTAACAGTGGATTAAGTTTTCGAATGATAGTTTCTGCCTTGGCAGTTTTATTGGAGTCCAGCAGCATTTTTGCTTTTCGAAGGATGGAAAGCTGACTCTCTTTGGATGGTTTGATAAGCAGTTTCCCGTCGTATTTCCGAACGTTGAACCCCAGAAAATCGAAACCCTCATCGATATGAGTAATTTTCGTTTTTTCTAGGCTTAGTTCGACTCCGACGTTTTCCTCCAGCCATTTGGATACCACTGGCACAAACTGCTCGGCTTGTTCCTTCGTTCTACAGGAAATAACAAAGTCGTCCGCATAAACTACCATATTAATACCAGGCTTTTTTCTCTGAGGTCCGAATCCCATTTTAAATGCCAGTTCCCTTAACGCCTCTTCCATCCCGTTTAACGCGATGTTGGCGAGAAGGGGTGAGATTATACCACCCTGCGGGGTCCCCTGAGGCTAGGAATTCGCCCTCGTTTAGGCTCAATCACAGGCGCTTTAAGAATTCGCCGGACGAACATCTTGTCTTCTGGAGCGAGTTTGTTCAGCAATTTTTCGTGGGCTACGTTGTCAAAGAAACCTCTGATGTCACCCTCGATAACCCACTGCGGTGCACGACGAGTTGCGAGCACCACAAAGAGTTGTTCGATGGCGTCCCATGTCGAACGACTCGGACGGAATCCGTATGAATTTTGTTCAAACCTAATGTCCCATTCGGGCTCCATAGCCATTTTGTGTATCTCTTGACATACGCGCCCGTGGATAGTGGGAATACCGAGCGGTCTTTGCTTGCCATTCTTTTTCTTGATATAGACCCGGCGCACTGGAAGTGGCTTTTCTCGGAGATTCACTAGGGTGAGCAACTCGTTACGGGCTTCTGACGTAGTGTAGAGTTTGCCATCGATTCCTGGTGTTTTACGTCCGTTATTGTCCTGTGTAACGGTTCGGATTGCCAACATTTTAGCGTGTTGGCTGGTGCGGATAAGCCACTTGTAATGGCGGATAGCCTTTCGATTTCCGTGCTCGACTGCGTTTGCTAATTGGCGCTGTAACCTACAGACGTGCTGCTCGATTTCGTTCCAGTCAGTCCCTGAACCGAAGGTATTATTGGGCGATGAGGTATCTTGTGCCTCTAACCACGCCACCATGATTCTATCTTCGCTGGGCTTCGGGGATCTCTTGCGCGTTGAGCCTGTTGACTCGCTTGACGCGGCTAATGTGTTCATAACAGGCTCACCTCTCGTCGGTATGCTAACCGATTTCTAGTTGGATGACCGAGGGTAATTCAGCACGCTTTCGCGTTAGGACATCTTGTATGGTCCCTATCCACCCGATTACAGGGAGGCATTCGCTTTTTACCCACTCCTATACCTCCTGGGGATTCGCCGTTCTTACGATTGGCTTACTACTGAGGCGTAGACCCCATGAGGCTTACCATGTTCCGCTGATAACCCCTTAGCGAGATGTTTAGGTATCCCGAATTCTGCGGTAGCATTATGGGATTGTGAATTAGTGATGGTTGAGCACCAATTCCTACTACATGCCATTTTGGCGCAAGCGTGTCAGGGTGTTTCGCTTGTTACACTTGACGCAGTTTATAGGGGATTCACTCACGTTTACCATGCATCTCTAGCCTAGCTCCAAGCCGGGTGTACCCTCCCAGCGATGGCTACATTGTCTCACTCGCTCCGTAGGTTCCGTCACCGGTTCCCACGTCGTGATAGGCTCGCACTCACAATCCAGAGTGGGTGGGCTTGCGCCACATGATTAACAGCGACTTTCATGTCGCACCATCCAGTAATGTCCTGTCGGCTCAACACCTAAAATCACGTTGTCAAAACCATGTTCCACCATAAGCGTCTCCAACCAAGAGAGCAGCCTCTCAAAACCCTCTCTCGTGTTGTCGAAACTCAACGGTTTGCCGAGTTCGATACCGCGTGCGTCGCTGGCGCGAGCGACGTGCACCTTCTTAGCAATATCTGCTCCAACGACCAAGGTGGAATCTGTGACGCGACGAATCTTCTCATTTTGCGTTATACTCACTGCTGAACAACCTCCTGGTTTTTGTGTTTTGGTTCGCCAATCCAAACACTACCAGGGGGTTGTTTTCTATTCAATCCTCAAGAACTTTCAATATAGGAATGCTGTCCGAAAGTTCTTGCACTGACAACTGACCAACAGTAGGAAGCTCTGGGAGTGCTTCCTGAACTACGTCGTTGTAGTTGTCTGACGTTAATGGTTTTATCTCAAACAATACTTTCACCATCCCGGTTTCTTAGATCGATCTGATGAATTCAATTTATTACCATGTGGTTATATTCATGATAAGCTACGACTCTTGGGACATCAGACTTTGGACGGATTACTGTACTCTTCTGCCCGTTTGCGACATTACCGGAGTCGTCGTAAGATGCTGTTTATGCGCGACGCGAGGGAAGGTTGTAAGGATAATTCCACCACAAAACTCGAATACCCTGTATTTTTCATGACCAGACTTGGAATTAACTAGCCACACATTTATTTAACATCATAAAAAAACCGTTATTTCGGATTTAATTAGAAAGACAGACTTGATTTTTAATATAAATATCCCGATGCAGGTATCAAACATCGGCGTCGTTCCACCAGGCGTCTAAATGCTGTGTTCTTCCGCAATCCCTCGACGCGTGCATTAATCGGCTTCACCTTGGGATTTTCGTTCACCCACGCCTGGGGAATAAGGCCCCACGACAATGGATCTACGCGTCGCTCGCCGTCTGTTCCTGTGATCACCGCAGGAATGCGCTGAGATGGCGCGATATTGTAACGGGGTGGAATAGCGTAGTCGTACTCGGTAATTCCGAAATACGCTATGATCTGGCTCCAGTCTTCCGTCAATGCAAAGCGTCCGCACATGATGATCATCTCCGAACATATGATATCAGAACGTGCGTTCTTATTCGATTGAGATAATAAGTAAATGTAGCGATGCTGCCTGAATCATACAAAATCCTATTTTGTATGATTCGAAGCGGTGATTTTGATGTAAACATTTGTTCTGTGTAAGGTGTGGTAATGCTGATTATGAGGACACAACAGGACACTCCATAAGTGTCCTGTTTAACTGGAACTTCTATTGTGTTTTCAGGGCTTTAACTCTATATGAAGTTGGTCGTATCACCTATATTCCTTTATCTAAAGGTTTTACGGTGTATTTGATAAGTCTTCTTTCTTTCGGGCGTTTTCTAACACTTGTCGTGTAAGCACAAAAATTCCTGTGCCCAATGTTGATACAATTAGTGCTAACGCGAATATATTTATGTTCATTCTTAAACCACCACCATTTCATTAAGAATAAAAAGGAAGTTATGTGTATAATAGGATTGTGGGCAATAATTCCAATGCAGATGTGACACTAGTGCAATTCGCGCCAACGAACTCTTACACTAGTGTCATCACTTTTAAACGCTATCTACTTTATATACACACCCAATGATAAAAAGGTTCGGTGTGCCCAAGAATAAAATTTGGGAAGGGTAGATAGTATGAACGACTATAACAAAGAGAAACCCTTGTTGTTGGATGTTGAACGTCAATCTATTGAATTGAATGGGTTGGTCATCTATCTTTGTCGAACTCAATATCGGCTGTTGTATTACCTGATTTCGCACAATCATCGTCCAATATCCAGAAATGAACTGTCACAGTATGTGTGGGGAAATGGTAATTGGGGACGAAGAGATCTGGATAAAAATATCAGCAAATTAAGGAAATACTTAGGTGATAACGACCACAAAGTTATTGTGACTATACATGGGATGGGATACATGTTTAGTGGGTGCGTAAATATGTCATCTGAGTCCGAAATCTCCCAAATGAGGAATACATTCGACAAAACGTCAGTTTTAAAATGAGTATTGTCAAAGAAAAGTAACAATACGTGTGAGGGAGATGTAATGAAGTGAACAAACGATTGATGATTCTCAGTACCGTTGCGGGTCTCGCTGTTCTACCGACGTCCGTTGCTTTTGCTGGAACTAACTCGTCAGATGCTTCAACCGGTACCTCTTCGTCATCTCAAGAAGTTTGGGTAGCCAAAGACGTTACAGCACAGGACCACTACCAAATTACTCGTAATGTATATGACAGCCAAGGAAACTTAATCAAGACGATGACCATTACGCCACCAGCAGGAAGTTTGGTGGAATACAACTTGGTTCCACTATCTCAAGCGCAAGCCGCCAACGAGTCTTATGTTGCTGAAACGAGTGACCAGTCAACTCTTAACTCTGAGTTGCAGCAACTTCATAAGACCTTATTTAACCAACTCAATCCGCAGACGACAAACTCAGCCCAAACAATGAGTGCAGCTGTAATGTCCCCGGATATTTCCGTTGGAACAAGTACCACAGACACTGGTTCGTTTTCAGGCGCATATGGATACTCAGTCGATTACAGCATCTCTTACAGTAAACCCAGTTCAAACGATCTTCATGTGTCACAGTATAAATTGTGGCAACAAAATGGCTCGGCAAACAGTGATTACGAAAAGAGCATTGTTTGGGGTAACGACAACCACAGTTTCCCATCGAGTACGTATGTTCCACTGGGTTCTTCCAATGCTACGACATATGATCCAGATTGGGACAACGCACCAGGTTATCAATTTACCACCAACGTGGTCGGTAGTGGACTCTTTGGTACCAACTATTCCGGATACGACACACTCAGCTAATTTCAATAAGACATCTCAAAAATGGGCATCGCTAACAGCGTTGCCCATTTTTTTATTATGAAAAACCGAACCTATTGTTAATCTGGAGTGTATATAGGGTGTAACCTCGTGAAAGGAGGAAACACTTTGACGAATCCAATTAGCGAATCCGAAGCGAGAAAAATCTTTATTGAAAATAAAGACTTTATCTACAAAACTGTGTACCTCTTTACACGTTCCAGAGCAGTTGCCGACGACATCACTCAAGAAACGTTTATTCGTGCTTTTAAGAATTACAACTCCTACGATCAATCGAAACCGATACGGCCGTGGCTCTACAAAATCGCAATAAATGTCGCACGTAACACGGTCAGGTCAGGAAAGTGGAAACTGGTTTATGGTGACATACCTGAGACACCGGTACCTAGTGCAGATAATTCGCTGTATCAGTCTGAGGAGCGGAAGCAGCTCATCGAAGAAATTTATAAATTGTCCCTCAAAATGCGCCAGGTCGTAATTCTACACTACTTCAATGAACTGACTATTCCTGAAGTAGCCGATGTTTTAAACATACCAGTTGGTACGTGTAAATCCAGACTCAATCTGGCCCTTGCCACGTTACGAAAGTCCATGCGGAGTGACCAGTTTCTTTTTAAATTAGATGGGGGGACTTTATGATGACATTTGAATCGGACATCCGTGATGCTTTGATTGAACAAAGTGTAAATGTGACCTCCAATGTAACGTTTGAGTCGGTTTGGAATGCTGTAACCAACGAAGCACCTAGGCGAGGTATCTTTATTTCAAAAAAACGTACTCGAATAGCTTCTATTGCAGCGCTTGCCAGCATCATTCCTATTGCAGGTGCTGTTTATGCGGCGACCACCGTCTTTCATTGGGGCGGTGCATCATTTCAACAGGAGCAAAACGTAACAGGTCCTATGTCGCAATTAGCGGAAAAGAGTGTTTTAAACTCAATGATAAATCAGAAAGGTAGCAAGATATTGGACTTGGCATCTTCTAGAGCCGTTGCGTCTTTCTCCATCTATCAACCTGTCTCCACAATTCAGGGTTGGACAAAGACGTTGGGGGAAGGTATCATCTCACCGCTATTGCACTATCATGTGAATTCTAATGGTACGAAGACGTTTACTGGTACCACACAGCAACCTGTAGAATACATCGATGTTTACTCCAATTTACGGGGGCAAACCGTCTCTGTATCTCAATCGTATGACGATGCGATGACGAAGGCTTGGCAAAGCTCAATTCATACCACGAATAATTGGTCTGGATCAGTTACATGGGGACTAGGCAAGGATGTCGTAGACATTGGAAGTTTTGATGGTGGTTATGCGTTTGCCATTCAGGGAAATTGGTCCGAGATTCCTAGTGTTCATAAGAGCGGGGAATTCACGAATTTAGTGATTCTGCATCCGGACAAAAACAATGTTGTTTCAGATGTCGTCCTTGATGAAAGTGGAGGCGTTACCCTACAGACGTTAGAAAAAATTGCATCTGAGTATTTAAATGGCACATCGTCTTAAAGTTAAAACCGCTTTGTATCTCATTGCGTTCTGCCGGAGAAATAAGAGCGATTTACGAGAACTTAGATGGTTTACGTCAGAGCAACCAGGTTGGAATTACAAGAACTGATGAATAAAAGGGTGCCACTAGGCATCCTTTTAAATTGGGAAATTAGCCAGGTTCGAATCATACACATTTGTATTGAGTATGATTCATTACCGATACTCTCGCCAATAGACCGCCAGATGCACATAGTTGTCACGGAAAATAAAGTTGTGTACTCAAAATCCTCGTTCTGTTGTCATTAAGCTGTGACGTTCATTTAGTCACGAGAAGTAAAGTCATATACTTTGGGCGTAAAAATGGCGTGTTGTGACCACAATTAGGAAAATAAGATGTTTATCATGCCGATCCAGATGGGGCGGTGTCCTTAGACAAGTAGTGGATTTATATATATCTTGTCGCATATAAATTCTGATTTTGAGTGTGTTCCTTATTGAACTAACGCCCCCTATAGTTCAAGTAGTGTTGGTGATAGATTCGAAGAAAAGGATCAAACCACGCACTCAGAGAGTACAGGAATCAAGAAGCACCGTTTAAAATGGAGGCATCTGCAATCGATAACCACTGCGAATTCTTTGCCGCATGAATAACTGAAAACTACACCTGGCACTACATATGATTTTAGCCTCTAGAAACAATCCAATATATTCATCCATACGAGGTGTCCATGACATCAGAAGACTTCATCAACATGGGTGGTGGCGTCAGCCTGTTGGTAGGAAGACTTCAAGGGAAAATCACTATTCATGGCGAATCATGTAGAAAATTACTGCAATCCAGTTGGTAAGGGTGAGACAAGTCGAGATGGTTCAGAATAGTGATGACCTGCTGCATGCCAACATTTGCTCTATCCATATGGCTGCGTTCGAAAATCATCCAGATGCACTGTTCGTATTAGATTCCGACGGATACTATCGGCAATACAACAA
Organism: Alicyclobacillus fastidiosus; assembly: GCA_029166985.1. Lineage (GTDB taxonomy): Bacteria > Bacillota > Bacilli > Alicyclobacillales > Alicyclobacillaceae > Alicyclobacillus > Alicyclobacillus fastidiosus_A. The sequence continues at coordinate 4,140,335 of CP119138.1, read as the reverse complement.
GAAAATCTTCTCAGTTCTTGGGTATTCCGAACAAGACTATGTTACTGCAAGATTTGGTGATTTCACCCCTGGGCTGGATGGAGACCTTGGTCGGCAAAGAGTACAGAAAGCGGCGTGCGGCGAAAGCCAGCAGTTTGTGCTGAACACTCGACATCGCGATGGTAGTGAAGCATATCTCCAAACCACCCTAGTTCCCGTTACTATCGACGGACATGTCTGGATCATGGGGTATAGCAAGGATATAACCAAGCAGGTAAAAGTCGAACAAGAGTTACGGGAAAACCAGGAACTGTTGTCAAGGGCTCTAGAAATCGCAAAACTCGGGAACTGGTCGCTTGACTTTGAAACTCGCAGGCTGGAGTTGATGGAAAGTGCCCAAGTAATATTTGGTGTCCCCTATTGCATACTGCCTTCATCAAAAGTCGCTGAGAAAATTCACCCGAATGACTACGACATGGTTCTGCAGCTCACTCTACGCTCCATAAATGAACCGGGTTTAATTAGTGATTGCGATTTTAGAGTTATCCAACAGGATGGAACCGTGAGGTACGTTCACACCCAATGGACGGTGACAACCGATAACACTTTCAAACGTCCAGTTTTGTTTGGAACGGTCCAGGACATCACCGAACGTAAACAGACGGAAGAGATGCTCGTCAATTCCGAGAAGCTCGCCGTCGTCGGCCAACTTGCAGCAGGCATGGCTCACGAGATTCGCAATCCCCTCATGGTCGCCCAAGGGTTTATCCAATTGTTAGAGACCACTCCTGTCGATATCGCCAAGAAAAGCAGTTATTTCGAGCTAGTCAAGGAATCCCATAAGCAAATCGACTTATTAGCTGAACAGATGTGATGTTAGGCTCAAATTGTGGACACACCGAATCGAGAATGCGAAAATGAGTAAATCGATTTGAGGTGTCTACGTGGCGAGTCAGTATGATAAAGAATTCAAAATGAATACGGTGAAATTGGTTTTGGAGGAGGGGAAGGTAGCGGCCCACGTCGCTCGTGACTTGGGTATCTCTGAAAAAACACTCTACGGGTGGATAACTCAATACAAAAATGATCCGAAGCATCCATTCGTCGGTACGGGCAATCTGAAGCCGGATGCTCAAGCAACACGAGATTTAGAGCGTGAAATCAGGGAATTGAAAGAGGAAAATGAGATCTTAAAAAAGCCGTGCGCATCTTCAGCAAAGACCGGAAGTAAGGTACCAATTTATCTATGACCACCGCTTCGACTTTTCGGTTCAGAGGATGTGCCAGGTTTTGCAGGTTTATCGAAGCGGGTACTATGCATGGCTTAAAAGCCCAGATAGCGCGCGTAAAAAACGACGGAAAAAGCTTATACAACGTATTCATCAAATCTTCTTGTCCTCTCGCCGTTTGTACGGGAGCCCAAAGATTACACAAGTGCTACGTAAGGAAGGATTGCGTGTTAGCCAGAAGACCGTGGCGGGAATTATGCGAGAGAACGGCCTGAAAAGCCGAACTGTGCGCAAATATAAAGCGACAACCAACTCGAAACACAGCCATCCCGTTCACGACAATGTGTTGAATCAGACGTTTCAGGCACAACGTCCAAACCAGGTGTGGATGTCGGATATTACGTATGTTTGGACCAACGAAGGGTGGCTATATGTAGCCAGCGTTATGGACTTGTTTACGCGGAAAATTGTTGGATGGAAAGCTGACTCACGTATGACAAAAGAGCTGGTCATAGATGCGCTAGAACAAGCGTATCAACGTGAAAAGCCCGATGATGGCATATTACATCACTCAGACCGTGGTAGCCAATATGCGTCAAGAGAATACCAGGATAAGCTGAAAGAGTACAAGATGATTGGAAGCATGAGCCGCAAAGGTTGCTGTTACGATAATGCCTGCATCGAATCATTCCACAGTGTCATCAAGCGAGAGCTCATTCACCTTGAAACGTACACCAGTCGTGCAAGAGCCAAACGAGATATCTGGGAGTATATCGAAGTCTGGTACAACAGAAGGCGTATTCATTCGTCTATTAGATATCAAACGCCCGTACAATTCCAGGACGAATATCGCCGTATGTCGCTTGAGAATGTTGCTTAAAACACAAGGATAAATTGTATGTAATATTATGAAACTCTCTGTTCGAGGTGTCCACCCTCTTGACCTAATACCAGATGCTCGTCCTCGCAAAACCTCAAGCTGAGAATCGGATCGTGAAAAACATTGTCTCAGTAGTTCAGGATATCGTCAACGTGTTCCGTGCGGAATCACTTCTCCGCAACGTAGAGATTAACTACGAGCATGAGTCGGAATACATACCTGTCACGTGCAACGAACAACGTATTAAGCAGGTCTTCATCAACATCATGAAGAACGCCTTCGAAGCTGAAGCAAAGGAATGCAAAGTGTCTGTTAACCTCGTTCCAGATGCAAGTGCAGTATCCGTGACTTTAAACGACAACGGACAAGGAATTGATCCCACTCGTGTTAAGTCCATCGGTGAGCCTTTCTACACAACCAAAGAAAAAGGCACAGGACTCGGGTTGATGGTAAGCAAGAAAATCATCCAGGATCACGCAGGAATGCTAGTCCTTAGTAGTGAGGCCGGTGTGGGCACTACCGTTACTATAACGTTACCCATCGTTACGCCTAAGACGCCGTCTGAATGAGTTCGGTGTCTATTTTTAGAAGTAATTACCGCATTTCACTTCATCCGTACCTGTAAGCCAAGGTTATGATTTCAACGCATGCAAGTTTGGCACCATCAGTTTCGTGTTGCTAGGTTGAATTTACCTCTCTATACTGCACGGGCAACATTCTCACTCGTCCGGGAAAACTGAGAGACTAGCTATTGCATACTCCTGCCCGATTGCGACGGAACCTTGGTCACATTGCCACCGTATTTTCATGCAGAATCCAAGGGCGTTTCCTTCTGGGACATGTGCACCCGTTAACGACACAGCAGGAACCATACTCCTCATTAGGAAGATAGGTGATTAATCACATAGACAAAAAAATAAAGACCAACTAGGGTAAAAATTAAGAGCGTAACCAATTCAAAAGACCGTTTATACAAGAAAAACATTAATGCCAATACAGAGATACTGCGTGGAATGAGATCCCTGCTTCACGCAAGGACGCGAACGGCTATTGGGAGACCTTTATCGACAATTACATTAACTTCGCATACAATCCACAACTCACTCCAAATCCCCCCAAGACCTTTGATGATCTACTGAGTGCACAATACCGGAATCAAATTGCGTACTCCAATCCGCAGTCTGCTGGCGACGGCATGGCAGTGCTCATTATGGCACAGCAGCTATGGGGAACACAGAAGGCGATGAGCTTCCTCAAGTCGCTCGAGCCAAACGTCAAATTTCACACGCAAGGGACGGGCTATCTCGATGTACTGCTCAACCGTGGTGAGATCAAGGTGGCCAACGGTGACCTTCAGATGGATATGGCTGACAAGGTCCAGGGAGGCATGTCGATTAAGCCGCTGTTCCTAGAGCCAGCTGCTGGACAAAAGCCTGTGACGTTTGAAGATCCGTATGTCGTAGGACTGGTCAAGAATTCGCCCAATACTGCGGGTGGTAAGGCGCTGATCAATTACCTCCTGTCCAAATCTGCACAGGCTGAGACGTACTCTATTTTCGGCTTGCCGGCGCGAAGCGACGTACCTGCCACCTCGGCGAACGCCAAGCAGGTTGAAAATATGCTAAACGGGGTACAGGTTCTTCCAATCAACTGGAGCAACGTTCTCAAGAGCCAGTCACAGTGGCAGTCCACGTGGCAATCGGAGGTATTAAATGCGTATGGCAAGCAGGGCAGTGTTACAGGGAACTAACGATTTGATGCCGGAAGTCGATGGCATTGTCGTCGACAGACTCTCGGTGTCCTACCGAAAAAACGCCGTGTTGAAAGATATAAGCCTTCGTGTGAAACGCGGAGAGGCCATTACGCTGCTCGGAAACAGTGGCTGCGGTAAAACGACTCTGTTGAGGGCTATCGCTGGTTTTGTCTCGCCATCCAGTGGGTGCATTCAAATGGCTCAGCGGGATATCACGAAAGTGCCCCCTCACCGGAGGGATATTGGCTTCCTTCACCAACAGTACGCGTTGTTCCCGCATCTCACCGTCGAACAGAATGTTTGTTTTGGACTTCGCGAACGGCGTATCCCAAAAGACGTCGCAAAGGCAAAGGCGGACAGAGTACTCAGCATGGTCCGCCTCGAGGGTGCACGTGCCAAATACCCGTCGGAGTTGAGCGGAGGGATGCAGCAGCGGGTTGCACTCGCACGATGCCTTGTATTGGAACCGAAAGTTTTATTGTTAGACGAGCCCTTGAGTGCGCTGGACGCCAATCTACGTGTGGAATTGCGTCAAGAATTGAAGGAAATGCGACGTCGTTTTCCTGAAATGACGATGATTTACGTGACGCATGATCGCGATGAGGCGATGACGTTTTCTGACCAAATTGCAATGATGCGCGATGACGTGATCGAACAGTTTGGGCATCCTAGCGATCTTTACGACCATCCGACGAGTGAGTTTGTCGCCCGGTTCTTGGGTGATTTGAATGAGGTGCCGACAGAGATTACACAGCGACTCACGCAACGTCAGGGAAACTCGTCCCAAGTGGGCAAATGGTATATCCGGCCCGAGCGCATCGTCCTGTCAGAAGAACTCGACATCACATTGCCAGGGACAGTCAAAGCGGTCGAATGGTCCGGAGGCGCCCATCGCGTTGAGGTTGCATTGGCAAAAGGCGAGGGACCGACAATGACCGTTTCCTCTACTCGATTGAGAGAAGAGCCCTATGTCGGCAAACAGGTCGCGATTTCGTTTAGCCTGGAGGACTGTATGCATGTACCGTGCAAGTAAATGGCGCCGCCCTGTACCCGGAGTCGTGTTCATGTTTGTGATGGTGCTGCTGTTTCTGTTCCCGCTATGGACCTTGGCTCGGCTCAGCGGTTCCGCCGGAGATTGGTTCTCTGGATTCAGTAAGTTGTGGAGGGAAGAGGGCTTCTTTGCTAGTTTGGTCTCGTCCCTTCACCTCGCCTTAGTGAGTGTTTTGATAACAGCAGTGGTTGGAACTATGGTTGCGATCGCCTTTCGAATGTTTCCTATCCCAGGCAGGCGGTTCTTGCTGCGGGCGATGGAACTCATCGTTGCGTTCCCTTCATTTCTTGTCGCATTCTCACTGATCTATCTGTATGGTTCACGTGGAGCTGTGACAGTCGGCATTCAGCACCTGTTCCATCTACAGCAACCTCCGTTTGATTTTCTGTACAGCCAGACTGGAATCGTGTTGGCAGAGGTCACGTACTACTTGCCCTTTATGATTCGTCCGCTTCTCGCATCTATCGAGCTGTTGGATGCGTCCCTATTCGAGGCCGCCTCAAGTCTCGGGGCTGGGCGCATACGACAATTCCGGCGTGTATTGCTGCCGCTGTCACTGCCGGGGATCACGGCTGGGGCAATTCTCTGTTTTCTGTTCATCTTAAATGAATTTGGCATCCTGCTGATCTTGGGATCGCAGCGCACGCCAACTGTACCTGTATCGATTTACAATCTGGCGATGATCAACCTGGATTTGCCAGGCGCGTCTCAGGAAGCGCTCTTCATGCTCCTGTGTGTACTCGTGATTTATTTCGTCTACCGGCTTCTCTACAGTCGAGCGGAGAGACGATTTTCGGAGAGGCTGCAACGGTTATCGCTTGATTCGAAGCCACTGATTTCGACGGGCGGGTCGGCCCGAGTGTTTGGGAGCGCGACGACGCTTGTCGTCACCATCGCCTTTTTCCTGCCTGTTGCCGTGGTCCTGTTGTCTAGTTTCGCCCAAAACTGGGTTGGAACCGTATTGCCGACGTCATTCACGCTTCATTGGTTTATGAGCCTGCAATGGGATGATTGGGGCTCGATTGTCACCACGCTCGTCATTTCGACCATTGTATCTGTGTTCTCCGTTGTGGTCGGCCTGCTTGGTGCGTGGTTGGTCGCCAATCGACGAGGGTTTGAACGGGGGCTCTACGACACAGTGCTCACGTTGCCCCAAACCGTTCCCAGTGTAGTCATCGGTTTGAGCCTGTTACTGGCGTACGACAGCGGTGGACTGAACTTCAGCAACTCTCCAATCATTGTCATCTTTGCACAAACGACCCTCGTTTTGCCGACGTCGTATCGAACGATAGTGACGGCCTTGACCAGGCTCCCACAAAGTTACACAGAGGCAGCTCAGGCACTGGGCGCTTCACCGATTCGGTCGTTTGTGCGGGTGACACTGCCCTTGCTCGTCCCTGCCTTGAAAAGTGCATTCGGCTTGGCATTTGCACTTTCAGCCGGTGAGCTTGGAGCGACGATGATGGTGTATCCGCCTGGGTTTGCTACCGCACCCATTCAAATCGTGCAGTACGTTCAACGCGGCTATTATGCACAAGGCGCCGCGCTATCTGTCGTGATGCTAGGCGTTTTGACCATTGTTCTTACATTGACCGCAGGTGGATTTCGGATCCCGCTCTTAAGACGCACGTCGCGACGAGATGAGGGCATCGAAACTCCGAGAAGCACGGCATATCACTATCAGATGGCCACACGAAAGGAAGTATAACTATGGAAAATCGTCAAGCGAAGAGCATACGTGGTGTGATTTTTGACTGGGCGGGCACCGTCGTCGATTATGGTTGCTTTGCACCGATTTACGGACTTGTTGAAGCGTTTCAAGCGTTTGGCGTCGATGTCCCACTGAGCACGGCTCGGCAGGATATGGGACTCGCGAAATGGGATCACATTCGAAAACTTCTTGCGATGCCTTCCGTAGAAGAATCGTTCCAGAAGGCTCACGGCCGTCCCTCGACTGAGAAGGACATTGATGCCATTCACGACCACCTCGAAACAGGTCTTTTGCTTCGTTTACGCGATTTTGCTGCACCCATCGACGGAGTCGTCGACATGGTCGACCAATTGGCGTCGGGTGGCATTCACATCGGCAGCACCACTGGCTATACGCGACCGATGATGGACGTCATTTTGCCAATCGCGATGGAGGCAGGTTATCGTCCACAGGTAGTTGTCACTCCATCTGAAGTTCCGGCTGGACGTCCAGCCCCATGGATGTGCTATGAAAACGCAAAGCGCCTTGGCATCTACCCTATGGACCAACTCGTCAAAGTCGGAGATACGCTCGTCGACATCGATGAGGGGCGCAATGCGGGGATGTGGACAGTCGGCGTCATCGAGGGAAGCAATCTACTCGGCCTTTCCCAAACCGAAGTGGTGGCGATGGACCCAAGCGATTTGAAGTTGAAGAAGAAACACGTGATGGAGCAGATGACGGAGCGTGGTGCTGATATCGTGATCGACCGCATTGTCGACCTTCCGGACGCCATCGTGGCGATTGAACAAAGTTTGGCGACAGGAGGTCGTCCGTGTGAGGGACACCGAGAACTGGCGCAGGCGTGAAGGCGACGTCAACGATTCCGAATTACGCAGTACGTGGCTCGAAGGGCTGAGTGAGGGTACTCGCGCCTTACTTTCGCGGGACGAACAGGTATTTCTAAGCCAATCTCTGTCTAGTCCATGTGTGGATGTGGTTACTCAATCTGCTGGTTCCACACTGCGTACGCTCGATGGCAACGTCCTCTATGACTTTCACGGCAACAACGTCCATCAGCTTGGCTTCGGCCACCCGGCGGTTGTGCGCGCCGTTGTAGAGGAATTGACGACTCTTCCATTTTCGCCAAGGCGGTATACGAATGAACGTGCCGTGCAACTGGGCGAACGGCTTGTCGGATTGACTGGCAATCGGTTGAACAAAGTATTGTTCGCGCCCGCCGCAACCCTCGCAGTGGATACGGCTATCAAGCTGGCGCGGATCGTCACGGGCAAACAGAGAATGGTGTCGCTGTGGCACTCGTTTCATGGGGCGTCGATCGGTGCGCTATCTATCGGAGGACAGGCGCAATTTCGTGCTGGGCTCGGAGCGCTTGGCCCGGAGACAACGCATATCCCACCCTGCGCGCCCAATACCTGCCCGTTGCAATGCAAAAACACCTGTGACTTGAGATGTGCAGATTATCTGGACTACGTTCTCGACGCCACACGCGATGTGGCCGCTGTCGTGATGGAGGTCGTCCGCAACACGGATGTTCAAGTTCCTCCGAAGGCGTACTACGAGCGAGTGCAAGAGATTTGTCGTCGACGCAACGTGTTGTTCATTGTCGACGAAACAGCTACCTGCTTAGGGCGAACCGGCCGCATGTTTGCGTATCAGCATTACGATCTCGATCCCGATATGGTCATCCTCGGCAAGGGTCTCGGCGGTGGTGTCTTTCCACTCGCTGCATTACTTGTTAAACGGGAATTGGATGATGCCAAGTCGTATTCCATTGGCCATTACACCCATGAAAAAACGCCAGTTGGAGCTGCTGCTGCACTGGCCGTGATCGATACGGTCGAACGGGAGGATTTGTGCCAACGCGCGAATGAAATCGGCATGAGAATGAAAGCGCGCTTGCAAGAAATGCAGGAGGCATTCCACGTGTTTGCAGAGATTCGTCAAATCGGCGCCCTCTGTGGTGCAGAGTTGAAGGACATGCCCGAGATGGACCGCGCGTCGTTCGCCGAGCGGATCATGTACGAGGCATTTCGTCGCGGTTTGAACTTCAAGGTATCTAGTGGCTCTACGCTGACCTTGTCACCCCCTCTCGTGATTTCGGACGAAGAGCTCGACGACGCGATGGAAAGACTCCACAGCAGCTTGCAACACGTACTAGAGAGGATTTCAAAGGAGCGAATACAGCGATGATTGACACCGCATATGAAAATCCGTATCTACTCATGACACCGGGACCGCTCTCTACAACGGAGGGGGTTCGCAAGGCGATGATGCGCGACTGGTGCACCTGGGATGACGATTATAAGGAAATCACACAAGCTATTCGATCACGCCTCATTCAACTCGGAGAGTGTACACCTGATCACTACACGGCTGTCCTCTTGCAAGGGAGTGGAACGTACGTCGTGGAATCCGTTCTTACGACGGTTCTCGACGACGATAGCAAACTGCTCGTATTGGAGAATGGCGCGTATGGCCGAAGAATGAGTACGATTGCGAAAACCGCACGCATCCCATTTGATATCCACAGCTTCGGCGAGACGAATCCGGTGGACCCAAAGGTGGTAGCGGCACGACTCGATGCCGATCCGTCCATTACACACGTGGCCTTCGTTCACTGCGAGACGACGACCGGGATGGTCAATCCGCTTGAGGAAGTTGTTCGCGTGATCAAACAGCGCGAAAGGTCCGTCATCGTCGACACCATGAGTAGTTTCGGTGGTATGCCAATTTCCATCGAAGCACTGCAGATCGATTTTTTAATCAGTTCGGCGAACAAGTGTCTTCAAGGTGTACCTGGTTTCGGGTTCGTTATCGCGAATACGAACGCTCTGGCACAATGCGAAGGTCGCGCGCGCTCTCACTCGCTGGATCTCTTCGACCAATGGAAGGTCATGGAGGAACACGGCGGAAAATGGAGATTCACGTCGCCGACTCACGTTGTTCATGCCTTTCATCAGGCTTTGATGGAACTCGAGACCGAAGGAGGGATCCCCGCTCGAGCAGCGCGCTATGCCGAAAATCAAGCGCGGCTCGTCGACGGCATGCGCACAGCGGGATTTCACGCATTGCTCCCCAAAGCACAGCAGTCGCCGGTCATCACTTCGTTTCTCTATCCGAGCGCTGATTTTTCGTTTGCTGCGTTTTACGAGTCGCTTAAGAATCAGGGGTATGTCATCTATCCGGGCAAACTGACGGAACAGATGACGTTCCGAATCGGCACCATAGGCGACATCCATCCGGGGGATATCGATCAATTTGTTCGTGTGGTCTCTAGGCTCCACCGATTTCACCGTTGATTTACACGTAGAGTATCTTTTGCTTCCTTTGCGAAAATGTGCAGCAACTCACTTCGTTCGCGCCAGCGACACGAAAAGTGGCATCTTGGCGATGAAAACCGAACGACACCACTTGAACACGGTTCTCTCGGATGGACGTGTTCAAGTGGCGGCCGGGGGGACTTGCGTTCGTTCTCGGTCTAGTTTGGAGCGACGAGTCGATAACCCACGCCTGGCTCTGTGATAATCAAATTTGGTTGAGCGGGGTTGTCCTCGATCTTTTTTCGCAAGTGACCCACGTACACGCGCAAATAATGGCTGGCTGTTTCGGGACTCTGCTCTCCCCAAACCTGTTTCAGTAACTGCCGATGCGTGATGACGCGACCCGCATTCGTTGCGAGTACTTTGAGGAGGTCGTATTCGATTGGCGTGAGTCGAATCTGTTCACCGCTCTTTTCTACGTGACGACGAGCGAGATCGACGGTTAGTGGACCGATGTGAAGGACTGGCTCGTCTTGCTGATTGGCGGAATGGCGGAGAGCGACGCGAATACGCGCCATCAATTCACCCATGCCGAATGGTTTTGTGATGTAGTCGTCAGCGCCGTGGTCCAGGGCAAATACTTTGCCTGCTTCATCATCTCGTACAGTCAATACAAGAATGGGGACCGTTGCCCACTCGCGGATTTTAGATAGCACCGCAGTCCCGTCTATGTCGGGAAGCCCTAAGTCTAAAATGATCAAATCGGGTCTGCTCATGCTCGCCTGCAGAATGCCGTTCTTGCCGGTGGATTCCTCGATGGTTGTAAAGCCATGCGCCTCTAACGTCACACGAAGAAGTTTTCGGATCTGTGCTTCATCGTCGACAATTAATATTTTTGCCCCCAAGACCAACCCCCCTTATTGTCTGACTTACACGCCGTCGTCTGGAATTTCCGGTGCATCGTCAACAGGTAGTCGGATGGTAACGACAGTGCCCGCACCCTCTGCGGGTCTGGCAAATATCTCCCCACCATGCGCTTGGATCACGCCCTTACAAATGGCCAACCCGAGACCGGTTCCAGGAATGTTCTTTCCGTTGTTGGAACGGTAGAACTTATCGAATATTTTCTCGGCCTCACTGGGGTCAATGCCAATCCCCTCATCTTGAATTCGGATCGTGAAGATGCCGTCGTATTCCATACAATCAAGGCGAATGAAACTCTCATCTGGAGAAAACTTGATGGCGTTGCTGAGCAAATTGACGAGCACTTGTTCGATCAAGACGTCATCCACGGCAATGGCGGGTAAGTGGTTCGGCAGGTTGACGTCGACACGTCGATTCTGGAGTGAGTCTTGTACTTGACGCAGTGCAACCCCAACGATATCCGCTACATCACACCACTGTTTTTTCAGGCGAAGCATGCCGCTCTCCATTCGGACCATTCCGAGAAGGTTGGTCACCAACCGGTTCATCCGCATGGCCCCTTCGCGCACGGTGAGGAGGAGCTCTCGTTGATCATCGACGGAAAGGACGTCTGCACTCTCCGTCATGCCTGTGACCGCGCCTAAGATGGTGGCGAGCGGTGTGCGCAGCTCATGTGAAATGGAGTCCAGCAAGGCCGTGCGCAACCGTTCAGATTCAGCCGTTAAGTGCGCAATTTTGGCTTCTTCTTCAAAATGAATGCGCGCGATGCAAACCGCCGCTAAACCCGCTAGCGCCTGAACGACACGAATTCGCGAATTTGCAGCACCGATGCCCACATGTGGTGCCGTTCCGACACACAGCACTCCATAGATTTTCGACTCCGTTTTGACAGGGACGTACAGCAGCGATGCATCCTTGTTCGTATTCGTGCCAAAGCCGGCCGTTTGCCCATGCTCGTACACCCAGCGTGAGATGCGCGGTTCAACAGTGGTCGAAGCACCTTGGTTTTGAACACTTCCCTGTGCCCTCACGATAAGTTTGCCTGATGCATCCGGCAAGATGATGGCTGCATACAAGCCAAACGTGTTCGACGCATGGCGAATAATTTCGTTCAATACGCTGTCCAAATCTCCGCTTTTGGCGACCTGGGTACTCAATGTGTACAAAGCCGAAGTAATGGCTTCTCGTTCCCTAGCTTCCTTCACCCGTTGGCGCAATTGCCCCGCCAAACTCGCAGTTAATACGGCGACGGCCAGATACACTGCGAAAGATAAGAAGTATCGGAGATCGAACACTGTGAATCGGTGAATTGGCGGAATAAAGTAGTAGTCAAAACTGAGGACGCCAAGGCCCGCAGCGTAGAAAGATGGCCCAAACCCCCAGCGGACGGAGCTAATCAACACGGGTAACAGATACAGCAGAGCCAGGTTTACCAAGGTAAACGCGTAACCGATTTTCCAAAACACAACCGTGAATCCTGCCACCATACAGGTAACGATGAGATAGGGCAAGACACCATTCCTGTCGCTTCGAGAATCGACGACAGCGTCGTCAGGGATAGACCACGTGGTGACGTGTGAAGTGAGAACTCGCCATTTTCGTCTTGTCGATTTTCGCATGATCAGTAGCTCCATTCCTCCGCCACAATACTTCATTTATAACCCGTTTCGAAACTGTAATCCTCGTTTTTTACGGTTTTTTTATGTCTGTGACTTCCTTTTACACCCCATTTTTTACGCGATAGGGGCCTACAATCTCCGTGTACGACAAATCGTTTCTAGGGTGCGCGGCGTAGCGCGGCGCCGACGTTCGAGAGACACGCGAAGAGGTGGCCGCATGGGAGACGTTCTTGCGATTTTGCTTTACATGGCCGTATTTGGTCTATTCATCGTTTTGTTTCGCGTTTTTGACAGAGCGTAGGAGGGGTCTAGATGTGGGTATTGTTACTGATTTCGGTTGGGCTCATGGCCTACCTAACCTATGTCATCTTTCATCCAGAGAAGTTCTAAAAGTTTCTGCGCAAACCTGAGTGGTTTTCGACAGTGGGGAGTGACTTGGTGTGACGATTGCTGGCTCGATTGGCATTTTAGCAGTGATTGCCATCATCCTGGCCTTGGGAATTCCTTTGGGCGGGTATATCTATCGAGTGTTCAGTGGTAAAAAGAGCGTGTTCGACAAGGTGTGTGCGCCAGTGGAAGGCTTGCTCTTCCGTATTGTTGGGGTCGATCCGTCCGTGCAAATGGACTGGAAATCCTATCTGCGCGCGCTCATGTTGGTGAACTTCACCATGATGCTATTTGTGTATGGGATCCTTCGCCTTCAAGGCTTTCTTCCGCTCAATCCGGATCACATCCAAGGAATGAGCTGGGATCTCGCCTTTAATACAGCCGCTAGTTTCATTACGAATACGAATTGGCAGAACTACGCGGGTGAGCAATCCCTGTCTTACCTATCACAGATGAGTGCCATCTCATATCTTCAGTTTACATCCGCGGCGACCGGATTTGTGGCGGCTATTGCATTCCCGCGAGGCCTTGTCGCACACCGGTCTGCGATGATAGGGAATTTTTGGGTCGACCTAATTCGAATTCACACACGGCTTCTCATTCCGCTAGCGATCGTATTTGCTGTTGTGCTTATCGGGCTTGGCGTTCCGCAAACGTTGCAGGGGGCACAGGTGGTTCACACGCTTCAGGGACAGATTCAGACGATTGCGCGAGGCCCTGTGGCCTCCTTGGAAGCCATCAAACAGTTAGGCACAAACGGAGGCGGCTACTTCAACGCCAATTCTGCTCATCCCTTTGAAGACCCTAGTGCCTGGACCACTGTGCTTGAAATGGTTGCGATGGGCGTGATCTCGTGCGCCCTTGTCTGGACGTTCGGTCGCTTCATTGGCAATCGAAAACAGGCTGTCGTCCTTTACGTCTGTCTGACGGGTGTCATGGTGTTGGGCGCGTTTATCATCTACGCCGGCGAATCCGCTGGAAATCCGCTCTTGCAGCACGCGCTTGGCATCAAGGGCGCGAATATGGAAGGCAAAGAGGTGCGTTTCGGGACAGGGTTATCTAGTGCATTTGCCGCTTTGACGACCGCATTTACGACCGGCGCGGTCAATGCGATGCACGATAGCTTCATGCCCATCAGCGGTTTGGTTCCGCTCGTGTTCATGATGTTCAATCTGATTTTCGGGGGGAAAGGCGTCGGCCTCTTGAACATTCTGATGTTTCTCATGATCACCGTGTTTCTCTCTGGACTCATGGTCGGACGGACACCAGAAATTTTCGGCAAGAAGATTGAGGCGCGCGAGATCAAACTCGCTACGGTTGCCATGCTCGTGCACCCGTTTATCATTCTTGTTCCCACCGCTATTGCCTTGGCGACAAAGGCGGGTACCTCGATGATTCTCAATCCCGGCTTGCATGGGGTGTCGGAAGTGCTCTACGCGTATACATCCGGGGCTGCAAACAACGGTTCAGCGTTTGCTGGCCTCAGTGGGAACAACGTGTTTTTTAACGTCACCGAAGGTTTGGTCATGTTGTTCGGGCGGTATGTTTCGCTCATTGCCATGTTCGCGATCGCAGGGTCGCTTGCAACGAAAGCCGTGATTCCGCCCAGTGCCGGCACGTTGAGGACAGACACATTCTCTTTTGGTGGTGTGTTTGTCGCGGTATTCGTCATCGTCGGAGCGCTGACATTCTTTCCTGCTCTGGCAATTGGTCCAATCGGTGAGCAATTGCAGATGTGGCTTTCTTGAGAACGCAGACTTGTGAAACACGCCATTGTGGGACGTATGAAGGAGAAGGTGACCTGAAAATGGGCCGAAGTTCGTTTGTCATTTCACGGGACATCCTGAAACGGGCGATTTGGGAGTCATTCGTCAAGATGGATCCGCGCATGCTTGTGGGCAATCCAGTCATGTTTGTCGTGGAAGTTGGATTTGTCGTGACGCTGTTGTTGACGTTTGACCCAAATCTGTACGGCGGCCACTATCCAGCGAACCAGCGCTGGTACAACCTCATTGTGACCGCCATTTTGCTCTTGACCATACTGTTTGGAAACTTTGCCGAGGCAGTGGCAGAAGGACGAGGGAAAGCGCAAGCTGAGTCCCTCCGGAAAACTAAGACCGACCTGATGGCCAACCGCCGTCTCGACAATGGATTGTACGAAGTGGTACCTGCATCGATGTTGCACAGAGGCGATGTCGTGCGCGTCGCGGCGAACGAAATGATTCCAGCGGATGGGGATGTGATTGAGGGCCTGGGAAGCGTCGACGAATCGGCGATCACTGGCGAATCTGCCCCCGTGATTCGCGGTGCCGGTGGTGATTTTAGCTCTGTGACCGGGGGAACCAAGCTGCTATCTGACGAATTGGTGATTCGAATCTCGGTCGATCCCGGTGAATCATTTCTGGACAGGATGATTGGCCTGGTGGAAGGCGCGAGTCGTCAGAAGACCCCGAACGAACTAGCATTGTCCGTATTGCTGGCCGGGTTGACCATCATCTTTCTCTTCGTCGTCGTCACGTTAGAGCCTATGGCACGCTATCTACACCATTCGATCGATATCGCGACGCTGATTGCTTTGCTCGTCTGTTTGATCCCGACGACCATCGGCGCCTTGTTGTCTGCCATCGGCATTGCAGGAATGGACCGCGTCATTCGATTTAACGTGATCGCGAAATCAGGCAAAGCGGTGGAAGCCGCTGGCGACGTCAACACATTGATTCTCGACAAGACCGGCACCATCACTATCGGCAATCGCCTGGCGAGTGAATTTCTGCCGGTTGGGCCACACACCGAAAAGGAGGTCATCGAGACTGCGGTCGTGGCCTCCCTGTTCGACGAGACACCGGAGGGGCGCTCTGTCGTGGATTTGGGTAGAGAGCTGGGCGTGGCATTGGTGCGAGAGCACTACACCGAAGCAGAAAATGTCGAGTTTAGCGCCGATACGCGCATGAGTGGCCTCAATTTGCCTGACGGCAGCATGGTCCGCAAAGGTGCAGTCGATGCAATCAAACGGAACGTCGTCGAGCACGGCGGCACCATTCCGGGCGACTTAGATGAGATGACAGAGCGAATCGCAAAAGAGGGTGGCACGCCCCTCGCGGTCGTGAAGGACACCGACATTTACGGGTTGATCTACCTCAAGGACATCGTCAAATCTGGGATGAGGGAGCGGTTCCAAGAGCTTCGCAAGATGGGGATTAAAACCGTGATGTGCACAGGCGACAATCCACTGACAGCTAAAACCATTGCCAAAGAAGCAGGAGTCGACGATTACATCGCGGAGGCGAAACCAGAAGACAAGATGCGTCTGATTCAGGAGGAGCAGGAGCAGGGGAAGTTGGTAGCGATGTCGGGTGACGGTACAAACGATGCACCTGCTTTGGCACAGGCGGACGTCGGGCTAGCCATGAATACCGGCACGACGGCAGCGAAAGAAGCGGGCAACATGATCGATTTGGATTCCGATCCGACAAAGTTGATTGAGGTTGTCTCCATCGGGAAACAACTTCTGATCACGCGAGGTGCCATTACCACTTTTTCGATTGCGAATGACGTGGCAAAGTACTTTGCCATCATCCCAGCCATTTTCGTAACCATGATCCCAGCACTTAGGGTTCTCAACGTAATGCATTTGACGAGTCCACATAGTGCCATCTTATCGGCGTTGATCTTTAACGCGATCATTATTCCACTGCTCATTCCACTGGCTATGCGGGGGGTCAAATATCGCCCGATGAGCGCGACGAACATGTTGCTTAGAAATCTGCTCGTCTACGGAATGGGCGGCGTGGTTGCGCCTTTTATCGGAATCAAGGTGATCGACCTGTTGCTCACCGCGTTGGGGATTGCAAGCATTTAGTGAGCTGTTCGATCGATGAAAAGGAGGGTTTTCATCATGGTGAATCTCTGGCGGTCCATTCGCTTTACGCTCACTTTCGCCATCTTGTTAGGACTCGTGTATCCACTTGTTGTCACCGGCGTTGGGAATTTGCTGTTTCCGTTTCAAGCGAAAGGCAGCATCGTTGAGTGGCACGGGCATGCGGTAGGTTCCGAGCTGATTGCTCAAAACGTGACGAGCGCAGCGCTGTTTCATCCGCGGCCTTCCGCTGTGAACTATGCGGCAAACGCATCAGGCGGATCGAACTTGGGGCCATCCAATCCCGCACTGTTGTCTGAGGTGAAGCAAAACATACAAAGGGTGGAAGAGCAGAATCCTGGAACCCCTGTATCGGCGATTCCACCCGATATGGTGGAGTCGTCTGCGTCAGGACTCGATCCGGATATCTCCGTACAGGACGCGCTGATTCAAGTTCCAAGAATAGCGAAGGAATCGGGGCTCAGCGAGGATGATTTGCACAATCTGGTCAATCAATATGAGCAGCGCCCCGTCCTCGGGATTTGGGGAGAGCCCATGATCAACGTGCTACAAGTAAACTTGGCGATTGAGCAGCGCCTTTCACGATAGGGGGAGCCTGTGTGGCAGCGAATTCTGCAGATCCGTTTGGCAGCCATCCAGGTCAGTTGAAAATATTGATTGGAGCAGCACCTGGTGTAGGAAAAACCTACACCATGCTGCGTGAAGCGGCTTCCATGAAGGAGCGCGGAGTGGATATCGCCATTGGTTACGTAGACGTTCATGATCGGCCGGAAACTGCCAGACAGCTGGAAGGGCTCGAGATCCTTCCGAGAAAGACCATTCGGTTTCACAACAGGGTCTTTGAAGAAGTACATCTAGAGGCGATTATCGAACGAAGCCCAGATATCGTGGTCATCGACGAGTTGGCGCACAGTAATGCACCCGGGTCGTTTTTTCCCAAGCGGTATATGGATGTGGAGTATTTGTTAGATCAAGGAATTTCTGTGCTCACTGCGGTCAACGTGCAACACATCGAAGGCATCCACGAAGAGGCGGAAGCGGTCACCAAGGTTCGAGTGCGTGAGCTGGTTCCCGAGTCTTTGATCAAACGGGCGGACGAAGTGTCTGTCATCGATGTCACGCCGGAGACATTGCGACAGCGACTGCGGGACGGGAGTATTTACCCGAATGACAAGGTCGTTCAGGCACTGCGAAACTTTTTTCGGAAGTCTAATCTCTCTGGACTGCGAGAACTAGCTTTGCGGATGGTTGCCGAGGACGTCGACGAACGATTGCAGAGGTCTTATGCGCGGAGAAAAATCCCGGGTCCCGTCGGGGCTAAAGAAGTGATCATGGTCTGCGTCAACCACTACGCGAGAGCCGTTCAACTGATTCAACGCGGACATCGAATGGCGATTCGGATGAAAGCAGATATGTATGTGCTGACCATACCGAACACCGCTGTCCATTTACTCTCTGAACGCGATCGAACCAATTTGCACAAACTTCGCGAGTTCGCAGAGCGGCTCGAGGCTGAGTGGATTGTTGAGCCGCGCAACGATAGGAAAATCGGGACCGTGGTAAAGGATGTTGCAGAGCGGTTAAACGTCACCCAAGTCGTCATTGGGCAACCGCTCTCGCGGTACAAGTGGCGGTATCTATGGAAGGACAATCCGGTTCGTCATTTGTTGAGGAACCTTCGGTACACCGACCTCCGTATTGTTGGGTGGCGGGACTTGCCAGGATCGACATTTCGGGTCGTGAAGTCGGTGGGGGGACAAAGTGACCCCGGACTCTACCCCCGTTTGCGCGGGCGATTGACGATTTATATCGGTGCAGCGCCTGGCGTCGGCAAGACGTACAAGATGTTGAATGATGCACACGATTGGAGGGGTCGTGGGTGGGACGTCGTTATTGGCCTCATTGAGGCGCACGGTCGCTCTGAAACGGTCGAACAAATTGGGGATTTAGAGGTGGTTCCGAGGAAGCGGATCGAACTCGATGGGCGATTTTATGAGGAGATGGATGTTGACGCTATTGTCAGGCGAAAGCCATCGATTGTCTTGGTAGACGAGTTAGCGCACACGAATTTGCCAGGTTGCCCTCGTGAGAAGCGCTACCAGGATATTGAGTATCTCTTGGAACAGGGCATCAATGTGGTTACGGCAGTCAACGTTCAACATCTCGAAAGTTTACATGACAAAGTGGAGCACATCACAGGAGTTAAGGTGCGGGAGCGGATTCCGGACTGGTTCATGAAGTTAGCACGTGAAGTTAAGCTGATTGATGTTACGCCAGAAACGCTTCAGCATCGCCTGGTGAAGGGGAGAATTTACGCCCGAGATAAGATTGAGAGCGCCCTCGACCATTTTTTTCAGACGGCCAATCTAGCTGCCCTACGTGAGTTGGCGTTGTTGGAAGTCGCCGATGATGTGGATCAACGCATGCATCGTGCGCGCGAAGAAGGATTCGGCCCGGATATGGCACGCGAGCGCATATTAGTCTGCGTGAATCATCGACCGCATTCGGAAAAGCTGATTCGGCGTGGTTGGCGGATTGCTGATCGATTAAAGGCAGAACTTTGGGTGCTTGTGGTCCTAGGGAACGAATGTATGACGCAGCAGGATGAGCGCGATCTGGCGAAAATACAGGGGTTGAGCGAACAATTTGGCGCCCATTTCATCACGCGGTCAGCTGTGGGTCAGAACATCGGCTTGACGATCGTGCGGACGGCACAGGAACTACAGGTGTCTCAGTTAGTTGCTGGGCAGCCGGTCAAACCAAAGGGATGGATTGCGCGAATGAAGAAGAATCCACTCGACTACGTGCTGGAGAACGCTGTATTCGTCGACCTGCACATCGTCGCTTCGAGCCGGACTGACGAGCACGCAAGTGTCTAACAAGTGATGGACACTGTGGTCATCTAGATGAGGGACCTATAGGTGGCAGTGTTGCTGATAGATGGTGACTCGAACCCTCATCTAGCACCACACTCCATTCGGAATTATCTGTATTGATTTATAAATTAATTTGTCATACAATATGAGCAGATTAGGAGTGGCCATTTCAGAACTACGATTCGACTGTGTCTGAAGGAGTTGACTGAAAGCGATTACAGATCGTTTCGAAAGGCGGTCACCCTTCCGATAAAGACGTTGAGGAGCGAAGGCATATGGTGATGAAGGTTTCGATCACGACCAATCGCACGGATTTGGCAGATAGGGATCTGCGGCAGTTGTGTCAACTCGGCGTGGACTGCATCGACTTTGGCAAGGGGTCATCGTTCGTTGGCGTGCAGGAGCAAGGATTCCCGGATCTGGATGAAGTGTTGAAACTGAAACGTCGGGTGCGTTCGTTTGGCATGGATATGAACCGTGTCACGCTTCCGGATTTGACAAACAACTTCATGCAGGATGGGCCAGGTGCAGAGAAGGAACTGGACAATGCTGTGAACGCCGTTCGCGTGTTTGGCGAAGCCGGTATCAAGATCGTCCGCCAGCGGTTTGAAGGCGATACGTTCCCGTACCTGACTAAATCGTACCCGGCGATGCAGCGGGGGGGCGCAGTTTCCCGCGGTGAGAGCCTTGGCTTTATGAAGGATAGTCACAGTACACCAACATACGAAGAACAGGAAAATTGGTGGAAGCATTTCTGTGCTGCCTATGAAAAACTGGTGCCAACTGCAGAGGAAAGCGATGTACTCCTTGGACTGCATCCATCCGACGTACCGAACCGCGACACGGCTTTTGGAGGGCTTGGGTACCACCGGGTCATCGATGCGTTCCCAAGCAAACACGTGGGGTATGTATACTGCATCGGGACGCGTGCTGAAGAGGGCGGAAGTTCGTTGGTACTCAACGAGATCAACCATTATGGGCGCAAGGGAAAGTTGTTCTTGGTGCATTTCCGCAACGTCCGCGGCAGCTTGCCTACTGCTGGCGCGTTTGAAGAGGCGCTCTTAGACGATGGCGACATGAACATGTTCAGATTGCTGTTGGAGTTGCACAAGGTCGGTTACGACGGTTGTATCAATCCAGATCACGTTCCGATCATGGAAGGCGTGAATACAGAACCAAATCCCCATTGGCCGCATACATGCATCGAATGGAATTACTCAAACATCGGCTATGCCTATTCGATTGGATACATCAAAGCGCTGCTAGCGGCTTTGGTGGAATTTGCAGGTTAATCATCCATGGGATGTGGCCGAAAGGCGAATGTGAAACACCTTTCGGCCCATTCTCATAAGGAGCGATGTCATTGAAAACGCTAACAGCAGCTTCCGTCCCAAAATCTCGGTGGGTTCGCATCATCCCGGCAGTCGTTTTGATCTATGTGGTGGCCGCGTTTGATAAAACCAACATCAGTTATGCAATGGCTGGCGGCATGAGCAAATCCCTTTCGCTGACTACGACTTTCTCAGGACTTGCATCTGGCATCTTCTTTATTGGTTACTTGTTTTTACAGGTCCCAGGCGGCATTATAGCGGAACGTCGCAACGCCAAAGCATATGTGGCGTGGACGGTTGTCATTTTCGGCTTGGTTGCGATGCTGTCCGGACTGGCTCAGAATTGGTGGGAGTTACTGGCGAGTCGCTTTCTTCTGGGGGTCGCTGAAGGTGGTCTATTCCCGGCGATTTTGATCATCCTGACCAGGTGGTTCCCGCGTGAGGAACGAGGTCGTGCAAACGGTTTCTTTTTGATGAATGGACCGATTGCGGGTTTTCTCGGCGGTCCATTGGGTGGCTGGATCATGACGTTCAGTAACTGGCGGGCCTTATTTATTATTGAAGGCTGCCTGTCCTTTCTACTGCTTGCTATTTTTCTGCCATTCATCAGCAATCGCCCGGAAGATGACAAGCATATTTCAGAGGCGGAAAGAAATTACATCGTTGCTAAGTTGGCCGAGGAGAAAAAACTTGTGCCGCAAGCAAACATGAATTTGCAGGTCATGCAGCGCGTGTTGAGGCAGCCAAACAGTTGGAAATTGATTGTGGTGTACTTTTGCATGGCCGTCGGGATTTACGGATTTTCGATGTGGCTACCGACTACCATCGAAAATCTCACACATACTGGTATTGGTATGGTAGGACTGCTCAGTGCGCTGCCAAATATCGTTTCGATGATCGGATGCTTCGCTCTCGCTCTATGGGCGGATCGTCGTGGTAATAGTCGGTTTTGGACCGCTTTTGGGCTATTTGGCTTTGCGGTGTGTCTGGTGCTTTCGACCTGGTTCAAAGGGGATGTCTGGCTGTCCTTTGTTTTCATTCTTGGCTGCGGCTTTTTCCTCCACTCACCGTCCGGTGTGTTCTGGACTATCCCGCCGATGCTGTCGGACGCGGATACAGCGGCGGCCGAACGCGGACTCATCAACGGATTAGGGAATCTCGGCGGGTTTGTCGGGCCATTCTTCGTCGGATGGCTGACCACCGTCGCGAATTCGTCGGTTAGCTTCTATAGTTTGGTCATCTTTACGTTGATTGGTGTCGTTGTGACGATGACACTGCCGCGCATGGGCTCGGGTAAATCTTCACGGACAGCCACCACCGATGTCTCTCATGCAAAATAATTCACGATCGTGTCGCTACCGGGGACCTGTATTGTATAATTGTCTTACAAATTAAACGTTAATTGCTGTGTAGGAGGCAAATGTCATGGCAGAGCAACCACACCCGATTGTGGTCGAGTCAGTCAGCCGCGATACGCTGTCGAAACAAGTGGTGGAGCGGATCGTTCAATTGCTTTTGGATGGACAGTTGAAACCTGGAGACAAACTACCTTCCGAGATGGAACTCGTTGAACTGCTGGATGTCAGTCGACCCGTACTTCGCGAAGCTTTAAGCTCGCTGGAGACGATGGAAGTCATTCGCCGGAAAACGCGAGGTGGCACGTACTTCAACTACAAGGTTGGCAGTCAGCCGTTTCGGGTGATGCTCGCTCTCGCCGTCGACAATTTGCCAGCGATTATCGAGGCGAGGATGACGCTTGAGCTGGGGCTTGTCACCATGGCAGCCGAGAAAATCACAGATGCTCAGTTGGCGAAACTGAAGGCTACCATTGACGCGATTTCCAACTATACAGACGAAGATTACGGATATGTGGATAAGGAGTTTCACAGGTTGATCGCGATCAGCGCAGACAACCCAGTGGTGGAAGGTATGATCGATTCGCTGCTCCTCACACACGATCGAACCGACAAGCTCATCAAGTTCAGGGAACGCGAGAAGACGGTACGGCATCACACAGCCATCTACGAAGCCCTGGTGAAACATGACCCTTATCAGGCGTTTGCCGAGATGTACCGACACCTAAGCTTTGTGCGCGAAAAAATCTTGGGAAGTGGAGTGAACGCGAATGACAGAAAACAGGGCGACATTGAATAACAAGAATGCGTTGCCATCCGGCATTCTCGGGTTTCCGATTACACCGTTTCGACGCAACGGACAGATTGATGAGCAGGCATTAGAGGCGAACATTCAATTTCTGCTCGATGAAGGACTATCCTCCATTTTCATAGGATGCGGTTCTGGAGAATTCCAGTCTCTTAGCATCGAGGAGTATCAATCGATTTTACAATTGGCGGTACAGGTGACAAATGGACGCGTCCCTGTCTTCTCTGGCGTCGGAGGAAACATTGCTCAAGCGTTGGAACAGGCCCAACTGTCAGCGCAGATTGGCGTCGACGGATATCTCGTAATGCCACCCTATTTAGTGGAAGGCGAACAAGAGGGTCTGTACAACTACTACAAATTGATTACGGAAAGCACAGAGTTGGACGCTGTGATCTATCAACGCGGCACTGCCGTCTTCGCGCTGGAAACCATGCGGCGACTGCTGCAAATACCGCAAATTAAGGGATTCAAAGACGGCTATGGAAATATGGAAAAGAATATCGAGTTGATTAAGAATATTGGCAATCGCTTGAGCTGGTTTAACGGGATGCCGTTCGCAGAGGTGACCATGCCAGCGTATTGGGCAATGGGTTTCCGCTCCTACTCATCTGCTATCTCCAACTACATTCCGCACATCTCGCGGATGTTTTACACGGCGCTAGAACAGGGTGATGAGGCACTCGTCGACGAACTTTACCGCGAAGCGTTGTTGCCAATCAACGACATTCGCAAACAGCGGCAAGGCTATGCGGTGTCTCTGATCAAAGTGGGTATGGAGATCATGGGACTCCCTGCAGGAGAGACAGTCCGGGCACCAATTGTACCAGTGACGCCGGAACACTATCAGCAATTGGAAGCGATATTGAACAACGTGATGACGAAATTTCCCGCGCGGGTGGCAACAGGAGGTTGATCAAATGGAGTCGAGGAACTACATTGGCGGCGAGTGGATGACGCCAACGGCGGGTGAGCTTGTCGTTCCGAACCCGTCGAACACGCAGGAAACCGTTGGCCTGGTACATCTGTCTGCAAAGGAGGACGTGTTGCAAGCTGGGGATGCAGCAGTTGCAGCTCTGTCGAAGTGGACGAGTATGACGCCTGGCGCACGTGGTGAAGTGCTGCTGAAGGCGGCGCAGTTGCTCGAAGCGCGCGCAGAGGAAGTGGCTCATCTCGCAAGCTCGGAGATGGGGAAACCCATCACGGAGATGAAAGGCGAAGTGAAGCGCGGAATCAATCTCCTGCGCTACTATGCAGCTGAAGGTGTTCGTGCATTCGGTTCGGTGATCCCGGCTAGCCAGCAGCAGGTGTTGCAATATACGAAACGTGTGCCACTTGGTGTTGTTGGATTGATCACACCGTGGAACTTTCCGATCGCCATTCCGATATGGAAACTTGCGCCCGCCCTTATTTGCGGGAACACAATCGTGTGGAAACCAGCTGAAAACGCGTCATTGAGCGCGACCGCGCTGACGCAGGTGTTGGTTGACGCCGGACTGCCGGCAGGGGTGCTCAACACGGTGATCGGACAGGGGAGTGTCGTCGGCCAGGCGCTGATGGACGAAGTGCCACTGGACGCGGTGAGTTTTACTGGATCGACCCAGACCGGACTGAAAGTGGGTGAGCAGGCGGCGCGCAGAAACATCAAGTACCAGACTGAGATGGGCGGGAAAAATGCGGCCGTCGTGCTTGCGGATGCCAATCTCGATATCGCCGTACCAGCAGTGGTAAGCGGTGCATTTACGTCCGCCGGGCAGAAGTGCACTGCGACCAGTCGCGTGATCGTGGAGGCGGGGATCTATAATCGATTCGTCGCGGCTCTGCGGGATGCGGTGAACGAGCTGTATGTCGGGTCCGCGCTAGATCAGAAGTCTTACTTAGGACCGGTCGCATCTGCCGCACAGTTCGAGAAGGTCTCGGCGTTCGTCGATGTGGCCCTCCGTGAAGCCAACGAGGTCGCACAGGCGAGGCTGCAGGTGAATCCGGCAAGTGGGTACTATGTCGCTCCGCTCGTAGTCGATGGCGTTGGCGTCCAACACCCGCTCGTTCAGGAAGAGGTCTTCGGGCCGCTCATGACGCTGCTGCCCGTGCGCGATTTCGACGAAGCCATCGCGGTTTGCAACGATACGGTCTACGGTCTTTCAGCCTCCGTCTTCACGGAAAACTTACACGCGGGCATGCGGTTCCTTGATGAAGCGCAGGCGGGCATGGTCCGCGTCAATCTGGAAACGTCAGGCGTCGAGTACCAAGCACCATTTGGAGGCATGAAAATGTCGAGCTCACACACCCGCGAACAGGGCCAGGCCGCGCTCGATTTCTACAGCCAGACGAAAACCTGTGCCGTATACTACGGTTGATCGTGGGATCGTGCGGGGCTACGTGCTGACAAACTCTAATTTCATCCATCAAAACCACGGATCAGTCGATCCGTGGTTTCTGCGTTATATCTAGATTCATTCGATGAACTGACTCATTCAGCGTGAACGGGCAGTTGTTCGAGTCCACGGAAAACGGTCATATTGCGCCAGGCTGGCACTTCGGTGTCGACGACTAAGCTCGATTGCGCTAACCGGGTGAGTGCAATGTCACCCTCGAGTCGAGCGAGCGGCGCCCCGAGGCAGAAGTGGATCCCAGCGGCGAAGGACAGATGCCGATTCGGCTTGCGTGTGATATCAAACGAATCGGGGTTTGGGAAAACAGACGGATCGCGATTGGCTGCTGCTAAGAGCAGATAGACGCTGTCACCTCGTTGCAAGCCCACGTCGTCCAACTGAACGGGCTCGGACACGTAGCGCATCGTCCGCTGCACAGGTGGCTCGAAGCGCAGAATTTCTTCGACGGCCGCTGGACCTAATTCAGGGTGATTCGCCCAAAGGTCACGGGCAGAGGCATGGTGATGCAGCGTCCAAAACCCATTGCCAATTAAATTGGTGGTCGTCTCGTGTCCTGCTATCAGCAGCAGTACGCAGCTGGACAATAGCTCCTGTTCGCTCAGGCGCTGTCCGTCTTCTTCTGCTCGAATCAAGTTCGTCAAAATGTCCTCGCGCGGGTTTTGGCGCCGTTCCGCGATCACGTCTTTGAGATACAGCGACAAATCCCGATAGGCCTCGGCGGCTTCCTGCAGCACCTGTGGACTGGCTAGGGTAGCGTCTAAGGCACGGGCTATCCGGATGGACCAGGATTTGAATACATCCCGATCCGTCACCGCCACACCTAGCATTTCGCCAATGACCATCACCGGCAGTGGCAGAGCAAAATCGCCAATCAAATCCATTTGTGAACCAGACATGAACGGTTGCAGTAAGTAGTCGACGAGGTCCGTGATCCGCGGACGTAAAGATTCAATAGCAACAGGGGTGAACGCTTTATTGATC
This sequence comes from Alicyclobacillus fastidiosus, assembly GCA_029166985.1. Taxonomy (GTDB): domain Bacteria; phylum Bacillota; class Bacilli; order Alicyclobacillales; family Alicyclobacillaceae; genus Alicyclobacillus; species Alicyclobacillus fastidiosus_A. The sequence goes on along the minus strand of CP119138.1, from coordinate 4,113,921 downwards.
AGCGTGCGCAGGCGAGTGTGTGCGGGTGGATCTCGAAACAGCATCGTACTGTTCATTCCTGATAGAAATTCCTTGATGAACGGGGGCGGTTCAGGCCGAGGGTTAGCGGTTGTACCAAGGCCAGCCGGCTTCGCGTTATCCCACTCGCGGACGAACCGTCTATCGCGAAGTGCGAGTGAAACATCGGCGTAGCCTGATAAGCACCAATCATCCGTATTAGGCACCGATTCCTGCAAAAAGTTTTCTGGCAGTTTGAGGCGTGGGGATTGACTTAACAGTGCTCGATAGGTTGCGTAGGGGTCTTGAAGAAAAGCCGGATCATATGGATTAAACAGGCATGCCGTAGTCATGCGGAACCTCCCCATATGGAACAAAATGGTCCACTGAAGGATCATATCATCGCAAGTTAGAACCCGGCAAGATCCGACAGAGCGCTCTCGTTTGAAAGGAAAATCGATCCCGATGCGGAATTGAGCACTATTGTGTTTGAACTCAGCTTGCCGAATCGACTGACGTTAGGGGGAGCACCATGGCACTTGTGACCTGTAACTTTTTTTCGGAAACATTGGGATTGAGTACCTCGATGACGGTGATTTTGCCCCAGCAGACATCCGCACAGATTGGGATGAGCAACATTGTCTATGGAAGCAAGCATCCGACGCTCTATCTTCTCCATGGTCTTTCCGACGACGATACCATTTGGACTCGCAGAACGTCGATTGAGAGATATGTCGCCTCGATGGGGTTGGCTGTAGTCATGCCGCAGGTTCACCGCAGTTTTTACGCTGACATGCAGTTTGGCGGCAAGTATTGGACGTTTATCAGCGAGGAACTCCCGTCCATTGCTCGCTCCTTTTTTCACTTGTCGGAGGATCGAGAAGATAACTTTGTCGCCGGGCTGTCGATGGGCGGGTACGGCGCCTTCAAACTCGCCTTGCGCAATCCCGACAAGTTTGCCGCCGCAGCCAGTCTGTCAGGTTCTATGAAGATCGCCAGGGCGGACCCACCAATCCCGGACTATCACCTCATTTTTGGCGACCAAGCGATTGCTGGCACGGAGGATTTTTTGTACGAGGACAATCTCACATTTAAGCGACAGTGTGAACAAACCAGTTTTGATTTCACATATCAAGAAGAGGCCGGCGAGCACGAATGGGGATACTGGGATCGAAAGATACAAGACGTGTTGGCATGGCTGCCGTTGCGTCAACGCATCGCGTCCAACGACTGCCCATGATTAGATTTAGGTCAGGGCTGCAGTTGGATCAGTCAACATCCTGAATTGATGTCCTCACAGAATTCTTATCTGCTAGATTTGCGGTCGACCGCGTGCGCATGTATGTGTTTGGAGAGAAAAAAGGTATACCGTTCAAAGGAGAACAACGATGGTTTCAGAGACTGAGATTGAAGTTCGATATGCAGAAACAGACCAGATGGGCGTCGTCTATCATGCGAACTATTTGATTTGGTTTGAGATCGGACGAACCAAATTAGTTGAGGATTTGGGACTACGCTATGTGGATATGGAGGACGATGGGTATTTCTGTCCCGTGCTGGACGTCCATGCGCAATATAAGCGGCCGTTAAAATATGGCGAAAACGCGTTGGTGAAGACGCGAGTCATCGAGTACAACGGCGTAAAAGTTGTCTATGGTTATGAGATCGTGGACGAACACGGCGCATTGTGCGTCGCGGGCACGTCCTCCCACGTCGTCGTCAGTAAGGAGACTTTTCAACCTGTAGCGATGCGAAAAGTGTTGCCGAATTGGCATACCGCGTATGAACGAGTGGTGCGGTCAACCATGCACGAGTGACCTCCTTTCATCTGAAAATCGTCAAAAACACTGAACATCATGATCGCAAAGGTTTCATGAAATGAGCTGTGGCGGTTTCCTCTTGGCGACAGCTCATTTCATGTTTGGAACGGTCTACAGGTCTGGCTGCTGGTGTCCAAACGAGCGGTTTGCTGACAGCCAAACAGGCGCTTGTTCCTGCATATCGTTACTTTGCAATGAGATCGAAATGGCGGAGTGCCTGAACAACACCGTCGTTCCAGACGCTTTCGGCGACATAATTGGCAGAGCGCTTTAATGGATCGCAACCGTTCCCCATCGCGATACCGATGTTCGCCGTTCGGATCATCTCAACATCATTTGGCCCGTCGCCGATGGCTACAGAGTCTGCCAAAGGAATTCCGAGATGGTCTAATATTTTGGTCATGGCAGTGGCCTTTGAATTGTTCACTGGATTTACGTTGGTGGCATTCTTGTGAATATGCCAAGAATAAAATCGCAGCTCCTGACTGAATTCATTATGATAATGACCAACTTGGTCCGGATCGCAAATTAATTCAATCTGATAAACGTCGTGTTCCTTCCAGTACTCGTGCGCGACAACCGGTGTCGTGCGTTTAAACAAGTCAACGATGATTCCCCACATAGCCGTATTCTCGTCAGGCGTAAAGTAACCGTTCAGACCCGGGAACACGATGGCATGGCCCATTTGTCTAACGAGTTCGACAAACGCGTCTACCGTTTCGCGATGGATAGGATGATGGTAGACCACTTTGCCTCTGTCCACGGCTAGCCCACCATTGAACGCGATGTACGTTTGGATGGACAGTTCTTGGGCCACAGGCTGAATCGCAAAAGGGGGTCTCCCGGATACGAGGATCGGGATGACTCCGTTTGATTGTAGTTCCGCTACGGCCGCTTTTACGGCTTGGGAGATCATATCTGCATCTGGAGCGATGAGCGTACCATCAATGTCAAAGAAAATAGCCTTCATCTGCGTTCCTCCAAACTCTCCTGAAAATCCACTAGACGTTAAGGGAATAGGTAAATAGTGACAATATGCAAACGATGATCTGGGTTTGCCAAATAAATTGCATATTCCAACGAGTGATATGATACAGTATAATAAACCAAAAAACAGTATTCTGTATTCTGCGAGGTGCACATGGCGGAAGAAATATTGTTTAGCAAAAACGGGATGGCGGTAACCAAAATTTCGAGAGAATTGTTAACTTACAAGACTGGTTCGCGCATTCCGAGGATTCAGGATTTTGCTCAGAAGTGTGAAGTTGGAAGAGGAACGGTTCAAAGCGCCATTCAACTGTTGGTTGAAGCACAGGCGGTGCGCCTTGAATCGCGAGGACACCTGGGTACGTACTTGTTGGATTTGGATTTTACAAAGCTTTGGGAATTTGCGGGGATGTCAACATTGATGGGGGCGATGCCGTTACCGTATTCACGCAGAAACGAAGGATTGGCGACTGGTCTATATGCAGTCTTTGAAAAGCGGAACATCCCCTTTCACTTATCCTATATGCGTGGTGGGACCAACCGTATTGTGGCATTGGTTGGCGGGCGTTACGACCTAGTGGTCATGTCGAGGCGGGCGGCTGAGCTCGCGGTCAAGGAGTTTGGCGTCAGCGTACTTCATTCTTTTGGACCCGTCACGTACGTGGGTGCCCATGCGCTGCTAGTTCGAGACGAAGCGGATAAGGAGATACGTTCCGGGATGAGAGTCGGTATTGACGTTTCATCATTCGACCAGAGGACATTGACGTACGATCTCTGTGAAGGCAAGGAAGTTGAATACGTGAATCTACCATACATGCAGATTCTGGACGAACTTGCGAACGGGACGATTGACGCAGCCGTCTGGAACAGTGATGAAGTCGAGCGCCGCTTCGGAAAATCTGGTCCAATCTACATGTACCCACTGAATGTGAACGAGGACGATGCGACGGAAGCTGCTATCGTCGTTCGTAAGGCGGATCACGACATCTTTGCGAATCTGATGGTTCAGCTCGATATGCAGCAAATCAACCAGATTCAAGATGAAGTTCTGGCGGGACGCCGAGTTCCTAGGTACTGAACACCGTTGTATCGCAACGAACAAGAGGAGAACGCAGTTATGGATGACACATTGTTAGAGAGATTAGACATCCTTGTGACATCTGGTCAAATCACAGATCAGATCCGCCGATACGTCCTTCAGAAAGCAACTTCATTCGCAAGCGAACATGGCATTGAACTCACGGAAGGCAATGCGGGATCATTCATCACCCATTTCGCCATGGCCTGCGCTCGCATCGGCCGGGGTGAACCGGTCGTGGAAATCCCGGCCAGCGTTCAGGAAGTGGCGGATCGCCATTTGGACTTGGTGGAGGTCGCAAGGACGATGTTCCCCTTTGACGCGTCCACGATCACTGGGGCTGAAGTCGGTTTTATCACGATGTATCTATGTGTGCTATTAGGAAGGGAGTCATAGAGATGACGATTCGAATTGCGATCGGTGGCCTAAAGAAGGAAGTTACGGAACGAGTGACCAAGGAAATCGGAGGAGATAAGGTCTCGGTCATTGTCACCTCCGATTTCGAAGCGGCGAAGAAAATCAAATCTGGTCAAGCGGACTATTACTTTGGAGCGTGCAATAGCGGTGGTGGAGCGGCGCTCTCCGTTCCAATCGGCATTCTCGGCTATAGCAATTGTGCAACCGTTGCCAAAGCCGGTGGGAAGCCGAAGGCGGAAGATATCGAAAAACTCGTTGCCGGCGGCAAGATTGCGTTCGGGATGGCCGTCGAATCTATAGAAGCAGCCGTCCCGATGCTTCTGCACAGTTTATTTAAAAAGCACAACCTAGAGTAAGGGGGATAAACGGTGATACTAAAGCTCATTATCGTTGGTATTCTGTGTGCACTAACCTCGTTAGCGTCACACATGGGGCGTGCCGTCTTTCACGACGGTATACGCCCAATTATGCCCGAATACGTTGAAGGGCGTATGAAGCGTGGTGAAATGGCATCTGTAGCATTCGGCCTGAGCGCCGGCTTCGTGTTTTCTGTTGGATTCGCGTTTACGCTTGCGTCCAAACTGTTAAACCCGTGGCTACTATTTCTACCGACTGACATTCTCGGTGTGATTTCACCGCGCAAATGGATTGCAGCCGTGCTTGGCGCTGCATGGGGTGTCGGAGTAACTGCGGCGTTTAGTGCGTTAAATACGGTATTTAGCCTTCTGCCGATCAACTTTTTGAACTCCTTGGGTCAACTGTCTTCACCCGTTTTGGCTGGGTTCGCACTATTTCCAGTGCTTGCAATATTTTATCAGTTCGGGAAGCTGAGGGGGATTATCGCTCTGATTCTCGAACTCATTGTTCGGCAGTTGGCGGCGATGAATTACATCACGATTCACGGTACCCCAATCACGCCCGAAGCGCTTGAAATGTTCGTCGGCGTCATCCTATTAGTCGCATTCGCCATCGTCAAAGACTTGCGGAACAAAGAGGCAAGAACAGACGATGAGGGTGAAGGGTTGTTCGAGATCCGCACCAAGCGCATTGTAAAATCCATTCCACTCATGATGGCGATCGGCGGACTCGTGTCGTTGATTGCTAACCTGCAGTATTTCTCTGGCTCGGAAGTCGACTTCCAAGCTTTGCATCAAATTTATCAGACCCACAACACGTCTCAGTTAAGCACAGTGGCGTTTGCCGATTTCATTCGGGGTCTCGCATTTATTCCTCTTATTGTCACGACCGCACTCGCCTCAGGCGTCTACGGCATCGTTGGTCTGACGTTCGTGTACCCAATTGGGTTTTATGTTGCACCAGCCATATTCGGTGAGGGAATGGCTGGTCACGTTGCAGCCTTCGTATTCGGTGCAATCTGGCTAGCGATTGAAATGTTCGTGCTTCGTGCGATTGGCAAGGGACTGGAAAACTTCCCATCACTGCGTGAGGCATCAGACAGTATCCGCAATGCGATGAACAACGTGTTGGAGTATGCACTGTTGATTGGTTCGGCTCTAGCGGCTCTATCGATGACACATTCGCCGAAAGACCCACAAAACTTCTTTGCATTCGGTATTTTTGTCGCACTGTATGCAATCAACGAGGCAATTGGTCGACCGGTCATTCGTTTGGCTGCTGCACCGCTTGCAGCGATTATTACCGGTGTCGTCGTCAACATCTTTTACGTCGCTCATTTGATGTAGTTGGCCTGCGGGCGCTTATCAGACGGAATGGCAGGATGGACGTGCGTCCATCCTGCCACAACGAATCAGAGGTGTCATTCATGAGTTTTGTACGGACCGTATTAGGGGACATTTCACCAAACGAAATTCAACAGACGATGATTCATGAACACCTATTCTTTGATTTATCGCACGTAAGGAAAGAGACTGACTCCATCCTCGCCGATAGTCCAGAACTCGAGGAAGAATTGCGCCAAGTGAAGAAGTTTGGTGGAAACACCATCGTCGAAGTCACGAATATAGGCATGGGCAGGAACGTAGCGGGCCTCGCTCAATTATCGGAGAGACTGGGCATCCACATTGTGTGTGCAACAGGGTTTTATAAGGAAAGTGTGTATCCCGAAGCAGCGTTTACCAAATCGCGTGAGGAGATTGCGGACCTGTTTACCTCAGATATTTTGACCGGTGTCGGAGATCATGGCGTCAAAGCCGGCATCATCTCGGAAATCGGTAGTAGTCATCGCGAGATCACCGCGGTGGAAGAAAAGGTATTCCGAGCCGCATGCGACACACACAAGAGAACGAAAGCACCGTTGAGTACTCATTGCGAACTCGGTACTGAGGGGACAGCACAACTGCGCATTTTTGAAGAAGAACAGGTCGATTTGAAACACATCTCTTTTGGACATCAGGACTTGAATACCGATCTTAATGAACAGGTGTTGCTGCTTCAATCGGGTGCATACATCCAGTTTGACACGATTGGCAAGAACAACTATCGGTCACATCGGGATCGGCTGGAGAACCTATTGATCCTTCTCGATAAGGGATTTGAAGACCAACTGATGTTGTCGGTGGACATGACGCGGAAATCGTATTTTCGAAAAAACGATGGGCCAGGGTATGTCTATTTATTCGATACATTTCTCCCTGATCTGCGCAAAGCTGGTGTCACAGATTTGGTCATCGACAAGTTAATGATCCACAATCCGCGCCGTTTTTTGGCGTTCGCAGAATAGGCGATGAAATACGATGAAAGTCTTTCCGTTGGAACCTGTGTCATTTGAGGAAGCTAAACAGTTTCAATTCAAATTAGTCGAAGCTATCTCGTCTGAATTTCAAGGAACCGAGATGTTTCAACTGGGGGATGTCGGGGTCGCGCGACAAGGAATGCCAGTCACCACTCGCAAAGTAGAACGAGTCCTCGCCTCGTTCTTCGGGTGTGAGGACTGCGCACTTGTACGCGGAGCTGGTACTGGTGCCATTCGCAATTCTTTGGCTGCATACCTGGAACCGGGTGACGTGATAGCCGTTCACAATTCGCCGATTTACACCACGACGAAAGAGACGCTGCGCATGATGGGCATTGAATGCGTCAGTGTAGATTTACACGATGACGAGGCTGTGAAGGATGCGGTACAGCGAGTCAAGCTTCTTTACGTGCAGCATACCCGGCAGCAACCCGGTGACCGTTATTCGTTAGAGCATGTGATTCAAACGGCGAAAGCGGCTAGACCCGAAATCCCGGTGATCATCGATGAGAATTATGCGGTGTTTAAGACCCAACGGATAGGGGTTCAGATGGGGGCGGACATCTCTACCTTTTCGGCATTCAAACTGCTTGGGCCAGAGGGGATCGGCGTGGTTTTGGGCTCACACGGTTGCGTCGACACCATTCATCAGAGGAACTATTCCGGGGGTGGTCAGGTACAGGGCCACGAGGCGATGGAACTGTTGCGTGCACTGACGATGGCGCCTGTGCTCATCGCTGTCCAGATCGAGCAGGTACAAGCGCTTTGTGATTCTCTGAACGACGGAGCGGTTCCGGCGATTGTCCACGCCGACATCGCGAATGCCCAATCGCGGACGGTCATCGCGCAACTGAATGAACCGATCGCCGCCGATGTCGTTGCCGCGGTGAACGAGTTTGGCGGTGCAAGCTATCCAGTCGGGGCGGAGTCGAAGTACGAAGTCTTGCCTATGATCTACCGTGTATCCGGATCGTTTTGTGAAAGCGCTCCGGATTTAAAGCCTTACTTATTGCGGATTAACCCGATGCGGGCATCCGCAGGTCTGGTAGTAGACATTCTAAATAAGGCCATCTCGAAGGTGATGTCGGACCATGCATGAGCTGGATTACATGGAGCGCGTCGCCTACGCCTATGCTCGGGCATTGCAATCCACGGACAGCACGGTGTGGGTGAATCGGCGGGTTCCAACAGATGCCCGGATCAAGTGGGAACAGTGTAACGATATGGGGTGTGCGCCGGCGCTCTTCGGGGTGAAGGATACGAGCCAGATTTCGCGGGCGATGGTCGACAGACTAGCCAAAGATCCAAGATTCGTTTGGATGTCTGTGGATCGGATGGCACCGCACGGACGCGCTATCGATCCTGAACTTGTCAATCCGTTGACCGGGCGGCGCATGACTGGATCAACCAGTGGTGGGCCGGTCAACATCCTCCGCGGGATTCACGATTTGGCGATTGGGACCGACGGAGGGGGCTCCATTTTAGGACCCGCGATCGCGACCCAACTTGTGGGGATCAATGGGAAAGGTCTCGGCCTGGTCGGTGGGCAGCCTTCTAGATCTACTGAAGGTTATCCCCTTACGGTTGGAATTGGAGCGATCAGTCACACGTTTGCCTTGGCTCGAGACGCGATTGAGGTGTTGCTCGGCAGGTCTCTCGCAAAGGGATCCGACGGTCTGCGAATCGCTTTGGACGAAGCCGCCCCACGAGGTGCTTTATCCGCACTGAATCAGCATTTCGCCAAGGTTGAGCCGTTTTCGAAAGAGGGCTCCTTTCAGCGTGAGACCGGGATCAAAATGCTCGAGGCGCTCTTTGAGCACAACGACGTTGTCGTTTCGTATGAAGGTCCAGTCGATGTCGACGCCTACTGCGATTCACTTGCCATGGGGCAGCACCTCGATGAACGCGGCGGTAAGTTTTTGTTGCGTAGCGCGAATATCTTGAATGCTACCGCCGTGGCGATACCGGATGAACATCCCGCACGAGGATTCGTGGTCATGGCGCCGGAAGGGTACCAACACGCCTGTGGCGCTTTTACCGTAGCTGAACGTTTAGCTACGCAGTTTTCAAGAACTGCTTTGTTTGAAGACTATTTCATGCACAGAACCCGTGTAGAACACAGCGGCTTCTTTCATTTGGAGGTGTAGAACATGTTTCTTCATTCCTTGTTGGAGTGTAATCCTACTCTGGTCGATACATCATTGGCACTCTACCAGGAAGGGCGAATACCTCCAAATTCATATATTCTCGACATCGATCAAGTCTCCGCAAACGCCACCGCTCTGGCAAAGGCTGCAAGGAAATCGGGTATCTCATTGTATTTCATGACGAAACAGATTGGCCGGAATCCGATTGCCTCCCAGGCGATCGTTGAAGCAGGGATTTCGAAAGCAGTAGCTGTCGATCCGGTCGAGGCACTCCTTCTCGCCGACCAAGGCGTTGCATTAGGTCATGTTGGACACTTAGTGCAAGTGCCGCCGTACTATCTGGATAGGATCCTTTCGCATCAGCCGGAAGTCATGACGGTGTTCAGCCTAGAGGCGGCCGCCAACATCTCTAAAGCTGCGCGGAAACGAGGCATCGTGCAGAAACTGTTGTTGAGGGTTGTCCGCGACGGGGATTATTTGTATGACGCCCAGCATGGAGGATTCGCCTTTGAGTCTCTCGCCACGGTCGCAGAGCGCATTGCCGATCTTCCCAATGTCACAATTGCCGGTGTCACCTCCTTTCCAAGTTTGATGGTCGAACAAGGCGTGGCGAAACCCACACGCAACTTTGAGACACTTTGTCTTGCAACGGACGAGTTGCGCAAACTAGGCGTCGTCGTCGAGCAGATTAACGCTCCCAGTGTAACGTCCGTGTCGACAATTCCCACGCTTGCTCAAATGGGGGCGACCCACGGTGAGCCCGGGCACGCGCTGACTGGAACGACGCCATTGCACACGGTCAAGGGTCAAACAGAGGTGCCAGCATATCTGTACGTCACCGAGGTATCGCATGTATGCGAGGGTGAGAGTTACGTGTTTGGCGGCGGATACTACCCGCGTGGCAATGTGCAACATGCACTGGTTTCCTCGCAAGTTGGCAATCCCAAGCTCGTGAGAGCCGTGATGCCCGATGCCGAGAGCATCGATTACTACCTCAAGGTCGAGGGTGAATTTCCAGTCGGGACGCCTGTCATATTTGCCTTCCGTACACAGATGTTTGTGACACGGGCGAATGTGGTGCCGATCGTCGGTGCGTCGTCATCTCGTCCGCGGGTCGAGGGCATTTATAACGTAGAAGGGAAGCAAGTGAAATGAAACGAGCCGTAGTGCTAGTTGTCGACGGATTTGGTGCTGGGGCGATGCAGGACGTCGCGGAGGTTCGACCACAAGACCTGCATGCTTACACGATGAAGCACGTCCTTGAAGCCACCGGTATCAAGCTTCCATTTCTCGCGAAGTTCGGCCTAGGATCGATATTGAATGATCCTGCATTGCTCGCTGTTGAAGAACCTATCGCTAGCTACGGTCGCTGCAATCTGTCCCATCCTGGAGCGGATAGTTACGCGGGTCACAACGAGATTATGGGAGCCAAACCCTTACATCCAAAGATGCAGTTCATTCGGGAATTGGCGACAGAAATTGAGGAGCAGTTGACACTCAGGGGGTGGACTGTGTCGTATCCCGTCCCGGGAACAAAGGTAATGCTCGTCAACGACCAAATCTTGATTGCGGACAACATGGAAAATGATCCCGGTCAAATCATCAATGTCACCGGTGCGCTAGACGTGACACCATTCTCCGATATTTTGACTGTTGGACAGATCGTGCGCAGTATTGCCGAGACCAGCCGAGTGATTCCGCTCGGTGGAACGGGCGTCACTGTTCAAGACATTATCGACCATGTAGTGATTCAGCCTGAGCGCAGCGGGGTCGACACCGGTAGGCTGAATATCTACAACGAAGATTACCAAGTTCGCCATCTGGGCTATGGAATCGACCCGGATACACAAGTTCATTCGATTCTGAAAAAATCGGGTAAAAAGGTATATTTATACGGCAAGATGGCCGACGTGATCAGCGGTGACGTGAATGAACGCAATCCGATGGTGGACAGTCAGGGCGTTATTGACCTCATCGTCGATCGTCTCCGAAACATGCCTGGCGAGGGACTCGTGTGTGCCACGGTTCAGGAAACAGATTTATCTGGACACGAACAGGATCCGCAAAAGTTCGCACGCGTACTCCAAATCGTGGACAGAGGTGTACGGGCCATCTTTGATGCCCTTGACGATGGGGATTTGTTGATCATCACCGCCGACCATGGCAACGACCCATGTATTGGTTCAAGCCAACACACGCGTGAGACCACACCGCTGCTCGTTCATCGAAAGGGCGATGCGTCCTACCGTCTCGGCGTTCGAAAGACGTTAGCGGACATCGCGGCAACCGTGTCGGAATTCTTCGATGTACCGGCACCCGAGTTCGGTGTCTCGTGCTTCGCGAATAGGTTTCAGTCGCGCGATTACAAATCTTGATATAAGAGAAAATAATTGGGGGAATGGTTGTGGAACGACAAGTGACTTTGAAAAACGTTTCAGGTCTACACGCGCGCCCTGCATCGCAATTTGTTGCTGAGGCCACAAAGTTTACTTCGAGTGTGTCTGTCGAAGTGAATGGCAAGCGTGTCGATGCAAAGAGCATTCTCGGACTCCTCAGTCTCGGCATTTCACAAGGACAGGCCATCTCCATCATCACCGAGGGTCCGGACGAAGAGCAGGCTTTAACCACGTTGTGTAAATTGGTAGATGACGGATTCGGTGAGTAACGTAGATCATCTCCTCGCTGAGACCAGGATAAAGACACATTTCTGCTCCCTGCTCGACACGGTTCAGGATGTGGATCCGCCCGCCACGAATGACGGGCATCTCCTGGGTGCAGCGGCTTGATGTTGGATACCTTTTCCGCTACAGTCCTAAATGGTTTGGTCGGATAGCGGGATCGAAATCATGGTTTCAGGTACCTGCCATACGACAATGGCTAGTAAGGTGCTGACAACTAGGCCTATGATGACAGGTAAAAAGTTCTTCTTAACCAGGTCTTTAACTTTGACACCTGCGATACCCGCGACTGCGACCAACGTCGACCACGCGACAATTGTCCCTCCGCCGGTCCATACAGAGCCGATTTGGCCCACGGCACTAAGCATCCTGATATATTCCGGGTGACCATGACCTAGTGCACGAGATATCGCACCGATCAGGGGAAGTCCCGCGAATCCCGCACCGTCTAGCCCCGTCAGCATACCGAGGAATAATACACCAAATGCAGCGATGGCACTTCCCGCCGGAAGGGTGTGGCCCAACTTCATTGCGGCATTAAAGAGGAATCCAGGTGTATTTTAGCCCAAGATGGCTGTGTCCACGATTTCCCCAGTGAGCATGGACATGGATTCCACGCCTACAAACCTATGAAAAATTACTATATTCGGAATATTACTTACTTGAATCATTTTACTCTCGTAATTTCGGAAGATAAAATAAACGGTAGAGCTGCGGGAGATAGCGACACAGTTGTCGACATATGGAGATAGATGCAGCAATGATGCGGTGTGAGGAGATCGAACATGATGGAGTCGAACGCTAGGCAGGCGATTGCTGGAGAGGGCAATCCGAGAATGTGGTGGATCCTAGCCAACGTATCCGTTGGCACCTTTATGTCGACCTTGGATGGTAGTATTGCCAACGTTGGTTTACCGACTATCTCTGAGTCGTTACACGTCCCGTTACATGCCGTTCAATGGGTTGTCTCAGCCTATCTGTTGACCATTTGCGCAATGCTTCCGCTGGTTGGGAATTTGGCGGATCGGTTTGGGCGCAGCCGCCTGTACAACGTCGGCTTCTTGGTCTTTTCCGCCGGATCAGCCTGTTGTGCATTGTCGGGAAGCATTGCGATGCTTATCGGATCAAGAATATTACAAGCCATTGGAGCCTCTTTGTTGATGGCGAACAGCCAAGCGCTGGTGTTCACGACATTCCCCGCGCATCAGCGCGGGCGCGCCTTTGGCGTTATAGGCTCAATGGTGTCATTGGGCTCCCTCGCGGGTCCGGCCGTAGGTGGGGTTTTAATTGGGTACTTCGGTTGGCCATCAATCTTCTGGGTCAATGTTCCGATTGGTGTGGTCGGGTTTGTCGCCGGGCTATTTCTCTTACCCAGAAGAAAAGTCGCATCTGCCTTGTCAGGTCGGTTTGATTATGCAGGTGCAGCCTTGTTTGTAGTCGGGATCATATCACTCTTGTACATGATATCGAATGGGGATATATGGGGTTGGTCGTCCACGCGTAGTCTACTCTTCCTCGTGGTCGCCATCGTGCTGTTAGTCCTCTTTGGCATTCGCGAACGGATGGCCCACAATCCAATTATCGATTTCGCTCTGTACCGCAACCCAGCGTTTAGCTCGGCCAGTTTTGCAGCCATGTTGTCCTTTATTTCGTTGTTTTGCACGACGACCATGATGCCATTCTACCTAGAAGATGTGCTACACGTGAGTCCGCAGGTCACTGGTACCGTGATGATGGCGTATCCGCTGACGATGGCAATCGTGGCTCCGCTGTCTGGCGCCTTGTCCGATAAGATGGGCTCGAATGTGTTGACGACAGGCGGGCTTGCCCTGAATGCGGTCGGTTTTATCCTCCTGACATTGCTCTCTACGCACGTCGCCGTATGGCTTGTCGCCATACATCTATGCATTTTCGGTGTGGGTCAGGGGATGTTTCAATCTCCAAACAACTCCAGTTTAATGGGGACCGCGCCAAGGGACAAAGTGGGCCTGGTGGGCGGTTTGAACGCCCTGGTTCGAAATATCGGGATGGTCTTGGGCATTGCATTATCCGTCTCGCTGTTTTCTATGCGCTTGCACGCACTGACCGGAATGGCGACCCAGGCGTCGCTAAACAACGTACCCATGCATCCGTTTATCTCAGCGCTGCACACGGTATTTTGGTCAGCGGCAGGGGTTTGTCTGGTAGGCTCGGCGATCTCATCGTTGAGAGGAGTCAGGCGAGGAGCTTAAGGGACTCGATAATATCTATGTTACGTCTCATCCCGCGCTTGCACGCGTGATTTGTCGGAACGAAGCGGCTCGGCAGTCGTGATCTGCAGATTTATGGATAAGGTTCAACAACTGCGTGATCAAAGCTGGAAAATGGCTCTATACGGATACAAACGAGCACTGCCGATTCTGCAGTGCTCGTTTGCGTTTGCTAGGCGGTCTTCTCTAGGAATCCGCATTGGACTTATCAACCCGCCTGGTCGTCCCACTGTCGATCACGTCGCGGTCGAACGTGATCTGCACGTTGTCGCTGAACTCGTTTTTTTCACCATGCAATGAGCCGAAACCATCGGAAACCTTGCGCAAATCCTCCTGGCCGAACCGGACGTTATTCCCAAATGACGCACTGGACGATCCAGAGATGGTCCCAAGCCGGATGGACCCGATGTGCCACTGATTCATCATCCTATTCCTCCTTCGTACGATTTGACGTCTCGATCGCCTTCATAACCCAATCGGGGATCTCCGTGTCACGTTGAAACGACACGGCGTCCAGTACGTCCGGATCACTCAAAAGCGATCTGAGGCTCTTCATCGTGTTGTGGTCTCCAGTGACATTACCAAAGCCTTGATTGTGCTTTTTGACGCTGCGGAAATTGGTCGGGAAATTGTTGCCCACGTTCAGACATGAGGCACCTTCCATGTGGCCAACGGATACTGCGCCTACGCAAAAGACGGTCGATAACAACGGTGTTTCGGTGTTGTCTTGTTCAGCCAATCTACTAATCCCTCCTAATCTCTCGTGACCTTTACCATGTAGCCGCTGTCTGTCATTGTCACGCGGTGACGGTCGGCCTGCGGGCACGTGTTGGAGGGCGGTTGCGATTCCACCTCTGCGGCGTCGGAGTGCTCTGCACTCGATTGAATGAGTCTATGGAGTTTCGGAAGCTTGTTCGATAAGACGCGTTGTTCAGGGTTGTCCAGTTGAAAGTTGTTCCCCAAATTCAGTGTGCCACTGAGCTCTTTTACATCGATCCGCTCCAGTTGAAAGAGCAATTTATCCAATGTAGCTTGTTCGATTTTTAGGTTTTGAATATTGACTGTTCCTGGCGCGCTGGCCATCTGCTCCGGTATCGACTTCAGGAGTTGGTTCGTGCGTCGGAGTTCGTCAATGATCATCGTCTGATTGCGAAGAATGCGACGTGATTTGAACATCTGGTTCCGGTCAACTCCTCTCGGGGCGTGTCAATCCAAGTGTTGCGCCGTAATGCTAATCACCTTATGGATATGTTTTTCATTGAATATTATGAAGGAGTGAGCGGCATGTGGGAGGATTTCATGAAGTCGTTTTGGGGTGGAGAAGGTCAAAAGATGCCTTGGTGGACAAATACGCCCCAGTCCAGGGATGGGATATTTCCAGAGGGTGTACCGGACTGGGTGAAGCAATTTATGGCACACCCTTATGGGCACCGCGACGGTGAAAGTCGTGAGGGGGCCAAAGTGCCCCCGATCTTTCCTGACCTGCAGAAGATGGGCTCGCAGTGGCCGTTTACGGCACTTGGTTTTGATCCGTTTTGGATGTTCCACGACAGCGACGGCCGAGCCACAAACAAGAACGCTCGGACCAGGCCCCAATCGTCGCGTCGGCCCCGTGCCAGACGTCGATTATGAAGGTGCCAAGCGGAGAAAAACATCTGTGGAGCACCCATCCCTCCTAGTTGTGAAGCGGGGATCCGGGTAGCGTGGGCGAATTGGGTCGCCATTTCGTGAACGACATTTTCCGGCCCACGATATAGGAGAGGTAGGGAATCTTTCCGATCCAATGAGCGAACAGCATCCCGGTGCAATACACAAATAGGATGCAAAATGGCCACAAGCTGTAGTGAAGCCAGGTGGGAATGCCAGCGTGATCGAGGTGGTGAATGAACTTCTCCATATAGGTAATCGGAAACGGCTGGATGAGATAAATGCCAAATGACGCGTTGGCCGCGCATCCGATCAACCAGCTCATAGGTCGCCAGCCAACCTGTGTACGTCGCGCGGCCCACTGTAGTCCAGCAGACCAGAGATTGATGGTCACCAACAGGCTATACGGAATCATGATTGGTTGAAGTACCGTTTCTGCAGTACCTTCGACTTCGTGAAATACGAGCCTGTCTAAAAAGTAATGACCCCATACAATCGGGATGGAGAAGATGAGTGTCGCAAGCAGGAGTCGATGATGCTGTTTGATAAACGCTGTAACTTTGGTGTAGTGGCATGCGATAATGCCGCCTGCAATGAACCAGAACTGGTACGTTAGCACGATTTGATCGCGATATTGCTCTAAGTTCGAGAGAACCGGTGGTAATTTTGTATAGTGGATATTCGGAAGGATGAATTTGCATGCTGCCATGAGCAGCAATTGGACGACGAAGCTGCCGATCAATATCTGCAGATGATATCGCTCAAATTTGCGTAGTCCCTTTAGTAGTAGCGGGAAAACGACATAGAATTGGATGGTGACGAGCACGTAGTAGAGGTAGTATTGATTCCCTGTGAAGAGAGAGTGTCTCATATCGTTCAACAGGGTCAGCGGAGCCCAGTAATTTTGACCTGGATTGTTCAGTCCTTTGAACACGATGTAGACCACATTCCAAGCGATATACGGAATGGCTATCAGTAGAAATCGCTTTTTCCAGAAGTCGATGGTGCGAAATGTCCGGTGGTAGTAGGTGATAAACAGGACCAGTCCGGTCATGAACATGAATGACTCGCGCGTAAAATGCATGGATGTAATGAGCGCCCCAATGGCTAAAAACGCTGGGGATGCCTTCGGGTTCATGGAGAGGAAAAATGAAGTCGTGTGCACGGACAATACCCCTAGCATGATGAATGCGCGCATCAGGTCGATTTCGTAAAGATGACGACGCTTAGACAATGATCTGTATCCTCCTCGGTTACTAAATGTCAATACCCCTGGAATCAGCTGTTCAGTAGAAATACAAGGGATGTCGCGCCAGGTGACGTCTGCCTCCATCGTAATCTGCAACTGTCGAAATTCGATTGATACCCAGATGATGGAACCGACCCTCAAAGAAAACTTCGATATCCAGTTGCTATCCTCAGTGTGTGGTTACCAAGCAACAGTTGTTCAGATGGAGGTACAACGATGGCTCCTAAGCTGGGGAATAAATTTGTCGCCTTATGCACCGTCGCATTAGGCGCAATGTACACGACAGGGTATGTCATTACAGAGAATCACGACCCTGTATCTGCGCACACCGTTCCAGCGCAGAGTGGACAATCGGCGAGTACAGACGATGGCGGCGCTAAGCCACAGACAACCACGGATTCTTCCGGAAATACGGGGGCGTCGGCGAGCGGATCGACCACGAAGACCGCGTCTACGTCGACGAGTGGACAGTCGCAGTCGCAGTCGACCAGCAAACAAAAATACCTTGACGGGACCTATACGGGGTCGGGGGCAAACGACATTGGAACGGTTTCCGTAGCCGTCACCATCAAGAGTGGCAAGATCTCGGGCGTGCAGATTACGCAGTGTGATACGCATTACCCGGAAGATTACATCGCTGGTTTGCCGCAAGAGGTCGTCGCGTTGCAAAGTTACAATGTCAACATTGTGACCGGGGCGACGAAAAGCACGGAGGATTTTGCCGAGGCGGTCTACGAGGCTTTGTCGCAGGCGCAAAACCCGCATTATGTGGCGTGAGGAGACATCGATGATGAATGCTGTGGACGGGGACCGGCGGACCGTGACTCGGACGACATTGGCAATGGGGACGATTGTCAACGTTCACGTTTCGACTGTCAAGCCGGACTTCTTGATCGAACGGGCAATGGGTCGCGTCAGTCAAGTGTTCCGGGATGTCGAACACAACTGCAGCCGATTTGACGCAAGCAGCGAATTGTCTCAGTTGTGTAGGTCAACTGGGGTATTTGTACCGGTGAGCGACATGTTGTTCGAGGCCGTTCGCTTCGCCATTGAGGTTGCAAAGGCCACCGACGGACTCTTCGATCCGACCGTTGGCCAAACGATGTCTCGACTAGGGTTCAACCGCCACTATCTGACCGGGGCTGTGGTCATGCCAGACTTGACCGGGCGGGCGGATTATCGAGACGTCGAGTTAGACGAGGATCGTAGGCAAATCAGGTTGGCTAAGCCCCTCCTTCTCGATCTCGGCGCCGTCGCGAAAGGTTTTGCCATCGACTTGGCAGCCCAGACCCTTCAGGGATTTGAAGGCTTTGTCGTCGACGCAGGTGGAGATCTTTACGTATCTGGGACGAATCATCACGGTGAGGCATGGCACGTTGGAATTCAGCACCCTGTAGACAGTCGGCGCACGATTTGTAATCTTCGGCTTACGGATACCGCGATTTGCACTTCCGGAAACTACGAGCGCAAGAGCCCGGTCGTTGCGACGGCTCACCATATCGTCGACGCCAAAACTGGTATTTCGCCAGTCGAGGTGGTCTCTTGTACAGCAATTGCACCCTATGCGATGATGGCTGATGCTTTCTCGACAGCCAGTTTGTTGTTAGGGGTTGAGCATGGAATCAAACTTCTCGAGGCCTTGGGACTCGAAGGGCTTTGGATCACGAGCGACTTAGAGGTACACACGACAAATCAATTCACGAGGTATCAATATGAATAATCAAGAGAACCAACAGCGCACTTTGAAACAGGCGCATCGCCAAACGTTTTGGAATACGCCGAAAGGGTACGTGATCATCACGTTGGTTGTCCTGATGATCGTCGGGGCGGTGAAGGCGGCTGATCGAAGCGGCGTGATCACCGTCATCATTTCCGTGGCGACCGCGCTTGTCATCGATTCGGCAGTAGCCATCGCCCGCCGATATAAGCGCTATTTTTCTGACGGCGGCGCCGTGACGGGACTTATCCTCGGCTTAGTCCTCAGTTCGGCGACGCCCTGGTACATCACCATCATTGTGACGGCCATCGGTGTGCTCTCGAAGCACGTCCTCAAAATAGGGCGCAAGCCCATTTTCAATCCTGCTGGCTTTGGATTGCTCGTGGCGCTCTTTCTATTTAAAACGGGTCAGAGTTGGTGGGGGGACCTTGCAGATCTACCGATTTGGTGCATCGTATTTGTGCTGGTCGCAGGCTACCTCGTGGTCCAGCGGGTGAACAAGTTTCCGCAAGTGTTTGCGTTTCTAGGTGGATATTTCGTCTTACTCATCGTAGCTGCGCTCCTACATGTAGGGCACGCCGCCTATTCTCCAGGAGACGCTCTACGCGATCCGATTGTGAATTCGGCACTTTTTATGGCCTTCTTCATGTTGACAGACCCTCCGACGTCACCTGCCAAATACAAGGACCAGGTCTGGTTCGGACTTATTGTCGCCGTGGTCTCCATACTGGTCTACATCCTATTTGGCGGGTTGAGTTATCTCTTAATTGGTCTCGCGGTCGGCAACGTTTGGAAGGCATGGACAACTCGTCGGGCGAAAGGGAAACCGGCACGCCGGGCGCTTAGCGATGTATTAGAGATAGTGAATTAACTAAAACATTTCAGTATGTATACAAAAAGATTACAACGAAAAAGTATAATAACTTCCCTAAGATGAAATAAAGAGTCGAAGCCCGAGAAAACCGTTTAAGATAGGGCATAGAGGGTGGGGAAGTCTTGAATCTCTATAAATCTGAATTTGCTGAGGAAGGGCCGATAGAGAATCTAGCTCCAGACCACGAGCAAGGTGGGATCGAGCAGATTGTATTTAATCCGAAATGGAACGTAAAGTTTCAACCGATTTTCTCCTTTTTTACGGGCGAAGTGTTCGGATATCGAGTGGATTACGAGTTAGCATCAGTGAGTTCAGATCAGGGTGTGACTTCCGCGGAACTCTTTTCCTATGTCGAACGCGTTGGCAAAGCAGATTACCTGGAAAAAACACTCTGGGAACAAGTTTTAACCAAGTGGAGTGATTCTAGTCTATCGTCTATCTTGTTCCTACCTGTAACTATGTACGTCGTCGAGGACGTTAGATTGACGACTTCCTTCCTAAACGACCTTTTTCGAAGGTACGATTTGCCTCCGAGGCGCATCGTCTTGGAGATAACCGATACGATGTCTTATCCAAACCTTCAACTAACAAGCGAAAAAGTTCAGCTGTTTCGGCACTACGGTTATTCGTTTGCCTTGGGCAATCTAGATCACGAGCAGCCCTGGCTTCATAGAATTCTGTTGCTGCGTCCTGATTACGTGAATGTCGCTCCAAAACTAGTCATGAATGTTCACGAAGAGCGCATTCAGTTCTCAACCTTCGAGGTTGTAACAGATTTGGCGCGAAAACTCGACTTTCAGGTCATCGCTCAAGGAATCTCTAACGTCGACGATCTCCACTCCCTTCTAGGATTAGGTATTCATTTTGGTCAGGGCTCCTTGTTGGAACAGATGAGCCCTACGGCAGTAGAAGCAAGATTTAAAGGTACCCGTCTGATCCAGGAATGGCTCATCAGCCAAAATACTCTCTCTGTGGACCAGGGGTGGAGTCTAAACCACATTGTAAAACCTGTACAATCGGTGGATAGTCACACCACCGTCGCACAGGTAGTTCAGTATTTTAACGAGTTCAAGTTGGAATCGGGAATAGTCGTTGTACAGGACGAGACGCCCATTGGACTTGTGATGAGGGATAAGCTGTTTCAGCGTTTGGCTTTCCAGTACGGGCATGCTCTCTACTGGAATCGTGAAATTCATAATGTCATGGACCAGAATCCCCTGATGATTGAAGTGGATACGACCTTGGAAACGGCATCGCGATTGTCTATGGCAAGACATCGAGATCAAATTTATGATTCGGTGATAGTCACTAGACGGGGAAAACTAGTTGGGGTCATCACGGTAAGGGACATGTTGAATGCGATTACCGAATCGCAAATGGAATTGGCGAAAGATGCAAATCCCTTGACGGGACTACCGGGCAATCGTCGTATTGAACGGGAGATAGAAAAGAGAATCAGGGTCAAACAGCCCTTTGCCATCATCTATGCTGATTTGGACCATTTTAAGTGGTTTAATGACAACTACGGGTTTCGCAAGGGAGATTCAGTCATCAAGTTCACGGCAAACGTGTTAGCGGAATGTTTAGGGACATATGGGGAATCAGGTGATTTTATCGGTCATGTTGGAGGGGATGACTTCATTCTCATTACCCAAACCAGAGAACTCAACAGCCTATGCATGACCATCACATCTCGGTTTGATCGCGAGATTCTTGAATTTTACCAAAGTGAACATGCGTGCCAACCCATCCGCGTGATCACAGATCGGTCGGGAAATCCCGTTCACTCTGCGGGAATCGCCATTTCATTGGCGGTCCTTGAATGCCATACGATCGACCATGCAGTAGTCTCTCCAGAAAGGATTGCACAAGAAGCTGGGTACCTAAAGAAGAGTGCGAAGCGCGTGCAAGGTAGTACCACTGTTCATGGAAAACTTCGGCCTAGCTAGGAACTGTTGTGTGTCGACGGCTGGATGAAAATACACTGCTAGTGATCAAAATTGTTTTGGAACGACTCATAGAACCTCCCCCCTGGCTCGGATGTTTGCGTTACTGTCGATCACGATACGGCTTGGAGTATGCTCCAAGTCAAGCGATTGCATCGAAAACGTTGCTTCGGGTCTTGTTTTGATCCGTGACGCCTCATCCTCTCATCCTTTTCAAAAATATCCGATGACATGTCTAGCGAAATAGGCGTGTATGATGTGTAATGGTTTGTAAGCCATGCTTGTTGGCGAGCGGAAAGGATGATAGGAAGACGATGAGCAAATTGCGCGTTGGCATCATCGGTGTCGGTTCCATTGCAAAGGTCGCACATCTTCCATCTTATGCGAAACGTGACGACGTCGAGGTAGTCGCGTTCGCTGACCCTGAACATCGACGAGCTCTCGAGGAGGCGCAGACGTTTGCGAACGTCGCGAAATGTCAGGAGCCCGTCGTCTATGCGGATGCCACTGCGATGTTGGCCCATGAAAATCTGGATGTGGTGAGTATTTGCACGCCAAATTCCTCACACGTGGAGTTGGCGATTGAGGCGCTTCGCCGCGGTGTGCACGTGCTCTTGGAAAAGCCAATGGCAACTGATCTGGAAGCCGCTAAACAGTTGGCGCAAATATCGGAAGAGTCTGGTAAAGTGCTGATGATCGGCATGTCGCATCGCTATCGCGAAGATGTTGAATTGATGAAGCGGTATGTCGACGGACAAGACCTGGGCGAGGTCTATTACGCGAAAACCCGCATCTTGAGGCGGCGAGGAACGCCACGTGGATGGTTTACGGATCTACAAGTAGCAGGCGGCGGGCCACTCATGGACATCGGCGTCCACGCCTTGGATCTGACGTGGTGGTTGATGGGATGCCCGGTGGCGAGCAAGGTCAATGGCTATCTCCAGCGTGGCATCGGTCACGATCAATTGGATTATATCCAGGCTTGGAAAGCTAGCTCAAGTGGAAATGAGCACAATGAGATTTACACGACAGAAGACTTCGCTTCGGCGTTTATCCGGTTTGAGAACGGGTGCGTGCTTCAGATGGAAGTCTCCTGGTCGCTCAATGGACCTCAAGATGATGCGTTAAAGTTAGAGCTGTTTGGGACGAAGGGCGGCTTATCGCTCGATCCCCTTCGCATTTATACGACGCAGCATCGGGCCTTGACTGAGTTCGTTCCGACGGTTGGCATGGGACCTTTTTATCAGCGTGAGATCGATCACTTTATCCACTGTGTAAAGAGTGGAGTGACACCTTGTAGCGATGCGACACAGGGGCTTGAGATCGTCAAACTGCTGACGGCCATTTCGCAATCATCAAATGAAGGTCGAGAAATTGAGCTATAAACGTCACAGGCTGCTGAATCGTACGATTTCGCACGCATTGCCAAGGGGAGAGTGGTTCGGTGAAGATCGGCCTGAGTACGTACAGTTTCTATCGAGAGTTGAAGAACGGCGAGATGAGTGTGCTCGACGTTGTGGAATGGATTGCGGAGAACGGTGGGGAACACGTCGAAATTGTCCCGATGGGTTACAGCTTCGAAGAGCAGCCTGAATTGGTCGAGCAGATTCGCGAAACGGCCCAACGAGTGAAGCTTGACGTTTCGAATTACGCCATCGGGGCAAATTTTACTCAAGAAGACGACGAGGCGTACGAAGCTGAAATTGAGCGCGTGCTGAAGGAAGTGGATATCGCGAGCAGGCTCGGTGTCAAATTGATGCGCCACGATGTCGCTTGGCGGCCTGCACCGGAGGCGACCATCCATCAATTTGAACAGGATTTGCCACGATTGAGAGATGCCTGCAGGCGCGTGGCGATGTACGCCGATAGGTATGGCATCACAACCAGCGTCGAGAATCACGGCTTCTTTGTGCAACACAGCGATCGGGTACAGAGATTGGTCGAGGCAGTCGCCAGGGATAACTTCAAGACGACTTTAGACGTGGGGAATTTCCTGTGCGTTGACGAAAACCCCTGTGTAGCGACACAGAAAAACCTCCCGTATGCATCGATGGTCCATTTAAAGGACTTTTACGTTCGATCCCCCGAGTACGACCCAGGTCAGGGGTGGTTTCGCAGCTCTGGTGGGCATTATCTGAGGGGCGCCATTGTCGGGCACGGGGACGTGCCAATGTGGCAGGTCGTCAAGGCGATTAAAGAATCCGGTTACGACGGTTACATATCCATCGAGTTTGAAGGGATGGAGGACAGTCAGACTGGATCGAAAATCGGAATGGAGAACGCACGGCGTATCTGGGACAAGGTGTAACGCGTGTCGCATTGGTTGATTTCATATGTCAACCATTGGCTTGAATGGTGTGGTTTGATCAAAAGACCGTTTGCCTCATCGGGCAACGGTCTTTGGCTTGTCTTCGCTCAGTGCTGCCAGGTCAACTGGCGGCCGCCGAGGATGTGGTAGTGCAAATGGGGGACCGTTTGCTGACCGTGTTCTCCAATATTCGTAACAATCCGGTATCCGTTCTCGCCGAGTCCGAGTTGTTCTGCAATCGCAGGGATGGTCGCATGAATGCGCCCAATCAGTCCAGCCTCTGCATCGGAGATTCTGTGTGCCGAAGCGATGTGTTGCTTAGGGATGACCAAGACGTGAATCGGCGCATCTGGGCGTATGTTTTGAAAGGCGAGCAAGTCGTCATTCTCATAAACCTTGTCGGAAGGGAGTTCTCCTGAGACGATTTTACAAAAAATGCAGTCTTCCATAGTCAAACCCTTTCAAGTGAGATCGTATATTGTTGACTGTAACACATGTGGAGAAAGGGGCCAATCAGCCCCAGTCACATTTGCGGATGGGATGGGGGGAAACCGTCCGTGTATCCCTGGCTGACCTGTGGAAGGGTCACGCGAATGGTCGTCCCGTCAGCTGTGCTGTCTGCTACATAGATAGTTCCACCGTGTGATAGAACAATCAGAGCGCTAAGTGACAACCCAAGCCCAAGTCCCCGCTCTTTATCGGATCGGAAAGGCGTGAAAATGTCCGTCCATTTCTCTTCCGGGATTCCGGGGCCATGATCTGTGATATCTACCACGATGGTAGAGTTTACGCACTGTAGATGGACGATCAGTTGTTTGTCTCTTGCATCTTTCATGGACTCGACGCCATTTTTCAGCAGATTGATAAGTACCATGCGAACCTTTTCGGCATCGATGTGGACCCAAATGGTCTGAGACTCAGGCCCGACAAAATGGAGATTCACACCTGCCTGTTGTGCGGTTGGTTGGTATACCTCGATGGTCTCCTGAATGATTTCCACAATGTTTTTGTACGCCAAGTCTAACCGCCCATTTTTGATGTAGTTGCTGAACGAATCGATAATCCCAATGAGATGTGCGGTGGACGACTCCACGCGGCTCAGCGCCTCTTTCGACTTCTCATTCTCGAGTCCGCAACGGTGGATTAAATCGAATAAGTATCGAATCGTGATGGCGGGTGTTCGCAGTTCGTGAATCAGCGACGCAGCCATCATACCAAGGTACCTCATACTGGAACTTCGCTCATCTTGAGCAGTTCGATGGAGG
Source organism: Alicyclobacillus fastidiosus (assembly GCA_029166985.1). Taxonomy (GTDB): domain Bacteria; phylum Bacillota; class Bacilli; order Alicyclobacillales; family Alicyclobacillaceae; genus Alicyclobacillus; species Alicyclobacillus fastidiosus_A. The sequence goes on along the minus strand of CP119138.1, from coordinate 4,088,829 downwards.
CTCTCCAACAAGTTTTCCCGCAGTATATTGACGCTCTTCGCAAGCTCGCCGATTTCATCACTGCGCTGAACGTCGACAGGTACATCGAAATTCTCATGTGCGATCTGCTCGACCTGCTTTGTCAAGCGCTGGAGCGGCCGAACAATATAGCCAGAACATAGATAGCTGAGAATGAGTACAGCGAACATCATCATCAGCGAGACTCGAATACTGTTATTCAGTTCTTGCCGAAGCGCATGTTCGACCGCTTGATAATCCGTCACGATCTCGGTCACATACGGCGTGCTGTTATACGTGTCTCCCGATTGATAGACGAACGTCTTGATCACTTTCCGATGGTCCTGTGTGGCGGTAAACACAACAGTCGTCTTGTCTCGATACGCGCGTTGAACGGCGCTCTTATCCCTTCCGTCGGCAAAGCGATACTGGCCGAACGCAATGCTCTCATCGCTCAAATCGACATAGGAAGTACCGTTCGTGCTCTTGGTGAGCTTTGGCGCCTTACCGAACGTCAGAGGATTGATACCAGCTATCGAGAGGATGCTCTTATCTGAAGTCATGAGCTCTTCGACGGTCTTGTTTGCGCTCAGTTCGGTAGACGCCTGCTGTTGTGCCTGAAACGGGTCAATCACGTAATCGGTGGAACCGTCGAAATAGTACCCGTACTTGTCGACTCGACTGGGATTGACCTTATCTTTAGCCCAAGGACCAATCCAAAAATGCGAGCTCGCCGTTCCTTTTTGAACGTCTACTGGCTTACCCTCGGAAATTTCGAGAAATGCGGTGACCCACTCGCTCCCTGATACCAGTTTGAAGCGTTGACCTGCTTCTGTAGGGTCTGATGATTTCACGGCCTCCGCATAGCCGTCGTGTATTTGAAAGAGTGTGAAGCCGGACACGCCTAACTTGTTCGCGAGTGCGACTAACGATTGATTTGTCACCTCGTCGGCACGGGGCGGGAGGGCGTATTCCAGCGTGATGGCCGCCGACTTTAGCTTGTCGTTGACCGCCCCATCCAAATCGTTTTGGGCCAGGCTTGTCCGATTCACCTCATCATTCAACTGCGAATTGAGAAATTGGTTATAGCTCCTCAATTTGGTCAGCAAAAGTTGCTTATTCGTCTCGTAGTAGAGAAAGTTGCTGAGGAGCATGATGGACGCGACGGTGGCGAGAAAGATGGAGAGAACCTTGGTGCGAAGTGAGAAACCGACATGTTTGGTCAAAATGGACACCTCGATGCACGAGTCAACAGAACATTGAACCCCCTGCACTCGAATGAGCTGTCCGCGGCCGCTCGGAACCCCGGTCAGCTTTGCTAGGTTTAGGGAATCTATATTGTCTGTGTGATTTTCACGCAAGATCATAACATCGTTTTACGGAATTCCGCTATACGAAACTGCTTGTGGATGTTGAAAAAGCGGCGGAATTAGAATGGGAATCGGATGTACGACGCCACGATAAAGGAGGGAGATTTATATGTAAGCGCATTCAGCTTGTTCGGAGTCATCTGTCACACCGTATGGGAGTGGTCGATGTGTGGTTTCTGTAAGTGAATTGTCTTTTGAGTCGTACAAGAAATGGAGAAGCCCCCGAAATCTATCTAGCTAGCAGAGTCGTGCATCCATAGGGGAAAAGGAGCGTTGTAGTGGATGGATGAAAAGAAACAGATTGATATGTCTGGCTTGTTGCGAGAACTGCCAATGACACCGCGACGATACTCACTCTTGTTGATCGTGTCAATGGTTATGGTATTCGAAGGCTATGATACGATGATCATTCCCTACGTCATGCCCAAACTCGGTCCGTTGTGGCATCTGACGCCGATTGAAAATGGGGCATTGGCATCGTACGGATTCATCGGTTTGCTTATCGGGTCGATTGTCCTTGGGCCGACAGCCGATCGGTTTGGGAGACGCAGAGTCATGATCTTTGGCTTGATCTGGTTTTCTATTTTCACGGGCCTGGCCATGTTTGCAAACGGATATGGAAGCTTTGCTGTGTTCCGCGTCCTCGGCGGTTTTGGGATTGGCGGTGTCATGCCAATTTCGGCGTCCATTGCCGCGGAGTACGCCCCGCCTCAGAGACGTGGTTTTTGGGTATCTTCCGTTTATGCGGGATTTATTGTCGGTTGGGTGCTGTCCGCCGTGATGGCGATGCTCATCATCCCACCGTTTGGCTGGCGAGGAATGTTCCTCGTCGGGCTGATTCCGATTCTGTATGCGGCCGTACTGGCGCGATGGTTGCCCGAATCCTTACAAATCTTGGTGAAATGGGGGCGGCCAGACCAGGTTCGCAAGACGCTCTGTCGCCTAGGGTACCTTCAATTTGCAAACGACGATTTTGACTTTCATCTGGATGAGTTGGAGGAGAGTCACGCTTTGGCGCAAATCGGCTTACTGTTCAAGGACGGCATGGGGCGAACGACGGTCCTCTTGTGGGTAGCCTCGTTCTTCACATTGCTATTCATGTACGGCTACGCGACTTGGCTCCCGACTTTAATGGTCAAAAATGGACATGGCCTCGTGCGCAGCTATTCCTACAGCCTAGCTGTCGATGTCGCTCAAGTAGCCGGGAATCTCATAATGGGCACATTCATGGATCGGTTTGGAGCGAAACGGGTGACGATTGTATATTTTGTGTTACTGTCCCTAAGTGTCGTCCTCTTCGGTGTGAATCCCACGAACGCCTACATTTACGTCTTTAGTATCCTGGTAGGGCTGTTCACCGCTGTTCAAGCGGGGATCAACACGACGATGGCTCATATTTACCCAGCCAATGTGCGGGCCAGCGGGATCGGATGGAACGCTGGGGTGGGTCGTCTCGGATCGATTTTTGGTCCGGTTGTCGTGGGCTGGCTGGCTGCGTATCCCATGACGCTGGAAGGCTATATGGTCGCCTTTGCCGTCATGTCACTTCTGGCGATGCTGGCAGTCGCCTTGTCGCCGATTCGCTACGAGCGTCTCAGTCCCAATCCGCTCGGCGAAGCATCTGTCTCCTGACGGTCGATTTGCAGCGCTATAGCCAGATTCGAGATGTACACCTGAGCTAATTATTATCTGAATATTCAATTTGATATTAGATATGTGAGTGAGTTCGGAATCCGAAACCGCTCCAGGTATTTCATCTCATTTCCCGCTACGCTGTAGAAGATGCAACTTGACCACAAAGTATGGAGGGGAAACCGCATGAATGCATCGGTGATGAAACGTCTGTCAGACTTCCAGTGGCCAACCGAAGGGGTCACGCGTGTGCCATACCGCGTCTTTTTGGATCCCGCTATCTACGAGTTGGAGCAGGAGCGGCTCTATCGGGGGAAGACCTGGAACTTTGTCGGATTGGAAATCGAGTTGGCGCAGCCAGGGGACTTTAAGACGAACTTTGTAGGAGATACGCCCATTGTTGTCACTCGAGATAAGGAAGGGAACCTCCGATCGTTTGTCAATCGGTGTGCACACCGTGGATCGATGGTCTGTCTGGAGAACAGTGGCAACCGCCTTAGTTTCAGTTGCCCATACCACCTGTGGAGCTACGATTCCACAGGTGACCTCCGGGGAGTCCCATTTCAACATGGTATCTCGGGAAAGGGCGGGATGGAAGAGGGGTTCCGGTTGTCGGAGCACTCTCTCCAGAAATTGAACGTCACCACTTACAAGGGGCTTGTATTTGTCAGTTTTCAACAGGATATGCAGCCTATTGAAGCCTACTTGGGACGGCGCATGCGCGAGAACATCGACAGGGTATTCAATCGACCCATTCAACTACTAGGGTACAACCATCAATATTTGCAAAATAATTGGAAGCTCTATTTTGAAAACGTAAAGGACTCATATCACGCGAGTCTCCTTCACTTGTTCTTTGCCACTTTTGGGCTGAACCGGCTGTCTCAGAAAGGCGGTATTGAAGTAGATGAGACGGGTGGGCACCACATTAGTTTTACCAAGATGAACACGGACGAGGGTCGAGAGGGCGAGTACCAAAAGTCCAATTTGCGATCGTACCAATCCAAATTTACTTTGGAGGACGAGTCGCTTCTAGCTGGAAGGCCCGAGTTCGACGACGGAGTGACATTGGCGATTCAGACGATCTTCCCCAATCTGGTCGTCCAACAGATTTACAATACGCTCGCCGTTCGGCAAATTGTCCCGAAGGGGCCAAACGAGACGGAACTCATTTGGACGTACTTCGGCTATGCGGATGACGATGATTCGATGCGAAACATTCGCGTAAAACAGTCCAACCTGATTGGACCAGCTGGACTCATCTCGATGGAGGATGGCGCCATCGGCGAAATCGTGCAGAAAGGCGTGACTCGAGACGGGGAGCAATCGTCATTTGTCGAGATGGGCGGAACGGGTGTCGAGAGTCAGGAACATCGCGTGACGGAGACGTCGATTCGGGGATTTTGGCAACAGTACAGGGCGTTCATGAATTTCTGACGGCTTGCTACTACAGAGCTTGTCACGGTCGAGAGGAGAGACTGTTATGGATTTACAATCCGCACAGAGGCCCATCGAGGATCTATTAGCACGATATGTACATTGCATTGACGACAATCGCCTCGAGGAGTGGCCTGATTTCTTTACGGAAGATTGTCTCTACCGCATCATTTCCCGGGAGAATGCTGAACGGGATTTACCGATGACGGTGATGTATTGTGACAGTCGCGGAATGTTGAAAGACCGAATTCAATCGCTTCGCGAGGCAAATGTTTACGAACATCAGTGGTATCGTCACATGATTAGTGCGGTACAGGTAGTTCGTGAAGTGGAGGGCGTCTTCACGGTTCACACGAACTACACAGTGTTCCGCACGACGAATGAGGGCTCGACGACGCTCTACAATACAGGGAAATATGTGGATCGCATTGTGTTCCTCGAAGGGGAGCCGAAGTTCATGGAAAAGAGCGTGATCTTCGACACGACGCGCATCCCCACATTGTTAGTCATTCCGATTTAGGCTAGTTGGGACGGTCCCAGGAAACCTTGGCGAAATTCGCGAAACATTCTGTCGTCGTTAGGGGGCAGGAGGCGGATATGGAACAGGGTCAAGTTTTGCTTTCTTCAGTGCGCAATGCAGTTCGTCTATTACGGCAATTCTCTCACGCCAGTCCGGAATTGGGTATCAAGGAGCTCAGCGAACGGCTGCAACTCCACAAAAGTGCCGTATTTCGGCTGGTGCGCACGCTCGTCGAGGAGAACGTGATTCAGCAGAATCCAAAGAATAAGAAATACTCGCTCTCCGTTGGCGCGTTTGAAATCGGGACGGTCTTCTACCACGAGATCGACATCTGTACTGTCGCCTTTCCGGTATTGGGGGTGCTCGCTGACAAGCTTGGTGAAGTGATTCAACTCGCCATTTACGACATGGGAGATGTCGTGTATCTATTGAAGTTTCCTGAGGACACTGACACGTTGTTTTTCAATGGGATGGGGAGGCGCGTCGCGTGTCACTGTACAGCGGTCGGGAAGCTGTTGTTAGCGTTTCAAGATCAGTCCGAAATTGACCGATATACCAGTCTTCCGATGAAACAGTATACGCAGAAGACAGTGACGGATCCGACGCGGTTAAAGGAGGAACTCGATAAAATCAGACAACAGGAATACGCCGAGTCGTATGAGCAGTACCGACCCTGTAGATTCGCCCTTTCAGTGCCTATTTTTAGCGATCTTACAGAGCGAGTGACCGCCGCCATCAGTATCACATGCCCAACGGATCACTACTCACCGCGAACAACCAACCATCTGATTCAGGAGATGAAGAAATGTAGCAAGTTAATCACTGGCCATCTGGACACGATTCGATGGAAAAAGCGGAGGTTTGCGGACTAAACTTTGTCCTTGCGATGTTCATGCAAAGCTCAAGAGCCAGCCACCAGATAGTTGGCTCTTGAGCTTGCCGTCGTTTGTCCTATTTCTCTTAGACAGATGTGCTTGTAGTGGATTGTAGTACGTGGTATTGACCTCGATAGAACAGCAACGGCTCCCCGTCCGTACGATGATGCGAAAGAACCTCGCCGACGAACAAGGCGTGATCTCCTCCGTCATAGGTCGCCCATAAGTGGCATGCCGCCCACATGTTACAGTCCTCTAATACGGGAATTCCCTGAAATTGCGTAAAGCGCAGAGACGATTCGATCTCGGGACTCGGGTGACCCGCGAAGTGTCGTGAAATCGCCTCTTGGTCAGCTGCCAATACGCTGACGCCAAAGCTTTTCGTCTGTGTAATGTATCGGAAGTGATTTGCACGTTTATCGACAGAGACAAGAATCAACGGGGGGGTGAGTGATACTGAAGTAAAGGAATTTGCGGTCATCCCTCGTATAAGTTCTCCGTCCATAGTCGTGACGACGGTGATACCGGTGGCGAATTCCCCCATCGCCTTGCGAAACTCTACACTATCTACGGTCGATTGCACATTTGTCGCCCCCTTGTGAAGTGGATTCGCTCTATTTAGTCACGCAGTTACAACATGTTGGTTGAAGTGAGGCAATACGTACTTAGCAAATCGCTCCATGGACTTCATGGTCTCCCTGTGGCTTAAACCGCCGAAGTCAAAGTAGATGATGACTTCTTCGACGCCTGCGGTCTCGACCTTCTTCAGGGCCTCTGTGCAATACTCGGCGTCGCCGACGATAATCGTTTGATCGCTTAGATCAGTAGTCTGTAATTGACGTAATCTATCGACGATATCGATAAAGTAACGAATATGCGGCGGTGCTGTGGTAGGATCCGACGGGAATGCCGGGACAATGCCATGGAAGTACTTGAGCATGCGGCGTTTAGTCTCTTCCGCTTCAGTTTTTGTCTCTGTCACGTTCAAAAAGTATGAGCACCTAACTTTTTTGTTCTCAAAGCCGTGTTCCTGCGACGACTTCTTGAATGTGTTCACTGCATTCGCGATGCTCCCGAATACCATGTTCGCCGCGAATGGTGCAAAGATGACGTGTGCTCCCATCTCTGCCGCCTTTTCTAACGATGGTTGACTAAATGAGGCGACATAAATGGGGGGGTGCGGTTCCTGAACAGGCCGAGGCGTGATGCTGATTTCAGGGATCTTATAGAATTTCCCATCATATGAGAACGCTTTCTTTGTCCACGCGAGTTGAATGATATCTAGTCCTTCAAAGAAAATATCTCGACTGTCATGGAAGTTGATACCAAACGCATCGTATTCACGTTTATCGTAGCCGCGCCCTGCGGAGAAAATGGCCCGGCCATTGCTGAGTAAGTCCAACAGCGCGTATTCCTCGGCCATACGGACTGGGTGACTGGCTGGCAGAAGGACTACCGCGGGCGCCAGTTGCAGATGGCGGGTCTTCGCTGCCACATGACCGAGCAACATCGATGGAGAAGGCAATACGCCCAACACTGAAAAGTGGTGCTCTGGTACCCACAATGAGTGAAATCCAAGTTCCTCAGCGTATACCGCCTGCTCCACTAGGTCGAGTAGCATCTGATTTGAATCCTTGCGTTCCTTTCCGTATTCGGCTGGGTTGTCTGTGAGCGTGAAATAGCCAAACTTCATGCAAAACATCCCCTTTTGTAATTATCGTGAACTCAATTCACTATAAATGAACTTACCTGAAATCGTATGATGATTCAAAATATTTGTCAACTGAGGCTGTTGATGGACGTGACATGGGTACACGGGGCCGACGTATGAAAGGACAACGGTTTGTATGGAGCCGATCCCAGTCAGTGATCAGACCGACGGAAAATTCGCGTTTTTGATGTGATATAGTGGGAGTAATCTGCTGGCTTGACGAGGGGAATTGTATTTGAACACGGAGTTCCGGAAGGAATCACAAGGGATCCAATCGCTAGAACAGGCATACGTAATACTGAAGGCAGTGTCGGAAGCGAATAGACCCCTGTCCATGATGGAGTTGTCAAACCGCTGTGGCATGACGAAGACCAAGTTACATAAGTATTTAGTGAGTTTGACCCGGATTGGCTTTTTATCCAAGGGCCGAGACTTAAAGTATACATTGGGGAATGAAATTCTTTTGCTCGGATTAATCGCGTCAGAACAATTCGACATCAGGAGTCAGGCAAAGTTATATATCGATGAACTCCAGGCGCAATTTAACGAGACGTTCGCCTTAGGCATTTGGGGCCAGAGTGGCCCGTTCTTTCTTCTCTGGCAAGAAAGTGATCGCGCGGTCAATATTGGGATCAAAGTGGGAAGTCGAGTTAGTTTGACGCACAGTGCGACAGGTTTAATCTTCTCTGCGTTCATGCATTATGATCGAGTTTGGCCGATGTTAGAGCAGGAAATAGAGCGGTTTGGCCTGGAACGCACGCTTCTTGCGGACAGGTTAGAACACGTTCGAAGTGCCGGTTACGCGACGGTTGATGGGGAACACATCCCAGGTATTGCAGCTGCCGCAGCGCCTGTTTTCAACAGGTCCGGCGGATTAGAGGCGGCACTGGCCGTCGTCGGTACACATGGGGGGCTGCGCATTGACGCCGACTCGGGATTGATACAGGCACTGAAGAGCGCCGCGCATCAGCTTTCGCGGGATTTGGGGTATCTCGTTCGAGCGTAGGGCAGGTAGTTCGAGCTAGCAGCGCAACCTGTAAAATGAAATCGGGGCCATTCCATGATCTAAGTAGATGACGTGGAATGGCCCTTTTGTCGTCAACAGCATGCGATTCGGACGGGTTGCGGTACGGCACAGAAGCAATCAATCCACAAGGCCATCTAGGCCCGGTTTCTGGCGGCTAAGACAATGGTCGTACATCATCGATGGTGTCATCGCGTTGATCGCGTATGCAGATGGCGGATGACTTCGTGAATCGGCATGACGTCTCCAAATTTCCTGTCGATGTCCGCGAGGTTATTCCGGTGCATCAATTCATCTCTGTCGCCAACAGCCTCCGCCGGGATGATTGGACGGATGGCGTGTTGGATGGTCTCCGTCGCCATGGCGCGAACGGCGCCACTCGTTGAAAAACCGGCGATGATCAGGGTATCACATCGCTCTTCACGGAGGATCCCGAGAAGATTGGAGTCCGAGTAGACGGAAAAGTACTTCGTATAGATGTACACGTCTGATTTTTTCGCTTTGATTCGGGGATCCAACTGAATGGATTCAGGGGAGGTGGGGAGCGCTTCCATACCGGGTACCTTCTTAATGAATATCTGAAGGGCTTGATCGTCCTCTTGAAAATACGAGTTTGAATAAATCACAGGGCATCTGGTTTGATGTGCTGTGCTTACGAGGTCCCGAATGTGCCCTACCTCTTTATCCCAGTCACCGTGCATCGGTGACTCTTTGCTGGTAAAGGCCGTATTGCAGTCCATGACAAGTAGCACTGGACGCTCCCCAAAACCAAAGCGCCCCGAGAAACCTCGATGTTTGAAATATTGCTCAATTTCTTCGGTAGAATACCGGCGCTGCCCACCTGGCGTGTAATAGACTTGCACGCCGTAGCCTTTCACGACGCTATTCTTTTCCAAACGCCGTAGCGTGGTTGTGGACACACCGAGGAGTTTTGCGGCTTCGTTAATGGAAACTAAAATGGTAGGAAACCTCCAGATGTACGGTGTCAGCGATTCAGATCAGATTGTAAAGTACCTTACACCTAGTAAAGGACATATCCCTAAATTAATGCATGCGTATACAAGCGTCAATCTGCGATACGATCCCGCTTTTACCGACTGTGCCCCACTCGACTTTCATGTGACACCTCTACTGCAGTGTAATGAGTCTAAATTAAAAGATCGAAACTTTCAGATAATTTATTGACTGGTTTGAATAGGGCTATATAATGATGATTAAATGATTAAGTTTGGTCAAGTTTGGTGTCGTTTGGTTAACAATTTCGAAGGGGGTGAGCATCAAACCGGGACAGGTGCGTCTATTTTGTTTCATTCCTCATTCTTAAAGCCCTATCTGTTCGCAGTGAGAATCCTTAAGAACAGGGAGCGATGAAATTGAATCAAGCAAGAATTGATTATTCACCGATTGTTGACAGGAAACCATTCTTCTTACCGGAGGGTGCGAGAGTCGCCGTTTGGGTGATTCCGAACATCGAGCATTTTCATTTTGATGCCCCGGGGACCGCAATTACCAGTTCGACAGCTCATTTCACCCCCGATGTATTGAATTACTCATGGAGGGACTACGGTCCGCGAGTTGGTGTTTGGCGGATGATGGATATCATGCACAAATATGGTGTGAAGGGAACTGTGACATTGAACTCGGAGGTGTGTGAGCATTACCCACAAATTATGGAGGCCGGTATGCAACTGGAGTGGGAGTGGATGGGTCACGGAGAGACGAATTCAAGAATGTTGGCCAATTTGAGTGAAGACGAGGAGCGTACTGTGATTCGTCGCGTGCGGGACACGATTGAGCGAGTGACCGGAAAGCGGCCCAAGGGGTGGCTCGGTCCCGCGTTGACAGAAACGTTCCACACACCAGACATCCTTGCTGAGGAAGGTTTTGAGTACGTCGGAGACTGGGTCAATGATGACCAACCATATCCCATCAAGGTGCGCAACAACTCGTTGTACTCCATCCCTTACTCGATTGAGATGAATGATATTACTGCGTTTCTTACCATGCACATGACGCCTGAAGATTTCTATCAGATGTTAGTGGATCAGTTTGACGTGCTCTACGAAGACGGAGCTTCAACTGGCCGCGTGATGTCCATTTGTTTACATCCATTCCTCATCGGCCACCCGTTTCGCAGCAAATCCCTCGACAAAGCACTCAAGTACATTACAGGGCACCAAGATGTGTGGGTGACCACGGGTGGCGAGATTATCGATCACTACAAGCAGCAGTTCCAGACCGAACAGGCAAATGCTTGATCTTGACCATTCGCTCTAGAAAATGGCGGATCAACAGACCAATAGGGGGAATGCGGCATGAGTATACCATCGACTTCGAAGAAATGGATGGAAGTGATCCCAGAGTCGGAAAGAGCGACCTATACCCTAGCGGGATTTCATCAGGCTATCGACTTTGGAAAGCGGATCGTACTGCTCATCGTAGACGCGACATACGGATTTACTGGTTCAGAGGGGGTGACGCTCGAGGAGGCCATTCAGGAGTTCCCCACTGCGTGCGGACCGGCGGCCTGGGAGGCCCTGCCGAGAATTGCGACACTGCTTCAACTTTTCCGGGAGTCTCACTTGCCAATTGTCTTTACTAGGGGAGCAGCGTATGACAGCAAGTTTGTCGGCGGTGCCGTGAAATCGCAAAGACAACTGGACATGGCGGGGAGGTATAACGAATTTCCTACCGAGATTCGCCCATCCGACGGGGAATACGTTTTGGAAAAGACGAAGGCAAGCGCCTTTTTTGAGACGCCGCTGCAATCGTATCTCGTTCGACAAGGAGTGGATACAGTGGTGGTTTGTGGCGTCTCGACGTCTGGGTGCGTGCGCGCGTCTGCCGTGGACGCACATTCTCACGGGTATGCGACGTTTGTGATTGAGGACTGCTGTTTCGATAGGTCCTACTTTGCACATTGCGCGAACCTATTCGACCTGAACGCAAAATACGCTCATGTCCTATCGCTCGAGGAAATTCAGCACCATCTTGGCCGCGGGGGGATATCGAACGAATATTCGTTCACGAGACCATGAGCTGTATCTAGTTTGATGGCCCTTAGATTGGCAAGCGCTCACTACAAGTACTCCAGGGGCTCGTCGAGCGCGTCTGGGCGAACACCTGGCCAGTGGCTCGGAAGTCTATACATCTTAGGGGACGTTTCCCGTCCACTTGAACAAGAGTTGCGCCGTTGATGGAATCGATCGTCGAGATGGATCTTCAAGTGGGTCTGTCGCCGATGGAACAGGCGGGACTGGTCATGAGGATTTTGGGCGCCAGAGTTCAGGTGGTAGAACAGGTGAGTGAGCGAGCCGCCGCCGTCGTTCATTCGTATTACGAGCGAGTTGACGTTGACGGCCTTCGCGGGCGAGTGGAAGACTCAGTCGCGATCAAATAGCGAAACGGGCACGACTTCGCGTAAAATAGAAGCTGTGTAAATCATCTGATAGCCAGGAGGAGTGACAGGATGGACTACGTAAAATTGGGCAACACGGGTCTTGATGTATCTCGCATTTGTCTTGGCTGTATGAGCTACGGTGTACCCGAACGCGGAAACCATCGTTGGGTACTCGACGAGGAACAGAGCCGCCCGTTTATTCGCAAGGCGCTGGACTTAGGTATTAACTTTTTCGACACCGCGAACGTGTATTCGGATGGAACCAGCGAAGAAATTGTGGGTCGAGCCTTAAAGGAATTCGCGAACCGCGATGAGGTGGTCATCGCGACGAAGGTTCACGGTCGCATGCGACCGGGGCCAAATGGGGCCGGGCTGTCGCGCAAGGTGATTATGAGCGAGATCGACAACAGCCTCAGGAGGTTGGGGACGGATTACGTCGACCTCTATCAAATCCACCGCTGGGACTACCATACGCCGATCGAAGAGACGATGGAGGCGTTGCACGACGTGGTCAAGGCGGGCAAGGCGAGGTACATCGGCGCTTCCTCGATGTATGCGTGGCAGTTCTTAAAAGCACTACATATCGCAGACGAAAACGGCTGGACGCGTTTTGTGTCGATGCAAGACTACTTGAATCTCCTGTATCGCGAGGAGGAGCGCGAGATGTTGCCGCTCTGTGAAGCGGAGAAGATCGGCGTCATTCCGTGGAGTCCACTCGCACGCGGACGGCTGACACGCGATTGGGATGAAACGAGTGCGCGCTCGGAGACTGATGAATTTGGCAAGACGCTCTACGCTGCGACTGCCGAGGCGGACAAGCGAGTCGTCGAACGGGTCGCGGAAGTGGCGGCGAATCGCGGGGTCCCACGGGCACAGGTCGCACTCGCATGGGTGCTGCAGAAGTCTCCCGTGACCGCGCCGATTGTCGGGGCGACGAAGATGCACCACCTTGAGGACGCGGTGGCGGCTCTGTCCATCTCGCTGACGCCTGAGGAAATCTCCAGCCTAGAAGCTCCTTATGTACCTCACCCAGTGCTCGGATTTAAATGATCGAGCGAAGGTCGGAGTAAGGGGGCGGCGAGGGGCCGTGCGCAGGTTTTTTACTGTGGCGCCGGCCTTCTCTCATCCCCGCGCGCTTATCCTCGGCGCATCACCGCGTTCGATATGGCTGGTGATGGTAAACACTTAAAGCAGCAAAAGTTTGAATGAAAGCGGTTGACTAAATCTGCGGCACCAACTAATATTGCTGTAAGACTCATCAGTCACTTTCAGCAATTGTGCGTTCAACATTTTTGCATACGTATGCAACGACTATCTTGCATACGTATGCAAGGTCGAGATTTTGAACAAGGAGTGTGTGAATCAAATGGCCAGATTCTTGAAGCAAGGCAAAACGCAGGATGAATTGAAGCTAGTCGACAGCCAAGTCTCCGAGATTGTGAGCGGTATACTGGCAGATGTAGAACAGCGCGGGGATGCTGCCGTGCGTGATTTGTCGGCCAAGTTTGACAAGTGGACGCCAACTGCGTTTCGCCTATCGGATGCCGAGATCGAGCAGATTATCGCAAAGGTACCAGAGAAGACATTGGAAGATATCAAATTTGCCCAAACGCAAATTCGCCGGTTTGCCGAGGCCCAACGCGCGGCGCTTCGCGACCTTGAAATTGAAACCATCCCGGGCGTGACACTGGGGCACAGAAACATTCCCGTGAACAGCGTTGGGTGTTATATTCCTGGTGGCCGCTATCCTATGGTTGCGTCCGCTCATATGAGCGTGCTCACCGCGAAAGTAGCGGGGGTCAAGCGCGTGGTGGCGTGCACGCCACCGATTCGGGGGGAAATTCCAGCAGCTACGGTGGCCGCCATGGCACTGGCTGGTGCGGATGAGATTTACATCCTCGGCGGCGTGCAAGCTGTCGCGGCGATGGCACTTGGAACAGAGTCTATCGCGTCTGTTGATATGATAGTGGGCCCTGGTAACGCGTTTGTGGCCGAAGCGAAACGGCAACTATACGGCCGCGTGGGCATCGACTTGTTCGCAGGTCCCACAGAAATTCTCGTCATCGCGGACGCATCCGCCGATGCGGAGATGGTGGCATGTGACCTGCTTGGCCAGTCGGAACACGGACCTACCTCACCTGCTGTGTTGATCACCACCTCCGAGCAACTCGCGAATGGTACACTGGCGGAGATCGAGCGGCAATTGACGACGCTGGAGACCGCGGATGTCGCAGGCAAGGCGTGGGCGGACAACGGCGCTATCATCTTGGTCGACAGCATCGAGGAAGCAGTCGTCGAGGCTGACAAACTAGCATACGAACATGTCGAGGTTCTCACGGAAAACCCGCGGTATTTCCTCGAACATATGACCAACTACGGAGCGTTGTTCCTCGGTCCGGAGACCAACGTGGCGTATGGCGATAAGGTGATTGGCACCAATCACACGCTGCCCACCAAGGGAGCTGCAAGGTATACCGGTGGACTCTGGGTTGGGAAATTTATTAAAACCTGTACGTACCAAGAATGTACACCTGAGGCGAGTGCCTACATTGGCGAATATGCGGCTAGACTGTGTGACTTGGAAAACTTCTCGGGTCATCGAGAACAAGCCCTATTGCGAGTTCGACGTTACGGGAAAGCGACCGCCACAGTCAGCCAGTAAAACTGGAATGTTGGTGATGTTGTGACAGAACAGGCGAATGATGCCCGGAACAACGCGACAGGTGCGAGTCGGAAGCGGGTCACCGCTTCCGACATCGCCAAAGTTCTCGGGCTGAATCAATCGACCGTGTCCAGGGCACTTGGCAACGGTTCTGTATCTCCCGAAAAACGAGAACTGATCATTAAAACGGCAAGAGAATTGGGCTACCGTCCAAATGGCATAGCACGAGGGCTGATCACGGGGAAGTCGAGAATGATTGGACTGATCACCTCGGACATCAAGAACCCATTCTATCCAGAAGTGATCGAACGGTTTACGAATGCATTGAGGGAACGAGGATTCTACGTCCTGTTTGTCAATTCCGCTGGAAGCGACGTGGAGAACGACGATATTACGCCACTGATCGAGTATGAGACGGAAGGGGTTATTTCCGTCGCAGCGCATTTGTCCTCCTCTCTCGTCACTCGCTTGCAAGGTTATGGGTTTCCGGTAGTCCTGTTCAACAGGTACATCCAGCAGTCGAGTTGTTCCGCAGTATCTTGTGACAACTTCCGAGGTGGAGAAGTGGTTGCGGAGCTGTTCATTCGAACGGGTCACAAGCGGTTGGCATTCGTTGCGGGGGATCCCAACACGTCGACGAGCAGGGATCGGGAAAGAGGGTTTCGGCAGGCGCTGGCACAGCACTCACAGCCTGTACCTGCTGTCATCTCTGGACATTACACGTATCAAGGCGGCTATGATGCTGGCTTAAGTCTACTTCAGACAGAGGTACCACCCGACGGTATCTTCTGTGCGAATGACATTATGGCATTAGGTGTTCTCGATGCAGCCCGGCACCTTGGCATCCGCGTACCTGAAGACGTGTCGGTCGTAGGATTTGATGACATATCTCTGGCGGGGTGGAAAGCGTATTCACTCACCACCGTAAGGCAGCCTGTGGCGGAAATGGTGAATGCGACCGTCGAGCGATTGGTCAATGAGATCGAGGGTGTCTCCGTTGAGCCCCGTATCGACTTTATACCTGGAGAACTCGTCATGCGCGCTACCGTGCACGACAGAAGACAGGAGGCAAGTGGCCATGAGACAGGCGTTGACTGAAATCATCGATCCCCGGTCGAGTGAACGTCAGACCAAATACCTGGTGGAAGTCCAAAGGGAATTTCAAGAGCTAAAGCGCTCCCTTCAAGCGCTTTGTGGAGTTTTTCTTCTCTATCGTATGAAGACAGTTTCAGATGAGTCGCCGTTGGTGCTCGCCTTAAAGGAGACACAAAGGTGGTTAGCTGAGGCGTTTGAACACTTGGGTTCACTGGAGAGCGCAGAAGTCGATCCTGCTGTCCATCAACGGTTAATCGGGGCCTGTCGGGTGTTGCAGACTGCGCAACAGGAGCTCGTCTCGCTCGTAGAGCGCCGACTGCTACAGGCGTATCCGAGCGAGATCGACAACGTCCTCATGCGTCTACAACAGGCCTATGCAGGGCTAAAAGATTGCGCATTGTCTTCGCCGTCATTCGAGATTGTATCGCTGAGTTGCAGTTGTGCTTGCGCACATCACTGAGAATGGAGGAAAAGGTATGCAGCCGTACTCGATTTGGGTGTTGGAATACGCGTATGTTCCGAATTATGCAGTAGGTGGCGTGATTTACGGGGCCCACAACGAAGGAACCCTCAAATTGCCGTATTGCTACGCTGTCATCAAGGGCAATGGTCACACCATCATGGTTGATGTCGGGTACAACTATAAAGAATACGGCAAGGTTTTAGCAGAGCGTTTTGGGGTAGTGAACTGGAGAGATCCGAAGACAGTCCTCGCTGAGGTGGGGATTACACCAGAAGAGGTAGATACCGTCTTCGTCACGCACGCGCACTTTGATCACTTCGGCAATGTGGAAGACTTTCCGAACGCCCGCTTCTACATTCAAGAGCAGGAGTTCACAAAGTGGTTGTGGGCGTTGACGCTTCCCAAGCAGTTTGACTGGTTGCAGGGCGCGTTAGACCCTGGCGATATACTGCGGGCTACACAGTTGGCGACAGAGGGCAGATTGGTGCTCATCGATGGTGACATGCAAGATGTGTTGCCGAACATCGATCTGTTTGCAGCGCCAGACACACACACCTTTGGCTCACAGTTTATCCGAGTGCGCAACGATGAACGCGACGATTCCTGGATTCTGGCAGGGGACTTAGTGTACGTCTTTGAGAATGTTCGAGGTCGGGATGACGACGGAAAGTATATCCCTGTCGGGCTGGCGTCAGGAAGCCAAGTGAATTTGCTGCTGGCCACGGACAGAATGATGGACTTGGTGGGCAGAGACCCGAAGCGCATCATTCCGGTTCACGAAGAACGACTAGTAGACGTGTTTCCTTCAAGAATTTCCAGTGAAGGCCTTCACGTCGTCGAGATCGCGTTGGCTGGCGGCGAGACGTCGAAAGTGGCCGTCGGGTCCACGAGTACACCCACTATTTCGTAGAGTAAGGGGGCGTGTGATATGGGGATCATGCCAACGCAAAAAGGCCATTCAGACTTATCGCAAAAGCCGAAAATCTTGGGTTTGGACCGGAACGCGTTT
The DNA here is from genome assembly GCA_029166985.1 of Alicyclobacillus fastidiosus. Lineage (GTDB taxonomy): Bacteria > Bacillota > Bacilli > Alicyclobacillales > Alicyclobacillaceae > Alicyclobacillus > Alicyclobacillus fastidiosus_A. The sequence goes on along the minus strand of CP119138.1, from coordinate 4,071,634 downwards.
CTGGTGACGCTCACATCGTTTCTAGGATGGACCATGGTCAACATGGACGGATCCTTCTTTAGCAACGTCTATCCGCTCATTCAAAAGAGCCTGCACTTGGCAGCCTGGACGATTGGCGCCATTACGGCCATTATGGCTATCGCCGGGTGTATTGCAACGCTTGTCGCTGGGCCCTTATCCGATTATTTCGGACGCAAGGTGATCTTCCAGTGGACCATCGTCTTTACGGCGCTTGGAAGCGCCCTCAGCGCGCTGTCGGGCGGTTTTGCATCACTGCTCATCGCTCGCTGTTTCACGATGGCTGGGAACGCATCCGAGTGGATGATCGGTCAGGTCATGGTTACCGAAGGGACGCCGAGCAAGTCGCGAGGTTGGTGGACGGGTGTGGCGCAGGTAGGCTGGCCCGTCGGCTGGTTTTTAACGTCAGTCGTCGTCGCCCGCTTGGCACCCGCTTGGGGATGGCGGGGCGTCTTCTGGGCAGGCTTGGTTCCTGTCTTTCTCATCTTGCTTACGCGTATCTTCGTCAAGGAAAGTGACCGGTTTAACGAGTTAAGGCGAGTTCGCGCGGAGACGAAGGCACAGCACGCGCTAAGAGACGGGGATGTAGACACTCACTACGCGGTGAACAAAGAAGAGGCTGTGCAATTTACGTATCGTCAGCTGTTTAATCCCGATTTGCGAAAAACGACGATTTTATTGTGGGTCTGGCAGTTTGTCTATAACTACGGATTGTATGCGGTTGCATATTTTCTCCCTACCATTTCAAGTGCACATGGTTTTACATTGTCGAACACGTGGACCATCAATGCGTGGGGTACCGGAGTTGGCGCATTTGGATATCTAACAGCGGCGTATCTCGGAAACAAGGTGGGGCGCCGCAGCATCGCACTCATTTGGTTGTTCTTGGGCGGCATCGCAGGCGTGTTTTTCGCATTTGGTACGCATACCCCGGGCCAAATGGCTTTTTGGTGGGCAGCCTATTACTTTTTCACCGTTGGCCATATGGGTGTGTATATCCCTTACATGTTGGAAAACTTTCCGACGCGTGCAAGAGGCACAGGCGCCTCTCTCATGTCGTTTGCTAACTGGGCCGCACTGCTTTTGGCGGGCATCACTTCCCAGTGGATGGTACATGTAATCGGCGTAGAATATGCGACGTTCATCTGGTTGGGCATCGCGAGTTGGATAGCCTGCGCCTGTGGGCTTGGCACACGCAGAATTAAACCTGGAATGGAATTGGAAGAAATCATCAATTAAAGACGCGTATCCAGACACAGATGTTTGGTTCGCGTGGTTGAGAGGCGGTATGGAGATCGCAGTTCTTTTAAAAGAACTGCGATTTTTTTATCCGCGCGCCGAGCGTTTGCGGTTTGTCCGATCGCTTCGACCAGACGTCTTTGCGAAATCAAATTCCACTTTGCCATCCGCACCAAGAATCAAACGAGCCTCGAACGATTTGCCCGCCTTGTTGGTAAATTTCAGTAGGCGTGTCCTTCTCTTCTGAAGTAGATCCTTGATTTGCGCCTTCGTGAGTTTGTGTCCTGAGAGTTGCTTCCAAATACCAAACTTGCACCCGGTTTGCTTCCAGTTCGCGCATCCGTACGACTTTTGGGTCTCCACGATCTCTCCACCGCACAAAGGGCACGTTCCGATGGCATCGCGCTGGGCGGACTGTGCGCGAAATGGGAAATCGACCTTCGTGCGCTTGATGGTGTCGACTACCTTCCCAGTGAAGTCGCCAATTTCACCGATGAATTGCCGAACACTGTACGAACCAGATTCAATTTGAGCGAGGCGGTGCTCCCAGTCGCCTGTCATTTCCGGCGACTTGAGTGCATCGACGTCAATGGCGTCGATCAATGCGCGACCTTTTTCAGTCGCAGTTAGATTTCGTTTGTGAACTTGGATATAGCCGTCCCGCTTCAATTTTTCGATAATCGCTGCGCGTGTAGCCGGAGTGCCAAGTCCACGTTCTTTGAGCGCCTCGGCCAACGTCTCATCATCGATCTCTCTTCCCGCATTCTCCATAGCAGACAGGAGTGAAGCCTCCGTGAATGGCGATGGTGGTTTTGTCTGTTTCGAGAGCACGACTACTTGTTTCGTTTGAACTGCGTCTCCTTTGACCACCTTCGGCAACGCCGTTTGCAGATCTTCATCCTCTGACGATTTGCTCTGTTTGTGGGTGTCCTCCACCCCGAAAACCGCTTTCCAGCCACTTTTCAAGAGAAGGCGACCGGTGGTCTTAAACAACTCTCCGGCTACCTCTGTGACAATCGTGGTGGAAGCCCACTCGGCAGACTCTTGCAGGGCCGCGACAGTCTGTTTGGCCACTAACTCATAAATCTTTCGCTCGTCTTGTCGCAGCGCCGTCGATGCAGGTTTTTCAGTCGGAATGATCGCGTGATGGTCGCTTACCTTGGAGGTGTTGACCACCCTTTTTGTCGGATGCAACGGGTGGGGCACGAGCTTCGCCAACTCGGGAAACGTCTCGGTGACCGCGTTCAAGCGCCGTGGCAGAGTAGCTACGATATCTTCTGAAAGATAGCGGCTATCTGTGCGCGGATAGGTGAGCACCTTGTGCGTCTCGTACAGGGATTGGGCCAATTTCAGTGTCTGGTCCGCAGTGAAGCCATATTTTTGATTGGCTGCACGCTGCAGTGACGTGAGGTCAAACAACTGCGGCGGCTGCTCTTTCACCACTTTTTGTTCGAGTTTTACAATCGTACCTGGTCGCCCTTCGACTTTCGCGAGCACCCCCAGGGCGTCCTCGCGTCGCTCGAACCGCGACGATTGTTTGGCGTTCATCCACTTTCCTCTGTACTCCCCGGCGTCGTGTGAAAAAGTGGCGGCAAGTTCGAAGTACGGCTCTGGTCGAAAGTGTTCAATTTCGAGGTCGCGGCGCACGATCATCGCGAGTGTGGGCGTCTGCACGCGACCAATCGTCAAGAGTGTGCCCGTGTGGGTAGTGAGGGCCCTCGTCGCGTTGATCCCGATCAACCAATCGGCCTGCGCGCGCGCAAAACCAGCGTAATAGAGGTTCTTGTAATCCGTATTGCTCTTCATACGCCGCATCGCATGACGGATGGCCTCTTCGGTCAACGACGACAGCCACAAGCGTTTGGCAGGGCCCTTGTATCCGACCGACCGGGCGATCAGCTCGTAGATCAGTTGACCTTCGCGTCCTGCGTCTGTCGCGACAATGACTTCTTCCGCTCGTTTTAAGAGAGATGCGACGACTTTGTACTGCGCCGCACTCGATTCGATGACCTTTAAGCGAAATGACTTGGGGATGATTGGTAGGTCCCCTAGATTCCACTTTTTAAATTTGGCATCGTATTCATGTGCATCAGCTAGGGTAACGAGATGGCCGATTGCCCAGGTGATTGTATAGCCATTCGCTTCTACATATCCTTGGTGTCGCTTGACACTGCCGATCACGCCAGCGATGTCACGGGCGACAGACGGCTTTTCGGCGATCATCAGTTTCATCGCGGCTCAACTCCGTTAAGGTTCTCAATTCTAGCGATATCAAACCTGACTTGACTGTGCAATCGTGCCAGAATCGAGATGGCAAGTCCAGCCTCGCTTTGGAGAAAGCATTTTATCAAACTGGGGGGCATCATGACATACAGCGGTGCGGGCCAAGATCCATGAGTGGGCATGTAGGCTGTGTCTATCGGAGTGTTACGGATGGATATAGCCTTTCAGCACTTATCTGATGCATCAGAATAAATTGACATTTTATTTCCGGCTTGCGTATAATTCGAATATGAACCATATAATTCACTGTGTGAATTACAATCGGCGGTGGATGTGGAGGTTTGAGAATGAAAATTGCACTGTTTGACGATAACAGGCTCGGTATTGTGATGGGGGACGGGATTGTTGACGTGAGTGAGTTGGTTCAGTGGAATCCTGAATCACCTCAGGCGTCATTGGTCTCGTTGATGTCCCAATACGAGCAATGGCGACCTGCGATTGAGCGAGCTTTGGCCAATGCGACGTCAATTCCGCTCCAACAGGTGACACTGCGTGCACCCGTCCCGAATCCGTCGAAGATCGTGGCTGCGCCGGTCAACTACTATCTACATCAAGACGAGATGAACGCTCAATTTAACAATGCTGAATTTACAGTAGAGAAACTTGGGTTTTTCCTGAAAGCGCCATCATCCATCATCGGTCCGAATGAAGCCGTGTTGTTGCCTTATCGGGATAGGAGGTTTGACCATGAAGCAGAGCTCGCATTTGTCGTTGGCAAACGAGCGAAAGATGTGCGATATGAGGACGCCGCTGACTACATCTTTGGATACTTTGCGCTCATGGACATGACGATGCGCGGGAAGGAAGACCGCCCGATGCGCAAGTCGTTTGACACGTTCACGCCGATTGGACCGTGGATTGTCACGAAGGATGAAGTTGAAGACCCAAACCGATTGGCATTTACACTGTGGGTAAACGAGGACGTTCGTCAGCAAGCTAACACACAGGATTTGATCTATGACTGCTACAAGTTTTTCGAAATGGCGTCGCACGTCATGACGCTGGAACCAGGAGATATTGTGACCACGGGCACCCCGGAAGGTGTCGGGCCGGTTCAACCCGGTGACACGGTGAGAATCCAGATTGAGCGCATCGGGGGATTCTCTGTATCTGTCGACTATCGGCCGGGCGTGTGAGCCGACCCCGAGCCGTGCAATCCATCTGAGGAGGGGACAACATGGAGAGTAGGACGCAAACGGATGAGTTGGAAGTGCTTCACCAAGAGATGGCAGAGAACCATCTGGGCCCACTGTGGTCTTCCATTCAATATTTAAACACAGTCGAACCAGTAGCCAAGCCGATTCCGTATCTTTGGAAGGCATCCTTGATTCAAAAGTTCCTGACCCGTGCGGAAGAATTGCTCGAAGTGGGCAAGGGTGCGGAGAGGCGTGCGGTATTTCTCATCAATCCCGGTATGGAAGACCTTCAGCCGCTTGGCTGGGGTGGCGCTACGCAGACGTTGTATGTCGCCGTTCAAGCCGTGAAACCAGGAGAAGTTGCACCCGCACATCGGCATACGACGTCTGCGCTGCGATTCATTATGAGCGGAAGTGGCGCGTCTGGGCGTGTGGAGGGGCAGAAGCTCCCGTTCGAACCGGGGGATTATCTGATCACGCCAGGCTGGACCTGGCACGATCACACGAACGACGGCGAGGAGACCGTGACGTGGATGGATTGTCTTGACACCCCATTCACGATGTACCTGAACGTCTGCTTCACAGAGTTTCATCCCGACAAGCAGCAACCGCTTCAACTGCCTGACGATTACAGCGCAAGGCGCTATCGTGGCGGAATGGTGCGGCCGGTGTCGGATCGAAAGGCGCAGATCTCGCCACTCGGACGGTATCGTTGGGACTTGACGCTCAATGCGTTGGCGGGCATGAGCGAATTCGAAGCCGATCCGCATGATGGCTACATGGTGGAGTATATCAATCCGGCTACCGGGGAAGACGCAGATGGTCGAATTGGTGCGCGGATGACGAAATTGCCGATCGGATTTCTTGGGAAGGCCCATCGACACGTCCATAGCAACGTGTATTACGTCCACAAGGGAAGTGGCTACACGGTGATGAATGGTACGCGGTTCGATTGGGAGGAAGGAGACTTTTTCGCGGTGCCGGCGTGGACCTGGCACGAACACGTGAACGTTTCTCCCGACTCGGACGCCTATTTGTTTTCCGTCAACGACCTGCCGATTATGGAGGTGTTTGGATTTGAACGCGAAGAGCAATGGAGTGCGTCGGATGGCCACCAAACTGTGACTAACGTGTTTGAACCACTGCTTCCCTAGTCTGCGTTGCACTAGGGAAGTGGCGCTACCTTGATGCGCGGTATCCCATCCGCGATGAGATGCGGGTGGCTGCGGAGATCACTTTTTGCTTCGCTTGCTCAAGCACAACGTCGCAGAGGTGTACGGTAGGGCCGATGACGCCGACGGCACAGACAAACTCTCCGCGATAGCCGAAGACAGGCGCGGCTACGCCATTTACGCCAACAGTCGTCTGTTCGATATCGATGAGATATCCTTGTTCGCGGACGAGCGCGAGCTGATCGCGCAATGCATCAGGGTCCGTGATGGTATTGGGCGTCAGTTGTGGGATGGGTTCACTGAGCAAATTGGAGAGCTCGTCTTCTGGCATATAAGCCATCATGATGTGCCCCATCACGCCGAACGTCGGCCTGCGGTGCTGACCTACGTAAGACGACACCTTGAGCCCTTCAGGTGTTTCCTGACGGAAGACATAGACCATCTCGGTGCCCTCGAGTACGGTCATGAGCACAGTCTGCTGCGTTTCCCGAAACAAGTCGACGAGAATTTCCTCGGCCTCATTGTGCAAATCGAGTGAAGCCGTGACGAGTCCGCCGTATTTCAGGAGGCGCAGGCCCAAGCGGTAGCGAAGCGTCGATTCGTCGTACTGAATCAGGCCCCGGCGTTCCATCGTGTAGAGAAGACGGTAAATGGTCGCTTTGGGCAGTTTGGTGGCACGTACAATCTCGTCAATGGACAAGCTGGGCGCATTGAGTGAGAACGCTTCGAGAATGTCGATAGCCCGATCCAAAGCTCGGATGGAATTGATGTTTACGTCTCTCATGAAAACCTCCAACTCCCTAAGGTCTAAATGCATCCGAATCGCAAACGTGTCGTGTATTTGGAACATTGTTGTAACCATCTTACGAATACGATTTCAATCTTACTAGATATGGGCTGTGAATGCGTGGATGTCATCACTTTCGGATGTCAAACGCTTGGCGTTGATCTGGTTCCCCCAAAAGGAGGTTCGACGAAAAAACGCCAAGCAATGAACGCCTGTCTATGCGGGTTGATAGCCTCTGAACGCTCCGGTTTCCGCATCGACGGAGATGATCATTCGCACCTCTTGTTTTGACAGTCTGCCTGGTGATTTGTACAGCACGACAGCGCGATAGACTAATGGTACATCGCCATTGAAAGCAAAGTTCATTCCTTCGGGATACCAGTTTGAATCGTGAAAAAAGGCCGCTAAGCGACACTCGTCGATGATCCACTTACCTTCACTCGGGTCGGCATGAATCAGACCCGCCATGTGTGAAACTGCCATTTCACAAGCATCTGAAACCGAAATGAGAGATCTCACTGCACACTCTTCCTTTACATAGTAGACGGGATTCAAGGCGCCACGATTTCACTGCGGCGCAAACAGCTTGAATCATACCACCGATATCTCAGAGATTCATTGAAAATTTACGGCCTGTCCGGCTCGATGAAGGGAAGGAGCGGGCAGCGACGCGCAGGGGATCGCCCGTCGAGTCGCTGTGTGTCTGAGGAAAAAGGGGATGTGTACGGGGCGACCTCGACTTAGTGGTGCGATACCCCCTGGCATAGAGGTCACAACGCTGCCAAAATCTTGTCCTGGCATGCCTTCATCAGGGGGATATACCGCTTCACTGTGTGATCGTCCATCCGATAACTTGGGGCCGTCACGCTGAACGCCCCATACAGGACGCCGTCCTTATACAGAGGGAACGCAATACACCGAACTTCTTCTTCGTGCTCACAGTTGTCCATCGCATATCCGTTTTTTCGGATATCTTGCAAGGCGCTTCGCAGTGTTATTCCATCCGTAATCGTCGAGGGCGTGTATCGCCTGAACTCCGTGTTGCGCACATAGTGATCCAGTGCTTCTTCCCCCCAGGTAGACAACAGCGCTTTGCCGATCCCCGTGCAGTACAGCGGTGACGCATTACCCACCCGCGAATGCATGCGCACAGCCTGTGTACTCTCCAGCTTTGCGACATACACCACCATGTTCTCGTCCGCGATACCCAAGTGAATGGTTTCCTTCGTCTCGCGATTGAGCACTTCTAGGAATGGTTGAGCGATCGATGCGATGTCCAACTGTTCGTACGCCCGATGTGCCAGCCGGGCCAATCCAGGCCCCAGGGTATACGTGGAATCGCTCTGTTTTTTGTGGACAAACCCCACCAGTTGCAACGTCTCCAGAAGTTTGTATACGGTCGCACGGTTCATGTTCAGGTCTCGCGCAATTTCGCTGACACCCTTGGAATGAGGCTCGTCAGCCATGTATTTGAGGATATCGACGCTCTTCAGGATGGAAGTCCCGTAGGGTGAAGTATCTTTCAAAGGTTTATTCACAGGTTTCACCTTCTGCCGAACGAAATGAAAAAATGTGACTTGTAGAATTCTTGTGCCTAATTTATATTATCTCATAGATACAATGGAAACAACGTTTCCTATAAGGAAACAAAGTGAAAGCGTTTAAGGGGGTGAACCCGTGGATGTCGTGACGATTGGTGAAAGCATGGTCTTACTGACACCGGACGACGGTGACTCCTTGGAACAAGCTGTCACGTTCACCAAGCATGTCGCTGGGGCGGAATCGAACGTTGCGATCGCCTTGGCTAGACTTGGACACCAGGTCTCCTGGCTGAGTAAGGTCGGTTCGGATGGTTTTGGCCGATATGTCTTGAAAACGCTTCGCGGAGAAGGCGTGGATGTGTCTGGTGTCGGAATCGACCAATCTCGTTCGACGGGTGTCTTCTTCAAAGAGCATACGGGGATACACGGTACGAATGTTCAATATTACCGTAAACACTCGGCAGCTAGTGAAATGCGGCAGACGGATATCGATCTATCCCTGCTCCACGCGGCCAAGTTTTTTCACGTTACGGGCGTGACGCCAGCGCTGAGCGCGGAAAATCAGAAGACCGTCATCGCCTTGTTGAAGGAAGCTCGATGTAAGGGAATTCAAATCTCGTTTGATCCCAATCTTCGCTATAAGTTGTGGTCGATTGACGAGGCCGTTCCGGCGCTGTTGGAAATCGCTGACTATGCAGATATCGTGTTGCCGGGTATCGACGAAGGGCGGACGTTGACCGGCCTGTCGACACCGGAGGATATCGCCGATTCGTTTTTGACCCGCGGCGCCAAACTCGTGGTGGTCAAGCTCGGCCCAGAAGGCGCCTATTATCGAACCGCTCACACGCGGGGGTACGTAAACGGCTTTGAAGTCGCGCTGGTCGATGAAGTTGGGGCAGGCGACGCGTTCGCCGCAGGACTTCTCTCAGGGTTATTAGATCATTTGGATACCGAGGCCGCGGTTCGCAGGGCCTGCGCCCTTGGCGCGATCGCAGTCTGCGGCAAGGGAGATTACGAGACCTTGCCAAGGCGCGACGAACTCGTGGCGTTCATGACAGGGCAATCCGCGACCGTGTCGCGATAATCGAGGAGGTAGAGCACGTGAAGATCGCCAAGATGGAGTTATTTCTAGTCCCACCGCGTTGGCTATTTCTGAAACTGACGACGGATGACGGTTTGACAGGGTGGGGCGAGCCGATCGTGGAGGGCCACGCTGCCGCTGTGGCGGCGACGGTCAAGGAAATGGAAGATTACATCATCGGCCAGGACCCGAACCGCATTGAAGATATCTGGCAAGTGTTGTACCGTGCCGGGTTCTATCGCGGGGGGCCGATTTTGATGAGCGCGATCGCCGGCATTGACCAGGCGCTCTGGGACCTCAAAGGCAAGCGCTATAACCTCCCAGTCTACGAGTTTCTTGGCGGGCGCGCTCGCGACAAGGTTCGCGTCTACTCCTGGATCGGCGGCGACAGGCCGGCGGACGTCGGGGCAGCTGCCAAAGAGAAACGCGAGTTGGGCTTCACCGCGATAAAGATGAACGCGTCGGAAGAGATGCACTTTATCGACTCGTATGTCAAGGTCGACGAAGTCTTGCAACGCGTGCAGGCTGTGCGCGATGCTGTCGGTCGGGATTTTGGCATTGCCGTCGACTTCCATGGCCGCATTCACAAACCGATGGCGAAGGTGCTCGCGAAAGAGCTCGCACCGTTCGATTTGATGTTTATCGAAGAGCCGGTGCTCTCGGAAAACAACGAGGCTTTGCGTGAGATAGCAAGGCACACCTCGACGCCGATCGCCACTGGTGAGCGCATGTACACGCGGTGGGATTTCAAAAAGCTGCTCGAGGACGGCTACGTTGACATCATTCAACCCGACTTGTCCCATGCGGGTGGGATTTCGGAGTCCAAAAAGATCGCCACCATGGCGGAGGCGTACGACGTGGCCGTGGCACCTCACTGTCCACTGGGCCCGATTGCTTTGGCATCTTGTCTACAGATGGACGCCTGTACGCCGAATGTGTTCATTCAAGAACAGAGTCTTGGCATTCATTACAACAAGACCAACGACTTGCTCGACTATTTGGCAAATCCAACCGTGTTCCAATACGAGAACGGATTCGTCGCGCTTCCAGATCAGCCGGGACTCGGAATCGAGGTTGACGAGGCCTACGTTCGCAAAGCTGCGGAGGAAGGTCACAACTGGAAGAACCCGGTTTGGCGAAACGAAGACGGCACAGTCGCCGAATGGTGAGAGGAGGAAGAGCCAATGTCGAACGTGTATCGACAGGGTACTCCGTTGCTTAGAGAGATTGAAAGCACTGTGGTCCCTTCTGGTGCAGTCGCGCTTTGGAACCTTGGGCAGGCTGGTGTGTTGATCAAGGGAGCGGGAAGCGGTGGGGCGAACGTCCCCACCATCGCTGTCGATCCGTATCTGACGAGATCGATTGAAGTCAACGACCCGGCCACCGAGTTTGTTCGAGAGTACGATCCGCCACTCGAGCCGGAGGATTTGTCGCTGGTCGACGTAGTTCTTCTGACCCACCATCACGACGATCACATGGACCTAGCGACGATTTCGCAGCTTCACCGCGCTTCGCCGTCCACTCGATTTGTGGTCCCGGCTCCGCATGCGCATCTTTTGCTGGCGTGTGGGGTTCGTGAGGAAGCTCTCGTGTTGGCGCGCGCCGACGAGCCAATTCGCGTCGGCGAGGTGGACGTTGTGCCTGTGGCGGCGGCGCATACGGCCTATGAGACCGATGCAGCGGGGGACCACTTGTATTTGGGATATGTCATAGGCGTCGGAGGCGTCTGTATCTACCACAGCGGCGACACAGTCATCACGGACGATCTCGTTCAAACCATGCGCGGGATCCGCCCCCAAATCGCGCTTTTGCCGATCAACGGCGGCGATTACGCTCGTACCAAACGTGGGATTGTGGGCAATATGACGGCGCGTGAGGCGATCGATTTCGCGGTCGACATTGGGGTCGATTTAGTGATGCCTAACCATTACGACATGTTCCCGAACAATCGCGATAATCCTTCGCATCTGATCGATTACTTGTTCCACGAGCACCGCGAGCTGAAGTTTCATATGTCCGCCGTCGGTGAACGATTCGTGTACTTTCCCTGAATGCGGCAAGTTGTCGCATTCAGGTCACTTCGCTGGAAAACGCTTCACTGACAGGGGGGAAAGCCAATGCAATCATCGCGTCCATCGTACACGCAGCGCAACCTGAATTATGAGTATCTTATGTTCCTCGTCGGTGCTATTTTCATCGGTTTCATCGTCGCATGGGCTCAATTTCCTCACGGATTTACACGGGCGGCGACATTTGGCAGCGGTGCGGCGGTACTGCTCGCCTTGTGGGCGACCGTTGGTTTTTTTCGTAGGCGTGCGAATCTGAAACAGTATCTCGAACGGCGGACAAGCCAAGTCGGACCGGAGGTGTCTTCGTGAAAACAAAATTTCGGCTGCCAAGAGCGGCTAAAGCGAGCTGGGGAATGCTCGTACTGACGTGGTTGCTTTGGATGATGAATGCAAATGACCGGGAGATTATGTACCGCGTACAACCGGAGATCGTTAAGGAGTGGCACCTCTCACCAGCGGCTTGGAGCGCGATGATCTCGGGCGTTTTCCTCGCATACGCGTTAATTGCTCTGCCAGCTGGCATCTTGTCGGATCGAATCGGCCGTGGCTGGAGGCGGAAAATCGGCCAGGTCTGGTACATGGTGGTCTTTACGACGGTCTCCATTTTCATCGGAATTCGCTCGACGAGCATGCATTGGTGGCAGTTTATCCTCTGGCGCGTCTTGGGCCTTGGTGCTGCTGGCGGCGCAGAGGCGACAAACGTCGCTCAATGTGCGGAGTACTGGTCACCGGAGGATCGCGGATTCGCATTGGGACTGCACCATACAGGATATCCTGTGGGAGCACTTCTGGGCGGTGCGGCTTCAGCCTGGATTTTAGCTGCATTTGGCGGTGAGAACTGGCGCTACATTTTTCTCATCACACCTCTCATTGGCTATCTCCTCGCTGTCGCGCTCTGGATGTTTGCGAATGAGCGGACGTATGGTGAAGTGAACGAATTCGCCAGAGCGAACGGGTTGACGGCTCCGGAGGACGAGGCACCTGTGAAGATGGCCGTTTCAGAACAGTGGGCCTTGACAAAGCAGGCTTTGTCCAATCGGAACGTTTTACTCACGGTATTCGGCGCCGCGCTGATCAACTTTGCGCAAACGATGGGACTCTGGTTCCTATCCCCGTATTTGGCGTTTGTCATGGGGAAAAGTCCCGCTTATGCCGCAATCATCGGCGTCGTTCCCTACATTACCGGTTGGCTCGGACAGTTGGTCTGGGGTTACGTCTCCGACTATTTGGGTCGAAAGAAAACGCTTGTGATTCTCGCGATTTGGTACGCGGTATCGATTCTCTTACTGACGCAGATCCACACGGTCGGCATGATGTGGGTGGTTCTTCTGTTCTGGGGACTAGGATTGAATGCAGTGTTCCCGGTTCAGTACGCGATGATGGCGGACCACGCGCCGAAGGCCGCCGGCTCTGCGATGGGATTTCTATTGATGCTCGTTTTTCTTGGAAGCGTACCTGCTGCACCGCTCGAAGGCTGGCTCATCCAGGCTGCTGGCGGTTGGAGTACATCGAGCGGCTACATTGTTGGATTCGTCGTGGCCGCGGCCGCTGCAGTGGCTGCCATGCTGCTTCAACTGTTTACGAAGGACGCATCTAAAGTCATCAAGCGTGAACGCACAGCTGCCAACGACGTGAGTGCATAACGGTATAAACGGTAGAAATGTGGGAGGTCTGTAAAGTGAGTGACGTCATTACATCGCGACTTCAAGAAACGGGCGTTGTAGCGATCATCCGCGGGATCGACACGGGCGCAATTCATCCATTAGTGCAAGCGCTCTACGACGGGGGAATTCGCCTCGTCGAAGTGACGCTCAACACAGAGGGGGCACTCGAGGCCATCACGTCCGTTTTAGCTAGGTTCGGAGATTCGATGAGCGTCGGGGCTGGCACCGTGCTCGACGAGCAGGCGGCCGTGGCGGCGAAAGCGCACGGTGCCCAGTTTTTCGTGACGCCAAACGTAGACGAGCGCGTCATCCAGGTCGGGGTCGAGGCGAATATTCCCGTCATGGCAGGAGCGCTTACCCCGACGGAGATCTATCGAGCGTACAGGGCTGGTGCAAAATTTGTGAAAGTTTTCCCGGCTGGTACAATGGGGGCAAGATACATCAAAGAAGTTCGCGGTCCACTGGCGAATGTACCGTTGATGGCCGTTGGTGGAGTGACACTGGAGAACGCCGGGGAGTTCTTTGCTGCAGGTGTGGTCGCGTTGGGACTGGGCGGCAGTTTGATTGACAAGGCTGCCGTCGAGCGTGGGGATTTCGACGCCATCCGCGAGACGGCCCGTTCTTTTGTCGAGTTGTATCGCACTCACAGCGTGTAACCGCCCACCCCCTGCTAAAGCGGAGAAGAACAAGAAAGCGTGGTCCCGCGGTGACCACGCTTCCTACCGTTAAGTTCATGACATCGCCAGAGCGGGATCGGAAGGGGGCGTGCAACGTGACGGATCTATCTATTTTTGCACAGCTTTCGCAAGTGTTGACCGACTGGGTTCCCGAAGCGGCCTCCATCGCCATCGCGGACAGAGAGAGGTACGTAGTATATCGTCCAGGGACTCACGATCTCCGCATCGAGCCAGGGGAATTGGTGCGTAAGGGAAGTGTCGCAGAGCAGGTGTTTCGACAACAGGGACGCGTCGAATTGGACGTGGATTCCTCCCTGTTCGGCGTACCGTACCACGGATTGGGTTATCCGCTTCGGACGCAAGCAGGTGTGGAGTCTGCGTTGACGGTGATCTTGCCCCCTGGCCAGCCGACGCAAATGCAATCGCTCACCTTTGTGATGGGTCAAGCAGGGGCCATGTGGAGGCCTATTCCCCTTCAAGATATCGCCTATCTTGAAAGCTACCAAAAGAAGACATGGGTGCACACGAAGGACGGTGTACTTACGACAGACCACACGCTTCAATCGCTCGAGAAGCGCTTGCCTAGCGCTTACTTCATCCGCATTCACCGCGCTTTTATCATCAACATTTCCTGGATTGATTTCATCGAGCGGGACGACCGGTCCAGTCTCGTCATCACCTTAAAAGATGGAGCGGGAACCCGCCTGACCGTATCGCAGACGTACGTGAGACAGGTGCGGCGATCTCTTGGTTTCTGATGGATTCCCCGTTCGCGCACTTCCTTTCAAACACCTCATTCGTCGCTTCTATTCAGGCTCTGTCGCAACTGGTCGCGTCCTGTCCGAGGGCGTGCTGCACTGCGCTCCGAACGCGGTATACTCCCAATATGGAAAGCGCTTTCTTTAGAGTGAGAGGTGATCATCGATGTTGGAACATCGAATTCGACATATTGGGTTGCGATCACGCGTTGTGATGGCCGAGGAAGCACAAACGTGGATTCGTGATGGGATGACGCTCGGAGTCAGCGGATTTACAAAATCAGGGGATGCCAAGGCCGTACTTCAAGCTCTGGCAAATCGCGTCGAGCAAAGCGGTGAACGGCTGGGGATTAATGTCTACTCAGGGGCGTCCCTCGGTGAGACGGACGGAATACTGAGCGCCCAGCACCTGATTCGCCGGCGTTTGCCCTATCAGTCGGACGGTCTCATGCGGAAGGCGATCAATGCCGGCGAGATCGATTACGTCGATCAACACTTAAGCCACACCGCAGAGTTTCTGCGCGGCGGAAGTCTCGGGGAAATCGATTTAGCGATCATTGAAGCGACTGCGATTACAGAAGACGGCGGTATCGTCCCGACGACATCGGTCGGGAATAGTCCGATCTTCGTGCAGCGGGCGAAACACGTGATCGTCGAAATCAACCTGAATATCCCGGAAGCGTTCGAAGGCATGCACGACATCTATCAGCCTCTGTGCCGTCCCCATCGGCAGCCCATCCCGATAACCTCGGTACGCGATCGCATCGGACGAACGTCGATCCCGTGTGATCCAGAGAAAATCGTGGCCATTGTCCCTTCGACGCTGTCAGACACGCCGTCCAGCATTGTTCCGGCAGACGACGACACGTTGCGCATGGCTGGCTACATTTTGGATTTCCTCGGGCACGAGGTGCGTCATGGTCGGCTGCCAGAGCAGCTTGCACCGCTTCAAAGCGGCGTCGGTTCCGTGTCGAATGCGGTTCTTGGCGGACTGGTCAACTCTCCGTTTAAGCATCTGGAAATTTATACGGAAGTGATGCAAGACGCTGTGTTTGACTTGCTTGACGCTGGGAAAGTGTCGTTTGCATCTGCTTCGTCGTTGACTTTGTCGGAGCACAAGGCGCGGCGAGTGACGAACGACATCGAGCGCTATCGCGATAGGATCATGTTACGGCCTCAGGAAATATCCAACCATCCCGAGGTCGTTCGCAGGCTCGGGGTCATCGCGATGAATACGGCCCTCGAGGTGGATATATACGGAAACGTCAATTCCACGCATGTATTCGGGACGCATATGATGAACGGCATCGGGGGCTCCGGGGATTTTGCGAGAAACGCGGCACTGACTGTGTTTGTGACCAAATCGGTGGCCAAAGGCGGGAGCATCTCCAGCATTGTACCGTTTGTCACGCACGTCGATCACACCGAGCACGATGTAGACGTACTCGTGACAGAGCGAGGGCTTGCCGACCTGCGCGGGCTCTCACCGCGCCAGCGCGCGCGCACCATCATCGATAAATTGGCACATCCAGACTATCGAGATGCTCTTCTCGATTACTTTACGAGAGCACAGCGCCGCGGTGGACAGACTCCACATTTGCTCGAAGAGGCCTTGTCTTGGCACCAACGTTTTCGGGAAACTGGAGATATGAGGAAAACGAAAAATCTCGCGCGGGTGATGTGACATCGTGTCGATAGCGGTATAGACGCAGCAGCGTACCGATCGGTACGCTGCTGGTGATGACTTCAAACGGCTAGATAGGACCGTGAGGGTGCTTCGACGAACTTACGAAGCCGCTTGACATTTCGAACAGTATCCATAAATTTCAAAACGATGGTTGGTGACCTGGAAATTACAGATCTGACTCGATAGATCTGCCATCGGGCATGCATCTATGGCAAACGTGGAACCACATCCGAGGCATACCAAATGGTGATGATGCTCTTCATGACACATCAGGCGATAACGAGCGGCACCATCCCGAAATTCCATATGTTCGATCACGTTATGTTCCAGCAACGTGGCTAATGTGCGATAAACCGTATCGTAGCTAATATTGGAATACATCTCTTTCAGATGCTCGTAGATTTCTTTTGCCGACATATATTTATCCTTGTGTCGAACGAAAAAATCGACCGTTTCCCGACGTTTACCGGTAAATTTCAGACCGGCACGTTTGAGTTTTTGTAAGATTTCCTCTGTGGTGGTCTGCATCATCCCGGCTCCTCTCATTCACACAAGAATAAAACATGATAGGCAGTTGATCAATTTCATATTTATTATCGTCTATCCAAGTGAGGATGACAAATGAATCATCCGGCTGCCTTTTGTCGCCCTACATGACATCGGACAGCCGTCAATGGTCATGGTTTGTCGTTCCACGATGCTCGAGCGCTAATCTGACCGACCCTACGGCCAGCGTTTATGTGATGGGTGGGCTCTCGTCCCAGCGCTTTACTTTTTTCACCAAAGTAGAGTGATCGACGCCTAATGCCTCTGCGGCCTTGCGAAAAGAGCCATGTTGACTGAGGGCCTCCATCACGATCTGGTGTTCAAATCGCTCCAATCTCTGTTTTAGTGATCGTGCGCCTTTCGTATCTAGCCGACTTTGGACGTGAATCGGCAGGTGATGCGGTTCGATGGTGAGAGACGGCACCGAAACAACCAGATTTTCCATCAGGTTTTTCAGCTCGCGGACATTGCCTGGCCACGGGTACTGACCGAGCGTGCTCACCGTGTCCTGCCGCAGTCGCTTCGCGACGCGATATTTCGTGCAGTAGTAGTCAAAGTAGTGTTGAATGAGTGCGGTTGTGTCCTCTGGCCGCTCGCACAGAGGAGGTACCGAGACTTCCACCACTTGTAAGCGGTAGTACAGATCTTCCCGAAATCGTCCATTCCGGACGAGTTTACGGAGGTCTTGATTGGTCGCGGAAATGACGCGTACGTCGACCGAGCGTGGTCGCGTGCCACCCACGCGCAGGACTTGGAAATCTTGAAGGACCCTCAATAATTTCACCTGGATGGAGAGGGGCATCTCACCGATTTCATCGAGTAGAATCGTCCCACCGTCCGCGAGCTCAAACAGGCCCGCTTTTCCGTCGCGGCGCGCGCCTGTGAATGCCCCTGGCTCGTACCCAAACAACTCCGACTCCAGCAATGCATCTGGAATAGCTGCGCAATTCACCTTGATGAACGGCTTTTGACTGCGTTGGCTAAAATCGTGAATACAGTTTGCGATGACCTCTTTGCCGACGCCAGAGGGCCCAGAAATCAGCACACTTGTGGGAAAAGGGGCAACCTGCTTGACGTGGTCCACAATCTCTTGCATCTGTTTGCTTTTCGCGATGACCTCGGGCCCTCGCTTCAACGCCACGTGGTATTGATGCTTGTTCAACTCGGACAACCCGATTGCCTTTTCCAACTCCGCCGTGACGCGGTTGAGATGGGTGATGTCACGGACACTGGTGACGATGAGCTGGACGCGTCCGTTTTCGTCTAACACAGGATTGCCAGTGACGATCACTTCTTTTCCGTTTTTCAACGTCTGCATCAAGGACGTCGGTCGCTTGGTTTCCAGCACGAGCACGGAGACCGATTGGTTAAAAAAACCGTCCTCTGTCAGGTCGAACATGGTCCTGCCAATTAAATCTGCCCGTTTCGACCCCGATAGTTCCTCGTATGCGGAGTTGACCAAGAGCGTCCGACACTCGCCGTCTACGACGTATACCCCGTCAGGAAACCACTCGATGATCTCGGCTAGCTCGTTGTGCAGATGCACATCCATGTGTCTCATCCCCATCCTTCACCCGCTTTGCGCCATAGAGATCGACTGGGTGGTGATATATTTCACCTAAGGTGAAATATATCACCGGTGAATTTTTCAGACAACGGCACGAAGTAAAGCGATGGCTGGTGATTGTTTTCACCACTCGGCCTTGGATGGCGCGCGGCGGTCCTGGTGACCGCGCATCTCATCGCGTTGGCATGGAATTTGCTTAAAAATTGCATAGGTGCCAAGAGGCACATCTCTGTGATGGAAAGGTGGATTTTTGTGACGAATATCTTGAAAGCGCATCCAAAGTTGTACGTCATGGACAACGGCCGTATGAGCATGGATAAGAATTGGATGATTGCCATGCATCGCCCCGCAACTGTAGCCGCCCCGAACGCACCCTCGGAAATGGTCGAGTTCCCAATTTATACGGTGCTTGTCGACCACCCGGAGGGGAAAATCCTCTTTGACACATCCTGCAACCCCAACTCGATGGGGCCGTCTGGTCGCTGGGCGGAAGTGACGCAATCCACTTTCCCTTGGCGCGCAAGTGAGGAGTGCTATCTCCATCATCGCCTGGAGCAATTGAAGGTCCGCCCGGAAGACATCAAGTTTGTCATCGCATCGCACCTGCATCTCGATCACGCCGGATGTCTTGAAATGTTCACCAACGCGACCGTGATCGTGCACGAAGACGAGTTTCACGGCGCATTGGAAGTCTACGCGCGCAACCAAAAATCGGGGGCGTATATCTGGGGGGACATCGACGCCTGGATCAAGAACAATTTGCAGTGGAAGACCATTAGGCGAGACGAGGATGGCGTCGCTCTGGCAGAAGGCGTGACCGTATTGAACTTCGGCAGCGGCCACGCCTGGGGTATGCTCGGATTGCAAGTATCGCTGCCCGAGTACGGGAATATCATCTTGGCCTCCGACGCGATTTATACAGCGGAAAGTTACGGCCCTCCAATCAAACCGCCTGGCATCATTTACGATTCCGTCGGTTTTGGGCGCACGGTTGAGCGGATTCGCAACCTCGCGACGCAAACCAATTCCGAAGTTTGGTTCGGCCACGACGCACAGCAGTTTCAGTCCTTCCGCAAGTCGACGGAAGGCTACTACGAATGAATCACGTCAACACAGAGCAGTCGTCCATCCAGAGGGGAGTCATGTGGAAATGAAAACACGCGCAGCTGTACTCTATGAAATGGGGTTGCCGGCACCATACGAAGAGAGTAAGCCGCTAAGAATTGAGACACTCGATCTCGATGCACCAGGCCCCGGCGAAGTCCTCGTCCGCATCCGGGCGGCAGGTCTCTGTCACTCCGACCTGTCTGTGATCAACGGCAGCCGTCCGCGTCCGATGCCGATGGCCCTTGGTCATGAAGCAGCTGGTGAGGTCGTCGAGGTGGGGCCCGGCGTCGAGGACTTGCGAGCGGGGGACCATGTCGTGTGCGCCTTTGTCCCGAGCTGTGGCCACTGTCTGCCATGCCAGGAGGGGCGTCCGGCACTGTGTGAACCTGGCGCTGCCGCCAATGGAGCAGGCACGCTTCTGTCTGGTGCGCACCGGCTGCATCTCGGCGGACGCCAGATTCAACATCATCTAGGCGTCTCTGGTTTTGCTGAGTACGCGGTGATCGCGCGGAATTCGCTCGTGAAAGTCGATAGCGATGTGCCTTTTGACGAAGTGGCCATCTTTGGCTGTGCCATTATGACTGGTGTCGGTGCCGTGGTGAACACGGCGAAGGTTACCGTCGGCAGCAGTGTCGCCGTTGTCGGACTTGGCGGCGTTGGCCTGAGTGCATTGCTCGGCGCCAAGGTCGCAGGTGCACGTCGAATTGTCGCCGTCGACGTCAACCCGGCGAAACTGGAGTTGGCAAGCGACCTCGGAGCTACAGATACGTTCGACGCACGGGATCCCGACGTCGTGGAGAAGATTCGCTCGTTGACGAACGGGGGTGTCGAGTACGCGTTTGAAACAGCGGGTGCTGTTCCGGCGATGAATACGGCATATGCGATCACGCGCCGCGGATCTATGACGGTGACCACAGGGCTGCCGGACCCGAGTCATTTGTTTTCCTTCCCTCAGGTGACACTCGCGGCGGAGGAGCGCACCATCAAGGGATCGTACGTGGGCAGTTGCATTCCGTCGAGAGATATTCCGAGGTACATCGAGCTGTACCAGCAGGGGCGACTGCCCGTGGATAAACTGGTGACCGACCGCTTGCCGCTCGAGCGGATCAACTGGGGGTTCGACCGATTGGCACAAGGCCAAGCTTCGCGGCTCATCGTGACCCTGTAATGTCCTGGCGGATTGCCTAAAGCGTACCGCTTCAATGCCGCGCCATGCGACAAGCGTTGGTGTGGCTGCAAGGTGTAGAGGAGGGAAATATAGATGGAACTGGAAACTTATCGAAATTTTATCGGCGGACAATGGACAAACGGCACGGCGAAAGCGGTGTTCGAAGTGATGAACCCTGCCACCGAGGAGGTGATTGCAAGCGTCCCCAATGCCACCAGTGACGACGTACGGGCAGCCATTGACGCTGCGGCAGCCGTACAAGCGAAGTGGGCTGATTCGCTCGCGGCTGAGCGGGCAACCATCCTCCGTGACGCCGCGCGCCTGATGAGGGAGCGCGCGGAGCATCTCGCGCACACGATGACGCTCGAGGAAGGGAAGCCACTCGCGGAAGCGCGTGGGGAGGTAAACTATGCCGCCTCGTTTTTTGATTGGTTTGCAGAGGAGGCGCCGCGCGTCTATGGCGACACCATTCCGTCCAGCTCGCGCGATAAGCGGATTGTCGTACTCAAGCAACCCGTCGGAATCACGGCGGCCATCACGCCGTGGAATTTCCCGGCGGCCATGATTACGAGAAAGCTGGGGCCAGCGCTGGCGGCCGGGTGCACGATGATCGTGAAGCCGTCAGAGCTCACCCCGCTATCCGCCCTCGAGATCGCGCGGATACTCGAGGAAGTGGGCCTGCCGCAAGGGGTTCTGTCGGTCGTGTGCGGAACCGAGGCAAAGGACCTCGTCAAGGTGATTATGGATGATTTTCGCGTGCGCAAGGTGTCGTTTACCGGATCGACGGAGGTTGGGAAAATCCTCATGCGACAGGCGGCGGACACGATGAAGCGCGTTTCGTTGGAACTTGGCGGGCACGCTCCCTTCATCGTGTTTGACGACGCCGACCTCGAGTCGGCCATTCAGCAGGCTGTCCTATGCAAAATGCGCGGTATGGGCGAGACCTGTGTGTCTGCCAATCGTTTCTACGTACAACGTTCGGTGTACGATACATTTGCTCGGCAATTGGCAGAGCGAATGGGACAGCTGAGCGTTGGCAACGGACTGCAGGCCGGCCACGCGGTCGGGCCGCTCATCGAACGAGCCGGATTGGCCAAGGTCGAACGGCACGTCGCCGATGCCGTGGCAAAAGGCGCGAAGGTGCTCGTCGGCGGACGCCGGGTCGGGGAGACAGGGTATTTCTTCGAGCCGACTGTGCTCACCGACGTCGATCACAGCATGCTCATCGCGCAGGAGGAGACGTTTGGCCCCGTCGCAGCGGTGATTCCGTTTGATACGGAAGAAGAAGTGATTCAACAGGCCAACAGTACCCCTTATGGTCTGGCGTCGTATTTCTTTACGCGGGATGTTTCAAGGGTGTTTCGCCTCGCGGAGAAATTGGAATACGGTATCATTGGGGCGAACGACGGCATGCCGTCGACGGCGCAGGCTCCATTTGGCGGGATCAAGTCCTCTGGCCTCGGCCGTGAGGGGAGCATGTATGGGATTCAAGAGTACCTTGACATCAAGTACCTCTCCCTTGGCGGCATTCAGAGTTGAACGAGGGCGCACCGCTGCCTGCGCTCGAAGCGGTCTGCCGACGGCGGCATGAACCAAACAGACAGATCATAGCGCATAGAAATGTGGAACGCCCAGAGTTTCTCTGCGGCGTTCTTTGATATTCCCGATTGACTTGTCGCAATATTGAGAGATGATCTAGATAGTAACTGTCGTCCATGCGTGGCCGTCAAGTGAGATGTCACTTGAACTTTGGAGGTGAACGACAAGGTGTACATGGGGTTTGACCTTCATCAGGAACAAAAGCAAAAACTGGCCATCACGACACAAATGAAGCAGGCGATCGACGTGCTTAGGTTTACGGGGGAAGAGTTATCCGAATGGGTTGAAGAGTTTGCGCTGGCGAATCCATTCGTCGAGGTCTCCCCACGAACCCCCTCATCCACATCTCAAAAGCCCCATTCCGCTTCGCACAGCTCCGCGGGAGGCGGCGATGCAGCAAGGGCTATTGAACAGCGCGTCCCGGTTCGTGAGACGATGACGGATGCTATCGCGTTGCAGGTCCGGCTGCTCTCCAACGACCCAAAGGTGACACGAGTTGCGCTATTTCTGACAGGACTGCTCGACGACAGTGGGTATCTGCGCGAGTCGGATGAAGAGTTAGTCGCGCTGTCTGGGGCGGATAGGGCAACTGTCCAAGCTGCGGTTGCCCTGTTGCAGGACGTCGAGCCGGCGGGTATTGGCGCTCGAAACCTTCACGAATGCCTGCTCTTACAATTGAGACAAGTGCCGTCGGAGCAGCGCGCACTCGCAGAGGCCGTGGTCCGCCATCACCTCGAGGACGTCGCGGCCCACAAGTTTTCCAAGATCGCCACAGCGTTACATGTGGACGTGGAGGACGTGCGGACCTCCGTCGCCTTCATCAAGGATCTGAATCCGCGCCCGGGGCTCGTGTTGGGCGACATGGTCCCACAGCATATCATTCCGGACGTCGTGGTCAAAAAGATAGATGGGGTGTTTCGAGCGATCGATAGCGACTGGTCGCTGTCCCGCGTGCACGTCAATCGGTCGTACGTGCGGATGTTTGACAGCGCCCCAGATCTTGCCACGAAGCAGTTCTTGCGGCAGCACTTGCAGTCTGCGAGCTGGCTGAATCACTGCTTGGAGAAGCGTCAAGCCACAGTCCTCCGCGTGGCCGGTGCCATTGTCAGTCGACAACAGGCGTTCTTCGAAGCAGGGCCACGCGCACTCGAGCCGATGACCCTGCGCCAAATCGCCGAACAGCTCGAGCTGCACGAGTCGACCATCAGCCGCGCGGTTCGCGGGAAATATATGGACACCCCGCAAGGCGTGCTCGAGTTTAAATATTTCTTTACGGCGGAGTTGAAAGCCGAAGGCGGAGCCATTTCCACCCAGGCTGCCAAGCAGTGGATTCGCAACTTGATCGCAGAGGAGGATGCAACCCGCCCGCTCTCTGACGAGGAGTTGGCGAAGCGACTGCGCGAGCAAGGCATACCGTTGGCGCGGCGGACGGTCGCGAAGTATCGAGAAGAATTGAACATCCCTACATCTAAGCAACGGCGGCGTTATGAATAAGAGCCGCGCGGCGATTGTGCGCAACTTGTGAGGAACGTGCGACTATCGTCACGGTTTCTGCTCCATATCCGTCGGCGCCAGGGTGGCACACGTGGTACACTCATGATGACGGATATTAATGATACAGGAGTGGCATAAGTGCCGATAGAATCCACGAAACAGCAAGGAACGCAGATAGAACGGCGGACATTCGCCATTATTTCGCACCCGGACGCCGGGAAGACGACGTTGACCGAAAAGTTGTTGCTGTTCGGCGGCGCCATTCGCGAGGCAGGTGCCGTCAAGGGCAAGAAGGCGAGACGCCATGCGACATCCGACTGGATGGAAATCGAGAAGCAAAGAGGGATTTCCGTAACGTCGACGGTGTTGCAGTTTTCCTATCGCAATCGCCGCATCAACATCCTCGATACGCCAGGCCACGAAGACTTCAGTGAGGACACGTATCGCACCCTCACCGCGGCTGACAGCGCCGTGATGTTGATCGACGCTGCAAAAGGCGTCGAGCCGCAAACCATCAAATTGTTCGAAGTCTGTCGGATGCGCGGCATTCCGATTTTTACATTCATCAACAAGCTCGACCGCCAAGGGAAAGACCCGCTTGCGCTGCTCGAGGAGTTAGAGGAAGTGCTTGGCATCCGCTCGTGCCCGATGAACTGGCCGATCGGCATGGGGCAGGAATTCCGCGGGATCTACAATCGGACGGACTGTCGATTTGAGCGCTTTACAGAACGTGGCGAGGAGACCCAAGACATCCAGGTGGATGACATCGACCATCCTAGCCTGCGTGAGGAGCTTGGACCGGAACTGCACGACCAGCTGAAAGACGAAGTGATGCTCTTGGACATCGCAGGAGATCCGTTCGACGCAGAACTCGTGGGACGCGGTCAGCTCACGCCCGTCTTTTTCGGCAGCGCCATCGCGAATTTCGGGGTGGAGACGTTTCTCAATCAGTTTATCGATCTCGCCCCTGCCCCTGGTCCCCGCCAGACGGACGCTGGGGTTATCGAGCCGACCAATTCGTCGTTTTCCGGATTCGTGTTCAAGATCCAGGCGAACATGAACCCAGCGCATCGCGACAGGGTCGCCTTCGTTCGCATCTGTTCCGGTAAGTTCGAGCGAGGCATGAACGTGCTCCACGTTCGCTCCGGCAAAAAGACGAATCTCGCCCAGCCACAGCAGTTTTTTGGGCAGGGCCGAGAGATCATCGACGAAGCGTACCCGGGGGATATCATCGGCATTTTCGATCCTGGTCTATTTCGCATCGGCGACACGCTGACGGAGAGCGGACGTTTCCACTTCGAGAAGTTGCCACAGTTCTCCCCTGAGCATTTCGCCCGCGTGTATGTCAAGAACACGCTGAAGTACAAGCAGTTTCACAAGGGGATCGAGCAATTGTCCGAGGAAGGTGCCATCCAGGTGTTTCGGCAGGCCAACCGGACCGAGGACATGGTGCTTGGTGCAGTGGGCCAACTGCAGTTTGAAGTCTTTCAATACCGGATGAAGGCGGAATACGGAACAGATGTGGAACTGCACAACTTGCCGTACTCGTTCGCGCGCTGGATTGAGACGTCTGAGGACATCGAGAAGCTCAACTACGACCGCCATTCGATCATTGTCGTCAAAGACAAAGACGATAGGCTGGTCATGCTCTTCCCGAATGAATTTTCGATTCGTTTGGTCCTCGACAAGAACCCAGGTGTTGCGTTGCATTCCACTTCCTACGGGATGTCGTGACGGCCGTACGGCAAAGGACCGCACATGTATCGGAGGTACCATGAGCACAACTAAAGTTGCACACGCGTTTAGCAATCTCGTCAGAGAGATTCGAAAGAAGCATGTCGGCAAGGGCCCGGAACAAATCACGACGCGATTTGTCGGCCCTTGGGCCGTTTGTGAATTAAAGGGCAACCTCACCAGTGTCGAGAAATTTGCTGTCGGGTCGGAGGATGGGCGACGGTTGGTCCGCGAACTTCGCACGACCTTCATCAAACAGATCTATCAAGACGCGGCTTTGCGGGCGGATGTCGAAAAGATTGTCGGTGCAAAGCTGATTACGCTGTTTTGTGATTTCGACGTCGACCTCGACACTGCCATGACGGTTTACGTATTTGATCGCCCACTGGGACTCGACGACCAAAACGCAATTTGATAGACTTGAGGTAACAACAAAATCGTTGTGGATTGGTACACGAGTACAGGATGTGCTTGAAACTACTCCACTAAAACCAGCTTTCCTATCGCACAGGGACCCTGGTTTTGGTGGAGTTTTTTATTTTCTAGGGGGGTTCTAGATGAGTGATTCTGGCGCGCTAAGCACCCGCTTCTCTGTCGACATCGACGGAGTCGAGTATGACGGGTACGAGGGTCAGTCGATTTTGGAGACCATGATCAACCATGGGATCGACCATCCGCACGTTTGCTACCATTCGAATTTGGGGCCGATTCAAACGTGCGACACTTGTATGGTCGAAGTGAATGGGGAAATCGTGAG
The DNA here is from genome assembly GCA_029166985.1 of Alicyclobacillus fastidiosus. Classification (GTDB taxonomy): domain Bacteria; phylum Bacillota; class Bacilli; order Alicyclobacillales; family Alicyclobacillaceae; genus Alicyclobacillus; species Alicyclobacillus fastidiosus_A. The sequence goes on along the minus strand of CP119138.1, from coordinate 4,045,550 downwards.
AGCGTGCTCCACGATGGTGACACCTGGCATGAAGGTGGAGACCAATACTCAGCTCGCGAGTGCCGCGCGGACGGAGGGCATGGACCGAATTCTGGAGAACCACATGCTCTACTGCACTGTCTGCGACAACAACAACGGCAACTGCGTGCTGCACAACACGGCGGAGCTGATGAACATTGAACATCAGAGCTATCCATACCGGCCCAAAGGCTATGAAAAAGACATGTCCAATCCGTTTTATCGATACGATCCCGACCAGTGCATCCTCTGCGGACGCTGTGTCGAGGCATGTCAGGACCTACAGGTCAACGAGACGCTGTCCATTGATTGGGAGCGCGACATGCCGAGAGTCATTTGGGACGACGACGTCGCTATCAATGAGTCGTCTTGCGTGTCATGCGGACACTGTGTGTCTGTGTGTCCGACCAACGCGTTGATGGAGAAGTCGATGCTTGGCAATGCGGGATATCTGTCGGGAATGCCGTCGGGTGTGCTGCAGCCGATGATCGAGCTGATCAAAGACGTGGAGCCTGGGTACGGCGGAATCTTCGCCATCTCCGAAGTCGAGTCGGCTATGCGCGAGCAAAGAATTCGCAAGACCAAGACCGTATGCACGTTCTGTGGCGTCGGTTGTACGTTCGACGTGTGGACGAAGGGGCGGGAAATCTTAAAGATCGAGCCGACCGAGGACGCGCCTGTGAATGGTATTTCGACGTGCGTCAAGGGCAAGTTTGGCTGGGACTTCGTCAACAGTGAAGAGCGCTTGACAAAGCCGTTGATTCGGCGTGGAGATACGTTTTATGAGGCGAGCTGGGATGAGGCGTTGAGCTTGATCGCAGAGAAATTCGGCGAGTTGAAAGCGAAGTTCGGACCAGATGCACTAGGTTTTATCTCTTCGTCCAAAGTGACGAACGAGGAGAACTACCTCATGCAGAAACTGGCGCGTGGCGTCATTGGGACGAACAATATTGACAACTGTTCGCGTTATTGTCAGTCCCCGGCGACGGATGGGTTGATGCGGACGGTGGGGATCGGCGGCGACGCCGGAACCATCCAGGATATCGCGAAGGCGGGGCTGGTCATCATCGTCGGCGCCAATCCCGCGGAGGCGCATCCGGTTTTGGCAACACGTGTCAAACGCGCACACAAATTGAACGGTCAAAAGCTGATGGTCGTCGACCTCCGCAAGCACGAAATGGCGGAGCGGGCGGATTTATTTGTGCGGCCGAAACCTGGCTCAGATCACGTTTGGCTGTCGGCGGTGACCAAGTACATCATCGACAAGCAGTGGCACGACGTGCAGTTCCTCAACGATAAGGTGGTTGGGTTCTCCGAATATGTCGAATCGCTTCGCCCATACACGTTGGAATATGCCGAACAGGAAACAGGCATCTCGAAAACGCAGTTGATGGAGATGGCCTCGATGATCCATGAAGCCGATGGTGTCGCAGTCCTCTGGGCGATGGGTGTTACACAGCAACGCGGGGGCAGTGAGACAAGTGGTGCGATCAGCGACTTGCTGCTCGTGACAGGCAACTTCGCGCGTCCTGGTGCAGGGGCATTCCCACTTCGGGGACACAATAACGTACAAGGCGCATGTGACTTTGGCACACTTCCGAACTGGCTGCCGGGGTACCAGTTGGTCAGCGACGAGGCGGCTCGTAGGAACTTTGCACGGGCCTGGGGTGTGGATATGCCTGCGGCGCCAGGCATGGATAACCAAATGATGCTCAATGCCATTCTCGAAGGCGACCTCCACGGTATGTACCTGATGGGAGAGGATATGGCGTGGGTCGATACCAACTCGAATCACGTCCATGAGGCCCTGAGTCAACTTGATTTCTTTGTCGTCCAAGATGTGTTTCTGACGAAGACGGCGCAGTTTGCGGACGTCGTCTTACCGGCCAGCCCAAGCTTGGAGAAGGAAGGCACGTTCACGAACACAGAACGGCGAATTCAGCGGCTCTATCAGGTGCTCGAGCCGCTGGGAGAGTCAAAGCCCGACTGGGAGATCATCACCGCGATCGCAAATCGTTTGGGCGCTGGCTGGACCTATCGAGATCCGAGCGAAGTGATGGCGGAGGTGGCTGCGCTTGCGCCGATTTTTGCCGGTGTGAGTTATGAACGGCTCGAAGGCTATCGGAGTTTGCTGTGGCCAGTCGCCAGCGACGGAACGGATACGCCGCGCTTGTATATGGATGGGTTCGCACACGCCGATGGGAAAGCGCGGCTCGTCCGAGCAAATTGGATCGCTCCGGCCAAACCGGCAGGGGAATTTGATTTGCACCTGAACAACGGGCGGTTGCTGGAACACTTCCACGAAGGGAACATGACGGACAAGTCGTCTGGACTTCGCGAAAAGGTTCCGGACACGTTCGTCGAGGTCTCTGTGGAACTGGCGCAGGAGCGGGGAATTCGCGACGGATCGTTCGTCTTGTTGGAATCTCCATATGGCAAGGTGAAGGTGCATGCCGTGGTTACCGATCGAGTTCACGGCAACGAATTGTACCTCCCTATGAACACGACGAGCGAAGCGTCCGCGGTCAACTTGTTAACCGGTCCGACGACCGATACACGAACCAACACGCCTGCGTACAAGGAGACATTCGTGCGCATGGAAGTGCTGCGCGTAAAGGGGCGGCGGCCTTTGCCTAAACATAATCCGCGTTTTGGCAAGCGTAATCCACAACTTGGCGTAGAGGTCTGGAGAAAGTGGAGTCGACCCGGCTACGTCTCAGTTCAAGACAAGACGTTGGAGGTGACAAACCGTGGCGAAACCCACAACCAACGTTAATCGGCTGGAGCCGACGACAGAGGAGCAGTTAGCGGATGCTTCACGTGAGGTGCAAAAGGCGTTCGCGGAGCACGGAGACGCTATCAAGAGCCTATTGGCTGTCGTGCAAGACCTGTACGACAGCGGTGTGCTAGAGATGATGCACGCACTGTTGAACTCGAAGGAGAAAGTGGCGTCCATCGCCTTGGAGCAGATCTTGAAGCCGTCTGTGCTGAATACCATCAAAAACGCCATGACTGCATGTTCCATGGTGAGCAAGATCGATCCGGAACAGTTGAGTACGCTCGTCGACGCGCTGGTCGTCGGACTGCGGCGCGGGCAGGACAACGTAGAATCAGGGAAACGCGTCGGTGTGCTTCAACTCGCCAAGACCCTGCGCAACTCGGATGTCAACCGCACGTTTGCTTTGCTGTTAGGCGTCTTGGAAGGTATGGGGCAAAAGCTATAAGAGGTCATGGCGAGAAAAGGGGTCAGCGCTCGTATCCAAGCGACGCGGACGGAACAATTGGGAGGTAGAACATTGGAAAGCCTGGGATGGCTTGTCTTGCACGGTATAGGCACCTGCGCGTACGCAGCCAGTGGAGCGTTTGTCGCCCTTCAGGCGAAGTATCGCATGATCGGTGTATTTGTCCTTGGCCTGACCACCTCGTTTGGCGGAGGCGTGATCCGAAACACGGTCATTGGTGTACCGGTGACCAAACTCTGGGATCGGGAGACGCTGTTGCTCGTCGTAGGCACGCTCGCCGTCCTCTATATTTTGTCGACGAAGTGGATCCGCCATTGGAAAAAATGGGGTCTTTTCTTTGATTCCATCGGATTGGCTTCCTTTTCGCTACAAGGGGCTCTCTACGCGCGTCAGTTTGGCGACAACTTGGGCATGACCGTGATGGCGGCTTTGTTCACAGGTATCGGGGGAGGGGTCATCCGGGATTTGTTGGCGGGGCGCAAACCGATCGCTCTGCGGGAAGAGATCCACGCGATTCTTGCCGTTCTAGTCGGCGTCGCGGTCGCTATCGGCGGGCGGGGATTCCTGGAGCCGATTCCGCTGTTTTTAACCATCTTCATCGTGGTGACCGTGCGCATGTTCGCGGTGCGATACAAGCATAAGGTGTGGGATAAGCTGATGTTTCATCGGTGACGCCTGCTTGTCATAGAGACTAGGCGTATATGTTGATATAGCGTTCGATCCTACGCGCGTAAACAATGGTTATAAGGCACATGAGGCAATCGACCTTATAACCATTGTTTATTAGTGTTCCGAGTGTGCATTCGCAAGATGGAGCGGCAACTCAATGGTCACTTTGGTGCCCTTTTTCACTTCGCTGTCAATGCGCATCGATCCGCCGTGGTCGCTGAGGATTTTGTTGCTGATGGTCAAACCTAAACCTGAGCCTTTTTCCTTCGTCGTATAAAATGGTTCACCGAGTTTCATCATCCGCTTTCGTGGAATGCCATGTCCATTATCAACAAAGGCAATCGAGACGCGATTGTCCTGTCGTTGAACCGATATCTTCAGAGTTCCGCCTGTTGGCATCGCCTCGAGAGCGTTTTTGATAATATTGGTGCACACCTGCTTGATTTGAATTTCATTGCACTGAATGGGTAGATCGTCCGTGGTCGGCATGTAGAGCAATTGCACGTTGTGTAGAAGTGCCTCTGCGTGAAGAAGAGCGGCGACTTCTTGCACGATTCGGATCACATTTTGGGTCGAACAGACTTTTGGCTGGGGCTTCGCCAATACGAGCATTTCGCCAGTGGTGAATTCGATTTGATTCAGGGATTCCCAGATTAAAGGGCGATATTGTGCGTATTGATGTCGATCTAGAGTATCGGATTCAAGAAGGTGCAGCAGCCCTTTTAGCACAGTCAAGGGATTTCTAATTTCGTGGGCGATCCCCGCAGCTAGTTGGCCCACGATCGCTAGTTTGTCCGACTTCCTCAAAGCTTCTTCCGTGTGAATGCGCTGTGTAATGTCTTGAGCGGTTCCGATGAGTTTGTGAGATTTCGCAGCAGAATGCTGTGTGACGGCTCCATACACATGGACGTGTCGGATCGTACCATCTACGTGAACGACTCTGTACTGTGCATTGCGGACCGTGGGCACCTCTTCGATTGCGCGTTGGATGGAATCGGTCACGATGGACAAGTCGTCGGGATGTACTCGCTGCAATACGCGTTCTAATGGGACTGTGTGCTCGCTCAGGCCATAAATCTGCCTCATTTTCTCTGAACACGCCACCATGTTGGTGTCTAAGTCGATCTCCCAATCCCCGATTTGTGCGATTTCCTGGGATCTTTTGAGTCGGTCTTCACTCTGCCGGAACTTGGCTTGCGCCTTTCTCTCGTCCGTCATGTCTCTGACGACGCCATTGACGTACTCAACATTCGATACAGAAGCGGGAACAAACGTGACCTGGGTATCGATCATGTGCCCCTCTTGATGCAGCATGGAGACTTCCACTTCTTGTGTTTTGCCCGCTAGAGCATTTTGAAATGTGCTCGAAAATAACGCGTTGTCTGCGTCATGTGTCAAATCGCTCATTCGTGAGCCAAGATAGACGTCTGCGTCAAATCCGAGCAGACTACAGGCCTTTTTGTTACACTGTCGACAATGGCCATGCATATCTAGGATAAACACGGCGTCAGGATAACGTTCAAATGCTGAAGCGTACACTTGCTGAATATCAAACGAACTCAGCAACTGGTCATTTCTATCTTGTGAAACTTGCATGAAATAAGCTGCTCCCCGTGATATGCGATGCGATTCTTTGATGCGAATGTAAGTCGTTTATCTATATCTGTCAATAGTGGTCGGAAATCCCGGAATAGCTCACGGGCTATCGAATGAGGTAGCCTCTTACCTTCGTGTTAAGATACCCTTCGATTCCTGTTCGTGATTGTCTTCGTCACCGCGGTGAAACCGTATAGAATGAAGAAGTGAAACAAGGAGGATGAGCGGGAGTAACCCCTCATCGAGGGGGCCGTTGTGTGGACGAAAAGGACTACCTGATCCTTCAATGTCTATCAGAGGAACAGAACCTCACGCGAGTAGCGGAACGATTGTATATTACACAACCAGCCCTGACGTATCGACTGCGAAGAATGGAAAGGGAATTCGATGCGCCCGTGATTGCGAGGCAAGGAAAGGGAATCGGACTAACGCCGGAGGGGGAGTACCTGGTCCGCTACGCGAGGAAGATGACTGCGGATTTAAAAAATGTAAAAGACGAAATTGCCAACATGCAGGGTGGTGTGCACGGACACATCCGAATCGGGGTTTCTAGTTACTTCGGACTTCACAATCTCCCGTCTATCCTGCAGCGGTTCAGTGCGCAGTACCCAAAGGCTCATTTCAACGTGACGACAGGGTGGAGCGAGGAAATTTACGAGTTGCTGATCAACGACGATATTCATGTTGGGGTGGTACGCGGTGATTTCCCGTGGTTTGATCAGAAACACCTGCTAAACGAGGAGCGCATTTGTGTTATTTCGCGATCGCCGATCCACCTGGGCGAGCTCCCAAGGTTGCCGCGCATCAGTTATAAACCGCCCATCCTCTCCAATCGCTTGGTCAGCTATGCGCATTCCTCTTTGGCGCAGGCGATAGACAGGTGGTGGTATGAGAGGTTTCATGAACCTCCCACGATCACGATGCAGGTGGACAGTTTCGAAACCTGCAAGGAAATGGTCAAACACGTGTGTGGATACGCGATTATCCCAAGTGATTTCATTCATGATGGCGACGGCTTGTATAAAGAGGATTTGGTACACAAAAACGGAGAACCCATCCTCAGGGCGACATGGATGTATTATCGCGAATCGACATTGAAGTATGCGCTCTTGGACAAGTTTATCGCCGATATGAAGCGCGTTGAGTGAAGTGAATTGGTGAGGAGATTTATGGTGGATGTTAAAGTTTGGTCGCTAATCGTGGACCTTCTTGAGGAGCGGTTAAGAGCCGAGCCTGATAAGGTAGAGTTGTTGTTTGAGAAAGCCTGTCTTTTAACAAAGTTGGGGCGCATGACTGAGGCTAGAAATACGTACTTGGCATTGTTAGCACGAGAGCCTTCACATGCGGGCGCACTAAACAACTTAGGCACATTACTTTATAACACAGGTTTTCGATCGGCGGCTCGGACAACCTATATCGAAACTGTTTCACGGCATCCTTCGGAACCAATGGGGCACGTGAATTTAGCGAATGTATATTTAAAAGACGGCGAGTTTGAATTGGCGCGAGAACACTACAGTACCGCACTTCAATTGACTCCTGACCATCGTGAAGCTCACAAAGGTTTATCCTATGTCTATGCGGAGTTAGGGAATGAAGTTGAAGCTGAGTTTCATCGACAACTTGGATTTCAGGGACAGCCCATTGTTCAGTTTCCGTATTATGGGTCTGCCCAACCTATACGATTGTTGTTGTTAGTTTCAGCTGTTGGAGGAAATACACCAACTACAAATTTCCTTGATGAGAACATTTTTCAAACGTTTGTGATGTTCGTGGAGTTCTGTGATTCTGACACTCCTCTTCCACCCCATGAGTTGGTTTTTAATGCGATTAGTGATGCGGACTTGGCTGGTCCGGCGTTAGAAACTGCTCAGGTTATTCTCAAACGTAGTCGTGCACCTGTCATCAACGATCCTTCTGCTGTTCTGTTTACGAGACGTGTCGATATTGCACAACGATTTTCTCAGGTTCCAGGTGTTATGACTCCACGAACCGCTGTGATGTCCCGTGCAATTCTCCAATCCCCAGATGCACATACGATGCTCGGGAACGAGGGGTTTGCGTTTCCGATTTTATTAAGGAGACCTGGGTTTCATACGGGGCGCCACTTCATACGAGTAAATGATTCGTCGGAGCTTGAATCCGCAATGAACGACCTACGAGGTGATGATTTTCTCGTTATACAATATTTTAACTCGCAAGCGGAAGATGGAACGTTTCGCAAGTACCGCGTGATGATGATTCAAGGAAAACTGTATCCGTTGCATCTTGCGATCTCGAGAGATTGGAAAGTGCACTATTTCACGTCAGAAATGGTTGTTCATGCGGATTATCGTGCTGAAGAAGGTGCGTTTTTACAAAACATGTCAGAGGTTTTAGGGACACGTATCATGGCTGCGCTGAGGCGGATCCAAGATGAACTCGGGTTGGATTATGCTGGAATTGACTTTGGCGTGAATGAGAAGGGTGACCTTTTGTTATTCGAGGTCAATGCAACCATGGTAGTTAACCCCCCTGAGCCAGATGCATGTTGGGACTACCGCCGTCAACCGATTGGGCAAGTTCTTCAAGCGGTTCGGAGTATGTTGATGAGCGCAGCTCAGTTGCAGTCGTAACATTGTATGATTCTATTTGAGGAGTTATTGGATGCTCGGACGTACACATATGGCGATCGGTGCTTTGGGTGCCGTTTTGGTGCTTCCTGTTCTTTTGCATGATTCCACCGCTCATTCTATGGTTGAATCTGTTGGGCATGGGCATATCAATCAAGCTACACAACTGATTGAAGGCGTTGTTGTAGGGGCTCTTGGTGGTATTGTGCCTGATCTGGATCAAAAGGATGGGTTGATGACGCGCAAGGTAGAGCGAATAGGCCAACTTGCAATGCTTGGATCACTCATTATTTTGCTGATTACGATGCATTTATGGAGCTCCCCGATTGCGTTGGGGATTGCGATATGTATGTTTTTTAGTTTTGTTCATCATGCCGAGTGGGTGCGTAAAACGTCGTTGATATTGCTTGCGGTTGGTTCTGTATATTTTGGGATGAGGTTTCCTGACTACGCTGAAATCGGGATATGTTCAGCCATTTGGTTCGGTGTTACTGCGTTCTCTAAGCATAGGACCTTTACGCATTCTTTATTGGGATTTGCAATTGCAGGCTTTACGCTGGTACAACTCGGTAAACTTCAGCATTTGGTTTGGTTATCGGATGTAGCGATCCTTGGATATGGATTACACATGGTCGCTGATGCAGTAGCTGGAGGAATACCGTTGTTTTGGCCATTTGGTAAGCGTCAGGGTATACGCATGGTGTTGACTGGAAGTAAGGCGGATCACCTGATCGGTATTTTCAGCGTGTTGTTGATGTTGTTCGATGTCGTCAAGTGAACGATCTACAAAGCGGCATTCACTTGTCCTCCATTCGGATCGACCGAATTCACAGCAGTACCTAATGCCTAGTATCCAAATGAGTCCCTGAACACCGGGACTCATTTTTTATGACTGAGAGAGCGGATATCATGTTAAGTAAAAGTGATAGTATGAATAGTGTATCTGCAGAGGTGGCAGTTGGCATGCAACGTAAGCCTACTTCAAAGTAATCGGTTTCTGAGATTTCAAACAGGTCCTTTAACCATCGGGGTCCTGCAATACTCAAAGTAGAACACGTAGGGAGGACTTTGGTGTGTTGCTTCAACCTGGAACGAAACTTGTCATGATTGGAGATTCGATTACAGATTGCGGGCGTAAGCGTCCGATTGGCGAAGGATTGTTTGATGCACTTGGGCACGGATATGTGTCAGTCGTTCACGCATTGTTGGCCAGTGCATATCCGGACTATCGAATCCGAGTCGTGAATATGGGTGTAGGGGGAAATACAGTTCGCGATCTACAGGAACGATGGCAGTCAGACGTGCTTGAGCTAGAGCCAGATTGGGTATCTGTGATGATTGGCATCAACGATGTGTGGCGACAATTTGATCAACCTCTGATCCGGGAATCCCACGTGACAATCAAAGAGTATGAAGAAACGCTTCGAGAACTCGTTGAACGAACATTGCCTCATGTGAAGGGACTTATCTTGCTATCACCGTTTTATATTGAGTCCAATCACCAGGATGCTATGCGGTCGATGATGGACGAATATGGTGATGTTGTTCGACGCGTAGCAGAGGACAACCGTTGTTTGTTTGTAGACACTCAAGCAGCGTTTGACTCGGCGTTAAAGCATGTGTACCCAGCTTCTATTGCACTGGATCGGGTTCATCCGTCTCTAACAGGTCACATGATGATTGCACGTGCATTGCTCAGAACACTAGAATTTGATGATGATCGCTCCATCTGATGTCGAAACAACATGCTCGTGATGATCAGGTTAAGGCTACCCTTGAAGGTAGCCTGTTTGTTGTCGAATTAATGATGGTACCAAAATACGAACGAAGGCGTTGGACATGCGTGGACGCAGTTGCCTCAGCTATAAATAGATTTTTGCTTAAGTCTAAAAAACGATGAATTGTACTTATACAAATCCCCCATTTAAGATCTATTTTATAAATATTCAAACAGGAGGTGTCGAAGTGGTCGTCAACCAACAACAATTGGCCAAGGTGCGTATCCAACAGGCGGTAGACGCCCGGGACGCCGAACTCCGTGAACTCGCGTTGAAAATACACGCCCATCCTGAGCTTAGCTTTGCAGAACACCAAGCGGTGGAGTGGTTAGTAGCCCCGCTAGTCGATGCTGGCTTTCAAGTCGAACGAGGAATCGCCGGTCTGCCAACCGCCTTCCGAGCATCCTGGGGAAATCAGTTAGAGGGACCTGTCGTTGCAGTGTTGGCAGAGTACGATGCTCTGCCCGAGATCGGACACGCCTGTGGACACAATCTGATTGGTACCGCGGCGGTAGGGGCGGCGCTCGCCTTGCACGATGCGCACCCGGATTTGCCTGGGCAAATCGTCGTGCTCGGTACGCCGGCGGAGGAGGATGGTGGCGGAAAGATCATCATGTGCGAGGCGGGTGTGTTTGACGACATCGACGCCGCGATGCTGTGTCATCCGCGCAACATGACCACTGTGACTCGGGGGTCGCTGGCGTGTGTCGATGTGACATTCAAATTCTATGGCAGGCAGGCACATGCCTCGTCAGCCCCCGAGGAAGGCATTAGTGCGCTGGACGCAGTCATTCAAACGTTCGTGACCATCAATGGCCTACGACAATTCTTCACGAGCGACGTGAGAATCCACGGGATTATCACGAAAGGCGGATCTGCGCCAAATGTGGTTCCCGAATATTGTGAGGCGAAGTTTATTCTCCGAGCGGCCTCCGTGGAAGGACTTGAGGCCGTTCGCCAGAAAGTTTACGAGGCCGTGCGACATTGTTCACAGGCAGTGGGCGCCCGTTGCGCAATTGAGGAAGGTCTCATCTATGCGGAGCGCAACAACAATAAGGCACTTGGCGAGTTGTTTAAGCAGAATCTCATCGCAATGGGCATCGAGGTGTGCGATCCGCCGGCTGGAAGCGGCTTGGGCTCTTCCGACATCGGCAACGTCGGGCGCATTACGGCGACGATTCACCCATACATCCGCATCGGGGACGTCTCGAATCACACGCCGGCATTTCGCGATGCGGCCGCGTCGGAGGGTGGCTTGGTCGCCTTAAATCAGGCGTGTAAGGCATTGGCGATGACTGCGTACGATTTGTTTGCCAATCCGCTCGCATTGAAGCAGGTTCGCGGTGAGTTTGAACAGTGGCACGCTGCCAATCACAGGCGTACCGACTGATGGCCGAAGTTGGACAACACGTATAGAACAGATACCAATCGCTAGGGGGGATTCGAGTGGTCAATTGGAGAAGACAAAGCTGTGCGCTTGTCACGACGGTAGGCATGATCGCTTTCTTGCTGTCCGGATGCGGCACGTCCACTTCCAATGCATCTGGTCAGACTACAGATACGAAGTCTCAGACGAATCAGCAGAGTGACCCCGTTCGGGGTGGAGATCTCCAACTCGACATGAGCCAGGACATTCATTCTATCGATCCGGCCGTGGCCGAAGACGTCTTGTCGGACGAGTTCGTCCAATCCATGTACGATCAACTGGTCACGTACAAAGGAACGACCAACGACCTCGTCGGAGATGCCGCGCAAACATGGGACGTATCAGCCGATGGCAAAACGTACACGTTTCACCTGCGAAAAGGCATTCATTTTTGGAATGGGGACCCGCTCACAGCAGACAGCTACATCGCCGAGTTTGAGCGCATGCTCAACAAGAAGATTGCGTCTCCGGGCGAGTCGTTAATCGATCCCATCATCCAGGGCTCCACAGCGTACCACGATGGGAAGTCGACGACGATCAGCGGGGTCACTGCCCCGAATCCATACACGCTGAAAATCGTCTTGACGAAACCGGAGCCTTTTTTCCTGAACATTCTCGCTATGCACTTTTTTGTCGGGATCGATCCGGCCTGGATACAACAGGTGGGCGACGCTGCGTTTGGACTGAATAAGCCGATGGGCACTGGCGCATTTGAATTGAAGAGCAATAACAACAACGTGGCTGTCCTGACGAGAAATCCACATTACTTCCAGAAGGATGAGCACGGAAACCAACTCCCCTACTTGAATCAAATCACGTTTACGTACAATAACAACACGGAATTGGACGCGATGCGATTTGAACGAGGAGAGACCGCGTTCTTGGGCTTCAACACGCGGGGGATCCCCTCATCCGCGTATCAACAGTTCGTTTCGAATCCTAGCCTCAAACAGGACGTACTCACTTCGTCGGCCGGAACCATTTGGTACATGGGTCTGAATGTGCAACAGCCGCCGTTTACCAACGTGAAGGTGCGCCAGGCCGTAGAGTACGCCATCGACAAACCACTGCTTGTCAAACTGTTAGACAATCAGGATTCCGTGGCAAATCAACCGACGCCACCAGGCGTATTCGGCCATGTCGAAGACCTTCCTAGTGCCGTAAATTACACGTACAATCCACAAAAGGCGAAGGAACTGTTAAAAGAGTCCGGACTATCGCTGCCGATCAAAGCGAAGTTTTACAGTAGTAACGATTCTTCGACATTGAAGATTATCAATCAGATTCAGAGTGACCTAAAGGCGGTCGGCATCGACATTTCCCCGGAATCGACCAGTTGGGGGACGTTTCTGACGTTGAACGCGAAGGGAAATCAACCATCGTTTTTAATCGACTGGAATCAGACTTACCCGGATGCGTCCGACTTCCTCTACACGCTGCTCAATTCGTCGGAACAGCCGGCGAACAACTCGACCATGTATTCGAATGCAGATGTCGACCGTTGGCTCAATCAGGCACAGACGGATACCAATCAAGAGGATCGGGCAAATCTGTACAAACAGGTGACGATACAGGTCATGCAGGACGCGACGATTGTGCCACTGTACTACGGCAAGTACATTTATGCCATCCAGCCGTGGGTACATGGCTACTATATCAATCGAAATTTAGAGGAAGATCCGCTCGCACACATTTGGGTGGACCCGACTCATCAATAAGCCGGACGGCGTGGTAGAAACCGCTGTGACTGCTGCTAGCTCGGGCTTCCGAAGGAGCCTGCGTAGTTCGGATATAGTGCTTCGTTATCAAAAAACAATTGATAGACACAATATATGGTGTTATACTCACGCTACAACTTGATCTGCAAACCAGGTGCCCACCTCTGTGGGTGAAAAGGGAATCCAGTGAAATTCTGGAGCGGTCCTCGCCACGGTAAGGAAAGATGCACAAACTGTTGGTGGCTTGCCACCGGCCACTCGATGATTCGGGGAAGGCTAGTTTCTGCAAATGAATCCAAGTCCGGAGACCTGCCCGGTTTGTCCTTGCAACACCCCCACGAGGGATTGGGGAGGGCTATGGAAACGACCGGACGTTTTAGGTATATGTCCCATTGGTGTGATTGAGCATTCCACCTGGTAATTCGTGACTTTGGCACTCCGTTCCCTCGAGGGGATGGGGTGTTTTTTGTTATGAGTGGAAGGATTGGGAGGAATGGCTGTTGACCATACGAGTGGTTGAGACACAGGGGGGTTCGGGTCGTCAGACGACGATGATCGAGAAGCGAGACGGGACGTCCGCGGCCTTTGATCAACAGAAGATTCGGCGGATCGTGAAACGGGCTTGCGAAGGACTGGCGGGTTGCGATCCGAGCAGCTTGGAAACGGCTTTGCTGGCGCAGATGAGGGACGGGTTGTCGACGAAGGACGTGTTGAGATCCCTCATTCAACTCGCCGTGGAGAAGACCACTGTCGAGGAACCTAACTGGCAATACGCTGCGGCGCGGCTACTTCTGCACGATTGTTATAAGGAGGCGGCCCGCAATCGCGGCCATGAGCTTTCGGGCTACGGAGATTTTTACGCGCTGATCGTCCAACTTGAGGAGTTGGGGCGATACGGGCCATACATTCGCGAGCACTATACGAAGGGCGAGATCGACGAACTCGCTCAGTACATACGACCAGAACGCGACTTGCTCTTGAACTATGTGGGACTGAAACAGCTGATCGACCGCTACGTGCTAAAGGGCCATCGAGGTGAGCTTTTAGAGTTGCCACAGGAGTTGTTTATGGGGGTTGCGATGCATCTGGCCATGCGCGAAGTGGACAAGTTGGAGCGCGCAAAGCAGTTCTACGATGTGTTGTCAAGGCTCGAGGCGACCGTGGCAACCCCGACACTCAGCAACGCCCGCAAACCGTTTCATCAACTCAGTTCCTGCTTTATCGACATGCCGGAGGATGATCTCATCAGCATCTACGAAACCGACAAGGCGTTTGCCAGGGTCTCCAAGTTTGGCGGCGGCATGGGCATTTACGTGGGGAAGGTGAGAGCCAGGGGATCCGCCATTCGAAACCATCAAGGTGCCAGTGGGGGCGTCATCCCGTGGGTGAAAAACTACAACAATACGGCGGTGAGCTGTAATCAACTTGGGGTCCGGAACGGGGCTGTGGCCATTTATCTGGACGTGTGGCACAAGGACATCCACGATTTCTTGCAGTTGCGCACCAACAACGGCGACGAGCGGATGAAGGCTCATGACATCTTCCCAGGCGTCTGTATCCCAGATGAATTTATGCGGCGACTGGAGCGCCGCGAGACGTGGTATCTGTTTTGCCCGTACGAGGTGGAGCAGGTGATGGGATTCCGACTGGAAGACGCTTGGGGTGAGGAGTTTGAACGGCGGTATCAGGCCTGTATCGATTGCACAGACCTGGATCGGGTGGAGGTTCCTGCGATCGACGTCATGAAGCGAATCATGCAGTCCGCATTTGAAACGGGAACGCCGTTTTTATTCTTCCGGGATACTGCGAATCGACTGAATCCCAACCAACACGCTGGGATGATTTACTGCAGCAACTTGTGTACGGAGATTATGCAGAATATGAAACCGATGCGTCCGCTGGAGGAATCTTTGGATGACGGCAATGTCGTCGTGCGCTATGAGGCAGGCGATTTCGTCGTATGCAATCTATCTTCCCTAAATCTCGGTCGAGGCGGGAGCCGCGAGTCGCTGGAGCGCATTGTCAGCACGCAGGTCCGCGCGATGGACAACGTCATCGATTTGAACTATTACCCCGTCAAGCAAGCAGAGGTAACCAATCGCAAATATCGTGCGATTGGATTAGGCATCAGCGGCTATCATCAATACCTGGCCCAACGAGGCATCATGTGGGAGTCCGAGGAACATCTGGAGCATGTGGACGAACTGTTTGAATGGATCAATTTCTTCGCCATTAAGGCGTCGATGGAACTCGCGAAGGAAAAGGGGCACTATGTGCTGTTTGAGGGGTCAGATTGGCAAACGGGTGCCTATTTCGACCGCCGTGGATATCGCAGTCGCGAGGGCGGGCCGGATTGGGATTGGTTGCGAGGCGAAGTTGCGACACATGGCTTGCGGAATGCGTATCTGTTCGCCGTGGCTCCCACGAGTAGTACGAGCCTCATCGCGGGTAGTACTGCAGGCATCGATCCAGTGTTCTCCAGGTTCTTTCTCGAAGAGAAGAAGAACGGGGTGGTCCCACAGACGCCACCGAACCTAACCCCGCAGACATTCTGGTTCTACAAAGAGGCGCACACGATCGACCAGCAGTGGAGCATACGCGCATGTGCAATTCGCCAGCGGCATATCGACCAGTCGCAGTCGTTTAACTTATACATCACGCCAGACATTCATGTTCGCGACTTTCTCAACCTGTACGTCGAGGCTTGGAAGAGCGGCTTAAAGACCGTGTACTACGTGCGAAACCAATCGGTCGAAGTTGAGGACTGTGTAGCGTGTTCGTCGTAAGTGACTTGTCGCTACTCGAAAACAAATTCTGGTGTGGAGGCAATGATTGATGCAGTTGCAGCGGACGAAACTATTTAACGAAGTTGGCGATCGGGACTGGGGAAACCGGCGAATGATTGGCGGCAATAGTACCAATCTACTCGAGTTGAACAACGTGAAGTACGAGTGGGCATACCGCATGTATCGGGCGATGATGAGCAACTTTTGGATTCCCGAGGAGATTGCGCTCGGGGATGATGCGCGTCAATATCCGACGCTAACGGAAGAGGAACAGCGCAGCTTCAACAAGATTATTTCGTTTCTCATCTTTCTCGACAGCATCCAGACGCACAACCTGCCGAATATAAATGAGTACATCACGGCCCCGGAAGTGAACTTGTGTTTAACCGTACACGCGTTTCAAGAAGCGGTTCACTCTCAATCCTACGGGTATATTCTCGACTCCGTGGTCAGTGCGAAGACGCGCGACACCATCTACAATGAGTGGCGCAACGACGAGCATTTGCTGAAGCGGAATCAGTTTATTACCGATCGGTACGAACAGTTCATTCAGGATCCGAGCGACGAGAACCTAGTTCGGACGGTGATGGCCAACTTCATCCTCGAGGGTGTGTATTTCTACTCTGGATTTAGCTTTTTCTTTGCGCTTGGCAGGCAGGGCAAAATGCTTGGTACGGTGTCTGAAATCAAGTACATTCAACGCGACGAATTGACGCATTTGGCGCTATTTCGGCACATTTTTGAGGAGATCGCCCGCGAGAATCCACAACTTGTGACGCCATCGTTGATCGAAGAACTTCGAGACATGATGCGGCAGGCGGTGGAGCATGAAATCGCATGGGGGCAGTACGTTACGGGCGGACATGTCCCAGGTTTAACCGATGAACTGATCAGTCAGTATATCCGCTATCTGGCCAACGTCCGACTGAAGTCGCTCAACATGGAGCCCCTCTACGCGGAAGTCGTCGAGCACCCGATGCGATGGGTCGATCAGTTTGCAGCGATGAACTCGATGAAAACCGATTTCTTCGAGCAGAAGGTGACGAATTATACGAAATCCGCCAATCTGAACTGGGACGAGCTGTGAGCCAGGGACACACGGCAAACGTCGTACGGGCGTGACGCACCTTTGTTCACCATCCCTCAACGAGTGTGGACATCTGGTGCTTGAGCTAGTTGTCAACAGGGTTATCCACAGTGAGATGGTGTTATCAACAGGTTCATCCACAATTTTATCCACATATGAACACATTCCTACCGACTGGCGGCAGTCAGTATTCTCAAAACAGGCAAGCCCACGCATATGCTGGGCTTGCCTGTTTTTTGCACGCTTGGCACACGAGGACGTGGGTCACCGATCAAAACTTCCGAAACACCAATACAGCGTTATGTCCCCCGAATCCGAACGAATTGGAGAGACCGATTTGAAGCTGTGCACTTCTAGCTTGATGCGGTACGTAGTCAAGGTCACATTCTGGGTCCGGGTTGTCTAAATTGATCGTCGGCGGCATGACGTTTTCCTGAAGCGTTTTCGCGAGTGCCACCGCTTCAACTCCACCGGCAGCGCCCAAGGTATGGCCAAGCATCGACTTGTTGGCGCTGATCGCTAGTTGGTAGGCGTGATCGCCGAACAGACGTTTAATGGCACGCGTTTCCGAGAGGTCGCCAACTTGCGTGCTCGTCGCGTGCGCGTTGATATAGTCGACGTCGTGGGGGGCGATTTGTGCGTCTTCAATCGCCGATTTCATAGCTAGTGCCGCACCTTTTCCCTCAGGATCGGTAGCGACCATGTGATACGCGTCAGAGGAAGCCCCGTATCCGATCACTTCCGCGTAAATGCGGGCGTCCCGCCGTGTGGCGTGGGAGAGTGTCTCTAAGACGATAATGCCCGCGCCCTCCGAGGGTACGAAGCCATCTCGATCCACGTCGAACGGGCGGCTGGCGCGCTCCGGTTCGTCGTTGCGGGTCGACAGCGCGGTCGAATTGCCGAACCCAGAGTACGTCAGTTCTGTGAGCACCGCTTCCGTGCCACCTGCGACGACGACATTGGCCTTGCCGAGTTGCAATAGGCGATACGCTTCGCCGATCGCGTTGTTGCCTGTGGCACAGGCCGTTACAGGTGCGAGACTAGGACCCTGAATGCCAAAATGGATGCTGACTTGTGCCGCAGCCATATTGGGGATCATCATGGGAATCATGGTTGGGCTCACTCGATGAGGGCCGCGGTTCAGCAATGTCTCGTGGTTTTCCAAGAGCGTTTGAACGCCGCCGATCCCGCTTCCAATATAGACGCCAATCCGCTCGAGATCTTCGCTGTCCATGTTCAGACCGGCATCGTCGATAGCCTGGACCGCCGCAGCTAGAGCAAATTGAGAAAACCTATCCATTCGGCGAACTTCTCGTCCAATCAGCGTTTCTGGATGAAAGTCGCGAACTATCCCACCGATTTTTGATTTATGTCGGCCGGCATCGAATTTATCGATTTGAGATATGCCCGACTTGCCAGAAAGCAGCGCCTTCCAAAATGTATCTACGTCATTTCCGAGGGGGGTGATTACACCCATCCCCGTAATCACGACTCGTTCCACGGCGAACTCCTCCATTGTCTACACTCTTTCACGAGCATGATGCCACGAACTATTATCCTAATACAGATTGTTGTTTATACTGGTATAAATCATCCTACGATAGAGAACGCTGCGTCTCAATCACACGGATCGGACACAGAAGAAAAGATCGAAAATTTGATGCACAAGTAGCCTCGTTCGGCCCTGGCGAGGCCCTTCTTCGATCGCGCTTTCGATTCTGACCGATTACGTTAACTTCATCATTCGAAGAAATGCTTGGACGACTTCGGAGGTTTCGTTTCTTCGCCAGGCGATGGCCATCTCCACTTGAGGCGCGACTCCTTCGATCTTTAGATACACCACGTCATGTGTGTGCAAGTTTCGGGTTGAACTCGGCACAATACTCACGCCGAGCCCGGCGGCGACCAATCCCACGGCGGTTTGCACTTCCATGACTTCCTGGCGGATGGATGGCGTGAATCCGACAGCGAGGCAGGCGGAGAGGACTTCGTCGTGCAGTCCCGGCCATATCGATCTCGCGATCAATATCCAGCGCTCTCCGTTCAATTCGTCCAGTCGCACACTCGACCGCGCGGCGAATCGGTGCGACTTAGGCACCACGGCCACGCAATCATGGCGTTCGATAGCCGCGACCGACAACTCGCCATCGGAGATCGGCGTCCGCAATACGCCCACATCAATATCGCCTCTGCGCAATGCCGGAATTTGAGCAGGCGTCGCCATCTCGTGCAGCGAAATGTCCACATCCGGATATCGCTCCTGGTATGAGCGAATGACATTTGGGAGAATGTCATACGTAGCTGAACCGACGAATCCCAATACCAGGCGACCGAGCATCCCCTGCTGGGCGCGACGCGCTGCGTGCTTTGCGTGGTCCAGCCTAGTGAGCACGTCGCGAGCCTCTTTCAAAAAGACTTTGCCCGCGTTCGTCAATTCCACGTGTCGGTTGGAGCGGTTCAAGAGAACGACTCCGAGTTCCCGCTCAAGTTGTTGAATTTGTTGACTGAGCGGCGGTTGCGTCATTTGTAAACGCGCAGCGGCGCGGCCAAAGTGAAGTTCGTCTGCGACGACCACAAAATATTCGAGATGCCGGAGCTCCAACAGATGACCCCCTGCGAAATGATTCGTGAAACGACTTAATTATATTGTAATTATATATTATACATATCCACTCGAACATCGTAGACTGAATTCAAAACGATGGTGTAGTGAGGATGAATGCGATGCGCTTGCTCAAGATCATCGCTCAGATAGCCGCCTTGTACGGACTGAGTGAAATTGGGACCCTGATCTCGCATTGGACGCATGTCCCAGTCCCCGGCAGCATTTGGGGGCTTGTTTTGTTGTTTATCCTGCTCAAGTGCCGTGTCATTCAGTTGCGTTGGGTCGAAGCTGGTGGGGATTGGCTGATTCGTGAAATGCTCTTGTTCTTCGTCCCCTCCGCAGCTGGAATCATGACTTACGGGCATCTGTTGTTTCACCAAGGGTTGCAAATTGTCGTCGTCATCGTGGCAAGCACATCCCTCGTGATGTTGTCGACCGGGCTCGTCGCCGAACATATCACCCGGTGGAGGAAACAGCACGACGAAAAGAGGAATACCGCCTCATGTTGAGTTTGCTTGGAATCATCATTACGGTGGTCTTTTATTATGCCTGCAAGAAACTCTACCAAAAGGTCCGTTTCGTCGCCTTGACGCCGGTCATCACCTGTCTGGTGCTGGTGTTGGCGTTTCTACTAGCGACACACATCCGTTACGCTACGTATATGGGCAGTGCGAAATGGCTCACAGACTTGTTAAATCCTACGACGGTGGCACTCGCCATCCCGCTGTACCGAAATTATCACGTACTGAAAGCGCACATTGTTGAATTCTTGGTCAGTTTACTCAGCGGGGCGAGCGTGGCGACTGGGTCCTCGATCGTCCTCGCGCGGATGTTGCGTTTGGGCCACACCATCTCGACCAGTGTTGCACCCCGCTCGGTTACGACGCCGATCGCGATGGATATTTCCCAGACCCTCGGTGGAGTGCCGACGCTGACGGCTGTCTTCGTGATCATTACAGGGCTATGTGGGATCGTCGTCGGACCTCTGGCGATTCGCTACCTCCGAATTCGCTCATCTGTCGCGCGGGGAGCACTGTTTGGCATGGGGGCGCACGGGATCGGGACGTCGAGGGCGTTTGAACTGGGAGAGATGGAAGGGACGTGCGCGAGCTTAGCCATGGTCTTGGCTGCGGGGCTGACCTTCTTGCTCGCGCCTGTGCTCGTGCCGGTATTGAGCACCGTAAAATAAGGCGCATGCCCGAATGGACACACGCCTTTCCTAACCAACTGAATGATCCCGGCACCGCTGTTACAGTGTGTACGGGTCACTGATGTCTGACTCATCGTCGAATTCATACTGCAAGTCGTCAGCCGGTTGCATATCCTGCAAGTCGTCAGCGGGTAGCATATCCTGCAAGTCGTCAGCCGATTGCATATCCCCAACAATCTCGATCGTTTCCTCAAGCACATCTTCCGATTGTTGCGCGGCCTCGCTGCCAATGGCAATCCAATGAACAACCCCAGAATTTAAAAGCATCGGCCCTACCTGCATCATGCAAATCGTGATACTCGTGCAGCTTTGCTCCTTGACGACCGCATAGCAGCCAGGGATGTTTGTGTTTGCGATGACGACGAATTGTGCGTGTGGAAACGCCTCGTCGAACGTGATGGTGACATCGACTGAATCGTCGGTTGGGCCAAACTCAAACGGGACGATGCCAAACTGTTGAAGCGTGCCTTGATTCTGACTTGTCGTTCGTACGGGTGCGAAGTTCAATTTGTCGCGCGTGATGGCCTGCGGCGCGATCTTCTCCGTGGTCACGGAGAAATCTTGGAGCATCTCCGTGCCGACCGCTTCGTAGGAGATGTGCGTCTCATCGATTGCACCAGGCGCAATTTTTTCTCCGGTGACGGCGTGCTCAGCGATGTGAGCCGCCTCGATGGCCGCGTCTTGAATCTTGTTTCCATCGATCGATGCGTCCGCCAGTTTGTCGAGTGTGACAGCCTGAGCTTGCAGGTGGTGTGTACACACGGACTCAGGGGAGATGGCGTCTTGTGTGACGCTGTGCGTAGACAAATGGTACCCTCGCACGGCGCCGGACGCTAGTTTTTGCGAGTCGACACAGCCGTCCTCCAGTTTACTGGTTGCAATCGCCCCGTCTTGCACAAGAGCTCTGGTGATCGCTCCATCGCTGATGTGCGTTTCGTCGATCGCGCCAGGCGCAATTTTCTGGCCGATCACGGAGTGCGTGGCGAGGTGATCCGCCATGATGGCCCTGATCTGAATCTTGTACGAGTCGATGGACGCGTTTGCGAGTTTGTCGGTCGTCACGGCTGCTGTTTGCAGGTGGTCCGTCGATACGGACTCAGGCGCCAAAGCGTCCTGCGTCACGCTGTGCGCCGCCAAATGCTCCTCCTGCACGGCCGCGAACGCTAGTTTTTGCGAGTCGACACAACCATCTTTCAGTTTACTAGTCGTAATTGCCTCGTCTTGCACGAGGTCGCTGGTAATCGCTCCATCGCTGATGTGCGTCTTGTCGATCGCGCCGGGCGCAATTTTATCACCGACTACGGCGTGTGTGGCGATGTGCGTCGCCTCGATGGCCCTCATCTGAATCTTGTTCGCGTTTACGGACCCGTCTGCGAGTTTGTTGTTCGTCACAGCTTGCGCTTGCAGGTGATCCGTACCTACGGAACCAGCCGCTAAAGCGTCTTCTGTCACACTGTGTGAGGCCAAATGGTACCCTCGCACGGCCCCGAACGCCAGTTTTTGCGAGTTGACACAAGCATCCTCCAGTTTACTGCTCGTAATCGCCTCGTCTTGCACGTGGTCGGTAGAAATCGCGCCAACGTTGATGTGCGTTTCGTCGATCGCGCCAGGCGCAATTTTATCACCGACCACGGCGTGCGTGGCGATGTGCGTCGCCTCGATGGCCCTCATCTGAATCTTGGTTGCGTCGACGGATGCGTCCGCGAGTTTGTCGGTCGTCACAGCCTGCGCTTGCAAGTGGTCTGCACATACGGAATCGTCGGCGAGTTTGTCGGCCGTCACAGATTGAGCTTGCAGATGGTCCATACAGACAGAAGCAGGCGCTAAAGCGTCTTGTGTGACACTGTGCGAGGACAGGTGGTATCCCTGCACGGCACCTGTGGATAGTTTTTGCGAGTCGACACAGCCGTTGGCCAATTGATTTGTCGTAATGGCACCGTCCTGCACCATTCGCGTGGTGATCGCGCCATCGCCGATGTGCGTCTCGTCGATCGCGCCGGGCGCAATTTTTTCGCCGACCACAGCGTGCGTGCTGAGGTGTGTCGCTTCTACGGCTGCCCGTTGAATCTTGTTCGCATCCACGGAAGCGTCGGCAAGTTTGTCGGTCGTTACAGCCTGAGCTTGAAGTTTCTCCGTACCTACGGAATTAGGGGCTAAGGCGTCTTGCGTCACGCCGTGCGAAGATAGGTGGTACCCTTGCACGGCCCCGAGCGCTAGTTTTTGCGAGTTGACACTGCCATCCTCCAGTTTGCGCGTCGTGATGACCTGATCCTGTAACATGCGAGTGCTAATCGCGCCATCTTGAATGTGCGTTTCTCCGATCGCACTTGGCGCGATTTTCTCGCTGACTACGGCCTGTGCGGCGAGGTGTGCCTCTTGAACTGCACCCGCCTGAAGTTTGACCGCGTTCACGGCAGCATCGGCGAGTTTTTCCGTGGTCACCGACTGCGTTTGCAGTTTGTCCGCGTGGATAGCGCTGTCCGCGATGTGCTCGCTGCCAATGGCTTGAGGTTCGACGTGTTCTGATGTGACAGAACCCGGCCGCAACACATCACGCGTCACGCTATGTTTTTGGAGATGGTAGTCCGACACAGAGTGGGGCATCAATTTTTCCGAGCTGACGCTTAAGTCCGCCAGTTTGCGACCTGTGACCGTGAAGTCGATCAATTTATCCGTAGACACGGACTCCGTGGCTAATTTGGACGTGGTGATGGCGTGATCGACGACGTGGTGCGTGTTGATTGCCCCATCGGCGATGTGATGGATTTGTATGGCTTGTTCTTTGATGTGGCGTGCCCCTACAGCCTTATCGCTCAAGGTACTCTCGGTCACCGCACCTTTTGCGAGTTTCTCGCTGGTCACCGCCTTGTCGCTAAGCAACGGCGTCGTGATTTCCTTCTCCTGAATGTGCGCCGACCGAACGGCGCCATCCGCAATGTGATTCGTCTTGATTGCGTCGTGATCAATCTTGATCGATGTCACACTGCTGTCGGCGATTTTTGCTGTCGTCACGGAAAAATCGAACAGTTTATCAGCCGTCACGGAATTGGGAGCCAATTTGGAGGTGATCACGACACTATCTGCCAAGTGATGCGACCGTATGGCACCGCTTGTCACATGCTGTTCATGGATGGATTGCTCTTGGAGCTGCTGCGGCCCAACTGCGCCCTCTGCCAATTTGCTCTCCGTGATGGAGCGGTTCTTCAGCTTTTCGTCAGTCACGCTGCCATCTGCCAATTTGGTCGCGTCGACGATCGAGTTGGCTAAATGGTTCGCCTGGATAGCACCGCCTTCGATTTTGGCGGACGTGACTGCCTGGTCCTGAATGATGTCCGAGGTAATCGACTGTTTGTGCAAGTGTTTCGTTTGAATCGATCCATCGGCAATTTTCATCGCATCGATCGTCTTGTCGGCGAGGTGTTCTGAAGTCAAGCTTTGAAGCGCGACCTTTTTCCCATCGATGGACCGCTCCTGAAGCTTCTCACCGGAGATGGCGTTGTTCGCGATATGGTATTCGTCGATCGCGCCTTGCGCGATTTTCTTGGCCGTGACACTGTGATCGCTAAGCTTGGAAGAGTTGACTGAGAAATCGGCTAACAGATCGGTCGCGATGGTGCCCGGCTTGATTTTTGTGGCGTCTATCGCACGGTTCGCGATTTTATCTGCGGTGACTACCTGGTTGCTCAAGTCGTCCGTATAGATCACGAATTTCTTCTGCTCGTTCTTGCGAGCCTGTAAGCCAGGCTTTTGAGGCGTCGGAGCTTCTGGAACAGGATCTACCTTGGCGGGTACATGTGTATCTTCGATCTCCGGTTCGTCCGCGATATCCTCTTCCTCGGGCTCCCATATATCCTCAGGCTCTTCTTCGATCACCACCCAGTTTGGCGATGACACTGAGACATCCTTTTTCCTCTTATTCAGTTTGCGTTTTGGTCGTTGCACTTGGCACCCCGTCCTCCACATAGGTATTCGGCTATACAATCAATGGTATTCAGCGCGCCGCGATAGGAGATAGGCGAATGCCCATCATTGGCAAAGTGCAAGAATAGGAAGCGGTCAAATCTGTGATGGGTCAATTGTGGATTTTCGTTGAAAAGTTTCAGCGATTACCCATATACTTTCAGAAAGCGAAAAGGTCAGCCGGGGAAGATGGGGTTCTATGAGTGACAATGTATCGCCGTACGTGATTGAGCGGGTCCTAAACAACAACGTGTTGATTTTACAGGCGAAAAATGGGGACGAGCAAATCGTCATCGGCAGAGGTATCGGATTCGGTGCGAAGCGAGGCAGTGCAATCAGCCTTCGCGATCAGCGAATTGAAAAGCGATTTTCCTTAGTCCACGCGGTGAACCAGCAGCATTTTGAACAACTGTTTTCCGTCGTGCCCAACGAAGTGGTAGGCATCGCGGAGGAGATTATTGCACTGGCGACACATGAACTGGGGGTGGAATTGCACGAGCACATCCACGTGGCCCTCGCCGATCACATCGGCTTTGCATTGACCCGGCTGCGGGGTGGCATCACGATTGAGAACCCGTTTCTCGAGGAGATCAAGATGCTCTATCCACAGGCGTGGTCTGTAGCCAAAACAGGGGCGTCGTGGATCGAGAACCGCTTCCGTATTGCGATTCCAAACGAGGAAGTTGGGTTTCTCACCCTGCACTTGCATTCGGCGAGCCACGCGCATGGTATTGGCGAGACAGTTCGCGTGACTGATGCTGTCACGCTGGCGGTGCACGAGTTGGAGCGCATTCTGGAGAGACCATTGCCTCGAACCCAGCTGAATTACGCCCGTATGGTGATTCACTTGCGATTTGCGATTCAGCGCGTACTGAGGAATGAGCCGATACAGAATCCGCTTGCCGACATGATCATGCACAGGCTGCCAGAGAGTTTTGAAGTGGCGAAGCGCGTGGCACACGTGATTGAATCGAGGCTGAAAATCGTCTTTCCCAGCGACGAAATTGCCTATTTGACGCTGCACGTCGAACGCTTTTCTCCTAACTGAGGCTCTGTACATTCTTCGCGGAGAGCGCTTGCACGATCCACTCATTCGTGATATAAAAGGGTCAGCGTGTTACTGCGGATTCTATAGGCAGGCATGAGCTATGATGGCTCATGCCTGCCTTTTTTTGCGCTCAGTAACCGTTTACAACATTCGCAAGGGAGGATTTCCATGCAAACCAAACTAGGGCTTGGGAAAGTCGTCGGGTTGATGGCAGTCGTATTCGCCATCGGAGCCATTCTGTATTGGCTAGGCGGACCGAGCGCGGCCAACGTGACCTTCATACAGGCTGTCGGCTATGCCATTCTTTCGAACTACGCAATCATTCTCGCTGTTGGGATCTCTATTGGCATGGCGAAAGAAAATCAAGGCGCTGCAGCATTGGCCGCGTTTTTGGGATTTGAGGTCATCGTTCAGGGCGCAAATTCCCTCACTTCCTCGATTGACATCGGGGATAAAGGGTCCATCGTCCTCGTGGCGGGTCTCATCGCCGGCGTTCTCGCAGGCTATATGTACAATCGCTACCACAAGACGAAGTTGCCAGCCGTACTTGCGTTCTTCGGCGGACGCCGCTTCGTACCCATCATTACTGCGGGCGCGTGTCTCTTGATCGCGTTTGTACTCGGCCACATCTGGCATTGATCAAATCATTTGATTCGATAAAGGGGGATTAACCATGCTCGGTCAGTTACAGAAAATCGGCAAGGCTTTGATGCTGCCTATCGCTGTCCTTCCAGCGGCCGGCCTCTTGCTCCGCCTGGGACAACCAGACACCTTAAATATTCCGTTTATGGCAGCAGCGGGCAATGCGGTGTTTAACTTCTTGCCAATTTTGTTCGCCATCGGCGTCGCCGTCGGTTTTGCGAAAAACAACCATGGGTTTGCAGGTCTTGCGGGGTTTGTCTCCTATGAGATCCTGACAGATGGTGCAAAGGCCATCAATAGTACGATCAATCTCGATGCGCTCGGCGGCATTCTCGCAGGTATTATCACAGGCGTCATTTTTAATGCTGTGACAAAGCGCAAAGACGTTAAATGGGCGCAGTTCATGGGTGGAACCAAGGGACTTGCCGTGGTGCTCATCACGCTGGTGTCGATTCTCTTGGCACTCATCTTCGGCTATGTTTGGCCGTTTGTGCAGACGGGCATCAACGACCTCGGCAGTTGGATTGGCGCCCTCGGCGCGGTAGGGGCAGGTATTTACGGCCTTTTGAACCGGTTGCTTATTCCGTTTGGACTACACCACGTCGTCAACTCGTACATTTGGTTCGTCTACGGTTCCTGGCATGGGAAGACCGGTGATATGACGCGCTTCTTCGCAGGAGATCCGTCGGCTGGCGGATTTATGGCTGGCATGTTCCCGATTATGATGTTTGGTCTGCCATCCGCAGCCCTCGCAATGGTCGCAGCTGCGAAGCCAGAACGGCGACGGATGGTCTTTGGCATCATGGGCGCTGCTGCACTGACGTCTTTCTTGACGGGCGTAACGGAGCCGATCGAGTTTTCGTTCATGTTCTTAGCGCCTGTGCTCTACGTCGTTCACGCGATTCTTACAGGACTTAGCCTAGCGATTTGCTATGCGCTTGGCATCCGCGACGGCTTCAATTTCTCGGCGGGGCTCATCGACTACGTGCTCAACCGAAACCACGCGACGCACGGGTATTGGTTGATCCCGATTGGCATCGCATTTGGTATCGTGTACTTTGTGGTCTTTTACTTCAGCATCAAAATTTTTGACATCAAGACGCCTGGCCGCGAGGATGGCGACGGCAGCGGCACCATTCCAGGTGCAGGGTTCATCTTTGACGAGATGCAAGTGGCAGCGGACGAGCCAGCGAACGTACCGGCAGCATCATCGACGACGCCTGCGGCAGCTGACCTCAGTACCATGGCCGGAAAGGCAAAGGCGTATTTGGACGCGCTCGGCGGCCCAGAAAACGTCGTGGAAGTGGAAGCTTGTACGACTCGCCTGCGCCTCAATGTGAAGGATATGGGCCAATTGAACGAACCCGTGCTCAAACAGCTCGGTTCGAGTGGTGTCATGAAGCTCAACCAGCACAACGCGCAAGTGGTCGTCGGTACGATAGCCGACATGCTAGTCGAAGAGATGAAGCAGTTCATGTAAGACAGCGTCGGTGAAAACACCCTTCAAGGAGGATGAAAGATGCAGGAGAAATCGGTCACTGTTTCGAATGCCAGTGGACTTCATGCGCGCCCCGCTTCGTTGTTCGTCAACAAGGCGGCGATGTTTCAGAGTAAAATTACCCTTGAGAAGGATGGCAAAGGGGTAGACGCAAAGAGTATTCTTGGGATAATGTCGATGGCCGTCACGAGCGGAACTGTCGTCACGATTCGGGCAGAGGGGCCAGACGAAGCGGCTGCTGTATCCGAATTGGCTGCGCTTATCGACCAATTGGACGACTAATCCGGACGTGGAGACCTCACCGCTGCCTTCGAGGTCACCCCTTTGAAGGCAGCGGTTTCCATTAGACAAACTAGATTCCGCTAGAGAGGGATACATCATGTTTAAAAACTTGTTCAAACGAAGCGCATCAGACTCGAACGACGAAGCGAAGGTCATCACGATTTACGCGCCCGTCGACGGAGACATCGTACCTATCGACGCTGTTGAGGATCCTGTGTTTGCACAGCGAATGGTTGGCGACGGGCTCGCCATCCGCCCGACGTCGGATACGATTGTCGCACCCGTAGCCGGAACCTTGACCCAACTATTTCCGACCGGCCATGCGGCTGGCATCACGACGCCTGAGGGGCTTGAGGTGCTCATTCACATCGGGATCGACACGGTGGAACTAAAGGGTGAGGGTTTCACGAAACTCGTCGAACAGGGAAGTCAGGTGGAGGTCGGTACGCCAATCGTAAAACTCGATCTCGCCAGGCTCAAAGACACCGCGAAATCGCTCGTGACGCCGGTCATCGTCACCAATATGCAAAAAGTGGAAAGCCTCACGACGGCCAGCGAGGCGCAGGTGCATGCTTCAGACAGTTGGGTCCTAAAAGTCGAGTTAAAGGCAGAGTAGGTGAGAACTGTGGCAGATACAGGTTCTGCGTTTGTTATTTACAACGCCCGGTTGGTCCTCGAGGGGGCCGTGGTGGAAAGCGGTTGGTTGAGCGTGGAAGATGGCGTCATTCGCGACCTTGGGGAAGGAAAGCTGCCTGAGTCGCTCCAACATGGCAGCCACCTAGCGATCGACGCAGATGGACAGTGGATTTTTCCAGGATTTATCGACATTCACGTACACGGCGGCGACGGATATGAAGTCATGGATGGCACGGTCAAGGCGATCGACGCCATCGGTCGCTTCCACGCGACTCGTGGTACGACAGGCTGGCTGCCCACCACTTTGACGGCGCCGATCGACGCACTCGAGCGAGCGCTCAGCGCCTCGCATGAGGCGTCTGCGCGACAGGCGGTTGGTGCACAAATCCTTGGCGTCCATTTGGAGGGCCCGTTCATTTCGCCGGACAGGTGTGGCGCCCAAAATCCAGAGTATGTCATCCCGCCGTCGATCGCGCTGCTGGAACGCCTAACTGGCGTGGCTCAAGGCCTTGTCAAAAAGGTGACGATTGCACCGGAGCGCGACGGCGCTTTGGAGGCGATTCGTTGGATGAGCAGTCGCGGTATCATCTCGTCCATCGGTCACACGGATGGAACGCTCGCCCAGACGCTTGCGGGCGTTGCTGCGGGGGCGCGGCACGCGACACACCTGTTCAATGCGATGCGTGGGTTACACCACCGCGAGGGCGGCACGGTGGGCGCGGCCCTTCTGTCAGATGACGTGATCTGCGAGTTGATCGCGGACGGACACCACGTCGACGTCGACGTCATGAAGTTGGTTTTCGATGTCAAAGGCCGCGACAAGATGGTTCTGATCACCGACGCGATGGCCGCCGCTGGCAAGCCAGATGGTGAGTACAAGCTAGGCGAACTCGACGTCATCGTGGAAGATGGCGTCGCTATGTTAAAGGACGGCCATAATCTCGCTGGAAGCACACTGACGATGGATGCCGCCGTGCGCAACATGGTTCGCCTCGTCGGCGTGAACCCGTGGGAAGCAGCGCACATGGCGGCGTTGGTGCCCGCGCGCGAGCTCGGACTGCAGGACAGGAAAGGTTCGATCGCGGTCGGAAAGGATGCAGATCTCGTCATGATGGACGAATCTCTCCAAGTGGCCGCGACGTGGGTAGCAGGCCGGCAAGTGTTTCGACGCTAGCAGTAGTTTGAACCTGACGCTCTATGCGCACCAGGCTCGGTGTCCAAGACACCGGGCCTGTTTTGACGTTCAGGGATTGCGCTGCGGCGACAGCGCTCTACTCGGCCAACATCACTCGACATCCGCTCCGTTTCAACAAATCCACATACTCACTCGAAGCCTGTTTGTCCGTGATCAGCCACGACACTTCATCCACCTTTGCAACAGAGGACATCGCCACTCTCCCTAATTTGCTGTGGTCTGTCACAATCACGCCGTGAATGGCGGACTTGAGCATGGTGATGTTCGTTCGACTCTCGAGGAGGTTTGGCGTGGTAAAACCAGCGGATACCTCGACGCCGTCGACGCTCACAAACGCGTAATCTGCGTTCATTTGCGCGATCGCTTCATCAGCCAGATGACCGACTGCGGCGTAGGATCCACTTCTCACGATGCCGCCAATCGTCACCAGTGTGATATTCTCCCGACCGGCCAACTCGGCCGCGATATTGATGGCCGAAGTGATGACTGTGATAGCGCGCCTCTCCACTAATTCCCGTGCGACGAGCGTCGTCGTCGTACCAGGGCTCAGCATGACCACCTGACCATCTTCGACAAGGCTGGCGGCCGCCCGTGCAATCTGTTTCTTTTCATCTATATAGAGTTCCATTTTTTCTTTGAATTGCAACTCGAGCGGTCGGTCTTGGTTGGACACGGCCCCGCCGCGAACGCGCCGGATGACGTACTCGCTTTCGAGAATGTCGAGATCGCGGCGCAAAGTGACCTCACTGACCCCGAATTGCGTCTTTAACTCCTCAATGCGCACCTCTTTACGATCTTGAATATAGCTCACCATTTTTCTTCGCCGTTCCGATGCAAGCACAGATTCACCACCATTTCACTGGGCACTCGATTGTATTGTACCATTCAAGGCGCAACCGGTCGAAGAATTGAACGATTATGATTTCGTTTATGCTTCAATTCCTTTCGTTTTGCTTTTTAATGTGGTTAAATAGTGGGTGATCCGCTAAGTAAAGAGTCACTCACTCATTTCGAAAGGTGATTGGAAATGAATATTCGAGTCTTTCCAGACCAATATGGCGCCGCCATCTATGCGGCCGCAACCATTGAAACGACTGTCAAAACATCCACTTCACCCGTTCTCGGGTTGGCCACTGGCGGCACGATGACGCCGGTATATCGACAGCTGGTGGAGTTTCATCGCCGGGGGCTCCACTTTTCTCACGTCACCACGATTAATTTGGACGAGTACGTGGGGTTGAGCCCAAGCCATCCGAACAGTTATCACGCATTCATGCAGGAGAATTTGTTCGATCACATCGACGTCAATCCGGACAAGATCTATCTTCCATCCGGAGACAGTGAAGACTTGGACGGCGTGTGCGCCAAGTATGACGATGTGATTCGGACCAACCCGATTGACTTACAACTATTGGGCATTGGCGTGAACGGGCACATCGGCTTTAACGAGCCTGCGAACTCCTTGAAGTCGAACACACACATCGTCCAGTTGACTGAAGATACCATTCGCGAAAATGCACGCTTTTTTGAAGATGAGAAAAGCGTTCCGACGAGAGCGATCACAGTCGGTCTGCAATCGATTCTATTAGCCAAGCACATCCTGCTTCTAGCGTTCGGGGAAAAAAAGGCGCAGGCGATTCGCGATACCATCAAAGGGGACATCAGCACCACGGTGCCGTCCAGCTTTCTTCAAGTTCATCCGAACGTCACAATCGTCCTCGACGAGGCTGCAGCACAGCTTTTTTGAGCGCATAGTAACTTTTCGGAGAAGCGCTGTTCCATCAAGTACTCACGAGTTATTGGCTCCTGCTGGGGATCCGATACATCAGCCACGATGTATCGGATCCTCTTTTTCGTGTCGTGGGAGCTCGTACGATGTTTGGCCTTTTGACTGACTCCGATAGCCGCTTCCAAACCTTGCAAGCCTGCACAGAATACTGCATCTTAGGACAACGGTAGGGCAGGGGTGATGTGTGTGAACGAGCACATTCCAGAAAGAGAGCAGGAACTGCGTGAGCGCGTGGTGCGCATTGAGACCGAGCTGGAAAGTATGGCGAGCACACGTGAGAAGGCGGAGGAAGCACACGCGAAGGCAAAGGCGTTAGAGCAACGAGTCAAACGGCTTGAGGACAGTCACATGTGGCTGTGGCGGGCGGTCGCCGGCGCGATCGTCACGGGACTGATCACATGGCTTGCGACGATGCTCGCGCATGGGTGATCGGCCGTTTGGGAAAATGGGGACATACCACGAGACACCTGTCCAAGCCGAACGGATTGGTCTGCATAAAATTGAAATATAGGACGAGAGGGAGGTAGGAACATGAGTGGACATTCACATAGAGGTGAGCACCGAGAGCGCGAAAAGGTGATCATCTTCACGAACGACGGCAATGAGATCAGTGGGACGTTGGAAGCGCTCGAGGACGGCCTCGTGAAGTTGCGGCATGTCACGGTGCGCAAAAACGGCAAGCTCCGGTTGAGGACGTCTTCACTGTTTGTCGTCCTGGACAAAATCGATTCGTTCCATCGGAAAATGTCTCATCACCACCACCACGAACATCACCATAAACACCACCACGATTGTGGCTGCGATGATGCATTCGACAGCCAACCTGAGGAAGTCATCACGTCGGAGTCCTCGTCCGATCTGGTGTTTGACGACTAATTCGTCGACGATAGCCGAAGGGTTCGCACAGCCCGTCTGACCGAATGGTAGGACGGGCTCCTTGTACGACACGGTGGGCACTGAACTTTACAGTGCGCACTCCTCAATTTCGAAGCCTAAATCTTGAATCATCTGCCAGTCGGCTTCGGGAAGTTGACCCGCTGTGGTCAGATAATCGCCGACGAAGATCGAGTTCGCGGCATACAGGACCAATGGTTGCAAGTGACGAAGGTTCACCTCGCGGCCGCCAGCGATTCGGATTTCCCGCGTAGGGTTGAAAACCTCATCATGGCGAGGATTTTTAGGCAGGTGGAGGGCGTGAGCTCACGTTTCTTGGACAAGGGTGTCCCCGCAATCGGGTTTAAGAAATTGCACGGGATGGAGTCCGCCCCCAGTTCTCTGAGGGAAGACGCTATGTCGACACGAGCTTCCTTCGTTATCACGATGCAATAGGTGCCCGCCTTTTTGCGCTTTGCTTCCTCTGCACCTGCCAGGGGACTCTGTTTGGACAATAGGCGTACTTTTCCACCGGGGCATGTGAAATCACAGATTGCGAACAGTAGAAGCAATCTTCCGGGCACAATCCGGAACATACGATCCGCTGCAGGAGGACAACGTAATTACATATTTAGGAAACCCGCCCAGTCCATCGTGGAGTTGAAGGCACTGTTGTGGTGCGAGCGGTTTAAGGAGGCTTATCGGGATGCGCGCTATTGAGTACGTCGGAAGAATCGCAGATATCGGTGAGTTTGTGCCGGTTTTGGCGGTGGATCGCCTCGAGGCGTTACGGCAGTTTTCAGATGTTGCACTCGATTCACTGTATATGGAGTCGCAGTCCCCCTCTCCAGTCCCCGAGCGCAACAGTGCCTACGAGTATCACCTGGTCAAGCTTCGCGACGGGGGGTTTTACTTGCTGGAAGACGACCCAACTCCGGCATTTGATCATCGTCAGATCGAAAAGTATTACATCGGAGTGCCATTGACTTAGGGGATGCCCATCCCGATTTGGTATCCATGCCCATGAATTGTCTGTCGACCAAACAAACATTATGTCGTATCTTCATATCAATCGATGAACGTACGATAGGGTGTTGATGATGGTGGACCGGCAGTTGACTAGTGACGTCTACGGGCTGATCGAACAAAATATTCAGGATGTTATATGGATACAAACGACCGATGGAGCGTTTGAATACGTTTCACCATCTGTGTACCACTTGCTTGGATATCAGCCTTTTGAACTAATCGGTACAAGTATCTGGAAAATGGTTCACCCACAGGATATAGAATACCTCGATGACGCGATTTCAGAAGTGCAGGGTGGGAAGGATGTCGGTCTGTTCACTTGTCGTGTCCGCCACAGAAATGGTCGTTACCTGTGGTTTGAGAACAGATGTAAGGTCATACATAGCGACACTGTCAGAGGTGGCCGCGTTTTAGGGGTGGCGCGGGATATCACGGATCGGAAGCGGATGGAAGATCGGTTAGTGTGGGCCGAGCGAATTGCCCATGTCGGCAGTTGGGAGTGGGATGTACTTGAAAGTGCGTTGTCTTGGTCTGACGAAATGTACCGGATTTTTGGCTTCGATGACTATGTGCCTATTTCTGTGTCGAGATTCTTGGCTCATGTTCACCCGTCTGACAGATCTCGCGTGATTGAGTCGATCCAGCATGTGAACACGGGCGATAGGTACAGTGTCGACTTTCGAGTCATTCGCCCAAGCGGCGAACTTCGGTATGTCCATGCCCAGGGCGAAATCGTCTATGAGGGGCAGGCGATTCGCACGGTATTCGGCTCGCTTCAGGATATTACAGAGTATAAACGCATCGAGGAAGCGCTAAGAACGAGTAAGGACAACCTGAAACTCGCACAAAAAATCGCACATCTGGGACACTGGGATTGGGATATCGTAAACGACGACATGTACTGGTCAGACGAGGTGTACCGTCTGGCGGGTTTGCCCCCGGGCGAGAGAGCCATTGGCTCGCTTGCGGAGTTCGTGGACGTTTTTGTCCACCCAGAAGATCGAGCGTACGTCAATCAATCGGTGACTGCTGCTTTATGCGGCAGCCCATATGACCTGGAATACCGCGCTCTGCGGGCGGACGGTTTGTATCGTTTGGTTCACGTCATCGGTGAGACGGCCTTTAATTCCGACGGAGAAGCCATCCGATTGTTTGGCACCGTTCAAGACATCACGGTGCAGCGTCAAACCGAGGAGTTGTTGAGGACGTCTGAGAAACTCTCCGTGGCTGGACAACTCGCCGCAGGTATCGCACACGAGATTCGCAATCCGCTGACCGTGTTAAAGGGATTTGTGCAAATCTTATCCTGTAAGGCGCAAGGAAAAGACAAGCAGTACTTTGGACTGATGAAGAGTGAACTGTCGCGCATTGAAGCGATCGTCAGCGAACTGCTCTTTTTGGCCAAACCCCAGTGTACGACGTTCCAGAGGCAGGACATTCGAGTGATTTTGGATGAGGTTCTGACACTGCTGGGTTCAGAAGCTACCATGAATTGCATTTCGATTTCGGCGCTTCTGGACAGTGATCTGCCTCTGATCAATTGCGAGGCAAATCAGCTCAAACAGGTCTTTATCAATATCATTAAAAACGCCATCGAAGCGATGCCAGATGGGGGACAAATCAGCATATCGTCGACCATTCAGAATGGCGGAGTCTGTCTTCGGTTTACAGATGAGGGGGAGGGTATTCCGCCGCAGTCCTTAGCGAAGATCGGAGAGCCATTTTATACGACGAAGCCAGACGGAACCGGCTTGGGCGTGATGGTGAGTCAAAAGATCATCCTCGCCCACAATGGCACCATGAACATCTCGAGTCTCGTCGGACAAGGGACGACGGTGACCGTCTTTTTGCCTGCGGTTTAGCAAGCTCTGTCGGCCGTGTTCGACACGACGGTGCGATGAAGTCTTGTCATGATTGACAGAACGGCCACTGTCGACAAGATCGCCGCGGCGAACAAGAAGTAGGGAGCGCTTCCGAAGCGTTGGCTCAGTGACCCTGCCATCGCGTCGCCGATGGGAATGGATATCCATGCCGACAGGCGAAAGACGCTCAACGCCCGTCCCCGCAAGTGGTCTGGAATGAGCGTCTGCCGCAGCGTAACAATCTGTACGTTCCAGGCTACAAGGAGTATGCCGATGCCCATTTGGATCAGGGAAATTGCCATCGGGTTGCTCGTGTACGCGAGCAGGATGGGGGGAAGCACCTGCAGACAAGTCGAGAGGATGAGCCAACTGCCGATATCCAATCGCTTGCCAAACAAGCGGTTCACGACTGCCCCGAGAAGCATTCCGGCAGGCAGCCCTGTCATGGCTATGCCAGCCCACCTGGACGTCAGGTGAAGTTCGTGTTGCATGCGATACAAGAGTGCGACGTCCATACCGGGACCGACGAAGTTGACGAAGGCTGTAAAGACCATCATGTTCCGGAGAGCAGGGATTGCAAAAACCACTTGGATGCCTTCGCGGGCGTCCTCCCAAACGCTTCCCATCCGTGTTCTGGCGGGCGATGTCGAGAAGGGGCTTGCAATCGCCAACGACGCGACGACGGACAGGGTGTAGGAGATGACATCGAGAATCAGTGCGTTTACACTGCCCATCGCGCTCATGGCCACACCGCCTAGGATGGGGCCGACGACTCGACTGAGTGAAACCGCCGTTTGCATCGCATTGTTGGCCTCATGCAAGTGCCTGGGATGAACCAGATTGGGGATACAGGAATCGTATGCGGCGTCGAAGATCGCTGATAGCGCGCTGATCCCGGCCTGTGTGGCGTACAGAAGACAGAGCGGGAGAGAGCCGGAAGCGAAGTGGACAAGCGGGATGGAAGCCAGCAGTAGTAAGCGGCCTATGTCCGAGAGCACCATCAGGAGCTTTCGGTTCAACCTGTCTGCCCACACACCAGCAGGCAGGGAAATGAGGATGTACGGTAAGAACCCAATCGCAAACGCGATCCCCGTCTGGGTCGCTGATCCCGTCAATTGCAGAAGCAGCCACGGAATGACGAATGTCGTGATCGCCGTGCCAACTTGTGAAATGGTGCGGCCCGACACCAACCACACGAAATCCCGATTTTTCCATATGGACAGACTCACAAAATGTTCCCCCTTGCGGCCACATTACGATGGATCGAGGTTGAGTAGTCGATAGAGGCCATCGCTCAATGAGGCAACGGCGTCGATATTGAGTTCGTACACGCCCGAACGCACACTGACTAACCCGGCAGTTCGCAGTAACAGCAAGTGGTGGTGCGTGGAGGGTTTCGACGCACCGATACCTTCTGCCAAGTCAGCTAGTGGCTTTGGCGACATGCTTAGCAACTTCAGCAATTGGACGCGATGGATGTCGCCTACCGCTTTATGCTGGGCCGCAATTGAGGCGAACACTTTTTGCTGCCGCGTGTCGGTCAGGTGGTCTTCGTCTACTGGGTAGTAGAACACCGCGCTGCCGGGGAGGTGGTTGCGGATGGTGAACGGGCGGTATGCCAGTTGGGGAATGAGCCACAGAACCGAGACACCAGGCTCGGGCTCCAATTCTCCACCTCTCGTGATCTGGCGAATGACGTCCTCCGTACTTCGTTCCAAGGCCAGTTTTTTCGTCTCTTGGGCAGCCCTTTCCAGGATCTGCATCACTTCTTCACCGTTCCTGAGCATCTCTTGATACCACCCTGTCATAAGCCGCTCGATGTGGCCCAACAAACGGTCAGGGGAAGTCGAAAACAGGAATTGGAGATGAAGGTAGACCACCGGATTGTCCGCGTGGATTTGCAGTAATTTTTCCTGCTCTGCCATGCTGCCGGCCAATGCGCGGTGAAGGAGTTCGGCCTGCGCGTCCCCTAAGTACGGTGAAGCCTTGGCGATAATGTCATCTTGTAATTCGTGAATCCAGTTCGTGAAGATGCCGAGGTGTGCGTGTTGGGGTTCGTCCTGCAACTGTGGGCACCTATGCAGGAGGAAAAGCAAGCTTCTCCAGGTATGATGAGACCCTGCCAGTTGAACCTCTTGTCTTAGTTCGGCTGACATCTGCTCGTTCATGCGGCGGATCTCGGCTTGTCCAATGTCCAATTTGTCGTGGACCTGCTCCCAGGTGAACGCGCCTATCCCGAGGGCGCACTCGTATAACATGGAGGAATCGATGCGGATATCATACTTGCGTCGGGCCACGTCAAGATCTAACACATTCATCGACAATGAACCTCCTTTCTAAATAAAATCAATTCAATATATATTGAACACAAGATGAAAACAATGGTCAAGTGAATTACTTTTCAGGGACGCGTGGGTTTTGTCTGGGATGAGAGCGCGAAGGCGCAAAATATAGGATCGTGCATATGGGGTACCTCGTCCCATACGCACGATGCAAATAGAGGGGGCTCAGCGGATCGTCTCGATCATTCGTCCGTGCCACAATCACCGTCGTGGTGATGATGATGATGGTGGTGTTTCTTGTGATGGTGATGCATACGGTGGAAGGAGTCGATTTTGTCGATCACGACAAAGACAGTCACGTCGCTCAAACGCTGCTTGAAATTTTTGAACACGGTCGCATGAGTCAGTTTGACAACGCCATCTTCGATCGAATCCAGCGTACCGATGATTTGGTTTCCGTCATCTGTGAAAATGTTGACCTTGTCCCCTTTGCGATGGTGCAATCGCTTTTCTAAGAGGTCCATAGTGCCTTCCTCCTTTAGCTGAAGATACGATAACGTATGTCGCCGAGTCCGATAGGGAGTGGACAATCTGTTGGTAAAACCGCCTGTTTTACCATCTTTAGGGCCTATTGGGGTGTCATTGCGGATGACGCGGCGAATCGATAAAGTGCGCCCGGTACAGATGGACGAAATGAGCCCACTGCCCTTGATGTTGTTTCGTGATACTTCGTCGATGTTGCACAGTGTTGTAAACCGTAAAATCTCGATACACAATGTCGCCACGTTGCATGAGATTGCGAATGGTGAGGACGTCCTCATACAGCCGCCCGTCGGCGAACGACGGCACAGCAAACCCACCTGCGGCACGCAACGATGACGTCCGGTAAACCCGGGGTCCGAGCGGTAACGCATACGACAGTAATTCGTGTGGAGAGGAAATCTGATGCCCAGCATGGATACCAAAGAGTTCGTAATCGCCACTTGTGCGTTTACGCCAAGTGCGGAAATTTCCGTAGACCAGCGGCGAATGCTCGGGAATGCCGGTCAGGAGATACTTGATGTGCCCAATGGCATGTGGGTCTAACCAGTCATCCGCGTCCAATTCGAGGACGAAGTCCGTGTTGACGTGCGGGAGCAACGTATTGAATGCTCGCGCTTTTCCTTGATTTTGAGTTTCTATCAAGACTGCATTTGGCAATCTATGAAGCCACGCTCGGATACGCGATGACGAATCGTCCGTGGACCCATCGTCGATCACCAGTACTTGATTTGCAGGAACTCGCTGACTCGCCAGCGATGACAAGGCCATCTCGATCCATTGCGAAGCGTTGTACACCGAGAGCATCACGCCGACGGTCGACTGTGATGTGGCCAGTTGTAACTCGGCTCGGGGACGGCTGAGCTCGTGTAAGTAGGCCACTCTCTGTGCGTGCGCGTGGCTGTTCAGCCTCCTGGTTTGCATGAGGAGGGGGGTGTCCAACGTCAGAATCTCGTCGTCGGTGAACTGCGCCAGGTGAGCGGCGAGTGCCGCCTCGGAGTCTGTTTGCAGCAGGTGGCCAAGCCCCTTGCACCGCTTGTGGAACGATTCACAGCGGATGGCGAGAGGGCGGATGTAACTCGGTTGGCGCGTAGACGTGGGGCAGGAGATGACTTGAATGCCGTCGTGGAGCGGTTGGTTAAATGCCAAGGCGCGCGCCGCCAAGAAATCCTCGTCATGCATAAAGAGGTAAAAATCGTCGTGGGCTAACTCGTTTGTGTTGAACTCTGGAAAGTCACCCGCTGAAGACTCCATCGCGTGGACAGCGACGTGGATGCCTGGAACGCTCAGTATTCGCTGTACGTCTGGGGACCCAGATGACGAACGTTGGAATATCGTGATCTGTTTTAACAGGCCCTGGAGCGTCAACAGGGATCGGATAGCTCTCTCTAAGCTACGTGTGTTCGCGTACGCAAACAGCACTGCGTGGACGCGCACTGGATTCCCTCCTCGATGGACCGAAACTGAGGTATTTTCTCCAGTTGTATGACTTGGTACGTTTCTCTTCCCCGGATGTGCAACTATGCTTCGGCAAAATAGGTCGGTGACCAGGAACGCAATCGAGACACTTCCTGCAGCTTTGAATCGGGCCATGTTCCATTCTTGTCTAGAGAAAACGGCCATGCTTTTGAATACGTTGACTTGGAGGTGACATGCAATGGGATTCCCTAGAAAATCTGGACTTGTCAGTATTGTCGTTCCCGCATTTAATTCCGCTATGTATTTGTCTGATTGCCTTGACAGCCTCCAAAGCCAGACATATCCAGACGTCGAAGTCATCGTGGTGAATGATGCGAGTACAGATGCCACCAAGCACGTACTTGACGTTTGGGTCAAACGGCGGAATCCACAGGACAGATCGAAGGTTTTGACGGTGACCTTGCCCCGCAACGTCGGGTTTGCGGGGGCCATACACACTGGTTTTTTTCTGAGTGAAGGC
Source organism: Alicyclobacillus fastidiosus (assembly GCA_029166985.1). Taxonomy (GTDB): domain Bacteria; phylum Bacillota; class Bacilli; order Alicyclobacillales; family Alicyclobacillaceae; genus Alicyclobacillus; species Alicyclobacillus fastidiosus_A. The sequence continues at coordinate 4,005,228 of CP119138.1, read as the reverse complement.
GAGTTCATCGCGGTTCAAGATTCGGATGACTTGTCGCACCCCGAACGGATCTCGAGACAGGTGGCGTATTTGCGCGCACATCCAGAGATAGATTTGGTGGGCACCAATTACAAGACGTTTCGAAAACACGCATCGGAACCAGGCCGTACGCCAACCTGGTTAGCGTATGGAGACCAAATCAAAAGCGTGTACGCAAACGGGGGGCATTGTGTCTGTCATGGGACCATCCTCTTTCGTGGACGACTGTTCGACACCGTCGGTGGCCCGACACGGAGAATTGAGGGCGCAGAAGACTACGAGTTCATCACCAAGTGTCTATCGCTCCAAGCGAACATCGAAAATATCCCGGACGTCTTGTATTACTATCGCGAACATGAGCATCAGAGGTCTCGCACCTTTTATCATTGAGTGAAGGAGGCAACTAGATGCAACCCTGTGTTTTACTCGTCCTCGATCAGTTGAATATCGGCGGTACGGAAACGCATGTGCTCTCTATCGCGCGCGAGTGCAAACGACGCGGGGTAAAAGTACTGGTGGCCGCCAAGTCTGGTGCGTTGCTCCCGCAACTTCAGCAATTCGACATCCCGTTTTACGAGATTCCGTTCTCCTTGTATGACACCATCGATCCAGCCCTCCAACATCAACTTGTGGAACAGTTGGCCAACGTCGCCGTTCGAGAAGGGGTCACTGTCCTTCACGCTCATCAAACCCCCTCTGGATCGATTGCGGCGAGCGTTTCACAACGGTTGAGCATCCCGCTCTTTTTTACCGTGCACGGTACTTATTACGGGAGAGGAGCGCTTGCGAGAATCCTAGATCAAAGCTGGACTGGCATCAGTGTGAGCCTGCCCGTACAAGCGCTTATTACAGAACTTGGGTATGCATCCATCCTCATCCCGAACGGTGTCGACGTTGATGAATTCCGACCAGGCGATGGGCGAGATATTCGGCAAGAACTGAGTATTCCAGATTCAGCGTTCGTCGTGTTGAGTGCAAGCCGCATTTCCTGGCAAAAGGCGGCGGTGAGTCGTTTGTTATTACAGGTGTGCACTGATCTGAAGGCGCGTCGTGTGTCGAACCTCCACGTGATGGTCGTTGGCGATGGCAATCGATATCATGAATTAGAGGTGTTTTCCAGAAAATTGAACGCGCGGCGCCGGGCTGAGTTCGTTCACTTGTTAGGTAAGCGCCAGGACATGAGTCGCTGCTATGCTGCTGCAAATGTAGTCGTTGGGACGGGCCGGGTTGCATTGGAAGCGATGGCCTGCGCGAAGCCGGTCATCGCAATTGGAGAGCATGGCTATTTTGGACTGGTTCAGCCAGAGAACTTCGCGTCCGCTTGGTCTATGTATTTTGGAGATCACGCGTCGCGCTCTCTATCGACGCGTTCGCGGTTGTTTCGGGAGCTCAGCGAGGTGGTCCAGAGTGGTCAACTCGAGACGATTGGAGCAGCTTCTAGGAAATGGGTTGCGGAGTCCTTCTCGATCGAACAGACGTGTACAACGCTGATCGACGAGTATCGTAAATCGCTCTTACACAGGTAGGACGGTTCATTGGGAAAAAATGCGCGAGAAGCGAGGATGGAGGAGCTATGATGACTCGATTATTCGTGACGAACCAGGTGTCGAATTCACTTAGTCTCATCAACCTAGTTGAATCGCGAGTTGAGTCGACGATTCAACTAGGGAGTAATCCGGGGGCACTTGCCGTGGATAGCGGCAAAGAGAAACTTTATATCGTCAATGAAGGGGACAGATCTGTTTTAGTTCTGGACTTGGCGACAGATGAGGTAAGGGCAACCATCCCCGTTGGTGAAGGACCTGTCGCCATCGCACTCAATCCGGTGCACGACGAAGCGTATGTGGCGAATGAAAATGACAATACCGTTTCCGTGCTGTCCCTTGCTGACGAGCGCGTTACTCAAGTTTTGAACGTCGGATCGCGCCCGACGTCCCTCGCGGTGACGCCTGATGGAGGATACCTTCTAGTCGTCCACGAGGGCGAAGACGCTATTTCGTTTGTCCCACGACAGGTTGAAGGGGGAGAAACCTTTGTCGTTCAGGTCGGGCAGAGCCCACGCTGCATCGCGATACTGCCTAGTGGCGACAAGGCGTATGTTGCGAATAGCAAATCCGATACAGTGTCGGTCATCGATGTTGCCGCCAAATCGGTGCTGCACACGGTACCTGTCGGCAGCGTTCCTTACGGGGTCGTCGCATCGCACGACGGAAGGCACGTGTATGTGGCGAATCCAGGCGCCAATCGGGTTACCGTGCTGGATACCGAGAACGATTGCGTCGCGGTAGAGCTCTCGGTCGAGGGCTTGCCGATTGGCTTGGCTGTGTCGCATGATGACCGGCGGCTTTACGTCGCATGTTTTGGCGCGCGGCGCGTCGTCGCGCTGGATACGACGTCGTGGGACACGGTGAACGTATTTCAGGTCGGGAAAGTGCCATTCGGACTTGCTGAGGTGTCGGATGCACGGGAACAAACAGGAGATGGAGGGCGGGGGGAAGATGCGCCGATGGAGCAGGCGTTCTCTTTTCCATCAGATGTTTCCCCGGCGGCAAGGAGGTTGGAGAGACAGCAAAAACGGACGCTGAGCGTCGAGGAGCGGATTCGCCTGGCACAGGAAGCGTTCGCAGCGAGGCAGCGGGAGCGAGAACGTCGTCAACAGGAAGGCGAACGCCAGCGGCGGGAACGGCACAACGTAGTGCGACGAGAGCGGAGGCATACGCGTGGATGGTAACGGCAGCAGAGAGTCCCGCTCGTAGGAGCGGGACTCTTTCAGTATTCGGAGTGATGTGCCTCCATCCAGTTCTTCATTTCGGTGATCATGTCTCGATACGTGTGAACGCGAAAGTCGAAATCGGACCGCGTGTTGATGAGGCTCTTATCCGATACGTATTGATCGGTCGGGACGAGGGTGACGTCCCGCTTCTGAAAAACCTGCTGAATGAGCTGCAAAAGGTCATATTTCGACACTTTCTCGGGAGCTGACAAGTGGACGAGGCCAGTCAAATGATGTTGGAGAATCCACTCTGTGGCCCTGGCGAGTTCAAGTGTCGTCACTCCGTTCCAGAAAACGCGACGATATCCCGGAACGGCCCCACGTTGCCGGCTAAACCACTCAAACAAACCAATGCCATCCGCTTTCTTCTCCGGCCCGATGATGGACGTGCGGATGGTGATGTTAGACGCATCAATGACTTCACCTAACGCCTTTGTCCGCGCGTACGCTGTGTCTCCGTCACGGCGATCGTCTTCTCTGTAATTCCCGGTCCGACCCGAGAAGACGCAGTCCGTGCTGATATGAACCAGTTTGAAACCTATCTGCTGTCCGTAATCAGCTAACATGTGTGGGAAGAGGCTGTTGACGTAAATGGCGTCTTTCAAGTGGTCCTCTGCGGTCTGATTCAGGAGCCCTACCGCGTTGATCACGACATCGGGATCGACTCGTTTGAGAGCCGACTCGACATCGCCCGGCTGGCGCACGTCGAGCACGATTTTATGCGGGGCGAGCGATCCCGCTCGCTCGGTGACCCAGACTTCGTGTTCTGGTTTCTCCCGAAAGTATTGGTGCAGGACGTGGCCGGCCATCCCTGCACCTCCGAAGATGAGCAACCTCACGGCAAGAACCCTCCCTTGTCGAGCATCTGTCGAATGTCGTGCTGGGAGATGAGGTTTTGATTCGACTCATAAACCTCGTGTTCAAACCGGGGATAGTTGCTGTACGTCGACAGCAACTTCGCGGAGGGGCGCTGCGGCAGAATGACGTAATACCGTCCGTCAACCTTGAACGTCTGGCTCGCCTCGTGGCGAGAAACCAATACCTCGTGGATCTTCTCTCCAGGTCGAATCCCGATTTCGACGATTTCCACCGGCGACGTGGCGAAGTGCTGCGAGAGTACATCAGCCAGGTCGGTAATGCGGCAGGCGCTCATCTTCATGACAAGGATTTCACCGCCGACGGCGATGGTTGCGGCGTGGAGCAACAGATCGATCGCCTCTTGTAAGGTCAAAAAGAAGCGCGTCATGGCTTTGGACGTAAGCGTCACGAAGCCGCGATCGACGATTTGGCTCGTGAACAAGGGCACCACACTTCCGTTACTGCCAAGGACGTTTCCGCCGCGGACGCAGACAAAGCGAGTATTGCGGCTCATCTGGTCGGCGTGAATCATCAGCTTTTCACCGAGCGCTTTGGTCATGCCATAAAAATTGACGGGCTCCACAGCCTTGTCAGTGGAGACGTCGATCACTTTCTTCACGTTCTCCTCGATGCTCGCGGTGATGATGTTCTGGGTTCCTAGGACGTTCGTCTTGAGCGTTTCGTCGGGTTGTTGTTCGCAGATCGGGACGTGTTTCAGCGCCGCCAGATGGAATACGTAATCGACGCCTGTGCAGGCGGCCCTTACAGCTTGAAGATCGCGGATATCACCGATGATAAATTTTAATGCAGGGTGGTCAGCGAAGGCTCGTTGCATCTGTACCTGAGCGAATTCGCCTCTCGAGAAAATCCGAATCTCACGGGGTTTTGCTTGCAATAGCGCCCGGGTCAATGTGTACCCCCAAGATCCGGTGCCTCCTGTGATCAAGATGGTAGTTCCTTTAAACATAACTAAGTCCTCCAATGATGAATTGTGCAATCTTCGTTGACACGCAGGGATCTTGATAGCCTTCTGGGCAATTCCAAGTGCGTGGTGCTTGAACCATCATGCGGACGCAAGTGTGAATCTGGTCTGCCTCGAGACCTGCCAGCATGTTACTCCCGCAAACCACGGTTTCAGGTCGCTCCGTGCTTTGGCGAACCGTGACGGAAGGCACTCCGAGCAGGCAACTTTCTTCCTGAACGGTTCCACTGTCGGTGATGACGCACGTTGCGCTCTTTTGCAGGCGCACAAAGTCAAACAGGCCGAGCGGTTCGTGAAGTACGAGACTTGGATGGTCGTAGTCGATCGCAAATCGATTGAGGCGGTCTTTGGTCCGGGGATGGACACTGACGAGCACGGGGTAACTCCACTCGTCGGCGATCCGTTTGAGCCCGTGAAAAATACTGGCCAGACGCTCCCTTGAATCGACGTTTTCCGCGCGGTGTACCGTGACGACGAAGTACTTCTGCTCCTCGAGGCCGAACCGTTGCAAGGCCTGGCTGCTGTCGATCTTTGGCTTAAAAGACTCGAGTACTTCATAGATCGGGTTGCCGGATACCCAAATGCGTCTTGGGTGGATGCCTTCACGCAACAGGTTCTCGCGGCTACCAGGTGTGTATGGCAGATTGTACGTCGCGATGGAATCGATGATCTTACGGTTCACTTCTTCAGGGACATTGGAGTCATAACATCGATTGCCGGCCTCCATGTGGTACACCGGGATGCCGTGCCGCTCGCCGAGAATGGCGCACAGGGCACTGTTCGTATCACCTAGGACGAGGATTCGATCAGGCCTTTCTTTCTGCATGATCTCCTCGACCTCAGTGAACATTTGACCCAGTTGCGAGCCGAATGAATGAGTCTTCAGGTCGATGTGATAGTCCGGGTCTCGAATCTCTAGTTGTTCAAAAAACAGATCACTCAGTGTCCTGTCAAAGTTTTGCCCGGTGTGCACGACCACGTGTCGAGTCGCCCACTGGTCGAGTTTCGGTATGATTTGACTGAGTCGGATGATCTCCGGCCTCGTGCCAAGGATGGTCATGATGTTCACGACGTGTCCTCCTCGTGCTAGTTGCGGTTGTTTGTTCGGAAATAATCGAGGACGTCCGCAATCGAACGCTCCAGCGAGAACGTTGGCCGCCAACCTGTGAAATCACTTAGTTTCTGTGCACTTCCATAGACAATTTCCGCCTCGTCAGGTCGATACAGGGACGGGTCCTCGACGACGCGAAAGGGGACCTTTGACGCTTGTCGGAACAGCTCGACGAGGGCTGACAGCGATACCGGTCTTCCACTGCAAACGTTGAAGATATTCCCAGGTGTCGCCGTTTGCGTAAGCAAGTGCCAATATGCTGAAACGGCGTCGCGCACGTCGAGAAAATCGCGCTGTGTGCGAAGCGAGCCAAGGGTCAGTTCAGGTGGTGCTTCGCCGCGTTCGATTTGGACGATCGATTGTGCGATCTTTGCGCAGACTCCATTCGTCGCGCCTGGCCCGACTAGGTTAAACGTGCGCGCTACCGTGACGGGGACGCCACATTGCAGTGCGTAATCGCAACTCACCAGCGTTTGCAACAGCTTGCTCCATCCGTACGGATTGGTCGGGATCGTCGGCGAGTGCTCAGTGAGTGGCAACGCGTCCGTGGAGTTTGCTGGTGGTGCGTACTCGTGTGCGGACCCGACGACGATGACTCGGGTTGCCGGCTCCGAACAGATCACCGCTTCAAGCAGATGAGCGGTGGTCAACACGTTGTGGTGGATGACCTTCTGTGGATTCTGCCAAGCTGTTCCGACACTGTTCTCGCTCGCTAGATGCACGACACAGGTGGGCTTTACCGCTTTGAACATCTGCACGACGGAGGGCAGATCGAACAAGTCGCAGCGATAGTAGGGCACCGCCGTGCGTGGATAGCGAAACGCGAGGGCGCGTCCTGTCGCGATCGATTCCACGCCTGTAGCGGCGAGAAAATCGATGACGTGTTCGCCGACAAAGCCGTTCGCTCCGGTCACGAGCACTCGGTCTCCAGATTTCATGACGGACTTCCTCGCATGAGTTCAGCCTCGATCCGAGGAAATACTTCGCCTGCCTTCGCGAAGTCATCTGGGCGGCCGACGTCGAGCCAAAACGATTCGTTTTCGAAATGGCGAACCTCCTGTTGCGATGCGAGAAGGCGAAGGATTAAATCGGGCATATCGTAGTACTTGTCTCTTGGAATGTAGTCGATGAGCGCGGGGCTGACGACGTAGATGCCCATGCTGACGTGCTCGGATCGACCTGGCTTTTCCAAAAACTGCGTAACTCGGGAGCCATCCGTCTGTAAGACCCCGAATTCAATCGGTACGCTTTTCTTTTGGGAGGCAATGGTCAAGAGGCTAGTACCGTTCATGTGGAAATTCATCATGTCGCGAAAGTTCAACGTAGTGAGCACGTCACAGTTCATGACCAGAACCGGCTGCTTCGATATAAGCGGCACCATTTTTAGTGGGCCAATGGTTCCAAGCGGTTCCTTCTCCACCACGTAGTCAATGTCGACGCCCCATCTCTCGCCGTTCTGAAAGTAGGTCTGAATGAGCGAGGACAAGTAACCACAAGCCATGTGAATTGTCGTGAAGCCATGATTCCGCAGCTGTTTCACAATGATTTCTAACATTGGTTGTTCACCGATGGGCAATAGTCCCTTCGGAAGTACTTTTGTAAACGGAGCCAACCTCAATCCCTTGCCTCCTGTGATAATGACGGCCTCCACAGCATTCACTCCTTACACGACGTACTCGTTTGGCCGGTATAGCTGAGGGTGTTGAGAAATCCAGTCGATCGTCCTTTGTAGGCCATCGTCAAATGAGACGAGTGGCTGCCATCCGAGCTGTTGCTGCGCTCGTCGACTGTCGGAATAGAGGCGATCTACTTCACTTTTGGCCGGCCGCAAACGCTCTTGTGCTGTGCGTATCGGCACGGAGCGTCCGACGAGCGTTAGGACCCGCTTTGCGATGTCACCGATCGATATTTCAAATGAAGAGCCAGCGTTGAACACTTGACCAGTGACCTGTTGGGCCGTCGCGGCGCAAAGGAAAGCACGTGCCGTATCCTCTACGTACGTAAAGTCACGCGTGGACGACAAATTGCCAAGTACCACTTCGGAGCTGGACAGTGCCTGATTGATGATGGTCGGAATCACCGCGCGCATGGATTGCCGCGGACCGTAGGAATTGAACGGCCGGATCGTCACCACAGGGAGCTGATAGGAACAATGGAAGCTTTCCATGATCTTGTCGGCAGCAATTTTACTCGCCGAATACGGAGATTGACCCTGAAGCGGGTGTTCTTCGTTCATCGGCACGTAGCGCGCCGTTCCATACACTTCGCTGGTCGACGTGTGCACGATCCGCCCAACCCCATGTTCCAGCGCCGCTTGCGCGACATGGAACGTGCCGAGCGCATTGGTCTGTACCACGTCGTATGGATTTTGGTATGAGTAGGGGATCGCGATTAAGGCACCAAGGTGAAACACGACATCCGATCCTTTGACGGCGTGGCTCACCGCATATGCGTCGCGAAGATCCCCGTAAATGATTTCAATCTCCTTTTGTTGTTCAGCCGGCAATTGGTCGATATATCCTCGCGTGTTTGCCGAGTTATAGTGGACAAATGCCTTCGTGCGGGCACCAGCGGCGAGCAACTGTTCGAGCAGATGACTGCCTATGAAGCCCGCCGCACCTGTGACGAGCACCGTGGTGTTCTGCCATCCCATGACGACCCCTCCCTTTTGTCGATACCTACAGATATTGCCTGGTCGATCCAAATGGGAGGGCGAACTTCCTTTTCGTACCGATTTTGGACACTTGGAACGGATGCGACTTCCATTTTGTCCAATCACCAACTGGCAAATTTGAGTACGATACCCGGAAATCACTTGATCAGTGTGTCGTGTAAAGGGGGATCCAAATGAAAGTGGTTATCCCTGTCGGCGACCTGCACATGGGCGGGGGGTGCAAGGTGCTCGTCGACATTACAAACGCCTTGCAGGCGGCAGGTCACGAAGCTGAAATCGTCATCCCAGAAAATGCTTCCGTGAAATATGACGTACGCGGAAAATTGACGGTGGTGCCGGCCCTGACCCGGGAGCACATCCCGCCAGGCGACTTGATTCTGACGAACTTTTATACGACGTGTCGCGGGGCGCTCGAGGCACACCCCGACAAGTGTGTTCGCCTCAGCCTCGGTTTCGAGCCATATTGGGTGCCCGAGCCAGAACAGGCACTTTGGACCTATAAACAAGGCATGCCCGTCATTACCATTTCGCACTGGCTGGACGACCAGATTGCGGTGCATACGAATCAGCGCAGTCAAGTTGTTCCACTCGGAGTCGATCCCGCCGTATTCCATCCCGCGGCTAAACGCGAGGGTACCTCATCTCCGAAAGTCATCATGTACATCGCGCGCAATCCTGCAGCTGGTTACGCACTCAAAGGATTCTCCGATTTTCAGCGGGCTATCGAGCAACTACGCGCGTCCTACGAGGGGGATTTCGTCGTTCACATGGTTTGTACGGAAGGAGATTTGTCGTTGCCGGGCGTACCTTATCGCATCTTTCAACCGGCAACGGACGACGAGATGGCCGAATTGTACCGGGGGGCCGATCTGTTTGTCTCGACGTCCTGGTTCGAAGCGTTTGCGTTGCCACCGCTCGAGGCGATGGCGTGCGGCACGCCCGTGGTTACGACCAATTCAGGGGGGCTACTCGAGTACTGTGAACACCTCAAGAACGCAATTTTGACGCAACCCAAGAATCCTGATGAACTGGCTGCTGGTATGCTTCGCGTGTTGCGGGATCAGGAACTCGCCGCCTCATTAGCGTCGGAGGGACTTGCCACTGCGGCCCGGTTTACGAAGGAGAAGTTCTTGAACCACATGATCTCCGTCCTCGAGGATATCGCGAGGGACCGGGAGCGCTACATTGAGCCCAAGGTGTCCATCGTCATTCCGGTTTACAACTGCCCATACGTCGATCAGGCAATTGACAGCGCGCTCGCGCAGACGTATTCGAATCTTGAAATCATCGTCGTCAACGACGGCTCGACGATGTATATGGACAAAATCGATCCCTACCGCAGCCGCATCCGATATCTTGAAAAGGCAAATGGCGGGACGGCGAGTGCACTCAACGCGGGGATTCGGCAAGCGAACGGCAGGTACGTGTCGTGGCTGAGCGCCGACGACGTGTTTAAGCCTGACAAAACCGTACGCCAGACGAGAATGATGCGAGAGCGACAGGCGGCTATCAGCTATGCTGCATTTTTCTATATGAACGAAGCGGGCGAAGTGTTAAGTGGTCCAATTCGTACATCATTTCAAAACGACGTGCAATTTTACGAGACGATGAGTCAATGGTGTCCGATCAACGGGTGTACCGTTGTACTCCAGAGAGATGTATTCGACAGAGTGGGGTTGTTTGACGAATCGTTGCCGTATACGCATGACTATGAGTTTTGGTTGCGGGCGTTGCAGTACTATCGGTTCGAGTATTTCGATGAGCCGCTTCTGCTGTATCGCGTGCATGATGACATGGGCACCAAGCGACACGAGCGCGTCATTCAGAAAGAGATATTTATCGTCCAACAAAAATACAGGAAGGCCATGGACCAGGTGATCGCCAGAGGGGGGGCGAGATGAAGTTGACAGCGAAGTGGAGCAACGGTGTGTTAGTCTGGCTGACCGGGTTGTCTGGCTCCGGCAAGACGACGATTGCAGAGGCGCTACACAGCCATTTACAGAGTATAGGCGTTCGATCGTTTGTCATCGACGGAGACAAGATGCGTGAGGGTATCAGTCACGATCTCGGTTTTTCTGAGGCGGACAGGCGGGAAAACATTCGGCGCATCGGACATATTGGGAAGTTGTTTCTCGAGGCTGGCATCCTGCCGATTGTAGCTTCCATTGCACCATATCGGGCGGATCGGGACAAAGTGCGCGAACTTCTGGGCGAGGATCGATTTTTCGAGGTCTATGTGAAGTGCCCGATTGAAGTATGTGAACATCGCGATCCTAAACAGTTATATCAGAAAGTTCGCGCCGGCGTCATCCAGCAGTTTACTGGCATTCATCATCCATATGAAGAACCCTTACATCCGGCGCTCGTCGTTGAGACGCATCGTGTAGACGTGGCATCGGCTGTCGCGATGATCCGTCGCGCACTATTCGAAAGCAACTCAGCCGAGGGGGGCGAGCCCTCAGGCCTCGCGTAGGACAACTATCCCTTTCGCGTTCTGTTGCGTGAGCATACGTTGGAATACTTATACGCACACATTGGACCGATGGGAGGACAACTTGATGACGTTGTTCTCGAGGATTGAACGATCATATGGAATGCAAATTGACCGTTGGATGGCGGTCAAAGACGTCTATCGAGTTCAGACGAAGCGACACGGACTACTATGTGTAAAACCTTATCGCGTACCCTATGAGGAGTTGGAATTCATCGTCAGAGTGCAGGACCACGTGGCGGAGCAAGGATTTGCATGGGTACCGAAGACCCTTCCCGCGCGCGATGGCGAGATTGCCATTGGGCACCGTCGAACTTGGTACGTGGTGTCACATTGGGTTCGGGGTCGTCACCCATCGTTTCAACAGACTAGTCAACTGGCGCGAGGCGTGCGAACGCTCGCCGCTTTCCACCGTTGCGCACAAGGGTTTTCGGCTGAGTCGGCACCGGAAAAACGCGTGACGGACATCGGGGCCGAATTCCGACGGCAGCACCGCACGTTGAAGCACAAGTACGAGGGACCTCATGCCCGGTTGTTCGTCGACCTGTGCGAAGATGCGTTGCAACAATTGGGCAGGTCCCGGGTCAAGCGAGCTATCCAGGCAGAGAGGCAAGCGGGGGCGCTCGTCCACGGAGATTACAATTATCCGAACATCGTAGTCGACCATCAGAATCGGTATCAGCTGATCGACTTCGAAAATACTTCCCTCTACGTACGCATGGAAGACTTGGCTCATATCATTCATCGCAACGCTCCGTGGCAAGCCGAGAAGACCATGGGCATGATCGACGCGTATGACCGAGTTCGCCCTCTTAGCAAAGAGGATCTTGGTTTACTTATCGCGCTGTTGCATCAGCCGTACCCGATCATCCGCGCGATCCGCTCACGCAAATCGACCGGCAGTCTGCAGTCTGTGGTTCCTAGTAAAGTGCGTGTCGAAAGCTATATTCGGCAGTTGAAGTCCATCGAGTAGTGTTCCATGTGACGATCCACAGGGTTATACACAGATAAATAGAGTTATACACAACGTTATCTACAATCTTATCCACAGGCCCACGGTAGGACAACCTAGCAGCGCGTTGACTTCAAGCCACTTTCGTCAACGCGGTGTGCATGCAAATGGACCGCCGCGTGTGCGCAGTGGTCCATCGTTTTGAGTATTTTTCGGCGAAAATTTACAAACCGTTCGCATTTGAAACGTCTCTGTAATCTTCGTACGGTAGAATCTGATGCGTGAATGAACTTGATACTTTTTTCCGTTGAGCCTCTGCAACGATTCATCAAGTTGTAGAGGCCAAATTTCTATCTCGACTTCACAACGCAGACGATGGATCAATCATCTGCCAAGGTTCGATTCAGAAGCGATAATAACTCCCCGAGCTTTTGCAGGTCTTTGTTGGACCAACGTTTCAATATGGCGGCGTATTTGTCTAACCGCATTTCTTTGTTTTTAATGAGTACTTCGTGACCTAGTTCTGTCGTGCGGAACAGACTCAGGCGGTCATCTGGACCCAATGACAGGCGTTTGATCAATCCCTGCGATTCGAGCACAGCGACATGTTTGCTGATGGTGGAGTGATCCAGACAGAACTCGTCAGCCAGCTCTTTGATGCCTACCATCCCGTATTCGTTGATCTGTCGGAGCAAAATGTACTCCGGTCGCTCAATAACGCCTAAATCCTCATGTAGTGTACTGATTGCCGCAAGAATTGCCGCTTCGTGTTCAATCACTCTGACGCTGTATTTATGTGATTCCATCATCCCACGTCCCCAATCGCTGGTTTCGTCAAAAGAAGTCCCCGCACCAAAAAGGGGATGAGGGGTGCGGGGGATGTCCAAACTGTACGGTTTCATTATAGGCGCCTCATCACATGATTCAATGAATCGTGTATACTACAAAATTCCTATTCTCGCGCCATGTACGCTTTAGCCAGCGCGGGATAAACGGCTAAAATGAAGGGGACAGTGATCGTTGAATGACATATGGGAGGCCTGCGTGCGATGAATATCGATTTCAAGACGTTTCAAAAATTACTCTTGTTAGCGAAGGACCACCCTAAGGATCACCCGTATATGGTCCGCTCGCTTTTACACGGGTTTGCCGAGGAAGCCGACGCCGCGCAGTGGTCTGTCGCAGGTGACGCCGTGAACCAATTGGCGCAAGCGCACGCCTTGCCGAAGGCTGTGAGAGATATCCTTGAAAATCCGAGTCTCTCGGAAGCCGATAGAGTCAATCGGGCGCTCGCGCGAATCAGCGCCGCGATAGCCCACTGACGATCCAAATCGTAGGCTCATAATCAACTTGTTTGAAGGCCATCCTCATTGGTGGGGGTGGGAGAATGCGGTGGAATCTATGGACTAGACCGGATGAACAGGCACCATCACTGCACGATGAACACTGGATTGATAGTGCGACCGCTGACGGTTCACCATGGAGTGACGACAGTCCCCAGTTTGAGTCCCACGAGGCGTCATTACCACCGGAGTGATCGGAAAAGCCATCCCAGAGTCATGCTCGGCTTTGGGATGGCCCTGATCACGGATGTACGAATACCAGCGAGTGTCCGAGCAAGTGTCCAAACCACTTTTGGGACAGCCACAAACAAACAGGCAAACCGAAGGTCAGGGTTATCCGGCGTATCGCCCTTTTCGATGATTCCTATTTGGCGCCGCCTTGCGGGTGCGTTTGCGACGCTGTGCAGGACCTTTTGTCTGTTGTTTACGTTTGCCCTCTCGGCGAAACCCCGACGCGATAATCCATATGTCGAGAATCAGAATCACGGCCACCTCTATTGCAAACACCAGTAGTGGCGCATTGAGGATCATCGATATAAACGTGATGATGGCGACACACACTAAAGAAATAATCAACCCGAACCCTTTCATCTCATCATCTCGCAATCTATATGTTCGCTACGTAACCATTCCCTTCGATTGGCGGTCCGTCGTTATGTCCGCCGTTGCGACCTCTGATCGAATTTTTTTGTACTCGCCGTTTAGCGAATTGTCCAAGCCTTTGGGAATGGTCGTTGACAGCGCCTATGTAATCGCTTACTATGTGTTTTGTGGAACCGGTTTCCGATACCGGTTCCATCCTGAACGAGCGAGGTAGGGTATTCGATGAACGAGAAGAGAGCTCAGGCAAAGCGAGTGACCATTACCGATGTCGCCAAGGCGGCTGGTGTGTCGAAGACGACCGTTTCGCGCTTTATCAGCGGAGACGTCAAATCACTCGCGGAGGATACGTACAAGCGCATCGCGGAAACTATCCAAGCGTTGAACTATCAGCCTAGTAAGCTCGCTCGCGGGTTAAAGGGAAGGCACAGTTTCTTGATTGGTGTCGTCCTGGCCGATATTACAAATCCGTACTCGACGGCGATTTTACGCGGGGCTGAGGATGCGTGTCACAAGCATGGCTATAACCTGTTGGTCTGCAATACGGATAATGACCCCAGCAAGGAACGCGACTACATCCTGATGCTGCAGTCGCATCAAATCGACGGGTTGATTATTAACACGACAGGTCAAAACAATGCCCTCCTGCACGCCATGAAGGCCGATCATCTACCGATTGTTCTGGTCGACCGTGAAGTGCTGAATTTCGATGCGGACGTGGTGACAGTCAATAATCGTCAGGCGGCCAAGGATGCGACAGAGTTTCTGATTCGCCGAGGGTACAAGCGGATCGCGTATGTGACACAACCCGTGCAAGGGGTCAGTACGCGAACCGAACGCGCCACGGCTTTTGCGCAAGCAATACAGGCGGCTGGATTGGCGACGGGGCAAGACGTCCTGGAAGTCGATGGCGACGCGCAAGTCCACCTTGCCATTCGCGACTTTCTCGAAAGCTCGACGCCGGGCCCGAAAGCATTGTTCGCAGGCAATGCGGTCGTTCTGTTGCAAGTCATTCTCGAATTGCGCAGCCACGGTATCGACGTGCCTGGAGAGATCGGCATATTGGGCTTTGACAACCCCGAGTGGGCCGAAATTGCGCGGCTCACCACGCTCGCTCAGCCGACCTATCAGATCGGCGTACAGGCGACGGAGCGCCTGTTGATGCGACTAGAGGGAAAGGACCAGCCTTATCAACATATCCATCTCCCCGTGAAGATGGTGGAGCGGGCATCGACGCCTGCTGTGTAATCCGTGCGGCGGATGCACACTTTTTTTTGCAACGTAATGGAACCGGTTCCAAAGGAGGTGCCGACGGTGACACAGGTATATGTCTCAGCATCTATTTTTCCTACCTCTATCATTTCACAGAGCGGCCACACGCTCCTCGCAGAAGTGGTCGCGAAAGCGGGTGCCGATGGCATAGAGGTTCGGGATGAACTGCTGAACCGCTCATCCGACTCGCTCGATGAGATCGCGGCAACTTGTCAGGCACTTGACATGGATGTTGTATTCTCCACGCCAACCCCGATGTTTCTGGCGAATGGCCAGGTCAATCCAACGATTCAATCGGTGTTCGAAGCGTCTGAGCGATTGCAGGCAAAGGTAATCAAGATGAATCTTGGGGGATTTGAACAGGTTCGCGATCCGGCGGAAGGCATGGCCCATTTACAGGCCCAACTTGGACGTCTCGAGCGAACGACCGTGACCATCGAGAACGACCAGCGACAAGTTGCGAATCAAGCTCGGCTGATCGAAAACTTTTTAACGCTTTGTACCGAGTATGACGTTCCCATCCATCTCACGTTTGACATGGGGAATTGGGTGTTTGTCGGCGAACGAATGCAAGACGTGGCGCCAAAGTTGATGCCGTTTATCCGCTATGTGCACGTCAAGGACTCCGAGCTGGATGAGCACGGAGTTCGGCAAACGATCCCGCTCGATTTAGGCAGTCCTGCGAAAGCGGCAGACATCCACCTGTTGCAGCAGATGACAAGACGGGCACCCATCTGTATTGAATATCCGATGCCTTGGGACGCGCACGTACTTTCACGAGAAGTCGTGGCGCTGAAAGCGGTTCAAATGGGTGGAATTGGAGGTGTTGTCCATGCAATCGTTTGACGTCCTCACGTTCGGCGAGCCCCTTGTCAACTTCGTCGCGAGGGAACCCGGGAGCCTTCACGATGTCTCTGAGTTTTGGCGGGGGATTGGCGGCGCTGAAGTGAATGTAGCCGTCGGCCTCGCTCGACTGGGTCATCGTCCGCAATACATCTCGCAAGTTGGCGACGATGTCCTGGGTGATTACATTGCAAGGCGGTTGTGCGAGGAAGGTGTGAACACCGATTACGTGCGCGTTTGCAAGGAAGCGACCACAGGCTATCAGTTTAAGACGAAGGTCGCAGAGGGAGACCCGGAGATTCATTACGTTCGTCGAAACAGCGCAGCGAGCAAACTGCGGTTTCACGAAGATCACAAAGCGCTGATTGAATCCGCGACCTTGGTGCACATGACAGGGATTCCACTCGCGCTGTCCACGGAGACGTTGAACTTCGCAGAGCAGTTTATCGCGGCTGCGAAGGCGGCGAAGAAGCGCCTGACGTTCGATCCGAACCTGCGCCCTTCACTGTGGCCGTCTGCACAACAGATGGTGGAAACCATCAATTCCTTTGCAGCCATGGCTGACATTGTGCTGCCGGGACTCGCCGAAGGCAGAACTTTGACAGGTTTACAGAATCCAGAGGAGATTGCGCGCTTCTATATCGAGCAGGGAGTTGGCGCTGTTGTCGTCAAGCTCGGTCCGGATGGCGCGTTCTTTCAGACGCAGAACAGGCGCGGGTACATCGGCGGATATCCTGTCACTCAGGTGGTTGACACGGTCGGAGCCGGTGACGGCTTCGCGGTCGGCGTGATCAGTGCACTGCTTGAAGACCTGCCAGTTGCCGATGCCGTCGCACGCGGATGCGCAATTGGCGCCATGCAGGTGATGTGTGAAGGAGATCTAGAAGGGCTCCCATCACGAGCTGCATTACGCGCGTTTGAACAAGAAGTGGGGAGGATGCACGCATGAATGCACAGAAAGCGCTGCCAACATCGCGATGGGCGAGGCTCATCCCAATCGTCTTTATCACCTATAGTCTAGCGTATCTTGACAGGTCCAACTACGGTTTTGGCGCTGCATCCGGCATGAAGCAAGCGCTTCACATCACTGGCACATCCTCGGCGATGCTGGGTGCGCTTTTCTTCCTGGGCTACTTCGTCTTTCAAGTTCCAGGTGCGCACTACGCGGAAAAGTACAGTGCAAAAAAATTGATTTTCTGGGCGCTCATCATCTGGGGCGTGCTTGCATCTGTGCAGGGAATCATCACGAACATTCCATTGCTGTTTATCGACCGATTCTTGTTGGGTGTCGTGGAAAGCGCAGTCATGCCGGCGATGCTGGTGTTCATCAGCCATTGGTTCGTCAAACAGGAGCGATCCCGCGCGAACACGTTTCTGATTCTCGGCAATCCCGTCACCGTATTGTGGATGTCGGTGATTTCAGGGTACCTCGTTCAGTGGTTCCATTGGCAGGGCATGTTCGTGATCGAAGGTGTGCCGTCGATCATTTGGGCGTTCGTCTGGTTGGCTGTCGTTCGCGACAGGCCGAAGGAAGCTAAATGGCTTTCTCCCTCGGAGCAGTTGGCGGTAGAAGACAGCCTGAAAAGGGAACAGGATGCGCTCAAAGAAGTCAAAAATTACCGTGCAGCGTTTCGCTCGAAACCGGTCGTCTTACTGTCGTTGCAGTATTTCTTTTGGAGTATCGGCGTGTACGGGTTTGTGCTTTGGCTGCCATCGATCATTCAATCGGCGTCGAAGGTCGGGATCGTGGGAACCGGTTGGCTCACAGCGATACCGTATCTATTAGCTGCTGTCCTCATGATCCTCAGTTCGTATTTCTCCGACCGCACGGGGAACCGCAAGGCGTACGTGTGGGTCTCGTTGCTGGTTGGTGCCGTCGCATTCTATGGATCGTACCTGCTTGGGGGCTCAAACTTCTGGATCTCCTTTGTCCTGTTGGTCATTGCAGGTGGGGCGATGTATGCGCCGTACGGATCCTTTTTCGCCATCGTACCGGAACTGTTGCCACAAAACGTCGCAGGTGCGGCGATGGCGCTCATCAATGGAATGGGGGCGCTTGGTTCCTTTGTCGGTTCCTATGTGGTTGGCTACTTGAACAGCGCGACGGGCAATCCGAATACGTCGTATGCGTTTATGGCGATCTCACTTGTGTTATCCGTCATTTTCACGCTCGTCGTACGCACCCAGCATAGCCTCACCAGGCCGAACGCCGTCACAGCAGAAGTATCGTCAACCGGGAGTGAGAGCATTCGATGAAGATTCAATTGGCTTTAGATCGGGTGGACATGGATGAAGCGATTGCCATTGCCTCCGCCGTATCGGATTCGGTGGATTGGATTGAGGTGGGCACGTCTCTTGTCAAAGAGTTTGGGATGCAAAGCATCCGCACCATGCGGGAGGTATTTCCGCACAAGACCATCCTCGCGGATATGAAAACGTTCGACAATGCCGCATACGAAATGAAGCTGTGCTTCGAAGCGGGCGCAAATGTGGCCACCGTCATGGGCGCGGCGCCTATGGCGACGATCGAACTGTGCAAGCGAGTTGCCGACGAGTACGGTGCGCACGTCATGATCGATTTGCTGAATGTCAGTGCCGATAAGGTGGATGAATTAAGGCGTTTGACTGGGGTCACGTGGTGCTATCACGTGAGTAAGGACGAACAGGAAGGGCAAGGCACATCTGCCGTATCGCTGTCATTGGCGACTAGACCAACGGGTGTTAGGGCCGCTGCTGCGGGAGGCATTACGGTCGATAGCATCCCACATTTCTCACGCCTAGGCGTCGACATTTTGGTCGTCGGTTCGGCCATCACCAAGGCGCGCGACCCTCGCGAGGCTGCGCGGTACTTCAGAGAGGTCATCGAAGAGAACGCAAACGAACGGGAGTTGGTAGAGAGATGAATGTCATGGAGACGATTGTCAATGAAATCGAGGCGGTCTTGCGCCACCTCGACACCGACCGCGTCAACGACATCGCACTGCGCCTGGTGCAGGCGCCGCGGATATTCGTCGTGGGTGAAGGGCGCTCCGGCTTGATGGGTCGCGCCTTTGCGATGCGCCTTATGCACCTTGGCGCCACGTCTTTCGTCGTCGGGGAAACCATCACGCCTGCGATTCAAGCAGATGACGTGCTAGTCGCCATCTCTGGTTCGGGCAAGACAGAACAGGTGGTTCGCGTCAGTGAAAAGGCCAAGTCGGCGGGCGCCATGGTTGTGGGTGTATCGACCAACGCCTTGTCTGACCTCGCGGCCGTCGCCGATACGTTGCTGTTGATCCCCGCTGCAACGAAGTACAGAGCGGCAGGTGAACAGGAGAGTGTGCAGCCGCTCGGCTCCCTTTTCGACCAGTGCGTGCATGTCGCGCTCGACGCCATTTCTCTTCGCTACGCGGCCGCGAATCGAGAGGATAACGGATCTGCCTTCGTGCGTCACAGCAATATGGAATAGCCTCGATTGGCGTGAAGTCCTGACGCTAAACATGCACACATTCCGAATGGGGCGGAATGTGTGCATGTTTGCGTTTGTGTATCAGACATTCGTTCAAAATTGCGCGTTTATACTTTGCACGGACGTCTGGGCCACGCTCGCGGGGGCCCATGCCTCCACGACGAACGCTGTGGGAGGACGGGTAGGCACTATCTCGGCAAAGCCGTAACCGCGATAAGGCTCGCCGGAGGAGGTCGGGGCGAGGGGGGCGCCGGAAGGATACAGGGGACCCGCGCTTGTGAAGTACCCACTCTGACGATTGGCGGCGACACTCGTCCACTCCACGGCACCGTTTGCACTGAATAAGTTTGTGATGTCAGATGTACTGGGTTGGCTTGATGACAGACGCCCTGTAGCCATCACGGAGATGCGCTCCTTTGAATTCGCCGGATTCACCCATTCATATCCACTCATCTCTCCGATCGCAGTGCTGTACCTCACCCAATTGCTCGGAACGGAGAGTGACACAGTGACTCCGGATGCGAGTGTTTGCGTCTGGGTCTGCCAAGTGAGACGCTTGCTTGCCGCACCGTTGTCCGTTGGGCTGGCGGTACGGTTGGCTGACTGACCCGCCACTTGACTGTTCGGTTTGGCCGTCGAATTTGGCTGGATCGATCCGCTTATCTTTGGACCCTGTGGCACGGTTGGCGAAGCCGCCTTGGCCCTGGGACGTTGTGTTACGGATGTATTCCCGGGCCGATTTGGCACCGGGCCGGCTTGTGGACTTCGGTTGGCTGGACGGATGGTGCCGGTCGTATTCGCGCTCGGATATGCTGCGCTATTTGCGGGCGCGGGGCTCTGCGCTCGGTTCGCCACGGAATTGAACACATCCGAGTTGAGTCCACCACTAGGGTCGGTCGTTTGCCCACAGCCGACGGCCATCGCGACCACCGCCATCGATAACAAGGCGACGAGACATTTCTGGTTGGATGCCAACGCGCATTACCTCTCTTTATAGGAATTCCCGGCACAGTGACTCGCCGCGATGTCAAGGATGCTGAGTTCGGGCGGATCGAGTTGTGGTTGGGGCACGCCTCTATCGTTTGCATTGCAGGCACTGAACATTCGACCGCCATGAGCGGTGATTTCGCCGGAACGCTGTGTGTGCGAGGCAACTCTGTTTGCTATGCAAAATTGACTTTGCAGTGGTGGAAGCTTCACGATAGAGCTATCGGTGAGGGGGTGATTCTGATGCCAAGACGAAAAGAACAAGCTTTCAACGAGATTGTGCGGCGCGTGCGAAAGGAGTGCTTCGGCAAGGGGCCAGAGCGCATTCATACCGTATTTGTGGACAACATGGCGATTTCCATCCTGCACGGGAACCTTACACCTACGGAGAAGTTTCTCAGTCAGACGCCCGAGGGGGCTGAAATAGTCCGGGCTGCCCGCACAAACATGATTCAGACGCTGTATTCCCAGCACGTTCCGGATGGCATGGAGGAACTGGTGGGATCGAAAATGACACACTTGTTTTCCGATTTTAAGGTGGAGGAGGACATGGGTGTCTCGGTTTTTATTTTTGAGAAACCGATCGACCCGTATCTATCTGAGCCTAGCGAGCGAGCGCACAAAGAAAACGTAGAATAATTGTGGGATTATTTTTCATCTTGCGGTAATACGTGGTATACTCATCACGTGGTCCTATCATTGTCCATGTCAGTGGTATGGGCACACATCACAATTGAGCGGGTTGGTACGCATGTATATCGAATGCACGCGAACGCAACGGCGCAGAGATGAAGTGTAATCGTTTACACTTGTTCTTTGTGCTGTTTTTTTGTGTCCAAATGACCTCGTTCGCAGCGAGGGCTCACCGAACTTATTTTTCGTTCACACTGCTAGAGGTCATATGCTGGGCGCTTGTGCGTGCACCAACTACGCAAAATCAGAAAGGTGGTCCTTATGAGCAACAACTTTTTGACACCGGCGGAAATCACAGCGGTGGCGGCTAAGTCTGGCGAAGATAAAGCGAAGTCCTCAGTCGCTAAACTCCTGATCCTCGGATTTTTGGCGGGCGCGTTTATCGCGTTCGGAGCGCTGTTCGACATTCGTGTCACGGCAAGCATTCCCGCACAGTGGGGGTCGATTAAGAACCTGGTCGGCGGAGCAGTGTTTCCAGTCGGGCTGATGTTGGTCGTCGTGGCAGGCGGCGAACTGTTGACAGGAAACATGATGACGCTCCCGTTGGCCCTGCACGAGCGGCGCATTCGAATCACTGGACTGATTTATAACTGGTTTTGGGTCCTCATTGGCAATCTGATTGGCTCGCTGTTCGTCGCTTACTTCTTTGGCGTCGTAGCGAAGATGCTCACCGATACTCCATACAAAGAGGCGACCATCGCCATAGCGGTATCGAAGGCAGGGCTTGGCTTCGGGCCGACCATCATCTCGGCGATCGGCTGTAACTGGCTCGTCTGTCTGGCCGTTTGGATGGCGCTCGGGTCCAAAGACATCGTGAGCAAACTGTTCGCCATCTGGTTTCCGGTCATGGCGTTCGTGGCAATCGGGTTTCAACACGTCGTGGCCAACATGTTTTTCATTCCGGCCGGGATTTTTGTCGGCGCACCCGTGAGTTGGGGCAGTGCCATCGTCGAATGGATCGCGGCGTTTATCGGAAACGCGATCGGCGGGTGGCTGTTCGTCGCAGTCGCCTATTACGTGGCATACATGCGCCATCGCGGGAAGGATGCAGCAACGGATGTAGCCGGGGCAAGCAAGACAGGCGCGACGCTCTAATTGCAAATTGTGGGCTGGCACACCTGTGAATGGTGAGTCGGCCCTTTCATTTCGCTTTCTTCATTCCACGCCTCTCAGAGTAACCAGTTGCCTAGAAAGATGAGGGGAAGCTCACATGACAAATTATCTACACATCCAAATTGACGGCAATGATGTTTCGGTTGAGCCGGGCACAACCGTGCTGGAAGCCATTCTCGGCAGCGGGCAGGAGCATCCGCACATCTGTTATCACCCGGCTCTCGGGCCGATTGAAACCTGTGACACGTGCATCGCCGAGGTGAACGGGAGCCTTGTGCGCGCGTGTTCTATGCCGGTCACCGACGGACTGGTCGTCCGCACGAAGGCAGTGGGCGCTCGGTTCGCCCGCAAGGAAGCGATGGATCGCATCCTGAAAAACCATGAACTGTATTGCACAGTGTGTGACAACAACAACGGCAACTGCACCATCCATAACACCGCGATGCAGATGGAAATCGAGCATCAATCGTACCCATTTCAATCGAAGGTGTACGAAAAGGATATGTCTAACCCGTTTTATCGGTATGACCCAGACCAATGTATTCTCTGCGGCCGCTGCGTGGAAGCGTGCCAAAACTTGCAGGTCTCAGAGGTCCTCTCGATCGACTGGCAACGGGATGTTCCGCGCGTCATCTGGGATAACGACGTTCCGATCAATGAATCGTCCTGTGTCTCGTGCGGGCATTGTGTCACAGTCTGCCCCTGTAACGCGTTGATGGAAAAATCGATGCTCGGGGAGGCTGGGTACCTCACCGGGATCGAAGATCAGACACTCGGCAAGATGATTGAGCTGACGAAGCAAGTGGAGCCTGGCTATTCCGCTATTTTCGCCATCTCTGAAGTCGAGGCAGAGCTGCGCGAGGCGCGCATTGAGAAGACGAAAACAGTCTGCACGTACTGCGGTGTCGGGTGCAGTTTCGATATCTGGACGAAAGAACGGAAAATCCTCAAAGTCGAACCGAATATGGAGGCGCCCGCCAATCAGATATCCACCTGTGTCAAAGGCAAGTTTGGCTGGGATTTCGTCAATAGCAATGAGCGGATCGTCGAACCGCTGATTCGCCGTGGCGATGCGTTTTATCCGGCGACGTGGGATGAAGCACTCGATCATATCGCGAACAACCTGCTGCGCATTCGGGAAGAGGATGGGCCAGATGCTATCGCGTACATCTCCTCATCGAAGACGACGAATGAAGAGAACTACTTGATGCAGAAGCTCGCGCGGTCGGTGATGTTCACGAACAACATCGACAACTGTTCGCGCTATTGTCAGGCGCCGGCCACCGAAGCCTTGCGGCGAACGATGGGCCTTGGCGGCGACACGGGGTCCATCAGTGATCTCGCCATCAGCGATCTCGTCATCATCGTCGGCGCCAACCCTGCCG
Organism: Alicyclobacillus fastidiosus; assembly: GCA_029166985.1. Taxonomy (GTDB): domain Bacteria; phylum Bacillota; class Bacilli; order Alicyclobacillales; family Alicyclobacillaceae; genus Alicyclobacillus; species Alicyclobacillus fastidiosus_A. The sequence continues at coordinate 3,981,685 of CP119138.1, read as the reverse complement.
AAGCGCACCCAGTGCTGTCCACACGCTTGCGCCGCGCGCAGAAAAAACACGGGCAAAAGCTCATTGTGGCAGACCTGCGCCGGAACATCATGGCAAGCCGTGCGGATTTGTTCTTGCGACCTCGCCAGGGCACAGATTTGGTGTGGCTGACAGGCGTCACCAAGTACATCATCGACCAAGGGCGCCACGACGCCGAGTTCATCGAGCAGCGCGTGACTGGGTTTGAGGATTACGTGCGCGCGATTGAAAAGTACACCTTGGAGTACACCGCACAGGTCACTGGACTCTCGAAGGATCAATTGATTCAAACGGCCGACATGATCACAAGTGCCAATTCGGTCGCTATCTGTTGGGCGATGGGCGTCACGCAGCACCTTGGCGGTTCGGATACGAGTACGGCGATCTGCAATCTCTTAATCGCCACGGGCAACGCTGGTCGCCCCGGCACGGGCGCGTACCCGCTGCGCGGTCACAACAACGTTCAGGGGGCGGGCGATTTCGGCTGCGCACCGGCTTTCTACCCAGGCTACCAACCAGCGGCCGACGAGGACGTCCGCGCGAAGTATGAGCGGGTGTGGGGCACGCGGCTACCATCCAATCCGGGCCTCAACAATCATCAGATGGTAGACGCCATTCACGATGGGAAATTGAAGGCGATGTATCTGGTCGGCGAGGACATGGCGGTCGTCGATTCCAACGCCAACTACGTGCAGCGGGCGTTTGAGAAGCTCGACTTCTTCGTGGTCCAGGATATGTTCCTTAGCAAAACAGCGTCGTTTGCCGACGTGATTCTACCCGCGAGCCCGAGTCTCGAAAAGGACGGGACGTTCACGAATACCGAGCGTCGCATTCAGCGGCTGTATCAAGCTTTGCCGCCACTTGGTCAGTCGAAGCCGGACTGGCAAATCATTCAGCTCGTCGCCAACCGGCTAGGTGCCAACTGGAACTACTCCTCGCCGAAGGAAATCTTCGAGGAGGCGTGCGCTACGACAGAACTGTTTGCTGGTGCAACCTACGCGCGGCTGGAAGGCTACAAGAGCTTGCAGTGGCCAGTGTTGCCAGATGGTACGGATACTCCGCACCTCTACCTCGATGAATTTGCCCTGGAGGGCGGCAAAGCGCGACTGTATCCGGTGGATTGGACGCAACCGTTGATTCTGCCTGAGGAATACGATTTGGAACTAAACAATGGGCGTCTGCTCGAACACTTCCATGAGGGCAATATGACGGCGCGCGTACCCGGCATTGATAAGAAGATCCCGAGCAGTTTCGTGGAGGTATCCCCAGAACTGGCCCGCGATCGCGGCATTGTCGATGGAACGTTGGTGCGCATCGCATCGCCGTACGGCCGTGTGAAATTGCGCGCTGTGGTGACGGATCGCGTGAAGGGGAACCAAATCTATATTCCGCAGCTCTCAGCCAAAGACGACGAGACCGTCAATATGTTGACGAGCAGCCATCATGATACGGTGACATTCACGCCCGCTTATAAGGAGATGCGCGTGAAGATGGAAGTGCTTGAATTCACGGGGCAGTCACCTGTGGTCAAAGGCAATTTCCGCCTCGGCCACCCGAATCCGCAACCGGGTGTCAATGTGGAGAAAAAATGGGCACGCGAGGACTACCGTCCACTGGTGGGAGAACGTTCGTAACGTAGAGGGGGAACTGTAGTGGCAAATTCCATCACTTCGATTGTCCGCCCAGTGGAGACAGAGGCAGAGAAGGAGGCTCGGCGACTGGAGCAGGTGCGAGCGCAAACCGCCCTTGACGCCGACGGGATCATGGAGGGAATGAAACTCCTGCAAGCGATGCACGACAAGGGCTTGTTGGAAATTCTAGTGGCTCTCTTCGATCGCGGCGACAAAGTCATGAGCAAACTGGTCGACATCGTGTCTACGCCTGGTGCCACGACCGCCTTGCAAACGGCTCTGGCGGCGCTCCAAGGTGTCGGCAAGATAGACGGCGCTCAAATCGCGAAGTCGTTGGACGGTGTAGCCGCTGGGGTGGATCGGGTGGCCAACGCAGAGTTGTCGACGAAGCCGATGAGTGTGTTCGAGCTGCTGAAACAGCTAAGAGATCCGGATGTCAGCGCGGCCCTGCGACTGGGTTTGGAGTTTCTCAAGGGGGTTGGGAGCTCCGTCCGCCAACGGGATGAAGGGTCGCATTCGTAAAGAGAAAAAAAAGAAGTTTCGATGATCAAACCAACTCACGCACGAGCAGAACGGGGCGACCTCCCGAATATAAGGCGGAGGGCGTCCTGTTCTGCTCTGTATGTTGGGGGATCACAACTCTGTCCTCGACGAATTCCTCGCGTGTTCGCATTCTCGGGCGCTTGTGCAAGTGTGGTGTGACATCGCGGTTTGGATTGTGAATAAGAACTATGAATGAGTTTCAAAATAAGTGTTGCATACGGCGCGTCACCGTGATATATTAATCGGCGTCGCTTCGGCGGCACTGCTGAACAAACAGGATATATACCGAGTCACTTGGACATCAGCTCACGCGTTTGAACACAGCGTTCGAATAAGCTGAAGCAAAATGTTCCAGTGGACAGCGATGCTAGATTCGTGGTATAGTATCTGAGCTGCTTTGAGCGGCACTGTTCAAATGGTTCCTTGAAAACTAAACACACACGCCTAAAAGTTTCGGTCGAGACGACAGTTGTCGTCGAGACATTTATGAAGTAACGCCAGTAACATTTTTTGAGAGTTTGATCCTGGCTCAGGACGAACGCTGGCGGCGTGCCTAATACATGCAAGTCGAGCGAACCCTTCGGGGTTAGCGGCGGACGGGTGAGTAACACGTGGGCAATTTGCCTGTCAGACTGGAATAACACTCGGAAACGGGTGCTAATGCCGGATGACACACGGGAAGGCATCTTCCTGTGTTGAAAGGTGCAACTGCATCGCTGATAGAGGAGCCCGCGGCGCATTAGCTAGTTGGTGAGGTAACGGCTCACCAAGGCGACGATGCGTAGCCGACCTGAGAGGGTGACCGGCCACACTGGGACTGAGACACGGCCCAGACTCCTACGGGAGGCAGCAGTAGGGAATCTTCCGCAATGGGCGCAAGCCTGACGGAGCAACGCCGCGTGAGCGAAGAAGGCCTTCGGGTTGTAAAGCTCTGTTGCTCGGGGAGAGCGACAAGGAGAGTGGAAAGCTCCTTGTGAGACGGTACCGAGTGAGGAAGCCCCGGCTAACTACGTGCCAGCAGCCGCGGTAATACGTAGGGGGCAAGCGTTGTCCGGAATCACTGGGCGTAAAGCGTGCGTAGGCGGTTGTGTAAGTCTGGAGTGAAAGTCCAAGGCTCAACCTTGGGATTGCTTTGGAAACTGCATAACTTGAGTGCTGGAGAGGCAAGGGGAATTCCACGTGTAGCGGTGAAATGCGTAGATATGTGGAGGAATACCAGTGGCGAAGGCGCCTTGCTGGACAGTGACTGACGCTGAGGCACGAAAGCGTGGGGAGCAAACAGGATTAGATACCCTGGTAGTCCACGCCGTAAACGATGAGTGCTAGGTGTTGGGGGGACACACCCCAGTGCCGAAGGAAACCCAATAAGCACTCCGCCTGGGGAGTACGGTCGCAAGACTGAAACTCAAAGGAATTGACGGGGGCCCGCACAAGCAGTGGAGCATGTGGTTTAATTCGAAGCAACGCGAAGAACCTTACCAGGGCTTGACATCCCTCTGACCGGACTAGAGATAGTCCTTCCCTTCGGGGCAGAGGAGACAGGTGGTGCATGGTTGTCGTCAGCTCGTGTCGTGAGATGTTGGGTTAAGTCCCGCAACGAGCGCAACCCTTGACCTGTGTTACCAGCACGTAATGGTGGGGACTCACAGGTGACTGCCGGCGTAAGTCGGAGGAAGGCGGGGATGACGTCAAATCATCATGCCCTTTATGTCCTGGGCTACACACGTGCTACAATGGGCGGTACAACGGGAAGCGAAGCCGCGAGGTGGAGCAAAACCTAAAAAGCCGTTCGTAGTTCGGATTGCAGGCTGCAACTCGCCTGCATGAAGCCGGAATTGCTAGTAATCGCGGATCAGCATGCCGCGGTGAATCCGTTCCCGGGCCTTGTACACACCGCCCGTCACACCACGAGAGTCGGCAACACCCGAAGTCGGTGAGGTAACCTTAGGGAGCCAGCCGCCGAAGGTGGGGTTGATGATTGGGGTGAAGTCGTAACAAGGTAGCCGTATCGGAAGGTGCGGCTGGATCACCTCCTTTCTACGGAGAAACAAGGCTTTTAGGACGTGGGTGTTTAGTTTTGAGGGAGCCAAAGCCCATGTGGGGTGGAAGCAAACTCAAAGCGCGTTTCAAGATGCGAGGAGTACAAGGCGGGAGGACGATGACGAGTCGAGCGTACTTTGTGTACGTGAGCGAGTCAGAGGACGACCAACGAAGGAATCCGAAGCAGATTGGAAGGCGCGTGGTACCTTGGCAACTGAATATGGAACAACCTCTAAAGAAGTAAACCGGTAACCGTAAATGCGTAACAGGTTAACAATAGCCGGATTTATGGATGGAATAATCACCTTTGGTGGTTAGGAAGTCAAAACGGTGAAGTTAGAAAGAGCGCACGGAGGATGCCTAGGCGCCAAGAGCCGAAGAAGGACGGGGCGAACACCGAAATGCCACGGGGAGCTGTAAGCGAGCATTGAGCCGTGGATGTCCGAATGGGGAAACCTGCTAGTGTGAAGCGCTAGTACCGTACACTGAATACATAGGTGTGCGGAGGCAACCGAGGGAACTGAAACATCTAAGTACCTCGAGGAAAAGAAAGCGAACGCGATTCCGTAAGTAGTGGCGAGCGAAAGCGGAGAAGCCTAAACCGTATACGTGGTACAGACTGCAGTCGATGCGTATACGGGGTCGAGGGGCTGTTGATGGCAACCTGCAGGGAGCCAGCAGGAAGCAATTCGTAGGAGAACGGCATGGGAAGGCCGGCCATAGACGGTGAGAGCCCGGTAACCGAAACGGATTGTGGAATGTGCAACAGACCCCAAGTACTGCGGGACACGAGAAATCCCGTGGGAATCTGGGAGGACCACCTCCTAAGGCTAAATACTCCTTGGCGACCGATAGCGGATAGTACCGTGAGGGAAAGGTGAAAAGAACCGCGGGAGCGGAGTGAAATAGAACCTGAAACCGTGTGCTTACAAGCAGTCGGAGCATCTTTAAGGTGTGACGGCGTGCCTTTTGTAGAATGAACCGGCGAGTGATGATGGCAAGCAAGGTGAAGGCAGTGGAGCCTGTGCCGAAGCGAAAGCGAGTCTGAATAGGGCGAATGAGTTTGTCGTCATCGACCCGAAACCGGGTGATCTACCCCTGGTCAGGGTGAAGTGCGGGTAACACCGCATGGAGGCCCGAACCCACTGGCGTTGAAAAGCCAGGGGATGAACTGGGGGTAGGGGAGAAATTCCAATCGAACCCGGAGATAGCTGGTTCTCCCCGAAATAGCTTGAGGGCTAGCGTCAGGGAATGAGAAGTGGAGGTAGAGCACTGATTGGGTGCGGGGCCCGCGAGGGTTACCAAGCCTAGTCAAACTGCGAATGCCACTTTGTCGAAGAACCTGGCAGTCAGACTACGAGTGATAAGACCCGTGGTCAAGAGGGAAACAGCCCAGACCAACAGCTAAGGTCCCAAAGTACTGGTTCAGTGGGGAACGATGTGGCGTTGCACAGACAACCAGGATGTTGGCTTAGAAGCAGCCACCATTTAAAGAGTGCGTAATAGCTCACTGGTCGAGTGGCGCTGCGCGGAAAATGTAACGGGGCTAAACCAGACACCGAAGCTATGGATGGAAACATGGTAGGGGAGCGTTCCATTTGCGGCGAAGCTGAACCGGGAGGTTTGGTGGAGCGGATGGAAGTGAGAATGCCGGTATGAGTAGCGAAAAGACAAGTGAGAATCTTGTCCGCCGAAAGCCCAAGGTTTCCTGGGGAAGGCTCGTCCGCCCAGGGTAAGTCGGGACCTAAGGCGAGGCCGAAAGGCGTAGTCGAAGGACAACAGGTTGAAATTCCTGTACCACCAACATCGCGATTGAGCGAAGGGGTGACGCAGGAGGCTGAGGGAAGCGGCCGGATGGAAGAGGCCGTCCAAGCAGCAAGCGAGGGGTGTAGGCAAATCCGCACCCTGATAATCGTGAGCTGTGATGGGGAGGGAAGTACAGTACCGAAGTCCCGTAAGTCACACTGCCAAGAAAAGCCTCTAGCGAGTGATGAGGTGCCCGTACCGGAAACCGACACAGGTGGGCGCGTGGAGAACACGAAGGCGCGCGGGAGAACTCTCGTTAAGGAACTCGGCAAAATGGCCCCGTAACTTCGGGAGAAGGGGCGCTTCGAGAGAAGCCGCAGTGAAAAGGCCCAAGCGACTGTTTAGCAAAAACACAGGTCTCTGCGAAGCCGAAAGGCGAAGTATAGGGGCTGACGCCTGCCCGGTGCTGGAAGGTTAAGAGGAGGGGTTAGGGTGTAAACCCGAAGCTCTGAATTGAAGCCCCAGTAAACGGCGGCCGTAACTATAACGGTCCTAAGGTAGCGAAATTCCTTGTCAGGTAAGTTCTGACCCGCACGAAAGGCGTAACGACTTGGGCGCTGTCTCAACGAGAGACCCGGTGAAATTGTAATACCTGTGAAGATGCAGGTTACCCGCGGTTAGACGGAAAGACCCCGTGGAGCTTGACTGTAGCTTGATATGGGATACGGGTACGTCATGTACAGGATAGGTGGGAGACAGAGAAGCTTGGGCGCCAGCCTGAGTGGAGTCGGCGTTGGGATACCACCCTTGAGGTACTTGTGTTCTAACCAATGGCCATGAAACTGGTCATGGGACAGTGTCAGGTGGACAGTTTGACTGGGGCGGTCGCCTCCTAAAGAGTAACGGAGGCGCCCAAAGGTTCCCTCAGCGCGGATGGAAATCGCGCGAAGCGTGTAAAGGCACAAGGGAGCTTGACTGCGAGACGGACAGGTCGAGCAGGGACGAAAGTCGGGCTTAGTGACCCGGTGGCACCGAGTGGAAGGGCCATCGCTCAACGGATAAAAGCTACCCCGGGGATAACAGGCTGATCTCCCCCAAGAGTTCACATCGACGGGGAGGTTTGGCACCTCGATGTCGGCTCATCGCATCCTGGGGCTGAAGTCGGTCCCAAGGGTTGGGCTGTTCGCCCATTAAAGCGGTACGCGAGCTGGGTTCAGAACGTCGTGAGACAGTTCGGTCCCTATCTGCCGCGGGCGCAGGATACGTGAGAGGGGTCGTCCTTAGTACGAGAGGACCGGGATGAACCGACCGCTGGTGTACCAGTTGTTTCGCCAGAAGCATAGCTGGGTAGCCAAGTCGGGAAAGGATAAGCGCTGAAAGCATCTAAGCGCGAAGCCTGCCTCAAGATAACGTATCCCATTCCGTTAGGGAAGTAAGACCCCTTGAAGAAGACAAGGTAGATCGGTCTGGCGTGGAAGCGTAGTGATACGTGGAGCGGACAGATACGAATCGGTCGAGGGCTTCACCCGCTAAAAAGAGGTTGTTCCATGATTCAGGAGCGAGGATACAGACAAATGTAAGAGGAAGCTTGAGTGAAGGTGTGAGAGAGCACATCTGCAGGCCGGAAGGCCGAAGCCGTGCGAACGAATACCTGAACGGCAAGCAGTCTGGTGGCCATAGCGGAGGGGAAACACCCGTACCCATACCGAACACGGACGTGAAGACCTCCAGCGCCGAGGATACTTGGAGGGAGACCTCCTGGGAAAGTAGGTCGTTGCCAGGCGCGAGAGTAGGACCCTGAGGGAAGCAGAGATGCCGACCTCAGGGTCTTTTTGTGTTGTCAAACGATGCTATCTAGTCAACAGACTGTAGCATCGTTCGTTCTTTTTGTGATCGAGAGTCGGCAATTTTGGAGTCATAAGTACATACATCATATTGTAAAACTAAATGTTTTAGTTTATTGTGTAGTCATATTAGTTTCGTGGAAGGAAGGCGACTGATTGTGAGATTGACTACATTCGGCCATTGTACCCAAATTACGTTTTTTCCCCGCGTGTTCCCTGTAAATTGTTATTTAGTCAAGGAGAATGACGGTTTAACTTTAATTGATGCAGCGCTTCCATCGAACGCAAATTCTATTCGTCAAGCGGCACAATCCCTTGGACTTCCCATCACACGTATCCTACTCACCCACGGTCATGCAGATCATGTAGGTGCTCTGGACCGGTTACATCAACGTTTGCCTGAGGCAGAGGTGATGATCTCAGAGCGGGATAGTCGGCTGCTTGCAGGGGACACCAGAACGGTCGATGGTGAACCTCAGGTAAAGGTCAGAGGTGGAATCAAACCTTGCCAAACGCAACCCACGGGTCACTTAAAAGAAGGAGACCGGATCGGGAACCTTGAAGTGATTTGCAGCCCTGGACATACCCCTGGTCATGTGGCATTTCTGGATGTGCGCGACAGAACACTGATTGCTGGTGATGCGTTTCAAATCCAGGGTGGCATCGCGGTGTCTGGTACAATACGTCCACGTTTCCCGTTTCCGGCATTCGCTACGTGGCACAGGGACCGTGCAGTAGAGAGTGCGAGGCGTTTACGGGACTTACGGCCGTCACAACTTGCGGTTGGGCACGGAAATGTTTTAAGCAGTCCGTTGGACGCAATGAATCGTGCGATTAAACAGGCAGAGCGAAACACGAGGAGGATGAATTAACGTGGCGTCAAGACCCGGTTTGAGTCGGTCGATCATCGTGCAGGCTGCAGGGGAACTAGCGGATCGAATAGGTCTCGACAAGTTAACGCTATCCGAGGTGGCAAAGCACCTTGGTGTTCGAACGCCATCACTCTACAACCACATTGACGGTATGGACGGCCTTCGTCGGGAACTATCCCTGCTTGGGTTGCAGGAGCTCGATCGGCGCTTGCAAAGAGCTGCACTTGGTAAGGCGGGTGATCAGGCGATATCTGCAATGCTACAGGCCTATCGAGCATTCGCCAAAGAGAGACCGGGTGTGTATGCGACGACACTCGCACCCGCGAAGGATGATGAGCTACTAAGAAGTGCATCAGACGCCATCATTGACACCGTTCTAACGGTGTTGGAACCATATCAATTGCATCCAGATGTTGCGATACACATCGTCAGGGGGTTTCGAGCAATTGGCCATGGGTTTGCCACACTGGAAGTGGCTAATGGATTTGGCATGCCATTCGAGGTGGAAGAAAGCTACGAACGATTGATCGCCACCTTTTTACTGGGACTGTGTATGGCCACTGAAAGCAAATCACCGACTACGTAAGTTGTCAGGCTACGGGGCATTACGGCGATGTACAGAACGTGACTACCCATGCTATGATACGTTTCGGTCTATAACAAAAGTATGGTTTGACGGCGCAATTCACGTCTCTCGACATCGTTGTTTCCTTGTCCTCCTGGGTGTCCCATTCTCCGAAGCATAAAGGCTCTCCATCATAGGTTTGTTTGTACTCCACATGAAAGTAAACAAGCGTAGACCGCATGATGCTATCAGGGTCCAAAGGCCACAGGGAGACACTTTGTTGTTCAGGCGGAAATCTTGCAACCGTGTAAATGCTTGCTGGTGGTGTTCGATACGAAGTTCAAAAAGAGGAACCCGTACTTGGGCAAGAGGCTGCTCAAGTTTGTCGTGCTACTGCAACTTGCGGCCGTGATCGTGATGATCGGTGGCGAGGTGATTTTGTGGACACCGATGCGTCACACACAAAATCATGAAGCGTATCTCTACCGCGAAAGTGGCATGTTGGATCAGTTGACCGTGGCGCTTACCGATGAAGAAACCGGGCAGCGAGGGTTCGATTTGACAGGCGATGTCACCTTGTTGTCTCCTTTTACAGCGGGAACCCAGCAATTCAATGAGGTAGCTTCTGAATTGATGACGCTGACGGCGGCGGACTCGGCATTGCACGCCTCTGTCGAAAAGATCATCGCTACTGGGCGATTGTGGCATACCGAGTATGGCCAACCGCAGGTAGAGAAGAGGTGGGAACACCAGCCGTTGACCGATGAGGAGTTGCTCCAGGGAAGAGGCGTATTTCAACGGTTTCGAGACCAGGTGCGTCAGGTAAAGGCGTGGACGGATGAGCAGCTCGAGGCGGATCAAAATCGTTTGCAGGCATTGAGGACGATCACACTGTATGTTACTGTGGGCATCGTTGGATTGACCATGTTGATTCTGACAATTCTCCTCATTCACCAGTTAAGAAGTTGGATCCGCCCCATTAACAGGCTGACCACCGTGGTAAACGGCTATAGTGAAGGCGAGTTGGCCGTCCCTGTCCCGGAACTCGAGGAAAGGTCTGAATTAGGCGGATTGTTCGCAGGGATTGAGTCGATGCGCAAGTCACTGTTGGCTTCATTTCACTCGATGCAGATGGATGCGCTTAGCGACGGGTTGACGGGCATCGGGAATCGCAGATACTTTGATGGGCAGCTCGGACAGGCGGTCTCGATGGCGCAATTGGATGGCCGCGAGTTTTGTGTGTTGCTGTGTGATATCGATCACTTCAAGTCGCTCAACGACACGTTTGGCCACCAGGTCGGAGATCTCGTGTTACAGGTGGTTCGCGATGCAGACAGGGCTTTGTACGCGGCGAAGGAAAACGGCAGGGATCTCGTTTGGGTGAACTCGTCAGTGAATGGCTTCGGGTGAGCTAACTCGACGAGCAGGGGGCCAGCAAGCACTAGACGCAGGGTCGGCCAATGTGTAGCATATGAATCAACATTGACGAGGAAAGCAGCAATTTTATCATCGGAAAAGGTGCCCGCCATCGTGCGGACTTAAAAGGGAAATCGGTGTAAATCCGATGCGGTCCCGCCACTGTGATGGGAAACGTCGACAACGGCCACTGGGTGTTGACCCGGGAAGGAAGTCGATGGTGATGAACCTGAGCCAGGAGACCTGCCTTTTCTGCCGACACCGTTACAACCTACGGTCGATAGGGAGGTGTTTGTGGACGATTGAAGTCGTAGACAAGCACACTCTGTTCCTATGGAAGGAGTGTGCTTTTATCTTTTTTCAATTGAGCCGACGTGACCTCGGTGAACTGGGTACGACTCGCACTTACACGGAGGACTATGGATGAATCGACCGCGAATGGTGATTGCTGGTACCCACAGTGGGGCTGGGAAGACCACGGTTACACTGGCGCTCATGGCTGCCTTAACGCGCCGGGGGATGAAGGTGCAGGGTTTCAAGGTAGGGCCTGACTATATCGATCCGAGCTATCACAGCGCCGTGACAAAAGTCCCGTCGCGCAACCTGGATACTTGGCTGATGAAGGGCGAGATCGTCCGCGAGGTATTTGATCGCGGGAGCGAGCGCGCAGACATCTCCATCATCGAGGGTGTTATGGGATTGTATGACGGAAAGGATCCGCTGTCGAACGCGGGCAGCACAGCGCACGTCAGTTTGCTTCTGGAGGCGCCAGTCGTGCTCGTCGTCGACGTGGCTAGTATGGCGCGGAGCGCAGCGGCCATGGTCCTCGGTTTTCAGCAGATGGAACCGCGTCTTCGGCTGGCTGGCGTCATTGTCAATCAGGTTGGAAGCAAGGGTCATTACGAACTGGTAAAAGCGGCGATTGAGCAGGTGTGCAAAGTACCTGTCGTGGGTTACTTCACGCGTCGCGAAGCGATGCAGATCCCAGAGCGCCACTTGGGACTTATCCCTGCTTTGGAGCGCCAAGAGATGGCACCTCTTATCGAGTCGCTGGCCGATGCGGCTGACGAGTCTATCGATGTTGACGCGATAATCGGGCTCGCAAACCTGCACGCGGCTTGGGAGGCGCCGACCCCGTCGCTGTTTGTCGGCGAACCGCGCGCGAAAACGGTGACCTTAGCGGTGGCGCGGGACTCGGCATTCAACTTTTACTATCCGGAAAATCTCGAACTTCTCGAGTGGTATGGAGCAAAACTCGTCTACTTTCGCCCGCTTGAGGGAGAAGTCGTACCAGCAGATGCAGATGGGGTGTACATCGGCGGCGGTTTCCCAGAGGAGTTTGCAAAGAGATTGGCCGGACAACGCCATGTACTAGAGAGCGTCCGATGCGCAGCGCATCAAGGTATGCCCATTTACGCCGAGTGTGGAGGGTTCATGTTTTTGACCAAGACGCTGACCGATGCGCACGGGAGCCTTCACGAAATGGCTGGTATCGTACCTGCGGCGGTGTGCATGCAATCCGAACTGGCTGCGATTGGCTACCGCGAGGTGACGGCGCGTACGGACAACCTGCTGCTTTTGCGTGGGGAAGCGGCCCGCGGCCATGAATTTCATTACTCCACAGCCGTATTTGACGGCGTGGGTTGGCCGTATGCGTACGACACCAAAGGTTGGAGCGTGACACTAGAGGGGTACGCACAAGGGAATGTGTTGGCAGGGTACACGCATTTACACTTCGCTTCAAACCCGGCCATGGTCGAACGGTTCATCCAGGCGTGCAGGGATTTCCGCAATTGTTCATGAGGCCGTTTCGCTGCAAAGTGGTCTCGCGCCTGCGGCGCGGCAGCCAGGTTGAAAGCGAACACAGCATGGGAGGAGGGATTGATATGGGCAAAGCTGTGATGGTTGTGGGGACGGCCTCCAACGTCGGGAAGAGTGTGCTGTGCACGGCATTGTGCAGAATTCTCCATCAGGATGGCTACCGTGTCGCACCGTTCAAGTCGCAGAATATGTCCTTGAACTCGGCCGTGACGCCGTCCGGGCGCGAGATTGGCCGGGCCCAGGCGGTTCAGGCCGCCGCTTGTGGGTTATTGCCAAACGAGCACATGAATCCGGTGTTGCTCAAGCCGACGAGTCGGGACAGGTCTCAGGTTGTCATTCAAGGGCGGGTGCACGACACGAAGTCGTCGCGTGAATACTATCAGGAAAGGCTCGGAGAGATCTGGCAGGCGGTCGTCGAAAGCTATACATATCTCGCCGAACGGCACGACGTCATCGTGATCGAAGGGGCAGGCAGCCCTGTGGAGATGAACTTGAAACCGACGGAAATCGCGAATATGAGGACAGCGGACATGGCCGATGCTGACGTGTTGTTGGTCGCGGATATCGATCGAGGCGGGATCTTTGCTTCTGTCGTGGGGACTATGCAGTTGCTTTCAGCGTCGGAGCGGGCCCGCGTAAAAGGGATCATCGTGAACAAGTTTCAAGGGGATCCAAGCTTGTTTGACGAAGGGGTCAAGTTGCTGGAGTCGTACACTGGGGTTCCTGTCCTAGGTGTCATTCCGTACGTACGGGACGTCGGCATCGAGGAGGAGGACTCGATGGGACTCGAGGGCGAGCGGTATCGCGCGCAACAAGCAGTTCCTGGTGCCATCCGCGTCGCCATTGTGCAATTGCCGCACATCTCGAACTTTAATGATTTCGATCCACTGTTCCTTGAACCGGGCGTGGACGCTTTCTTCTGTCAAACGCCCACCGATCTACAAGGTGCGCACGCTGTCATTCTACCAGGCACGAAGAACACGATGGACGATTTAGCCTGGTTGCACGATTGCGGTTGGATTACGGCTATCCGCAGTGCGCGCGAGCTGGGAAGCTTCCTCTTCGGCATCTGCGGTGGGTATCAGATGCTTGGTCGTCACGTACGGGATCCCTATCACCAAGAATCAGCCACCAAGCATCAGGAAGGGCTCGATTACCTACCTGTCGTCACGGAGATGGCACGTGAAAAATCGACCGTCCTGGTGGCGGGAGAGATAGCGGGCGCGTACACCGCAACCGAGGTGTCAGGCTACGAGATTCACATGGGTGTGACCTCTTATTTGCCAGGCGCGCGAGCGTTTGCGCGCGTGCAAAGTGCAAACGATGCCAAGCCGAGGCCGGACGGTTGCATCGCCGAAGAGGGGCGAATCGTCGGCACCTACTTACATGGCATCTTCGACAACGACGATTTTCGACGTAAGTGGTTGTCCGCCATCCAAGTCGCGTTCGGGCTCCCTCAACTGAATGAGGATACGTCGATGGCAGCGACTCGCGATGCGGCGTATGACCGAATCGCCGATGTCGTTCGCAGACATCTCGATTTGCGACCCGTATACGAAGCGATTGGAGCACCGAAGGAATCAGTCGATTAGGAGTGAGATCATCTTGAAAATTTACACGCGTGGTGGGGACCGAGGAAAGACTGCACTGATTGGCGGGGTTCGCCGCTATAAAAACGACCTGAGGGTCGAAGCGTATGGATCAGTGGACGAAGCGGGTGCGTTTATTGGCCTCGCAGCTAGTTTCTTGACGCAAGAGGGCCACGAAGACATCAGTTCGCTGCTGCTCGATGTACAACAGACCTTGTGGGATGTCGGTGCCGATCTGGCGGCAGTAAACACGGATAAATACACGTTTCGCACAGCTTCAGATGCTGCTGCTTTGTTGGAACCGCAAATCGATCACTACAAAGAGGAAGCGGACGCCATTAAGAAATTCGTGTTGCGAGGCGGCACCATCGGCTCATCCTACTTACACGTCGCCTGTACTGTGGTTCGCCGCGCCGAGAGACACACGGTAGCACTCATGCAGGTAGAGGAAATCCACGCGCCGGCTCTGCAGTATCTCAACCGACTGTCTGATTTGCTCTTCGTCCTCGCGCGAGCGGTCAACGCGCGCTGTCAACAGCCGGATGTAGCCTACGAGAACAGTAGCGACGTGTTTCGCTGACGGTTTCCCTGGCCATCTCTCGTACGTTTCGCGCCGTCGGTGAAGCCAAACGGGTGGCCACTCGCCTCCGGATTTTGTCGCGGTGCGTATGCACTTGACTTCCACATGGAAACCTAATGTCGCAAATCTATGTGTGGGGGTATGATGATGCCACTGCTTGAAATTAATATCGTTCCTGTCGGAACGAACTCGTCGAGTTTTAGTTCGCACGTCGGGCAGGCATTGAAGCTTATCGAGGGCCGGGGACTCAAGTATCAAGTGACACCGACGTCGACGGTCATCGAGGGCGATCTGAGCGACTTGATGGATGTGGCCAAAGAGATTCACGAAGAGGCGCTCCACGGCGCCACGCGCGTCGTCACGAACATTACCATCGATCAACGAATGGATAAGGCGATGGACATGGAAAACAGCGTCCAGAGTGCACAGCAGTCCTTGCAATAACACCTTGATGAGGTGTGATGGAATGACCCCGTTGGAGCGAACGGGGTCATTGTTATGCGCATGGGCACAATGCGACAAAATAGCGGGATGATGTAAGATGGTGACGGGAAATGCGAAGCGCCAGTTGGAATCGGCGTTGATCGTGGTACTTGGAGGTTCACGCGCTTATGGAACCAATATTTCTGTGAGCGACACGGACTACCGTGGTGTGATGGCGGCGACGCGGCAGATGCTCTTAGGGTTAGAGTCTTGGGACACGCAGTGGATAGCGAAGCAACCGGATATCCTCCTTTACACGCTGCCGAAATTCGTAAAGTTGGCCCTGTCGGCGAACCCTAATATTCTCGATACGCTGTTTGCGCCAGACGACGTCATCGTAACCATGACAGACGTCGGCCGCGAATTGCGCAACATGCGTCATTCCTTCTTATCGAAGCGCGTGTACACCACGTTTACACGCTATGCACAGGGGCAACTACGAAAGTTGCAGCACCGCACCAGAGGAGAACACTCGACGGGCGCTGGTGGGGCTGGTCGTGCGCATGCGGGCGTGATCCAGTTATATGGCTATGATACGAAACATGCCATGCACCTCGTCCGGCTCTATCGGATGGGCTATGAGGCTTTGACCACAGGCGACATTCTGGTTCGCAGACCAGACGCCAAGGAATTGTTGTCCATTCGCAACGGTGCGTGGCGTCTTGAGCAGTTTCAAGCGTTTGCGGACGAGATGGATGAACTGTGCAGAGCGGCTATGGTGCGAACGGACTTACCGGACGAACCGGATACAGAGAGAATTCACGAATGGCTGATGGATACACAGCTAGCGATGTTGAACGAGGGTGTTTCAAGTGACGGAGATCGACTCAATTGCACAAAAGATTGCAAGTGAAGGCGGACGACTGTACCTCGTCGGGGGCGCAGTGCGCGACAAATGGATGGGCCGAGTGGCGACAGATGAGGATTACTGTGTCACGGGCCTCACTGCGCAGGAGTTTGAACGTCTGTTTCCAGAGTCCTTCTTGGCAGGGATGGCGTTTGCGGTGTTTCGAATGCCCGTCGGGGATTCGATGGCCGAGTTTGCTCTGGCTCGAACGGAACGAAAAGTGTCGCGGGGCCACACTGGGTTTGAAGTGTTTTCTTCGCCTGAGGTCACGATTGAACAGGATTTGTTGCGCCGCGACTTGACCATCAACGCGATGGCTATCGACGTTTTGTCGCAAACTACCCTAGATCCGTATGGCGGGCTTGCCGATATCGAGCAGCAGGTGGTTCGGGCGGTGTCCCGCGCCTTTTCCGAAGATCCGCTGCGGGTGTACCGCGCGGCGCGGTTTGCAGCGCAATTGGGGTTTGAGATCGAAGCAAACACCCTACAGATGATGAGAGACCTCAAAGGGGAACTCGAGACGCTCAGCGCGGAGCGCGTCTTCGGCGAATTGAAGAGAGCGCTTGGCACCAAACGGCCCTCGCTCTTTTTCCGATGGCTGCTGCGGGCGGGTGTACTACCTGTTCACTTCGCTGAGATAGCGGCGCTTGCAGGCGTTGAACAGCCGACGAAGTGGCACCCGGAAGGCGATGCGTTTGAGCACACCATGCAGGTGCTCGATGCCGCTGCGGCGCTCACGTCGCGAGAGGAAGTACGGTTCTCCGCGTTGGTGCACGACGTGGGCAAGGCGTTGACACCGCGAAACAAGTGGCCGGCTCATCATGGACACGAATCCGCAGGTGTCCCGTTGGTTCGCAAGCTTTGTGAACGGTTAAAACTGCCCTCACAGTGGACGCAGGCGGCCCTGTTTGCGACGGAGCAACATATGAAGATTCATATCTTAGACCGGATGAAGTCATCCAAAGTCGTCGATCTCCTGATGGATGCGAATCGCAACCCACTCGGCGTCGAGGGATTTTCCATGATTGGCATGGCAGATGACCGCGGACGCAACAATCCGCGTGCGCAGAGCCCGAATGCTGAGGCGTTACCAGCGTATTGGGGCGTCATTCAGTCGATCACCGGAAAGTCCTTGGCCATCGACGCGCAGGGGAAGGCGTTTGGCGATGCGCTGCGCAAAGCGCGCGCGGCGGCGCTCAATCGTTGGCGGAAGATGGAATAGTGGGAGGCGGGATCAGATATGTTCCAGTTCGTCGGCTGTGGCAGTGCATTTCACACGCAACTGGGCAACAATAGCGCGTATTTGAAGAGTGGGTCTCACCTTTTTATGATCGATTGTGGCAGTGCCAACTTCGATCGCATTTTGCGCGCCAACTTGCTCGCGGGGGTGGATGAGATCGCCGTGTTGGTGACGCATCTCCACCCTGACCACGTCGGCTCTCTCGGCGACCTTCTGTTCTATTCGTACTACAGCGTTCCACCTGCGGGAAAGGCGATTGCGACGGTGCTCACGCCGAAGAAGTTGTCGCACGATTTTCGGACCCTGATAAAACTCATGGGCGTGACCGAAAAATACTACCGCCACGTGGAGATATCCGATGCCTATCGACCCGTTGGGATGGGCGACGTGAGTGAAATTAAACCTGTACCTGTCCAACACTCGCGAGGATTGACGTGTTTTGGGTACCTCCTCGAAGTCGCTGGAAAGCGCATCTACTACAGCGGGGACGCCAATATGATCCCGACGGATGTGCTGGAAGCCCTCAAATCTGGCCAATTGGACTACGTGTACCAAGATACGTCGAAGGCGGAATACGCCGGGAACGTGCATCTATCCCTGCGTCAGTTGACTGAACTCATCCCGCCACCAGTTCGCCAGCGGGTGTACTGTATGCATCTCGATCCACCCTTTCAGTCGGCAGAGGCCACGTCGCTTGGCTTTCAGGTGGTGTCCCCTGTTGCCCTCGCCAATCCTTCCTAAAGCACCGATACACTCGCAGCAGTGCGTTTGTTGGGCGCTCACCACAATCTACTGCACTGCGTTACAATAGATAGAGATGCGAAGACCCTTGCGGCCATATGCACCAATGCACGTGGCCGCGGTGTCAGCAGGTGACCTGAAAGGGGTAGCCAGGTGTTTTTGTTTGAAGCGGCGAAAAACGAGCCATTAGCATATCGCATGCGTCCGCGCACGATCGATGAGGTGATCGGCCAGCGCCATCTACTCGATCCCGGACGCTTCATCCACCGGATGATCAAAGCCAATCGCCCTGTCTCCATCCTGCTCTACGGTCCACCGGGAACGGGCAAAACGACCATCGCGAACGCGTTGGCCAACACCTTGAAACTGCCGTTCGCTGAACTCAATGCGGTAGACGCGGGCCTTAAAGACGTAGAACAAATTGTCTCGGACGCGAAAATGCAGGGGCAGACGATTCTGTTTCTCGACGAGATCCATCGGTTTAACAAGAAGCAACAGGATTATCTGCTGCCCTTTACGGAGAGCGGGCTCATCACGCTCGTCGCGGCGACGACGGCGAATCCGTTTCACGACGTCAACCCCGCCGTGCGAAGCCGCTGTCAAATCCTCGAACTGAAGTCACTTGAACCTGAGGATGTCGAAGTGGGCATTCGTCGGGCGCTCGCGGACGTCGAGCGGGGCTTAGGGCGCTACCCTGTCGAGCTGGAAGATGCCGCATTGGCGCACTTCGCGCAGGCTTCTGGCGGGGACATGCGCAAGGCGCTCAACGCCGTCGAGATCGCGGTGTTGTCGACTGACGAGGGCGATGATGGCGTCATTCATCTTAGCGAGGATATCGCGGTTGAATGTCTGCAAAAGAAGAGTCTGTCATCCGACAAGGACGGCGATGGGCACTACGACTTGTTGAGTGCGTTCCACAAGAGTCTGCGTGGCAGCGATGTGGACGCCGCGCTGCATTATTTGGCGCGGTTAATTCAATCAGGCGATCTCATCGGCCTCACTCGCCGTATCCTTTGTGTTGCAGACGAGGACATCGGCCTGGCCTTTCCAGCTGCGACGTCGCATGCGATCGCCGCCATCGAATCTGCAGAGCGACTGGGATTCCCGGAGGCCATGTTGCCGCTTGGCAAAATCGTCATGGAACTGTGTTTGTTGCCGAAGTCGAATTCGGTCACGACGGCCATTGGCAACGCCATGCGGGACGTCGAGACGAAACACTTTGGCGACATCCCATTGCACCTCAAAGATGCGCACTATGCGAGTGCGAAAAAACTTGGGCGCGGTGTCGAGTACAAGTATCCGCACGATTACCCGGAAGGTTTGGTGGAACAACAATATCTCCCCAATGCCCTGGCGGGAGCTCAGTACTATCATCCGAAGGGACTCGGGCAAGAAAAACAATTCGCAGAGCGCTATGCCTACATTCGCAAAGGCAATGGGAAGGCCAATGGAAAGTGATTTGGACGCGAGGGCGTCCGGTAGCGCACACGCACGTGGCGGTTGGCGTTCAATAGTATAGCGCACGGTACTCCGTTGGCGTCATTCCCTCTAGCTCGTAAAATCGCTTGTTAAAATAGCTAATATGGTTGTATCCGCAAGCCGTTGCGATCGATTTGATGGTCGCTTCCCGGTTTTCGAGGAGCAACTGTTTTGCGTGCTGAATCCGACACCTTGTCACAAAGTCGAGCGGTTTCATACCGACAGTCTTGCGAAATAACTTGCAAAAGTAATGTGGGGATACGTTTGCGAGATCCGCCCACTCGGCGAGATCGAAAGGGGAGGTGGCTCGCTCCTGCATGAGCGGCAAGAGGCGCGTCACCCGATCCGACTGATTGGTCGTTTTCGCCGTGGTGAGCGGGACGGCCTGATGCATAAACTCCATCAGGATGGCGTAAGTGAGCGTCGAGAGTCGAGCAGGGCGCAACATCGTATTCGTCTCTGTTTCAATGAGCAAATCGTGAAATAGTTCCTCGAGAGCAGCCCACTGATGCAGTGCCCAGATCACCGATTGATTGACACCTGCATCGAGCATAAATTCCGTCAGGTGCTTGCCGTAAAAGTGGACCCATCGAACACTCCACGGATCTTCTGCGCTGCTGTGGTAGGTCTGCTGCCGCAGCGGAAAGTATAGAAAACAATCCCCTTGTCTTACGCGATAGGACTTCTGGCCCACAACGACATAACCGCTGCCCTTGGTGACCAAGTGAAGATTAAAGTCCTTTAGCATGCCTTCGGCCCGGTTCACGGCATGAGTTGGTTCGTGATCGTAGAATCCAACGGATTCAGGCAAGCAGAAGTAGGAGCTGTCCGGAATGGTCGTGAGGGAACGCTGTCTCAGCATTTCGATCATCACCTAAATGACAATATATTGTTATTCATCACAAAATATTTAGATTTTACAGGCCGCTGGTTCCACCTATAATAGCAATACACTACACGTGATTGGGGGGACGCGCAAATGCAGGGGGAACTTGTCAGGTGGGGAGTCATTGGCTGCGCCGGCATCGCAGTTCGGCAGGTCATCCCGGCGATTCAGCGGTCGCAAACTGGGACGGTGGCCGCGGTTGCCAGTCGCAGCAAGGAGAAGGCGGAGCAGACGGCAGCGGAATTCGGCGTGGCAAAGGCTTATGATAGCTACGAGAAGATCTTGGAGGACAGCGATATTGACGCCGTCTACATTCCTTTGCCAAATCACTTACACCGTGAGTGGACGATTCGCGCCGCGCAAGCTGGCAAGCATGTGCTCTGTGAGAAGCCCATCGCACTCAATGCCCGCGAGGCACAAGAGATGGTGGACGCCTGCCGCTTATGTGGCGTGCAACTCGCTGAGGCGTTCATGTACCGCTACCATCCGCGTTACGAGCGGATTCGCGAAGTCATCCAAGCGGGGGAAATCGGTGCGATTCGAACGGTTCATGGAGCATTTTCCTTCAACAACGCGAAGGATTTGGACAACATCCGCTATAAATCCGGGATGGGTGGCGGATCGATCTACGACGTTGGGTGCTACCCGATCAACGCAGCCCGGTTCTTATTGGCGCAGGAGCCACTAGCGGTCACCGTACACGCGATGTTCTCAGCGCTTCACGATGGCGTCGATATGTCCGCCACTGGTTTATTGGAGTTCGAAGATGGCGTGTCGCTCACCTTCGAGTGTGGAATGTGGTGCTATGGCAGCAATGAACTTCGGATTGTCGGGTCGGAGGGGCGAATCGACGTGCCGTTTGCCTACGTCGGCAAGCCCGAGACATTGCGGGCTAGTGTCGTCGTTGGCGACGAATGCAGAGAATTGGCTGTACCGACGGTAGATCCGTACGTCGCAGAAATCGACGACTTCGGGCGAAGCTTGTTAGCCAATCGGTTACCCCGCTTTGATCCGGAGGAATCGGTGCGAAATATGAGAGTGATTGATGCATGTTTGGCGTCCGCTCGCACAAGGGCGCGAGTATCCCTGGACTAGAAAAGGAGTGCAACGCGATGAAGATGATCGATATTGCGGGACTTTCCAAGCCTTGTTCCCAACTGATCATGGGTTCGATGGTGTTTTCGCCTGACGATATGGACAGATGTCGCGGCCTGCTGGACGCGTTTGTCGAGGCTGGCGGCAATGCCATCGATCTCGCCCACATCTACAACGGAGGACGAAGCGAACTAGCGGTGGGGAAATGGCTGCAAGAGCGGGATCGAGAAAAACTGGTCATCATCGATAAAGGTGCTCATCCACACGGCAATCGAAACCGCGTGAACGCGAAGGATATCGCCGCCGACTTAAACGAGAGCTTGCAGCGCCTTGGTGTCGACGCGATCGATGTCTACTTGTTACATCGCGACGACCCAGCAGTTCCTGTTGGTGACATTCTCGAGATCTTAAACGAGCACAAAAGCGCCGGGAAAATTGAGGTGTTTGGTACTTCGAACTGGACTTGGCAACGTATTGAAGAGGCGAACGAGTATGCATATGCACATGGGTTAGACGGGTTTTGCTGCAACAGCCCGAATCTCAGTTTAGCGACGGCTAACGAGCCCAGGTGGCCGGGTTGTGTGACGGTTGACGCAGAGACGCTCGTGTGGCACGAACGCACGCTCCTGCCACTTCTGTCCTGGTCATCGCAAGCGGGCGGTTTCTTCACGGGCCGCTATTCGCCAGAGATCCAGGAAGATGCAGATATGGTTCGCGTCTATTACAATGCACAGAACTGGAACCGATTGGCTAGGGCCACAGAGCTCGCTGTGGCAAAAGGGGTGGATGCCAACGCCATCGCGCTGGCCTACGTGTTGAATCAGCGCTTTCCCACGGCTGCGATCATCGGTCCGCACAGCTTAGTGGAACTTCAGTCGAGCCTCGTGGCACGCGACGTGCAACTGAACGAGGAAGAAATCGATTGGCTATTGACTGGGCGACAGGTGTCGTAAAGACATAGCCGCGTTTCCTTCACGGTGTTTAGGTACGGTTTTTATGTAAGCGCTTAACTTTGCGCACGAAAGATACTTTTTCTTGGTGAATCAAACAATTGGTGGACGTTGTGAGAAACATCATGAGCGAGGTGATAGCGTGCAAAAGAGACCGTGGATCATCGCTGGTTTGAGCAGCATAGCACTGTTTTGCACCACAACCGCCCCTGTCTTCGCCGCGTCGATTCCAGAGCCGCATTACCCGAAGGATACCCAGAAGGTGACGATCACGTGGTGGACTTGGACGGCCAACGCCGATCGGGTAATTGCGGCGTTCAACAAGGAGTATCCGAACATCAAGGTCGTGCACCCTTTGATCGGCGCTGGAGCGACGGAGTACAACAAGCTGACGACTGCCATCAAAGCGGGGACTGGAGCGCCTGACGTAGTCCAAATCGAATATCAATATCTCCCGAAGTTCATCGATACCAACGGGCTGCTCAATATCGCTCCTTACGTGAAGCAATACCAGTCCAGTTTCCAACCTTGGACGTGGGCGCAGTCGAGTCGCGGCAATGCCGTGTATGCGATTCCCGAAGATATCGGGCCGCTCGCGATGTTTTACAGAACGAGCGTATTCCAGAAGTACCATCTCCCGTTGCCCAAGACGTGGGCGCAGTTCGCCACAGAAGCGAAACAACTGCACAAGGAGGCGCCGTCTGAGTACTTGACGTATTTTCCGGTGACGGACGGCGGACTCATCACAGGTTTGTTGTGGCAGTCCGGCGCTCAGTTGTTTCAGTATACGCCAAACGGCTGGAAGATCGATTTGAACAGTCCGAAGGCGAAACAGGTGATGAACTACTGGGGGAACTTAGTGAAAGAGGGCGTCATCCCGGCCACAAACGATGGTACGCCTGCATTTCAAAGTGACCTAGGCAGCGGCAAATACGCGGTGATGCTCAATGGAGCGTGGGCGCCTGCCTATTCGATTGAACCATATGTACGCCCGAACACCAAGGATTGGCACGCTGCAGACATCCCTCAATGGAGCTCAACTGGACCATTTGTGGACGGCAACAACGGCGGATCTACGAACGCGGTGACCAAGCAGTCGAAACATCCAGATGCCGCGGCCCTGTTTGCAGCGTGGATCAATACGAGCCAGGCCGGCGAACTGCTCGACGTGACGGATATCGGGCACGGTGGGAGAGGGCAAGTTCCTGCAAACAAGTACGGAACGCAGTTGCCACAATTCGACGCGCCAAATCCGTCGTTGGACGGTCAGAAGGCGGCCCCTGTATTTATCAAGGCTTCGAAGTCAGTCAATACGTCATTCCAGTGGAGCCCATGGACAGATTATGTCTACAACCAGATGACCATCGAGTTTACAAAAGCAGCGGCAGGGCAAGAGACATGGGATCAGGCATTGGATAACCTGCAACACAGTGTCGTGGTCTTTGCCGAGTCAATGGGCTACAAAGTGGTTGCAAATGGTGCGCAAGCGGATAAGTCTGGTTCCGCTAGCTCATTCTGGTCTGAAGTCAATTCTCCGGGGCTATACGTAGTCTTTGTACTAGCCCTGTTGACGGTATGTACACTCATCATACGCCGTTCGAAGACGCGTTCGTAACCTCGGATGATCGCGTTGTCCGGGATACAGACTTCAGATGGATGCGGAGGATGATTATGAAGCGAACTCACCGTCGAGTCCCGTATGGGCTCTTAGCCCCATTTGCGTTGGTATTTCTACTCTTCTTTGCGTTTCCATTCCTCTACTCGCTGTACCTGAGCTTCTTCGTGAACAGTGGCGGTACCAACCATTTCATCGGCCTTCGAAATTACGGCGTCGCCTGGCAAGACACAAACTTTTGGTATGCGTTGTTTCGGGTCGTCTACTATGGCGTCGTACAGGTCGCGATTATGCTCGTCTTAGCACTGGCACTAGCACTCTTGCTGGATAGTCGATTCGTCAAGAGCAAGGCGGTGTTCCGCATTGTATACTTTTTGCCGTATGCGGTTCCTGGCGTGATCGCGGCGATTATGTGGGGCTTCCTCTACTCTCCACAACTAGACCCTATACTTGCTGTATTCAAACTGTTTACGGGTGGAAATCCTGTCAACATCCTAGCGAACGGGCATGTCCTGTACGGGATCGTCAACATGGCCATCTGGGAATGGACCGGCTACAACATGACGATTTATTTCGCCAGCCTGACCTCGATCCCAATTGAGCTCTACGACGCCGCGAAAATCGACGGGTGCAATGAAAGCCAAGTAGCGCTCCATATCAAGCTGCCACTCCTGCGCCCTACCATCATCATGACAGTGGTGCTGTCGATCATCGGATCCCTCCAGTTGTTCAACGAGCCGTTTATCCTATCATCGATGACTAGCATTCCGTGGAACTATACGCCGAACATGGAAATTTACAATATGGCGTTTGCGTATGGAAACTTTACCTACTCGGCGACGCTCTCCATCATTCTATCCGTCATCACCTTTATTGCGTCCCTGTTGTTCATGTATGCGACAAGTGATGAGCGAAAGACCAAGAAGGTGCGATTGCACAGACGGATGGCCAAGGGACAAGCGGGAAACCACGCAAGCGAAGTGCGTGCTGAAGGGGGAGAAGTGGTATGAGCGTAACCGGACCTAGTTTCTCTACGACCTCCTTGCAACGGAAACATCACGCGCGGGGACTGAAGAACTCTGCCAAGACGCTGTTGACGATGGCCCTGGTCATCGTGATGGCCGCCTACTTCTTGCTTCCGCTCTACTGGCTGCTCGTATCGATGACGAAGAACACGACGCAGTTATTTAATACACCGATGCTCGCGTTTCCGAGCCATTTGAATCTCGGTGCCAACCTGCGTTGGCTGAGTTCATACCAGGGGGGCATCTTCTGGCGCTGGGTACTCAATTCCGTCATTTACGCGGTGATCACATCCTGCGGGGCGACGCTGATCAGCGCGATGGCTGGGTACGTCATCGCTATGTACAATTTTCGCTTTAAGCGGCAGATGTCGTTTGCTGTGTTGGGGGCACTGATGGTGCCGAGTGCGGCGATGGTCATTCCCGTGTTTTTGATGATTAAATCATTGGGGCTTATCAACACCTACGCTGGTGTTATATTACCGATGTTATTCAACCCGTTTGGCGTCTATTTCATGATGGTGTACATCCATGAAGCGATGCCCATGGAACTCATCGACTCGGGGAGAATCGATGGGGCGAACGACTACGGCATCTTCTTCCGGATTGGCATGCCATTGATTCGCCCAGGCTTGGTCACATTGCTTTTAATCACGTTCGTGAGCACCTGGAACAACTTCTTCTTGCCGTTGGTCCTTCTGAACAACTCAAACCTCTACCCACTGACGTTGGGATTGGATATCTGGACTGCCAATTTGAATACCGCCGGGGCGGGTCAAC
This sequence comes from Alicyclobacillus fastidiosus, assembly GCA_029166985.1. Classification (GTDB taxonomy): domain Bacteria; phylum Bacillota; class Bacilli; order Alicyclobacillales; family Alicyclobacillaceae; genus Alicyclobacillus; species Alicyclobacillus fastidiosus_A. The sequence continues at coordinate 3,955,882 of CP119138.1, read as the reverse complement.
CCTTATATCCGCTGATTCTGATTGGCGCATTTCTATCGATTTTACCCATGTTGATTCTCTTTCCATTGCTGCGGAACTACATCGTATCCGGAATTGCGATGGGTAGTGTGAAGTCATAGGGAGAAGGACGTCCTTTGCCACCAACGGAATCGACCGTTCCATGGCTTCCGTGAACGGTCGATTTTTGCCCTTGACTACGAGCACAGGATTTGCGCTTGCTTTGGTAGCGGGGACACATAGGGTGTGGGCTGTTGCCCTCTTTGCAGACCCGGAGGGTAGTAAAACAGGAGTAGTCCAGATTCATCCTGTGGGGGATGGTCCGGGTTTTGCGGATGAATCAGTCGTGGCAGTACTTCTAGCACGGTGTGCTTCTCGATGTCGGATCGCGTGAGTTGCAGCCGGGCAAAGTCGGGACCAAACCATTGTGGATGGTCAAAGATCCAGGCTGCCAAACGCGATCTCGCCCCTCTGCCCAGCCTCTTCTCCCACCATACTTTGTGTGGACGAACGCGATGTTGCAGGAGGAAGTCGTACATCATGTAGGAGCGAGCTGCATGGCGCTCGTCGATTTGCCTTACCGTCATCAGAAAGTCATCGAGCCGTACAAATAGATCTTCCAATTGATGCCCGATTTTACTCCAGCCCTGTGATTCCCAGTAGTGGCCAAACATTTGGAAGAAATCAAAAGGGCTCGGAAATACGTGACGAGTGAGGTATTGCACCGTGTGTCGCAGCTTTCCTTCATTCCAGTACTTTTCAAGGACGTCTTCGACCTGTTTGATGCGCAAGACGTCGTCATAGGACAAGACGTGATTGGAAAATATTTCGTAGGGAGCGCGATCCATAAATACGTAGCCGAATTCGGGTGCTCGTTGCCGCATACCGGTGCCGCGCAGCATCTTCAAGAAGCCGAGCTGCAATTCGTCTGGCTCAAAGGCAAACACGTCGTTGAACGTCTTCTTGAACGAACCGTAATCTTCCTCCGGCAGCCCGGCAATGAGGTCAAGGTGCTGCACAATTTTCCCGCTCGCTTTGACAGCGAGAATCGTGTCCCGCAGTCGTGCAAAGTTTTGCCGGCGCTTCACCAACGTGTTGGTCAGGTCGTTGGTCGACTGGACGCCGATTTCAAATCGAAATAGTCCCTGTGGGGCGTGCTCCTTGAGGAAGTCGACAATCTCAGTGGGCAGAATGTCGCCTGTAATTTCAAACTGAAAGACCGTGTCGCCGCGGTTGTCGATGAGGAATTGGAATAAGTCGAGCGCGTACTGCCGTTTCAGATTGAACGTCCGATCCACGAATTTAATTGTCTTAATGCCGGAATCAATCAGGAGTTTCAGGTCTGCCTTCACGCGCTCGAGGGGGAAGTAACGGACGCCCGATTCGATGGAGGACAGGCAGAACTGGCAGGAAAATGGACAGCCTCGACTCGTTTCGTAATATACGACGCGGTTCCGTAATGACGCGATGTCCGCATCGTCCTGATATGGACTCGGAATCTGATGGAGGTCGAGCTTGGGGCGAGCAGGATTGGTTCGAACCTGCCCGTTTTCCCGATACACGAGGCCATTGACCTCGCGCAGCGATTCGCCCCGGTCCAAGGTGGTGAGTAGGTGGTGAAACGTGCCTTCTCCTTCTCCTTGGACAATACAATCGATGGCCGGACAGCGTTCCATCCAGTGGCGGGTATCGTAGGAGACCTCCGGTCCGCCTAGCACAATCGACGTATCTGGGAGCACCTTTTTGAGCATGGAGAGGAGCGGCAGGGTTTCTTCGACGTTCCAGATGTAAACCGAAAACGCGATGACATCCGGCTTTTGGGTGTATAGATCAGCGACGATTTGCGTCGCAGGGTCTTTCATGGTGTATTCGCGTATTTGCGTGCTGGGGAAGTCCTTTTCCACATACGTGCGAAGGTATCGCAATGCCAAGGAAGAGTGGATGTACTTTGCGTTGAGTGTCGTTAAGATGACGTTCATCGTAAATCTCCTTTAGCATGCGGCCACTCTCGTAGAGAATCCCGCGATTCCAGTTTGACTATAGCGTAAACGCTAACACGCAGATGTAAACCCCTTGGTCCACGAAAACGGAGCCTGAGGTAGAATGATAAGAGTAGAAGGAAAGGGTTTGTCTGTCGTAAGCATCGACTCTGAGGAAAGGTGGACACGACGATGCCGCTTGTCGACATACCGCTGCACGATCTCCAAGCATACCAAGGGCGAAATCCCCGTCCGCTAGATTTCGAAGCGTACTGGGCGCGCGCGATCGAAGAGATGCGTGCGACAGATCCACAAATTGAACTCGTATCAAGCGCCTTTTCTGTTCCAAATGTAGACTGCTTTGATCTGTATTTTACTGGTGTAAGAGGTGCAAGAATTCACGCGCAATACCTTCGTCCGCAGAACGTTGTGTCGCCGCATCCCGCTATTCTTCAGTTCCATGGTTATAAGGGCAACGCTGGTGACTGGTCGGAAAAGTTAGCCTACACATCATTCGGATATTCCGTGCTTGCCATGGATTGCCGTGGGCAGGGTGGGCTCTCCGAGGACACGGGAGGCGTCAGGGGGACGACGTACCGGGGGCATATCGTGCGGGGGCTGGATGACCACCCGGACAATCTTCTGTTTCGCCACATCATGCTGGATGCCGCACAACTCGCCGGCATCGCGATGGAATTGCCAGAGGTCGATCCCGATCGCATCGGCGTTTTCGGCTGGTCGCAAGGTGGTGCGCTCACGGTCGCTTGTGCCGCCCTTGAGCCACGAGTTCAGCGCCTGGCACCGGTGTATCCGTTCCTCTGCGACTACAAACGCACTTGGGAAATGGATCTCGGTGGCTGTCTTGAAGAAATTGTCCCATTTTTCCGCAATCACGACCCGCAACATCTGCGTGAGGACGATATCTTTACCCGCCTAGGGTATATTGACATCCAGCACCTCGCCGAGAAGATCCGCGGACAAGTCTTGTGGGGCGTCGGTCTCATGGATACGGTTTGTCCTCCGTCTACACAGTTTGCGGTATTTAACAAAATTACATCTGCGAAGCGGATGGAGGTCTTTCCGGACTTCGGTCATGAAAGCCTGCCGAAGATGTCGGACAAAATTGCGCAGTTCATGCTCGAACTATAAGCTCACATCGTTCGGCTGCACTGTGGTAGGGGGCGGGGGAATCTGCGGAGCGCCAATCGTCGCCGCAGAAGCGCCCCCTTGATTATTTCCAGCAAACGTTTATAATCAAAGTTAGTCAAAGTCAGTAACGACTTTGCGATTGGTCAAAGAAAGTTAAAGTCAACAACGAGTGTGAATATGACGAAGGAGGTCTTGAAACATGCGTTGTGATGTCTGTAAAACACAGGATGCGAACGCTGAGGTTCGCATGAATGTAAATGGAGTAAAAAGAGAATTACACGTTTGTGCCGAATGTCTGTCGAAGCTTCGGTCTTCTTATAAATCGCCTGTGAGCATGGGGCCATTCGGAGGATTTCCGTCGATGGATGAGATGTTTCAACAACTATTCTCGGGACAATCGAACATGCAACCCGCGCAATCAAGTCAGGTGCCAAATGCCGGGAGCGGCGGTCGGGGAGGCTTCCTCGACGAGTATGGGCGAAATTTGACCGTCTGGGCTAAGCAGGGCCGTATCGATCCGGTCATCGGCCGCGACAAAGAAGTTTCTCGCGTCATCGAAATTCTCAATCGGCGCAACAAGAACAATCCTGTGCTGATTGGTGAACCTGGCGTTGGGAAAACGGCTATCGCCGAAGGGCTGGCCGTTCGCATTATAGAAGGGAAGGTCCCAGCGAAGTTACGGGACAAACAGGTCTACAACTTGGACGTCTCCTCGCTGGTCGCCGATACCGGTATTCGGGGCCAATTCGAAGAACGGATGAACAACTTAATCGCCGAGTTACAATCGCGACCTGATGTGATTTTGTTCATCGACGAGATCCATCTGTTGGTGGGCGCGGGATCCGCACAAGGTTCGATGGACGCAGGCAACATTCTCAAACCGGCGCTCGCCCGCGGCGATATTCAGGTGATCGGCGCCACGACGCTCAAGGAATACCGCCAGATTGAAAAGGATGCAGCGCTCGAACGCCGCTTCCAGCCTGTGATGGTGGACGAGCCGACCGTCGACGAGGCTATCCAAATCCTTCAGGGGATTCGTCCAAAGTATGAGGCGTACCACCAGGTGCACTTTACTGACGAGGCCATCGCGGCCTGCGTCACACTGTCCAATCGCTACATCTCTGACAGGTTTCTGCCGGACAAGGCGATCGACCTGTTAGATGAGGCGGGATCGAAGGCGAATTTGCGCATGTCTGACAGCCAGTCGGAGGACCTGGCCGCGCAGCTGGAGAACGTCGTCCGCGAGAAGGCCGAGGCGACGAAAGTGGAAGCTTATGAGCGAGCAGCCGAGCTTCATAAGGAAGAACTTCGCCTTCGCGAATTGCTGAAGGAAGAGCCGGCCGCAAAGACGCCTCGGGCTGAAGTCACCACACTCGACGTTCAACAGATCGTCGAAGAGAAAACGGGAATTCCTGTACGAAAGATTCAGGAGTCCGAACAGAGCAAACTCCGCGATCTCGAGCAGGACTTGGCGAACCGAGTGATTGGTCAAGCGGAAGCTGTGAAAAAGGTGGCCAAGGCAGTTCGCCGCAGCCGCACGGGGCTGCGCAAAGGTGAGCGCCCGATTGGCTCCTTCCTCTTCGTCGGTCCGACGGGCGTCGGCAAGACCGAGCTCGCCAAGAGCCTAGCCTTGAATCTGTTCGGGAACAAGGATGCGATGATCCGTCTGGATATGAGTGAGTACATGGAGAAGCACTCTGTGTCCAAACTCATCGGATCGCCGCCGGGATACGTGGGATACGACGAGGCTGGCCAACTCACCGAGCAAGTTCGGCGGAATCCGTATAGTTTGATTTTGCTCGACGAGATCGAAAAGGCGCATCCGGACGTGCAGCACATGTTCCTGCAAATCATGGAGGATGGACGCTTGACCGACAGTCAGGGGCGGACGGTCAGCTTCAAGGATACTATCCTGATTATGACGAGTAATGCAGGGGTTACAGAACGGAAGGCGTCCTTGGGCTTTAGCGTGGAGGATGGTGCGAAAGGACTCGAAACGGCGGAGACGCAGATCGGGAATCTCTCGGCTTACTTTAAACCGGAGTTTCTCAACCGATTTGACGCCATCGTCGACTTTGCTCCTCTGACGAAGGCTGACTTGGCCCAAATCGTCCTCTTGTTCCTCGACGAACTAAAAGGAGTTCTCGCAGAGCAGAAGATTGAGCTGTCCTGGACGGATGCAGCAGTCGAGAGACTTGGCGCCCTCGGTTATCACCCGCAGTACGGAGCGCGACCATTGCGCCGGGTGATCCAGGACCAAGTCGAGGATCAAATTGCCGATGTTCTAGTGGAGCAGCCGAACGCCAACGCACTTGTTATCGATGTCGACGAGGACTCGAGAGAAGGTGGCAATCCTGGTATTGCGCAAATCGTCATTCGCTCTCGGAATTAATCGATGAGCGTGTTAAACGAAGGAGGGCTGACATGTGCCAGCCCTCTTTTTCGCGCTTCTCGTCTGCGCTACAGGACCGTACATCGGCGAACGTTCATCCAGAAGGAAGACGAGTTGAGAAAAAACACTTGCAGTGAAGAGATAGCCATGATATATTAATCGACGTCGCTTCGGCGGCACTGCTGAACAAACAGGATATATACCGAGTCACTTGGACATCAGCTCACGCGTTTGAACACAGCGTTCGAACAAGCTGAAGCAAAATGTTCCAGTGGACAGCGATGCTAGATTCGTGGTATAGTATCTGAGCTGCTTTGAGCGGCACTGTTCAAATGGTTCCTTGAAAACTAAACACACACGCCTAAAAGTTTCGGTCGAGACGACAGTCGTCGTCGAGACATTATGAAGTAACGCCAGTAACATTTTTTGAGAGTTTGATCCTGGCTCAGGACGAACGCTGGCGGCGTGCCTAATACATGCAAGTCGAGCGAACCCTTCGGGGTTAGCGGCGGACGGGTGAGTAACACGTGGGCAATCTGCCTGTCAGGCTGGAATAACACTCGGAAACGGGTGCTAATGCCGGATGACACACGGGAAGGCATCTTCCTGTGTTGAAAGGTGCAACTGCATCGCTGATAGAGGAGCCCGCGGCGCATTAGCTAGTTGGTGAGGTAACGGCTCACCAAGGCGACGATGCGTAGCCGACCTGAGAGGGTGACCGGCCACACTGGGACTGAGACACGGCCCAGACTCCTACGGGAGGCAGCAGTAGGGAATCTTCCGCAATGGGCGCAAGCCTGACGGAGCAACGCCGCGTGAGCGAAGAAGGCCTTCGGGTTGTAAAGCTCTGTTGCTCGGGGAGAGCGACAAGGAGAGTGGAAAGCTCCTTGTGAGACGGTACCGAGTGAGGAAGCCCCGGCTAACTACGTGCCAGCAGCCGCGGTAATACGTAGGGGGCAAGCGTTGTCCGGAATCACTGGGCGTAAAGCGTGCGTAGGCGGTTGTGTAAGTCTGGAGTGAAAGTCCAAGGCTCAACCTTGGGATTGCTTTGGAAACTGCATAACTTGAGTGCTGGAGAGGCAAGGGGAATTCCACGTGTAGCGGTGAAATGCGTAGATATGTGGAGGAATACCAGTGGCGAAGGCGCCTTGCTGGACAGTGACTGACGCTGAGGCACGAAAGCGTGGGGAGCAAACAGGATTAGATACCCTGGTAGTCCACGCCGTAAACGATGAGTGCTAGGTGTTGGGGGGACACACCCCAGTGCCGAAGGAAACCCAATAAGCACTCCGCCTGGGGAGTACGGTCGCAAGACTGAAACTCAAAGGAATTGACGGGGGCCCGCACAAGCAGTGGAGCATGTGGTTTAATTCGAAGCAACGCGAAGAACCTTACCAGGGCTTGACATCCCTCTGACCGGACTAGAGATAGTCCTTCCCTTCGGGGCAGAGGAGACAGGTGGTGCATGGTTGTCGTCAGCTCGTGTCGTGAGATGTTGGGTTAAGTCCCGCAACGAGCGCAACCCTTGACCTGTGTTACCAGCACGTAGTGGTGGGGACTCACAGGTGACTGCCGGCGTAAGTCGGAGGAAGGCGGGGATGACGTCAAATCATCATGCCCTTTATGTCCTGGGCTACACACGTGCTACAATGGGCGGTACAACGGGAAGCGAAGCCGCGAGGTGGAGCAAAACCTAAAAAGCCGTTCGTAGTTCGGATTGCAGGCTGCAACTCGCCTGCATGAAGCCGGAATTGCTAGTAATCGCGGATCAGCATGCCGCGGTGAATCCGTTCCCGGGCCTTGTACACACCGCCCGTCACACCACGAGAGTCGGCAACACCCGAAGTCGGTGAGGTAACCTTAGGGAGCCAGCCGCCGAAGGTGGGGTTGATGATTGGGGTGAAGTCGTAACAAGGTAGCCGTATCGGAAGGTGCGGCTGGATCACCTCCTTTCTACGGAGAAACAAGGCTTTTAGGACGTGGGTGTTTAGTTTTGAGGGAGCCAAGCCTCGTATGGGGTGGAAGCAAACTCAAGGTACCTTGGCAACTGAATATGGAACAACCTCTAAAGAAGTAAACCGGTAACCGTAAATGCGTAACAGGTTAACAATAGCCGGATTTATGGATGGAATAATCACCTCTGGTGGTTAGGAAGTCAAAACGGTGAAGTTAGAAAGAGCGCACGGAGGATGCCTAGGCGCCAAGAGCCGAAGAAGGACGGGGCGAACACCGAAATGCCACGGGGAGCTGTAAGCGAGCATTGAGCCGTGGATGTCCGAATGGGGAAACCTGCTAGTGTGAAGCGCTAGTACCGTACACTGAATACATAGGTGTGCGGAGGCAACCGAGGGAACTGAAACATCTAAGTACCTCGAGGAAAAGAAAGCGAACGCGATTCCGTAAGTAGTGGCGAGCGAAAGCGGAGAAGCCTAAACCGTATACGTGGTACAGACTGCAGTCGATGCGTATACGGGGTCGAGGGGCTGTTGGTGGCAACCTGCAGGGAGCCAGCAGGAAGCAATTCGTAGGAGAACGGCATGGGAAGGCCGGCCATAGACGGTGAGAGCCCGGTAACCGAAACGGATTGTGGAATGTGCAACAGACCCCAAGTACTGCGGGACACGAGAAATCCCGTGGGAATCTGGGAGGACCACCTCCTAAGGCTAAATACTCCTTGGCGACCGATAGCGGATAGTACCGTGAGGGAAAGGTGAAAAGAACCGCGGGAGCGGAGTGAAATAGAACCTGAAACCGTGTGCTTACAAGCAGTCGGAGCATCTTTAAGGTGTGACGGCGTGCCTTTTGTAGAATGAACCGGCGAGTGATGATGGCAAGCAAGGTGAAGGCAGTGGAGCCTGTGCCGAAGCGAAAGCGAGTCTGAATAGGGCGAATGAGTTTGTCGTCATCGACCCGAAACCGGGTGATCTACCCCTGGTCAGGGTGAAGTGCGGGTAACACCGCATGGAGGCCCGAACCCACTGGCGTTGAAAAGCCAGGGGATGAACTGGGGGTAGGGGAGAAATTCCAATCGAACCCGGAGATAGCTGGTTCTCCCCGAAATAGCTTGAGGGCTAGCGTCAGGGAATGAGAAGTGGAGGTAGAGCACTGATTGGGTGCGGGGCCCGCGAGGGTTACCAAGCCTAGTCAAACTGCGAATGCCACTTTGTCGAAGAACCTGGCAGTCAGACTACGAGTGATAAGACCCGTGGTCAAGAGGGAAACAGCCCAGACCAACAGCTAAGGTCCCAAAGTACTGGTTCAGTGGGGAACGATGTGGCGTTGCACAGACAACCAGGATGTTGGCTTAGAAGCAGCCACCATTTAAAGAGTGCGTAATAGCTCACTGGTCGAGTGGCGCTGCGCGGAAAATGTAACGGGGCTAAACCAGACACCGAAGCTATGGATGGAAACATGGTAGGGGAGCGTTCCATTTGCGGCGAAGCTGAACCGGGAGGTTTGGTGGAGCGGATGGAAGTGAGAATGCCGGTATGAGTAGCGAAAAGACAAGTGAGAATCTTGTCCGCCGAAAGCCCAAGGTTTCCTGGGGAAGGCTCGTCCGCCCAGGGTAAGTCGGGACCTAAGGCGAGGCCGAAAGGCGTAGTCGAAGGACAACAGGTTGAAATTCCTGTACCACCAACATCGCGATTGAGCGAAGGGGTGACGCAGGAGGCTGAGGGAAGCGGCCGGATGGAAGAGGCCGTCCAAGCAGCAAGCGAGGGGTGTAGGCAAATCCGCACCCTGATAATCGTGAGCTGTGATGGGGAGGGAAGTACAGTACCGAAGTCCCGTAAGTCACACTGCCAAGAAAAGCCTCTAGCGAGTGATGAGGTGCCCGTACCGGAAACCGACACAGGTGGGCGCGTGGAGAACACGAAGGCGCGCGGGAGAACTCTCGTTAAGGAACTCGGCAAAATGGCCCCGTAACTTCGGGAGAAGGGGCGCTTCGAGAGAAGCCGCAGTGAAAAGGCCCAAGCGACTGTTTAGCAAAAACACAGGTCTCTGCGAAGCCGAAAGGCGAAGTATAGGGGCTGACGCCTGCCCGGTGCTGGAAGGTTAAGAGGAGGGGTTAGGGTGTAAACCCGAAGCTCTGAATTGAAGCCCCAGTAAACGGCGGCCGTAACTATAACGGTCCTAAGGTAGCGAAATTCCTTGTCAGGTAAGTTCTGACCCGCACGAAAGGCGTAACGACTTGGGCGCTGTCTCAACGAGAGACCCGGTGAAATTGTAATACCTGTGAAGATGCAGGTTACCCGCGGTTAGACGGAAAGACCCCGTGGAGCTTGACTGTAGCTTGATATGGGATACGGGTACGTCATGTACAGGATAGGTGGGAGACAGAGAAGCTTGGGCGCCAGCCTGAGTGGAGTCGGCGTTGGGATACCACCCTTGAGGTACTTGTGTTCTAACCAATGGCCATGAAACTGGTCATGGGACAGTGTCAGGTGGACAGTTTGACTGGGGCGGTCGCCTCCTAAAGAGTAACGGAGGCGCCCAAAGGTTCCCTCAGCGCGGATGGAAATCGCGCGAAGCGTGTAAAGGCACAAGGGAGCTTGACTGCGAGACGGACAGGTCGAGCAGGGACGAAAGTCGGGCTTAGTGACCCGGTGGCACCGAGTGGAAGGGCCATCGCTCAACGGATAAAAGCTACCCCGGGGATAACAGGCTGATCTCCCCCAAGAGTTCACATCGACGGGGAGGTTTGGCACCTCGATGTCGGCTCATCGCATCCTGGGGCTGAAGTCGGTCCCAAGGGTTGGGCTGTTCGCCCATTAAAGCGGTACGCGAGCTGGGTTCAGAACGTCGTGAGACAGTTCGGTCCCTATCTGCCGCGGGCGCAGGATACGTGAGAGGGGTCGTCCTTAGTACGAGAGGACCGGGATGAACCGACCGCTGGTGTACCAGTTGTTTCGCCAGAAGCATAGCTGGGTAGCCAAGTCGGGAAAGGATAAGCGCTGAAAGCATCTAAGCGCGAAGCCTGCCTCAAGATAACGTATCCCATTCCGTTAGGGAAGTAAGACCCCTTGAAGAAGACAAGGTAGATCGGTCTGGCGTGGAAGCGTAGTGATACGTGGAGCGGACAGATACGAATCGGTCGAGGGCTTCACCCGCTAAAAAGAGGTTGTTCCATGATTCAGGAGCGAGGATACAGACAAATGTAAGAGGAAGCTTGAGTGAAGGTGTGAGAGAGCACATCTGCAGGCCGGTAGGCCGAAGCCGTGCGAACGAATACCTGAACGCCAAGCAGTCTGGTGGCCATAGCGGAGGGGAAACACCCGTACCCATACCGAACACGGACGTGAAGACCTCCAGCGCCGAGGATACTTGGAGGGAGACCTCCTGGGAAAGTAGGTCGTTGCCAGGCGCGAGAGAAAGACCCTGAGGGAAGCAAAGATGCCGACCTCAGGGTCTTTTTGTGTTGGGCGGGGAATGACGTGGGACGGAACGCACGGGCACAAGTGGCGATGATAGCTCGATAAAGTGCGATGTTGGGGTCCATTTCCTGAACGCACAGCAAACATGGGTAGGCCAGAACCTTCGTGTTTCGGAGCGGATGCCAGCGCTTCAGCCGGGAAAACTGTACCGAATGCGGAAGGGGGATGCTCATGAAGGAGAAGCTAAGTGTACTTGTACTGGCAGGGGTCATATTGCTGCCGATTTCCGGGTGTGGTGCGACAAACAATAGTGTAGCCGGGGGATTTGTGGGTGGTGTCGGAAATTCCATTGAGCAGGGGCGCAATGCGGTAGGGAATGTGATTGGAGCAGGAAATAGCACGGCACATAGAGCGAACCCGAACGGAAGTCCGAGGGCGACTGGGTTGAGCTTCGTGCAAGGCCGTGTAGTGCAAGTCAACACCAAGAGCAAAACTCTCACAGTTCAGTTCAACACTGTCGGACGATCCGCAAATACGGCGGGGACGGTGAACCATCCAATGCATATCACCGTACCTACGGGTTGGACCATTCGCGTGCAGGGCTCCGCACCCGGGACGATTTCCATCGTGACGAATCGAGCCAGCAGTAGATTTGGCGGAGGTGCCGCTGGAGCGACGCAAGCGGGGTCGGTGACAGGCGCGCCCTACTCGGGGCGGAACACCCCTGGTGCGGACGCTGTCGGGGGAGGTACGGCTGCTCGTGGGATTACACGCGGTGCTGCGGGAGGTACGGCAGCAGGTGCTGGTGGAGCAATGATCGGGGGTGCTGGCGCGGGATCGGGTACGGGTGGAACGCTAACGCCGACAGGTCCGGCAAACGGTGTAGGGGCCGCTGCTGGCGTGTCTGGTACCCGCGTATTTCGCACGGCCAAACCTGGACAATATATGATTGTATCGACTGGGCGCAATCGAATTCCGCAAACGCTTTGCACCATCGCCGTATCGAACAGCGTGAAGGCTCCGTCCGTTTCATCGCGTGGCGGGGTGTATTAGTCAGGTCCCCAGTTGGCTGTGCATGGCCAACTGGGATTTTGTCGCGAACGACATGCAAAAGGAGGCGACTTGTCGTGTCACGGAATGTGGGGACACAAGTCACCATCGACGCGCTGAAAAGTCGGGGCGTGGAGATCGAGGATATTGCCGACTTAACATTTTTTCTGCAGAAGGATTACATATCGGATTTGAACATGAAGCAGTGTATCGAAAGCGTCGAGCGCGTGCTTACCAAGCACGAAGTGCAAAATGCAATTCTCACTGGCATCGAGCTCGATACACTCGCCGAGGATGGGCTGCTCAAGCGTCCTCTGCTCGACGTGATCCAGCGGGACGAAAGCCTGTATGGAGTGGATGAAATTCTTGCACTGTCCATCCTCAATCTTTACGGAACCATTGGTTATACCAACTACGGGTACATCGACAAACTCAAGCACGGAATTCTGGGGCCACTCAACGATAAGTCGACAGGGAAGGTCAACACGTTCTTAGACGATCTCGTCGGCGCCGTCGCAGCCGCCGCTTCCAGTCGAATCGCACACAATCACGATGGCGAATTGTACTCGTAGGGTATGTGCAAACACCACCGGGATCGAGTAACGGCAGGGCAATGCGGATATGTACCCGCTTATCCTGCCGATTTTTTTGCACTATGGCAAGGTCAGGTTTAGGAGAGAACATTATGATAGAATTTACTCAGAAATGACATAAGGATATCCCTGCTGGTCGAGTGAGAACTCCAGTGGGATCACGGAGGGTATGCGATGACGAGTGGACAAGTCAGCCAACTTCTCGAGCGGGCGCGGGTGGTTGCAGTCATTCGGAAACTTTCACCGGACATTTTGGAACCTGTTGTGGGAGCGCTTGTTCAAGGCGGGATTCAGGCGCTGGAGATCACCATGGACTCAGCATCTGCTGCACAGGCGATTGAATCGATTCGCGCGAGGTACGGTTCGGGCGTGACTGTCGGTGCAGGTACAGTGTTGTCACTCGCACAACTGGACTTGGCGATGGAGGCGGGCGCCGAATTTCTCGTCTGCCCGCACTTCGACACTGCGTTGATGGAACGCGCTAATCAGTTAGGAATGAGTATCATTCCTGGCGTGCTCACACCGACAGAAGTTCAGATGGCTCGATCCGCCGGAGCAGAGGTCGTGAAAATTTTCCCGGCAGGGTCCGTTGGACCATCGTATATCAAAGATTTGCTCGGTCCGTTTGACGGCTTAAAAATCATGGCTACAGGCGGAATCACGGAACAAAATGCGGTCGAGTTCCTCGACGCCGGTGTGATGGCCATTGGGGTGGGGAGTGCCTTGTTTCCCAAGGTGGACGTGGAAAGCAAAAACTGGAAGGCTATTCAGCAGCGGACACAACGCGTCATTCAGCGTGTGCACGGCTAGCGTTCGTAACGCACGAGTCTTGCAGTATTTGTAATATCTCTTATGGCTAGTTCATCTTTCTAGAGCATCGCAAAATAAAACCGGTTGCCTTCAACGGGCAACCAGTTTATTGTGGACGATGAGTTTTCATTCGTGATTTGCAGCGTCAGCGCTTGCGGACGGTTCAGGTGTATCCGGGTGGGGCGTGCTCTCTTCGATCTCTGGCTTGTCTACCTGCGGAATTTCATCTGGTTCGGCTGTCGTTGTCACATCGATCACTCGCTTTCTCCCGCCGAAATGGGCTCGGTGATAGCCTGACCCGTTTGTCTTGAAATATACGACGTGACGTGCGACAGGCTGTTGCCAAGTCCCCTCAACAGTGCACGGTATTGCGAGCGTCAAAGATGCGGATTCAAGATGTCTTTTTGCACAGAATCATGCACTCGTCCGTTCGAAATGATGCAAGACGTCCCTCGGCAAACGTAAGGTCAAAGTATTTTTGTTGTTCTGCAGTAGCATTGATGAAGCAGCGCTCCACTTCCTCGATTTGTTGTTCCGATTGTGCCATGCGGCGAACCCAAGGGAGAAACTCAAACGGCTTCTTGCGCACTCGCTGCTTTTCAATGTGTAACCCAGTGGACTCCATCAGCTGTGTCCATTCGCTCAACGACAGGCATCGCACATGTCCACTGTCCCGCAGCCTTTCAAATCCGTTTAAAAAGGCAGCGAGGTGGGGTTCTTCCGGTGCAATGTTGTCAATCAAAAGGAATGCTCCCCCAGGCTTGAGAACGCGTGAAACCTCCTTTACGAACTCGTCCGGATGTGGGAAATGGTGAGCGGCAATGCGGCACGTGACGAGATCGAACGTCTGATCCAGAAATGGAAGGGACTCTGCATCCGCCAGTACGAATTGCACATTCTGATGTCTTTCTTGCCGGATATGTTCTCGGGCCGCTGCCAACATGGACTTGGTCAAATCTGTGGCGAATACTGAGTGTACATGGGGCGCAAGGGATTTGGCTACGTGGCCGCCGCCAGTGGCGATGTCCAGGGCAAGAGCTGTCTTCGTCGGGGCGAGCCATTCGACGAGCAGGGCGAGATCGGTGCCGTGTGCGTGGGTATCACTTTTTACATAGGCGCTTGCCGTTCTGCCAAACTGATCCTGAACGGTTTGTTTGACATCTTGATGCTCCATAGGACCATCTCCTTCGTCTTTACATTATTGTGATTAACGGCGCAACGCAGCGGTTTATTCGATTCTTGGTGACGATTATCGGAATTGTCTATATCTACTCCGAAAGTAAGGGCATATGTGGGGTTACAAAACAAAGTATCGCGCAAGCCGTTGTTACGATATGGGCATAGACGGAGGCAGTATCCTTCAGCTATTGTAGCGCAGGAGGGGGTTGCAAATGTTAGCTTTCGTAGTTACAGCATGTTTACTTGGTTTTGTTTATAGTGCAGCTCCAGGCGCAGTGAATACTGAAGCACTACGCAGGGGATTGCAGAGAGGTTTTGTCGCTTCCTTTTTGGTTCAAATTGGTGCTCTTTTAGGGGATTTGGTCTGGGCAATGATTGGTTTAACGGGCGTTGCGCTTGTATTCCACTTTTTGTCTTTACAGATTATTTTGGGCATCGCAGGAGTAGCCTTTTTACTTCGAATGGCATGGTTATCCTTTTTAGACGGTCGAAAGCCACTTGATTTAAATCCGAACCATAATTAAGAAAGAACATCGGGACTTCATCACAGGAGTCATTTTTTCGTTAGCTAACCCGTTTGGCATCGCTTTTTGGGGTGGCATTGGTGGTGGATTTGCTAGTCATGTCGCAGGCATGACATTGATTGATAAACTGCTGTTCTTATTCCTTGGTTTTTCCGTTGGAGCATTTGCTTGGTGTATAGGTATTTCGGCGTTGGTAGCATGGTCACGTAAATTTATTGGTGAAAAGTTGCTACGTGGCATTTTTACAGTATCGAGTTTGGCTATGGCCTATTTCGCACTGGAAATGTTATGGACGTTAATTCACAGTGCGCTTTATCCTCTATTTGCTCATCGTTTAAGATTGAAATCAAGCCAATAGTACAACGAAGGTTCTCGTGATCATCGCCCTAAAACGCCTCAAGTGAGGCGTTTTAATTTCTTAAGTCGTTAACGGGGGAATGAAGCCTAAAAGCTCGGAGGCATCAGAGTGCGTAAACATTCACCTACGAACGACGCTGTCATGTTGAACATGGGGGCAGGTTTGCGACGAAACGAGATATTTATCTAAATTTTACGGCTACTTGATATGTTTATGCTACGATGACCTGAAACGGATAGAAGACTTCCAAAAGGGTGAGAGGACGAGAAATATGTCTCGCGAGAACCTACTTCAGAGGCGGGCTGTTCATTGGTTAGGCATGGCAGGTTTAGGAAGAAACATCGGTTATGGCGCCAACAAGGTCTTTACAGCTCCCATGCTTGAGTCTCTCAAGGCGTCGCAACCCCTCATCGGCTTTATCCTCGGATTAGAAGGGCTTATCGGTCTATTGATGAATCCTCTCATGGGCTGGCTTAGCGATCATACTACCAAACCTGGGTTCCGACGCAAAATCTACGTGGGAATTTGCCTTCCAGGCGCTGCGCTAGCGTGGTTGTTATTTTATTTTCTACATAGTCAGATACCCGCCATGCTTCTCATCGTCATTTTCTACTTGTTTCAGCAGAGCTCTGTGAGCCCCTATCAAGCGTGGATGCCCGAAATCGTCCCTCCAACTAAATGGGGTGTGGCATCAGGTATCTTGAATTTGTGGTGGCTAGCTGGAAACCTCATAGCGTTCCTGGTTGTCCCGATGGTCTGGACAGTGAATCACGTTGCATCTTTTGTGTTGACATCTGCGCTGATGGTATTTGGCGGCCTCGCAACTGTACTTGGTGTACCCGAACCCGTCGTAGCTCCCCTACATTACCGCACAAACAAGATTTCTTACAAAGCGTTACTACAACGTGATCTCGTTTTGTTTTTTATTGTCCATTTTTTATCATGGTTATCTTATGAAGCACTCGCATCGTTTTTTACGATGTTTATGGTTCATGTCGTCAAGGGATCGCAAATGGATGCAGCTTTTGCTATGGCCCTATTTACTGCAACAGGCATCGTGGCGGCTTTTCTGGTGGGGCGTGTGTATCGTAAGATGTCTCCCAAAATTCTACTCTCGATCTCACTCCTTTGTTATGGTGTTCTCTCGCTCGCTGGACTCGTGGTCCATAGTTTGACAGATGTCTTTATGGTCGTCGGAATAGAGGGTGTGTTCTGGTCGATGAACTTGACGGTATCGTTTGCACTGGCATCAGACCTGCTCCATCAAATCGTCCACAACGAACAGCTGGAGGAGCGTTTACGTGGTGGGTTGTACGGCGTTACTACGATTATGGAATCAGCTGGTTTAATGATAGCCGCTCCGTTATCCGGAGTCGTCATTTCCTGGTCGGGCAGCTATTCCGGGGTGTTCCTTGTGAGTGCAAGCAGTAGCATTGTGTCCATCGTCTTTGTCTTAGGCATACGTTTGATGAAGCCATCTGATATAACAGTAGAAGGAAACATGGATCAGTCGATCAGAAAAAATTTGTAGGCGTGGGGAAGAAAAGATACATTGGAATATTTGCCGGTAGCGCCATTGTTGTTTTGTATTGCATGAATATTAGCCCCCCCCACATTTTGCGCTCGTTTACATCTGAAGGAGAGGCAAATAACGACGTCTATTCATCGCTGTTCGGTTTGGAACGATCATTCTAAAGTTTGTACTTTTTAACGGCCTCTTTCCGATTTGTTTGCTGGGGCGGTTGCTCTAGCCACTTTCTACTCACCATAATGTGGTATCCTTCTGTACCGTATGCTAAAATTCGTGCGATTAACTTGCTGTATTGAGCCGCCAGATCTGCTCTGAGGGATAGAGACAGAGCGTGACCGAGTAGGGTAATGTCGATGGAGTTCAAAGAGTGAAACAAGGCAACAATTAACTTATCTGAAAATGGAGGCTTACTGGATTCCGTCACTTCCATGCTCACAGGAACAGTGCCTAAAGCGTCTTCTTTCAGGAGAAGATCATTAAAAAACTTGATTTGATCCTCTGATATTTTTCTTCCCTTGGCAATGTACTTATTAATCTCTGGGTCATTCACGACCTGTTGAAGACCCATGCAGAGCAGTACCGAAAAATAATTCCTTTCAATATTAAGAAATATTTCGCTGAGTTCTATACCGTTCAGCGGACGGTGATTCCCTAAAAACCCCAACATGTAAGTTGTTTGTTGTTCAACAAATTCCCTCTTGGTTGGGTAAGGTATCATGGGCGGGCGGTCATATATGCCTTTGGATAGAATTAACGAGGTGCTATCGTTGTACAATCCAATTGTGTCTTCTAAACAATACGTAAAGAACTGTCTTATATCTGGTCTAGCAACACTGGATAGTACAAACGAGAAATTGATCATCCCCATTCGGCTCATGGCGTAAACAAAACTAAGGGGGAACAGCTCATAAAACAGAGGGGGAGCCGTTAAATCAATATCCTCGTCAGTAAACCCTACTGGTATAGGGACCTTTTCGGAATTGAATATACGAATAATTTGATCGATGTGCGTTTCCGATAATTTTAATGCTTTACTAACAGGTAACATGACTTCGGTATCCCGAATATCCTTTAGGAGATACTTGAGCATACAAACAGACATTGTTTCCTGTAAATATGTTTCCCATAGTCCGCTAAGTTCTGCACTCGATAGTCTGGCAGTAGTCATTTCCTCGTTCCTCCATCCTTAAGAAATTCTACCCACTTACAAGCGATTTTATTGCTATGTACTGTGCCATCCAATTTAAGCGATGTCATGTTCTTGAGGACAGCACGCTCAATGACGGACAGTCTATCCTTGAATGGTGAAAACAAATGAACTACCGAATCGGTGGGCCCGCTAACTGAGTGTCAGCTCTTCTGTTGGTAATGAGGGCATAAATCCTTTAAGCCCAGCGCTTGCTCATTGCATGAACATGCATTGTTCGCAAACGTGGCTTATTGCACATCGGGGCAGTTCATTCAACAACTATCCGCCTTCACAACGGTGGGTGGGGATTTTTATTGTACAGTGGAGTCACTTGAGAATAGATACATGGAACTTCCAGAGCAAAAGGGCAACAACTATAACTGACAATGCATATGCCCATAGTGGCTGTTTGTAGTGCAATCTCACCATTGGAACTGCGACCAACATAAAGATCGTAGACCACCACAAATTCCATCCATGGTGATAAGTAATCAAACCCAGTAACTTGTCTATCCATTCAGCAATTGCCGATGCTACAACCCAAAGTGTCATCCAAAGTATCTGTTTGAGTAGAGAAGTTGGATAATGCCCTAAATTTAGAATGATTGCGCATAGGTAGATGATCAATGCAATGAAAAGTGTAACTGACGTATGATTTGGAAAAAACCGGTTTGCTGAGTGTTCCCACATTGAATAGTTGCAGCAAAGAAAGTTGTATAACAAGTCGCCCATTATGAAGAACAGGATACCGGCTTGGTATTTCTTCCAATTCGGCCAGTCACCCCAGCGCCAGAATAAAAGTACCCATATCACCGCCCGAACGATAATGAACATACGATCAACCCCTGCACTTACTAATTACAGATGATAAAAGTGTTGACGGGCCAACGTCATGTCATACGCTGTAGACAGGTCACGACGGAACAGACGGAACCACTGCATAACAAGAAAAATCACCTCGCACAACAGAATGGAGATCTGTCGTAAAGCGCGAACCTATAAACTCGAAGGGTGAAGTGGCAAGCGGCGAGAAGGAAGTCGGAAAGGGTCGTAGTACCAGCGATGTGGGCGTATGCATAAGATGATTGATTTTTTCTTGAACTATTGGGGGCTGATGCGACAGATCGTGAAGAGTTCTTATTGTATTCAAGGGCAGGACAATGTCACAATGTGCCTATTGTGATTTGCGGTTTAAAGAGAAATGGCAGTTTATTAGATTGCACTTGAAGTCAAAACTACACACTGAAGGGGAGGACCATCAATGGGAAACGAGTTGTTAAGGCATTTGCTTGCAACGCTGTCTCATCGTGCAGCACAAGCTATTTCAAATGTACCTTCAAACTTCCCAGAGTTGGCTATCGGAAAGGGAACACGTACTCCGATTGAGATACTGCGACACACGTCTCGTGTGCTGACGTATGCACTTTCGCAGTTTCTACCTGATGATTATGGTGATGAGTACGAATTTCCCAGTGGAACATGGGAGTGGGAAGTGGATCGGTTTTATAGTGTTCTTGAGAAATTAGATCAAGTATTTATCGAATCAAGAACAGGAAACATGACTTGGGAACAACTAGTCCAGGGACCACTGTCCGATGCGATTACGCACGTCGGGCAATTGACTCTGTTGCGTAGAATGGCTGATTCCCCAGTCACTTATGAGAACTTTATTAAAGCTAATATTCGTGCAGGGAAACTTCGACCCGAGTAAATTGAACTGTGACTTGTGGGTCACTAAACTTCGTTTAGTAAGTCCACAGGATACGTCGGCTATGAGGGCAAGTAGGGGATACAGAATCGTGACAATGGTGATCCGTGTGGTCCGCCCGCACACGGCAAACAGGCTCGCCCCCTGAAGGGGTTGAGCCCGTTCAAGGGAGCCTGTAGGGTGCAGTGATTAGGCTGTCAGTCACGCCCGTCGATCGCGATGAGTACCTTTCGACTCGTCTCGTCGAGCGCTGTCAGCTGCTCGTTTGTGAGCGTAATGTCGACTGCTCGAGCGTTACTCCGCAAGTGATCGATGTTCTGTGTACCTACGATGGCGGAGGTGACCCCCCTTTGGTGCAAGAGCCAGGCGATGGCGATTTCAGATGGTGTGACACCGTGTTGCTCTGCGATGTCTTTGAGCAGGAGTACCAGCTCCGTTTCCTGCTCTAGGTGTTCTTTGAGGAACAAACGACGGTTGCGGCGGAAGTCGTCGTCATGGATCTGCCGAGCCTCACCGAGGTGGTAAGCACCGCTGAGGATACCTTTGGCGATGGAGCTGTAGGTGAGTACACCAATGGAATGGTCGCGACAATACGGGAGCACATCTCTCTCGATGCCGCGATGCAAGAGACTGTATTCCGGTTGGATGGCGTCTACGTACGTAACGGTCATAGCCTCTTTCAGTTGTTCGAGCGAAAAGTTGGACGCGGCGACGGCTCGAATGACGCCTTCTTCACGCAGCCTACGGAATTCGTTCATCGTGTCGGCAAGCGGAATGTCTTTGTTTGGCCAGTGCACGTAGTAGATATCGATGTAGTCGGTGCACAGCCGCTTGAGACTTTGTTCAACGGATCTGCGAATGTCGTCGGGGCGAAGGTGATCAGGTGACACTTTGGTCGCGATGACCACATCTTTGCGACGACCTTCAAGTGCAGTACCGACAATGGTTTCGGAATGGCCCTTTCCGTACCCTTCAGCGGTATCAAACGACGTGATCCCCATCTCAAATGCCGTCTGGATGGCCTGGATGTTGATTTCGTCGCTCTCCTTTTCCCACTGTCCGCCGCCTAGTTCCCAACAACCGAACGTGATATTTGAGACTTCTAAACCACTCTTCAAGAGCCGTGTGTACTTCACGTCGACAACTCCTCTTGCCCAATGGCTTGGTGTGAGACACAACTATCCATACTCAACATATGCGAGTTGTCAAAAGACTCGCACCATTATGGTACTCTAAACGTAGACGTAGAACTACTAGTTAAACACGACGTTGAGAGGTGCGAAACCATGGATAGACCGTTTGCATACGTGACGCGTGGAGGGATCATCGAGAGTGTCCACTCTGGCGTCATCGCGGTGATGTCAAGTGAGGGAAAGCTACTAGGGGAATACGGGGATTCAACGCTCGTTACGTTCGCGAGGAGCGCGTGTAAACCGCTTCAGGCGATTCCACTCGTGGAGTCGGGTGCCATGGAGTCGTTTTCGTTCGAAGAACCCGATCTTGCGCTGTTTTGCGCTTCACACAGCAGTGAAGCACAGCACACGGACAGAGTGGAGCGAATCCTCGCGCGGATCGGTTTAGACGAATCGTACTTACAGTGTGGTGCGCATATCCCGCACAGCATGCAGACGTATGATCGGCTCGTTCAAGCCGGTAAGACGCTCACTTCACTGTACAGCAATTGCTCAGGCAAGCATTCGGGGATGTTGGCGTACACGAAGCACGTCGGTGCAGACGTTTCCACTTATCACCACGTCGAACATCCGTTGCAACAAGAGATTTTACAGGTCGTCTCTGATCTGACGGAGGTGGCGAAGGACGACATTGTCATTGGGGTTGACGGCTGCGGCGTGCCCGTTCACGCGCTGCCTGTACAGAATTGGGCGAGAGGGTACGCGGGTTTTGCTGACCCGGGACGGTTTCAACACGGTGAAGCCATGGCCAGGATCTCGACTGCGATGCGCGCCTATCCAGCGTTGGTCGGTGGGACGGATCGATTTGACACCGACTTGATGACGGCGACGCATGGCCGCGTTTTGGCCAAGGGAGGTGCAGAGGGATTCATGATGGTCGTCGTTCCGGAGTTACGGGTGGGCATCGCGCTGAAAGTGCTCGACGGCAATGCACGAGCTATTCCACCGGTTGTCATTCAGACACTCGACGCTTTAGGTGCGCTGTCTTCCTCCGAGCTCGAGTCGCTGCACAAATATCAGCGGCCAGAGATTAAAAACACGCGTGGCGAAGTCGTCGGGGAAGTGGTGGCAGATTTTCAACTCACCCTCTCATAAATTTGGTTTGAACGGGGGAATTGGGGTGGTCACCCCAATTCCCAGTGTTCATTGAGCGTGGTACGCAACGGTCAACATCCCGAAATAAGTTGGGACTTCGTATGATAAGAACGTGCTGTTCCTGGCTTCGCGCGGGATGGCGCCGGCCAAAATCAGGGATTGCCAAATGCCGTCAGGCTTGGCGTGATCGATCATCTCCGCCGTAAACTCCGTCATCTTTTCGAGTTCGTCCTCTTTGAGCAACGCTACCACCTGCCGATCCAATTCCACTGCATCTTCGTGGTAGCCGTACGGTCCATTCTCGTCATGCGCATGCGACCAATCACAGCTGGCGATGAGGCCGACTCGCTTGCCTGATCGTCTTACTTGTTCGCCTAACATCGCACCAAAGCGAAGATGGTCTTCGTAGGAGATGCGGCGGGACGGGGTGACGACCACAATTGGGACGTTCGGCATGAAGTAGAGGGGAACCATCACGCCCCAGTCGAGCGGCAGCGTCGAAAAAGGGCCTGCGGCGGTGGCGAAATTCAGATCCCCCACAGGCAGGGCGGCTTCCTCTGCAGCCGCGACGATACGTTTTGCTAGGTCGCGATCGACCGCGCGGCTGAACTCCACCGTCACCCCTTTATCGGCCCGGCGTTCACCGACCATACCTGCAACCGTCTGCTCCGACATCTCTCCAGCGAGATAGGACGAATCGGTGACGGAAAACATGCCGTCTATCTTCAATCCGTGCGGTGTGAGCACGACAATCGTCTCCGGGTTCGCCTCCCGCATCCAGGTCCCGAGTTGCTTCATACTAGAGCGCGTGGAGGCCATCAACTGTGGAGTACCCTGTGACAACTCTTCGAGGATCGGAAGTCCGTGTGGCGTGATACAAGCGAATACAAACGGATTCATCATGGCTCTTCGCACCTTTCACCTGGCGATACACGCCATTTTCAGTTCTATACTAACACTTCAGACAATTTGTGAGGGGAATAAGGTTTACACGTATCGAGGCGTGGGCGCGAAAAGAACAAAACGCCCCCAGTGTGAAGACTGAGGGCGTTTTGTCTGTGCACGCGATTGGGATAGAACATGGCCGTTGTCGCGGTTAGCGGAAGCTGCTTGCGAGTTGTGCGACATCCGGCGTGCCCAAACCTGTTGCCTGGTTGTAAATCGTGCCAGCGGTACCGGTGTAATAGATGTTGTCATTGCTTGTGCCCGTGTCGTCCAGCGGGTGTAATGGCGAGTTATGCTGTTGTGCAAATCGGTAAATTTGTGGGTTCCAGAAACCGACTTGCGTGTGATCTGCGCTATTGATGAGGGCGGACAGCCCTGCGAGTTGAGGCGCCACAAAACTCGTTCCGCCGTATTGCGACCAGCCCGTGTCGAGATCGCTCGATCCATCGGTCGTCGGCAAACTGAAGTATACGGAGTAGCCCGATTCGGGATCCGCATTCATTGATAGATCCGGTAGATTTCGGCCGGACCCTGTACCGGTGACGATCTGTGGCGTCGAGTTGAACGTCGTCGTCGTCCCGTCTGCACTTGGCGTCCACCACTGCACGGCCGTATAGCGATTGACACCGGATACGCCCTGCTGGTAGTCGGGAGTCGCAAAAACGGTACTAAATCCGCCGCCACCTCCGGCAAAGCTGTACGGGTTTAGCGGTGGATAGCCTAGTTGAGCCAGGAACGAGTAGAGATAGTCGTATCCCCATGCGCGTTGCTTCGTGACGCCGAATTGTGCGGCCTCGAGCACGGGCAAGGTCGTGCCGCCGGCCGCCGTGATATACGGGCTGTCCGCGGGATTTAAGACGGACAGGTTATAGGTTCCATTGTCGCGTGCTGCAGAGTACGCGCCGTCATCCCCTGCGGCGGCAAAGGTGGAAATGCCCTGTGCGGCGGCCTCCATAAAGAGCTGGTTAAACACTTGAGCGTATTGTGGCGTTTCAAGATTTTGCTGGACGGCGCTCGCGATGGCCGTTTCACTTTCACCCCAGCTGACGGACAGCTCTTGAACGGCGTCATCCGAAATAGACTTGGCAAAGGCGTCGACAAAGCCGGTGTCCGAGTTGGGCCCGACGTATACGTTGATGTCCGCCTGTGGAGCAAGCGCGCCTGATTGCTCGACGTCGAGGGAGGTCTCGTCGGAACCATCCGCCTCGCTGAGCCCCGAGCCGCCATCGACGTCATACACGTGGATGCGATTGGCTTTCGTTTGAATGTGGTTATAATTCCAAAAGTATTCTGCGTCCGATGGATTGAAGTCAGCCAGCGAGACGATGCCAATCGTCTGCCCTTGACCCGTCGCACCTTGTTTGTAAAGAGGCGTGACGTCGTACTGTTGTTCGAGGTCACTTGGCATCAGGGCGGATGGCGCGGAATCGGCGTTTGGCTCGGTCGATCCCGACGTGCTCAGCGGCTTCACCGCCTGTGACGTAAAGTCGGAGTAGTTCGACAAGCCAAGGATGCACAGGATGCTATTCGCAATACTTGGTGGGGCCTGTGGCGGCGTTTTGGTCGCATGGAATTTTTTTCCATGTAAACTTGCGTTCATGAGCGAGATGTTAAACGCTTTATTGAATTGCCCGGCTGTGCCTGTCGCGGTAATAACGAGTTTGTCTGAGTAGACGGTCGACTGGATGCCGTACGCGCGCAAATATGTTTGAATCGCGCTCGCAATTTGAGGATTGGGCGCATATTTCGATGCGAAACTGCTCGTGCTTAAGTATTGACGGAAACCCCGGCCAGGTGTCGTGGTCTGGTTGATGAATTGGGCGAGTTGGCCTTGGTTTTGCAACTTCATCACAATGTCCACAGTGACGGGCGTATTTGGGTCGGTATCTCCGAAATAACTGGCCTGTTGTAGCACGCCGGGCCCCACGCCTTGTGGAATAGCCTGCGAAGAGGTGGTGTCTGCGAAGGCTACGGCAGGAGCCATCACACTCGCGAGTGTTCCCACGGCCGCGATGGCCATCCATCGATGCATCGGCTTAGTCAACATAGTCATCCCCCAAGTGGTACAAGTATGTTTATTCATTTCTGATTATACGAACTATTCATGATAGATGCTGTCGAAATGGGGAGGGTTTATATAATTCATAAGCACGAATGCCGCGGTGGATAGATGTGAGGAAACGGGCGAGGGAGTGCCCATGCATGCAAAGGCACGCAGGAGCACTCCCTTGTCTTCCACGTTCGAAGTGTTGATTAGTACGTGCCGTATCCAGCACCTGTTCCGCAACTCGTTGCAACTGGGCCGTAAGCCGGAACCAGCAAGAAGAACAGAACGAAGATGATCAGGAACACGACTGCCCAACGTGTATATCCTCCGAAAGTACCCACGACAGCACCTCCTCTGATTGAAGATGTTGTATGTTACTCACCGAGGCATGCAGAGGGATGGGTGTGCGTCCACTGTGCGACTGAAAACGCACTTCACATTATGCAGCCTGCGACGGCTTGCGCAGATACGCGAGATAATAGGCCACCGCGACGAATAGGACCCCGCCGACGAGATTTCCCAAGACTACCGGAACGAAGTTTCCGAAGTATTGCCCCCATGTCGCCTGGCCTGCAAAGATAGCGGCGGGAATGACGAACATATTGGCGACGACGTGCTGAAAGCCGATCGCCACGAATCCCATGATCGGAAACCACAGACCTAGTATCTTCCCAGCGAAGTCCTGTGCGCCATAAGCTAACCAAACTCCGAGGCACACCAACCAATTACAGCCGATGGCGGACACAAACGCCGGACCGAAGTGATCGGCAAGTTTTGCGTTCGCCACGGCGACCGTCTTGGTCAGATACGGGCCCGTTTCCGTTAACCCTACAACGTGGCCGAAGAAATAGGCGACAAACACCGACCCGATAAAATTCATGACGAGAATCACGATCCATCGCGTCATGACACGTCCAAAGGAGATGCGCCCTGCAAACGCAGCCAGTGGTAACGACATCATCGCTCCAGTCAGCAACTCGGCTCCGGCTAACACGCAGAGGATCAGGCCGAGGGGGAACACCGCGGCGCCGAGGAAGGATGCAAAGGAACCCCATTGTGGAGGGACATCGCCGCTGACGCGGATATCCAGTAGAAATCCAAATGCGATAAACGCACCTGCAAGAAAGCCGAGGACGAGGAGTGTCGCCATCGGTAATTTGGCTTTGCTCTCCCCTGCGTCAACCGTGATTTCGGCGATCTTTTGTGGTGTGTGAAAAGACATGAAAACAAGCTCCTCTCTACATCTGTTCTGAGTGCGTGAATAACGACGTGACGCGTTCCAGACACTACGGTTTAGGACGAGTGCGCTAGGGAAGCTTTGTATACGTAGTGTGTCAACCGCGATTACCAAGCATGTACGCGTTCGTGAAAACCTTTGAGGAGTTAAAGAAGATGAGTCAAAACGTACACCCGATGGGACAATTGATCTCGCTCGAAATTGACGGTGTCATGTGTGCCGTAGAGTCGGGAAGCAGTGTACTTGATGCCATTTTGTCAGTGAGTGAACATTACCCGCACATTTGCTACCACAAGGCCTTAGGTCCGATTCAAACCTGTGATACGTGTATCTGTGAAGTGGACGGCGAGTTGTTGCGAGCTTGTGCCACTCCTGCTGCGACGGGTATGAAGGTAAGCACGTCGGGGCGGTCACCGGAAGTGCGCATGGAAGCCTTAGATCGCATCCTTCACAACCACGAACTGTACTGTACTGTGTGTGACAACAACAACGGAAACTGTACAGTTCACAACACGTCGATGCACATGGGTGTAGAGCATCAGAAATACCCGTTTGAGCCGAAGCCCTACGAACAGGACAACTCCAATCCGTTCTATCGCTACGACCCAGATCAGTGCATCCTCTGTGGTCGCTGCGTCGAAGCTTGCCAGAACCTTCAGGTGAGCGAAGTCCTGTCGATCGATTGGGAGCGTGAACGCCCTCGCGTGATCTGGGATGACGACCGACCGATCAACGAGTCGTCGTGCGTCTCTTGTGGACACTGTGTGACCGTTTGTCCGTGCAACGCGCTGATGGAGAAGAACATGCTCGGCGAGGCCGGCTTCATGACGGGGATTCGTCCTTCGCTCTGGGAGTCTATGGTACATCTCACGAAAGAGATCGAACCGGGCTACGGCCCTATTTTCACGGTCTCCGAAATCGAGTCTCAGATGCGCGAGTCGAGAATTAAGCGCACCAAGACGGTGTGTACATATTGCGGCGTGGGTTGCAGTTTCGACGTCTGGACGAAGGGCCGTAAAATTTTGAAAGTCGAACCGCAAATGGAAGCCCCTGCAAATCAGGTGTCCACCTGTGTCAAAGGGAAATTTGGCTGGGACTTTGTCAACAGCGATGAGCGGCTGACTTCCCCACTCATCCGAAAGGGAGACCAGTTTGTCCCCGTGTCCTGGGATGAAGCGTTGGATTACACGGCGAGGCGATTGGCCGAGATCAAGGCCAAACACGGACCGGATGCCATTGGTTGTATCTCTTCGTCGAAATGTACCAACGAAGAGAACTACCTGATGCAAAAGTTTGCACGGGCTGTCATCGGGACGAACAACATCGACAATTGTTCCCGGTACTGTCAGACACCTGCTACCGAGGGGCTGCGCAGGACGTTTGGCCTCGGCGGGGACACGGGATCGATCGGGGATCTTGCGAATACCGACTTGGTCATTGTAGTCGGGGCGAACCCGGCTGAGTCGCACCCGGTGCTCTCCACGCGCATCCGCCGTGCGCATAAGACGCGTGGGCAAAAATTGATTGTCGCGGACCTGCGCAAAAACGATCTGTCTTCGCGCGCAGACATCTTCCTGCACCCGCGGCCAGGGACTGACTTGATTTGGCTTAGTGCCGTCACGAAATACATTATCGACCAGGGCTGGCATGACCAGAAGTTCATTGCACAGAAGGTCAATGGGTTTGACGAGTTCGTCGCATGGCTCGGGACCTATACTTTAGATTACGCAGAACAGGAGACTGGGCTGTCGAAGGAGCGCCTCGTGCAAACGGCGGAGATGATTCACAATGCGGGTTCCGTTTGTATCTGTTGGGCGATGGGCGTCACTCAGCAGATGAGTGGCAGTGAGACGAGCACAGCCATCTGCAATCTATTGCTCGCCACGGGCAACGTAGGCCGGCCGAACACAGGGGCGTATCCGCTTCGCGGGCACAACAACGTCCAGGGCGCTGGCGATATGGGCTGTGCACCAACCTATCTGCCGGGCTACGAGTTTGTAGCCGACGACGCGGCCCGCGCAAAATACGAAGCGGCTTGGGGCGTCAAGCTGTCGACGAAGCCAGGTCTCGACAACCACCATATGGTCGAAAAAATTCATGAAGGTGAATTGAAGGCCATGTACGTGATGGGCGAAGAGATGGCGATTGTCGATTCGAACGCCAATCACGTTCAAGCCGCGTTTGAAAAGCTGGAGTTTTTCGTCGTGCAGGACGTGTTTTTCAGCAAGACCGCGCAATTCGCGGACGTAATCTTGCCGGCGTCGCCGAGCTTTGAAAAAGAAGGGACGTTCACGAACACCGAGCGTCGGATTCAAAGGCTGTACCGGGTGTTTGAGCCGATGGGTGAGTCGAAACCCGACTGGGAGATCGTCACGGCCTTAGCGGATCGACTTGGAGCGGATTGGAACTACACGCACCCATCTGAGATCCTCGATGAGGCGATGGGTCTGACAGAACTAATGAAGGGCGTCAGGTATGAGCGGCTGCAGGGGTATCACAGCCTGCAGTGGCCGGTGCATGAGGACGGTACTGACACGTCACATCTGTATTTGGACGGCTTCCCGTTCCCAGACAACAGGGCGAACTTTTACATCCCCACCTGGTATCCGCCTGTGCTCGAGCCGAACGAGGAGTACGACTTGCACTTGAACAATGGGCGGATGCTCGAACATTTTCACGAGGGGAATCTCACCTATCGAGTGCAGGGAATCCGAGAGAAAGTGCCCACGACGTACCTGGAAATCTCAGAGGAGTTGGCTCGCGAACGCAGCATTTCAACTGGTGCGCTCGTCCGTTTGACTTCGCCGTACGGCACTGTGAAGCTTCGCGTGGTGGTGACCGACAGGGTGACCGGCCACGAATTGTATTTGCCGATGAACACGCCAAAGGACCACGAGGCGGTCAATTATCTCACGAGCAGTTATCACGACGAGATCACGCACACGCCTGCATACAAGGACATCTCGGTGCGCATGGAGGTTTTGAAGGACAAAGGTCCTTCGCCGATGGTTCGCGGGAACTTCCGGCTCGGCAATCCGCAGCCGCGACCAGGAGTCATGGTAGAGCGCAAGTGGAAGCGCCGCGACTACACGCCTTTGACGGATACGGATAAGGCTCTGGAACAGGAACGCTAGGAGGGAAGGTCGATGGCACAGGCAATCCAAAAGGTCGTCGGACGCGAAATTACGCCCGAGCAGGTGTTATATGAATCGCAGTTGAGCATCGAAGACGAGTTGCTCGAGAGCAAGGACGCCGTCATTCAGGTCCTGAAGCTCGCCCGCTTGCTGCACGAGACGGAGTTTCTCAACATGGCTACGGCCATGCTCGAGCAGGGGCCGGATGTGTTAGAGATCGTGGTCAATCAGGCGAAACAGCCACAGTACGCCAAAGGGATCAAAAATATGATGGGGCTTGTGCAACTGCTTGGGACGATCGACGTCGGATCGCTTACCGGCATCGTCGAAGCGCTCTCGCAGACGAGCGAATTGGCGCAACGCGGCCAAATTGAGCCCGTGCATGGGCCGATGAAACTCCTTGGCGCCATGCGCGATCCCGACGTTGGGGCAGGACTTGGCTTTGCCTTTGCTTTGTTACGGTCACTGGGTGGCCAGATTCGCGCGCAGCGCGCACAGACAGAGGCCCATCAGAAGGGGAGCGCTACATGAAACAACAAGACCGCGAGAACCAGACCAGCGCGTCGCAGACTGGGCGGGAAGGGACGAATACGCTGACCAATCGACAGGGACACCCTGTCACCAACAACCAGAGCATGCGCACGGTCGGCCGCCGCGGCCCAACGACGCTTGAGAATTACGATTTCCTCGAGAAGATCACGCACTTTGACCGCGAACGCATCCCGGAGCGCGTGGTTCATGGGCGGGGGGCTGGTGCACACGGGTACTTCGAGGCTTACGGCAAAGTGGGCGAGGAGCAGATCGCCAAGTACACGCGCGCAAAACTGTTTCAAGAGGCGGGCAAGCAAACGCCAGTGTTTGTTCGGTTTTCAACTGTGATTCACGGTTCTCACTCACCCGAGACCTTGCGGGATCCGCGCGGGTTTGCCGTGAAATTTTACACAGAGGACGGAAATTGGGACCTCGTTGGCAACAATCTCAAGGTCTTTTTCATTCGTGACGCCATGAAGTTTCCAGATATGGTGCACGCGTTTAAGCCGGATCCTGTGACAAATATCCAAGACCAGGAGCGATTCTTCGACTTCGTCGCCAATTCACCGGAGGCGACACACATGATCACGTTCCTGTTCTCGCCTTGGGGCATTCCAGCAAACTACCGGCAGATGCAAGGCTCCGGCGTGAACACGTACAAGTGGGTCAACGCCGAGGGCACCGCTGTGCTCATCAAGTATCATTGGCAGCCGCTGGCGCAGGGGATTAAGAACCTCACCCAGCGCGAGGCGACAGAGCTCCAGGGAATGAACTTCAATCACGCGACGCAGGACTTGTACGAGGCCATTGAGCGCGGTGAATACCCGGAATGGGAACTGTGCGTACAAATAATGAGCGATGACGAACATCCAGAACTCGAGTTCGATCCGCTCGATCCCACCAAGCTGTGGCCTGAAGACCAATTCCCGTTCTTGCCTGTCGGTAAGATGGTGCTCAACAAGAACCCAGCGAACTACTTCGCCGAAGTGGAGCAGGCCTCTTTTGGTACTGGTGTGTTGGTCGACGGCCTCGATTTTTCGGACGATAAACTCCTTCAAGGTAGAACGTTCTCCTATTCCGATACACAGCGCTATCGGGTGGGCCCAAACTACCTTCAGTTGCCGATCAACGCGCCGAAAAAACGAGTGGCGACGAACCAGGAAGGTGGGCAGATGCTCTACCACGTGGATCGAGCGAATCCACACATTAATTACGAACCCTCTTCCCTTGGGGGTCTCGACGAGGCTGTCGAAGGCGGCCGAGAATACACGCCCTATGTCAGCGGCCACGTAGTGCGGGAGACCATCGACCGCACGAATGATTTTCAACAGGCTGGTGAGCGCTACCGTGCCTTCGAGAATTGGGAGCGCGAAGATCTCATTTCAAATCTCGTCAATGCGCTCAGTACCTGCAGCCAGGTGATTCAGGACAAGATGGTCGACCACTTCACAAAGGCCGACGAGGAGTACGGGAGGCGCGTCGCGGAGGGACTGAAGATGGCTCGTGAACAGCGCCGTTCCGTGACGGGCCCCATCGGCTCCACGGAGTCCGCCGAAGGCGTCTCACAGGCGCAGACCTCTGCCAAGCCTGCTAAACCGTATTGAGTGAACCTCTTTTTCGTTCTGCCATGACCGTCGAAACAGGGAGGCGAGCGTTTGTCCGCCTCTCTCCCTTAATGCTACTCCGCCCGCCTTGTCATCTGATGGCCTGGTGTCAACGTGTCAACAAGCCCTTCCTGGTCAGAGCCTCGCGTCGTATGACACGGTCTATGTGGAACACGTATAATGATTGAGTGGGCGACACGATGAACAAAAAGCTGTGTCATGCACGGTTGGCGAGATGTTTGCAAGGATTGCGAGCTCTCGCTAGAAAGGCGCGTAACGCGCTGTCAGGAGGACGAATATGATTGAGGTTTACCCTGCCGCTTCTCGGTACCACGCCGAGAATGAGTGGCTTCGTTCTAATTTCAGTTTTTCCTTTGGCCCCTACTATGACCCCGAAAATACCCACTTTGGCCCCATGCGCGTCTTGAACGACGACTATATCGCACCCGAAAAAGGCTTTGGCGCACACCCGCACAGTGACATGGAAGTGGTGTCTATCGTTCTCCAGGGAAAGCTCAAGCATCAGGACAACCTCGGAAATGTCGGCGTCACGTCGTGGGGAGAGATCCAGCGGATGACCGCTGGGACGGGGATCATTCATACGGAGTTCAGCGCTTCGACGGACGAGGAACTCAACTTGTTGCAACTTTGGTTCGAGCCGGAAGCACGAGGCCTTGCTCCGTCGTACGAAATCACCCGATTTGATACGAATTCCTTGGCGAAGGGATGGACACCTGTCGTCTCTAAGCACGCCTCGCATCACGTCGCCAAAATCCATCAGGACATGACCATCTACTTGGCGGAAATGGCGAGCGGAGAGACGAGATCGTACGAGACGTCGACCAGTCGCAGAATGTTCCTGTTTGTCATCGCTGGCGAAGTGTTGGTCAACGATGGCACGGAGTTGCACGACAGAGATTCCGTGCGCGTCACTGGCTTGTCGACACTCGACGTGCACGCTACTGCGCCGTCGCGGCTGATGCTTATCGATTTACCGTAGGGGGACTTGGAGATGCACGAGCGACTGAGAATTCATCATGGTGTCGGATCCCGTGTGCTATTCGATTCAGACCAGGGAGACCACCCATTTACATACGAGAAGACGGGCGACGGCTGGACGTTCCGGATCCATTCGCAAAGGACGCCCGCCGTTGAAGAAGTGCTGCGACTAAAGGACGAAATCAATTTGTTTATCTTCAAGGAAGAAGGCGGCAAGGCCGTCGAGAAACTCTGGTTTTACACCGGAGATGGCTCCGTCTCGTACCGTGAAGACGAGTCTTCTCTCGTCATCACGGCCAGTCGTCAAATCGCTTACAAGCCTGGTGACTTCGAGAAATAAGCAGCAGGGAACACACGCCGACACACGCGTTGGCGTGTGTTTTTGTTTTTGCACGTACAGTAGCCGTCGACCGCGCCTGGAGGACAGGTGCACAGGGCATGTATCAGCTTCGACTTGTACCTTCGCGCCATATGTATGTGGCAGCGAGGGGGGGGTTCGATGCGAACGATTGTGTTCCTGGATTGTCATAAGATCGGATCGAGTCGGGAGGCTGTTCGGGCAGCGGCGAACATGGGGTATTCCACGGTTCTGTTGACGGATCGGAAGGCGTTTGTGGATGCGCGCGCAGAGTTCGAAGACGTCGACGAGATGATCTATACCGATTTGTCCGATGCGAAGAAATTGGTACGCGTCATACGCAAACTGCAGTCGAAAGGCCACCATTTGAAGGCGATCGTCAGTTTTATTGAGCCACACGTGTCGAAGGCGGCGCGACTTCACAATCGGTTCTGTGGCGGCGGTCGGCTGTCGGTGGACGCCATGGCGGTCATGGAGGATAAGGTCAGTACCCGCGATGCACTCGTTGGCACGCCATACAACCCTGCCTACACGGTGTATGGCGGGCGTGGCCCTGTCGCTCAACTCAGCCGGTCGCTCACGTATCCAGTCGTCATGAAGCGTCCGGGGTCAGCTGGGTCAAAGGATGTCATTCGCGCGTTCTCGGCAGCCCAATTCAGGCACCGTATCCGGCAATTGACGAACAAGTACCCAGGCCAGCGGATCCTCATTGAGGAGTATATTCGAGGGCCGCAGTACTTGGTCGAGGTCTTGGTCGAAGATCGGACGATTCACATCATCGCCATCGTCGAGCAGCACATGCTCAATCACCGCGGTCGCATGATTGTCGCTGGCTATGCAGTTCTCGTTTCGCCTCCGCGCGAACTCCTCGATAGTCTTCGAGAGACGGTACAGGATATCGTCATGCGAATGGGCCTGGAGAACGGACCATGCCACATTGAATTGAGGCGACGTCACGACGGATGGAAAGTCATCGAGATCAATCCGCGGATGTCGGGCAGCGCGATGAACCGCATGATCGACTTCGCCTATGGCGTCGATCTCGCCGAGCAGACGTTGCGGTTATATCTTGGGAAGAACTTGCATTTGCAGGCCAAAGCTTTCGAGTACGTCTACGCGCAGTTTGTCACGGCCAAGGAGACGGGACTGCTCGAATCGGTGGAAGGGCGAGCGCATGCTTTGAATGTGCCGCGTGTCCGCGAGG
This sequence comes from Alicyclobacillus fastidiosus, assembly GCA_029166985.1. Taxonomy (GTDB): domain Bacteria; phylum Bacillota; class Bacilli; order Alicyclobacillales; family Alicyclobacillaceae; genus Alicyclobacillus; species Alicyclobacillus fastidiosus_A. The sequence goes on along the minus strand of CP119138.1, from coordinate 3,921,704 downwards.
TGTTCATCAAGCCGACCAAAGGGCAGCGAATTCAAAAGCCGAAATCGATGGGGCACCGATACGCGTACGTCATCGCCTCTGACGAGGACTCGCTTGAACTCGCCCGTCGGGCTGCGGAGCGGGCCGCTGGATACATTCGCTTCCGCGTTCAGGAAGGCGGAGAGGAGCTATGAGGCCGCGTATCGGCTATCTACACATTCGTCGCGATCCGCTGAAGATTCGCAAGGTGTACGCGTTCCAGGCCGTCGCCCAACTCGAAGGGGCCGAACTGTTCTACTTTTCGCCGCGGCGCATTCATCTGGAGACGAAAACCATCGACGGGCTCGTCTACGAGGGCGGCCGTTACCGGGAACGAACCATGCCGTTTCCCGATGTCATCTACAACGACAGCTACCCTCGTAGCCGCGGGGGAGCTAGGCTCGTCGATGCGCTGTTTGAAGTCATTCCGAGAACGAGCCACTCTGTGGGCGATAAAATGAGTGTTTACCGGAGGATTCAGGAGGGTAAGGCGTACGCCCACTACCTCATTCCGTCGCGCAGTGTGCAGGTCGCGAAAGATGTCGTCGAGTACGCCAACGAGCACAGGCGAATCGTCCTGAAGCCGGTAGTCGGTCATCAGGGGAAGGGAATTGTCTGCGTCCATCGCCAGCAAGATGGCAGGTATTTGCTCATCAGCGACGGTGAATCCACTGTCCACTCCGCCTCCCAATTGGCACGAGAGGTCGACAAGCGACTTGCTGGAAGCGAGCATCTCATGCAACCATTTATCGTTTCAAAGACTCGAGATGGAGTGACGTATGACTTTCGCGTCCATGTTCAAAAGGACAGACACGGTCGCTGGACACCCACCGCAGTGTACCCCCGTCTGGCCGGAAGGCATGGTCCCATCCCCAACCTGAGCAGCGGTGGTCAGACGATGATTCCGAACATGTTTTTCGAACATGAATTTGGGGACGACAGCTCGCAGATGAGAAGGACGCTCGAACAGTTCGGAGTAGGATTGGCGGAGCACCTTGAGGTGGTGAGCGGGCAAGCGTACGACGAGTTGGGTATTGACGTCGGCCTTGACGAGCGAAACCGCATCTGGCTATTCGAGGTCAACTGGCGACCTGGTCCACCCCCGATCTGGTACTTGGAACTGGATGTGGCTCGCAATGCGATCGGCTACGCGATGTATTTGGCGGAGTCGCGGCGGCGCGGGCGCAAGTAGTGGAGCAAGAGGTCCCGCCGGGGCGCGACCGAGCGCTTGCATATGCCCCGGCCGGGATCTAGCGACTCAGTTCCCGTGCAATTTGTTCACGGTGTGTTTAGACTATTTTTACAATTCGTTTGCGCAAACTTCATAGACGCCCAGTATTCTCCTATCTGAAAGATTCAAAATCTACGCAATTCGGAGAAGAGGGGACGTAGAGAATGAGAGAACGGTTTAAGCAACCAGTGGCGGTCGTATCGAGCCTAGCAGTTGCGGCTTCCCTGTTGGTTGCAGGAGGGGCGACTGCCTTCGCTGCAGCGCCTGCCAAAAGCAAGGCACCTGCGCCACAAGGTACTGCCACACAAACCTCGACGGGCACCAAAACAACCACGCCGATTCAGCACGTGGTCGTCATCTTCGACGAAAACGTTTCATTCGATCACTACTTCGGAACCTACCCAAATGCTGCTAATCCCGCTGGCGAGCCAAAGTTTACGGCGGCGTCAAACACCCCAAGCGTCAATGGGTTGACCGGCCCACTCCTCACGAACAATCCTAATGGTGTCAATCCACAGCGACTCGACCGCAGCCAGGCAGAGACGGCGGATATGGACCACGGGTATACAGACGAGCAATCGGCCATGAATGGCGGATTGATGAACCAGTTTGTCAAATACGGCGGTCGCGGGTCCGATGTCGTAATGGATTATTACGATGGGAACACGGTTACCGGCCTGTGGAACTACGCACAGCATTTTTCACTCAACGACAATTCGTTTGGCACGACGTTTGGCCCGTCTTCGCCGGGGGCCATCAACCTCGTCTCCGGACAAACACATGGCGCAGTCGCGTATTCAGCGAACGTCGACCAAGGCGGAACAGCGATTCCTGGCGACGTCGTGGCTGGCGCAGTCAACAACAATACTCTTTACAGTGATTTAGACCCCTATTATGATAAGGCGTCATCCGGCAAGACCATCGCGATGACCGGGACCAACGTAGGCGATCTCCTCAACGCCAAGAACGTCACCTGGGGCTGGTTTGAGGGCGGTTTCCGCAACACATCGGAACAGCATACCAACGTCGGAAACGATACATCGACAGATTACATCCCGCATCACGAGCCGTTCCAATACTATAAGTCGACGGCAAACCCGGAGCACCTCCCGCCTTCTTCCGCGAGCATGATCGGCAAAACGGATCAAGCGAATCACCAGTACGACCTCACGGACTTCTGGACGGCCGCCGATTCTGGTCATCTGCCATCCGTCAGCTTCCTCAAGGCCCCGGGCTATGAGGATGGACATGCTGGCTATTCGGATCCCCTCGATGAACAGACGTTTTTGACCAACACCATCAACCAGCTTGAGCAGCTTCCGACGTGGAAGAATACGGCTGTTATCATTGCGTACGACGACTCTGACGGGTGGTACGATCACGTCATGCCGCCAATCGTCAATCAATCGAACGATATCAACGCTGACACGCTTGATGGCCAAGGCAATGCAGGTACGCCGAAGGCGGGGGCATACCTAGATCGCGCAGGGTACGGGCCACGTTTGCCGCTCATGGTGATTTCTCCGTACGCGAAGCAAAATTACGTGGACAATACGTTGACCGACCAGACCTCCATCCTCAAGTTCATCGAACAAAACTGGAATCTCGGCACCATCGGAGATCAGTCGATGGACGCCGTCGCAGGGTCTATCAACAATATGTTCAACTTCTCGAAGCCGAGCGCTCGTCCGCTGTTCCTCAATCCGAGCACTGGCGAAGCGGAATCGCAAAGCTCTGCGAAATCCCAATTCGCCGCGTATGTCAAAAAGCTTTATGCTGACGCGGGTGTAGCACAACCGAAGAACTAATCGTTGATGTGATGCGAAGCGGCTGCGTGGTCCGATGCGCCGTTTCGCATCGCGTATTTCTTTATCTCGACATCAACTGTGAAGGAACAGGAGTGCGAACGTACATGAACCGTCCCTCGATATCTCGCTTGTGTTGGGCGGCCGCGGCGGCAGGCACTGGGTTACTCGGTTTAACGCTCGTCCTGTTCGGTGTCATCGCCCTGCCAACGGCGAGCGCGGCGGGGGGTGCGACCTCGCCATCCACCAACGTGCCGACTGCGAATGCTGCCACGACGGCGCTCACGACTGCTCAAATTCAGGCGCAGAACAAAATCGCGGTGGACACGATGAACGAACAAGCCATGCAGCCGAAGATTTTGTCTGATGGCACAAAGGAGTTTGATTTTACAGCCTCCACGTTTCAGTGGGCGCTATACCCAGGGAAGTCCGAAGAGGCGTGGGGCGTCAACCAGCAAGTCCCTGGTCCAGTGATTCGCGTCAAAGTGGGAGACAAAGTGAAATTTGTCGTGCACAATGACCTACCGGAGCCAACGACGATTCACTGGCATGGCTTAGCCGTGCCAAACGACATGGACGGCGTCCCGGATATGCCAGAGCCTCCGATTTCCCCGGGGGGATCGTTCACCTATGAATTTACTGTCACGCAGCAAATGGTCGGGACGCATTGGTACCACAGTCATTACGACGATGACCTCCAGGTCGACTCTGGCATGAACGGCGTGATCATCGTCGATCCCGCCGACTCCTCTGAGCAGCCTCACTACGACGTGGATGCCTTGTTTGCCTTGGGCGCCACAAAAGTGGATGGAGTCGACGCTGAAGACGTCTTTACCATCGATGGCAAGGCCTATCCATACGCGCCGGAACTGACGGTGAATCAAGGACAGACCGTACTCCTGCGCCTGGTTAATACGAGTGGTGAGAGTTACCACGCGATGACGCTGGACGGGTACACGTTGCGGATTGTCGCCGAGGACGGACAGCCGCTGCCAGATCCACAATCGGTCAGCGTGGTGTCCATCGCGCCGAGCGAGACGGTGGACGTGGCGTTTACGGCGGATCAGCCGGGGGATTGGCTCTTCCACGACACGATTGAGAGCAACCTCACGAATCCTGATGACACGAAGGATGCGATGGGTGGCGCTGAGACCGTCATCCACGTGAAGTGAGGGGTGTCGCATGATGGATGTGGCGATGTTTGTCTGTGGAATTTTGGCGGTTGGGGCCGCTTTTCTCATCGTCGGCATGCAATTGCGGGGGCAGCGCCGCATACTTGCCGCTAAGGCGTCGCTTGTTGTAGGCATTGTCTGTCTAGGCTTTGCACTCGTCAGTCTGAAGTTTTACCCTGGTGCCGCGCTTGCATCGAATACGTCAGATGCGAGCTCGATGGGCGGAATGACGATGCAACAGAGCGGCACACAGTCGGGGGCAGTTAGGAAGCCTGAAAATTCCACCCCACAGATGGCGATGATGGGGGTCAGTTCATCGGCCGTCGGGGTGACGGACGCCTCATCACAGGCTTTAACCCAGTCGCAAATTGCGGCGCAAAACAAAACTGCGGTCGATCTAATGCACGAACAGGGCATGGTACCGAAGGTGTTGAAGGACGGCACGAAACAGTTCACCCTCACAGCTGCGCCTGTGGTGTGGCGTTTGTATCAATCTCGCAACGTCAACGACTGGGGATACAATGGGAGCGTGCCGGGTCCACTCATTCGGGTGCGGGTTGGGGATCACGTGCAGATCGTCCTGCATAACAAGTTGCCAGAAGCAACCACATTGCACTTGCAAGGGATCTCGCTGCCAAGTGACATGGATGGGGTTCCAGGCGTGTCCCAAAAGCCGATTGCGTCTGGAGGGTCGTTCGTCTACAAGTTCACGGTGACTCCCGATATGGTTGGAACGCATGCGTATTTTAGCGATATGGACGCATCGAAACAAATTGACGCTGGATTGCACGGCGTGTTGCTTGTCGACCCAGCCCATGGCAAACAATACCCGAAAGCCGACGTGGACGCGCTGTTCGAACTGGGTGGACTGAGCGTTGACAGCTCGCCGATGGAAAACGTCTTTACCATGGATGGAAAGCCTGCGCCGAACGCACCGCAATTGACCGTGAAGGTGGGTCAGGACGTCGTGGTTCGACTCGTGAACAACACCGCGCAGTGTTATCACGCGATGCACTTGCACGGATATACTTTTCGAGTCGTCGCGCAAGACGGGCACGCGCTCGCCAAACCGATTTCCGAAAACGTGATCAGTCTCGCTCCGGCAGAGACCGCCGATATCGAGTTCGTCGCGAACAACCCCGGCATGTGGATGTTTCATTGCCACATTCTCGACCACATGACGAATCCAGACGACGACGTTGACGAGATGGGAGGACTTACGACGTACTTCAACGTGGTACAAGGAGGCACGACGAAAGGCGGCATGTCGTGACGACCTGCCGCCTGTTTTTCACGTCGACTCGCGGTGAACCGCAGATGGCGTGGAAGTGAGTGTCGATTTCGTAAACAAGACCGTGGTGATCGATACCCCTGTAAGAAGTGCCCCGGTGACCCAGAATACGCCGTGGATGGAGAGCACGTCTGCCACCAAACCGCCGACAGTCGGGCCAAGCATGTTTCCGATCTGGTTCGCCGTCTGGTTTAAGCCGAAGGCGCGACCGCGAAAGTCGGGGTCGGTCGATTTGACCACGAGCCCATTGATCGCTGGGAATACGGCGCAGAAAAAGGCGCCATAGATAAAGCGAACGCCGGCAAATGCAAAGACGTTGTGGAACGGCAACTGCATAAAGGTCCATACAGCCCCGCCGAATAGTCCGAATAAAAGCACTTTTGTAAAGCCGATCTTATCCGCAAATCTCCCCCACACGGGCGCGAACACGACGCTGGCGATGCCCGAAATCGAAAACACGATCCCGGCAATAAAGGATGCGTTCGTCGTCGAGTGATTCAACTGCGCGATGTACAGCGTGATGACTGGTTCTACGGTCATGATGGAGAAAGCCGTGAACATGTTGAGCATCAGTGCTGACAGCAGAGGCTTGTTGTGAACGGCATCGCGAAACGCTCCGACCACGGACGAACGATGTGCCGCAGGTACGAACTTCTCTTCACGCACCCACAGAATGACCAAGATCGTCGAGAGTGCCACGAGCACGCCCGCGCTGGCGAATGCGATGCGATTGCTCCAAATTCGAGCGATCACACCGCCGATGAGCGGCCCGACAATGCCGCCGGTCGCCGTCGCGGCCGAGATCATGGAAAGTGCAAATCCAACTCGTTTCTCTGGCGTGTTCGTTCCGACGAGCGCAATTGCTCCTGGGATGTATCCCGACAGCAGTCCCTGCATCAGGCGCAGTCCCAATAGCTCGTATGGATTTGTGACGAACGCAGTGAGCACGTAGACGAGGAACAGCGCAATGCCCGCCCGGACGATCATCGGCTTTCGCCCGTACCTGTCCGCGAGGGAGCCCCAGTATGGCGATGCGATGGCACCTGCTAAGAACGCTGCGCTGTATAGCGCGCCTGACCACAGGGCCAAGTGACTATGTACGCCAATCTGCGTTAAAAATAGCGACAAAAACGGAATAACCATCGAGAAACTGGCCGACGTGATGAAGGATCCAATCCATAAGATGACCAAGTTTCTCTTCCAGACTTCCATGCCCACACCAGCCCTCTGTGTTTTCCATTTATTCTACGCCCAATCCGCTTATTTTTGTGGTCGAAATACTATCGAGCGCAAAATTTCAGGAAGCGTTATCACGAGAACGATTGCAGCGTCGGGGATGTGTACTGATGGAGGTCGGCATAAACAGAGAAATAGAGTACGTCCGGTACTCTATTTCCTGCTTGAGGTGAGCTGGGGACGTAACGCGGAACATGCATCTGACGCTTGCTACCGTGAACTTCAAGGGCTCGTCATCGGTTGGCTCTCGCCCCTGCTCTACCTGTGGGCCGTGCGTTGCGCCCATTTGACTGTGCCGTCCGCCGCTTCGGCTGCTTTGGACGCTTCGCTGAGCCTCGGGGCTTGATGGGTGGTTGCTCGGGTGAAATCTCGTTCAACTTGGTGCGCAGATACTCGATTTCTTCCGTGATTTGTTCCGTTGAGGCCGCCCGGATTCGCGACTCCAGTCGTGGGTACGCTCGCCGAATGGCCTCCCGAAGCAACGTCTGTTCGAGCCCGTTGACGTGTGCGAGCATTCGCTCTAACAGTTCCTGAATCGTACGTAGACAGTTATCCTGCAGTGTCGTGGACGCTGGTTCTTCCGTCATGTTCAAACACCCCTCCTCCCACTGGTGCGCTACCACAGTATGCGATGGCGGTAAGTGGGGGATGTGGCATTTGCCGCGGCCTAGGACTGCTGCATTAGGCGCTTGTGAATCCAAATGGCGGCCTGTGCACCGTCGCCCATCGAAATGGTTACCTGTTCAGAGTGTGCCACCACGTCCCCAGCGGCCCAGATGCCCTTGACGTTGGTCTCCTTGGTGCGTGCGTCGACGGGGATGTGCTTGTTCTTGAGGACGGTCACGCCCAAGTCGACTGCGAGTTGAGACCTGACGATGTTGCCGCCGAAGGACACAAAGCCACGTTCAAAGGGGAATTGCCGTCCATTTGCGAGTTCAACGCCAGTGATGGTTTCTCCATCTGCGAGGACCCGTCGAACCGGGACGTCCATATACGGAATACGTTTTGCTTGAAGTTTCTCTCGGTAGGCGGAGTCGATGCCTGTCCGTTCGTGATCGATGTACGTGAGGTCGTCGGACCAGTAGGACAGCGTCAGGGCCATATGGGCACCGACGTTCCCCGATCCGATGACGACCGTTGGATGACCGATAATTTCGTACCCATCGCAGTCAGGGCACACGTAGACGCTTGCACCCAGGCACGCGTGGATGCCCTCAATGTCCGGAATTCGGTCCACGAGCCCAGTTGCGACGAGGAGGGTCCTGGCTCGGTAGACCGCGCCTGTGCGGGTTTCAACTTGAAATGCCTCCTCGTGGCTCCCGGCGTGTGACACCTCAGCCTCGATAAATTCGACGCCGTAGCTCTCTGCTTGAGTGCGGCCTACTCGCCGCAGTTCGGGACCACTTATGCCGCTTGGCCAACCAATGATGTTATGGTAGGCACGGCAAATATTTGAGCGGCCCGCATTCGAATCAATGACCAAAATGGCGTGTCGATAGCGCCCAAGTTGAATGGCGGCCTGTAACCCCGCGATGCCGCCGCCGATGATCAGACAGTCGTATAGCAAGGCCATTCTCCTTTCAGCTTTTCTTACCGTGCCCGAAGTGTTCCCCGTCAAACCGGAAAATGGACTAGGGCTGTGAACAATTCGTGAATCGAAGGGATTTGGTATTATTTTAGTCTTTAAAATGATTGACTCTGCGCTGCTACATTTCTATGGTTTAAATGTTGACTCGTTAAATTTCATTCGGGTGATCCTGCATGGAGGAGGAACCGCAGTTGACCCATACGCTGAGCCCTGCCGCAGGTCGGTTGGAAGTCGCGTTGCGCAAGCTTGGCAAGAGCATTGCCGAGCCTGTTGTGAACCGAATCGAGGGATTGACCAAAGGGCAGATCTTCATGATTTATCACATTCGTGAGGCGGGTCGATGCACCGTCTCGGAATTAGCGGGGAAGATGGACGTGAAGCCAAGCGCCATCACAGTGATGCTGGATCGTTTGGAGAATCATGGATACGTCAGTCGGGAGCGCGACACGGAGGATCGACGAGTGGTCAATGTGATGTTGACCGATTTCGCTCAATCTGTGATCGATAACGCAGTGGACATGCATAACCGCTTGGTGGATCATCACCTGGCTCAACTTCTGCCGAATGAGGTAGAGCAACTGCTCAACACGTTGGAAAAACTGGCGGAGGTTGCAGCCACCGCCGATGCCGGCGACATCCTCGACAGCGAATCCCGCTAGGGGACTGCGGTCGTGGGCGGTGCGCACGGATAACGATTGATCATCATCTTGATCGAGGACACGGGCTGTCCCGATGGCGTCAGGCTGGCGCAGTCGGGGCAGCCTTCGCGCTTTCCGGGTCGATTGAAGCGGGAATTCGGGCAACTTGGAGTTATTTTAAGATTCGTTATGTTATCATGAATACTCAACCTGTCGTCTCATTTCTCTCACCCGGAAAGGAGTATGATGTGTTTGGACAAGAGTTCTATGCAATCTCGCGAACGTGGGGCACACACGCCCATCCCAGGCAGTGAACGCAAGGCTGTCCCTGGCGCGAAACATGTCGGTCCGGCAGATCTCGGCGAGCGCATTTCGGTGACGATGTATCTGCGCCGCTGTTCATCCGAGAAACTTGCCCAGGCGGTTGAAGAACTGAGCAAGGTCCCGCTCGCGAAGCGCCGTCATATGAGCCATGAGGAGTTCGCGGTGGCCCATGCGGTGGATGCCGACGACCTGAAGATCGTGGAGGACTTCGCAAAAGAGCACGGTCTCACGGTGGACCACGTGAATGCGGCTGCAGCGACCGTAGGGTTGTCTGGCTCTGTGACGTCCTTTCACGAGGCGTTTGGGGTTGAGCTCGCACTGTATGAGCACCCGGACTTCAAGTATCGGGGTCGCACCGGTGCCATTCACCTTCCCGCCCAACTCTCGGACATTGTCGTCGCGGTGCTGGGGCTCGATAACCGACCACAGACGAAACCTCATTTCCGCATCCATCAGGGCGAAGCGGTAGATATGCGCGCACTTGCTGCAGAGATGTCTTATACGCCTGTGCAGGTGGCTCAGCTATACAATTTTCCGGAGAATATCACGTGTGACGACCAGTGCATCGGTATCATTGAACTGGGTGGGGGGTACAGCCTCGACGCCTTAGAGGAGTACTTCTCCAGCCTTGGCGTCGCCACGCCGACGATTTCGTCCGTCTCTGTCGATGGGGCAACCAATCAGCCAACGGGCGACTCGAATGGCCCGGACGGAGAAGTCGATCTCGACATTGAAGTCGCAGCGGCGGTCGCACCTGGCGCTAAGATTGTGGTGTACTTTGCGCCAAATACGGACGCCGGGTTCCTTGACGCCATCACGACGGCCATCCACGACACGACGAACAAGCCCTCCGTGCTCTCAATTAGTTGGGGTGGGGCAGAGAGTTCTTGGACCACGCAGGCGATGCAAGCGATGAACAGTGCCTTTCAGGATGCTGCAGCGTTAGGCGTCACGGTTTGTTGCGCATCCGGAGATGATGGATCTGCGGACAGTGTCGACGACGGTGAAGTTCATGTCGATTTTCCGGCTTCCTCGCCCTACGTATTGGCGTGCGGGGGGACGCGCCTCACCGGATCGAATGGCACCATCGAGAGTGAGGTGGTGTGGAACGACGGGGCGAATGGCGGCGCTTCCGGCGGCGGGGTCAGTGACGTATTCGCACTGCCCAGTTGGCAAGCGAACGCGAACGTCCCGCCGTCTGCAAATCCGGGCGGCCACGTCGGACGGGGCGTGCCCGACGTGGCAGGCGATGCGGACCCGGCCACCGGCTATCAGGTACTCGTCGATGGACAGCAGTTGGCCATTGGCGGAACGAGCGCCGTCGCGCCGCTTTGGGCTGGGCTCATCGCCATCGCGAATTACACACTCGGCCACCCGGTTGGCTTTCTCAACCCGATTCTCTACGGGCTGCCAAGTGATGCAGGTGCCTTCCATGACATCACCAGTGGCAACAATGATGTGAATGGGTCAACTGAGGCGTATCAAGCTCGACCAGGCTGGGATGCCTGCACTGGACTTGGAAGTCCCAACGGTGCAAAGTTGGTGAGCGCGCTGGGCTCCGCTGGCAGCACGACGTAAAGGGATGCCGATATAGGGCGAAATCGCCCCTTGTATAGTTGGCAATGGGACGGGTGGAGGGAACAAACCTCCACCCGTCCCATGTTGCGCAGTGGGCGAGCCATCGGGTCGTCAATTCGTGTTTCGCCTTGGCGCGATGGCAGGGTGAATCTGATAGCGGTCCATCTGCGCTGGAGGTTGTTCCGATAGTAGACGGCGTGAATCTGAATCACCGTTGACGGCGGGCATCCGAATAGCTGCCTGTAAACTCGCCAAACGGTCCCTCAAATTCGCGGTATCCCGCGACGATTTCCCCTTCAGCACGGCCCCTTTTATACATAAAATATATATAATATTGATATAACATATGTTTTATGAATGAATATGGTAGGAGAGGACGACAGATTCGTCGGGAGAGGCGGCCTGCCCTGTTTCGTGACTGGGCAGCGCAATCCGCTTCACGTGAGGAGTGTTTTCGTGGACCTAAAGAAACTTCTTTACTTCGTTACGATTGTCGACGAAGGCCAGATCACGCGTGCTGCCCAACGACTGCACATGGCTCAACCACCGCTGAGTCTGCAGTTGAAGGCAATCGAAGAGGAACTTGGCGTGACGTTGCTCGAGCGCACCAATAAGAGCATCGAATTGACCCAGGCTGGGCGCATGTTTTACGTTCGGGCAAAGGAGATCTTAAATTCGGTCGACGGCATGATTTCGGAAGTCAAGGAGCACGGCGCTGGCCTTCGCGGAAAACTGTCCATCGGCACCGTCATGTCCTGTGTGTCGTACCTGCCACGGCCCATTCGGATTTCACAGGAACGGTATCCGGCAGTCACGTTTGAACTGTGGGAAGGCGACACCCAGAGAGTGGAAGAATTGCTGCACGAGCGTGTGATTGAGTTGGGCATCACGAGGCTGCCGATCCAGTCCGACGACTTGGAGATGGTACGCCTCAATGCCGAGTCGCTGGTCGCCATCGAACCTCCGACATGGGACGTGCTGACAGAGCGGACGATTTCAATCCAGGCGCTCCGGGACTATCCGCTGATGGTGCTGCACGGGCAAGGTGGGAAGGGTCTATTTGAAATGTTTGTCGAGATGTGCCAAAATATTGGTTTTACCCCCAAAATTATCTGTGAGAGCCCGGACGTAGCGACGTTGCTTACGCTAGCCGACGCTGGCCTCGGCATTGCCATCGTCCCCAAGTTGGCTGTTCATTTGCGCCCAGCGGGTTCTTTGCGGTACGCAGAGATCACACCCGCGATCAAGTCGGACACTGCTCTAGTGTGGCTGCGAAACCGACGGATTTCCAGTGCGGCTCGACACTTTCGCGAGATCCTCATCGACACCATCGGAAATGACGCGTGAGGAACTGCGTGGCGGCCGTCGCCAATTGCGTGCTGTACCTGCATCGCGCGAATTAGCTGCCCGCAGGACAGGTGGATGCGATATGATCATGGAAGCGCATTCATCGTGGGCAGGGAGGAGAAGGAGCATGAGTCAGTTCGGGTTTGACGCACAGTTGCGAATCTACGGGGAGTCGACCAAGGGCAGGTCCAGTTGGCCCTGGCCCGTGTCACTAGCCGGTTGGAGACAGGCCGCGCGGGAAGTGCTTGGAGAAAGCGCATGGGGGTATCTCGAAGGCGGAGCGGGACTTGAGGATACGATGAAGGCCAATCGTGAAGCCTTCTCTCACTATCGGATTCGGTCGAGGATGCTGAGAGATGTGGCGGATCGAGATCTGTCCGTGTCGATGCTCGACATGGAGTTTCCCGTTCCGTTGTTGCTTGCACCGATTGGGGTTCAGGCGATACTCCACCGCGACGCCGAACTCGCCTCTGCAAAGGCTGCCGCAGATGCGAAGATCCCGTTTATCCTGAGTACGGTCTCATCGGTCCCAATGGAGCAGGTGGCACAAGTGATGGGGACGTCGGTGCGGTGGTTTCAGTTGTACCCGGGGAAGGACCGGGATGTCGTTTCGAGCTTTTTAGCGCGTGCACAGGCGAGTGGGTATTCCGCTGTGGTGGTCACTGTCGATACGACGATGCTTGGATGGCGCGAAGCTGACCTCCAGCACGCGTATCTCCCCTTCTTGCACGGCGAGGGGATGGCGAACTTCCTGTCCGATCCCGCCTTCTGCTCCCGCCTCAGCCAGTCACCCCGCGAGAACCCGCAGGCGGCCATTCAAGAATTTTTATCGATCTATGTCAATCCGTCCTTCACATGGAAGCAACTCGCCGAAATTCGCGACATGACCGACCTGCCTGTTCTCGTTAAGGGTATCACTCATCCAGATGATGCAGCGCGCGTGGAGGCGATGGGGCTTGAAGGCGTGGTGGTGTCCAATCACGGTGGGCGCCAGGTCGACGGCGGCGTAGCGGCTCTGGATGCGCTGGTCGACGTACGGAATGTCGTGCAACCGGATTACTTGGTCATGATGGATAGCGGAGTTCGGTGCGCCGCGGACGTCGCCAAGGCGATGGCACTGGGTGCGAACGCTGTACTCCTGGGGCGTCCCTATGCCTACGCGCTGGCGGCCGGCGGGCGTGAAGGCGTGGTGGAATTGTTGCAACAGTGGAAAGCAGAGCTCGATTTGCAGTTGGCGCTCTCGGGGCATCGGTCCCTGGAGACCCTCAACGGCGGTTATGTCGTCCGGGTCTAGCACGTGGACGCGTGTGGCAGCGAGCGGCGATAACCTCTGCCCTTCGGGAAGTGACAAAAAAAGGACAGTATGACACGGCGTCATACTGTCCGAAGTAGGGATAGGTCGAAGTACTCGAACTGTATTGTACGAAGTCAGCGATGCGAAGTCCGTCGAATCGTGGCGTCTGAAGATTAGATTAAAGCGCTCCGGGCAGTGCTTTGCGGCGGACAATCGGCCCGATGAAGAGACAGAGCGCGCCTAGCGTGATGCCGATGACGCCGACGACCATCGCCAGTCGCAGGCTCAATGCGGTGGCGATGAGCCCGCCAACGACGGCACCAACTGGATTTAACACATTGCCAAGTAAGTTCAATGTGGCATTCACGCGTCCCAACATCACATCTGTTGCAACAACTTGCCGCAGACTCGATTCAAGGACCTCGAACACGACGCCGAACAAATCGCCAAACAGTTGCGCCGCCATCAGAAAGAGCGTAGCTTGCCACGCGCTGCCGTGCGCGAGCGGAATGAACCAACTGAATAGACCGCTGAGGATGGCCGCTCCGACAAGGGCCGGTCCATAACCGAACGCTCTGACCATCCGTTGGCACAGCGCGGCCCCGAGGAGCGCTCCAATTCCGCCAAACGTCACGGTCAATCCGAATTGGGCGGCGTGCAGGTGTAACGTGTCAATTGCGTACAGCACGTCCATGTTGAAGATGATGCCAGCAAACAGCGCCGAAACGCCTGCCCCGGCAGTCAATGCGACGAGCGTTTTGTCGGAAGCGATGTACTGAATGCCATCGCGAACGTCGCGCAGCAGCTGCAAAGCGGAAGTCACGGGTGATTCATCGAAGACTGCTTGGCGAGGCTGTCTTTGTTTCGGTTCACTATGGCGGATGCGCAGCAGCGTCATGGCGGAGACGAGGTACGAGCAGGCGTCGAGCAGAATCGCGATAGGGGCTGTGAATACCTGTACGAGCGTGCCGGCTAACGCTGGGCCGATCATTTCCGCGACTGAGCTCGTGATACTGAGCTTGGTATTCGCCTCGACTACATTCGTACGACCGACGAGACCCGGGAGATAGGTTTGATATGCCGTGTTAAATATCTGTGTCAAGAGCCCGAGGACGGGGTAGATCACAAATAGCATCCACATGGCGAGATGCCCGAGCAGTGCAGTTACGGGTATCGCCAGGAGCAGCGCGAAGCGCAGTAGGTCAGCCCAAATGAGAAAGGGGCGCCGGGTGTGCCTGTCGACCATCGCGCCGAAGGGCATGCCCAAGAGCAGGACCGGGACGGCGGCCACGAGTTGGAGCCAGCCCATTTGAAGTGGTGAAGCATGCAGTGTCAATACGGCGGCGAGCGGCAATGCCTCACCAGTGATGCGCGAGCCGACGGTTGAAATCGACTGCCCAAACCACAGGGATAGGAAGTCATGATGGCGCCATAGGGACCGCTGTGAAGTTTCCATTGCACAGATATCTGTGTCCATGAGGACCCCCTAGTTTGGTCATCTACCCCGAATACTACCGGATTGCGTTTCCCTTGCGTGGGCGGAGCAGCATGTTGTCGCGACTCGGTGGGGCCACCTGGTTCCGGACCACACTTCAATCTTGATCGCTTATTTGGTAAATTGCAAATAGTACAGCACCATCATTGGTCATTTGTTGCCGTGTTGCTTGCGTCTTTTGAGCATAGGAGGAACGTTCATTGGAAAGGCATGTGTTGGTCGTGTTTCCGCACCCGGACGACGAAACGATGGCGACCGGGGGTGTCATCGCACTGCACGCAGAAGCTGGGTCACCGATTACTTACGCCTGTTTCACATTGGGGGAAATGGGGCGCAACATGGGGGACCCACCGTTTGCCAACCGCGAAACACTGCCACAAGTCCGAGAGAGAGAACTGCGAGAGGCCTGCCGACACCTCGGCATCGAAGACTTGCGTCTCATGGGGTTTCGAGATAAGACACTCGAATTTGAAGATCCTGAGTATCTGACTTCGCTGATTTCCAGCCTCATCGAGGAAGTCAATCCGTCGCTCGTCATCACGTACTATCCCGGTTATTGTGTACACCCTGACCACGAGGCCATCGCACACGCTACCGTTCGGGCGATGGCCAAGCTGCCGGTACACGTGCGGCCGGTCCTGCAGTGCCAGGCGTTTTCCCGGGGGCACGAGGAGGTCCTAGGGCCGTGCGACGTCGTCCTCGACACGAGTGCGGTTTGGGAGAAGGTGTACCTTGCGTGGAAGGCCCACAAGTCGCAAACGGCTACGTATATCGCCCACGTGGACAAGGAGTTGCAAGGGGACGAGACGAGCCGCAGGCAGGCCATCGAGCGGTTCAGCCGCTATGGACTCTATACGTATCCATTCTAAATTCACCTTCGTCACAGGATGACAATGAAACGTGGGGCAGTTCGCGCGTACGTCACGCGTACGTCAGATGTACGGCTGATAGCTACCGCCTACACGTTTCATTGCCAAACTGAGCGTACTACTTGGGTCAAATCTCAATCCATTGCTTTCTCTTCTCAAAGAGGACCTGTGGGCCTCCTAGATGCATCAGATACTTCATTTTCGATCCGTCCTTCAACATCAACGCTGCCAAACCCCGCGCATGATGGTGGCCCACCTCAGCCACGCCGTATTTGGGCCCGAGCGACGCGACCAGACCTCGGTTGTGAAATTCGAACGGTTCCATGGTCTCGTTGTGCAAGAGATGAATCAGGTTGCGCGCGGCGTGATCTCCCATTTGTTCTGCGACTTGACCAGTGGGGGGCAGCACCTCGCCCGCGGGGCTCTCAAATCGAGCTGCGTCGCCGATGATATACACGCGGGGGTCGTCTTCAGACTGGAGATATGCATCTACTCGAGCGCGCCCTCTCGAGTCGACGGAAAAGCGGGAAGCACGCACAAGCGGGCTTGCCTCAACGCCTCCTGTCCAGATGAACGTCCGCGTCTCCATCGTTAATCCACCTGTCAGTGAGATCGAACCGTCGCTCGCCGCAATCACATGGCGTCCAAGCACGAGTTTGACGCCTCGCGCTGCCAGTTTTTCCGCCGCAACCTTGCGAAGTTGTTCGTCGACCCCAGGGAGAATCTCGTCGTGGGCATGGACGAGCGCCAGCTCGTAGTCATTCACGGGAATCTTGTAACGCTTGAGCAAATGGGGGAGGTAGTCCGCCAGTTCCCCTGCCAGTTCGACCCCGGTCAATCCGCCGCCTCCGATGACGACGCGAAGCATCGATGCATCATGCTGAGTTTGGTAGGCGAGGAAGGTGTGTTCGATATGCTCGCGGATGCGCTTCGCACCCTCCAGTGAATTCAGCACGAGGCCGTGCTCGTG
Source organism: Alicyclobacillus fastidiosus (assembly GCA_029166985.1). Taxonomy (GTDB): domain Bacteria; phylum Bacillota; class Bacilli; order Alicyclobacillales; family Alicyclobacillaceae; genus Alicyclobacillus; species Alicyclobacillus fastidiosus_A. The sequence goes on along the minus strand of CP119138.1, from coordinate 3,904,848 downwards.
CAGCCCCGGTATGTCGAAGTACGACGTTTGGCTGCCAAGTGCCACAATCAACGTGTCATATGAGTAGGACGAGTGTTCACCACGAACCTGTGCGTTTTCGTAATCAATCGCGGTCACCACATCCTTTACGACGGTCGACGTCGGCTGATCCAGAACGTCCGTGAGGGCGATGGCGTAGGTTTGGACGTCCTGTCTACCGCCAGCAGCTTCGTGTAAGAGCGTCTTAAAGTAGTGATAGTCGTGTTTGTTGACGAGGGTAAATGGAATGTGATGCTTTTGGAGGCGTACCGCGGCCGCCATGCCGCCGTACCCTGCACCGATAATCAACACTCTTCGTGGCGTCAAGATCTCACACGTCCTTTCTATTCTCTCTCCCAGTATAGTGAATCGGCCATGCGAATGGGAGGAAGTGCAGCCTATGCCCGGCCGGCGAATCGTCAGCAAGTACTTTTGTCTCGAGTGGGTACAGGTTTATAATGAACAGGAACAAGAAAGTTTTGGATTTCGCGTCGGGATTGATTTGAAATTCGCCCGACATGGAACCGTTATCCGAGGAGGAATTGATATGGCGCTAAAGTTTGCGGACATTGTCGGAAAAGCACGCGAGAATGTACCAGGTATTTCCTCAGCGGAAGCGAAGGAAAAGATTCAAGCGAATCCAGACACGTTGGTGATTGACGTACAGGACGCGGCAGACGCTGGCGCATGTGGGTTGATCCCAAGCAGTGTCAACATCTCTCTGGGCATGTTGCCGATCCGTGCCGACTTGGAACTGCCGGAGCATCTTCGTGACGCTCGCCTGGCGGACCGCAACCGTCCTGTGATTGTGACTTGCGGTGCGGGCGGACAGGCAGCCATCGGCGCCTATCTTCTGAAACAGATGGGGTTCACTGACGTCTCCTACATCAGTGGTGGCACTGCGGCTTGGAAGGAAGCTGGGTTCGATGTGGAACCGCTAAAATAAAGGTAAGTCAGGTGCGCGACCGTTTGCGCGCGAGTGCAAAGCGGGGGTTAGTAGGTTTGCCAGGTTGGCAAGCCGACTAACCTCTTTTTGCGGGCTGTTCCGGGATCTATGGATGCACGACCAGCGCATCGGCCCGCTGGTTCTACCTGTCGGTCAAGCACCTCGGTCAGGAGAACAGCGGGACCGTGCCATAAGTGCAGTGCGACTTGCTGGGGAGTGTTTAGAAATTGAAGTTGTCCGGATCAGCACCAAATCTACGATTTTCGTTCAGTCCGTCAATCGCAGCCATATCCTCGCTGCTTAATTCGAAATCGAATACCTGCGCGTTTTCGACGATTCTCGCTTCGCGAATGGACTTTGGAATGGTGACGATATCATGCTGCAAGTCCCAGCGCAGGACCACCTGGGCCGGCGTTTTATTGTACTTCTTGGCGATGTCGACCAGTGCACCATGATCCAGGTTACCTTGCATCAACGGACTCCAGGCTTCAAACTGGATTTTGTGATCCGCACAGAAGGAGCGCAACTTGGTTTGGGCCAGGAGTGGGTGACATTCCACCTGGTTTACGGCAGGAACGACTTCAGCGTCCGCCAGTAGGTCCTCGAGGTGATGGATGTGGAAGTTGCTCACGCCGATGGCGCGCACAACACCGTCTTTATATAGCTTTTCGAGTGCTTTCCAGGAATCTTTGTACTTTCCTTTGACAGGCCAGTGGATGAGGTAGAGATCGACGTATTCCAAGCCGAGGCGCCGATTGCTTTCCTCAAAGGCACGGAGTGCCGTGTCGTAGCCTTGGTCTGCATTCCATAATTTGGTCGTGACGAACAGGTCTTCGCGCGCGATGCCAGATTTGCGAATGGCATTGCCGACGCCTTGCTCGTTTTTGTAAGCGGCTGCCGTGTCGATGTGGCGGTACCCGGCGCTCAGCGCGTACGTCACCGCTTGTTCGACTTCGTCACCTTCCTTGGTTTGCCACACGCCGAGGCCAAACCATGGCATCTGCACACCGTTGTTGAGGGTGGTCGTATCGGCTAAATGTTTCGCGGTCATAAGATTCCCTCCTCAGGAAAAGTCCGGCTATTGACTTACTTTTTGCATTATATCGGTTGTCACGCCGAAAATAAAAAGAAAATTGGCTACGGGCTAGCGAGCGTGAGGCATTAGAGCTCGCCTATGTGAGATGAGGCCACTGAATTTAGAATTTTCGGGTGCATAAACCGAAAGAAACTGCTAAAATAAATAATCTAAATAGTGAGATTTTTTATAAAGAAAAGGCGTGGAGCTGAGTGGACATGAAACGGGTTTTACTGCTAGACACAACCCTTCGCGACGGCACCCAGGGCGAGGGAGTCAGTCTCACGGTAGTCGACAAGCTGAGAATTGCTCAAAAGCTCGACGAGCTGGGGATTGCTTACATCGAGGGCGGATTCCCTGGTGCCAACCCAAAGGATCAGGATTTCTTTCAAAGTGCCAAGTCGAGTCTTCGACTGAAGCATGCGAAACTCACCGCGTTTGGGAGTACGCGGCGTCCAGGTGTGACGGCTGAACAGGATGAAGGATTGCGAGTGTTGCTGGATTCTCAGGCGCCCGCCATCACCATCGTGGGCAAGGCCTGGGACTTTCACGTGCATGAAGCGTTGCGCGTCACACTGGAGGAAAACCTGCGGATGATCGCCGACTCCGTCGCGTACTTAAAACGCCACGGCCGCGAAGTGATCTTTGACGCGGAACACTTTTTCGACGGCTATCGTTACAACCCCGAATATGCCTTGTCGACGTTGAGCGCGGCCGCCGACGCAGGCGTTGATTGGGTTACGCTGTGCGACACCAATGGTGGCAGTTTGCCGTATCAAGTGGCCGAGATCGTCGGTGCGGTGGTGGAAGCGCTCCCCGTGCCAGTGGGGATCCACACGCACAACGACTGTGAACTGGCGGTCGCAAACACACTCGCGGCGGTTGAGCGAGGGGCGACTATGGTTCACGGCACCATCAACGGAATCGGGGAGCGGTGCGGCAATGCCAATCTCGCATCCATCATCCCGAACCTCGAGTTAAAAATGGGCAGGAACTGCCTCCCATCGCAGGATCATCTGGTACACCTCACCGAGATCGCGAGGTTTGTGGGCGAAATCGCGAACCTGGTGCCGCACAGCTATCAGCCGTTTGTTGGGCACAGCGCGTTTGCACACAAGGGGGGCATCCACGTCAGTGCCATCGCGCGCAATCCGGAGACATACGAGCACATTCGACCGGAACTCGTGGGAAACAGGCGCCGGGTACTGGTCTCGGAACTCTCTGGACTGTCTAATTTGCAGCACCGAGCTGAGGAGTTTGGTGTCGACGTGCGGGATCGAAAAGACGAGATGAGGCAATTGCTCACGGAAATCAAGGAGCTGGAGTATCAGGGGTATCAGTTTGAAGGCGCGGAGGCCTCGCAGGAACTGCTGTTTGTGAAGAAGTTTGGCGATTACCGCTCCTTCTTTGACGTCGAAGCGATGCGCGTCGAGGCGACCATGAGCGTCGATTCGTCCATCACGTCCGAGGCCATCCTCAAGCTCGTCGTCGCCGGTGAGACCGTTCATACCGTCGCGGAGGGAAATGGGCCAGTCAATGCCTTAGACGATGCACTGCGAAAGGCGTTGATGCCGTCTTATCCGGTGATCGACACGATGCATCTGACTGACTACAAGGTGCGCGTGCTGGACGAGAAGGAAGGGACAGCGGCGAAGGTGCGCGTGTTAATCGAATCCACAAACGGCTTCGACGTCTGGAGGACCATCGGCGTTTCGGAGAACGTGATTGAGGCGAGTTGGGAAGCTTTGGTCGATAGTATTCAGTACTTTCTCTTGCGTATTGCCCAGAGGGACGATGCGCAGGTGTCTTAGCCCGCATAATCACAGGGCAGTGTCCTGTGTCATGTCCACGTCCGTGCGAGGACGACACATTGGGAACTGCCCTGGTCATGGTTCATCGAGTGGCGGTCATGCCATGGTCACTTGGGGTGGACGCTTGCAGAACGGCACTGGAGCTTGAGTTCGGCAACATGATGACGACTTCGGTGCCGAGGCCTGGCTCACTGTGGATCTCGATGCTTCCCTGATGTTCTTTGAGAATGTTATAGACGACCATCAAGCCGAGGCCTGTCCCTTTTTCCTTCGTCGTGTAGAATGGGTCGCCGAGGCTAGCCTTCAGCTCCTCAGGGATGCCGACCCCTTCGTCGCGGATGGAGATGGTGACGACATCCTCGACTAGGCGTGCAGCAATCGTGATCACGCCGCCATCCTCCATCGACTCGACCGCGTTCTTCAATAGGTTGACGAAGACCTGGCGGATTTGGTTTTCGTTGCAATCGACGTAAACTGCATGGTCCCAGGCGAGATCGAAATAGACATCGCGCTTGTGCGCCTGGCCCTCGAGCAATGTCACACAGTGTTTCATCACTGGCACTAGGTTGACCGTGTTGAATTCCGCCTTTTGCGGTTTCGCGAGCAACAGCAACTCGGACGTGATCTCTTCGATCCGCGTCAGTTCTGACCACACAATGTCATACGAAGACTGCGAATAGGCATCAAAATCACTCCTCAGGACTTGAACAAACCCTTTGACCGCCGTCAGGGGATTGCGGATCTCGTGCGCGACGCCAGCCGCCAACTGACCGATGACCGCAAGTTTTTCGGAATGGACCAAATACTCCTGTTGGCGCAGCCTCTCGGTGATGTCCCTCGAAGCGAGGATGACGTCAAAGACGTCTCCGCTCTCGTTGAGGACCGGAGAGAATTCTGTCTCCACTGGAAGCTGCTGGCCGTTCATCACGAGCGTGATCTCCTGTCGCTCATGTGTTCCATCCTGCCGAATCCGATTGATGGTGGCGAAAATGGTAGGCCCGTCGTCGCTGATTTCGTCGATCCGCTTGCCCACGAGCGAGCTCGCATCGACATGAAACACTTGTTCATGCGATGGGGATGCGTATGCAATCACGTTGTCTGCATTTACCACCATGATCAAATCGGTCGTGTAATGCGCAATCAGTTCGTATTGGCGCTCCGCTTGGTCGCGAGAGTTGACCGCTTGCAGGAACTGTCGGGATAGCAACACGAAACAGGTGAGCAAAATCACGACCAAAAGGGCGAACCATGCTGTATGAGCGAATGCCACGTACATGGTCAGCAGTGTGGACGTCGCCAACAGCGGGATAAAATTAAACATCCCGAAGGTCTCGCCTAACCGAGCTGGCTGTCTCAGCGATAAGAGAATTCCTACGAACAGAAGAAGGTTCACAATCTCAAACGAGGTGAGTGACAGAAAGATGTGAAAGAATGGCGGGAAAGTCTGTGTATAGCGGCTCACCGCGGCACTCGCACATAGGCTGTATAAAAACATCCCCGAGGTCACCATGAAGCGATACCATCGGATCTTCGCTATCTTCCATTTATAGTGTCGAAGAAATTCCCCAAGCGTACAAAACAACATCGGCGTACAAGCTGCAAAAAATCCCTGTGACAACAGAATGTAAATTGTTGTAATGATTCCTGCCCCCCAAATGACACCTTTGGGGAGGTAAATCGGGAATAGACCCAAACAGAACGCGAGGCATGATGCGATAACCAGCTCGACGGTTGTGTGATTCACCAGATGGACGAGCGCTGCGACTGGTACCATCGCTCCAGAAGCAAATAGCGCCCACTGATATAGACGCCTAATTTTGAACAACATCCTTCGCTCCTCGTTTGGAAGAGTTGCTGTAAACAAGTACGATGATCCCAAGCCCAACGATGATGTCCCCAGGACTCATGAGGAACGGAGGGACGGGAATCCAGTCCGCTAACCACCACCCAACCGCTTGTGACGTCATGACGTGCCGCGAGCCGACATGAGGCAACGCTCCGTGCGGGTGGAGGGCGTGAAAGGCACCTAAGGAAACAGGCATTGCGCCACCGTGCAAAACGATAATGAACAAATTTAAGCACGCGCCGATCGCGATCCATCGGACGCCGCGTATGTGCCAATTGAAAAACAGCCCAACGATAAATATTGAGAAGCAGAGATCAAGAATCCAAGGCCCTGTGATTCCGTGGGAGACGGGCAGACTGTTCAGAATCAGTTGCGAGACTAATCCGCCAATCATTAGCCAGCCTTGCTTAAATCGCAATTGAAGAAGGGTGGATAAGTGCCGTCCGGATATGACCGATAGGATGATTCCTAGTATAACAAAATAAGGCACAGTACTCTCTCCATGCAGTAGGTTTGTGGGACTTAGCACAAGAAAAGGACCTCGAAGGTCCTTTTCTTGTGATGAAATTGATTAGACCCAAGGGATTTCTGCCACTGCTGCTACTGCGAGGGCAACGAGGACGCCGATTGTTACGAGCTTCTGACTCTTAAACATGACAATTCCTCCTCTTCAATTATCGAGCTTAATAGTGGAGATTCGACAATACTTGGCATTTTCCTCCTGCTTAAATAAAAATATCGAATATTTTGTCAAAAAACGTTTGTTGTTTGAGAAGGTAGATTTGCGAGATCGAGCTTGTACATGGGGGATTGCCGTGGAGGCGTTCAGTCGCCCGATCCCACGAGGAGTCAGAGCGGGATCGGGCGACTGATCGATCTACAATGCCGCTGCCGCGTTAGGGTAAGAGCTTGAGTGCGGCCAGCTTGTTGTTTAATTGATTCAATTGTGAAATGACGTCCGCCGTCTGCTGGTTGAGCGTACCGATGTGCGACGTTTCGGCGCTTGCACCCGATGCAGAGGACTCCGAGGCGGAGAGCACGCTGTCCGTCGTCGATGTCACGTCGCCCAACCCCCTGTTCACGTCGGACGTCGCCTGAAAAAGTGCGGTCATCCCGGTCAGTACCTGCTGTTCGCTAGCGCCGATGGTTCGCAGATGTGCGTTCATGGCAGAAATGTCAAGGACGGTCTTCGATTCTTGCTGTTCGATTTGACTCAGCGCGTCCGTCGTCGCAACGAGTGGTGCCAAGGCTTTCGATGTCGCTGCGACAAGCGGGGTCGTTTCGGCGACATCTTTGTTCATCGTCGTCATCGTGTGGTTCATTTGTGACTGTATGTGCGTTTGTTGCGTCATGCTGTAGCCGAACACGCCCAGTCCAGCCAACGACAGGCAAGTCGAGACCCAGGTTAAGATGCGTTTCGCGCCCAAGCGAAATCTTCCTCTCAAATGAAGTGAGCAACAGTCGTGCGATGTGCTCGGCTCACATTAGTTCAACGACCCGAGAAGGCCACCGAGCAATCCTCCTTGGGAAGCTCCACTCGCGGAGTTGGATGTACTGTTGTCAGAAGTCGAGTTTTGTGTCGACTGAGCGGACGTGCCTTGTCCTGACCCGCTGGAACTCGACGACTGCGCATTCGATCCGCCGCCGGCAAGGGCGTGGGTAAGCCCACCTGTCACACGCGTGAGCGGATTTTTTGCTCCCAACAGCCCGCCAGTCGCCTGCCCGAGGACGCTGGTCGCACCACCCAGCGGATTTCCACCGAGTATTTGGTCGACTTGGCCAAACAGGCGGAATTCTTGCTTCGAGGTTTCGAGGGCACCGAGTAAACTATCCATTTGTGCAGAGAGTTGATTGCTTTCGCTGTTGGCCGTGCCAAGCGTGCTGTCGAGTTGGGACAGCACGGTGTTATTGTGTGCGATGACGCTGGCCAAGGTTTGCGATCCGCGCTGTACCTTCATCGCGGCTGTACCGGCGTGCTCCTCGGCGGTCAGGATTTGTTGCATCAGGGCCACGTTTCTCTGTGTTAACACCACTTGTGTGGATAGCTGCGCGGACAGGGCCTGCCCGGTTCTTTGCTGCTGGTCGAGAATGTCCTCCTGCGTTGTCAATTCATTCAACTGTCCTGCCACATGGTTTACTTGAACGTCGAGCTGTCGCGTGTTCTGGAGGATTTGGGAAGTGGTGACGTCTAAGTTCCCGACGAGCTGAAAGAGGTTATGTTTTGCTAGTTGTTTCGCGCGGTTCGACTGGACGGCACAAATCGCGACGACGCAGGCACACAAGACGATGCCTATCGCGAAACAGACCTTCTGAAACCTGGAACCAAACGGACGTTCGGGTTGCACGGGCACACCTCCCGAAGAGTGGAATCGAACGCCAAGTCATCGCTCAATGCGAGGGCAGAAGCGCCGTCTTTTGATTCATTTGCGCAAGGTTTGCGTCTATTTGCTGCTCGTCAGAAACCATGCTGCCGAGATGTTCGACAATCTGATTGTTGACAGCACTCAATTGTTGTAGCGTGGAGAGAATATGCGTCTCGGATGTCTGAATCGCGTCAATCTGCTGCTTTGACGCCTGCACGCCCGCGTGGATATCCGTTACGGTCTGATGAATGCCGGCCACCGTCGTGGCGAGCGTGGATAGACCTGACGCCATGTTTGCAGCGGCGCCTTCGACGGTCACGAGACTGCTTTGCATCTGTACCGTCTCGGATTGGACGGTGGTCAATCCCTGGAGTCCACCGTGCAGTTGGGCGGACAATGCTTTCGCTTCTTGCACTTGCTGCGTCAAAGTTGTCGTCTTTGCCGCCATGTCTCGCTGCAGGCGGACATCGATGAGGCCGTTGACCCCTAAAGCGATGACGAGTACTGGAATGGCGACCTTCATCATCCCCATCCACGACAGCCTCATCCCACCACCCCCGGAATTTTGTCATTCATGCTCGCGGTCGCTTGTTTCATATTGCTCATGATATTGTTGTCTTGTTGAACGATGCTGTTGAGCGTTTGCAACGTGGCCTCGAGTTTTGTCGTCGAGGCGTCGAGTGCGGTCATATTCGACGCGATGGACGCGAGGTGGTCGGCGCTCGCTTTCGCGCCACTGGCGATGGTTTGATTGATGGAAAGCGTAGAGCGATTCAATTGATCGATCAGTTCGATGTTGTGTTCGAGTGTGGATGTCGTCTGTTGGGTCACTTGCAATCCCTTCTCCATATCGGCGGAGGTCTCTGCGAGTTTCGCGATGCTTTTGTTTTTCTGTACGACCGCGGTTTCGATGCCGACCAGTTGGCTCGTCGAGCGCAGACTAGATCTCAGGCCGACGTCCATCCTCGCCAATTGAACGGTTGTGGGCATCGTCATTGCGAGCAATCCCACAACTGCGACCAGGACGACGAGACTGCTGATTTTGAATATCATACTCGTCAACTCCTTATCCCCAAATCGACTACTACGTAAGCTTCGATTATGGAACTTCAGTTGAAATTTGTTGCGTTGTTCCTGTCGCTTGTTGGAGTTTTTGCGCCATCTGCTGGTTGGTCTTTTCCATGGCAGCCGCGCGCGAGGCGAGTGTGGCGGCCGTGTCACGCATTGCGGACACGGAGTTCGATTGCTGGCTGGTAGTCTGCGAAATGCTGGATAAATCTCGATGGAGCGATGCGGCGACGCTGCCAAATTGATGACTCAAGCCAATTTCCTGCTCGCTGAGATCCGTCAACTGTTGGAGTGTGTGATTCTGCTGGATAAGCCCTGCGTCCAGTGTGCTGAGTTGGCCGGCCATCTGCGGCGTCAGACTGGACAGATTTTTTACGGTGTTCATGCCGTCCACGATGTTTCTGTTCTCCAAGTTGATTTGGTCGTTATTGTGATGTACGTTCCGAATCGTTCCCAACAGGTCTAAACTTTTTGGAACGTGGACCTTGGCCGCGGCGACGCCGCACAGTGCGCATGCGACCACCAGGCTAGCAACCGTAGTCCACATCCATCGCGTGGGACGACGGCGCTTTTCGGCTGGTGCGGATAATTCGCGCTCGCCGTCGTCGCGTGCGCGTTGCAGAGGCGGATCCACAACGTCTGACTCCACGTGTGCTGCGCCCTGTTCGAGGCCGAGTTCGGGAGATCCGTAAATGTCGAGATAGCCGATGCCTTCGTACATCTGATCGATTGCCGTCTGATACTTTTGTGTCACCAGTTTTGCCTTCACTTTGAGCGTCGGTGTCAGTTCGCCCGAGTCGAGCGAAAACGGGGACGCGATGAGGAGCGCGCGCTTTGGGCGTTCGAACTCTGTAAACTGAGCGACGGCCGTTTGAACTTCGCGCTGCAGAAGTCGACGGATATCCGGGTGATTCAACCAATTTGAGAAATCGCTTTCACCAAGACCCGATTGGCTGGCTTTGCTGGACAGTGCGGCAAAGTCTGGAACGAGAAGACACGTTACGTACTTTCGCTCGTCGCCGACGAGAACCGCGTCTGCGATATAGGGGCTTAAGGAGATCGCGTTTTCAATTGGAAATGGACTGACGTTCTTGCCAGTCGCCAGTACGATGAGATGTTTTTTCCGCTCGACAATGCGAACGTATCCGCCTTCGATGGCGGCGATGTCACCTGTGTGCAGCCAGCCCTCGCGATCGATGGCCTCGTCTGTGGACAGAGGGTCGTGGTAATAGCCGCGCATGACATTTGGCCCTCTCACCAACAGTTCCCCGTCGGCTGCCAGGAGGACTTCCACGTTTGGGAGTGGCCGTCCAACCGTGCCAGGGTGAATGTCGTCAAGGCGGTTTACAGCGATGACGGGCGCAGTCTCTGTCATTCCATAACCTTCGCAGACTGGAATGCCAGCCTCTTGATAAAATGCTGCAATTGATTGTGCGAGACCTGCTCCACCCGAGATGATTCCGCGCATGCGGCCGCCAAAAACCGCGCGCAACTTGGTATAGACGAGCGCGTTTGCGAGTGTGCGCCTGAGTGGCGAATGGCGTGCCGATGAACGCAGGAGGTGGCGGATGGGGCGTGGAGCGCGTTCCACCTTCTGCTGAATGCCTGTGTACACCTTTTCCAGCAGGCGAGGCACGGTGACGAGCAATGTTGGACTGACTTCACGAAGATTTTCCTGGATGTGTTCAATGCCCTCGGCGTACGCGATGGTTGCGCCTGCGGTCAAGACACAGTAGTGACCGACCGTTCGTTCGAGAATGTGCGACAGAGGAAGGTAAGAGAGTGTCACGTCGTCGCGGTGCACCGGTGTGACCGCTAAACACGCCTCGAGGTTACTTGTGATGTTTCGATGTGACAACATCACGCCTTTGGGGCGACCCGAGGTGCCTGACGTGTGGACGATGGTGGCCAGCGAGTCTGTGGGAATGCGGTCGATCACGGCGGGATCGACAGGCGAATAGGTGTCATCTTCGAGCAGGCTGGAAAACTCGTATACAGGCTTACTGGAGGCGGTCGTGTCACCGTTTAGCACAATGACGGCCCGCAGTGAGTGCGGCCAGGCGCCTTCGAGGTCCGCGACCATCGCGGCGTGATCCGCGATGAAGTACGCTGCGTCGGCGTTCTGCAGAATGTAAGCCGCCTCGGCGGGAGGCAGTGATGGATAGACGGGTACCACGACCGCACCGAGTGACAAGATTGCAAAGTCGCAGATCATCCAGGCGGGGGAAGTCTCTGCCATGATGGCGACACTGTCCCCGGGCTGCACACCGAGATGCTGCAGGGCTGAGGCAAAGCGAAGAATCCGCTGCCAAACTTCCGCATAGGTCAGTGTTTCGTATTGCCCATCCCGTTTAAATTTCAGACAGGCATGTGACGGGTCGCGCACGACGGAAGCGTGAAGCAACTGAACAACGTTCACGATAGTCCACCTCCAAGTCACCTTTCACGAATACATGCACCGCCACAGACAGGCAGAGACGTGGAGAAGCGCTTGCTCATCTGTGTTCGAATGTTGCAAAAATTTTCTGAGGGTTGTCGGCGAAGAAGTTGAGGTGGTCGAATGCAGGAGGCAGCATGACTGGAAGTATATACCTCAGCAGCCGCGTGCAAAATAATGCCCGGCGCTGTGCAACTGCCGGTTCGTCCAGGAATTATAGGGGGATCTGTTGTATGAGTCGCATGAATCAGAATGAGCTCGCGAAGCGACGCGAGATGGAGCGGACCTATGAAACCATCAGTCCGTTTGAATTTAAAAACAAGTTGATCGATCTCGCTAAGGGACATCAAAAAAAGAGTACACGCATGATGTTGAACGCGGGGCGCGGAAATCCGAACTGGATTGCTTCAACACCTCGGGACGCCTTCTTCTCCCTCGGGCGGTTCGCGCTCGACGAGTGCCGTCGCGTCTGGGACGAGGGAGATCTGGCCGGGAAACCTGCACGACCTGGGGCGCATGATCGGTTTCGTTCGTTTGTGCAGAAGCACGCCGATATGCCAGGAGTGCCACTGCTTGTAGACGTCGTTGACTACGGCATCGAGAAGCTGGGCTTTGATGCGGACGCGTTTGTGCACGAACTAGTGGATGGGATCATCGGCGACAACTACCCAGAACCGGATCGAATGCTCGGCAGAGTCGAACGAGTCGTCCACGAATTTCTCATGCAGGAGATGTGCCAAGGAGACGCGTCGGCGGGGCGCTTTGACTTGTTCGCCGTGGAAGGCGCGACTGCTGCGATGTGCTACATTTTTGACACCTTGAACGAGAACTATTTGCTGACGCGCGGGGACAGGATCGCGATCATGGTCCCGATTTTCCCTCCTTACGTCGAAATCTCACAATTGGCGAGGTACGATTTTGATATCGTTCAAATTCGGGCCAGCGCCGTGGACGCAGAGGGCAATCACACTTGGCAATACCCCGATGCAGAGCTCGAGAAGTTGGCCGATCCGTCCATCAAAGCCCTGTTCCTGGTCAATCCGAGCAACCCTCCCTCGGTGGCGATGGACGAGGCGTCGATGCGCAAGCTCGTCGAGTTGGTGCGCGATAAGAACCCGAACCTCATGATTGTCTCCGACGACGTGTACGGGACGTTCGTCGACGGCTTCAGGTCGCTCATCTCGGTTCTGCCGTACAATACCATCGGCGTGTATTCCTTTTCGAAGTATTTTGGGGTGACAGGATGGCGGCTTGGTGTGGTAGCTGTTCACGAGCACAACGTGTTTGACCATCTCCTGCAAGCTCTGCCACAGGAGAAACTCGATATTCTAGACAGGCGGTACGCGTCGATGACTCTGCATCCGCGCGATGTTCGCTTTCTCGATCGAATGGTCGCGGATAGTCGCCAGGTCGCATTGAACCACACCGCAGGTCTGTCCACGCCACAGCAGGTTCAGATGGCACTCTTCGCGGCGTTTGCATTGCTCGACGAGGAGAACCGCTATAAGCAGTTGACCAAGGACATCTGCCATCGGCGCATGCGCCTGCTGTACGAGGGACTCGACTTGCCTTTGCCCAACATCCCGAACGACGCGGATTACTATACGGAGTTTGACCTCGAGGAGTGGTCAAACCACCACTATGGAGAGGCGTTCACGAAGTTTTTGCAATCCAATTACGAGCCCGTGGACATTTTGTTCCGCCTGGCCGAGGAGTCAGGCATCGTGTTGCTCAACGGCGCGGGTTTTCACGGGCCGACCTGGTCGATCCGGGTTTCGCTCGCCAATCTCGATGACCAATCGTACGCAACGATTGGACGGGACTTACATGCGGCCTTGGAGGGCTACGTCAACGACTGGAAATCGACTCATCCGCAGTAGGGAATCGTGACTAGACGACGACCTTGAGGACGCGACGCGCGGCCCCAAGGTCGTTTTGCCGCAGTGAAGGGAATCCGTCATAAAATCCATCCACAACACTATTCATAAGAAAAGAAGCGGTCGCCTCAGTGCACCTCTCTTCCTCCTACTGTCATTTTCAATTAGCCAGGTATATACTTGAATCAGCACGTACCAACCGGTCAGTAGGTAGGGTTTGGAGTTTGAATCTTTCGCATTCGGATCTCGTCCGACGCAAAGCCACGCTGGCGGGATGCCCGGAGTGCAATAAGCATTGGAACGATGAGGTCGTGCAAACGTCTTTGTAAGCGCTTGCGAATGGGGCGGAGTGGTAGTGGTTCCATGGTAAGCGGCCGGGCGCGGGAAGCCTGGAGGAAATACGGTGAGGGCTTCACGAGGCCGGGAAGGAGCCGAGCTATGCACGTGCGTGAACTGTTCGATCTCACTGGAAAGACCGCGATCGTCACGGGTGGTGGGCGTGGTCTGGGCGAGCAAATCGCCCGTGCCTTGGCAGAGGCAGGCGCGAATGTCGTCGTCTGCTCACGCAAAGTGGCGGTCTGCGAGGAAGTGGCCGCTCGACTTGGCGAGGAAATGGGTGTTCGCGCTTTGGCGCTCGCGTGCGACATTGCGAATCCGGACGACGTCAAGCGGGTGGTCGACGCGGCGCGCCGGGAGTTTGGCAAGCTCGACATCCTCGTGAACAACAGTGGCGCAACGTGGGGGGCGCCTGCACTCGACATGCCGCTTGCGGCGTGGCAGAAAGTCATCGATGTCAATGTCACAGGAACGTTTCTCATGAGTCAAGCTGTCGGTCGTCACATGGTAGCCGAGGGCCGCGGCAAGATCATCAACATCGCGTCGACAGCGGGGCTCGGCGGGGTGGACCCCCGACTGATGGATGCCGTCGGCTACAACACGAGCAAAGGTGCCATTATCGCGATGACCAAAGACCTTGCCGTCAAGTGGGGACCACACGGCGTGAACGTCAATGCCATTTGTCCAGGTTTTTTCCCCACCAAGATGTCGAAAGGGATTATTGAACAGGGGCGGGACCGACTGTTGGAAGCGACGCCCCTTCGCCGGTTTGGTGCCGACGACGACTTGAAAGGAGCAGCGCTCTATCTCGCAGCTCGGGCGTCCGATTACGTGACAGGCGCAATTCTGGTTGTCGACGGCGGTACGTCTGCACAATAAGTGACATTCAAACTTGGGAGGATGAAATCGATGAGCCACCCTGCGTTGAATCACTATCCAGCCCACGTCCGCAAAGACGTCCCGATTCCAGATTGGTCGCTGCCCCAAATGCTGGAACATACGGTGCGGCAGTATCCGGACAAAGTAGCCATTTCGTTTTACGGGGTGACGATGACCTATGCCGCGTTGCAGGGAGCCATCCGCGCATTTGCCGCTAGTCTGCAGCGACGCGGCCTGAAGCCGGGGGAACGGGTGGCCATCATGTTGCCGAACTGCCCGCAGTACGTAATTGCGTATTACGGCATTCTCACGGCAGGGGGCATTGTCACGCAAGTGAACCCGATGTCGGTCGAGCGGGAACTCGAACACCTTGTAGGCGATTCCGGTTCGATGTACGCCGTAGTACTCGACGCCCTCTACCCGCGCCTGAAGGCTGTTCAAGCGCACACCGCCTTGAAGGAGCTCATCGTCGTGGCTCTTGAGCCGACACAGGCTGCGTTTCATCCTGACCTGCTGTTCGACTCGTTTCTCGCCGAGGGCTTCGCAGTGCCACTTTCGCCGATCGCCATCGATCCAGCGCAGGACGTCGCCATCCTCCAATATACAGGTGGAACGACGGGGCGTTCGAAGGGTGCTATGCTGACGCACAAAAACCTCGTAGCGAACGTCGTCCAAAGCGCCGAATTTTTTAAGGATGTCTTGAAACCCGCACAGGAACGCTGTTTGTCCGCGCTTCCGCTGTTTCACGTGTTTGGCATGACATCGTGTATGAACTTGACGCTGTACATGGGGTCGACGTTGATCCTACTTCCCCGCTTTCAGCCCGCCGAGGTCCTTGAGACGATTGAGCGCGAGCGAGCTACTACCTTTCCCGGTGTTCCTACGATGTATGTCGCTCTGACGCATCACCCTGATATCTCGCCAGAAAAGCTAGCCTCCTTGCGCACGTGCAACAGCGGTGGTGCACCGATGCCGCTGGAATTGATGAATCAATTTGAGCAAAAGACGGGCGCTACTGTCCTCGAGGGCTACGGATTGTCTGAGTCCTCTCCAGTGACGCATTGCAACCCATCGTTTGCCGTCCGCAAACCTGGCAGCATTGGCTTGCCGTTTCCCTCGACGGAGTTCAAGGTGGTCGACGTGCAGACCGGAACGCACGAGGTGCCCGCAGGGGAACTCGGGGAGATCATCGTTCGCGGTCCGCAGGTGATGAAAGGCTATTGGAACATGCCGGCAGAGACTGCCGAGGTGCTGCGCGACGGCTGGCTGTACACGGGGGACATCGCGCGCGTCGACGAGGACGGGTACGCGTACATCGTGGATCGCAAAAAAGATCTGATTATCGCAAGTGGATACAACATTTATCCTCGCGACATCGAAGAGGTGCTGTATGAACACCCGCACGTGCTCGAAGCCGTCGTCATCGGCGTGGCGGACGACTACCGCGGCGAGACCGTAAAGGCGTTCGTCGTGCCTAAACCAGGTGTCGATCTCACGGTGGGACAGCTGGAGGCGTACTGCAAAGAGAACCTCGCGCCGTACAAGGTGCCGAAATACTTTGAATTCCGGAGTGAATTGCCAAAGAGTGCGGTCGGCAAGATTTTGCGCCGCCAACTGCGGGAGGAGGGGAGCGCTCCGTCGGCATGAAGATTGTGCCAACTCGCGGCCCTGAGGTATGGAAACCTGCCGACGCATCGCGATTGTGATCGGCAAAGAAGAACACATGATGCATCGCAAAGGGGAAGACAGGATTGAGCGACGTCAAACAGATTGCAGTTGTGGGTGCAGGTCAAATGGGGCATCAAATCGCCATGCTCTGCGCGCTCGGCGGATTCGAAACGAAGCTCCAGGATGTTTCCGATGCGGCACTTAGCATGGCAAAAGAGAGCTTGGAAGGCCACATGGCACGGTGGGTGGCGAAGGGGCGGCTTTCGCAGGAGGAGCGCGATGCTGCGTTTGCTCGACTGCAGTTTACGACTTCGCTTCGGGACGCGGCGTCGGCGGCGGATCTGGTGATTGAAGCAGTGGTCGAGAAGCTGTCGGTCAAGCGCGAAGTGTTTCAACAGCTTGGGACATTGACGCGAGGCCACACCATCTTAGCGACGAACAGCTCGACTATCGTCAGTTCCAAACTCGCTGACGTAACGGGCAAGCCGGACAAGGTCTGCAATATGCACTTCTTCTTCCCACCCCTGGTCATGAAGTGCGTCGAAGTCGTGATGAACGAGTTCACCTCTCAGGAGACGGCCGACGCTGTACTGGCCGTTTGTGAGCGGATCGACCGAAGGGGCGTGCTCCTGCGCAAGGAGATATCCGGATTTGTCGCCAATCGCATCCTTGGGGCCCTTCAGCGCGAGGCCGTCGCACTGTACGAGGCGGGCGTCGCCGATTTCAAGGATATCGACACGATTTGTCAAACGGCGTTGAACCATCCCATTGGGCCGTTTGCACTCATGGACCTGTCTGGGCTCGACGTCGTTCAGTTCGTCATGCAACAGCAATACGAAGAAACGGGAGACGAGCATTTGAAGCCGTTTGCAGGTTTGGTCGAGCGCGTCGAACAAGGCCATCTCGGCCGGAAGACCGGAAAGGGTTGGTACGACTACGCGCCAGAAGGAGGCAGCAAGTAATGGCTGATGAGGTTCGGGTAGCAAAAGATGGTGGCGTGGCAGTGGTCGTGATCGATCACCCTCCTCTCAACGTGTTGAGCCACGACATTTTTCTTCAATTGGACGACACCTTCCAAAGGTTGGCACACGACGACGAGGTGGTCGTGGTCGTCCTCACAACCGCGGGTGATCGGGCGTTTATCGCGGGTGCGGACATCAAGGAATTCCCGTCTCTGATGGCTAACGCGAACATGCGCGGCGAAGTCATGGAAACCCACCACGCCATCACGCGGATCGATCGGTTCCCCAAGCCCACGATCGCCGTATTGGACGGGCTGACGCTCGGTGGGGGCCTGGAACTCGCGCTGGCGTTTGACCTGCGCATCGCCGAAGAACATGCCCAGCTAGGCCTCCCGGAAGTGAAGCTGGGTCTCTTCCCAGGTGGCGGTGGCACACAGCGCCTGTCGCGCATTGTGGGAGAGGCAAAGGCGAAGGAAATGATGTTTACGGGCGACCCTGTGTCCGCGGCCGAGGCGTATCGCGTTGGCATCGTCAATCAAGTGGTTCCGACAGGCGCTGGGCTAGATGCAGCCCGGGCGATGGCCGCCAAAATCACGCGCCATTCCTTGCAGTCGTTGACGAGAATCAAGCGCGCCGTCGACCAAGGCTTGGAGATGCCGCTCGAGCGTGCACTTGAGCACGAAGCTGACTTGTTTGTCGAGGTGTTCCAGACAGAGGATGTGCGGGAAGGAGTCAGCGCGTTCATCGAGCGTAGGCAACCGACGTTTAACCACCGCTGAGAGACAAGTGCACACTCGACTATCGTTCACTTGCGCTCATCGAGATCGAAGGGGGAATCCCTGTGTCCATGCAAACTGTACCGTGGTGGTCCGAACTTACAGAATTATTTCCCGACAAGGCGCGCGTCGTGCGCACAGAGTCGGTATTGGACGCCCATGGTCGCGATTTTACCTATCACTTGCCACATCTCCCGGACGCTGTCGTCTTCGTCAGGTCGCGGGACGAGGTCGTCACTGTCATGCAATTTGCTCATCGTCATCAGATCCCCGTCGTGCCGTTTGGCGTGGGGAGCAGTCTCGAAGGGCATGTCATCCCCGTTCAAGGTGGCATCAGCCTCGACTTCACGCAGATGAATCGCATCGTCGAGTTTCGCCCGGACGATTTCCTCGTTCGCGTCGAGCCCGGCGTGACGCGCGAGCAACTCAATGAGTACCTGCGGCATGAGGGCCTCTTTTTTCCGGTCGATCCCGGTGCGAACGCCACCATTGGCGGCATGACGGCGACCAATGCCAGTGGGACGAATGCTGTCCGCTATGGCGTCATGCGCGATCAGGTCAAGGGGCTCGAGGTGGTCCTCGCCGATGGCACCGTCCTTCATACAGGCGGCTTAGCCGTGAAGTCATCTGCTGGCTACAACTTGACGGGGCTGTTCGTCGGGTCGGAAGGGACTTTGGGCGTATTCACGGAGATCACTTTGCGGTTGCAGGCGATTCCAGAGCAAGTTGTCGCGGCGCGCGCTGTCTTCCCAGATCTCGACACGGTCAGCAAAGCTGCGGCCGAGCTCACTTCGTCTGGGCTGTCCTTGGGGAGAATTGAGCTTGTCGACGCGGGTACGGTGCATGTCGTCAACGCGTATAAAGGCACGCACTACGACGAAGCGCCCACGCTCTTCCTTGAGTTTAGCGGCGCAGAACCGGGTGTTGCCCGGGACGTTGAGATGGCTCAGGAGATCTGTGAGGGTGCAGGATGCACGGCGATCGTGTTCGAGCGCGACAAGGCAGCGCGGGAGAAACTTTGGGAAGCCCGCCATCACGCCTCACTGGCGATGATGGCCTCTGCACCTGGTAAAAAGCACATGGTCACAGACGTCTGCGTCCCCATTAGCGCACTACCTGGCGCCTTGCATCACGCTCGGGAGACGATCGACGCCTATGGTCTCGACGGCATGATTCTCGGCCACGTGGGCGACGGCAACTACCACGCTGGCTTTATGGTCGATCCCGCCGACGAAGCGGATATGGCCCGCTTTCGCGCCGTCAACGAGGCTATCGTCGAGTACGCGCTGTCGCGCGGCGGAACCTGCACTGGCGAGCACGGCGTGGGGCTCGGCAAGCGCAAATACCTCGCTCGTGAACACGGCGAGGAGGCGTTGGCGGTGATGCGGGGGATCAAGCGACTATTTGACCCACAGGGCATCTTGAATCCCGAGAAGGTCGTTGTGGAAAAGAGGGCGGACGATTGACTGCTGTACCGTTCGCCATCGTTGGTGGAGGTTTTCGCACGGGCTACTTTCTGCGGGTGGCTCGTGCGTTGCCAAATCTCTTTCAGGCAGTTGGGATGGTCGTTCGAAATGCAGAAGCGGGTCGTGCGATCGAGCGCGAATGGGGTATCGCTACGTACAGGGAGATCGACCACTTGCTTTGTGCACAAAGACCGGAGTTTATCGTAGTGGCCGTTCGCGCGGACGATTCGGCAAGCGTCCTTGCGGGTTTGGCGAAACGCGGCGTGCCTGTCCTCGCGGAAACGCCTCCGGCTGCAGACCTGAACGGCCTTGTGAAACTCGACGAATTGACGCGCGGTGGGGCGAAGATCCAAGTGGCGGAGCAGTATTATCTTCGGCCGATGCACGCCGCCCGACTGTCCATTGTCGAGTCGGGCGACTTGGGTCAGGTCACGCAGGCGAACGTGTCCGTCTCCCATGGGTACCACGGAGTCAGTTTGTTGCGGAAACTGCTAGGCGTCCATTTCGAGCAGGCGACCATCCGAGCGATGCGGTTTGTATCACCGATGGTTGCGGGCCCGTCCAGGTCGGGGCCCCCAGCAGAGGAAACCATTGTCACGTCGCCGCGGGACATCGCCTGGATCCGCTTTGGCGATAAGCTTGGCGTCTACGACTTCACCAAGGATCAGCACAGGTCGTGGATTCGTTCCACCCACCTGTCCGTCCGCGGCAGTAGAGGGGAGATTTTCGATCATCGAGTCAATTTCTTAGCGGGCCACCGCACACCGCTTCACCTGGAGCTCAGACGTGTCAATCGGGGTGAGGAGGAAAACGTCGAAGGGTATTTTCTTCAGGGCATTATGCTTGGACACCGATGGGTCTATGCGAACCCATATGCCGGCGCCCGCTTGTACGACGACGAAATCGCGGTTGCGACGTGCATGGAAAATATGGTGCGCTACATCCGTGGGGGACCCAGTTTTTACGATTTGCGCCAGGCCTCCCAGGACCATTATTTGGCGATGCTCATCGAGGAGGCCATCCAGACAGGGAAGGAAGTCACATCTGGGCCGCAGCCGTGGATGCAGACAGCGCCGTCAGTGGAAGGGTGACGAATGACGCGTGAGGCTAGACTGAGAGGATCGTCAATGGCGAGTAGTTTAGCGCCGTTATCGAATGATTCTGATATATCTTTCGCGATTTAACTTGACTTAAACATACAAGTATACAATACAATGAGCGTAAAGGTGATGGATGAACAGCGCGAATGTACCAATCGTGGTTTGAACGCCCGCATTCGCCGTTGAACCGGCATCGTCACAATCTTTGCGATGGGGGCCTGAAGATGATCGGCAGTTTTCATTTGAAAGAGGGGAAAAAGACACTAGGCGAACAGGCTTATGAGTCCATCCGCGAGGATATTTTGTCGGTGCGCTTGCAGCCGGGACAGACGATTTACGAATCGGAGTTCGCACAGCGGCTGAATATGAGTCGCACGCCGATTCGCGAGGCGGTTCACACGCTGCTCGTCGAAGGTCTGATTGAAGTATTGCCCCAACGGGGCATGAAGATCGCGCTCATCTCCGAAAAGAAGGTGGAGGAGACGCGATTTGTCCGAGAGAGTCTCGAGGTCAGTGCGTTACGACAAGTGGCCCGGGATTGGGACAGCGATCATCGAGAATATCAACTTTTGCACCGAGAACTTCGCATGAGCTTGGAGATGCAGGCACATGCAGCACAAAGTCAAAATCCGGCGGGGTTCTTGCAAGCGGATGAACAATTTCACCGCCTTCTGCTCGCGGCCAGTGGCAATGACACCCTGATTTCCATCGTCTCGCAGATGAGGGGCCATTTGAATCGCGTTCGCGTGCTATCCCTGCAAGAGATTCAAAACATCGACACCCTGATTCAAGAGCATGAACAGTTGCTCGCTGCCATTTGTGAACGCGACGAGGCGAAAACCATTTCCATCTTGAGCACGCATCTATGCCGACTGAGTGAAGATATTCCGGTGGTAAAGAACAAATATCCATCGTTTTTTACCGATTGACATGAGAAGCGGACATAGAGAAGCAGCGTGGATTCCGGTTTTGTATACTAGTGTTTCTGTGCTTTGATCCCTGCATTCACGGGTCGTGGCAGGCCTGTGTCGAGAGGAGAGGCATTTATGCAAGCTGACAGCATATCTGCGCTACTTGAGTCGAGTCGAGACGATTTGTACGATATTCCGACGGCTGCAAAAGGGCCTGAGGGGAAGCTGCCGTTGACCCCCGAGATGCTCAAAACCTGGGCGAGTGGAGACCTGTTTGGTTTGACGCAAAGCGTTGGAATGGGCTGGGAGCCGAGTAAGGTGCTCGGTCGACACGTCCTGATGCTGAGTACGCTTGGCGGGGTGCGAGATGATGAAGGTGCTCCGATTGCGCTCGGGTACCACACTGGGCATTGGGAAATCGGGCTTTTGTTAAAAGCCGCTGCGCAGGAGTTTCGGAGATTGGGTGCAGTGCCGCACGCAGCGTATGTCAGTGACCCCTGCGACGGCCGTTCGCAAGGGACCGCGGGTATGTTTGACTCATTGCCTTACCGCAACGACGCCGCGATGGTGATGCGCAGGCTCATCCGCTCCTTGCCGACGCGCAAAGCTGTAATGGGCGTCGCGACGTGCGATAAGGGATTACCTGCGACGATGTTGGCTTTGGCTTCTCTACGAGAACTACCAGGAATTTTGGTCCCTGGCGGTGTGACGCTGCCAGCGGAAGACGGTGAGGACGCGGGCAAAGTACAGACCATCGGCGCCCGTTATGCACACGGTGAGATCAGTTTGGAGTATGCATCCGAAGTCGCGTGCAAAGCGTGTGCGACCCCGGGTGGCGGATGTCAATTTTTAGGTACGGCGGCGACAGCACAAGTCGTGGCAGAGGCCCTCGGAATGGCCTTGCCTCACTCCGCGCTGATCCCGTCCGGGCAACCGATCTGGAGCGAGTTGGCGGTGCACTCTGCGCGCGCGCTCCTTCGCAACTTGCAACTGGGATTCGGCGTACAGGACGTATTGACGGACGCGAGCTTGCACAACGCGATGGTGTTGCACGCGGCGTTCGGCGGATCGACGAACTTGTTGTTGCACATTCCGGCGATCGCACACGCCGCTAAACTGCACGTGCCAAGTGTTTCCGACTGGCAGGAAATCAACCGAAGCGTGCCAAGGCTGGTGAGTGTGCTCCCAAACGGCCCCATTCCACATCCCACCGTACGCGCGTTCCTCGCTGGGGGTGTGCCCGAGGTTATGCTGCACCTGCGCGAGTTGGGGCTTCTCAACACCAACGTCTTGACCGTGACCGGTCATACGCTCGACGACGTCTTGAATTGGTGGGCTGAATCGGAACGACGATACCGTGTGAGAAAGCGTTTACTCGAAGCGGACGGCGTGGATCCAGACGATGTGATTCTCGATCCGGATGCTGCTTGCGCACGTGGGCTCACGTCCACGGTGACGTTTCCAACGGGCAACCTGGCTCCGGACGGAGCGGTCATCAAGTCGACCGCGATCGACCCAAGTGTCTTGGATGCGGACGGCGTATACCGACATACGGGACCCGCGAAGGTGTATACGACAGAGCGAGATGCCATCGCGGCGATCAAGGCGGGGGATATTCAGCCAGGGGACGTACTGGTACTGATTGGACGTGGGCCGTCAGGCACGGGGATGGAGGAGACTTACCAGCTGACGTCTGCACTCAAGCATCTGTCCTTCGGAAAACACGTCGCGCTCGTTACGGATGCACGGTTCTCTGGCGTCTCGACGGGAGCGTGTATTGGTCACGTCGGGCCGGAAGCGTTGGCTGGGGGCCCCGTTGGGAAACTTCGGACCGGGGACCTCATTCAAATTGTCATCGACTGCAAGCATTTGACTGGATCTGTGGATTTTGTCGGAAATGCCAGCCGCCGGCTCACCCCGGAGGAGGGCCGGGAAATACTTATGGCGAGACCTCCAGCAGACGGCCTCGCACCGGACCCTGACTTGCCCGACGATACCCGCCTGTGGGCCGCGCTACAGTCTGTGAGCGGGGGCGCCTGGGCTGGAGCGGTGTACGACGTCGATCGGATCATCGAGGTCATCGAGGCGGGGAAGCAGGCGCTTCGCGGGCAAACCACAGATGAGTAAGCAGATACAGCCTTGTGCAGAGTACCAGCGCGTTGTGCGCTGGTACTATTTTTTGCCAAGGGATCCGGTCATAGCGTGGCAGTGACCTGGTTGAACGTTGATTACGCGCGCGCGAGTTCGACGAACTTGCGGGCGTCGGATGCGGCGAGATCGACTGCACTTTGCCAGAAGTCCGGTTTCGTCAGGTCGACGCCAAGGTGTTTGTTCGCAAGATCCTCGACTTGCATCGAAGCTGTATCGCGCAGGAGAGCGACGTATTTTTCCGCGAACGAGGGGCCTTCTTGCTGCGCCCGAGCGTAGATACCAGTGCTAAACAAGTAGCCAAATGTGTAAGGGAAGTTGTAGAACGGCGTCCCCGTGATATAGAAGTGGAGCTTGGAGGCCCAGAAGTGTGGATGGAAGCTCGAGAGAGCGCCGCCAAACGCCTCTGTTTGCGCCTCTTCCATCAATTGATTGAGATCTCGCACGTCGAGCAGCCCTTGTTTGCGGGCCTCGTAGAAGCGAGTTTCAAACAGAAAACGAGCGTGTATGTTCATAAACATCGCAATGCTGCGACCGACCTTATCCTCGAGCAGGGAAAGTTGCTCGGCGGCATCTCGCGCTTCTTTGACGGACGCGTCGGCGACGATCATCTCTGCAAACGTCGATGCGGTCTCCGCGACATTCATCGCATAGTTCGTGAGCAATTGCGGCATCCCACGCATGACGTGTTGGTGATACGCGTGTCCGAGCTCGTGTGCGAGCGTGGCCACGTTGGAAGCTGTGCCAGAGAACGTGACGAAGATACGCGTTTGCGCACTGACTGGGAAACTTGTGCAAAAACCCCCAGGTCGCTTCCCAGGCCTGTCTTCGGCTTCGATCCAACGCTGTTCAAAGCACATGTTCGCGAAGTCGGCCATGGCCGGATTGAATTGGCGGAAGTGCCGGACGATAAAGTCGCGGGCCTCCTCGTATGTATACGTCTTGGTCGCCGTGCCGATAGGCGCCTCGACGTCCGACCAGGTCGGTTGGTCCACGCCAAGAAGATTTGCTTTTGCCTTGAGAAACTCGACGAACGGTGCCTTGTTGTCGGCGATCACGCCCCACATAGCATCGAGTGTGGCCGGCGACATCCGATTGATATCGAGGGGTTCTTTCAGAACCGAATCCCACCCGCGCGCTTCGTATAGGTTGAGTCGAAATCCAGCCAGGTGGTTCAGGGTACTCGCGAATAGTTCAGCCTCATCGGCCCACGCCGCCTCCCACTTCGCGAAAAGGCGTTCACGTCCATCCCGGTCAGCCATCTTCAGTCGGTTACTGGCTTGGCCCACGGACAGGTCTGTGACCTGGCCCCCTTCTTCGAACGGAATCGTCATGCGCCCTACGATGGTATCATACAACTCGCTCCACGCAGTGTAACCGTCCACCGACAGCGCTGCCGCCAACGCTTCCTTCTCCGCCGGAAGTTTGTCCAGCGCGCGGCGTTTGCGCTCCGCGAGAACGAATCGCAACTGGTTGATGTCAGGTTCTTGCAGCAGCTTAGCATATTGATCCTCCGGCAGATGAACCAGTGTATCGTCCAGTGTTGTGAGCGCCTTGACGTATTCTGCGCGAAGCGCATTCAAGCGGCCGCCGAGCCGTTTTGCCTCTGTATCCTTGACGTTCTGTGCATTCAGGCAGGACACGAAGGCGCCCGCCTCGCGCACGCGTGCGGCGATGTCCTGCATGGTAAGGATGGCTTGTGCGACGTCCTTTGTATCCTGTTCTGGCAACTTTGCAACGGCGGTCGCGAAGGAATCGATATCGGTCGCCAAGTGGTCGAGATGAAGGCGAAACGCCTTTGACTCACTTCCTCCTGGGAAGATGGCATCGAGGTCCCACGTCTGATTCAGGTGCGTTGTCGACATGACTTTCCCTCCAGTTCGATGACGTCGAGTTACGAGTCTTTGCGAAGGCGAAACGCTGACCAGGTTTCGTCAATCGAGATGAGGCTTACGCCCTGGTAGCCTGCTTCTTTGGCGGTTTCCCAGCCTTCGTCTCGACTGATATCGGATTTTAGCTTGGAACTTTTCTTCGGATACGCGACCCACAGCTTTGCATCCGTTTGCAAGTGGGGGAGAACCTGTGGGAACCACTCGCGCAACTGAGCTCTGTCCTTTGCGAACACGAGTGCGAAGTCGAACGCTCCGCTCAGCTCGTGCGTCACCTGCACCCCGTCGGGGAGTTCATCGGTGGACAGGGAGAATCCATCTGGAGCGTTCAAGACGATGCCGCGATAGTTTTGCTTAATCAACATTTTCTTCGCCAAACTCACTATTCTCACCTCATGCATGGCTTGGGGAAACTGGATACGTATAGTCCTTTTCATCCTACCACAGCGACTTCCTATCGA
This sequence comes from Alicyclobacillus fastidiosus, assembly GCA_029166985.1. GTDB lineage: Bacteria > Bacillota > Bacilli > Alicyclobacillales > Alicyclobacillaceae > Alicyclobacillus > Alicyclobacillus fastidiosus_A. The sequence goes on along the minus strand of CP119138.1, from coordinate 3,878,811 downwards.
TTGAATTCGACGATTGGTATAATTTTAAAAGCTCGAATGCAGCGCCTTTTTTAATGAGATGGCGCGGGTTTGGAGGATTGTTCGATGGAGCGTTGCGGCTGGGTCAATCAAGATCCGCTTTATCTTGCGTATCACGACGACGAGTGGGGGGTACCGGTACACGACGATACCAAACTGTTCGAATTTTTACTGCTGGAAGGTGCACAGGCTGGGTTGAGCTGGTATACCATTTTGAAGAAACGCGAGCACTATCGGATGGCGTTTGACGGTTTCGATTACGAGCGGGTCGCGCTGTATGACGACGCAAAAGTCGAACAACTTCTCTATGAGGCGTCTGGAATTGTCCGGAACCGTCTAAAGGTGGCGTCGGCGATTCGAAACGCGAACGCGTTTATGCGGGTACGGGCAGAGTTCGGCTCGTTTTCAGCGTATCTTTGGGGTTTCGTCGAAGAAAGACCGGTAGTGAATCATTGGGCTAGTTTGCAGGATGTACCGGTGAGCACCGAACTTTCAGATAAAATCAGCAAGGATTTGAAGCGGCGCGGTTTTAACTTCGTCGGGACGACCATCGTCTATTCGTATCTGCAGGCGATGGGGGTCGTGATGGATCACGTCCAGTCGTGCTTTCGGTATCATGACTTGAGTTCATGACACCCCCAGTGAAACGACCCGCATTTGTGGCGGCCAAATGGGGCGGATTACGGTTGAAATATTACTTTTGTGGTGTTACTATAAAAAAGTAAACAAAATGAATGGATGTTCTTTCGTGCATTCATCATCTGGGAGTGTGAGAGAATTGGCGACACAGAAAGTGACAGATGCGGATTTTTCCACGACAGTTCAATCCGACAAGCCCGTTTTGGTCGATTTTTGGGCAACTTGGTGTGGCCCGTGCCGGATGATGAGCCCCGTTCTCGAAGAGATTTCTGACGAATATGCAGATAAACTGACCGTCGCCAAATTGGATGTCGATGAAAATCCGACGACGACGTCTCAATTCGGCGTGATGAGCATTCCGACGATGTTGGTCTTCAAAAATGGGGAAGTCGTCAAGCAGATTGTCGGTTATCGTCCGAAATCGGAACTTGAAGCGGAACTGTCAGACATCATCGCTTAAACTCGTCGATCACAGCCACTGTCGTTCTCGGCAGTGGCTGTTTTTGTGCCTTCATTTTCGTCCGCACAGCGGATGTTGTACGATAGGTTCAACAAATTTCAAATCCATGGATAGGATTGCGAGGGATTCGCGTGTCAGACACAGTGGCTGGCAAATCTTCCGTGGCCACCTTCGCCGGTGGCTGCTTTTGGTGCATGGTGAAGCCGTTTGACCAGTGGCCGGGGATCAAGAAGGTCGTTTCCGGCTACACAGGAGGGACGGTAGAACATCCGACTTACGAAGAGGTCTGTTCGGAATCGACGGGCCATTACGAAGCGGTTCAAATCACATTTGATCCGGATGTCATCTCGTACGATGAATTGCTTGACATCTACTGGCGGCAAATCGATCCTACGGATGCGGGAGGGCAGTTCTACGATCGGGGTCCATCCTATCAAACTGCCATTTTTTATCACGACGAAGATCAGCGGCTTCGCGCCGAGGCCTCGAAGCGCCGACTCGCGGAGACTGGGCGCTTTTCGAAGCCAATTGCCACAAAGATTTTAGCGGCGAAGCCGTTTTACGAGGCGGAGGAGTATCATCAGGACTACTATCGCCGAAATCCTGCACATTACAATCGGTACCGCCAGGCTTCTGGGCGGGACAGGTTTATCGAGCACCATTGGGAAGACTCACCCAGAGAGCTGTAGCAATCCCTTCAACCCGCCCATACAGTGGATCAACCTGATTCTGAGGGGAGATACACGCAGTGGGTTTTCCACCACAACAACAGTCACAACCAGGGATGGAATCGGCCATGGTTCCGCGGCCCATCTTTGACAATCCGAACTACAAAGCTGCGGGGAAGCTCGAACAGAAGGTGGCAATCATCACTGGCGGAGATAGTGGAATTGGTCGCGCTGTCGCCGTCGCGTTCGCAAAAGAGGGCGCAGATGTCGTCATTTCATACTTGAATGAGCACGCTGACGCCCTCGAGACGCAACGGGTCGTCGAGCGATATGGCGGTCGTTGCGTGTTGGTTCCAGGTGATATCGGAGAGCGCGTTCAGTGTTTGCGAATTGTCAAGGAAGCGATGGTGTGCTTTGGGCGGATCGACGTACTGGTCAACAATGCAGGTGTGCAATTTGTGGCTGACGACCTGTTGGACATCGAAGATGCGCAGCTTGAATATACCTTTCGAACGAATATCTTTTCTCAGTTCATGCTGACGAAAGCGGTGTTGCCACAGTTACGGCCTGGCAGTTCGATCATCAACACCGCTTCCATCACCGCCTACCGCGGGGAACCGCAATTGATCGACTACTCGTCGACGAAGGGCGCGATCGTCTCGTTCACGCGCTCGCTGGCGCGCTCCTTGGCGACGTCCGGTATCCGGGTGAACGGTGTGGCGCCTGGACCGATCTGGACACCTCTGATCCCAGCTTCGTTTACGCCTGACCGAATTGCCAAATTTGGTGATGATACGCCGATGAAACGGGCGGGGCAACCGTACGAGTTGGCGCCGGCCTACGTTTTTCTTGCCTGTGACGATTCGTCCTATATGACGGGGCAAATGCTGCACATCAATGGGGGGACGATTGTCAACGGCTAGTCTGTCGTTGCGTGCCACTGGTTGACCGACGGTGGGTTGACAGTTCACGTGCAATTGCATAAGGTATTATAAACATTCAGAATACGTGTGCTGTGATGGAGAGAGTAGGCTGGCTGAGCCGGGCAGAGAGTCGGTGGTTGGTGCAAACCGATGCGGCGAATCAGCTGAAGTTCACTCCGGAGCTGCCGGGTGAAGGCCGTATACGGTTGGTAGTCCGCGCCGGGATCCTCGAGGTCTCGATATCCTGAACGAAGATAAAAGGTCGTCATGACCTTTTATTAGGGTGGTACCGCGAGCACAATCTCGCCCCTATGGGGGCGGGATTTTTTGTGTTTTGTGGCAGCTATCCGCTTACAGACAGAGACATGACAGGAGATGCTTGGGTCGTAAATTGCGCCATGCGCAACCATCTTTGAGGAGGGACAGACGTGACAGAAGAGACGTGGGCTAGTGGCATTGGAGCGTACAGAGCGGAGATTGATGGGATCGACGAAAAGGTGATTGAAGCCATCGCCTTGCGCTTTGCTGCCGCGAGAAAAATCGCAGAGTTGAAGAGCAAATGGGAGAAGCCTGTCGTGCAGACGGAGCGAGCTTTGCAGGTCGAGCAGTCTTACATCGAGCTCGGCAGCAACTTCTCGTTGAGCAAAGACTTTATGTCGCGCCTCTACCACTTGATTCACGAAGAGACGTGTCGCGTGGAAGCGGATATCGTTCACCTGCAGCAACAGATCGAGGGCCATGGCGAAGAAATCGGTTAGTGCTCGCGAATTCGGCAGAGTGTCTGCCTCGAAAGTGGTGTCAGAAAGCGTCCTGAGTATCAGGCAGTCAGTTTTGATCTAACCGTCGTCCGGTCTCGGGTGCAATCGTGACACGATTGGTGCGCCCGAGCCGGAGTACATAAAAGAAGCAGAGTGACCCGAGAAGGGAGCTGATTGTACACGACAAGTACATGACAAAAGGTCCTCCATCGTGGATGAGATATCCGTTCAGCAGATTGCCTACGATGCCTGCCAAACCGGTACAGATCATCCCAAAGATGCTTTGCGCCGTCGTCTGCAGGTCCTTTTCCGCCGATTGATACACGAAGCCTACGGCAGATACGTAATAAAATCCGAAGGATACGCCGTGCAGGACTTGAATGGCGATGGCGACCCAGGGGATGGGGAGAAACGCTTGTACGCCCCAGCGCAGTACGTAGGCAAACGAGGCGATGAGAAGCGTCGTCTCGCGGCCAATTCGATCGATTACAAAACGAGCTACCAGCATTGCAGGAACGTTGGTTGCCGATGCGATAAAAAAGGCTACGCCGGTCAGGGCGAAGGAACCACCCATCGCCTGAAAGGTGAGCGCAAAATATGTGTTGAACGCCGTCAGAGTTTGACTCACTAAAAACCCGCCAACGAGAAAGAAGATGAATCGCCGATCCCGCAGCAAAGCCGAGATGCCATCGCGGATAGGCACCCTGCTGGCGAAACGGACGTCGTTTTTCGGGAGCATCAACGCGATGGCGCCCCCGAGCAGGGAGATGACGATGTAGGGGAGCCAAATGGATGTCAGCGGCTCGTGCGCGAGGTATTCTCCGCTGACGTATCCGCCCAGCGCAAACCCGAGACTGCCAAACAGCCGAATCGAGCCATAAGAGGTACCTGTTTTGGCAGCGCTGGTGACCGCGTACGCGTCTGCGGTAGGCGTCTGGGGAGAGGAGAAGATGTTCCACACGGCGTTGGCGAACACGACCACCCAAAGCCACTTCACGTCGAAGACGACGGCGAGGATACCTGGAACGGTTGCGCTCATGGCGAGCGTCAATCGGGTAAATTGAAATTTATCGACGATGATGCCCCACAGCGGTTGCGTGAGTACCGAGACAAATGTGCCGATGGCCATGATTAGCCCCACGGTTCCACTTGTGAATCCATTGTGTTCGAAGAGCAAGGATAGGTATGGAACCAGAATTCCCCCTGACAACCCCGTCACCAGATAAAACGCGCGAAGTTTGAGCAGGGCGGTTTTCACACATATCCATCCTTTCGACGGTGCCGATCAGGCTACACGTATGGAAATTGAGAGCGTTCACATGACTCTGTCAGAATAGCACATACAATTTGTTGTGAAACATCGATTTTGAGCGAGTAAGCCTGGTTATCCATCCCATTTGCAAAGAAAAAAGGGCCTTCCTATGTCGTCGAACGTCGACGACGGAATGCCCCTCTTCTGTAAGCTCGTTATTTCTCGGTTTTGTTTCCCAGGTTCGGAATCAACCAGTAAATCAGGAGTCCCGCGATGGTCGCGTAGGCGATGCCATTATTGGCGTAGCCGACACCCACGATAAAGATGACGGCCACGATGATGAGGTTTTTCATGTTGGCGAGGTTCACTTTCTCCTCAATCATGTGGCGGATGCCCATGGCGGCGATCATGCCATAGAGGAGAATGCCGATGCCCCCCATCACAGCCGTGGGGATGGAGTGGATGAGCGCACCGAACTTCCCGAGTAGGCCGAGAATGATGGCAATGACTGCTGCACCTTGAATGATGCGGCTGGAAAACTGGCGCGTCATCGCCAACACGCCGAGATTTTCCGCGTAGGTGGTCTGAGCCGGGCCACCTAAGAGGGCGGACACGAAAGTCGCTACCCCGTTACCCAAGAGAATCGACGAGAAGCCAGGGTTCTTCACGACGTCCTTTTCGGTGATCTCGGTGAGCACGAACATGTGTCCGAGGTCTTCGACAAACGTGACGAGCGCGATGGGAGCCATCGCCAGGATCACCGACCAACTGAAGGATGGTGCCTGAAAATGTGGCAACTGAACCCACGACGCAGTGCGTACGCCACTGAAGTCCACGAGTCCGCCGCGGATGATGGAGTACACGTAGCCGATGACGATCCCGAACAAAATCGGAATGAGCCGCATTTGTTTTGGGCCGACCAGCGACGCGAGGATGGCCGCCAACAGACTGACGATTGCCACATCCCAATGCGTCGACGCCTCTGATTGAATTGCGGTTTGAGCGAGCGACAGACCGATGATGGCCACAACCGGGCCGACGACGACAGGCGGGATCGCTTTGCGAACCCGCGCTACGCCGATGCTCGCGATGACGAGTGATAAAATGCCGTATACAATAGAGACGCTGATAAGTCCTGTAACAGCTTGTCCAGGTGCGTGCTGTTTGCTTACGAACAGGGTGAGCGGCGCGATGAATGCGAAGGATGAACCCAAGTAAGTAGGGACCTTGCCGCGGGTGATCAAGTGGAAAATGATTGTGCCGACGCCACTGGCGACGAGGGTTGAACCGGGATCGAGTCCGGTCAGAAAGGGAACGAGCACGGTGGCGCCAAACATGGCAAACACGTGCTGAAACGATAGCGGAATTGCACGAACAAACGACCTCAAGTCAAGGCCTCCTTGCGCGGAATTTGGCGAACTTCGTCCAATAGTATATCCATCGGCGGCACTTCTGGCGATATAAACTTCATTTTAAATACGCGTAATGTGCGAAAGTGTCGGGTGAGCGTTAGCGCGAATACGACTGGTCGCCGTGGTATGATGAGGCTATGCGGACGAGTTGACTGTGTGTTTTCGCGGTCGACTCGAAACACAAGTGAGATAGCGGGTTTGATGACGATGAACATATTATCGGCAGAACAAATGACAAAGCGGTACGGCGAAAAAGTACTACTCGACGACGTTACGTTTGGCATTGACGCGGCGGACAAAATTGGGCTCATCGGGGTCAATGGCACAGGGAAGTCGAGTCTGTTAAAGATCCTCGCGGGTCTCGATGAACCAGATTCAGGCACTGTCACGCTCGGTGGCGGCGTGCGGGTGCACTATTTACCTCAAGACCCACAGTTTGACGAAGACGGGACCGTGCTTGAGCAGGTTTTCTATGGAGATTTGCCTGTGATGCGGCTGCTTCGAGCGTATGAAGACACGTTGAATCAACTGCAGCAGAACCCGGGATCTGCAGCTTTACAAAAGCAATTGATCCGCCTGCAGGCGCAGATGGACGAGTCGGACTCCTGGAATCTCGAGCACGAGGCAAAGACGATTCTGACGCAGTTAGGGCTCATCGATATGCACAGCAAAGTCGGGACGTTGTCTGGCGGTCAACGCAAGCGTGTGGCCATGGCGCGCGCACTGATTCAGCCGTCCGATTTACTGGTTCTCGACGAGCCGACGAACCACATTGACAATGAGACGGTGGCGTGGCTCGAGAGCTATCTCTCGCGGCGCAAGGGAGCCCTGTTTATGGTGACGCACGACAGGTACTTCCTCGATCGCGTCGTCAATCGGATCTTCGAGCTTCACAATGGCCATCTGTACACCTACCAAGGCAATTACGAGGCGTTTCTGGAAGCGAAGATGGCGCGGGAAGAGGCTGCGCGCGCCACAGAAGAGAAGCGCCAGAATTTCCTTCGCAATGAGATCGAGTGGGTCCGCAAAGGTCCAAGGGCGCGCGGGACAAAGCAGAAGGCCCGCACGGACAGGTATTATGAAATCTTGGAGCAAACCCCGGAGGCCACTGAGGAGACAGTGGCTATCTCGACCGCGTCCACGCGCCTTGGCAAGTCGGTCGTCGAACTGCAACAGGTGGCGAAGGCGTTCGGCGATAAGCCAATCGTGAACGGCTTTGACTATATCGTTCAACGTACGGACCGAATCGGCATCATCGGCCCAAACGGTGCAGGAAAGTCGACGCTGTTGAAGATGATAGCCGGCATGGAGCTCCCGGACAGCGGTGAGGTACGCATCGGATCGACTGTGAAAATGGGCTATTTCGCGCAGGAACACGAGGCGGTGGACGGCGACACGCGCGTTATTGACGTCATTCGCGAGGAGGCGGAGTACGTCGAGACGGCAGACGGGGAACGCATCCGGGCTACGCAGATGCTCGAGCGATTTTTGTTTCCGGCGAGCCTGCAGTGGACGCCTGTCGCCAAGTTGTCCGGTGGCGAGCGCCGTCGGCTCGTTTTGTTGAAAACGCTGATGTCGGCGCCAAACGTGCTCCTGCTCGACGAGCCGACCAACGATCTCGACATCCCGACCTTGTCCGTTCTCGAATCGTATATCGACGATTTTGCGGGGGCCGTGATCGCTGTTTCGCACGACAGGTACTTTTTGGACAGGGTTGCGGACAAGATCTTCGCCCTTGACGGGCGCGGCAACATCGAGGTTTATTTCGGCAATTATACGGATTACCTGGAACGCGTCGGGTCGCGTACGGATGCAGCCGATTCTGTGCCGCTAAGTCCAGACAGGCGCGTAGAGTCAAAAAATCACACCAGGGTCCGAGATACGCTCAAATTCACGTTTAAGGAACAGAAAGAATACGACGAAATTGAAGGGCTCATCGAGAAAGCGGAGAAGGCCCTCGAAGATGTCAGCAAGCAGATGGAAGTTCACGCGGCGGACCACGTTCGTCTTCAGGAACTGTTCGCAGAGCAGCAGGCGTGCGAAGCGGAACTCGAACATCTGTTGGAGCGATGGACGTATCTGAGCGAATTGGCCGAGGAAATTGAGCGCAGCAAGGACAAGTAGATGGATAATATTTCATCCCGCCGATTGCCGTGGTAACATGATCCTCATCCCGTAGACTAGGAGGAGGATACATGGAAGGCAACGGAAAGCTGTCCCTTCACTGACGATCATCGTCTTGTTGTTCGAATTGAAACGCGCGAATTTTACGGCACACGGGTTTGCGCCATTCGGATTCTCTGGCATCGAGACGGCGATTTCCACTGGTGGAGTGATGTTCGCCTACCTGGGTCTGCAGCCGATCGTGTCGGTGGCGAGCGAGGCCAAAAACCCGCAGCGGACCGTGCCTGTAGCATTGATTGTCTCGGTCATTCTGTCGGCGATCGTCTACGTGTTGCTGCAAGTTGCTTTTGTCGGTGCGATTCCAGGGGGCAACCTAGCGGGAGGTTGGCACGATATCGCACGGCAATTTAGCCTTCCCTTTCGCGATCTCGCCGTGACTCTCGGCATCGGCTGGCTGGCTATTCTAATTGTCCTCGATGCGATCGTGTCTCCGAGTGGGTCAGCCAACATTTTCATGAACTCCTCGTCGCGAATTGTATTTGGCTGGGCAAAAAACGGGACACTGTTCAAGATCTTTGGTAGAATCAACGCAAGGACTGGGATTCCGCGGCCAGCACTGTGGCTCTCGTTTTTCCTTTCGATCTTCTGGACACTGCCGTTTCCGTCTTGGGGCGCGCTCATCGGGGTAGTATCCGATGCGTTGGTCCTGACGTACGCTCTGGCGCCGATTTCGGCGTACGCGTTTCGTAAGAACGCACCGGAGGTCGACCGTCCTTTCTATTTAAAGGGAATGCACGTCATCGGTCCGATCGCGTTCATCATTGCCAGTCTCATCGTGTATTGGACTGGATGGACGGTGGATTCATGGTTGCTCGGTTCACAGTTAGTCATGTTTGTGCTGTACTTGTGTGCCTATCGCTGGGTACCAAAACGACAAGTTTCATTTGCGCAGCAGTTGAAATCTTCGTGGTGGTTGGTATTCTATTATGCAGCGATTGTGATTGTATCGAAACTCGGGGATTTCGGGGGCATCGCGTGGATCCCAGGTGTGTGGGACCAGGTGATGATCGCCGTGATTGCAGTGATCACATATTATTGGGGCGGACATACGGGACTGCCCAAAGCGATGCTCGACGAAGATGAGATTGATGAAGGACTGGATTCTTAGAAGGTCCCCACGGACTGAGCGAAGCCGAGTGGGGGCCTGAACAGGCACAATACGCGTCGGGGCGTTTGTATAGCGCCCCGCTCAGGCGCACCGGCCATCATCTGTCTTGGTAAGATCAGTCAGCGACCACGTGGTATCGACGAACGATGAGTTCAGACTCGCAAGTTCTTGATCGTGATACTTCTCCTCTAACTGATAACTCCGTCGGAAATCTCCACTGCGTATCCACCTCTACACAGCTGTGTTTATCTTGCACGCCAATGGTGTGTTGAATTCACCTGGATTTGGCGCATTTTGCCAAGGCTGAACATGGGTAAACCAAGAGGCTTAGCGACGAGCCTGGAACGATTTCGGTACAACAGGAACGAGACAAACCGCGCCAGCATCGGAGTGGGACCGTGGCCACCAGAGCAGGCGATGAACTGGGTGTCACTCGTTCAGGAGCAAGGTATCACGGTTTCGATGCCCATCGGGCAAGAAATTGCATTTCGAGGTATGTCACCGGGGGAATTGTACAAGTCTAATCTTAGGTGGCAACCCAAACATCAAAAGGGGTAACAGTATGGCTTTGTTTTCGGAACTGAATTTAAGTGAAGAAGTGCTCCGATCACTCGGAAATATGGGCTTTGAGTCCGCTACAGACATTCAGTCGCAGGCAATTCCAGTCGCGATGTCCGGAACGGACGTGATTGGGCAGGCGCAAACCGGTACAGGCAAAACCGTCGCCTTCTCGATTCCGGTCGTGGAAAAGGTGGATGCACAAAGCGATGCACTACAAGCCCTCATCCTAACGCCGACTCGCGAACTCTGTATTCAGGTCGCGGAAGAAATTATTAAAGTCGGTGGCGTTAAGGGTGTTCGCGTGCTGGCAGTCTATGGGGGTCAAGACATTGGCCGCCAGATTCGAGCACTGAGAAATCGCCCACACGTGATTGTGGCGACACCAGGTCGACTGATGGACCACATGAATCGGCGCACGGCACGGCTTGATTCCATCCGCGTCGCGGTGCTCGACGAAGCCGACGAGATGCTCGATATGGGCTTTGTTGAAGATATTGAAACCATTCTTGGTGCGTGTCCGTCGGATCGCCAGACGATGCTGTTTTCGGCCACGATGAAGCCCGGCGTTCGCGAGCTTGCGAAGAAGTTCATGCGTGACTTCGTGCTGGTTTCGGCGAAGGCGACTGAGGTGACTGTACCGAGCATTGAACAGGTTTATTACGAAGTGTCTGAAGCGCAGAAGCTCAACGTGCTGACGAGGCTGCTCGACATTCAAAGTCCTGAGTTGGCCATCGTCTTCGGCCGCACGAAGCGTCGTGTCGACGAGCTGACAAGCGCTCTGCAGACGAGAGGTTATGTTGCCGATGGTCTTCACGGCGACCTCAGCCAAAAACAGCGTGACAACGTCATGGCCAAGTTCCGAGATGGCGGTTTGGACGTGTTAGTGGCTACGGACGTGGCTGCACGCGGCCTCGACGTATCCGGCGTCACGCACGTTTACAACTTCGATATCCCACAGGACATCGACAGTTACGTTCACCGAATTGGTCGGACTGGCCGCGCGGGGAAGAGTGGTATTGCTTCCACCTTCGTCACACCTCGTGAGATCGATCACCTTCATCAGATCGAACGCATCACGAAGCGGAAGATTACGCGTAAACCGCTGCCGACGTACGTTGAAGCCAAGGAGAGCAAGCAGCGAGATGCCATGGACCAATTGCTCGAGGCGAGTCAGAGTGGAGATCTCGGCGCATTTCGTCACATGGCTGAGGAACTGCTGGAAAATGAGAACTCCATCGTGATCGTGTCGGCTGCGATTAAGCTGTTGACCAAGGGCACGAAGGAAGTGCCGATTACTTTGACGGCTGAGCGCCCAGTGCGCATCCGCGGTCAGCATAAGAATGACCGTGGACGAGATCACCACCGCGGCCGCGACGGATCGCGTCATGGTTCGTCTCGTTACGGCAAAGGTGGCAGCGGCGGCGGCGGTCACTATCGCGGAAATAGAGGTCGAGGCTAAACCTCTGCGACTACACGTCGAAACAGAAATGTCAGCCTAAGTGCATCAGAAAAGCCGCGCCCGTCCTCATACGGGCGCGGCTTTTTGTAGAGTCGAAGCATCGAACCGTCGAGTCGGGTTCTGTCGCTCTGTCGTATGCCGTCGGTATTGCTCGGGAAATGTCGATTTTATGATTTTACGTCTGCACACTCACCCTCTTTTATCATCCTTAACCCCTCGATCTCATTTGCTAAATGAAGCGACTAAATTTATGATAGTGATGTTTCGCGCATCGAGTCATGGGGTGTGCGCACGCTAAGTACATACGCCAATCAGAGAGGGGTTATCAAACCGTGGCGCAGCTTTTCACGCCGTTTACACTAAAGGATTTAACGCTCAAGAATCGAATTGTCATGGCACCGATGTGCCAGTATTCTGTCACCGCGAAGGACGGTGTCCCGAACGATTGGCATTTTGTTCACTACACCAGCCGGGCCGTCGGGGGCGCGGGTCTTATCATCATAGAGATGACCGATGTCGAGCCAGATGGCCGGATCACGGATTATGATCTGGGCATTTGGTCCGACGACCACATTCCAGCGTTTCAACGCATTGTTGATTCGGTCCACCAGCACGACGCAAAAATTGGAATTCAAATTGCACACGCGGGGCGCAAGGCCGAGGACGCTGCACAGCCGGTCGCGCCATCAGCGATTCGGTTTGAGGGCGACCAGTATAAAACACCGCGTGAAATGAGCACGGACGATGTCAAACGGATGGTGGAGAAGTTCGGTGCCGCTGCCAGGAGAGCCGTTCAAGCGGGCGTGGACACAATTGAGATCCACGGCGCGCACGGATACCTCGTGCATCAGTTCCAATCGCCTTTGACTAACCATCGCAAAGATGAATACGGCTCAGATCTGGCCCGATTTGGCGTCGAAGTCATTCAGGCGATGAAGAGCGAGATGCCGAGCTCCATGCCGCTGCTGATTCGAGTATCCGCGGTTGAATACGCCGATGGCGGTTACGGGCTCGATCACGCCGTTGAGATTGGCCGTGCATATCAGCGCGCTGGAGTCGATATGTTCCATGTGAGTTCAGGCGGTGAGGGACCAGCCGGAGCGCGCAAGCCGGGTAACTATCCGGGATACCAAGTGCCGTTTGCCCGCGAGCTCAAAGCGAAGCTGAACGTGCCTGTCATCGCAGTGGGCATGCTCGACGACGCGGCGTTGGCGGAGTCGGTCGTAGCCAATCAAGACGCGGACCTCGTCGCCATTGCGCGTGGCTTTTTGCGAGATCCTTACTTCCCGCTCCACGCGGCACAGCAACTGCGGGTGAAGCCAGTTCCGCCAAAACAGTATTCCTTGGCCATCCGCTGATGTCACTCACGCCCCGGCGCGTGGGTTGTGAACTGCCGGTGCATCCAAATCAATGAGGTGAGATCGTGGAAATTCGTTCGCTTGGCAAGACGGGTTTAAAGGTTACGAAGTTATGCTTGGGCACGATGACGTTTGGCAATCAAGCGGACAAGGAGACGTCGTTCGCCATCCTCCAACGGGCAGTCGACGCAGGCGTGAACTTCATCGACACAGCCGACGTCTATCCATTAGGTGGAGGCACGGACGTCGCCGGTGCGACAGAGTCGATCATCGGGAACTGGTTAAAGGCAAGAGGCAGGCGCGACGACTTGGTGCTCGCCTCGAAGTGCTTCGGAAAGATGGACGACGGCGCCAACGACCAGGGGTTGAACCGTAAGCACATCATGGCCGCCGTGGAGGCCAGTTTGCGTCGACTTCAAACCGACTATTTGGACCTGTACCAAGCTCACCAGTTCGACGAATCCACACCGATGGAAGAGACGCTTCGCGCCTTTGACGATCTCGTTGAGCAAGGCAAAGTCCGCTATATTGGCGTCTCGAACTGGCGCGCGTGGCAAATCGCGAAGGCGAACGGAATTGCGGAGCGCAGGAACTTCGTTCGCATCGACAGCGTGCAACCTCGTTACAACCTGTTGTTTCGAATGATTGAAGAGGACTTGGTTCCGATGGCAATCGATGAGGGCGTCGGGATCATCAGTTACAATCCTTTGGCTGGCGGCATGCTCACAGGTCGTTACCAAAAGGGGACTGGGGTCGAGGAGGGTACCCGGTTTGCATTGAAAAATCAGGCGGGTGCCCTCTATCAGGAGCGGTATTGGCAAGAGGCGACCTTTGAGGTTGTTGACCGCTATACCAAATGGTGTGCCGAGCGCGGTTATCATCCAGTGACGACAGCTGTTGCGTGGGTTACGCAACAACCGGCGATCACGTCGGCTATTCTGGGCGCCAGCAGGCCGGATCAGCTAGATGACAGCCTTCGTGCCGCTCAGTTACCGCCGCTTAGCGAGGACGATCTCGCGTGGCTCGACCAGCTGTGGTTTGCCCTTCCACGCCGCAGGGAGTTTCGCTAGCGCAAGCCTGCAACAGGGCTGTCCCGAAGGCCATGACTGTGGCTTGGGGCAGCCCTGTTTAGCTTGCAAGAGCGGTTATCACGAAGAGCGGCCGGAGGCGCAGAAGGTTGTCTCCACTTGTAACCAGGCTCTATCCTGTTTCCACTCTACGCTGACGTCGAGGCCGAACGTGCGCGACAAGTTGGAATTCGTGAGGATGTCTTGTTTCGGTCCCGCCGCAACGACTCGTCCGCTCGCGAGGAGAAGTACGTGTGTGATGCCTGGGACGATCTCCTCGGTATGATGCGTGACGTAGAGAATCGTAGGCCCGTCGGATTGCCGCGTCGACGCCTCAATCGATTCCAGAAGCGACTCGCGAGCCAAAATGTCCAAGCCAGTACATGGTTCATCCAAAATGAAAAGCCCCAACTGGGACATCATGGCCCGCGCGATGAGGACGCGTTGTTTCTCCCCCTGTGAGAGGACGTTGAACACGGAGTCCTTCAGGTGCGCGGCGCGCACCTGTTCTAGACACTGCAGAGCGGCCCGCTCGTCTTCCACTTGGTCGATGGGGGTCCACAAGCCGACGGAAGCGTATTTGCCGCTCATGACCACTTCTAATGCGGTGTCTACCGGTCGGTCTGTCGAAAAGCGGTCGGCCATGGAGTTGCTGACCCAACCGATTCGCCGACGCAACGTTTGAAGGTCTGTCTTGCCAAACGTCTCCCCAAGAACCTGAATCGAGCCCCGCGTGGCCCACTGATAGCCGTTGATCAGGTTCAGCAGTGATGTCTTTCCTGAGCCGTTGAGGCCGAGGATGGCCCAATGCTGGCCTCGTTCGACAGTCCATTGAACATTCTGAAGGATCTCTTTGCGATTTCTGACCCAAGTGACGTCCCGACATTCGATCGCGTTCATCATACATACCTCGTTTACCGTATGGTGTCTTTTTACTATCCTATCACACCGTCGCTCGTTGTTTCAGAGTGTCACGAGGGAGGCCGAGCTCATGAACACCCTACGGTTCTCTGATAGCTTCGATCAGGCGCAGTAAACTTTCCTCGAACTGTCTATCATCCTCGTCTGTCCGGGCGCGAGGGCCGCGCAGGCGGACTTTGCCACCGCGTCTCAACTTCGCACTCACCGCGCGCTCCGCTAGCAACCTGTCGATATTGTCACTCGTAAACCACAGCCCGCCTGGAGAGATGGCGTACGCCTTGCGTGCGAGCACCAATGCGGCCAACCCATAGTCCTGCGTAACGACGATGGTCGGGACATTCGACTGAATCCTGCGCACGATCTCCATGTCGGTCGCTTGTGGGGCGGGATCGACTTGGATGTGGTGCTCTGTGCGAATCTCGTGATTGATGGAACTCACCGTAATGACCGGGATGCCGTGTTTCGCTCCGGCTTCTAGTGTGATGCGAAGCACCGATTTTGGCGCTGCGTCCGCGTCGACGTAAATCAGCATCGAGTCACCTCCACAAAATAGACAAAGGGAGCGAGGCACGAGCCTCACTCCCTATACGGTATCAGGTTATTTCAAAAAATGGAAATTGGCGTTAGGCTTGTTTGCTAGCTTGGATCTCCAGGTTTAGCTTGACCTGGTCGGAGATGAGCACGCCGCCGGTTTCCAGTGCAGCGTTGTACGTGAGCCCGAAGTCCTTGCGGCTGATGGTAGCCGTCGCTTCGAAACCAGCGACTTCTGCGCCCCATGGGTTTTTGCCAGTGCCTTGGTAGGCGACATGGAACGTGACGGGTTTGGTGACGCCGTGAATGGTGACGTCGCCCGTCATGTCGTACTCGTGCTCGCCTGTCGTCTTGATTTCGGTCGCTTTGAAGGTAATGGTAGGATAGTTTTCGACATCGAAAAAGTCACCTGAGCGAAGGTGGTTGTCGCGATCTTCGTTGCGCGTGTCGACGCTGGCTACGTCAATTGTGAAATCGATCTCAGCTGTGCTCAAATCTTCCGGATCAGCTGTGACGGTTGCCTCAAATTTCTTAAATGACCCACGAACGGTCGTAAACATCATGTGCTTAGCGCTAAATCCAATTTCTGAGTGAGAAGCATCTACTGCCCAAGTCGTCTTTGCCATGTTTGGCATACCTCCTAAATGTTAGTTGATTCGGTCACTTTCGTGCCACGAGCGTGACGAACGGACATCGGTCCAGAAATATTTCATCTCTAATTATTCAGCAGCTATTGAAGTTTGTTAAGTACGTACTCTGGTGTGCCATAGTATACTAGAGGAAACCGAGGATGTACGGGAGGGATCTGCTTGAATCAACCTGCAGAACGTTGCTTAGTGAATTCGACGCTCGACATTATCAGCGGAAAGTGGAAAATGATGATCCTCTTTCAACTGATGCCCGAATCGACGTTGCGGTTCAACGAACTCAAAAAACGCATTCCAGGGATTACGCAGCGAGTGCTGACGAAACAGTTGCGGGAGCTCGAGCAGGAGGACATCATCGAGCGGCGCATCTATCCTGAAATCCCGCCTCGCGTCGAATACTCTGTCACGGAATACGGGAGGACGCTGCAGCCGATCTTAACCCTTTTGCACGAGTGGGGAGAGGCACATCTCACCCGCAAGGAGCGACGCGATTCAGTTGAGCCTGAATTGACCTGAATGTTATGGCGAGAGGATGACAAGATGTTCGACTTGTCCAAATTGTAACTAGGGAGGTTGAACGAAGCTCAACAGCGTTCAAGCGAGTGTCGCGACCAATTCTTGACCAGCGCGAGCCGCTAGTTTGCTTGGCGGCACTCAGGGCAGACACCATGCAACAAAATTTCTGGACTGTCGATTTGAAACGACGTCGTGTCCGCAATTTCTTTGAGCCAACGGGTTGGTAAATCAATTTGTACCTCAGCAACTTTTCCACACGTGTCGCAGATGACGTGCAGGTGATCCTCTGTTCGGGCGTCATATCGACTGACTGCGTTCCCGAGTTTCAATTCGCGAATTAACCCCATATCTACAAGATACCTAAGAGAATTATAGACTGTTCCGTACGCAAACTGGTGGCCTTCTGCCCGTAACCGTTCCATCACGTCACTGGCCGTCGGATGGTCTTTTGTATCCCGAACCAACTCGTAGATGATACGACGCTGCGTGGTCCAATTGATTTTCTGGTTCACGGCAACCCCATCCTCTCTGAAGAATCTCTTCAAGTATTCAACCGCATCTCGAGGCTTCGGTCAATGTTTGCCTGTTGAAAGTATGCGCAACCCTTGCTAAATTATATACCGAGATTTAAACTAAGTCTAAATTTAACTGGTGGAGGAGAGAGCAATTTGTCTGATAAACCATTAACGACGCAATCTGGTGCGCCGGTCCTCGACAATCAAAATTCCAAAACGGCCGGTGCACGCGGTCCGGTTCTGTTAGAAGACGTTCATCTGGTGGAAAAACTCGCGCATTTTAACCGCGAACGCGTGCCGGAGCGCGTCGTTCACGCGAAGGGTGCAGGAGCCTACGGATACTTCGAGGTGACGCATCCAGTGGCTCAGTACACAAAGGCCAAGTTCTTATCCGAGGTCGGCAAGCGGACGGAGGTCTTCATCCGGTTTTCCACCGTGGCGGGTGAGCGCGGTGCGGCGGATACGGAGCGGGACCCGCGCGGGTTTGCGGTCAAGTTCTACACAGAAGATGGCAATTACGACATTGTGGGAAATAACACGCCCGTTTTCTTCATTCGCGATCCGCTTAAGTTCCCTGACTTCATTCATACGCAAAAGCGCAATCCAAAGACCAATCTGAAAGATCCGAATGCCGTTTGGGACTTCTGGTCGCTTTCGCCGGAAAGCTTGCATCAAGTGACGATTCTCTTTTCCGATCGCGGCACTCCAAAGACCTTGCGGAACATGCACGGCTTTGGCAGTCATACGTTTCAGTGGATCAACGACAAGGGCGAAGCGGTCTGGGTGAAGTACCACTTCAAGACAGAACAGGGCATCGAGAACTTCACGCGCGAGGAAGCCATCCGCGTGGCAGGAGAAGATCCGGATTATCACACTCGCGACCTGTATCAAGCGATTGAGCGAGGCGACTACCCTGCCTGGAAAGTTTACGTGCAAATCATGCCCCTCGAAGACGCAGCGACGTATCAATTTGACCCGTTTGATGTGACGAAGGTCTGGCACTATGAGGACTATCCGTTGATTCCAATTGGCCGGATGGTGCTTCATCGGAATCCTGAAAACTACTTCGCAGAAGTCGAACAGGCGGCCTTTTCACCAGCCAACATTGTGCCGGGCATAGGCTTTTCGCCGGATAAAATGTTGCAAGGTCGCTTGTTTGCATATTCCGATGCACACCGCTATCGCATCGGGACCAATTATAATTTGTTGCCTGTAAACCGCCCGCATGCGACGAGTGCCCAAAACTATCAGCGCGATGGTGCAATGCGCTTTGATGGCAACGGCGGCGGCAGTGTCAATTATGAGCCGAACAGTTTTCAGGGCCCGGTTCAGTCCGACGCGGCGAAAGGGTATCTATTGCCGGTGTCCGGCGTCGCGGCGGAACATCCGTATGTCAGCGATGATCATTACACGCAGCCCGGCGATTTGTACCGCTTGCTCCCGGCTGATGAGCAGGACCGCCTGATCGATAACATCGTTCACGCGATGAATGGGGTCGACGAGGTGATCGCGCGCCGTCAAATCGAGCACTTCGCGAAAGCCGATACTGCATACGGTCAACGCGTAGCCAAGGGACTCGGTATCGCGGTAGACGTGACAAACTGACGTTTCATACGTGTCTTGGAACGCAAAAATGCACAGGTCCGGTTTCACAGACCTGTGCATTTTTGCGTCCTCACAGGGTCGTTCCTTGCCCTGCAACTAGGTCTTCGTGATAGAATACATAGCTGTGTGCCCAATACTCTAGTAGGGACTATCATGGAACATAACATGAGGTGAATCGTACAAGTGTCAACGCTGGAAGAGGACATCACTGCAAGACAAGAAGAGGAACAGACCGGTCGTTTACGCCTTGAGGACAAAGTTTTGCGCTATTTTCAAAACAAAGAGATCGCAAAGGAACGAAATGAAGAGAATAAACTTCTGTTAGAAGAAATTGAAGAGCTGTTTGAAGGTCACGAGGAAGAGGAAATCACATTTTCCCTGCCAAATGGCGACATTGCCGTTTTGTCTCCCCAATTTCGCGAACGTGAAGTGTTAGATAAGGACGCCTTGGCAGATGAACTGCAGGTCCCGAAGGACGAATTAAAAACGCCGTTCGATTTCTGCATGTTTACGTCGAAAGGCGTACTGACGCCAGCAATGGTGACGAAGTACACCACGGT
Organism: Alicyclobacillus fastidiosus; assembly: GCA_029166985.1. Classification (GTDB taxonomy): domain Bacteria; phylum Bacillota; class Bacilli; order Alicyclobacillales; family Alicyclobacillaceae; genus Alicyclobacillus; species Alicyclobacillus fastidiosus_A. Next base: position 3,859,649 of record CP119138.1, on the reverse strand, counting down.
GGAACGAGAAGTCAAACTGCGGATTTCGAAGCGCAAGCCCAACACGAAACGCAGAAAAAGAAAGGAACAAATGCCGGAGAACTTGGACTGAGATACCCGCTTCGGCGGGTTTTTTTATGGGCAAATTATCATCGTACCACAAATAGTTCAATGAAATTTCAAGTCAAATAGTCTACAATCCGTAAGGTGAAAGGTGGACTATGATCATGGCTAGGCTTCCGAATTTTTTTATTGCGGGCGCGGCGAAGTCTGGGACTACGTCGCTGTTTCATTATGTCCAAGCACATCCAGACGTGTTTATGAGTCGAGTGAAAGAACCGCACTATTTCTGTTCGCCGGAATTTCCGGATCGATTTGAGGGTCCTGGCGACCAAGGGTTCCAGGACAATACCATGCGAAAGCTCGATGATTACATGCACCTGTTTGACGGGGTGCAGAACGAGAGCATCGTAGGCGAGGCTTCCGTCTATTATTTGACGTTCCCTCAAGTCGCAGCTCGAATTCATCAGTTTAATCCCGACGCAAAAATTGTGTTCATATTACGCAATCCGGTTCAGCGAGCCTTTTCAGCATATATGCACACCATTCGCGACGGCCGCGAAACCCTGTCGTTTGAAGAAGCCCTCGAGCAAGAGGCGACCAGAAAAGCGCAAAATTATCAACCGCTCTGGTGGTACAAGGAAGCGGGGCTGTACGCACAGTCGGTTGAGGCGTATATGAGCGTCTTTGGTCGGGATCAATTGAAAATCTTTTTGTATGAGGACCTTAAACATGCGGATCAGGTCGTGCGCGAACTGTTTGCTTTCCTCAACCTTCGCGACGATGTTCCGGTTGACACTTCGTTGCGCCACAACCAGTCCGGCAAGCCGAAGTCGCGCGCAATGTACGAGTTTTTTGCCAAACCAAACGCGGTCAAAGAGGTGATCAAACCCTTTCTCCCGAAGGACTTCCGGCACAAGCTCGGGCAGCGGGCAAAGAGTATGACGCTCGCTAAGGACAAGCCGTCGGCGAAGACGGAACGCATGCTTCAGCGGTATTTTCGAGACGATGTTCTTCGCCTTCAAGATTTACTTCATCGGGACTTGAGTGGTTGGTTATCGTGACGATAAAATCAGGATATGTAAATAATTGGGGTACCGGTGACGGATCACAGAAGACGGGGGAGAGAGTCCAGAATGTCGGCGATTGTTTGGCATGAGCAAAAAGTGAGCCGCGGGCAACACGAACAGCTCAATGGGCACCGCGGTTTGTGTATTTGGTTTACAGGTTTATCTGGAGCTGGGAAGTCCACTCTCGCCAACGCGTTAGAGCAGCGTTTGTTCGAGGAAGGGGTTCACACGTACCTGCTCGACGGCGATAACGTGCGGCACGGGCTCAACGCAGGGCTTGGCTTTGACAAGGAATCGCGCCAGGAAAACGTTCGGCGCGTGGCACATGTGGCGAAGTTGTTTACGGATGCAGGTGTCGTCGCCATCACGGCCCTCATCTCTCCTTACCGCGACGATCGGGCGCGTGCTCGGGAGGTCATTTCCTCCGAGTCGTTTCTGGAAGTCTACGTCGAATGCCCAGTTGAGGTTTGTATCACAAGGGACCCAAAGGGATTGTACGAGCGAGCAAAAAGTGGGATGATCAAGGAATTTACGGGAGTCAGTTCGCCCTACGAACCCCCGTTGTCGCCCGATATCATGGTAAACACCTCGGAAATGTCGATTAATGACTGTATCGAACGCATCGTAGAAGGTGTAAAATCAAAATTGTACCGGGCACCTAACAACCAGTAGTACGTCCGAAAGGATTTTACACATCGGCTCGGTAGCAACTTAGATGTGTGGTGGTCAATGCTGAAGGAGGCAAACTCGTGTCAGTCGATTCGAATCGTAAAACAGCACTTGTCAATGCAATGATTCCAACAGAAACCCAGGAGGAGAGGCGTTCGTCTCTTGCATCCAAGCGGAAGGTCGTCCTCGACGATATCGCGGTATCCGATGTCTATCAGATCGGGATAGGTGCGTTCAGTCCGCTCACTGGGTTTATGTCGGAAGCGGATTATCGGGCAGTCGTGGATACGATGCACCTCGCAGACGGAGCGATTTGGTCCATCCCAGTCACTTTGCCTGTGACAGAGGAGTTGGCTTCCTCGATTTCCGTGGGCGAAGAGATCGCATTGGTTCGCGCGGACGGCGTGATCTGCGCGGCTATGCGCGTAGAACACATGTACCGCCCAGACCTTGAACACGAAGCAGAGATGGTCTATCGCACGACGGAGGACGCGCATCCAGGCGTCAAGCGGCTGCACGAACGGGGGAACGTGTACCTCGGTGGTCCGGTTGAGGTGTTTGCGGACGAACGCGTCGACGAGTTTTCCGACTACTTCTATACACCGGAGCAAACTCGCAAGATTTTTGCAGATAAAGGGTGGAAGACGATCGTTGGATTCCAGACCCGAAACCCCGTGCACCGGGCGCACGAGTACATCCAAAAGATCGCGCTCGAAGGGGTTGACGGCCTATTCCTGAACCCACTGGTCGGCCCGACGAAGGCGGATGACGTTCCCGCGCCTGTACGCTTGCGCGCCTACCAAACCATTCTCGAACATTACTACCCGAAAGACCGGACGTTTTTCGGCGTCTACAAGGCGGCGATGCGCTATGCGGGTCCACGTGAGGCCATTATGCATGCCCTCGTGCGCCGAAATTTCGGTTGCACGCATTTTATCGTCGGTCGCGATCACGCCGGAGTCGGCAACTACTACGGCACGTTTGATGCCCAACACATCTTTAGCAACTTCGACATTCGGGACTTGGGGATCACTCCGCTGTTTTTTGACAACGCGTTTTACTGCAAGAAGTGCCAGGGCATGGCGACGGCGAAAACGTGCCCGCACGGCGATGATGATCATGTGATGCTGTCTGGTACGAAAGTTCGCGCGATGTTGCGCGAAGGCATCGCACCGCCGCCGGAATTTAGCCGACCCGAGGTCGTCAAGGTATTGATGGAGCACTACACACAATCCTGATTGGACGACGAGGTGCGTGGCGCGTCTGATGGGCGCCGCGCACCTTCTGTTTTCTTGGCAGTAGTCAAAGTGGAGGTGGGGAACTTGCTGGAACGCGAGACACGTGTATTGGAGTTGGCCGTACGCGAGGCGGGTCAGGAAATCGTTCGGATCGCTCGCGAGGGCTTTGAGACGACGTTTAAGGCGAATGAGGATCCGCTGACGACGGCGGATTTGACGGCAAACACCATTCTCCGCACCAAGATTTCCGAGGCGTTTCCGGACGATGCCTGGCTGTCCGAAGAGTCGGCAGACGACTTGGAGCGGTGCAATTGTCGTCGGGTGTGGATTGTCGACCCAATTGACGGTACCAGAGAGTTCGTCAAGGCGCTTCCGGAGTTCGCGATCTCGGTCGCTTTAGTAGAGGACGGGCTGCCGATTGTCGGGGCAATTTACAACCCGATGACCGATGAATACTTTCAAGCTGTGAAGGGACAAGGCAGTTTCCTCAACGGCCAACGAACGCGTGTCCGCCAGGCGTCTGAAGGCCGAATTTCGGTGTTTGGCAGCCGTTCCGAAATCAAACGCGGCGAGTTCGAGCCGTTCGCCGGCATCCTCGACGTGCAACCGCTCGGTTCCGTAGCGTACAAGCTCGCTCGCGTTTCGGCTGGGGCTGCAGACGCGACATTTAGCCTCACACCGAAGAACGAGTGGGATATCGCAGCTGGTGTCTTGCTCGTGGAGGAAGCGGGCGGATTCGTGGTCGACAAGGACTTTGAGCCGTTTCGGTTCAATCGGGAACAGACGCTCGTCCCGGGGATTATTGCGACGTCGATGCACTGTAAGGACCAGTTGATCGAGCACATCGAGCAGCATCTTGGACACCGGTGAGGACCGCCTTGAAGGCTGGTCCCGATGTGGTGAACATGGCAGCGCGGAAACGCCCTTAGGCGTCTTCCGCGCTTTTTGCTGACAGGCTCCTCGCTTTACGGTTTGTCGCGTCGACGGCTGCCTGCAAGTGAGTTGTGAACTGAGCCTCTTCGAGCACGGCGAGGCCCGCAGCCGTTGCACCACCTGGTGTAGTGACCTCCGCCGCAAGCGCGAGTGGGTCCTGCCCCGTGAGTATCAGTTTGGCAGCGCCGAGCATCATCTGACCGACGAGGTGACGCGCGTCGTGCAGGTCTACACCGAACTGGGTGGCCGAGTCCTCGAGCGCTTTTGCAAATTGAAAGGCAAAGGCGGGGGCACTCCCCGTGATGGCGGTCAAGTCGTGCACTTGCTGTTCTGTACAGACGAAAGACAGCCCAAGGCCGTGGAGGATTTCGAGCAACCGGTGGCGATGGACTTCTGTGACGGAATCGCCGATGGCGCACAGCGTCATCGATTCGCCGATGCCGGCCGCTGTATTCGGCATCATCCAAGCACACTGCGTGCCTTGTGGGAGGGCTGCCTGTAACCCGGAGACACCGATGCCAGCAGCGACGCTCGCTACCAACTGGTCTTTTCGGACGAGCTTTGCGAGTTCGCGCAGGACAGGTTGATGTTCGTCAGGCGGCATCGCCAACACGATGACGTCTGCCTGGCTTGCAGTCGTCTGCCAATCGCGTACGGCCGTGACGCGAAACGTTTCTACCAATTCGGCCAAGCGGACACTATTTGAGCGGTTGGCCACGTGGATCTCCCAGTCGATTGCACCTCGTTGGCGGATCATCCCGGAAATCATTGCGCGGGCCATCCGTCCGGCGCCGATGAAGAGCACTCGCACTTGTGTCAATTTGTTCACCTCTCTGGTCCCGTTTGGCTTGCATTTTGATTCCCTCGCGGGGAAACTGAATACAGTCAGGGTTCATTTTACAGCAACAAAGGAGTCGTTTACTTGTTCGAGTTATCCACGCCGGATTATATCAAAGAGATTTCAAAAAGCCTGTCCATCGCGGCATCGCAGGTTCGGGCGGCCATCCGCCTGATGGATGAGGGCAATACCATCCCGTTCATCGCGCGGTATCGCAAGGAGATGACCGGGGAACTCGACGAAAATCAGCTGCGGGATATCGCGAATCGATACGAATCTGAAAAGAGCCTGTTCGGGAGAAAACAGGACGTCGTTCGCCTCCTCGAAGAACACGGCGCGCTCGCTGATGAAGTGAAGGCCCGCGAGTTGGTGGAGGCCGTCATCAGGGCGGGATCGATGACTGAGGTCGACGACATTTACCGGCCATATCGACCCAAGCGCAAGACGCGCGCGTCGGTGGCCAAGGAACGGGGGCTCGAGCCGCTAGCCGTCTGGCTTCGCCAACCCGAGCGATCGCGCGACGGCGAATCTGCGGTTCGCGCCTATGCAGAGCAGTTTCTATCAGAGGAGCGCGGCGTGTCTTCTGTGGAAGAAGCCGTCCAAGGAGCTTGTGATATTTTCGCCGAGTCAGTCGCGGACGACCCGTCCTCGCGAAAGTGGGTCAGAGAGACCACTGTCGCCCGGGGAACTTTGCAGAGTGTCGCAGTCGACGCCAGCGCAGAGAGCGTCTATGAGGCGTATTACGAGTTTTCGGAGCCGATTGCCAAAGCCCTGCCACACCGCGTACTCGCCATGAACCGCGGGGAACGGGAACAGGTTCTCCGCATTTCTGTGGCAGTTCCGCAGGAACTGATGGTCAACCACTTGTGCCAGGTGCACATCGATCGGCGGTCCGTCGGGACGTACGTCGGAGATCTGTTGACGGCTGCGGTCGTCGACGCCTATAAGCGCCTGGTAGCGCCCGCCATTGAACGCGATATTCGCGCAGAGCTGACGGCTCGCGCTGAGGACCACGCCATTTCGATTTTCGGCGAGAATCTCAAGAATCTCTTGATGCAGCCGCCTATTCGCAATCGCGTGGTGCTCGGTGTCGACCCTGCCTACCGCACCGGCTGTAAACTCGCCGTGATCGACGATACCGGCAAATTGCTGGAGGTGTCTGTCATCTACCCGACGCCTCCTCAGAATCGGGTCGAAGACGCGCAGAGACACGTACTTGCCTACATTCGCAAGTACAGTGTAGGGCTTATCGCGATTGGCAACGGCACGGCGTCGCGCGAGACGGAAGCGTTCATCGTAGAGTGCATTGGCCAGCTGAAGCAGGAGGACGGCGTCGAAGTACCTTATCTCATCGTGTCCGAAGCGGGTGCCAGCGTCTATTCCGCTTCTCCACTCGCGGGTGAGGAATTTCCTCGCCTCGATGTCTCCGAGCGCAGCGCCGTCTCCATCGCTCGCCGTGTCCAGGATCCGTTGGCGGAACTGGTGAAAATCGACCCGAAATCAGTTGGTGTCGGACAATACCAGCACGACGTCACGCAGAAGAAATTGGACGAGCAACTGGCTGTAGTCGTTGAAACCGCCGTGAACCACGTGGGGGTGGATGTGAATACGGCGTCTGCGAGTCTGCTCTCGTACGTGGCGGGACTGAATAAGACGGTCGCTCGCAATATCGTCGAGTACCGCGAGAACAACGGGCGCTTTGGCACGCGCAAAGCTCTTGGCAAAGTACCGCGCTTGGGACCGAAGACGCTCGAGCAGTGCGTCGGTTTTCTGCGCATTCCGGATGGCGACGAAGTCCTCGACGCAACGCCGATTCACCCAGAGTCCTACCATGTGGTCAACGCGCTGCTCAAGAGGTGGAATCGCGATGAGCGCACCTTGCGAGATGCACAGGTACGGGCTCAATGGCTCAGCGAGATGCGCGTTACGCCGCTTGCAGAGCTCAGCCGCGAGACGGGGTTTGGCGAGCCGACGCTGCGCGATATCATGGACGCACTTCTGCGGCCCGGGCGGGATCCGCGGGAGGACGTACCTGCACCTATTTTGCGGACAGACGTCTTGAAGCTTGAGGACTTGGAAGTTGGGATGACGTTGACCGGCACAGTTCGCAACGTCGTCGACTTTGGGGCATTTGTCGATATCGGCGTGAAAAATGATGGTCTGGTGCACATTTCACAACTAGCCGATCACTACGTGAAACACCCGATGGACGTCGTCGCCGTCGGCGACATCGTCCAGGTGCGCGTCATTCAAGTCGATCTGCAGAAAGGTCGACTCGGCCTTTCGATGAAACAGGTGGACTGAGCCGCTTGCGCACGCATGCGAAAGTACCCATGTTTCGCAGGCGAGACAAGTGGCGAAGCTAAAGATGATAGCGCTCGTTTCTACTGGCCCTATGGAGGCCTTGGAACTGAACGAGATTCTCGAGGCGGCGCACGACGCCGTTGTAACAACTTATGGGATGAACGCCTGAGCATGTGACGAGGAGGTCGTATGGATGTTGTTGAAAGGTCTGTTTTGGGTTATTTCTGTTGCCATTATCCTAGCGCTGTGTTGGTTCGCGTACTCGTTGATGGTGAAGGGGGAGCGGGCCAACAAAGATTACTTTTCGCTTTTGCGACGGTTTGAGAAAGAGCCGAATAACGACGCGTTGCGGGAGCAGGTGTACGCCGCAGGGCGCAAGTACTACCGCAGCCAAATCACCGGGATCGACGCGAGCATCGGTCGCGATATCGAACAGGCACTCCAGGGGAAGCACAAGGAGAACTACGACTTACGAGCGTTTGAACACTGACTTGAAGGCGGGTTCTCTCGCACGGAGATCCGCAAATCCCCCGATGTGGAGTGGGACTTGCGGATCTCCGGCCACCTGTCGTGTAAGCTTACACGTAATCGCGCCAGCGATGCACGGGTTCCCAGCCAAGCACCTCTTTGGCTTTGCGATTCGATAAGAGGGTTTCGAAACCGTCCAAAGGTTCTCGGAAATCGGTTACTTCTGGATACTTTGCAGCCATCAGGTCGCGGCTCTTGATGTCCATGCTGGTATCGTCCGCTGCGATATTGAGGCGGATGCAACCCAGTCCATCGGCCTCGACGGCGAGTCGATAGGCGGTCGCTGCATCGCGTGTGTCGATGTAGCTCCATAGGATCCTGTCTCGCTGATTGGCATCGTGGATAAACGACGGGAAGTTTTGATATCTGTCTGGCGAAATGACATTGCCGAGCCGGAAGGAGACGATTTGCATTCCGGACTTGCGGTGGAACATATCTGCTGTGAGTTCGTTGACGATTTTCGATAAACCGTATGCATCCTGCGGGAGCTGTGGGTGGTCCTCGTCCATCGGGACGTATTGTGGGCCAAATGGGTGGACCGCAAAGACGATGCCGTACGACGATTCGCTCGATGTGATAACCGCCTTTTTGATGCCAAGCGTCGACGCGGCCTCGAGGATGTTGTAGGTCGTGATGGTGTTGTTGCAAAACGTCGTATCGCTTGGGCGGATGTTCATGGCAGGAATCGCCGCGAGGTGGACGACCGCATCGGCCCCGGCTAGTACCTCAAACGTTTCGCCAAGGTTTGTCAAGTCGGTCAGCAGGGTCGGACAGAGCCCTTCTTCTGGAACTTTCGTGTCTACGTTGAGTACCTCGTACCCGTGGTCGACAAATTCTCGAATGACCCAAGGGCCTAACAGGCCACTACCTCCTGTGATCACTACTTTTGGCAAAGTGCAGCACCCTCTCTGATTGCGCTTTCAGGGCAGCGCTGAATTCTCACATCCCTAGCTATTGTACTTCTTTATGTTAGATGAATAAACCAATTCCGCCGAGATCGTGCAATGGACAGCCCCGCAAGGAAGAGGTTGCCACCCGCTGAAATTCGTAAATCCGCCTACGTTCTAGGTACAATAGGTGTACGCGATTACGACCTCAAGGAACGGGACAAATTGAGCGATAGGCGCGTACGCTGTGGTTAGGAGGGATTTGTCATGCCTGAATTGGACATCTCCAAATACGAACGGAAGATCATCCTGCGCAACACGCGCATGGAGGACATCGAAGAGATTATTGCCTTAGGCCGACGCTGTTTCCCGAACATGGAGCCCTGGAAGCGTGCACAGTTGGAAAGTCACATTCGCATTTTTCCAGAAGGCCAATTTTGCGTCGAATTTGAAGATAAAATCGTCGGTTCCTGTTCCAGCCTCATCGTCAATTTCGACGAGTACGACGATCAGCACACTTGGAACGTGATCACGGACAACGGCTATATCCGCAATCACGATCCCGATGGATTTAACCTTTATGGCGTCGAAGTGATGGTAGATCCGGAATATCGAAGAATGAAAATCGGCCACCGCCTGTACGAAGCGCGCAAGGAGCTGGCGCGCGAACTCAACCTACGAAGTATCGTCATTGGCGGTCGAATTCCAAACTACCACAAATACAAGGAGCAGATGACGCCGCGGGAATACGTGGCCGAGGTCGAAAAGCACAATATTTACGATCCCGTTCTGTCTTTCCAAATCCTCGAGGGCTTTGCCGTCAAGCGGATCAACACGCAGTACCTGCCTGACGACAAGGCGTCGGAAGCGTTTGCGACGCTGATGGAATGGCATAATGTCGATTATCGTCCCAAATCGCGCCGGGTGTACCGGGCGGCGTTCCCAGTTCGTATCTGCGCTGTGCAATACATGATGAAGAAAATTGACTCGTTCGACGAGTTTTATACGCAAGTAGAATATTACGTCAACGTCGCAGCTGATTTCGGATCGGATTTCGTCTGTTTTCCGGAGATTTTCACGACGCAACTGATGTCGTTTCTCGAGGAGAAGCGCCCGGACCAGGCCATTCGCCGTCTCGCGACGTACACCGACCAGTATATCGATCTTTTTACTGAGCTCGCAGTGCGCTATAACGTCAATATCATTGGCGGATCGCACTTCGTGGAGGAGCACGGCGACATTTTTAACGTAGCCTATCTCTTTCGGCGGGACGGGACCATCGAGAAGCAACATAAGATTCATGCGACGCCCAATGAACGCAAGTGGTGGGGGATCGCAGAGGGGAACGAAATTCACGTATTTGACACGGATTGCGGGAAGATAGCGATTCAAATCTGCTATGACATCGAGTTTCCGGAATTGGCTCGCATCGCCGTCGACAAAGGCGCGAACATTATCTTTATCCCGTTTTGTACGGATGATCGGCAAGGGTACCTGCGCGTGCGTTACTGTGCACAGGCAAGGGCCGTTGAAAACCAAGTGTACACGGTCATCGCCGGTACGGTGGGCAATTTGACACACGTGGAAAACATGGACATTCAATACGCGCAGTCGGGTATCTTCTCCCCGTCTGACTTCGCATTTGCGCGCGACGGAATTGTCGGGGAGTGCGATGCGAATATCGATACCGTCGTCGTCGGTGACGTCGATTTAGAGATTTTGCGCAGGTCTCGGAACTCGGGATCCGTTCGTCAACTTCGCGACAGGCGCAGAGATTTGTACAGGGTGCAACTCAAGGAGTTAAAGTCAGACTGACGGCTGCGGTAACTTCAATAGACTTTGTATCGTGTGAGAGCGGGCACGCCGAGTGGGTGCCCGTTTGTTGTGGTCGCTGGCGACCTGTCAATCGAGGCGCCGAAGAGGCTGCTTCGCTGGTCCCTCCACGACTTCGCCTGTGTGGGCAAATCGAGACCCGTGACATGGACAATCCCAAGTTCGTTCCCCGTGGTTCCAATTGACTTCGCAGCCCATGTGCGTGCACGTCGTGTCCACGATGTAGACCTTTCCATCGGCCTCCTTGTATGCGCCCGCCCGCCTGCCATTGTATGTCACCACGGCACCTTCACCGGTGACGAGCTGTGCTGGTTCGAGACCCGGCAGTTCAATTTTACCCTTGATCAGATGTGCCGCGACGTTTCCGTTGTGCAAGAGGAACCTGCGAAGACTTGGGTCGGCGTAAAAACGGGCGGGGTGGTACAGGTCTTGGTATGGGTTGTCCCGGCCCATCACGATATCCCGCATCAGCTCTGCTGCCACCACCCCAGACGTCATTCCCCACTTCTTGTAGCCAGTGGCCACGAGCACATTTGGATGTACGTTTGTGATTTCGCCGATATACGGAATTTTGTCCAACGTGTAAAGATCCTGGTTGGACCAGCGATATGAGATCTGCTGCAGGCCGAGCACCTGCTCGCCGAACGTTTGCAGGTCCTGATAGTGTTTCGCTGTGTCCCCGCCCTCTCCAGTTCGATGTCCATCCCCACTGATGAGCACCATCGGCTGATCGTGGATGCGCACGCTGCGAAGCGACCTCGCTGGACTCTCGGCGCTGATGTACATCCCGCCGGGGTAATGGGTGCCAGTTGTCGCAGCGAGGATGTAGGCCCGCTCTGCATACATGCGTGCAAAGTAAAATCCTCTGCCGTCATAAAACGGGTAGTGGGAACACGACAAAATCTTCTTGGCGATCACTTTGTGCCCATTTCGCGTCACGACAGCAGGCCGATGTGTTTGCTCGACATCCACAGCCACCGTGCGTTCAAAGATTTGTACTCCTTTTTGCTCCATCACCGCCACGAGACCCGCCAGAAACTTGAGTGGGTGAAATTGCGCTTGATGCCTCATGCGAAGGGCAGCACGAACGGGGAGGTCAAATGGGATGGCGCCCGTCAGGTCGCCGTCGATGCCCAACTGTTGGTACGCTTTGTACTCCCGCTCTACTTGTTTTGCGTATGCGTCAGTCACCGCGTAGACATAGGCGTCTTCTGGCTGAAACTCGCAGTCGATGGCCAGTTTTTCGGATGTGGATTGGATGAGCTGAATCGCTTGCTGGTTCGATTCGAAATACCGTTTCGCATTCTCGACCCCTACATGCTGGATGAGCTCGTCATAAAATAGATGGTGTTGCGCGGTTACTTTCGCCGTGGTATGCCCTGTGGCCCCGTTCAAGAGCTTGTCTGCCTCGAGCAAAGCTACCTTCACACCTTCGATGGACAACAGGTAGGCGGCAGTGACACCGGTGATCCCACCACCGACGATTGCGATATCGACCTCGATGTCCTCTTCCAGCTTCGGAAACGAGGATAACCGAATGGATTCGGGCCAATAGGGTTTTGGCCAAGTTGGGAGCGACTTGCTGCCTTGCTCATTCACATGTGTAACCTCCTCTCGTCCTCTCAACACTCGGTGTTTTACAACCCGTGGGATGGGAGGATGCGTCCGTAACCAGATGTAATTTTAGTAAATCTAGGGATTAGTGTGGCTGCCACGCAGCAAATCATTCTGCGTAAATCGAGGAGCGGTCATTTTTGTGGGCGTAAAATTTCAAACATACCTTTTTCGTGAATTGAAAAGCGCGTAGGATGGTAGGCAAGAAGGTGAGGGATGAGCGTGGCGAGAGACGAGTCGGAACGTTCAAAGAAGAGTTACAGGCCCCACAAGTCCGGCCTAGAGCCGCGGCCAACGCGTGCTCAACGGGACTCTTCCGATCGCGATGGGCGCCAGCGCGCTCCCTTCAAAAATGGCACCCTAGTCGGGATGATCGCGTTCTTCATCGCTCTTTTAGTCGGTATTTTGTTCATGCTCCAACACTAGGGCGCGTCAACCATGCCTTAAGATTTGAGAGAGGATGTCCACGAATCTGCCTCGACTGGCGCCCAGACGTGTACGCGCTTGCAGGCTGCGAAATGTAGGATGGAGGGCGTTGCAGTGAGCGCTTCGCACCTTGGAAACAGCGTGTTGTTCGTCCATTGTGCGTTTGCTCTCTGCAATCCCCAAGGCGTATGGTGAATGTCGGCGCGGTAAAGGCGATCTGCGTAGCTGGTATAGACGCAATAACGGTCGGTCAGCCAAGCATCCACAGAGCCCCTTGTCGCCTCGAACACTGGCGGGTTAGGTTGGTAGTTGCAGGTCAAGGCTTGAACGGGTTGTTCTTGGTGCGCCCGCGACAGCGCGAACTGCGTCGCGTCCGCTCGGTGTTCCGTTTTTATTGCCGCTCGTTCGTACGGCAAGTGGAAAAATCTCCGCGCCAGGGCCACCGCCAGCGGATTGCTAGCATACAGTTGAAAGAACCACACGCCAGGACGTCCCGCTTTGACGACATACGTGCGCACGTTTGCCTGGGCGAACGCACTCGCACCCGGAATGGGTGGCATCCACCTCGCGTGCAAGTCCTTCACGAATAACAGGACGAGGCTGAGCCAAGCCTGACCATCAAATGTATCGAGTTCGATAGCGGGTGGCAGCTTTGCTTGGAGTAGCCGAACAGGCACTGGCCAGTGCGCGAACAGAACCCGCTCCCACGTCTGGTGCATCACCCACGGCCTCTCTGGAATCGGATACTGTCGGTGTACATCGGATGTACCTTGCATGTCTCGCCCTCCCGTGTGGTTTACGTGTACAGTCTGTCCTCGGCGTTTGCTAATATTGCAGTGAGGCGCGGAGGTCTCCAGCGTTTCGAGCAACGTCGTTTTTGGGAGGTTGTGACGATGGAGCAGGGCAAGGTGATTCTGTTTGATGGCGTATGCCATCTGTGCAGTGCTGTGGTTCGCTTCGTCATCCGGCGAGATCCTACACGGCGATTTCGGTTTGCACCGCTGCAGTCGGTCGTCGCACAGCAGTGGATCCAATCCTCCGGCATCGACCAAAATTCGGTCGTCCTGATGGAACAAGGGCACGTCTATGTCAAATCTGCTGCTGTCCTTCGAATTCTGCGGGAACTTCGCGGGGTGTGGCCGCTGTATTACCTCTTTGTCCTCATTCCCGCTCCTCTTCGCGATGCCGCCTACGACTTCGTGGCGACGCATCGGCGTCAGTGGTTTGGGCAGTTGGATGCCTGCATGGTTCCCACCGACGAGATGAGGGACCGCTTTTTGGACGAATTTCAGGACCATCTGAAATGAACTTGTCGCATATGGTGAATTGGATGGACAAGGAACCTGTTTAGATCAGGTAGATTTCGAGCTCGTCGTCGGAAAATCGTTCACGGACGCGCTCAATCAACGCTTCCGCACCGTCGATGGAATTGGAATAGATGCTGCCGGTCAGGCGAACCATCTGTGCGACTTCTCCGTCGGGATCTAGCTGCGTGACTGGTTTGCCTGTGCTTCCGTCGACTGGGGGGAGCAGTGTGAATCCGGCTTGTTCCTCAAGGATTGCACGGATGATTGGCAGATTGACAAATGCGGTCCGCAACTCTATTTTGTTTTCTTCCTGTAATAGATGTACTTCAAGCAGGTTGGTATCCATATCGTTCATCATCCTTCAAGTGGGCATGTCGTCCATGGAATTTTGACACGATAGGTGCGAATTCCTCTTTGGATGGCCATTCAACCCATCGCCTGTCGCGACGAAAACGGTTCGCACCATTCTCTTGGCGCCTGCGGGCAGGAGCACAGATTCCGCTTGGCCAGGGCGGCTGCCCATCCAGATTTGGACTCCCGGCGTAGGATACACTATCTTCGCTGGAGGAGGTCATGTCATGTACGGTGTATTCGGTGGCTACACGCAGTGGGCAGTTGTATTCTTGATTATCTTCGTGCTGTTCTTCCTGCTCGTTCCGGCGTTCGGTGCAGCAGGCGCAGGATACTGATTGTAACGACAGGGGGTACCTGGTGAGGTGCCCCGCACGCAGGTCGCGATTTCTAGCGCTCCTAGCATCCCCATCAACCACTTCAACGCCGTTTCCATCACTTCTACAGGCGTCATCCGGCCATTCATTTCCTGTAACTTCGCTGACGATATCGACATCTGTGAGGATTATGCCACACGGCGAAAGAGAAGGCGAAATACCTGCCGTGCACTGACTTGTGGCCAGTGCAGGAGACATTTCGCCTTGGTCGAACTCGGGCTGGTTAATGACTCACAATCTGTGCTTGCAGCCACGAGGTCGTTCCGTTCTCCGTCAGACGAACGAACGCGATCCGCTTGTAATCGGCGGTTTGAAGCAACGCGTAACCTACAGTGTCAGAGACGAAGTCGATACCGAGAATGCGCGGGTACGCGTGGAGAATGGGTTCAAACGTCGATGAGTGAATGGTCCGCCAGGTCATGCCGCCGTCCCACGTGGCGACTAAGCGCTGGTCATTGACGGTCCAACCGTAGTCAGGATTGAGAAAATAAGCCGGATCCCCCGTATAATTCGCTACTGCATCCTGCAGTTGATCCTCGACTCGCGATTTAAATTGCAAACCTCCGTTGATCGAGCGGAACCCTGCGACTTGGTACTGCGTCTTCCCAGCCGTCTGTCGGGCATAACGCACCAGAAAAGAACCTTCTTGTTCGAAAATGGCAGGTTGATAGACGCGCACGGCCTTCCACCCAGTGAGTCCCTGGGGTGCTGGAAGCGGTTTTGAGCTCCATGTACTGCCTGCGTCGTGTGTGCTGTATAACTGTAGAGCACCTCCGCTGGTGGCAGCTGCTAACCAGCCGTTCTGTGGATTGGTGAAATTGACGACCGCCTGTGCGCCAGTCGGCAATCCGGCGTCTTTGGCGTTGGGCGTCAGGTGCAACAAAGTGGCCTTGGTCGCGTGATTCTGCAGGTGGTAAAGTTCGTGGATGCTCGACTGCTTCCCTTGACCTTGCAACAGCAGCCAGCCATCTTGGTCGCCAAGTAAACTCACGCTCGCCAATTGGAGGCCGCTGGCAGCCAGTGGCAGGGACGTCTGCGTCCAGTGATGTCCTGCGTCTGCCGTGTGCAGGGAGAGAAGGTGCGATCCGACTACGGCGAACACGTACACAGAATCTGCATCGACGACTTGGATATTCGGGTTTTCGATCACGCCTGTACCGGCGCGCATCTGGTCGAGGGGCAAAGCCCTGGGAAGCGGAACCGAATACCAACTTTGCCCTTCGTCTTCGGTCCGTTCCAGCGCGAGTTGCCCATGTACATACCCCCAGCGATAGCCCACATCGCCACTAGCCATGCTCATGTTGTAATAGGTATTGCTCTGTTGAAGCGCGCGAAGGGATACCGCGGCCGGGATGTTGGGATCGTTTGGCTTTTGAGTAGCCATGCCCGATGTATGGAGTGTAGACTCCTTTGCAGATGTTCTCGTATCTCCAGTAAAGGCGCCAAACGAGTCTGCCTTGCCACGGCCATGTCCCGGCTGACCTGTGTCGTTGTTGCTGTTTACGGAACACCCGGTCAAGCCGATCACCATGGTGACGCTGAGTAAAGACGCCAAGGTGCGAGGCATTTTCATACAGTGGCCTCCTGTCTCAGGTGAAAAGTATTGGGATCACTCTGCTCCTAGCACATTAGGTTCTCCCAGTGATTCCACGTCATGCATGGCGGCCGCCTTCCCGCAGGCAGAAACTCGTCTGCTCGCTTACCAGATACTCCGATCGCGATTCGGGCATATCGTGCAAACGCTATCCTTGTTACAATGGGCGTGAGGTGATGAAGATGGGCGTCAATCTTGTACAAAAGATGGGGCAGGGCTTGTCTCCAGAGCAGTTTGTGGCGAACATGACGCGCAACCAGGAACAGTTTGTGCAGTGGTATGACCAGTTCGCCTGGCCCGAAGGAGCTTCGCGGACATTCTTTGAAAATTATCGCACACCCGGGGTCCACTGCGTGATTATCGCCGCAGACTGGTGTGGGGACGTAGTTCGGAATATTCCGGTTGTATTTCGATTGATGGAGGCAGCACATATCCCGACGGAAGTGCTGATTATGGAAGAGCACCTAGAGACGATGGATCAATTCCTCACCTTCGGAGGGCGCTCCATTCCCGTCGTACTGTTCCTCGATGGCGAGGGAGGCGTGATTGGTCGGTGGGGGCCGCGTCCAACCTACGTCCAAGAACCGATGGTGACATTTAAATCGGAGAACCCAGATAGGGAAGCACCTGACTACCAAGACAAGCTCGCTGTCGCTCGTCAGGAAATTATGCGTCGCTATGGAACGGACACCGGCTATCAAAGGCTGATCGTCGAGGAAATCAAACAGATTTTACAAGACATTTGAACGTGGCAAAGCCAATCGCATCACGCAAAAAGTCGGAGGGCACGCAACCCCTCCGCTTTTTCGTGTGTTTTTTGTGCGAGAACGTCAACTGTTGACGGCCGTATTGCGCACGTGTTGTCGGCGAGGTTTCCACACGCGGACATACTGTGCGCCAAAATACGATCCGATGACGAACAACGCTGCGATCAGCTGCGCGACTAGCCCCTGTACGTTGTTGAATACGCAGAACCACAGGCCCACCCAATCCGGAATATGTACCGGTACCAGAGTCGTGCCCATCCAACCGGCCAGTTGCATCTCCTGAACTTGCTCGCCGACCATCACCAGGAGGACGGCGCCTAACATCACACCCGTGAGAACCAGCATTCTTTTGTACGGTAGTTTGCGGTGGGCGAGGAACGTGAGCACCGCGACGATGAGCGATAGAAAAAGGCCAATTGCGGCACCGAATACGACGACGCCGGATCCCAGTTGCATCCGCGTACTCTGCAAGAACAAGTCGACTTCAAAGCCCTCGCGATACACCGAGGTAAAACCTAAGACGAGCAATCCTTTGTAGGCGACGGATTTGGCTGCTTCCATGGCTGAAGCGTCCGACGACGATTCGAACGTATCGATGATCTCCTTCTTCTTTCGGTTGTGCATGGAGATCCAACCGGTCCAGTAAATCCGGTGAAAGAACCAGTTCATGACGACGAGAAGCACGATGATGGCCAACAGGCCAGTTCCTGCTTGAATGTCCAGTTCAGGCGTGGTCTGGCCGACTAATGCGATGATTCCGACGACGACGAACCAAGTGACGAGCGTGGCGCCAAATGCGAGTCCAGCGCCAGTGGAGATTGGTCTCCAATACACCTGACGGGTTCGAACGAGGCTGGCTGTGATGGCAGAGAGTACGAGAATGGTCTCGAGCCCTTCACGAAAGACGAGGATGCCCGTATCGACGACGGCAGCCCCATAGCTCAGGTGGCTCGCTGTCGGGTCGGGATTTCCGTTTGCGGTGACCCCTTGCCAAACGAGGATTCCGACGACGACCACGGTCGCGGCCAGGACGAGGATTCTCCGTATCCCCATCGCCTTATGTACCTGATTCACCTTACTTCCCCCTAAGCGTAGATGTGATATCTTACATTCACTCGTTAGAATGAATCCTGACTGTTTGAGTCATGTTTATGAGTCACATTTTATCGTTAGAATGACTAAACTTCAATAATTAGTTTCGACTAATTTTATTTATAAGCCCATACAAAATTGTTTATACGATTTCGTGAGGAACATATTCGCGGCACGTGTCGTCTTATGCGTCGTCCAACTGGATTTTTGGTAAGTGTGAAAGGTGTTGTCCAAAAAGGGAGGACACATTCGGCAGTCCCAAAGTATGCACGAATAGGCCTCCAAATCCACTGGTATGGTGGTGTTGGAGGCCTGTTGGGCAATGAAAGGATTACCCAAAGTGGGGCTCTGACATCGCAAATTGACTTTGGGGCACCGTCGAAAGACCTACATCGGATGGATGCTGTGGCTCAAGCCAGCGGGCGGAACACGGCAAAGGGGCGCGCGTACTTGAATGGCTCGCTCAATGCATCGAGACGCTCCAACGTATCGGCGGACAACTCCAACTCCGTGCTCTGCAAATTGGCGAGGACCTGTTCAGGTCGCGAGGCGCCGACGATGACCGTGGATACGGAACGGCGATGCATCAACCAGGAAAGCGATAGTGCGCTGGCTGTCGTACCCAACTCCGTCGCGAGCGACTGCACGGCGTTGCCGAGGGCGAGACGCTCCTGGTCGAGTCGTTCCTTGAAGCGGGGTTCTTTTTCCATACGCGATCCGGCCGGCGCCTGCCCGCCTGCGTACTTGCCCGTGAGGATGCCGCCTGCGAGTGGGAAATAGGGGATGATGCCGACGCCTTCTTCGAGGCAAAGCGGTTCCAGTTCCACTTCGACCGTCCGGTCCGCCAAAGAATAACAGGGCTGAATGGAGACGTATCGATTTAGGCGCTCGCGTTCACTGATGCTGAGGGCCTTCATCAACTCCCAAGCCATGTAGTTGGACGCTCCGATGTAACGCACTTTCCCGGCTGTGACGAGGTCGTCTAAAGCCCGCAGCGTCTCCTCGATCGGCGTTGACTTGTCAAGTGTGTGGATCTGGTAGAGATCGACATAATCCGTTTTCAGACGAGAGAGACTTCCGTCGATTTGTTCCATGATCTCGCGCCGCGATGAGCCGCCCTGATTCGGGTGCTCCCCACGGGGCATACCAACTTTGGTGGCGAGGATCACCTGCTGGCGTTTGCCGCCGGCAAGCGCTCGCCCGATGATGGACTCCGACTGGGTATTGGTGTATACGTTGGCTGTGTCGATAAAGTTGATACCGTGTTCCATCGCCTCGTTCAAAATCCGCACGGATGTCTCCTCGTCGGCTCGCCCGCCGAACGAATTGGTGCCAAGACCAAGTTCTGAGACCGCGAGTCCGCTGTGACCTAACCGATTGTATTTCACAACAAAATCCCCTCTCCACGGTTCGTCTTTCTACTACAGTGTAGCGCATGAACCGCCCACATAAAAATCGGGACTACACGGTCGTCCTCCTATCGGTTCTCGCGTAATCCTCATCTTTGCGTTAACCTGAAACTACAAGAATCATTGTCATTGATCAGGAGGCGTCCTACGTGCGACGGGGAAGGTTTGCGCCAAGCCCGACTGGCGAACTTCATATCGGCAACGCGTTTACCGCCGTTATGGCGTGGTTGCAGATGCGGTCTGTCGGCGGTGGTTTCGTGCTGCGCATGGAGGATATCGACGAGGCGAGGTGCCGTTCAGATTATGCCGCACAGGTCATGGAGGACTTGCGGTGGCTCGGGCTAGACTGGGATGAAGGGCCAGACGTAGGTGGAGCTCACGGGCCATATCAGCAACGTCAGCGCCTGCCTGAATACGAGGCTGCCTTGCGGCAATTGCAAGGAGCAGGCCAACTGTATCCATGCTTTTGTAGTCGGGCTGAGCTCGTCCAAGTGGCTTCTGCACCACACGACCTGTTTGCCGATGAACCGCGCTACTCCGGTCGCTGTCGGCACCTGACCCCGGTCGAACGAGTCTCGCGAGCAGAACACAAGCGGCCATCGCTGCGATTTTCTGTGCCAGATCGGGAAGTGATCGTGCGCGATCTGTTGTTCGGCGAGACCCGGGTGAACCCCGCGGACGGGGGAGATTTCATCGTTCGCCGCGCCGACGGAGTATTCGCGTATCAGCTTGCAGTCGTCGTCGACGATGCTGCAATGGCGGTCACGGATGTGTTGCGTGGAGCGGATCTGTTTTCTTCCGCACCTCGGCAAATTTCTCTGTATCGCGCCTTAGGTCAAGAACCTCCGACGTTCACACACGTTCCTCTGGTGCTCGATGCACAGGGGCGGCGACTGTCGAAGCGCAACCGGTCCAACGCCGTGCGAGCGATGCGCGAGTCTGGTGTGGCGGCCGAGGAAATCATCGGCGTGATCGCGTATCTCGCCAGATTATCCGATTCCATCAGACCGGCATCTCTGTCCGAATTGGTGGAGCGGTTTGACCTAAGGCGCCTGCCAAAGCGCCCTGTCCAGATGGATGAGTCATCTATGCGGCGACTGAAGATGACCGAATCTGCGCGCGCCGCCAATTAGACGTATTTCGCCGCGGAACGCGTTGATTTTTGCGCCTAGCAAGGCATGTTCCAACAAACAGTGACATTCTAGACAAAGAGGGATGGACGAGATGACAACGAGATGGTTGATTAGTACCGATTTGGACGGAACCCTACTGCACCCGGACGGTCGTCCAAGTCAGCGAGCCAAAGACGTATTTGCACGGCTGCACGAGGCAGGGCACGTGATCGTCCTGGCAAGTGGACGCCATTGGGATCATATGGTCGACATCGCTTCGTTCCTCGACGTCCCCTGCTATGTCGTCGCGTCGAACGGGGCTTGGATCGGCCGCCCAGATGGCCAATCGTTCGTGAGCCGACTGATTGCCGTCGAGTATGTGGAGAAATTGGAACGCGCCATGCGTGGCTTGCCTGCGGTGGTCATCGTCACGACGAAAGACGACCGCCTCATCCTTCGATCCGGCGATCCAGTGGTCCGCGAGCGCGAGACATGGTCGGCGAAGGTGGTCGATTCAATCGGTGACGCCGACATTTATAAACTGACCGTGATGATGGACGAAAGTGTGATGGATCAGGTCCAACTGCGACTTCAGCAAGCGTTCGCGGGTGAGCCCTTGGCGTTTGCCCGAACGGACGAGCGGACGGTCGACATCAACGCCGCGGGTACGTCGAAGGGTCAGGCGATTTCGGTTTTGGCCGACCGGCTCGGCATCGCCAAAGGGCATACGATCGCATTTGGAAACGAGATGAACGACGCCGGGATGTTGTCGACTGCCGGGATCGGCGTGGCCGTCAAGGATGCCAACCCGGACTTGCTTGCGTATGCGGATACGCGCACACATGCGTCGTACGAAGACGGGGTCGCCGCCTGGCTCGAGGCGTTCTTTGTGGCTGAGCGGGTATCCTAACGTGCCACCTGCACCTAGCATTGTTTGTGTGTTCGGCCGAAAGGAGGAAGTTCTATGAGCAACGAGTCTATCCACATGGCGCTTCATGGTTATGGATATATTGGACGCCTGCACGTCCTCGCGAGTCAGCTCAATGCTGCAGCTGCAGTCGCCGCACCACGGCTTGTCTGGGATGCTGCGGTAGTTCGCAGCCTCGACAGCGAGGCTGCAGCGCGCGCAGCGGACCACTTTTCGTTGGTGACCGACGACTTACAGGCCTTGCGGCATCAGCCCATCGACGCGATCGATATCGCCTCGCCAAACGCATTCCACCATGCCCCATTCCAGCTCGCGCTGGACATGGGGTGGGGCATCTATTGCGAGAAGCCCATCAGCCACCAATTGGACGAGGCACAACAGATGGCGCAAAAGGTCAAAGAGGCTGGAAACGTTCACCAGGTGGCGTTGATGTATCGGTTTCATCCGGCCGTGATCGAGGCGAGGGACTGGCTTCTGTCCGGTCAGCTGGGCCGGGCGTTGACCTTTCGTGCCGAGCTGCTGCACGGTGGTTACTTAAACCCGAGCCGAACGATGTCGTGGCGCCTGCAGAGTGGTCCATCGGGGGGCGGGGCGATGATGGATCTTGGGATCCATCTGATTGACACCTTACATACGCTGCTTGGCCGTGTCGAGTCGGTAACGGCGACGACGAAGACGTTCGTGACGCGACGCAGTGGTCAGTCTGGGGACGAAGCAGTGGACGTCGACGATTGGGCGAGCGCTACCCTGCAAATGGCGAGTGGGGCCGTTGGAACCGTCGAGGTATCCCGCGTGCATTACGGCCGTGAGCGTGATTTTATCGATATCGTCTGTGAGCACGGCGTATTGCACATTCCACTTGAGGAGTACCGAGGTGTAGAAGTGCATACGTATCGCACCGACCTGATCGCGCCGGAGCGGCCCCATGGGTCGATCCTGCAGCCACTTGGCGCCAAATTCGCCCAGAGTACCTTGTTGAACTTGCACGCGACTAGCCTAGCGGCGTTCGCGCGCCGCGTTCGTGGGGGGACCGTCGGCATTCCAGTTCCGACGTTCGAAGACGCGGTGTTGGCACAACAGGTCGTGGCAGCGGCGATGGCGTCAGGAGACAAGGCAGGCGTGCGAATTCAGGTAGGTTGATTGCGAGCGCCCTTCACGAATTTGGGTGCCAGGTTGGGAAGCGTTGTAATCGGGAATGAATTTGGATTTCGATGGAGGAAAATCATACACTTGGAGGGATGACATATGGCTGGGAAAACGCAGTTGTGGATTCAAGGAGAGTGGGTGGAAGCGAGTCGCCTGGTACCGCTCGAGAATCCTCACACCGGTGAGGTCATTGCACAAGTGGGGTATGCGTCGGTCGATCAAGCCAAGGCGGCCGTCGAATCGGCGAGGCGTGCATTCGAGGACTTTCGCCACGTACCGGCGTGGGAGCGTGCGCACATCTTGCGCTCTGTAGCGCAGTTGATCTCGGATCGAGATGGGGAATTGGCCGAAACCATCGCGCGTGAGTCGGGAAAGCCGCTCAAGGCGGCGCGTGGCGAAGTGGAGCGCACCGTGCAGACGTACCTGTTCGCGGCCGAGGCAGCTCGCGATATTCGCGGCGAATCGGTGCCCATGGACGCCGCACCGCACGGTGAGCGGCACACGGCGTACACGGTGTACCAACCGATGGGGGTGGTCACGGCCATCACCCCGTTTAATTTTCCAATGAATCTCGTGGCTCACAAAGTCGGTCCCGCCATCGCGGCGGGGAATACCATCGTCCTCAAGCCAGCGGAACACACGCCGCTCTCGGCGTTGGTCCTCGCCAAGTTGTTCAAGGATGCCGGACTCCCGGACGGGGTGCTCAATATCATTCCCGGCGACGGCAAGGAACTCAGCGAGGTTTTGACGACACATCCTGATGTTGCGTTTGTCACCTTCACAGGCAGTCCGCGCGTCGGCAAGTTGATCCGCAGTCAGGCTGGCCTTCGGAAGGTCACGTTAGAGTTGGGATCGAACTCGCCGATGCTGGTGGATGAGGGGTTTGACGAGGGAGAACTGAACAAGATTGCCGACGAGACGGCAGCCGGGGCTTTTAGTTACAACGGTCAGGTCTGCATCTCCATTCAGCGGATATATGTCCATAAGAGCCTCTATGACCGGTTTACAGCGATGGTGGCAGAGCGCGCACAACGACTCAAAATCGGCAATCCGTTGGACGAAGATACAGATATCTCGGCGCTCATCAATCAGGAGGCGGTCGACCGGTTGTCTTCATGGGTAAAACATGCAGTCGATGCAGGCGCAAAGGTGGTCACGGGAGGCAAAGTTGACGGCCGTGTCATGCATCCTACGGTCTTGACCGACGTTCCGGAGCACGCAGAACTCAGTCAAGAAGAGGCGTTTGGTCCAGTTGTGCTGATCGCGCCGTTTGACGATTGGCGGGATGCGATTCGCCGCGCCAATAGCTCGAAGTTTGGCTTGAACGCGGGCGCATTCACCAAAAATATCGATCACGCCCTCCTCGCCACGCAAGAGCTTCACACGGGCGCGGTCCTCATCAACCAAGTTCCGACGTTCCGGGTAGACCAAATGCCGTACGGCGGCGTCAAGGAGAGTGGAACGGGCCGCGAAGGCGTCCGCTATGCTATGCACGATATGATGGACGTGAAGATGATCGCATTTCGAAGCGGTGCATTTTCCTAAACCGTCGTCGGTACGGAGTTAGGGCAAAGGGGCCATCCTTCAAACGTGGTCGACGCAGAAGGATGGCCCCTTTTCGCTTGTCTACAGCCACCACCCAAGCGCATGCCGGTGTGTCGTTAGACGCGTGATTCGGCTGGTGGTCGAGCGCACAAATAATGGATAGGAATGCCTTGACCTCGGAATTTCTGTTCGTATTCCGTCTGGATGAACTGACTGGAGAGCTCACTTGGCGGCTCGTCCTTCGCAGCAAATCCGCGCTCTACCCGTACAATGTCCCAGTTGGTACGCTCAATCGATTCCACGGACCAATCGAAGAATGGCAGGTTGTCCGTCTTTTGCTCGATCACGCCGTCCTTCGCGAGCAGCCGGGCGTACATGGCTAATTTTTCTGGCGCCGTCAGCCGTCTGTTTTCGTGGCGCGCTTTCGGCCAGGGGTCGGAAAAGTTCAGGAAAATTTGCTGAACGCGGTGATCCTCTATCTTTGGAGCGATATGTTCAATGTCACCAATGATGAACAATACATTCGCAAGACCTTGTTCCACCGAATTTGCGGCGCCCTTTGCGAGGACAGAAGGTACTTTATCGATGCCGATAAACATGATGTCTGGCCAACGTTCGGCCATTTGGCGAATAAATCCACCTTTACCGCAGCCGACTTCGATACAAATCGGTTTGTCGATCGCTCGAAAGACCTCGGTTAGATCATCTTTGCGGCTGTCTCTGAGGACCGCAGCCCCTTGTTCCAGCCACTCTGGCAAATGGTGAGCTCCACGGTAGCGCATAGGGAGCCTCCTTACTCAATCGTTAATCTTTTGCATGGTAACATTACAATGGAGACAAACGCAAAACAATTCTAGTGACGGGAAGGGACGAGCTAGATGGCACAAGAAGCGCTCCTCATCATCGACATGTCGAATGATTTTGTCGCGGATGACGGTAGTTTAACCGCTGGTAGGGCGGCTCAACAGATCGTGCCGTACATTGTGCACTTGGCGAAACAGACCTTGGCCGATGGGCAGGTCGTCGCGATCTGCATGGACACGCACCAACCAAATGACGACCACTTCCGCGAGTGGCCACCGCACAATGTAGAGGGAGCGTGGGGACATCAAGTGTATGGAGAACTCGGCGAGTGGTACGATTCGGTCAAAGGCGATCCGAACGTCTGGTTCATCCCAAAGACGAGCTATAACGCGTTCTACCAGACGGGCCTCGCCGACAAGCTGCGGGAGTGCGGTGTGAATACTGTACATATCACGGGGGTTTGCACAGATATTTGCGACTTTATGACGGCAGCGGGCGCATACGACGAGGGGTTCAAAACGGTGGCACACCGACGCGGCTGCGCCACATTTACGAACCATCACGACACGTTCCTACATCAGATGACCGTCTGTTTTCACACGGAGCTCGTAGATTAGCCGCTGCGATGTGTGGTGCTTTGGAGGTGCCGGCCAACACGCGCTCGTGACTAGATGGCTTCCCAGTGAGCACCGTTATCCGTCGTCTTCAGCAATATCGGCTTGAGTGCATCATCCTGAAGCAGCACCCATCCGGTTTGTCCTAACATTTGAAAGTCCTGTACATCCGTGTCGCCGCCAGTCAGCGAATCAGGGAGGGTCCCGATAGTCGTCCAATCCTGTCCACCGTCTTGCGACTGGAGCAATGTCATCTTGCCAGACTGGACCTCCAGCAGATTGGCAGTCGACTGGTTCCACGTCATAGCCTGGATCTGGCCAACCGTCAACGTGCGCGATATCGCGTGACCTTGTAGGTCGCTGTCGACCAGGAGCAGTTTGTTACCTGCGCTCGAACTGAGGACGAAGTCCGCACGCTCCGCCGCACTGTCGACGACTGACGGGAGGGGCGTGACGTCCTCGACCGGGTGGGATGGATCCGAGGGGACAGGGCCCGTCACAACCACCCGCCAGCTTTTTCCTCCATCGGACGTCTGCTCGAATACTGGCGTCTTCGAGAGCGGATCATCCGCGGAGAATACCCCATGTAAACCGTCTGACGAAAATGCCAGTTCGAGATTCACCCCGTTGTGAGGAAGGGCGTTGGCAGAGGAGTTCACCTCTTTCCAGGAAACACCCCCATCCGACGTGCGATAGAGATACTTGGAAGCCGCTCCCGTCGCGCCATCGCCGAGCAGCAGCATCCATCCTACCTTGTTCGTCGCAAAGAACACTTGTCCAATCTGCGACGCGTCGCCAGGTGCGGCGATGTCGCCGGCGATCCACGAGAGGCCGCCGTCTGTGGTGCGCAGAACGTGGACGCCAGATGGCGTCAACCAAGTGAGAAAGCCTGTCGATGCGTCGGTGAAGCAAGCTTGTACGTACCCGGCTCCGGAAACACCCATAGAAGTCACTGTATACTTCGGCAGCGCGGGCAGTGTGAGGGCGCCCCAACTGCGCGCCCCGTTGTCTGTCGCGTATAGCTTAAATGTACCGGCAGCGTATCCCCACGCGTATCCAGTCTCGCTGTCGATCATTTGGATATGCGCTTGGCGCAAGTGAAGTTGGTCGTCGAACGCGTTGCTGCTGGTCGCTGTCGTAAGCGGGTTCGAGTGGGATGAATCCGATCCCGATGAGGTGTCGGACCCGTCCCCAGACGTCGCCGATGTGACGCTGGTTGGAGTGGATCGTGCGAGCGGAGACGCGCACCCAGTCAAGCCTAACACGGCGAGACAGGTGAGGGTCAGGCCGCTCAAACGAACGAATCGCACAGAAGTCACATCCTTTCGAAATGAGGGATTAGCGAACGCCGAGATCGCGTTGCGATGTGGCCTTTACCTTCGCCTCTGCCCGGAGAGCGCGCCGCCAGTACAGGAATCCATCGACTACGAGTACCCAAAGCGTCGACAAGGAACCTGCGACGAGGAATCCCAACATCGGAAGTTGGCAGAGTGGGCCTACGACAAAAGCGATGGCCTGCGCTTCAATCGACGTGAATAGGATGACGATGCCAAAGTGGCTAAACAACCACTGTTGGCGCGGGGTTAACAGCATGTTCGATCCCGCCGCGCGCACCAATTGACGGTCGGGTGCGGAATCTGTTTCGCTAGGTGCCTTCTTGACCGTGCTGTCCGTCTTGACGAGGACTCGACTAAATAAGTACAGAAATCCACCGATCCATGCCCAGAGCGGCAGCGACCCCTGATGTACGAACTGCCCGGCGTAGATCCCGATCATCAGAATCGGCTTCTTGATTTCGTCAAACGTATGGTCAATCCAGTGTCCGATCTTTGAGGACATGTTCATCTTGCGCGCTTTATAGCCGTCTGCACAGTCCAAAATGTAAGAGATATGGAATAGAACGGCGCCGAGAACCAGTGCGAGTGGCGTCGCAAAATAGAAGACCACCGCAGAAGCCACTGCAAACGCGAGCGAGATGACCGAGATGGCGTTCGGGGTCAGAGGCGTTTTGCATAGCCATTCTGAGATGGGAACGGACAACGGCAGCGTGGTGTACGTGTCCCATGGCTTCGGGTGGCGTACGTACGGATTGTCAGCGCAACGAAACAAATACGTGTCTGTAAACTTCACTTCATGACCTTCCCTCTAAATATCGTACACAATTGTGTACCGTCGCAGCGTCTATACGCGCTTATCGACTCTGTCTAGGAATGAGATAATCATCGAACGGGTGTAGTTACTTGTCAAGTGCTGTCATATTCCATCATTTGCATCGGGCTGTCTGAGGGGAGAACCTCCGATGCTATGGCAATCGACTTGCTTCCTCTATAATAGAGGATTATCGAAGGATGAGCGTGTTTCATCGACACGTACACAACAAGGGAGTACGCAGATGTTATGATGAATTTTCCACTGCTTCTGAAGACCATTCTGTACCGCGCTAATCTCGTGTACCCGAACCAAGAGATTGTCACGCGCACAGCCACTGGTATGAAGCGCTATACCTATCGTCATTTGGCCCGTCGAGCGGCTCAGTTGGCCCATGCTTTGGACAGGCATGGCACGCCGCGGGGAGCGCACGTGGCGTCCTTCGCCTGGAATCATGATCGACATCTCGAACTGTACTATGGTGTCCCCTGCTCTGGGCGCGTGTTACACACTGTCAACATCCGCCTGTCGGCGGAGCAGATCGTCTACACAGTGAACCACGCCGAAGACAGGATCCTGTTTATCGATGAAGATCTGGTACCGCTCATTGTTCCCCTGGCGCACCGCCTGCCGACCGTGAAGACGTACGTGATTCTCACCGATGAGCAAAGCGTCGATGTTCCACTGCCTGGGGCGGTCGGCTACGAAGAATTTATCGCTGGCTTGCCGAACAGCTATGACTATCCAGAACTGGATGAGAACGATCCCGCCATTCTCGCGTATACGTCCGCCACGACGGGAGAGCCAAAGGGCGTACTGTATTCGCACCGAGGGCTCTATTTACACGCACTTACGTTTATGACCGGGTACTTCGCGCTTGATGACCACGACGTCAGCATGCCTATCGTACCGATGTTTCACGTCAACGCCTGGGGCCGCCCGTTCTGCGACCTTTGGTCCGGAGCGAAAATCGTATTGCCTGGCGCACGCCCAACTTCCAAGGACGTTGCGGATTTGATGCAGACTGAGGGCGTCACGTTTAGCGCCGGCGTGCCGACTGTCTGGATGGGGATGCTTCAGCATGTCCGACAGCACCTGGGCGACTACGACTTCAGCCGCGTCCGCATGCTGATCAGTGGCGGAGCAGCGTTGCCAGAGAGCCTGGTCCGCGCGTACCAAGAGGAACTCGGGGTCGCACTGTATCAAGGGTACGGCCAGACCGAGACTAGTCCTGTCACTTTTCTCGGCGCGCCCAAACAGAGCATTGAAGCGTTGCCGATGGATGAACAGCTTCGGTACCGCACGAAAACGGGACTTCTCATCCCTGGGTTGGAAATGCGCCTCATCGACGCGCAGGGCAACCAAGTTGAGCATGACGGCACAAGTCGCGGAGAACTGTTGTTGCGTGGGCCGTGGGTCCTCGACAAGTACTACAACAACCCAGACGCGACGGCCGCGGCGTTGGTGGATGGTTGGTTCAAAACGGGCGACATCGCGACCATCGATGAACACGGCTATTTGCAGATCGTGGATCGGAGTAAAGACCTCATCAAGAGCGGCGGTGAATGGATTTCTTCCGTAGATGTCGAAAACCTCTTGATGGCTCACAAAGACATCGTCGAGGCAGCGGTGATCGGCATCCCTGACCCACTGTGGCAGGAACGTCCATTGGCCGTCGTCGTCGTGAGAACTGGCGCAAAGGACGTTGTCACCCCGGACCGACTGCGCGACTTTCTCCGAGATAAAGTGGCCAAGTTTTGGATTCCCGACGCATTTTCCTTTGTCGATGAAATTCCCAAGACGAGCGTTGGCAAATTTTCTAAAAAGACGCTTCGGGAACAGTACCAAAATGGGGAACTTCCATTGCGAAGGTAGGGAGCGGGCGGCTGGGCTGGTACGACACTTTGCACACCTCCCAGCCGCTCCTATGAAACCCGCCGAAAAACTGCTTTACCGGTCACCGTCGTTTGGCCGATCTTTGTCGTTCGCTTCCTTGCGGGCGAGGTCGATGTCGGAATGGTGGTCCATTTGACCTGCTTCGGTGATCATTCGTTGCAATTGTGGAAATCGGCGCATGACCTGAAAGACGTCCAGTTTTTGTTTTCCGTTGTCCATAAAGATCCCCCTTTTCGCTGATGCTCGTCCTTGTGTGGTCGTGACCGGGTTGTTTGGTCCTTTGTCGCGACGTGTTTCTTCATAAGGATGCCAATTTGCACACTGCGCTATGTTTGCGCGAGTCTATCTGGCAGGAGCTTGCAATAAATTTGCTGGACGTTCGACACGACTTTGAGTTACGCTCAACCTGAACGGCACAAGTCGGTCATTGGTTTGCTGCGCCTGTGAGTACTGTTGTGACGGTCCGGGTATGGTAAGGGTGACATACCTGCGTAGCAATCGCATCCCAGGGATTAAAAGAGGAAGTTATACATGATCAAAACGTATTTTTACAAGCATGCGGACGAGAGTATGCACCACGACGTCGACTTGAATCAGGTAAGCGCTCTGCTCTCGGATGAACGAAACCTCCTGTGGGTGGACCTATTTGATTGGCAACCACGCGACTTACAGTGGTTGGGACGGATATTTTCGTTCCACGCGTTGGCGATTGAGGATTGTATTTATGATTCACCGAGATCGAAAGTAGATCGCTACGAGGGTTACGACTTTTTCGAATTGCACGCCCTTCGGTACAACGAAGACAGCGACCCAGAGATCACGAGCGAGGAGCTCAATGTGTTTTTAGGGAAGAACTACGTCGTGACGGTGCATAAAAACCCTATCGGCTCCATCGGTCGGATTGCAGATGTGTCGAGGAAGACGCCGCACTATATGACCAAAGGACCAGATTATCTGCTGTATGC
This sequence comes from Alicyclobacillus fastidiosus, assembly GCA_029166985.1. Classification (GTDB taxonomy): domain Bacteria; phylum Bacillota; class Bacilli; order Alicyclobacillales; family Alicyclobacillaceae; genus Alicyclobacillus; species Alicyclobacillus fastidiosus_A. Next base: position 3,829,215 of record CP119138.1, on the reverse strand, counting down.
GATTGTCGATGGTGTGACGGATACGTATTTTCCGATCATCGAGCGTATTTCGGCCCGGATCGATGAGCTGGAAGTGGAGATTTACGAGCATCCGGCGTTAGCTATCACGGAGGAATTTCTCTCGCTCAAACGCACGATTGTCCTCATGCGCCGCGTGATTGACCCGCAGCGTCGCATTTTCTCCACCGTCGGCACGGGAACCCGCTATACGTTCGAAGTGCACAAGGACAATGTGCCTTATTACATGGATTTAACGGACCACCTTGAACGCATCTCCGACTCCATTGAAATTTTCCGGGACCTTGTGAGCAGTGCGTTGGAGACGTACTCCTCCTATGGAACGGCGAAGACGAATGAAGCGATTCGCATGTTGACCATCATTACCACGCTTACAGCTACGTTGACGCTCATCACAGGAATCTTTGGCATGAATGTCCCACTCCCGTTTCAGAGAACGTGGTGGAGCACGGTCGTCGTTGTCGCCATCATGGTGGGGCTGTGTTTCTGGATGATTCGCGTTTTTCGAAAGCGAAACTGGATTTGAACCACACGATTTACCTCCTCCGTTTGGTGTGATACCATGTTGATTCACAATCCGAACGCTGGAGGTATCTTCATGATGGAATCGAAGTCGTTCGATTCTGCCCCAAAAGATCCACTTCAGGAAGAACGAGACCACTTAGAGTACGTACTTGCACAAATCCGCAAACAATTGAAGCGCGACGGGACGCGCCTGCTCGAGACGGACGAAGACGAGGATGCAGATGAGGCGTTGACCGCGGACGAGATTGCCGATGCGACGGTCGAGGAACTGGCGCGAGAGCGCTTTCGAAAACTGCGCATGGCGACGCGGGAGCCTTATTTTGGCCGACTCGACTTCCTAGCTGTCGGCGATGCGCGCATCGATCAGATGTACATCGGGAAGCGAGGCGTCGATGACCCGGACACCGCCGAGCGGATGATCCTCGACTGGCGGGCACCAGCGGCTAGCCTCTTCTATTCGTTTACTGGACAAGGTGACGAGGCAGTGTACGAAGCACCTGAGGGCCCAATTCACGGCTGCGTCTATCTCAAGCGGAACATCGTCGTACGCGACGGTGAACTGCAGCGAGTCGTGGACAGTTACGTGCACGGGCAGGACAGCTCTGCGACGACGGACGAGTTTTTGTTGTACCGTTTGGCGGAAAACAAAGATAGCCGACTTCGTGACATTGTCTCCACGATTCAGGCTGAGCAGAACGATATCATTCGGGCCGACAGAAATCTCGCCGTGATCATACAGGGCGTGGCGGGAAGCGGGAAGACAACGGTCGCCCTTCATCGGTTAGCCTATTTGTTATACCAGCACCAGGAGCGAATGTCGCCCGATAGGATGGCGATTTTCGCACCGAATGCGATGTTCGTCGACTATATCTCGGAAGTGCTGCCAGAGCTCGGCGTGGGTGGTATTCAACAGACGACATTCGCCGACTGGGCCTTGCGGACGCTCGACTACGAAGTGGGCCTTTGTGATCCGAGCCATCGCCTGCGCGACTGGTTTGGATTGAAGGTCGCTGGAGCTCGACGCGCGGAATACCGCGACGTGGAGGCAAAAGGTACACTTGCTTGTCGAGATGCTTTGGAGGCGTTTTTGAAAGAATTTGAAAAGACCTGCATTCCGGAAGCGGACTTTAGCCCGTTTGCGGGACATACGCTGTCGTCACGCGACATTGTCGCGTGGTTTCGCGACGAATATGGCCATTATCCCCTGTATCAACGCCGTTCGCGCGTACTTGCGCGGGTCAAGCGGTGGATGGAGATCGCGCTCAAGGAGTCGACCTCGGGACTCGACAAAAAGGCCCAAAAGCGCGCGGCCACGGCGAAGTATCGCGCGTACGAAAACCTCTGGCCAGATTTTACGCCGCTCGCGCTGTACCGCACCTTCTTAGAAAGCCAGCCCGGCTTTGATGCCGCGAGTATTCATCCGCCGAAAAAGCGGGGGGCGCGCTGCGAGGTGCAGACGGAGGACCTCGCGCCGATGCTGTACATACATTGGAGATTGCACGGCGTGGATCCGAGAGACCGGTTCGATCACGTCGTGATCGACGAAGCACAGGACTTCTCTCCGTTCCAGATCGCGCTGTTACGAAACTATTGTCCGAGCGGTTCGATGACGATTTTGGGAGATTTGTCTCAGAGTATCCACACATATCAGGGAATCACCAGTTGGGACGCCTTTATGTCGCAATTTCCCGAGAGGCAGGTCGCGTATTACCAACTGGACGTCAGCTATCGGTCGACGTTTGAAATCATCGAATTCGCCAACGAAATCATCCGCCCATTTCGGCAGTTCCGCGAGGCGAAGCCGGTATTTCGCAGCGGCGAAGACGTGGTCGTGGAGCAAGTCGAGTGGCGGGCGAGGCTCGACCAAGCTGTCGACAAACTCTGCGCTTTGTACCGCGAAGCGAGTACTGTAGCGCTATTGACGCGCACGGAGGAAGATGCTCACGTCTACCACCACGCGTGTCTGGAAGCGGGATTGGATGCGCATTTGATCGACGCCCAGCAAAGCGAGTACCATGGCGGGATTTCGGTCGTTCCCATCTATCTCGCCAAAGGGCTCGAATTCGATTCCGTACTGCTGGTTGACGTGGACGACCAACACTACGACACGTCCTCACTGTCCGCGAAGCTTCTGTACGTCGGCTGTACGAGAGCGCTGCATCGATTACACGTCCATTACACGGACGCGATCTCGCCGCTGATTCCGCGCTCTGACGTCGACGAGCGCTCGGCACTTCGGGATGACATCGACAGGCGGGGCGACGCGTAGCATATCGGCGCCCCGTCTCGGGTTGTTTTTTGAGGTGTATTTCAGCCTCCTGCGATAATCTGTAGTTGATGGAGGTATATGCAGTGCGAAGGACACTTACATGCGCCGGCGGAGTTGTGGTCGGCTTGTTCGCTGGTCTATTGATGAATGCGGCCGCTTTTTTCGTCACGTCGCTGATGAACGTACACACCGCCCTTGGCACCATTGTGCTCGTTGCACTCGCTGTCATGGGAATCGCCTGGACCAGTTATAAGCGCCATTTCGACTGGGTGGCTTTTTTCGTGTCGGCGCTGTGCGGTGTGGCGATATTTAACATTTGGTTTCTCTAAACCATGTCCCTTGAAGTGCAATCGAGCCGCTGCCAGCCCTCGATCATCGCCCGAGTGTTGTGGTACGGGCACTTCCACGGTTCGACGATCGGCTTTTCTGCATCAGGCACGCCAGCTCGATTGACCTTCCAGAACCACTCTCCTAGAGTCCTGTCGATCATCTTCTCCACGATAAACGACCAGATGGACTGTGCCGCAGATAGGTAGCGCTTTGCGCCTGTGATCTGATACGCGTTGATGCATCCGACTAGGGCTTCTGCTTGCGGCCACCAGTGTTTGTCGCTATCGACCACTTGTGTGCCGTGCCCTTCATTCATCAGCCCGCCGTCCGCATCTAGGCCCTGTGCCAGCGTCACGTCTACCATGTTTACGGCAATCTCCGCAAACGTGTCGATCAAGTCCGGGTGGCCGAGTGCCTCTGCAGCCTCAAGCATCAACCAAGAGCCTTCTATGTCGTGTCCGTAGGAGATGAGATCGCTCTTCACCGTCCAGCTTTGATCGAAGAACAGGTGATAGTGGTACGTCTCCTGGTCGAGAATGTGGTTTTTGCAAACGTCGAGAAGGTGGATGAGTCGCCCGCTGAGTTCTTCGTTAGGCCACACCTGATAGAGGCGTGTATAGGCTTCGAGAATGTGCAGATGTGTGTTCATCGATTTGGCTTCGGCTAAGTCCACTTCACTTAGGCGCAAATCATCATCGCTGGTCCACGCTCTTGTGAACGACTCCAGATAGCCACCTGATACGATGTCTCGCGCATAGCGTTCAATCAGTTGGTGCGTGAGCTGCGCGCGTACTAGCGCGTCAAGCTTGCCTGTCGCGGCGTAATACTCGGACAGCGCGTAAATGGCAAACGATTGTGCATAGATGTGCTTGCGATCGTTCACGGGTTCGTGCTTGGCGTTTAGCATCCAGTAAAAGCCGAGATATTCTTCGTCCCAAAAATGTTCCACGAGAAACGCATACGACTTGTCCGCTTGTGCTCGATTTTCCGCCGTCGCCTCGAAGCCGCTGGCCACGGCGCGCGAAAATGTCCAGAGGATGCGGGCCGCGAGGATGAGGCCCCGGTCGGCGTCGGGCTTTACACGTCCCGTATGGTCGATCTCGCCGTGAAATCCACCATCCTGAAGTAGTACCCGGTCTCGCCAGAAGTGAAGGATCCGTCTCCCCTCATCGAACAGTTCCTGACGGACATTGCGTTCTGAAGTATCTGTTTGCACGCGGTCACCCTCAATCCGTAATTTCACTCATTATGTTAGCATAACTATGTTGATTTATAAGCTAACAAAATAAAAAAATTAGGTGATTTGGCTTGAATAGCGTGGAGCCAATCGTGTATTTATCACCGGATATATTGTAGACTTGAAGCGTGGTAGAAGCGTTGTTAGGCTAATCGTTGGAGTGGTTTTTGTGTCGAAAAAGGTAACGATGCAACAGATTGCCGATCAGGCAGGGGTTTCCAAATATGCCGTCTCGAAGGCTTTATCGGGGCAGAGTGGCGTGAGCCAAGAGACGCGAGATAAAATCGTCAAGATAGCCACGCAGCTTGGCTACTTTATCCAGCCTCAAGTCGCTGCGGGGGCTCGGCGCCCAGCTGCTGGTGATGGGCGAAAGGCGAACACAGTGCTCATCTTGTTGCAAAATGTACGCATGCAGAACCGCGCCTCAAGCTATTGGGGTCGTATTGTGGACGGTATGATCGAAGCTCTGAAGCATCAAGAACTCAACATGATGATCGTCACGGAGCATTCGCCAGAACATTTTCTTGGCGTGCTTAACCCGAGTGGGCTTTTAGGCATCATTGGCGTCGGGCACGTGGCCAATCCCGTCTTGCTGGAAGTTCGCAAACTCGGGATTCCTTGCATTCTCGTCGATCATGAAGACGACACCGTACCTTGCGATAGCTTGTTCATCAACAACTTTGACGCCTCGAGCCGGTTGACGAACTACCTGATTGGTGTCGGTCACAGGCGGTTGCAGTTCATCGGGGATATCTCGTTTGCGGAGAGCTTTTTTGAGCGGTGGCTCGCATTTCGAACAGCGCTCGAGAAGAATGGGATTCCGGTGGATCAAAATGAATCGTTCCTGCGGGAGCAGGGCATGAGCCCAGAGCAGCAACAGGATCGCATCGCACAAGAAGTGGAAAGCATGCGTGTGGCTGGACGACTGCCTAGCGCTCTCGTCTGTGCGAACGACTCGATTGCCATCAACGCAATTCGCGCGTTGACATCGCTTGGCATTCGCGTGCCAGAAGACGTATCTGTCACAGGGTTTGACGATATCGATGACGTATTCCAAGTCGCCCCTGCACTGACGACGGTCCACGTGGACAAGGAAGCGATGGGAAGTCGTGCGGTTGACATGTTGCTGCGCAGGGTGGAGGCCCCAGATGCGAAAAGGGAAAAACTCCTCCTGTCGGGCGACGTGGTTTTTCGGGATTCCGTGGCGCATGTGCAACCGCCGAAAACTATGGCTGATAACGAATTGTCCCCCCGTCGAGAACCGTGACTCCAGCGACTTGTCTCAGCTCGTGCATCAGGTGCTTCAAGGCCTGGTCCTTTTTCTTCGCCTCAATCATGATGTCGATATCCGCGTCGAGCTCCCGCACTGCGTCGAGAAAGCGGCACACCGTGCCCACGTCGACAAAATCAGCATGAGCGCGGAACTCTTTATCGTTCTTCGGCGATGATAGATGCACCTTCGGTACGAGGCCGGTCCCTTGCCAAGTTTGAAAGATGGAGGGAAGGAGCGGAGCCAAATCTTCGTTTTCGCCGTGGTTGCAGTGATGGTGATGCACGTCTAGCGTCATTGGAACACCCAGCGTTTGGCAGACTTGGAGCGTGTCGTTCGCAGTGTAAGTCTTGTCGTCGTTTTCAAAGATCAGATGTCGCTTCACGCGATGCGGCACCTTTTCCCAACGGTCAACGAGCCGCCCTATGGCGCCAGTCTTGTCCCCGTATGCACCGCCGACGTGAATGTTCAGTTTGGAGGTAGGTGTGAGGCCCATGGTCTCGAGGAGATCTACATGGCGTTCCAAGTCTCGCACGGCGTTTTCGAAGACATCCGTCTTCGGACTGTTCAACACTGTGAAGTGATCCGGATGGAAACTCACCCGTAGATCTCGCTCTTGAACGTACGTGCCAATGGCTTCGAGCGGCTCTCGCAAGACGTCCATAAAGTCCAATGATTGCGTCACTTCGTGCCCGTATAAGGGGATGAGCTTCGATGAGAATCGGTATAGATGAATTCCCTCGTAATAGGCGTACTTGAGAATGCGCAGGGTGTTCGCCAGATTTTCTCGTGCAATTCGGGTGACGCGCAGGAGCGCTCCTTCCCTGTCATCGATCTTTTGAAACGCGGTCAGCGTCATAGCCTTGGACGGCGATGCGTTTTGTAGGTCCAAAGCCATGGCGACAAATCCGAACCGGACGATCATATCGCAACTTCCCCTCATCTATCTCGGTGCAGTCTCTTGTCCGATCCGCCGCGATGTGACAAAGCTCACGCGTTTTTTGGAATCCGCGCGCTCATGAGGATGACACACGCGCCAAGCACGGCGAGAATGACGCCGAGAATGTGAATTTGTTCCGTCGATAAATGTTGCCCGAACAAGAGCCCGAGTAACACGGTCGAGAGGATGGTGCCCATGTAACGCGCCATTTGAAACAGTCCAGAGGCTGTACTGATGACCTCTTTCGGACTCACCTGGAACAGCGCGGTCTGGAGCCCAACGTTGTTGAACCCGTTGCTTAGGCCCAATACGGAGAGGACGATGACAAGCCACCAGACGGGGCTTTGGCTGTGCAGCGAAACGTACAGCGCACTGCCGACAGTCATGAATACGCCTGCCAGAATGAGCGGCGGCCGCGATCCTGATGTGGCGACCCAGCGCCCGGTGATCGGCGACGTGATGACGCTGAAGCCCGCGATGCACAACATCAGCAAACCGGCCTGTTGCGTATCGAAGTGCCGCGCCTCCTGCAAATAGGTCGGCATCCCGAAAAACACGGAGTAAAAGACGACATTGACGACCGTAAACTGAATCAGCACCCATGTGAGCGCCCGATTCGTGCGAAACAGGGTGAAGCTCAAAAACGGCGTCTGTGCTTTTCGCTCTCGCCACGCGAACAATCCGAATGCGATGATGGCGATCGGGAGTGGCCACCACAAAGTGTGCCCAGTCAGGGATAGGAGGAACAGTAAAGCCGTTACAATGCCTATGGCGAACAAGACGATACCTGGCACGTCCATCTGCTGGACCACCTGGCGCACTGACGTATGCTGACTCGTGCTCTGGGTCACCTTGTCGGAAGGTAAAATCAAGATGGCCAGCAAAAAGCCCGCCACGATGATTGGAAAGTTGATCCAGAAAATGCCTGGCCAATCGGTGTACTGCATGATTACGCCGCCAAGCGACGGACCAAACGCCGCGGCTCCGGAGGAGAAGACGGCGAGAAACGCGAGTGACTGCGACTGACGTTCAGTGATGACATTTCTTACGATGCCCATGCCAGCTGGATAAACCGCTCCGCTGCCCAACGATTGAATGAGGCGAAATACGATCAGCCAGGTGAATGATGGGGAGAACGGCGCCAGCGCACAAGATCCGGCCACGAGTACCAAACCGATGAGAAACAGGCGCTTTCTGCCCAGCATATCTGCGAGCTTGCCCATAATTGGCTGCGCGATGGCGCTCGCCAAATAGTATGACGAAATGAGCCACGACACCGTGTCGAAGTTGGTGTGAAACACGCCCTGAAAGCGCGCCATGGCGACTGAAATCATCGAGGAGTTCAAAGGGTTTAACAACACCCCGAGGGCGATGGTGATCAAAAACAGATTTCGATTTCTGACGTGTGTGGTGGGTGTTGCGGCGCTTGTCAACGCCTCGTTTCGATTCATTTACTGACGCCCCCTTTGCTGTCCATTTGGACATTTTGCATTCGTGCGAGAAGCCACGTCCCGACGAATCCTAGAATGGTAAAAACACCGACGAACCATGCGACCCCCTGCCAGCCGCAGGACGAATAAAAGATGCCTCCGAGCGACCCGCCGACACTGGAGCCCATGTAGTAAAAAAAGAGGTAGAGAGACGAGGCTTGCGCTCTGTCCCTGCGCGCCCTGCGCCCAACCCAACTGCTCGCGAGCGCGTGTCCGCCGAAGAAGCCAAACGTCAATAGGCCAATACCCAAGACTTGTAGAGCGAGTGGCGTCCAGGCCGTGGCGAGATCGCCGAGTGCATAAATTCCGACGGCCACCCACAGCATGCGGCGCCTACCATATTTGTCAGCGAGCTGGCCCATCCAGGTGGAACTCCAGGTCCCGACGATGTACAGGAGGAACAGCCACGCGATGACGGATTGGGGAAGGTGGTAAGGCGCTCGTTCAAGCCGAAACGGCATGTAGTTGTAAAACGTCACAAAGCCGCCCATGAGGACAAACCCCATCGCGAACAATACGAGGAGCCCTGGGTCCCGAAAGTGCGAGAGCAGAGTGCGAGTGAGGGAGCGCACCCGCAGTGGCTGCGGCGAGAAGTGGCGCGACTCCGGGATGTTTCGCCAGGACCAAAACGTGATTAGGACGCCGATCAATCCGACGGTCAGAATCGAATAGCGCCAAGAGAGTCCCGCCATCAGTCCAGCGATGATGCGACCGACCATACCCCCGATGGAGTTGCCACTGATGTAGAGGCCCATTGCGCGCCCAAGGTGATTCGGGTGAATTTCCTCCCCGAGATACGCCATGGCGGCTGCAGGCATCCCCGCTAAGACGAAGCCTTGGACGGTTCGCAATAGCAAAAACCAAACGAAGTTGGTCGTGCACGCGCTTGCGAGACTGGCTGCAGAAACGCAGATGAGCGAGGCCAACATGATCGGGCGACGCCCCCATGCCTCGGATAGCGAACCAGCCAACAACTGGCCAATGGCCATCGTCACGGTTGCGAGGGACAGCGACAAGGATGCGGTGGCAGGTTGAATGTGAAATGTTTCAGTGAATCTTGGAAGTAGCGGCTGTACCGCGTACAGGTTTGCAAAAGTCACGAACGCGCCCAGAAAAAGCGCGAGATTGACCCGACGGTATTCCTTCGTACCCTGTTCGATGTAGTTCATTTTCGTCACTCGTTTCGCTACAGTCACAACGGAATCATTATACTCTTCGTGACCCGAAATTTCCTCTGATGTCCTTTCGCGGAATACTTTGCAGCCAGCGATGGTGGATGATATCTTCTGTTTACGAACCGTACTGTTTTGTATGATTAGGTGGACGAGTGAAGTGTGCTACTGCATGAGGGGATGACTACAGTGGAAACAGCCGGAAACTCCGTAAATCGTATCGTGGTGGTGAACACAGGGGGAACCATCGCAATGGAGCGCGACGAGGGCAAAGACGCGGTGTCGGTCGGCGAGGACCAGCCTATCCATCGCCTCGCCAGTTTGCTTAGCCAATATGCACAGAGCGAAATGGTCGACCTGTTTCAAGTGCCGAGCCCTCACATGACGCCGGAGATGATGGCGAAGCTTGCCGGAGAAATTCGCGTCCACCTGGCGCGGGAAGACGTCCTTGGCGTCGTCGTCACACATGGCACCGACACGCTGGAGGAGACGGCTTATTATCTCGATCTCACCATTGATTCCGATAAACCGGTCGTCGTGACAGGCGCTATGCGCTCGAGCAACGAGGTAGGTGCTGACGGTCCGGTCAATCTCGTCGAGTCCGTTCGCGTGGCTGTCGACCCGCGTAGTCGCGGGCGTGGGACGCTCGTCGTCTTCAATGACGAAATTCACGCCGCCCGCTTCGTCACCAAAACGCATACGAGCAACGTATCCACGTTTCAGTCGCCGTCCTATGGGCCGATCGGCTTTGTCACGGCGAGGGCGGTCACGTATCATCAGCCTCCGTCGAGATCGACTGTATTTGTTGTGGACGCACAGGTGGTGCCGAAAATACCCCTGGTTAAGATGGTAGCTGGCGAGGAGGCGGCTTGGCTCCAGTGGCTGCTCGATGCGCCGATTGACGGACTGGTCGTCGAGGCGTTTGGGGCCGGCAACGTGCCGCCTGCGGTCGTTCCGATCATCGAAACGCTATGCGCGCGCAAAACGCCGGTAGTCGTGGTCTCACGTTGCTACAACGGGTATGTTCAAGACGTGTACGGCTACGTTGGCGGAGGAAAGCAACTGCGTGAACTCGGTTGTATTTTCTCGAATGGCCTCAACGGTCAAAAGGCGAGAATTCGTCTGTTGGTTTTGACCGGGGCTGGTTTAGCGAAGGACGAGCTGCAGGCTCACTTCGATTTCTAACGATGTGACTCCGTTCGGAGGGAGGGCAACATAGTGAAAGTGATCTTTGTCACAACAGAGGATGAGCTACAAATGTGCTTAGCGATCCGCAGAGCTGTGTTCATGGATGAACAGGGGGTCTCGGAGGACGAGGAAATCGACGACCAGGACGCCATCGGCGTTGGGCATCACGTGCTCGTCGTCGACGACGGAGGGCGTGCTGTCGCGACAGCGCGGTACAAGCTATACGACGAGCGAACGGCGAAGATTCAACGCGTCGCCGTGTTACAGCCATATCGCAAGTACGGGTACGGCCGGGTGGTCATGGACGCCGTCGAGCAGCTGGCCGCTCGCGACGGCTTCCGCGTGGCGGTTCTTGATGCACAGTGCCACGCGGAAGGGTTCTACAAACGGCTCGGCTACGAAACCATCAGCGATACGCCGTTTTTGGACGCGGGTATTCTCCACGTTCGCATGAACAAGCCGATTAAGGTTTCGTCAACCGTTGAATGATCTCGCGGTGTTCAGGATATTTCGACATGAGTGCCTCGCGCTCAAATAGCTCGAAATCCGCAAAGTCGAAGCCGGGCGTCACCATGCAACTGACCACGGCATATGCACCGTCTTCGTCGTTATCCACGGTTGCACCGAAAATGTGGTTCCGTGGGATGAGAACCTGCAGTGACTGCCCCTGGTTGACGTCGAGTCCGATTTTGTGCGTGGAGTATGCTCCGTCTGGAGAGATGACGTGCACCGTGAGCGGGGAACCGGCGTGGAAGTACCAGATCTCGTCCGACTTGAGGCGATGAAAACGAGAAACGTCGGTCGTTTCGAGTAGGAAGTAGATGGATGTGGCGGTTTCGCGAAGACCGCCATATTGCGCTTGAACGGCAGGGTCTTCCATAAAGATGCCGGAGTGATACAGTTCTCTGTAGTGTCCTCCCTCGGGGTGCGGTGTCAGGTCTAGTTGTTGAATCCAAGCTTGCGCGTTCATAACTCACTCTCCTCGACAGAATCATCTATATTTTACACAGTCTTGTCACTGACAGACGATTCAGATTTGCATTCTTGTACGTTCTTTTGGCAGGATAGAGAACGGAGAAGAACAGAAACATAGTGACACCATCATGTACTACCTAGAAACCATCTTGCAAATTGCAGAAAGTTTAGGGAGGTATGTCAGTTGACGCTCATGCCTTACCGCAACGAGCCGCCGATTGATTGGACGACTGCTCCGTACAAGGAACAGTTGCAAACAGCGCTCGCAGAGGTAAAAGAACAGTTTGGTAAGACGTATCCGTTGTACATCGACGGGAAAGAAATCGCGACGAAAGACGCGCTAAAGTCAGTAAACCCTGCGAACCATCAGGAGATTGTCGGCTATGTCAGCCAAGCGACGCGCGAGCACATCGACCAAGCGATTGCAGCGGCTTCCCGCGCGTTCAAGACCTGGCGCCATACGACGTTTGAAGAACGCGCCATGTATCTCATGAAAGCAGCTCAAATCATGCGCAAGCGCAAGGCGGAGCTGATGGCGTGGCAGATTTATGAATCCGGGAAAAACTGGGCTGAAGCGGACGGCGACGTGTGCGAAGCCATCGACTTTCTTGAGTTCTACGCGCGTCAGGCCATCAAGCTGGGGAAAGGCACCGAGGTCACTCCGTATCCCGGCGAAGATAACCGGATGTTTTATTTGCCACTCGGCGTGGGTGTCGTCATTCCACCTTGGAACTTCCCACTTGCCATCCTGACCGGTACGGCCGTGGCGGCCATTGTGACGGGGAACCCAATCGTGTTGAAACCGTCGCCGCTATCATCCGTGATGGCAGTAAAATTCGTGGAAATTATGCAAGAGTTGCATCTGCCTGCAGGTGTGCTCAACTTCGTCCCTGGTCCTCCGGAAGAAATCGGAGACTACATGGTGGCGCACAAGGACGTGCGGTTCATTTCGTTCACGGGATCGAAAAAGACAGGCCTTCACATCGACGAAACTGCTCATAAATTCGCTGAAGGTCAGCGTTGGATCAAGCGCGTCGTGGCGGAAATGGGCGGTAAGGACAGCATCGTCGTCGACGAGACGGCGGACACAGAGGCGGCGGCTGTCGCCATTGTGGCGTCTGCCTTTGGCTTTCAGGGGCAGAAATGCTCGGCCGGTTCGCGTGCTATCATCCACGAGGCGGTCTATGACGACGTGGTCAACCGCGTCATCGAACTCACGAAGAAACTCGAAGTCGGCGCGCCGGCGGACAATGCAGTCGTGGGCCCTGTGATCGACGAAAAGGCGTTTGCCAAGGTCACGAGTTACATCGAAATCGGCAAGCAAGAGGCGAAACTCGTCGTGGGCGGTACCGCGGATGATTCGAAGGGCTATTTCATCCAGCCGACGGTGTTTATCGATGCTGCTCCGAACGCGCGGATCATGCAGGAGGAGATCTTTGGACCTGTGCTCTCCATCTGTAAGGTGGGATCGTTCGAAGAAGCCATCGACGTCTTCAACAACACAGAGTACGGCCTCACAGGTTCCTTGTTCTCGCGCGAGCGGGACCGCTTGGAGTACGCGCGTTACCACATGGATTGTGGCAACTTGTACCTCAATCGCAAATGTACGGGTTCGCTCGTCGGGATTCAACCGTTTGGCGGCTTTAACATGTCTGGTACGGATGCCAAGGCCGGCGGTCCGGATTACTTGTTGAACTTCGTTCAACCGAAGACCGTTACAGAACAACTCTAAGCGTCAGAGCAAAGGGTGCTGACGTTTCGTCTTTCATACATTCCCTTGGCTGTCGACATCGCGTCGGCGGCCTCTTTTTTTCACCTTGCAAACCGAATTTTGCAATGCGTCCGCGTTCACCATAAAATATATTTAAGAGAGCTTCTTACAAAAGAGGGGTGTAGTACAGGACTTGAGAGGAAAAAGGGGCAATGGACAGCTTGTTGCCGCTGCTTGACTTGTCCGCTACACTGAAGAGCAGTCATTTTGTACATGAAAGTAGGCGAATGCTGTGCAACCGATTCAGGTAGATGTAGTACAGACGAAGCTTTCTGAGTATCTCAATCAAGAGGTATACCTACATTTAGAAACTACCAACGGCGCTTATGCAGCACATCGCTTTGGACAACCGATGGCGGTTTGCGCTTACATACGCAACGGGAAAGTAAAGTTTGAACGCGCGTCGATTGCGGGTGACAAGCCTTACCGAGTCGGCCTCAAAATGGCCGACGGATGGATTTATGCCCAGGGTCTGACCGATTTTGAGGTCGATGGACTTGGTCGTCTTCTCCTCGCGGGTCACGACGAGGAAGGCCGTCTGGCAGTCTCTCTCGAATTGTCGAGAACTCCTTTTCCCATGAGCGTGCTTGACGAAGAGGAGGTCTAAGCAATGCAAAAAGAACGCCACGTACTACTCGTCTATCCCCACCCGGATGACGAATCGTTTGGCAAAGCCGGTTCCGTTGCACTCTACACCAAGGCGGGAACGCCAGTAACGCTCATCTGCGGGACGCTCGGCGAACTGGGGCGCAACATGGGGAAGCCGACGTTCGCCAACCGCGAGTCGCTGCCTGCCATCCGCAAAAAGGAACTTGAGGAGGCGTGTGCCGCGCTAGGCATTGAAGACCTTCGCCTCCTGGGTCTGCGCGACAAGACCGTCGAGTTTGAAGATCCAGAATGGGTGGCCGACAAAATCGAGGCCATCATTCGCGAGGTCAAGCCGTCTGTCCTGGTGACCTATTATCCGAAACACGGTGTACATCCGGATCACGATGCGCTATCGCACGCGGCCGTCATCGCGGTCAAGCGCCTTCCGAAGGAGGAGCGGCCGGTTATCTACGGGTCCGCAGTGACGCATAACGCACGCGACGTCATTGGACCACCAGATATCACGTTCGACGTTACGGACGTATTGGATACGAAGTTGGCCGCCATGCGCGCCCATAAGTCTCAGTACGAAAGTATGTTCTCGCGAATGGAAGAAGAGATGGCGAAAAGTCCTGAAGCGCGGGAGCAGATTGAAGCCAATTTGCGCACGGAATACTTTTGGATATACCCCGTTGCCGATTAATTGGAAAGCCGCGCTTGGTCTTTCGCGACCAAGCGCGTTTCTTTGGAAAGGGCGAAACTATGGTACGCGTTTTGTTTATCTGTTTGGGCAACATCTGTCGATCCCCGATGGCACATGCCGTGTTTCGAGACATGGTTGAGAAGCGGGGCCTATCGGATCAGATCCTGGTCGAGTCGGCTGGCATCGGCAACTGGCACGCCGGTGAACCTCCTCATCGGGGAACGCGGTCGATTTTAGACGAAAACGGAATTTCTTACACCGGCATCCACAGCCGACAGGTTACGCGCGACGAGTTGCCGAGCTTCGATTACGTAGTCGCGATGGATTCGGAGAACATGAAGGGGCTCAAGCGACTTGGTCTCGCCTCGTCGAATCGTGTTTTTCGCCTGCTCGACATCCTGCCGCAGTCCGTCGAAAAAGATGTGCCGGATCCATATTACGACGGGCGGTTTGACGTGGTGTACGACCTCGTGCAGAAGGGGTGTACAGAGCTGCTGCGCCGGATTGAAATCGACTTGGCTGGGTCCGGAAATACCTGATTTTTCTGCTGTTTACGTGGGGGCGGTCGCTGCGACGGGATGATCAACAATCGTATTTCCGTAGGTAGGCACCACTTCCGACCTCGACGCGTATATATGGGCGAATCATACCTACAGAGGAGCATACGCGATGATAGAGCGGAAATCTCCGAAGTTTCGCCCGCATAAAGTGCACACCGTCTTTCTTGAGGGGAGCAATCCTTCCGAGCCCATCGTGGGGCGCCACTATACGCTCACGCATTCGGATAGGACGGGGGACCTGTATCTCAGCATTGGTCTAATATATAACGAAGTGCAGATCGAACGCCCCTACATTCGCTTTATGAGAGATGAGGTCCGGGCGGTTTGGGTCTCGGGTAGTGCCAAAGATGCCGACTCGACAAGTGGCACGACGAGCGAGGAATCCAGTGCTCATTCCAACGTGTACACAAACGGGTCGAGCGAATCGGATTCGACAACCACTGTCCCTCCGTTTGTCACCCACGTGTACGTGCACGTCAGTGGAGGACGCGTGTACGGTCGTGCCAAACAACGCAACCAGTCGTTCCAAAAGGATCTGCCGCGGGCGTTGCGCGCCATTCGACACGGGGATGCCTACTTGTTCACAGCGCACCCGGAACTCGACAACGCCCCAATTGTCGTGCACTTCCAGTCGGACGTGGAGAAGTATCAGCGAGTTGAGGAATGGGGGAGTTGGAAGGACTATACCATCCCGTTCCTGCGCAACCGCTGAGTGCCTTTCAAATTGCGCCGTCCTCGTTGCATGGCCCCGCATGCTTGGAACATTGCGCGGGAAATGTCGAAAACGAAATTATCCTCTAGTCGTTGGCACCTGAGCCACCCTCACATGGAGTCAGCGTTCGTCCTGGGCTACGTGGCGAACGCTGAACCTGTCCAGAAGCGACCAATCCTCATTCGTATCCTCGCTGGTCATTTGCACCCTATGCTTCCCATCTGTTGGTATCAAATTTTATCAAATTTAGATCATTCCATGATAAAGTGTGATAACGTAAAGAGAGAACGCTTTCTCGGGGGTTCAGGTCATGTATCCACACGAACGGCGACAGGCGTTAATGACGCTTTTATCCAAACACGGCTTCGTCTCCTATCACGATCTCGCCGCACAACTAGGCGTCTCGGAAGTGACGGTTCGGCGGGACTTGCGGGCGCTCAGTTCCGAAGGATTGGTGGAGACCGTCGTTGGCGGAGGTCAGGTGAAGGGCAGCGCTAGCGAAGTCAGCTTTCTGACAAAACGTGTGATGGAGTCGAAAGAGAAGGAGCGCATCGCGCAATGCGCGCAGCAGTTGATCGAGCCGGGTATGACCATCGGGCTCACTGCGGGCACGACGACTTGGACCTTGGCACAGGGCTTGCGCGGGTTCAGGGAGTTGACATTCGTCACGAACTCGACGAATGTGGCCATCGCATTGAAGTCGAACGGATACGACGACATCCATTTGACTGGTGGGCACTTTCGCACGCCGTCCGACGCCCTCGTTGGGCCCATGGCGGAGTCCGTGGCCAGCCAGTTTCATACGGACGTGTTGTTTATGGGTGTCCATGGGGTTCATTTGGACTACGGGCTGTCCACGCCAAATGTGCAAGAGGCGGCCGTGAATCGCGCCATGATGAAGCGCAGCGGGCGGATCGTGCTGCTTTTTGACCACTCGAAATGGGGCATCGAGGCCCTGGCGCGCATCGCCACATTCGACGAGGTAGACGACGTGATCACGGACGTGGAGACCAGTGAGACGCAGGTGTTGCGAACACTCGGGATCTCCGTCCACATCGCGGCGGAGTGATGTTGGGCGCCTTCGTGTCACACAGGCGGACGACGTGAGGATTGCACTACAATTTGGGAGGTAACGGGACATGGCAGAATTGCGATTTAATCCGCTGCTGCGAGACTGGACGATGGTCGCTTCCAATCGACAAAATCGCCCGAATATGCCAAAGGGCAACTGTCCGTTTTGCCCTGGCTCAGGTAAGGTGCCAGACCACTATGAGGTATTGAAGTACGACAACGACTTTCCAGCGTTGTCCCCGACGCCGCCAGAGCCTGATGACGTGGCGACGGAGTTGTATTCCGTCGCGCCCGCGCGTGGCAAGTGCGAAGTCATTCTGTATTCCCCCGAACACAATACGACGTTGCCGCAGTTGTCCGTTGGACATATTCGCAAACTCGTCGACCTCTGGACGGAGAGGTTTATCGCCCTAAGCGCCGACGAACAGCATCAGTACGTATTTATTTTTGAAAATCGCGGACCGGAAGTCGGGGTGACGATGCCGCATCCGCATGGACAAATTTACGCGTATCCTTACATTCCGCAAAAGATCCGAGTGGAACTCGATTCCTGTAAGGCACACCACGAGGAGACGGGACATTGCCTGATGTGTGACATCAACGCCGAAGAGGCGCGCGTCGGCCAGCGGATGTTGTACGAAACGGAGCACTTCACGAGCTATCTCCCGTTCTTTACCGACTATCCATACGGGGCATTTATTGCCTCGAAAGGACATCGCGCGTCGATCACAGAATTTAGTGACCGTGAAAAGGACGATCTGGCGCTCATGCTCAAACGTGTGACGGCCGGAATGGATCACCTCTTTTCACGTCCGTTTCCCTATATGATGTGCATTCACCAGAGTCCAGTACGCGGTGAGGACACCTCGTCGTACTATCACTTCCACATCGAGTTTTACCCGCCGCTGCGCGCTCCCGACAAACTGAAGTACCTGGCGTCGTCGGAGTCTGGAGCGTGGGCGCCGTGCAATCCGCTGGCGGTGGAAGAGACAGCGGTCGCCTTGAGGCAAGCTATTTTGGACGCAGAAAGGGAGATGCGTAAGGATGCATGACACAGAGGCGCTTCAGGCGAAGTTTTTCTGGTTTTCTCCGGGTGACATGACTGACGTTCGGCAATTTTTCGCCCCTGGGCGAGTGAATTTGATTGGGGAACATATCGACTACAACGGAGGTCATGTGTTTCCCGCAGCGCTCACGCGCGGTGTGAGCCTGTGGGTACGCCCGCGAGCGGACGGTGTCGTCCGGTTTTTTTCCGTCGACTTCCCGGAGACGATTGAAGCGCGCGTCGACGAGCTCGAGTTTCGCCCGTCAGATGGCTATGCCAACTACACCAAAGGCGTCATCAAGGCCGTGCAAGAAGAGGCTGGTACACTATTTTGCGGTGGAGATTTCTTCTACATGAGCAACCTCGCGAATGGGGCGGGATTGTCCAGTTCGGCTGCGGTTGAAGTGGTGACCGCGGCGGCTGTCCGCGCGTTGATGGCTTATCCACTGGACAATGCGCGGATCGCCGTGCTTTCGCAGCGGGCGGAAAACGATTTCGTCGGCGTGAACTGCGGGATTATGGATCAGTTCGCCGTAGCGATGGGGAAAGCGGGTCATGCTATCTTCCTCGATTGCCAAACACTCGCCTATGAGTGGGTACCTGTGACGTTAGGCGATTATGCACTGGTGATCACGAATACAAACGAGCGGCGGGGACTCGCCGATTCCAAGTACAACGAGCGACGTTCGGAGTGCGAGGCCGCTTTGCGTCGGATTCAAGAAATCTTGCCAGATATTCAGAATCTCACACAGATTTCGATCGATCGGTGGGACGACGTCGAAACACATCTCGCGAGTGAACCTAATCTGCTTCGCCGTGCTCGGCACGTCGTCTTCGAGGAACATCGTACAAACGAGGCAGTTCGCGTCCTGAAGGCTGGGCGCCTGGCGGCGTTTGGCCAACTGATGAACGATTCGCACGTATCCTTGCGGGACGATTACGAAGTGACCGGGCCTGCGCTCGACGCACTCGCGGAGGCCGCATGGTCATTTTCCGGGTGCCTTGGGTCGCGTATGACGGGGGCTGGCTTCGGCGGTTGTACGGTCAGTCTGGTTCGGCGCGCCGCCATCCCGGAATTTGAGGAGCACGTTCGCGTCGCCTATGCGGACAAGACGGGTCTTCAACCAAGCTTCTACGTAAGTGAAATTGGCGACGGAGTTCACGAGCAGCAAAAGGAGGGGTTGGAAGTATGAGTGTGTTGGTAACAGGTGGTGCTGGCTATATCGGCAGTCATACGGTGGCGGAACTTCGCGGTGCGGGGGAGGACGTCGTCGTCGTCGACAACCTGACCACAGGTCATCGCAAGGCTGTGCTGGACGAACTTCAAGTGCCGTTTTATCCGTGTGATATTCGAGATAAAGAGCAAGTCGTCGAGATCTTGCAGAAGCACGCAGTGGACGCGGTGGTGCACTTTGCTGCCAACTCCCTCGTCGGCGAGAGCGTGGAAAATCCCCTGAAATACTACGACAACAACGTGGCAGGGACGGAAAAGCTGTTGGAGGCGATGGTCGAAGCGGGGGTGTTATCGATTGTGTTTTCGTCGACTGCTGCCGTTTATGGTCTGCCCGAGCGGATGCCGATTCGCGAGGACGACGCCAAAGAGCCGCTCAATCCTTACGGTGATACCAAACTCGCCATCGAGCGCATGTTTCGATTCGCGCACGATGCATACGGGTTGTCGTCTGCCTCGCTGCGCTACTTCAATGCAGCAGGTGCGCACCGTACGCTCCCCATCGGCGAGGACCACCGGCCCGAAAGCCACCTCATCCCGATTGTGCTCCAGGTGGCACTTGGACAGAGAAGTGCTATTTCGGTGTACGGCGATGATTACGAAACGGATGACGGGACGTGTATTCGCGATTATATCCACGTCTGCGATCTCGCCAGCGCACACCGCCTAGCCGTACATTATCTGCGTTCCCACGAGAGCGGGGTGCACGCATTCAATTTGGGCAACGGCAACGGCTTTTCCGTGCGCGAAGTGATCGATGTCGCGCGAAAGGTGACAGGGCACCCCATTCCCGAGGTCGTGGCGCCGCGACGTGCGGGAGATCCGCCACAACTCGTCGCCGACGCCTCGCGCGCTAGAGCGGTGCTTGGGTGGCAACCCGCGTTGCCTGCGCTCGAGGATATCGTGGCAGACGCATGGAACTGGCATCGAGAACATCCTCGTGGTTACGAGGACTAAAGGAGGTCTGCGACTTTGGAAAGGCAGCTTGCGCTATGTCGTGAATTGATGAACGCCACAGGGCTCGATGCTCTGTTGTTGCGGACGAGATCGAACTTCGCATGGATGACAGACGGACGGGATAATCACATCGAGATCGAATTGGCGACGGGCGTGGCAGATATCGTCGTGTTTCAAGATAGAGTCGTCGTCGTGACGGCCGAGATTGAGGCGAGGCGAATTGCAGAGGAGGAGATCCGCGACTTGCCTGTTGAACTCGTGTCGACCAGTTGGACAGAAGGGGTCGATCCGACGCTGGAGTCGCTTTTGCGCGGTCGTCGCGTAGGGGCCGATGTCCCGTTTCCGGGGGCGACGTTGGTGGGGCCGATGCTCACGCGATTGCGCCGCCGACTCGGCCTGGTGCAAATGGAACAGTACAAAGGTCTGTGTCTTGATGCAGCACAAGTGATTGAGGAAGTGGCGAAGAACCTCGAGCCGGGGCAAACGGAGTTTTCCATCGGTGGGCAGTTGATGCAGGGAATCGCAGATCGGGGCTGCACGCCGCACGTTGTGCTCGTTGCCACGGACGAGCGGATTTTTCGCTACCGCCATCCCATCCCGACTGAAAAGCGGCTGGACAAGTACGCCATGTTGGTGTTGTGCGCACGCCGCCACGGGTTGATTGCGAATGTGACGCGCTTTGTTCACTTTGGCGAACTTCCGGACGAATTGCGGGAGAACAAGGAGAAGTGTGCATACATCGACGTTCGCATGAATGAGGCGACGCGGCCAGGCAACAAGATTTCCGACGTCTTCCAGACGGCTATCTCCGCCTATGCAGAAGTCGGCTATCCGGACGACTGGCGACTGTTGCACCAAGGTGGTCCGACAGGGTACGCCTCCCGGGAATTCCTGGCCACGCAGGAGACCCACGACGTGATTCAGACGAACGAAGCATATGCTTGGAATCCGGCCGTTCGGGGCATCAAATCGGAGGACACAGTATTGGTAGGCGAAGACGGAAACACATTTTTGACGCAGACCGGTACGTGGCCGTATATCAGCGTGGAGTACGCAGGCAAGACAGTTCTCAGGCCGGATATCCTCGTTCGTTAACCAGTGGACAAGAGATTCAGTTGTGTGGCACCACTGAATTGGTTTTTTGTGGATTGCAGATGACCCCCATAGGGAGAGTGCGCCATTCGAAAACTGTCGAAAAGACGGTTAGAGGATGTGCGCTTTTTTATGAGCATGGTCATAGATTTTGGGACGAGCAGGTTGCGGATTTCTACGGCACAGTCTCCGGATTTTATCTCGGAAGCAAGTGTGGTCGCCCGCCGAGAGGAAGGGCCGATTGTCACTGGCGATGAAGCTTTGCGGATGGTGGGGCGGACGCCGAAGTCGGTCGAGATCGTCTGGCCGGTGGTCGCAGGCGCGGTGCGGGAATCGGAAGCGGCAGTCACCCTGTTGCAGAGAATGGTGTCACAGCACTTTCCACGCGGACTGGGCCTACGGATGCCCATTACGATGGCGCTGCCGGCCAATTTGACGTCTGTCGAACGGCGTGGGCTCGAGGAGGTCGCGCATCAGGCAGGTGCTAAACAGGTGCGGTTCATCGATTCGCTGGTCGCAGCGGCGATTGGTGCCGGACTTGCGGTGGATACGCCGCAAGGTGCACTGGTGGTCGATCTCGGCGCAGGCACCACGGAAGTCGGCCTCCTGTCGATGCGGGGCGTCGTCTCGTCGCAGCGCCTGCCCCGCGGCATGTCGGAGATTGACGAAGAAGTTGTGGAAACCATTCGCCGCGACTACGGATTCTTAGTTGGGCTGCATGCAGTGCAGCAGGTGAAACATCAGTTGGCTGACGACGAAACTGAAACGTTTGTACTCGTCGGGCGCAACTTGGCGACCGGTCTGCCTGGCAAGGTCGAGGTCAAGCGGCAGGCGTTTGAAGCTCCCTTGGCCGCATACTACACCCAAATTGTCGATCTCATCCGGACCACCATCGAATCTTGTCCACCGGAATTGGTTGGCGACATTATGGACAAGGGTGTCGTGCTCGTGGGCGGCGGAGCCAATAGCGTTGTCATCCAAAAAGCCTTGCAATCGCGCATTGAAGTGCCCATCTCGGCGGCCGATGACCCGGACCACGCCGTGATCCGCGGACTGAAGCAACTGAGCAAGCAGCAGGGCGGGGCACATGGGCTGAAGGAAAGGGCTCGCTCACTCCTGCGCACCAGCTGACGCAAACGTTTAGAATCGATGAAAAAGGCGCCCGTGAGGCAGCAGTTCTCGACTGCTACCTCGTGGGCGCCTTTTTGATCTTTACTAGCCTTTCGCACATTCTATCGTGCGCCGTGACTTTACAGTTTGCGGATGGCCGTCTTGACCAGCCCGATGCGCTTTGGCGACATGCTGAGTTCATCGAATCCCAGTTCCACGAGCCGAGGGACGAATTCGAGCGTACCCGCTAGCTCACCGCACATACCGACCCAGGCACCGTGCTGGTGGGCACCCTTTGCGACCTGTTCGAGCAGGCGCCACAGCCCTGGGTGACTCGGTTCGTACCACTGCGTCACTTCCGGGTTCATTCGATCCGACGCGGTGGTGTATTGAATCAAATCGTTCGTCCCCACGCTGACGAAGTCCAATTTCTCGGCTAAAAGGTCGGTAATAAGCGCCGCGGCTGGCACTTCGATCATGGCGCCGAGTTCGAGATCCCCAAACGGCTTGCCCTCTGCGGTGAGTGCCGCACGCGCTTCATCCACTGCACGAATGGCAGCCTCGACGTCAGCCACGTTTGTGACCATCGGGAACATGAGCGAGATTCGACCGTGCGCGGCCGCTCGAAGTACCGCCCTCAACTGCGTTTGGAACAGTTCTGTGTGCTTGAGCGTATAGCGCAGCCCGCGAACGCCGAGGAACGGGTTTTCCTCGTCGTCGAAGTGCAGGTACGAAACTTTCTTATCGGCTCCTGCATCCAAGGTGCGAATGACGACGCGCTTGCCCTGCATCCCTTCCGCCACGCGCATGTAGACGTCATACTGCTCGTCCTCTGTCGGAGCGGTAGACCTGTCCATAAACAGGAATTCCGTGCGGAACAACCCGATTCCGTCCGCGCCGTTTTCAAGTGCAGCCTCGACGTCGTCCGGGCCTCCGATGTTGGCAGCCACCTCAATCACTTGTCCGCTCTTGGTCACGGCTTCGAGGTAACGATTTTCGTGCGCGTCGCGCATCATCGACTCGAATTGTTCGCGCGACTGTTCGAGGGCCTGTTTCGTGTTCTCGTCCGGATCGGCGATGACTTGGCCATCCTGACCGTTGATGGCGACAAACTGCACGCCTTCGAAAGAACTTTGCTTTACACCGGTCACCATCGGGATCCCGAAGTTGCGAGCCAGAATCGAGACGTGGCTCGTCGTGCCGCCTTGCTCGGTGACGATGCCCTGGATTCCAGTGGACCGTACCTGAAGAAATTGACTTGGCAACAATTCGTTCGCACAGATGATCGCACCTGCTGGCACGTCTAACAGCCCGCTCTTGCCAAGCAATGCACCCAACCACTGCAACCTCAGGTCGCGGAGGTCCTGTGCTCGTTCGCGCAAGTATTCATCCGGCAGCGATTCGAGCATTTCCGCATAGGACAACAAGTTGTGACTGACCGCATACTCGGCACTCTCGTGGTTCTCTTCGATCGACGTTTGAATGCCAGAGGCCAACTGTGGATCGTTGAGCATCGTTAGGTGAGCCTGCATGATCTCCGCTTGTGGATCATCCCCGAATTGTTCCAATTGGTGTTGCAACTGTTCGGCTACACGCGCCTTAGCCGTTTCCGTGCGCTGCAGTTCCGCAGCGGCGTCATCCGCTGTCGAAGCTTCGATGACAAATTCCTCGGCAGCCAAAACAAAACAAGGTCCAAGGCCAATTCCCTCGGATACCGCTACACCTTGATACGTTTTCATAACTCTCTCTCCTGTCGAACCTTAAGCTTAGGCAAGTTGCTCTTGAATATAGGTCGTGATCGCTTCTGCGCTCTGCTCGCTGTGCAGATGGTCGACGAAATCTTGGTGCATCAAACGCCGTGCGAGTTTTGCAAGGATTTGCAGGTGTTGGGATTGCGCTGTCTCTGGCACTAAGATCATGAACAGCATGTCAACCGGCTTGTCGTCCAGCGACTTCCATTCAACAGGCGAAGCTAGCTTGGCGAACATCAATATCGGCTCTTTGACGCCGTCCGTCTTTCCGTGCGGAATCGCTACGCCCTTCCCAAACCCTGTCGTGCCTTCCTGCTCTCGCGTGAGCACAGATTGTACGGTTGTTTCTACGTCGTTGACCGCGCCCAGTTCATTGGCGCGTTCGACGACGGAACGAATGACCGCTTCCTGTGTGTCGGCGGTCAGCCCCAAAACGATATTCTGTGTCTCTAACATGGCTTATCCTCTCCGATATCTATATTATTGTGCCACAATCGGGACGAGCGCGGCGAGGGCTTCTTCCTCATCCGGGCCGTCGGCGGCGATTTCGACTTGTGTGCCCTTGGCGATGCCAAGGCTCAAAATGCCTAGGATGCTCTTCCCGTCGACCGTTTTTCCGTCCGCCGTCAATTTGATGGCAGCGGTGAACCGCTGTGCTGTATTGACGAACTCAGAGGCTGGACGCGCGTGTAGCCCCGCTTCGCTCTGAACCTCCACAACCTTGCTTTGCATTGAAATCCTCCTTTATGTATCCATGCGATGTGAGCGTTTTATCGGCGATTGATCCGTACAAACGCATTTTACACACAAAGGGCAGGCTACGGGGAATGTACATTTACGTTTAAGCGTTTTCAAACAAATTTAAGCGTTTTCAAATTGTGGTTGACACCGTCTGATTATAAACCATATAATGAGCGCAATCAATCACAAACAAGCGCATTCATTCATCGATTTGAGAGCGTTTGCGCTTAAATACTCAAAACACCCCGCAGTGGTGAGAGGTGGTGTTCCTGTGTTTGCTGACGAGCGAAAGGCCCGCATCGTCGTGTACCTCAATCAACACAAGCGAGTGACGGTGGCGGACTTGGCACAAATTTTCTCCAGTTCTGAGTCAACCATTCGTCGAGATCTGCAGGAACTCGAGGAATTGGGTCAGTTAAAACGGACGCACGGCGGTGCCATCGCGGCCGAAATCGCTGGATTTGAGCCGACTTATCAGGAAAAGAACGTGCAAAATTCACGTGCCAAAGAGCGTATCGGGCAACTGGCGGCGGGCATGGTGAAAGATGGGGAAATTGTGCTCCTCGATGCGGGGACGACGACTATCCAAATTGCCAAAAATATCTCTGCTCGCAATGTAACCGTTGTCACCAATAGCGTAGCCATCGCGGCGGAGCTTCAGGGCAACCCAAGCAGTCACGTGGTCATGCTCGGCGGTGAACTGCGCCAGACGACGGGCGCCTTCGTGGGACCCTTCACCGAGCAGATGCTGTCGCAATTGCACGTCGACGTCTTATTTTTAGGCGCAAACGGGATCCACCAAGGCGGTGTGACGACGCCGAACGCAGTGGAGGCCGCGACGAAGCGCGCGATGGTGACGAGTGCTAAACGGACCATCGTCGTAGCAGACGCGAGCAAGCTTGGGCAAGTGAGTTTTGTCCAGGTGTGCCCGTTGAACCGGATCGACGGGCTGATCACAGATGAACAAATTGACGATAGCTCGCTCATACGGGCGCTCGACGACTTCGGTGTGCGGGTGATCGCAGCAGACGACAGAGACATCTAGGAGAGAAAGCAATGGAGAGACAAGGAGCAACAGAGCACGTGAGCAGGACTGGACGAGTCATCACGGTCACATTGAACCCGGCTGTGGACTTGTTCGTATCTGTCAAACACCTAGAGCCTGGTACACTCCATCGGGTTCCCACGCCGCTTCAACACGCCGGGGGCAAGGGGCTCAACGTGGCTAAAATGCTCGCCTGTCTGAGCGTCCCGACGGTCGCCACAGGTTTTCTTGGCGGGCGCCGCGGAGACTGGCTGCACGAGGCCCTCGTGAGCCAGGGGGTGGAGTCTCAATTTGTCCGCATCGCGAATGAATCTCGCATGAATGTGAAGGTGATCGACGATGCTGGTACGCTCACAGAGTTAAATAGCCCCGCGCCAGCTTTCACAGACGAAGAATGGCATTTGTTTGACGACACACTGCGAACGCTGTGTGGACCGAACTCCTGGTTGGCACTGTGTGGGAACCTTCCGGCTGGTTGCCAGAGCCACTGGTATCGGGACATCATCTCCTGGGCGAAACAGAGCGGCATCAAAACGCTGTTAGACGCGAGTGGCGTCGCACTTGAGCTCGGGATTCAAGCCTGTCCGGACGTCATCAAGCCCAACCAGCACGAACTCGAACAGCTGACAGGGTCGACTCTGCACAATCACGAGGAGGTGATGCGCGCGGCTGCGCAGCTCGTAGAAGCTGGTGTCGGACTCGTCGTGGTGTCGCTCGGCGAGGAGGGACTCGCGGCGGTGACGTCTTCTGCCGCACTTCACGTTCGCGTTCCGTCTGTCCCTGTGGTGTCCTCGGTGGGCGCTGGGGATACGGTGGTCGCTGGTCTCTTATATGGAATTTTTCATCAGTTTTCCCTTTATGACACCATTCGCTTTGCAGCTGCAGCGGGGACGGCTAAGGTCCAAAAGCCAGGGAATATGCACCCATCGAAAGAGGATATCGAAACATGTCTGGCGAGCACGGACATTGTGGATTGGGGGAGTCAGTCATGAGTAAAATTGTCGCGATCACGGCGTGCCCTACGGGTATCGCCCACACCTTTATGGCCCAAGAGGCACTCGAACAGGCAGCCAAACAACTTGGTATCGACATCCGCGTCGAGACCCAGGGGGCAGGTGGGTCAGAGGGCACGTTGACGGCGGCTGAAATCGCAGACGCGGACGCTGTCATCATCGCTGCGGACAAGAAAGTAGAACTGGATCGATTCGTGGGCAAAAAGGTTCTCCAGACATCCGTCACGGCCGCGATCAAGGATGCAGGGGCCTTGATTGAGGAGTCCTCGACCGCTCCGGTCTACGGAACAGCTGTCGGCGGGCGCTCGACGGAAGGTTATCTCGCGGACATTCAGGAGCAAAAGAACGCTCGAAAATCTGGGCAACCAGCTGTGTACCGCCACTTGATGAATGGCGTTTCGAACATGCTCCCACTCGTCATCTCCGGTGGGATTTTCATCGCCCTTTCTGTGGCGATTGACCTCAACCAGAAAGAGTCGCTGTCGGTCGCGTTTAGCAACATCGGCAGCGGTTCAGCCTTCGCGCTGTTCGTGCCTATTCTCGCGGCGTTTATCGCGCAGTCCATCGGTGACCGTCCCGCGTTTGCAGCAGGGCTGGTCGGTGGCTGGATTGGCACACAAGGCAGCATGTACGGCGAAGCTCATGCCAGTGCCGGCTACATAGGCGGCATTATCGCTGGCTTTCTGGCGGGTTACCTCACTGTGGGATTGAAAAAGCTGATCAAGGTGCCGCGGACGTTGGAAGGCGTTAAGACGGTCCTGATCATGCCGGTTCTGACCGTAGGCATCACTGGACTTCTCATGATTTACGTCCTCGGGCATCCGATCGCCGCACTGATGCATGCGATATCGAACGGTCTTACGCACTTGGGGGCGAGTGGATCGATCGGGCTCGGCTTGCTTCTCGGCCTGATGATGGCCTTCGATATGGGCGGGCCGTTCAACAAAGTCGCTTATTTCTTCGCTGTGGGTCTGCTGCCGACGGGCACGGTTGAGGCGCAAACGATTATGGCTGCCGTGATGGGTGCCGGTATGGTGCCGCCATTGGCGATGGCTATCTCCACCTTTATTTCGGGTCGTAAATATACGCCCGATGAACGAGATGCCGGCAAGGCAGCGATCATCTTGGGGGCCTGCTTCATCACGGAGGGCGCGATTCCATTTGCGACTCGCGACCCGCTGCGCGTCATTCCTTCGATTATGATCGGCTCTGCGATCACTGGCGCGCTCACGATGTTGTTTAAGGTAACCTCCCCAGCACCGCACGGGGGAATCTTCGTATTCTGGCTGATTGGCCACTGGTACTGGTATATCGTCGCAATTGTCATTGGTGCACTCGTCTCTGCAATCATCGTGTCTTCGCTGAAAAAGCGAATCGAGGACTGATTCAATCGACGACGAGCATTCAGTGGCACGCGAACGCGGGATGCCGCGACGTCTGTTAGGTGACCTGAGCGCACGCCTAGATGGCTGTGCGTTCTGGCCACCTTTTTGATCTGTCCTGATCATGGATAGTGGTGGGACGCGATCTGTGCTCGGCGTCCCGCTCATTAGCATTCGCTTTTCCTTCAGATATGTCATTTTAGTTAACGTCAATAAAAAATAAATCCCCTACAATGTTAGATAAATTAACATATTTGGTTGACGCGAGAGCGTGCAATTCTTATCATTCAGTTATCGGCATATTCCTCATTCGAACTGTTGTTCAGGAATGCTGGAGGGTCCTACACCGGTCTGCGTGACGATTGGGGGCGAGTTCATATGCTTGAACAGCCATTTGAAACAGTGATTTTCACGCAAGCCGATGAAGCAAGAAATCAGGTTCTAATCAATGAACTAAAGAGTGCGGTTGATCGGCAGGAAGTGAAAATAATTGATATTCGGAGAATCCGAAATCAACTGATTGTAACGTTTCGTCGGCTCTCGACCTGAGACGGTAGGGAGCCGAAGTGGGATTTCCCACATATCTTTGCTGGCTGTCCACGCCACTCCTCATCAATGGGCGAATGATTTCGCCCTATTTTTTTGTCAAAATTAATTATCGAAATTATCAAACATATGGTACAATACATGTGAAGATGTAGTTCATCCCAACCCCGTCTTCACCGCCTGGCGCGTATGTGCCGACGCACCAGGCGGGTCCTTCCTGTTTCGTACCCTGCGTCCCTAGGTGGTGCGGGGTGTCCAGCCGCCCAGATTCCACCAGTTTGTTTGTTCCCTATTCACTCTCCACGTCACCGCATGATCATCTCGTCGACCTCATTGGAATTGTCCGCAGTCCTACATAAGTGGCTAGCATCGATTGAGTAAATCCTGTTATCATATGTAAAGGGAATATCATGGAATTTCAGAGCGATGACAAGGGTGTGAGCGTTGTGGCACTGAGCAACGCAGGAAACGTGAACCTGTTCATGACCGAGCAAAGAGTGCACCGCATGTTTTCTGATCTCGTATCGTGTGTTCTCCAATTCGATTACGACGGCTGTATCGCCCTGATTCACGAGCCGTTCGACGATAGTATGCGACCGGGGCCTGGCTATGAAAATGCTCCGCTTGAGATTCGTCGATACGTGGATCAATTATTACAGTTCAAAAGTCTTCTAGCGCATGTGACGAACGCGTCCGGTGTTTTCGACTTGAATCAATTAGACGGTGAAGCAGATATGATCCGACTGCTTCCACACGGTGAGTTTCCCCACAAGGGTCCTTGGCTTGTCCCGGTTTCCACCTCCGACCATTTTTACGGCTGCTTTGTCGTGTACCATCGTAGACGACGAAAACTCACACATCACGACGTCCAGGTGCTGGCGCTCATCGCTCAGCACACCGCAGCAGCGCTGGACAGCCAGCATACGCACTCGTTCTTTCAGACGTATGAATCTCTGTTTAGGAATCATCCGTTTGCCGTGTTACGGCTCGACTCCGGCGACGTGATTCGAGATGTCAATCGGTCGTTCGTGCGCATGTTTGGGTGGCCCAGGCATCAAATTGTCGGTCAATCCTTTGACAAGCTGATGAGACAGGTAGGCATCGATGTCGAGAAGATAGAGTGGAACGCTCATCCGCAAGAGCGTGAGGAAACACCCGAGTTTCTCCGGCAACTTATGTGGGTTTCCATCCCCATCACGATTGATGGCG
Organism: Alicyclobacillus fastidiosus; assembly: GCA_029166985.1. Classification (GTDB taxonomy): domain Bacteria; phylum Bacillota; class Bacilli; order Alicyclobacillales; family Alicyclobacillaceae; genus Alicyclobacillus; species Alicyclobacillus fastidiosus_A. The sequence continues at coordinate 3,799,274 of CP119138.1, read as the reverse complement.
CGATGCAGGGAAGGTATGTCGTGTTCAACGACATCTCGCGGATCCGGCAGATGCATCGCGAACTTCGGACCACCCAGGACCTTTTGTCGTCGTTTGTCCATCATTCGACGGACCCGATCTTGTTTCTTGAACCTAGTGGTATCGTCTTGGACGTCAATCCAGCCTTTGAAGAGGTGTTCGGTTGGAAGGCAGATGAGGTGGTCAGCCTGTTTGTCGCCGATTTGGCCGGCATCCATCTCGATCGGCTGCAGATGGCAGAGGGTCCCGTGACAACGTACGAGACGACCGCTCGGACGAGAAGAGGCCAGCAACTCGACGTCGACGTGACGCTGAGCAGCATCCACGATAAAGGAGGCCGATCCGGCTTCGTAGCCGTGGTACGCGATGTGTCGGATCGAAAGCGGGCCGAGCAAAAACAGAGAATGAGTGAAGAGCGCTATCAATCGCTGGTTCACCATCATCCGAATGCCATTTTGGCAGTGGATCTGTCGGGGCGCATTGTGGAAGCGAATCACGCGAGCGAGCGCATCCTCGGCTACACGCTTGCGGAACTGTTGCGGTTTGGCCATGTGAAATCGCTGTTTTTAGAAGAGACCCATCGGCAGATTGAGAACTGGATGGAGCAGAATGTCGTCCAGCGCACACCTCACGAAAAGCTCCCTGAGGCGGAATTTGAAACGGTGATGCAGCATCGAGATGGCCATTCCATCAGCGTTGCGGTCACCTGGGTACCGATCATTACGACAGATCGCGGGGTGGAGGGTGCTTTTCTCATCCTTGAGGATATGACGGAGCGCAAGCGGGCGGAGGAGATCTTCCGTTCCTCGGACAAACTGTCCGGCGTTGGCCAATTGGCGGCGGGCATCGCCCACGAAATTCGCAATCCCTTGACGGCGATTCAAGGGTTTTGCCGACTGTTGGAGGAAGGTGCGACACCGACGCAGTTAATGTATCTGAAGATTATGAAGGACGAAATCAGCAGGATCGATCTGATCGCCGGCGAGATGATGGCCTTGGCGAAGCCGTCTGGTGCGCTCTTCCAGCCATATCTGGTCCAGGATATCGTCAGAGATGTGGTGGCCTTGATGAACGCGCAGGCGCTGTTGTACGGGGTGTCCCTGTTTGTCCAATGCAGCGACATGCCCTTGCTCATCCACTGCGACCCCAATCAAGTCAAACAGGTTTTGGTGAATATTATCAAGAACGCGCTGGAGGCCACCACTGAAGGTGGACAGGTGCATTTGGTGGCCGAGGAACGGACGGATGTGGTGGAGATATCTGTTCGCGACACGGGTGCGGGCATTCCATATGAACACTTGGCGCAACTGGGGAATCCCTTTTTCACGACGAAGGAGCGGGGGACGGGATTGGGGCTTTTGGTGAGCCGACGCATTGTGCAAGCGCACGGCGGTTCGCTGCACATCGACAGCGTCGTCGGGCAGGGAACCACCGTCCTCGTGCGTTTGCCAAAGCGGCGCGACTTCGCGAGTTCGTGATGGCATTCGTCGTGCTGCTCGTCATTTTTTGCCCTGGTTACCCCATCCGCCGTACGGCGGCGGTTGAAGCAGCCCACGCCGCTTGGCTCCTTTGTGTGCCATTTTAAACAGTTCCTGCACTTTCTCGTCGCGCGCGACTCCGAATGCGAGCGACCCCAACTTGACGACCGTGTTGATTTTCATCAAGCGCACCCCCAAAGCGAGATCGAACAACCCTTTTCTTTACGATATGGGGTGGCTCTGTAAACCGTTCATTGTGAGCGCCCAGTTTCAGAAAGCGTTTCGATTGCCGATTCGAGACGATTGTTGATCCGTTCTACAGCGATCTGATTGGTCGCTGCTTGAACTTCATCTACGGCGTTGGTCGCGTGGGAAATCGCGTTTTCTGCCTGTTCGATGGCTGTTTGGTTCGGGTGGGATTGTACTTGAGTTACCGCGTTCTCAGCTTTGTCCAGGGAGTTTGAGGCTTCTGTGAACTGATTTTGTTCGTTCATACTCGTCGGATGGTCAACCAACAGGACTCCTCCTCTCACCGTTGTCTACGGGCATTAACATGACCCGTGAACCCAGGCCCTATGCAGTAGGGTGTGCGGCGATGGTGATCGACGAGTGCATAGTCGCTGCAGGGATCGACTACCCTAGTTGTACACGTGTAGTTTAGAGAGGCCGGAGACGGAGATGGACCCTACGCAGGCACGAAACCAGCAAATTGCGAACTTTATTGGGAGATTGCTTCGGGATCACTTTGGGAAAGGCCCAGAGTCGGTTCACGTGTGCATATCGCGGACGTTGATGATGGTGTATTTGAAAAACTTCCTCTCACCAATGGAACGAGTGCTTATGGAAAGCGGGCGGAGTGCGACGGTGTTCGAGTTGCGACGCGAGCTGATGTCGTCGCTGATCCCACAGATCCAGGCGTACGTCGAGATCGTAACAGGCAACCAATTGCATGAGTTTTATTACGATTGGGCGTTCCACAACAAGGCTGGGATGATGATTGGGCTAAGTGTCAATCCCTTTTCGGAGAGCGATCCCTATGAGGAGATGTACGAAGGGAAACTGCCTCTTGAGCAGGAAATCGTGGAAATCAGTCGTCAGGCGCAAAAAGTGCCTGAGGCGATCTCTTCGTGTCTCCTTGACTCGCGGACGATTGTGGTCATTCGCAACGGCATTCTCGTGCGCATCGAGAAGGAACTGGTGAGGGAAGGCCTCGCCCCGACACTGCGGCGCGTCAAAGCCAACCTGGAGAAAAGTCTACTGCACCATGACAATCACTTTGAATCGATGCTTGGGCGAACTGTGACAGACATCTTCGTCGACTGGGATTTCGACTTGGACAAGAGCGTAATCAGCTTTGTCCTGAACCCGAAAAAACCAGTGGGCGTGGATTTCAGACACATGCCATTGGTTCAGCAAACGAGTGACGAGCCGCAATGAACTGAATCTCGCACAGCTCAACACAGGCCTCTGACACCCGCTAGATAGGTGCGCGACGTCGGACGCTTTTTCTATGTCTCAATTCTATATATTTCTCCGTGAACGAAGAACGCGCTATAATACAAGGGAAAAAGAAGGGAGGCTACATCGTGAAGCAGATTAAATCGAACGAGGAATACGCAGCCTCGACCGAACAAGGACGCGTCATGGTCGAGTTCTATGCGAATTGGTGCCCGGACTGCAAGCGAATTGAGCCCTATTTTGACGAATGGGAAGCGAAGTACGCGGGTGACTTTGCGATGGTTCGCGCAAATCGCGATGAATTGCCGGACCTTGGGGAAAAGCTTGAGATTCTAGGGATTCCTACCTTTATTGCATACGAAAATGGACAAGAGGTCGCTCGACTGTTCAGTCGCGACGCGAAGTCGAAGGAGCAAGTCGAGTCCTTTCTCGACGAAGCCTATCAAAAGTAAGCTTTCCGTTCCAGGATCAAGGCTACCCGGGGCACATCTCGGGTAGTTTTTCGCGTTCATACATCCTCGAGAGGAGGCTGAACCCATGGCACACGTCATCCTTCGCGACGGTCATGTGGCGGAATTGCGAAAGGCAAAGAATACGAGTCAAGACCGTATTTGGATACGCAATTTGCTCGAATCAGTTTCGGAACAGAGCGGCTCTCTTCATTTTTTTCACGCTTCGAACATTTTTTCCGATGCTGCCATCGAGGAGATGATTGGCGATGGAGGGCAGAACGCGCTGACGCTTATGTGCACAGACGGAACGCGTGCGCTGGCCATTGGCAACTACCGCCGTCTCGATGAAGATCGGGCTGAGGTGACGTTCCTCGTCTCCGACGACATGCAAGACAGAGGGCTTGGGTCGCTGTTGCTCGAGCACCTCGCTGAAGCGGCATACCTCAACGGCATTAAACAGTTTGAGGCGAGCGTCCTCACGGACAACGAACGAATGATGAACGTATTCCGCGCCAGTGGGTTTGCCATGACCATCAATCAGGAGTCGGGGGTCATTCACGTGAGGTGGCCCTTGCGTCAAAACGAGCGCAGCCGCGGTCTTCAAGAAATTCGTGAGCGACTGGCCACTTCTGCATCGTTACATGGCTTTTTCCACCCGAAGACGGTAGCCGTCATCGGAGCCTCGCGCGCGCCTGAGCGACTGGGGCACGTCTTATTTCGACACATTCTAAACAGCGATTTTCGCGGGACGGTCTATCCCGTCAATCCCACGGCAAGCTCAGTGGCGGCGGTGAAGGCGTATCCTACTTTGAAGGATGTCCCTGAGTCAGTCGATCTCGCCGTCATCGTCGTACCGGCCAGTCAGATTCTGTCGGTTATCGACGACTGCATCGAGACTGGTGTGAAAAGTGTCATGATTTTGTCATCGGGATTTTCCGACACGGATACGCCGGGCACAGAGCTGGAAAACGAGATTCTCAGGCGCCTGCGGTCTGCGGGTGCGCGTCTCATTGGGCCGAACAGCCTGGGACTTATTCAGATGGATCCCGAGGTCCGTTTAAATGCGAGCTTCGCGCCACAGGCACCTGAACACGGACGGGTGGCCATCGCTTCCCATTCGGGTGCGCTCGGAATTACCATTCTCGATTACGCCACCCGCATCGGCGTAGGGGTGTCCAGCTTCGTCAGCCTTGGGAACCGCTCCGACGTATCAGGGAACGACTTACTTCAATACTGGGAATCCGACCCATCGACGGATATGATCCTGCTGTATCTGGAGACGTTCGGCAACCCGCGCAAGTTTACCCGCATCACCAGGCGGATTACGCGCAACAAACCGATTTTGGCGGTCAAGAGCGCAAGGACACCGGTCAGCGTCAACGTCGCACAGAGTCGTACCGTGGCGGTGGCCGCGGAAGATGCGACCGTGGAAGCGATGTTTCGCCAAACGGGGATCATTCGCGTGGAAACGTTGCAGGAACTGTTCGACGTAGCGGTACTTCTCAGGTCCGGCGACGGTCACTCCGGGCGTCGCGTCGCCATCGTGACCAACACGGCGGGTGGCGCCGTCATGGCTGTCGACCGATTGCTGCGCGAGGGTCTGGAGTTTGTCGCACCTGTCATCAATATCGGATTTGAATCGTTGGCGGAAAGCTATCGGACCGTTCTTCCGCAGGTGTTGCGGGACGAAGCGGTCGATGCAGTCGTCGTCCTGTTCACACCGGTTGGACCGTCCGATGAAGAAGCGGTGCGCGTGGCGATTTCAGCGGCACTGTGCGAAGTGGCAAACGACGCGCCAAAGGCCGAGGGCGTCCGCCATCCATATGAGAAGACGGTCGTGGCGAACTTTCTGACGACGGGCGACTATCGGGTACGCTATTTAGAGGTGGACGCTGAACGCAGCATCCCTATCTACCCGTTCCCGGAGCAAGCGGTACGCGCGTTGGCGAAAGTCACGGCCTACCACGAGTATCGTGACAGAGATCCTGGATACATACCGGATTTGCAGGGAATTAACACCGATTTGGCACGGGCGGTCGTTCGCAAGCGGCTTTCGGGGCAGGGGAGCGCGCAGATCACCGACGACGAGACGATGCATCGCATCGTCGAAGCACTCGGCGCCGACCTGCGGCTTGATTGTCCCTCAGGAATCGACATCGCAGTACAGGTGGACATCCGGGTCAAGTTCGACCCGCAGTTCGGTCCGCTGATGCGCCTTGACATGGGGGATGTAGACGGCAGCGCAACGCTGCAAGTCCCAGATTTAGCGCTGCCGGCCATTCGGTTGATTCCCCTGACTGACGCCGACGCCCGCGGAATTTGGCGCGAGGCGAAGTCGACGTTGACAGGCTCCGTAGAGGACGGCTTACGGCGTTCTGTGTTGGACTTCATATTGCGGCTCTCGCAGTGGGTTGAAGACGCGCCCGAGGTGACACAGGCGTTGTTCACGCTCGGCGTGACGAATGAGTCGCTTTACCTCCTCAAATCTTTTGTAGAAGCAAACCGCGTCGACGTCTCTTGACGACTTTTGTAATCGCGGCAGACATGGCAAAATAGTGTTGGAGGGATGTTCAATGGAACACCGCAAGGTGATGATTCTTGGAACTGGACCGGCTGGATATACGGCCGCAGTATACACCGCACGTGCAAATCTCGATCCGCTCGTCATCGAAGGCGACGAGCCAGGTGGCCAGTTGACGCTGACGACCGAGATCGAAAACTTCCCAGGGTTTGTGGAAGGCATCATGGGCCCTGAGTTGATGGACAACATGAAGAAGCAGGCGGAACGCTTTGGCGCGACATTTCAACGCGGTCGCGCGACGTCGGTGGACCTCAGTGTTCGGCCGTTTCAGGTCACCGTCGACAAGACAGAAGTCTACACGGCGGACGCACTGATCATTGCGACGGGTGCCTCTGCCAAGATGCTCGGCATCGAAGGCGAGTCCGACCTTATCGGGCGTGGGGTGTCCACGTGCGCAACGTGTGACGGGTTCTTCTTTCGCAACAAACGAGTCATTGTCGTAGGCGGCGGCGACTCGGCGATGGAAGAGGCGACGTTCCTGACGAAGTTCGCGCAAGAAGTTACTATCGTGCACCGGAGGACGGAGCTTCGTGCGTCGAAGGTGATGCAGGATAGGGCGCGATCGAATGATAAGATCACGTTTGTGCTGAACGCGTCATCCAAGCAGGTTCTCAGCGACGGCAATAAGGTCACTGGATTGTTGGTCGTCGACAACGAGACTGGCGAGACGAAGACGCTCGAAGCGGATGGCGTGTTTGTGGCGATTGGTCACCAGCCGAACACGGCGTTCCTCAATGGGCAACTCGAAACCGACGAAGTAGGCTACCTCGTTGCTCAGGGAGCCACTTCGCTGACGTCGGTCGAAGGGGTGTTCGCGTGTGGCGACGTCATGGATCCTCGTTACCGACAAGCGATCACGGCTGCTGGGTCTGGTTGCAAAGCTGCCATGGACGCAGAAAAGTACCTTGAAGGCAGTATGACCCACGACTGGTCGGCTGCTTCTACACAAGCCTGAGCTACGCGATTCACATCCTTTTGCAACCACTCCGAGACGCCAGAAACTGGCGGAATCGGGGTGGTCTTTTTTTGTTGTTTTTCCAATCTCGATCAATAACTCCATGCATGTGCAGATTGGCAACTGCGCATACTTTTACCGCATGAGAACTTTAGCTAATGCGAAAGGATGCTGATACGATTGCAACAACAATACTCAGGAAATCAGCAATTCGGAGCAAGTGGACAGATGCAGGGCGGATATAATACGCTCCGCCAATTTGGTACGGATCCGCAACAAGTCCGTCAACACATCTCGGAGTCGCAGCAGTACGGCGGCCAAGGATTTGGCGGTGTGATGCAAGCCGGGGCGACAGATCCGCGCGTCGTCCAACAACACATCGCACAGGACCTCGGCTACGGCGGTTACGGCGCGAGTGCATCTTACGGTGGTCAACAACAATATAATCAGGGCGCGTTCCAACAAGTGATGCAATCCGCACCTGCTCAGGTACAGGGTGGACAAGGTCAGCAGTTGGGACAGTTTCAAGGTGGCTACAACCAAGGGTACAGCAACAGCACCTTCGGTCAATACGGCACCAATCCACAAGTCGTGCGCCAACACATTCAGCAGGACCTCTCCAACCAAGTTGGTTCGATGACGTCGGAACAGGCTGGTGCCTACCGCGGTCAATTCGCAGGTGGTGGACAAGGCGTGATGTCGCAAGGACAAGGCATGAACAGCACGTTCGGCGAATTCGCAACTGACCCACAGACTGTGCGCCAACACATTCAACAGGATCTCTCGAACCAGGCTGGTTCGCAAGCTGGCTTCTACGGCGGCGCGCAGGGAATGGCATCGCAAGGGCAGGCTATGAACAGCACCTTCGGTCAATACGGCACCAATCCGCAGGAGGTGCGCCAACACATTCAACAGGACCTCTCGAATCAGGCTGGTTCGCAAGCTGGCTTCGGCACGCAGGGAATGGCATCGCAAGGGCAGGCTATGAACAGCACCTTCGGTCAATACGGCACCAATCCGCAGGAGGTGCGCCAACACATTCAACAGGACCTCTCGAATCAGGCTGGTTCGCAAGCTGGCTTCGGCACGCAGGGAATGGCATCGCAAGGGCAGGCTATGAACAGTACCTTCGGTCAATTTGGAACCAACCCACAAACGGTTCGCAGCCATATCAGCCAAGATTTGAATAACTTCCAATAACCACGGGCACATATTGACGATGTGTCAAACAGAGCCGAGCGAATTCCTCGGCTCTGTTTGTCATTCTCAGAGGAGTGTGCGAAACTCGGACAAGAGGCGGATTTTTGGAACCGCGATAGGGAAGGGTGGCGCTGAACGATGAGTGGTCCGCTTACGTGGGACGTACAAACACTGATTGCCATGCAAGAGCGAGGAGACATCAGCTCGTACGAAATTGTCCGCGCGTTCCTTGGACAAATTGCCAAACATAATACACAGGGAGCTAATTTGCGTGCAGTCATTGAAGTGAACCCTGACGCACTCTGGATTGCACAGGCGCTTGACCGGGACCGGGCGCGTGGCATCTGGCGTGGACCCCTGCACGGCATTCCTATTGTCGTGAAGGACAATCTGGATACGGCGGACGCCATGCATACGACTGCCGGGTCGGTCGCGTTATCGGAACATCGTGCGATTCGCGATGCGGAGGTTGTTCGCCGCTTGCGCGAGTCTGGAGCCGTCATCATCGGCAAGGCCAATCTGACGGAGTGGGCGAATTTTATCAGCGATCACATGACCAATGGCTACAGTTCGCGAGGTGGTCAGACGCTGAATCCGTACGGACCAGGTGTATTCGACGTGGGTGGATCCAGTGCAGGTTCCGGATCTGCGGTTGCCGCAGGATTCGCAGTGGCGGCGATTGGGACGGAGACGAGCGGATCGATTTTGAGTCCGTCCAACAATAACAGCCTGGTTGGTATCAAGCCTACGGTCGGTCTGGTGAGTCGCACCGGTATCATCCCCATCTCGATGAGCCAGGACACAGCCGGCCCGATGGCGCGAACCGTCGCTGATGCCGCGCGCATCTTGCAGGTGATTGCAGGCGTCGATGGGGCGGATGCGGCGACACTATCGACGCAACCGATTTTTCCTAACTATCTTTCGATGTTGACTGCTGGTGGCTTGGCCGGGGCGCGCGTGGGCATTGTCCGAGGATACTACGAAGGCGGTCTCTCTGGGGACGAAAAGGCGATCTACGAGGCAGCTCTTCGAGACCTGAAACAGCAAGGCGCCATCCTCGTGGACCCGATCGACCTTCCAGTGCCAGAAGAAAATGAAAACATCGATGTGATGGTATACGAATTCAAAGTGGCGTTGAACCACTATCTTTCCCAGACGGTCTATACCAATCCGCACCGGTCTTTGGCGGACGTCATCCGATACAACGAAGCACATCGAGAAATTGCGCTCAAGTATGGCCAAGCTCTCTTCGAGCGGGCCGAGGCGACGAGCGGAACGCTCACCGAGGCAGCCTACATAGAGCGCCGCCTTCGCGACTTGACCTGGTCTCGCGACGAGGGCATCGATCATGCGCTTGAAGCGAACCGATTGGACGCCTTGCTCTTTCCTTCATACTTTGGTTGCAGTATCGCGGCCAAGGCTGGCTATCCGTCTATCACGGTACCCGCTGGGTACACTGGGGAAGGGAAACCGTTTGGCATCACTTTTACAGGCACTGCGTTCACGGAGGCCCGGCTCATTCATTTGGCGTACGACTACGAGCAGGCGACCAATCATCGCAGGCCGCCTGCGTTAGAGGTATAAGGGAGGATCTTCAAATATGGGCTTTGCTGTTGCTGGAGCGGTTTTTGCATTTTTGTCGGTGGCGTTTGGCGCATTTGGCGCCCATGCGCTGAAAGACCGTATTTCTGCCGATATGTTGAGTGTGTTCCACACAGGGGATCAATATCAGATGTATCACGCGCTCGCTCTTCTCGCCGTCGGGATACTACTTCGTATCGGGGTTGGCGGGCGCATGATGCATATCTCTGGTTGGCTGTTCAGCATTGGGATCATTTTGTTCTCAGGCAGCCTCTACCTGTTAAGCATGACCGGCGTCAAAGCGCTCGGGGCCATCACCCCGATAGGCGGAGTCTGTTTCTTGGCCGGCTGGATTTTCTTCATCATCGGATTGGCGTGACGAATTTGTGCGCAAGAACCAAAACACGCCGATGAGGCACATCACCGATCCGACGCCTTGAAGCAGTAGGACCGGTTGACCTAGTAGGAAATAGGCAAGGACGATAGCCCCCACTGGTTCACCTAAAATCGTCATGCTGATGGTCGTCGCGGATACTGTGTCGAGTAGCCAGTTAAACAGGCCGTGCCCGAGTACGGTGGACACGACGGCCAACAAGGTAAACATCAGCCAGTTGTGGCCGCTGTAGGAGACGAGGGAGGTCTTCGTCATCACGTTGAACAGAAATAGAACCAACCCGGCCACCAGAAAGACCAACACGTTGTACGTCGTACTCGAAACGCTGGCGCGGACCTTTTGTCCCGCGAGCATATAGATGGAAACGGCGAGCGTCCCGACGAGCGACAGGAAGTCTCCATAGAGGTGTCCTCCGCCCTTGCCGAGATCGGCGGACGCCACTACGGCGCACCCGAGAATGGCGAACAGCATGCTGATGATCCCCGACTTTGAGACGCGGCTGCCAAAGAGGATCACGGATCCGATGAGGACGAAAATCGGTTCTAAGGCGATGATGATCATCGAGGATGCGACAGAAGTCATCTTTAACGATTGAATCCAAAATAAAAAGTGGAGACCTAGAAATACGCCGGATAGACACACGAGCCCGATGTCTCGCAGGGAAAGTCTTCCAAATTCACGCCAGCGCTTAAGGGCAAATGGCGACAAGAGAAGTACGGACATCCACAGCCGGTACATTCCAATCACCGCAGCAGGCGCCGTCGACCACTCGATGAAGATGGCGGAGAACGATATGGCGAGTAGCCCGATCATCAGACTCGTTAGGACCACAGGCTGTGAGGTCCTACTCGTCGATTTCGAAATGTTCAATATCCAACTCTCCTACAACGCGAATTCTCATAAGGTGCTTACATCGCGACTTGCGCGATTACTCACACACTCTACCCCTCAATCCATGACTCGTAAAGCCTTGACGGAACCGTCAGACATTTGTACAGTTTGCTTAACTTTTCAGCAACGGACTGTTGCGTGATAGATAGACGAATTGGATGGCGGATCGATAACCGCCGCTATTATACCGAAGAGTGGAGGAAACGGGACATGAAAATAGAGACACGACTTGCACAAATTGGGAATGGTGCCGACTCGACAACGGGGGCGATTTCCGCTCCTATCCATCAGTCGACTACTTTTGCACACCCGTCCCTTGGCGAAAGTACTGGTTTTGACTACACGAGAACCCTCAATCCAACGCGTAAGCTACTAGAGGACGCTATCGCGGACTTGGAGGGTGGAGCGCGAGGCTTGGCGTTTGCGTCGGGCATGGCAGCCGTACATACGGTGCTCAACCTGTTTAAACCAGGAGACCACTTGATTGTTTCGAACGACCTGTACGGCGGAACTTATCGCGTGTTGGAGCAAATTCTTCGCCCGATTGGCATCACCGCAAGTTACGTACACACGGGCAACCTCGAGGACATTCAGGCGGTGGCCACCGACTCGACGAAGGCGCTGTTCATCGAGACCCCGACCAATCCGATGATGCAGATCACCGACCTCGCCACCTGTTCGGCCCTTGCGCAGGCGCGGGGATGGTTGACGATTGTCGACAACACGTTTATGACGCCGTTTTTACAACGCCCGATCGATCACGGCGCAGATATCGTCGTCCATTCTGCTACCAAGTACCTCGGTGGGCACAACGACGTGCTCGCTGGCCTAGTCGTGGCAGCGACACCGGAGCTCGGTGAGCGGCTGTACTTCCTTCAAAACTCCATTGGCGCTGTGCTCGGTCCGCATGACGCCTGGCTTCTCATGCGCGGAATGAAGACACTCGCCTTGCGTATGGAGCGCCATATGCAGAACGCGTATGCCATCGCGGGTTGGCTGGACGCGCGCGACGACATTCCGCGCGTATATTACCCCGGGCTCGATCACCACGAAGGGCGAGCGGTCTGTGCTCGGCAAGCGTCTGGCTTTGGCGGGATGGTCTCTTTCGATGTGTTGGACAGCCGCATGGTGCCGTATATTCTCGAGCATCTCGAGCTCATCACCTTCGCGGAGAGCCTGGGAGGCGTCGAGTCCTTGATGACGTATCCGGCTCGTCAGACGCATTTTGACATTCCAGAAGAGGTGCGCAACGCCATTGGCGTGACAGACCGTCTCCTACGGTTGTCGGTCGGCATCGAACACATTGGAGACTTGATTGACGACTTGGCCGCTGCCCTCGACTATGCCAGCGATCGCGTTCTAGCTCACGCACGTTCGTAGGACGGCCCAAACGAGCGCGGACTCGTTTGGGCGCTGGGCTGACTTAAGCCTCGTCGTTCATCAACGAGCGCACAGGGGCGCCTAGTTCCTCGAGTGTGAGGGCAAGGCGCCCAATCGGCAGACCCACCACATTGAAGTAATCGCCCTCGATTCGCTCAACCAATAGGGATCCGGTACCTTGGATGGCGTAGCTTCCGGCTTTGTCCATCGGCTCACCGGTGGCGATGTACCAACGCAGCCAGTCCTCGTCTTTCTCGTACATCCAAACGCGCGTCACTTCGTGAAAGGTGCGGGACTTTCCGTTCTGCATGTTGTACACGGCGACACCTGTAAACACCTCGTGCGAGGTGCCTTGAAGGCCTTGTAACATGTCGTACGCTTCGTTTTCGTCCTTAGGCTTGCCAAGGATTGTCCCGTCTACCACGACGACTGTGTCGGCGGCAATGGCGATGGTGTTCGGTACGTCGATTCGGGATAGTGCAACGGCGAGCTTGCGCTCTGCGAGTTCCTCTACAGCTCTACCTGGTGCCCAATTGGGACGGATCTCCTCGTCGGCGTCGGTCACGATGACCTGAAACGGCAGTGAGAGCATTTCGAGCAACTGGCGTCGGCGTGGAGAGCCTGATGCCAATATAAGTTGTAGACGGTCCAAAGAATTTCTCCCTTTCCTGTGGTCCCCACATCGGAGTTCGCCTGATTGAGTCGGGTGAATCTGATCTGAGACTGTAGACGAGCATGTGATCTGTCACCCTTGGTTACATTATGCCTGATTTGACACAAATCATCGAAGGGGGACTGTACATGACATCTCGACGGAAATCCATTGGTCGCGGCGACGAAGCTTCAGGACCTGTGATGAATGCAGAAGCGAGTGCCAGTATGCGCAGGGGCGAGAGCAAGGACAAGCCTCACCGCTATGGAACACCCAAGGAAGGGATGTACAGTCGCAAACTGGACGGAAGTTATGGGGCATCTGTCTCGGACTTTCAGTGACGAACGTGTCAAATCGGAGCGAGCCTCGAGCTCGCTCTTTTTAATTGCTAGTCATCTTGGTATGATGTGCTGTGCTAGATGGTTTGGATTCAGACGGGGCTTACGCTGGAGGTCATCATGAGGCGCGGACTCTTTCTCTATTTCTTTAGTGAATTTTTTCTGAGTTTTGGGATAGGCATGGTTCAGTATGCACAGCCGTTTTTCTACTCCTCTGCACACGTGTCCGATCAAACGATAGGGTATCTCTTCGCCGTCAACGCGTTCTTTGGTGGTTGTTCGGCGTTGCTTATGGGGCCGCTGGCGGACAGAGTCGGGGCTTCGCATGTCTTCAAATGGGCCACCCTCACAATTGGTCTGGGCAGCCTATGCACGTCGGTGGTCACCTCGGTACCGGTCTGGACAGTCACCGCTGCGCTGTCGGGCGTTGGGGGATCGATGCTCACAAGCACCGAAAACGTCGTCCTCAGCTCACTGCTGACCGGTCGTGAGCGATCACACCTGATCAGCCGGTTTACGGCACTTTACATGGTGTTTATTGGCATGGGTGTCATTTTTGCAGGATGGTTTGTACACGCGCATGGTCTGCGTGCGACGATGGTGGTCGGATCCGCCGTTTCACTCGTCGCACCGGTCTTTCGCTTCTTTGTGAAGGCGCCGGATAGCCGTCGTGCCAGGGTCCTGCAACTGCCCTCGAAACCGCTGGTCTTCATGGCGGGCTACGCCATCCTCTTCGGCATCGCAGGCGGGCTCTTCAATCCGTTTGCGACACTCATTTTGCAACAGCGCTACCACGCTTCAAGCGCCACCACATCGCTGGTGTACGCCGTGAGCCTGTTTATGGTATCGCTGGGTTCCTATCTGGTGCGTCCGATGATCGAGCGCATGCGGCAACAAGCGACACTTTTTCTATCGTTCGTATTGAGTGCCTGTTCGACGATGCTGTTTATCGTCGCCATGACGTCTGCGGCCTTCGTCGCCATCTATTTTGTCGTGACCATCACCACGGCCGTACCACCGCCAATCATCGACGCCATGTTTCTCGATTTCGTGCATACCAGCGAGTTTTCGCAGATGTTCGGTATGCGCGTATTTGGAACCCGCGTGGGGAACGCGGTCGGTTCGTCGCTTGGCGGCAGTCTGCTGCATGGAAATCATTACAATTGGCTCATGGTGCTCTCTTGTGTGTTCTTTTTGATTTCCTACGGCTATCTCCTCGTCGTTCGCCGGCCACTGATGCGGCGTGCGAGCGAGCGTTCACAAGCGGAGTGAACAATACACTCAGCGCGTGGTCACCAGTTCCAACGCCTGCATCGCGGCGCTCTGTCCCGCCAGATGACCGGTGGAGAACGCGACGGTGATGTTATAACCCCCAGTGTGGGCGTGAACATCCATGACTTCACCAGAGAAGTACAGGCCGCGAACGAGTTTCGACTGCATCGTTTTCGGGTCAATCTCCTTGACACTCACGCCCCCACCTGTGACGGTGGCCTGTTCGAGTGGCAGCGTGCCAGTGATGTGGATTGGGCAGGCTTTGATGGTCGCAATCAGGCAATCCATCTGTGGCTTGCTGAGATTTGCCAGCTGAGTGTTAGCCGGTACATCCGCTTTCGCTAGCACAAAGTCGGTAAGTCGTTCCGGGAAGCGCTCACCCAAATGCGTGGCGATGCTTCGACGTGGGTGGTGCTTACGCCCACTTGCTAAGGCCTGCTCGAGTTCACCACGCGGAGCTTCAGGTGCCAGGTCGAGGGTCACGGATAGCGATACATCTTGATTCTTGCGCTTGGCGGTCGAGACGTAATGGCTACAGCGCAGAGCCGCTGGCCCACTCAGACCGAGGTGGGTAAATATCATGTCGCCATGCTCCGTCGTGAGCCGTTTTTTCCGCTTGTCGTCCCAGACTGTTGCGTCGATGCCACGCAGGGAAAGACCCTGAAGTTTACGCTCGACGATGAACGGCTCATCACTGGTCAAGGGAACCTCAGTCGGGTATGGCTGGACGATCGTATGACCGAAGGCCTGTACCCAAGGATAGGCGTCGCCGGTGCTCCCGGTCTTCGGCACACTGCAACCACCGGTCGCGACGATCACGGCAGCACACTCGATCGTTTGACCGCGAGCGAGCCGGACGCCCGTCATTTGACCGTTCTGTGCGAGCAGGCGCGCGACAGGCGTGTCGAGCAACACGTCCACACCAGAGGTATAGACCTTGTCCACGACGGCTTTAACGACCGTTGCCGCTTGATCTGAGATGGGAAAGACACGGCCTCTGTCCTCTTCCTTCAGGCGAATCCCCAGAGCCTCGAAAAACGCCATGATGTCTTGGTTGGAAAAGCGGGTGAGCGCCGAGTGCAGAAACCGTGCATTACCAGGGATGTTTTCCATCAGCTCCGGTAATGGTTTGGCGTTGGTGACGTTACAGCGGCCTCCTCCAGATATACCTAGTTTTCGTCCAGGCTTGTTTCCTTTTTCAATGAGGCCTACCCGAGCGCCTGCGTCCCTCGCGGCGATGGCTGCCATCAATCCGGCTGGGCCGGCACCCACTACAATGACATCATATTTCAATCGACTCATCCTCAACCGTTATTCATACGCCAATAGTCTAGAGAAGCCAAGCTCATAGGGCAAGTTTCGGACGACTCCTTACAGACTGATCAGTACGACGCCGGCTGCCACGACGACTGCGGCACTCGCACTCCACCACGTGATGCGCTCCAACTTGGGGAAGAACAAGACCGAGAAGAGCGCCACGATGACTGGCTCTGTCGCGGCCAAAATGGATACGGTCGAGACGGGAATCTGCTGGACGGCCGTAAAAAAGAGCAGGACGGCCAGCGCGGAGAACAGCCCTGCGGCGAGCAAACTCGCGTTGGAGGAATTGCGATAATGGCTCAGGAGGGGGCGTAGCCGTCGAGTGACCGCGAGAAACAGCAGATAGCCGATGCAGGCCACGCTGACGTCGATCGCTGATGCGTACAGCGGCAGTAAAGCGCCGTTTACGCTGAATTGGCGAAACGTGTGACCAACACCCTGAGCCACTGCGGACAGGCCGGCAATCACAAGGCTGTTCTGGAATATTCGCAGCGGTATGTGGCGCTCTGTGTCGACCTGCCGTTCAATAAATAGCAATACGATACAAAGAGCGAGGCATCCCAACCCGATCAGATCACCTCGCAAGATAGGCTGACGCAGCGCAAAGAGGACGATAAGTAAAGTGACAATGGGGGAAAGTCCTTTGATCACCACCCCGCGCGTCACACCGAGGTCCTCCATCGCCCGGTACAAGGCGAGCCGACCAAGCGTCGTCCCAATGATACCGGACAGTGCGGCGAACAGGACCGGCATCCATATCCCGTGCAGGTCAAGCGGGCGGCTTGTCAAGTGCACAAGGCGGACGATGACGCAACTGAAGTCCAGGAGCAGCGCGCTGATGGAGAGCACGGGAAGAAGGCCGTGATCGGCAGGAGACGAGTCAGCCTGCCCTTTTCGAATAAAGATATGCGAGAGTGCGTAACAGACGGCACTGAGGACGGCGGTGACTTGTCCTAACATTCGCGTGCCTCCTCTCTGTAGCCAATGGACAACACTGATGTATATGCCAAGCTGTATGATATTAGCCATTGCGAGTGCGCTATTAAAGTTCGCTTACATTTTGTAAATGCGGCTGAACTTGTTACAATGGAATGGCTTTGTACACCAAAAGGAGGTCATCTGGAATGGATGCATTTCGCTTTCAAAATCCGACGGCTTTATATTATGGAAAGGGTCAAATCGAATCGCATTTGGCCAACGAAGTTTTGCAGGTCGGCAAACGCGTGCTGCTTGTCTATGGCGGAGGCAGCATTAAGAGAAGTGGCCTCTACGACAAGGTCGTGGGCATTTTAAAGGACGCTTCGGTGACCACGTTTGAATTGTCTGGTGTCGAGCCGAATCCGCGGTTGACAACTGTTCACAAAGGTGTCGACATTTGCCGAACCGAAAATATCGATCTTATCCTTGCCATCGGTGGAGGTTCTGTACTCGATTGTGCGAAGGCCATTGCGATGGGCGCCAAGTACGATGGCGACGTCTGGGATATATACGCTCGCAAGGGAAAAGCGACAGGTGCATTGCCCTTGGGGACGATATTGACGTTGGCGGCGACCGGATCGGAAATGAATGCCGGCGGCGTTATCACCAACTGGGAGACCAAGGAAAAGCTCGGAGGCGGCTCACCGTATACATACCCGCGGTTCTCCTTCTGCGATCCGGAAAATACGTATACCGTTCCGCGCGACCAGACCATCTATGGCGCGTGTGACATGCTCGCGCACTGTTTTGAGCACTATTTCCACAGGACGGAACATACGCCTTTGCAACAGCACCTGATCGAGGCGGTTATCAAGACCATTATCGAGAATACGAAGGCCGCCATCGATCATCCAAACGACTACCACGCTCGTGAAACACTGATGTACTGCAGCACGATGGCTTTGAATGGCATGATCAGCATGGGTATTCAGGGCGATTGGGCTTGTCACGCGATCGAGCATGAAATCAGCGCAATCTACGATATTCCGCACGGTGGTGGATTAGCGATCATCTTCCCGCACTGGATGGACTACACGAAGCAAGTGAATCCATCACGGTTCGCGAGCCTTGCGACGAACGTATTTGGCGTGAATCCAGACGGAAAGAGCGTCGACGAACTGGCCGATATCGCCATTGCCAAGGTACGTGACTACTACCGCGAAATCGGTGCGCCACAACACCTCGCCGATTACGACATCGGGGATGACCAGTTGGATACGATGGCGAGTCAGGCAGTGCGCTTTGGTGAAATAGGCAACTTTAAGAAGCTCAACAAGGATGACGTCTACAATATTTTGAAAGCTTCTCTGTAAGGAGAGACTTCTTGCCTGGGGTTATACTGACAATAGAAAAAGCGGTGTGCACCGGAAAGGTGCACACCGCTTTTTGCGATGTAGACTTACGCGTTTTGCTCTTCGCGGACGAAGTTGCGCAGGACCGTTTGGAGGATACCACCATTGCGGTAGTATTCCACTTCGATGTCGCTGTCCAGGCGCACATCGGTTTGGAAGGTGAAGGACGACCCGTCTTCCCGAGTTGCTTGCACGGTCACTTCGGAGCGTGGTTGCAAGTCGTTGCTCAGGCCTAGGATGGTGAACTTCTCCGTGCCGGTGATACCGAGGCTCGAAGCACTCTCGCCATTCTTGAACTGAAGCGGAAGTACGCCCATACCGACCAGGTTGCTGCGGTGGATACGCTCGAAGCTCTCGGCGATCACCGCTTTGACGCCGAGGAGGAACGTACCCTTTGCTGCCCAGTCACGTGACGAGCCGGTACCGTACTCCTTGCCTGCGATGACGACCAGCGCTTGTTTATCCGCCTGATACTTCATCGAAGCATCGTAGATGGACATGACTTCGCCAGTCGGGAAGTAGGTGGTTACGCCACCCTCGGTGCCGGGCGCGACCTGGTTGCGAATCCGGATGTTGGCAAACGTGCCACGCATCATGACTTCGTGGTTCCCGCGGCGTGAGCCATAAGAGTTGAAGTCGTACGGCTCGATGCCGCGTTCCTGCAGGTAGTGACCAGCAGGGCTCTTTTGCGCGATGTTGCCAGCCGGTGAGATGTGGTCGGTCGTAACCGAATCTCCCAACAGGGCAAGGACGCGTGCGTCGTTGATCTCGGCGATGTCTGGGACATCTGCCGTGAGGCCTACGAAGAACGGCGGTTCCTGGATGTATGTGGACTGTTCATCCCAATCGTACAGGCGGCCTTGCGCGGTCTCGAGTTGATTCCAACGTTCGTTGCTGTCGAATACGCCTTCGTATTGAGCGCGGAACATCTCTGGACTGATGACCTCGCGAACGGTGTCCTGAACTTCCTGGTTCGACGGCCAGATGTCCTTCAGGTACACGTCGTTGCCGTCCCGATCTTTGCCGAGCGGTTCGGTCGTGAGGTCGATGTCGACTGTGCCGGCGAGCGCATAGGCCACGACGAGCGGCGGTGACGCCAGGTAGTTCGCTTTGACCAGCGAGTGAATGCGGCCTTCGAAGTTCCGGTTACCCGAGAGGACAGCCGAAACGAGCAGGTCGTTCTCCTGGATGGTCTGACTCACTTCGTCCGGCAGTGGACCACTGTTGCCGATACACGTCGTACAACCGTAACCAACGACGTCGAAACCGAGCTCTGCGAGCGGCGTGAGCAGATTAGCCTTCTCCAGGTAGTCGGTGACGACGCGAGATCCTGGCGCGAGGCTGGTTTTTACGTATTTCGGTGTGGTCAGGCCCTTTTCAGCAGCCTTCTTGGCAACGAGACCAGCACCGAGCATGACCGACGGGTTGGACGTGTTTGTGCAGCTCGTGATGGCGGCGATCACCGTCGCACCTTGGCGGAGTTCAGCTGTTGAACCATCTTCGTACTTGACGGTGCCAACCTTATTGCGCGCTTCGTCCGAGAGGCCAAAGCCGCCTTCGCTCATCGGTTTGTCGAGTGCCGTTTCGAAAGTGGACTTCATGTCCTTCAAGAAAATCTTATCCTGCGGACGTTTCGGTCCCGCCATCGACGGTTGGACGTCGCCGAGATCGAGTTCGAGGGTGTCCGTGAAGACTGGATCCGCCATGTCGTCCGTCCGGAAGATCCCCTGTTCTTTGGTGTACGTCTCGACGAGCGAGATGAGGTCTTCGTCGCGGCCCGTGCTGCGCATGTAGTTGAGCGACTCTTGGTCGACTGGGAAGAAGCCCATGGTCGCACCGTACTCTGGACCCATGTTGGCGATGGTCGCACGATCCGCCAGGCTGATGTTGGAAAGTCCGGAACCGTAGAACTCGACGAACTTGCCAACGACGCCCTTCTTGCGAAGCATGTTGACGACCGTGAGTGCCAAATCGGTTGCCGTTGCGCCCTCTGGCAGGCGGCCTGTGAGTTTAAATCCGATGACTTCCGGTTGCAGGAGGTACAGCGGTTGCCCAAGCATACAAGCTTCCGCCTCGATGCCACCGACGCCCCAGCCGAGGACGCCAATGCCGTTGATCATCGTGGTGTGCGAGTCCGTACCGACCAAGCTGTCCGGGAAGACGACGACGTCGCCATTGACCTGGCGCTGTTGAACGACCTTCGCGAGATACTCGAGGTTGACTTGGTGAACGATACCAGTACCAGGAGGGACTGCGCTAAAGTTATCAAACGACTTTGCGGCCCAGCGGAGGAACTTATATCGTTCTTCATTTCGCTCAAACTCGCGGTTGATGTTGAATTCGAGTGCAGCGTCCGAGCCGAATGCGTCGACCTGGACGGAGTGGTCGATGACTAGATCTACCGGGACGAGCGGATTAATGCGGTCCGGGTTTCCGCCGAGGCGATGCATCGCGGAGCGAAGTGCGGCGAGGTCCACGACGACCGGTACCCCTGTGAAGTCCTGCAACAGGATACGAGCCGGCTTAAACGGAACATCCGCCTTTTCCGGGGCAGTCGCGTTCCAGTTCGCCAACTGACGAACGTGATCTTCCGTGATCACGCGGCCATCAAATTGACGCAATACCGCTTCCAACAGAATCTTGATGGAAAACGGGAGGCGGGAGATGTCAGCAACGCCTTGATCCTGAACGGAGTTCAGACGGTAGTAAGTAAATGATTGCTGACCGACGTTCAACGTCTGTTTGGACTCAAACAGATTATGATTCGTTCCCATGTAGTTCACTCCTTTGCTCCATGGCTTACTTGTTCTTTCTGACTCTCATTTTGCAACGGATTTGGAGATGATGTCGCGCGTCCATCAGGAATGCCGATGTGGCCATCAGGATTCGCCATTCTCCAGTGTGTTGAAACGAAGCTTCCGTGAGGGAAAAACAACCGCTTTCGCGCTTGGGGCATCCGTTGCGAGCACGCCCACAAACCCGTACTGTCGCGGCTTGTCCCAGAAAAACAATCCTTTGTCACTCTACTACCAATTAGGCGCAGTTGCAAGAAGCCACGGCCTCAGAAGGCCGTGGCGATCACGCTTTGGGCGGCCGCGGCGGAAGCGGACCAAGATACTGGAAGAGTTGGGTTTCGATGCGCCCGTTGTAGAGTTTCCGGCGCTTGTCCGCCTTTGCCCCGTATAGGCGCTCAAAGGAGGGGTTAGACGTGAGAATGAACACCGACCAGCTATCGAGCGTGCGAAAGTTCTTGCCGATGGCTCGATACAGCCGTTCCGTCTCATCGACGGTCATCAGGCGTTCGCCGTACGGCGGATTGCTGATGATACACCCGTATTCGTCGTCTGGCTGGGTGCGCCGCGCATCCGCTTTGCGAACCTCGATCAAGCCGTCGAGGTCTGCCAATTGGAGGTGACGGTTTGTCAGTTCGAGGACTTCTGTATCGACGTCGGAGGCCACGATGTTCAGGTCGACGTGACGGGCGAGATCTGCCGCCTCGTCGCGCGCTTCCGGAAACGCTTCGTCCGCTAGCGTCGGCCACGCCTCCGATGCAAACGAGCGCAACGCACCAGGTGCCCGACGCAGGCCGTAGAGCGCCGCCTCGATAGCGATGGTCCCGGAACCGCACATCGGATCCCAGAAGGGGCGGTGGGCGTCCCACCGGCTGAGCAACACGAGTGCGGCTGCGAGCGTCTCGCGCAGCGGCGCCGTGGCGTTGAGTTTGCGATAGCCGCGGCGATGGAGGCCATTGCCACTCGTGTCGAGGCGGATGGTGGCGACGTCCTTGTTGATTGCCACTTCGATCCGATAGAGCGCGCCCGACTCTTCGAATGACTCTTGCTGGTAGGTGCGCTTCAGTCGTTCTACGACCGCCTTTTTGGTGATACTTTGACACGCTGGTACGCTATGTAAGATCGACTTTACCGATTTTCCCACGACAGGGAACTCTGCGTTCTTTGGCAGAATATCCTCCCAGGGGATGGCGAGGACTCCTTGAAAGAGGTCTTCGAAGGTGGTTGCCTCAAAGGAAGCCAGTTCAATAAACACGCGTTCAGCCGTCCGCAGCCAGAGATTGCTGCGGGCGATGGCATGGTCGTCGCCGGTAAAGCGGACGAGCCCGTTTTCACTCTTCGTTTCGTAGCCTAAGTTCTGCAACTCGCGAGCGGTCAGCGCTTCGAGCCCAAATGCACAGGTTGCGACAAGGTTCCAAGGTTGCATAACGATCTCCTTTTACACGGTCCTATCGAATTTCCGAACTGAGAAAGCGCGTGGCAATGAATCGCTCTCGCTAGCTTTCTCGCGGAGGCCCCAACTCATGAACAAAAAAGAGCGGCGAAAGCCGCTCTTACGTCTTACCCATTGCGTCGTCAGCGCGTCAACAAGAGCACGATCATCGAGACCAATGAGAAACACGCGCTGATCAGATACACGACGGTGACCGTCTGCACCTGCGACAACCCTGCGCGCAGCAGGTGATGGTGCACGTGGCTCTTATCGGGCTTATAGACCGGCTTACCAGCTTTGGCGCGCATGAGCACCACGCGAACGGCGTCGAAGATGGGCACGCCGAGTGCGAGGACGGGGACCCCAATCGAGATCACGGTTGCGGATTTGAACGCGCCCACCGAGGCGATGGCGGCCAGCAAATAACCTAGCACAGTCGAGCCAGCGTCGCCCATGATGATTCGCGCCGGGTAGAAGTTGTGCCGCAAAAAGCCGACGGCGGCACCTGTGACGGCGATGGCGAACCAGGCGGACATGGAATCGCCCTTCACGATAGCGATGAAGAATAAGGTCGTCGCAGAAATCGCTGCGATGCCTGCCGCCAAGCCGTCGACACCATCGAGAAAGTTAAACACGTTGGTGACTCCGACGACCCAGAGCACCGTGATGATGACGGAGAAGACCGTCGACAGTCCCACGTAGTGATGGCCGCCTAGCGGCGCGGTAAATCCCTGAATACCTCCGCCGAACAGTGGAATTAAGAGTGCTGCCAGAATCTGTACGCCGAATCGAATGGAGACTGAAAAATCCTTGCCTCGCGTTTTGAAGAAGTCATCCAATATGCCGATTCCAAACAGCAAAGTTGCGCCGATCATCACGCCGAGATACGGCGTGTGCAACCAGTTATGCCAAAAGAAAGCCATCAGCGCGACGGCGATGACGCCGGCGAACATCGCTGCGCCTCCGAGCAGAGGCAAAGGCTCGCGGTGTATTTTTCGGTCGTTGGGGAGATCGACAAAATTCCACTTGATGGCCAGCGCGCGCATTCGGGGCGCTAAAACAAAGGCTACCAAGAACGCGATCACGCCCGACAGCCACAAAGGCATCCGAAATCGCTCCTTTAATATTAAGACGTCGTTGACGATCGATACCGTAAACACATTTCAACAGGATTATACTAAACGATTGTCCAGCGGGCTATACTGCAAAGGGTTCATTGGACGATTCCACCACATGTTTGTCGGTTAGATGACAAATCCGACCGTTTTATTGTGTTTCTTCTCTATCTTTGCAAAGATAGTTGTCGTGCAATCGAGGAACGTGGATTTGTTGCAGTTCAGCGTCCTTATTTTATGGAAACACGAGTGGGAGCACGCGCCGGACAACGCTGGCGCAGTAGGGGAAACCCTCAAAAAGTTGGTTGAAAAGGAAGTGATTTGCATGCAGGCAAATGGGGTTGCGCTCGATGATTCCCGCGTTCAGGAACTCGCGGCGAAAGCCACATTTCGTGATTATATGTCGATTATGAAGTGGGGCATCACCATCGCCAATTTGTTGGCGGCGTTTGCGGGCATGTGGGTGGCCTCGCACGGCCATCCATCACCGTTGGCACTATTATTTACGCTCGTCGGAACCGCGCTCGTCGTGGCGGGCGGCGCGGCGTTGAACAACTACTACGACCGGGATATCGATCAAGTGATGGACCGCACGAAACACAAGCGCGCCGTCGCGCAAGGCAAAGTTGCACCGGGTGCGGCGCTCGCCATCGGACTGTCGATGAGTGCAGTCGGACTTGGCGTGCTCTATTTCTTCATCGATTGGCAGGCTGCAGCGTGTGCGTTCGTTGGCTTGTTCGTCTACTCGTACCTGTACACCGTCTGGTTTAAGCGCCATACGACCTTGAATACGGTACTCGGCGGCGTATCTGGTGCGATGCCGCCATTGATCGGTTGGGCGGCAGGCAGCGGCGGATCGCTTGGACTCGGTGCGTGGGCGCTGTTCTTCACGTTCTTCCTGTGGCAGCCGCCACACTTTTTGCCGCTCGCGATGAAGAAGACAGAGGATTACCGCGCAGCGGGAATTCCGATGCTTCCCGTCGTTCGCGGATTTCGCGAAACCAAACGGCAGATCGTGATTTACACTGCGGCAATGGTGCCTGTGTCGTTGATGTTGACGACGCTGCACTACGAAGGCTGGATCTACTTTGTGGTAATGGCCGTGTTGGGTCTTATTTTCCTGGTCCAAGCTATCCGCGGGCTGTTCGTCCCAGCCGATCAGGACCTCATTTGGGCCAATAAAGTGTTCCGCTTCTCGCTGGTGTACCTGATGGCACTTTGTATCGTCTTGGTCGTATCCGTATCGATTCTCTAAAGTTCTCCGTTTTAAATACCAACGAACAGGCCGCTTTGCGCGAGGT
Organism: Alicyclobacillus fastidiosus; assembly: GCA_029166985.1. GTDB lineage: Bacteria > Bacillota > Bacilli > Alicyclobacillales > Alicyclobacillaceae > Alicyclobacillus > Alicyclobacillus fastidiosus_A. The sequence goes on along the minus strand of CP119138.1, from coordinate 3,774,334 downwards.
CAGTCCACTGACTGCTTCGTGTGAGCGGCCTGTTTTAGCGATGCCGCCAGGCGGCGTTCACCCAGCGGTCCGCGTATCCCATATCGGGACTGGTGCTCTAACGCGCCATGACTTTTCGGATGCGTGCGAGTGCATCCTCCAATTCCTTTTGTTGGATGACAAGCGGTGGTGCGAAGCGAATGACGTTGTCGTGTGTCTCCTTACAGAGAAGTCCCTCGTTCATCAGCGCCTCACAATAAGGGCGGGCTGGTTCATCGAGTTCCAAGCCGATGAACAAACCGCGCCCGCGGACTTCCACGATATGCGGGTTGTCGATCGCCCGCAGTTCTTCAATGAAGAACTCGCCGAGTTCACGAGACCGATCTGCCAGATGTTCGTCGACGATGACCTCCATCGACGCGATGGCCACGGCCGCGCCGAGCGGGTTGCCGCCGAAAGTGGAGCCGTGCGAACCTGGCTCGAACACGTCGAGGACCTCCCGGTCTGCGGCCACTGCAGAGACGGGGAAGACACCGCCACCTAGTGCTTTGCCAAGGATGTATACGTCCGGATCGACATTCTCCCACTCACAGGCGAACAACTTGCCTGTGCGACCGAAACCCGTTTGGATCTCGTCGGCGATGAAGAGGACCTGATTTTGTTTGCACAAGTTGTACGCCGCGTGCAGGAATCCGGCAGGAGGAATGACGATACCAGCTTCGCCTTGGATCGGTTCCGTGATGAAGGCGGCGGTGTTTGGGGTGATAGCCGCTTTGAGCGCTTCGAGATCTCCGTACGGCACGACCTTGAACCCTGGCGTCAACGGGCCGAATCCGCGCTGGTACTCGGCGTGTGAGGACATCGAGACCGCGGTCACTGTCCGCCCATGGAAATTCCCTTCACTCACGATGATCTCCGCCTGATTATCAGGTATGTGTTTGACGTCGTATGCCCAGCGACGGGCGGCCTTCACCGCAGTCTCCACTGCTTCGGCACCTGTGTTCATCGGCAGAATCGTGTCCTTGTTGGTCAACTGAGACAATTTTTTGTAGAATGGCCCCAGTTTATCGCTGTGAAAGGCACGCGACGTCAAGGTGACGAGATCTGCTTGGTCGCGCAGCGCCTGAATGATCCGTGGGTGTCTGTGGCCCTGGTTGAGCGCCGAGTACGCGCTGAGCATATCCATGTACCGGTTGCCTTCTGGATCCTCGACCCAAATTCGATCTGCTCGGTGAATGACGATCGGAAGTGGCTGGTAATTCTTTGCGCCATATTTGTCCGTGAGGTCCATGAGCTCTTGTGAATGTGATGTTGTAGTCACACAAAGTCCCCCTTTGTTCGGAAGCGAAGCGTCGAAGCGACGGACGACGCCAAACTGCGAGGTTCGTTTACGGGCATGGCAAGGCGGCTTCTCCTCCATAAAGAGGAAGCCCCGGCGACCGGGGCGCTCTGCAGACAACCATCAGTGCTTTTTGTTGGTCTTGATGCGACGCCACTTGCGATTTCCGTTGGTCGTTCGCGGGAATTTGTCCCCTTTATGCAAGTGTACGCGCTGTGGAGCTGTCAGATCTCCGCTGTCCGGATGTTCGCCAACCTCGATGTAGACACCTGTATTTGGCACTTCATAGCCTGGGTTAAATTCAGACCATTCTCCCATGGACACATCACCTCGCCCGTAGTGTGACCCATGGTGAAAACGGCAGACAGGGATTGCTTGGGAGGTCGTTTTCGGCGTCCAGGGGTACAATTGAAATGTGGGATGGCTGCAAAGTGCGCCAGAAACAGTAGTTGAATGGCTCGATTACTTTCGATAAGATCAGGTAGGACTGTCTGGTCAAAAACGTTGTATTCGTGTCGTCGTGTTTTTCGCGTTTCGGTCCAACACACGATCAATATAGGGAGACGAGAACGTTATGTATCGTCGAGAACAAACGAAGCCGGTGCGCGTGGGTGATCTGACCATCGGTGGAAGCAATCAAGTCATCATCCAGAGTATGACGATGACGAAAACGGCTGACGTCAAAGGTACGGTGGAGCAGATCCACCGCTTGGAAGACGCGGGATGCCAGGTCGTTCGCGTAACGGTGAATACGAAGGAAGCAGCTGCAGCGATTAAGGACATCAAACGGCAAATCCACATTCCGCTCGTCGCGGATATTCACTTTGACTATCGCTTGGCCTTGGAGGCCATTGAAAACGGCATTGACAAAGTGCGAATCAATCCCGGGAATATCGGGAAGCGGGATCGCGTAGAGGCGGTTGTCAACGCCTGCAAGGAGCGCGGAATTCCTATCCGCATTGGCGTGAACGCGGGATCGCTGGAGCGGCACATCCTCGAACGGTACGGCTATCCGACTGCAGAGGGCATGCTCGAGAGCGCGAAGCACCACGTCGCCATTCTCGAAGATCTCGACTTTGACGACATCATCATCTCGATGAAGGCGTCGGATGTCCCATTGGCGATTGAGGCATACCGCCTGGCCGCGGAGACGTTCCGCTATCCGCTGCACTTGGGCATCACCGAATCCGGAACGCTGTTCAGCGGGACCATAAAGAGCTCGGCTGGACTTGGCACGCTGCTCGGTATGGGCATCGGGAATACCGTTCGCGTGTCGCTCAGCGCCGATCCGGTGGAGGAGATCAAGGTTGCCCGTGAGCTGTTGAAGACGTTCCACATCGTTTCCGACGCTGTGACTATCGTCTCCTGTCCGACGTGCGGGCGAATTGATATCGACCTCATCAGCATCGCGAACGAAATTGAAGCTTACACGCAGAACATCAAGGCGCCAATCAAAGTATCGGTGTTGGGCTGTGCGGTAAACGGTCCTGGCGAAGCGCGCGAGGCGGATATCGGCATCGCGGGCGCCCGCGGCGAAGGACTCTTGTTCCGCAAAGGAGAGGTCGTTCGCAAGATCCCAGAAGCCGATCTCGTAACCGAACTGAAGCGGGAGATCGACGCGATGGCGAAGCGGTATCAGGAAACGGGTTCCATCGACTGATTGCATGATTCGTGGAAGTGGGCTCGGCAGGTGCCGAGCCCACTTCTAGTCGGTTGCCTTCACAGAATATTCACGGATGCATACTGGATATCGTCGCTCCAAACTGAGATTTGCCAGTGCGCTGCCAATGCGCTTTTACAATCCGATGGGCGCTTGGTGGTTGATTCCCTGATGCGTCTGTGCTTTACTATATTAGCGTACTAAAGTGAACGATGATTGGCGTGGTGATGGCGATGAGTGTAAATGTGCCGAGTGGCTTTGCAGATAGACCGATTGGTATGCAAGATAGTTACCCTGGATTTGCGAAGCGGCGACGCGTGATCGAGAACCGCTTGGTCGATTTTTTTGACGACTCAGGGTATGAACTGGTGTCGAGTGGCGCGTTTGAGTTTGTCGACACCCTGTTGCGCGCCAGGCCGCTCGAGGCGGCTCGTGAGTGGGTGCAACTGTTCGATGGCACGGGTAATACCATCGCCTTGCGGCCGGAGATGACGCCCTCGATTGCGAGAATGGCGGCACCGCTCGTGACCGCCTCGAAGCTGCCCATCCGCTGGTGTTACGCCGAGCGCGTCTATCGCCGGACCAATGACCCGGCATCGCTGTCGTGGGCGAGCGGCAAGGCGGCTGAATCGACGCAGGTCGGGGTCGAGTGGATAGGCGTTGGAGGAACGCAGGCGGATGCCGAGGTCTTGTCTCTGTGTCACCGCGCGACGCAGGCACTAGGTCTCGCAGATACGCAGACGGTCGTGAGTCACGCCATGCTCGTCCCAGCTTTGCTCGAGGCGGTGGGCGTTCCTGCAGAGCTGGTGTCGAATTGCTTGGATTGTCTCACGAGAGGGGATTATGTGGCATTTCACGCAGCGCTGCCAGATGATGTGCCGAACGTGCTTGGCGTGTTGCAATCCATTACTCCCTATCAACCAGAGAGCTTGCAAGAGGAGCTTTTGGGTGCCAGGTGGCAAAGCGAGGATGCCCGCTTCGAGATGATGAACGCGTGGAGCAGCCTCGTTGAGTTGGCGGAAACGGTGACGAACATGGACCTGCAGGAACATGTGACGTTTGATCTCACGCTTCACCGCGACATCACTTATTACACTGGGCTCGTCTTCGAGGTGTTTGCGCCAGGTGTCGGGGCGCCGATTGCCCTCGGGGGGCGGTACGACGACTTGTTGGCGCAGTTCGGGTCGGCCGCGCCGGCCGTTGGGATGGCGTTTGAAATCGAACGCGTGCTGGCCGTGTTAAACCCGCCGACAGGACACACAACAGCGTCTATACCAGGCGCGGCGACTGCGGATGGTTCAGAGGGCAGCCAGAATGAGCCCGCTGGTAAAGGCTTTGCGGGAGGGGGATTGTCATGCTGACAGTGGCGCTCGCCAAAGGGCGGACAGTCGACGACTTGTTGCCTTTGTGGGGCAGTGCGGGATTGCCGCTCCCGTCCGATCTCGACGATACGCGCGCACTCGTGTTCGAAGTGCCGTGGTCCGGGTTCAGTCCGATTCGCTATTTACTCGCCAAACCGGCCGACGTGCCGACGTACGTCAGCTTTGGCGTGGCAGACATCGGCGTGGTTGGCAAGGACGTGTTGCTCGAGCAGCAAAAGGAAATGTACGAACTGCTCGATCTCGACGTGAGCAAATGCCGCCTCTGCGTCGCCGGACTCCCGCAGGACTACGATCGCAGGCCGGAGCGGGTGGCGACGAAGTACCCTAAACTCGCCGATGCGTATTTTCGGAGTCAGGGGCAGTCGGTGGAGATCGTGCCGTTGTCGGGATCGATCGAGTTGGCCAGCGTGATCGGCTTGACAGACAGAATTTTTGACTTAGTGCAGACCGGCTCGACGCTTGTCGCAAACGGTTTGACGGTGTTTGACACCGTGTATGACATCTCTGCGCGGCTGGTTGCCAACCGGTCGAGCTACCGGATGAAAAATCGGGAGATCTCCGAGATCGTGCGACGGTTGAACCAAGCGAAAGCAGTGAGAGGGGATAGTTGAGGATGAGCGTGGAACTCGTGGAAGGCGAGGCGTTTGCGTGGAAACGGACGCCGTCGTCGGCACCGGAGGAGAGCCTGCGCGTGGCTCAAATCATCGAGGATGTGAGAACTCGTCAGGACGAGGCGCTTGTGCATTGGACCGAGCAGTTAGACGGCATCGAGCGAGCGAGCGGGGAGCCGTTTGACTTGCGAGTGCCCGTCAGCGCCCTCGAGGCAGCGTTCGCACAGACGCCCGCAGAGACGATCGAGGCATTGCGGGCTGCCGCAGAGCGGATTCGGACGTATCACGAGGCGCAGTGGCCGGAAGATTTTACGCTCTATGGCGAGCACGGTGAACAAATGGGAATGGTCTGGCGCGCCATCCATCGCGTCGGCGTATACGCGCCGGGAGGACGTGGTGCTTATCCCTCGACGGTGTTGATGGACGTCATTCCGGCGCAGGTCGCAGGCGTTCGGTCAATCGCCCTCGCATCGCCACCAGGACCGGATGGTCTGCCGCACCGCGACGTGCTGGCAGCGGCTCACCTCCTCGGCATCGACGAGGTATACCGCATCGGTGGCGCCCAAGCGGTAGCTGCATTCGCTTATGGGACCGAGACAGTCTCGCGAGTGGACAAGATCGTTGGCCCCGGCAACCTCTATGTGGCGCTCGCGAAGCGGCAGGTGATGGGGGATGTGGGCATCGACAGCATCGCTGGGCCGAGCGAGGTGTTTATCGTCGCCGACGAGCACGCCAACCCAAAGTTTGTGGCAGCGGACATGCTGGCGCAGGCGGAGCACGACACCGAAGCGGGCGCCGTGTGTGTGAGCACCTCGGAAAAGCTCTTGAGCGCGGTGCAGGTCGAACTGGCGCGGCAACTGGCTGACCTTCCCCGCGCCGAGATTGCGAGGGCCGCGCTTGCGCGCTGGGGGGCGCTCGTGCACGTCGAACACTTCGAGCAGGCGATGGACATTTTGAATGACGTCGCCCCAGAGCACGTCGAACTCCTGATGGCTGACCCGGACATGTGGCTGCCGTATATTTCGCAGGCCGGCGCCGTCTTCCTTGGACACTATACGCCGGAACCGGTGGGCGATTACTACGCGGGCAGCAACCACGTCTTGCCGACGCACGGCAGTGCCAGATACGCCAGTGGGCTCGGCGTCCACGACTTTCTGCGGCGAATGAGCGTGGTGGCCTACAACCGTGCGACACTACAGTCGCATGCGCCGCACATTGTCACGCTGGCGCGCGCCGAGTCGCTTGAGGCGCACGCGCGGGCCGTTCTTGTACGCGAGGAGGAGAATCTTGATGGCAACTGAAGCGATCGCTGTGGCACCGACGTTTTCGGCGGGTGTCGAGCGCGAAACGGGTGAAACCAGCATTCGACTGTCCTTACAACTGCACGGAACCGGTGAGGCCAAGCTCAATTTCCCGGTCCCGTTCCTGCGTCATATGCTGCATCTATTCGCTGTACACGGCCAGTTCGATCTCGCTATTGACGCGGACGGTGACGTCGACGTCGACGACCACCACCTGGTCGAAGACATTGGTTTGTGCCTCGGCAAGGCGATTGCAGGGGCGCTTGGCAACAAGGCGGGCATTCGGCGCTACGGTGAACGGCACACGCCGATGGATGAGACGCTCGCGCGAGCCGTTCTAGATCTGTCGGGTAGGCCGGCTTTCGTGCTGCAGGCGCAATTTACGAACGAGCGCATCGGCACGTTTCCGACGGAACTGGTCGCAGAGTTCTTCAAGTCGGTTGCGAACGAAGGGCGAATGGCCCTCCACCTGGCAGTGCTCTACGGGGAGAACAACCATCACATGGTCGAGGGGCTGTTCAAGGCGTTTGGCGCTGCGCTGCGCGAGGCGGTCAGCACCGTCGACGGCGGCGTGCCTAGCAGTAAGGGGGTCCTCGAATGATCGCCATTCTCGATCCCGGCGTGGGTAACCTGCAAAGCGTCACCAAGGGCTTTTCCCGCGTCGGTGCAGACACGGTCGTGGTCGACCAGGCAGCGGTTTGGCGGGAGCTCGTCCACGGTTCGATGGACGAAATCGAAGGCGTTGTTCTACCAGGTGTCGGAGCCTTTGGCGACGCGATGTTTCAGTTGCGCGCCGCGGGATTGATCCCGATCCTTCGCCAGGTCGCGCGCGAGGGGCGCCCGCTCTTTGGCATTTGCCTCGGCATGCAACTGTTGTTCGGCAGCAGCCAGGAACATGGGCGCCACATGGGATTGGGCCTGCTTTCAGGCGAGGTGGTGCGGTTTAAGGACGACCTCAAAGTCCCGCACATGGGCTGGAATGACCTCGACGTCGTCCGCACCCATCCGCTCCTGCGCGATGTCAAAGTCGGCGACTACGTGTACTTCGTCCACTCGTATTACGTCGAGGCCACGAACAGGGATTGTGTGCTCGCCGCGGCGACTTACGGATCCGTCTCGGTGCCTGGCGTGGTCGGACAGGGCAATGTGCTCGGCGCCCAATTTCACCCTGAGAAGAGCGGCGAGGTCGGCGAGCGCATTCTGCACAACTTCGTGGCGCTTTGCACAGCGTGGCACGCACAAAGGGAGGCGGTACAGTGAGCAGGTACACGTTTACGCTCTTGCCGGCCATCGACATCTTAGCGGGGCGCTGCGTCCGATTGCTCAAAGGGGACTATGCCGCAAAGACCGAGTATAGCGAGAACCCAGTTGAGGTGGCAAAGGCGTGGTGCGAACAAGGGGCGAAATTCCTCCACGTTGTCGATCTCGATGGCGCCAAGGACGGTCACAGCGTGAACCGGGATGTCATCGGCGAGATCGTCCAACTGGCCGCTGACTACGGCGCACAGGTGGAGGTCGGTGGTGGCATTCGCACGACGGACGACATCTCGGCCTGGCTTCGCCGCGGGGTGAGCCGCGTCGTACTCGGCACGGCATCTCGCAACGTCGAGCAGATGGCAGCGTGGATCGATGAGTTTGGAAGTGAGAGGCTCGTGGCTGGGCTGGACGGCCGAAATGGGAAACTGGCGGTTGATGGGTGGATCGAACAGACGAATACGTCGATTGTCGAGTTGGCTGAACAACTGCATGAAGTCGGCGTGCGCCATGCGTTGGTGACCGACGTGGAGAAAGACGGCACCCTCTCCGGTGCGAACCTCGCGTTGGCGGGCGCGGTCCAACAAGTTGGACTCGGGGCCATCGCCTCTGGCGGCATTCGCGACGAGGCGGACGTCGTGGCGGCCCTCAAAGCGGGGCTGTCGGGCGCTGTAGTCGGCAAATCGCTGTACGACGGAAAGCTCGACTTGGCGCAAACCATCTTCCGGTTGCGACAGGAGGGAGCCCCGTGCTGACGAAACGGATTATTCCGTGCTTTGATGTGCTCGACGGGCGAGTCGTGAAGCACGTCGGGTTTCTAAATGATCGCCGGGATGCAGGCGACCCGGTGGAACTCGCCAAAATTTACTCGGGCGCCGGCGCGGACGAACTCGTGCTGCTGGACATTTCGGCGTCGTCGGAGGGACGTCTAGCTACCCGTCGCGTCGTCGAAGAAGTCGCGTCACAGACGAACATTCCGCTTACCGTCGGCGGCGGCGTGTCTTCTGTGGAGGACGTTCGGAGCCTGTTGCTCGCAGGCGCCGACAAGGTTTCCATGAACACAAGCGCCGTGCGCAACCCGTCGCTCGTCAAGGAAGCCGCTCACCGCTTTGGCGAACAGTGCGTCGTGGTGGCGATCGATGCCAACCTGAACCCGACGATGGGCGAGTACGAAGTGATGATTCAAGGGGGCAAAGTCGGGACGGGGATGGACGTCATCAGTTGGGCGCGACGCGTTGAGAAACTGGGCGCTGGCGAAATTTTGCTCACCAGCTTTCGCCAGGATGGGACGCGCGACGGATACGACCTCATCCTCACGCGCAGTGTGGCGAACGCCGTCAATGTGCCGGTCATCGCCAGCGGCGGTGCTGGTCGCAAAGAACACTTTTACACGGTGCTCACGGAGGGCAAGGCGGACGCTGCGCTTGCCGCCAGCGTTTTTCACTTTGCCGAGACGAGCATCCGCGAAGTGAAGGCACATCTCAAGCAGAGGGGGGTATCTGTGCGATGGATCTACCAGTGACGACAACTGTCGATTTGTCCGCCGTCCGCTACGACAGTGCGACAGGGCTCGTCCCCGTCGTCGTCCAGGACGTCGACACAGGGCACGTCCTCACGCTCGCATACGCGAATCGCGAGGCGCTCAAACGCACGCTCGCGACGGGAGAGTCCTGGTTCTTCAGTCGATCCCGCCAAGAATACTGGCACAAAGGCGCCACCTCCGGCCACACGCAAGCTGTTGTCGACGTTCGCATCGACTGTGACGGCGACGCCGTACTGTATCTCGTGAGGCCGAACGGACCCGCCTGCCACACCGGCGAGAACACTTGCTTCTTTCGCACTGTGTCGCACGTGGAGACGAGCGCAGCACGAGACTCGTCAGTCACCGCCGAGGCTGCCAACGATGGGCAAGTGTCGTCTGTAGAAGCAATCGAGGAGCCAGAAGATGTGCCTGCAGACGCACCACGCCAAGTGGGGAGCGAACCATCCGAAGTTCAATTGGCTGACTTCGCGACACTGGTGCAACTGTGGGGGCTCGTCGACGAGCGCTTTCGGACCCGGCCAGAGGGCTCTTATACAACTTATTTATTTACGCACGGAGCTGAGAAAATCGGCAAGAAGGTCGGAGAGGAAGCGGTGGAGGTGGCTCTGGCCGCGTTGCGAGCGGAGCTCACTGGCAATGCGCAAACACTCGCTTCAGAGTCAGCAGACTTGCTCTATCATTTGTTGGCGCTGTGGCGCTACAGCGAGATATCCCCTGTGGACGTTTTTGGAGAGTTGGACAAGCGGCGTTAGACGCGCGCGACAAGCACGCGTGTGACGCAAACTGGGGCGCTTTCGCGCCCCACGCGTCGGTCTGTAGTTTGAGCGCGGAAATTGGTGCGTCGGCACGACGTTCACCTGCTGTTTTCCGCGAGCTTGCTCGAAAGCCAGATTATCGGTTCAATGTGGACATGTTCGACTCTGGATAACGGGTTCCCGCAGCGACGCCTTTCGGAGCGATTTCCTCGATGGCCTGAAGGTCATCAGCAGATAGCGTCACGTCGGTACCGCCGAGGTTGTCCTCGAGATACTTGCGCCGTTTGGTACCCGGGATCGGTACGATGTCGTCGCCTTGCGCGAGCAGCCAGGCGATGGCGAGCTGGGCGGGGCTACACCCCTTTTCCTGGGCCAACTCTTCAATTTTTCGAACCAATTCGAGGTTCTTGGCGAAGTTTTCACCTTGGAAGCGCGGTGAGAATCGACGGTAGTCGTCCTCCGCGAGGTCTTCAAAGCGTTTGATGTCGCCCGTCAAGAAGCCGCGCCCCAGTGGACTGTAGGCGACAAAGCCGATGCCTAATTCGCGGACGGTCGGCAGAATGTCGTCCTCAACGTCACGGCTCCACAGGGAGTACTCCGTCTGGAGTGCGGTGATCGGGTGTACTTTGTGGGCGCGACGAATCGTTTCCGGGCCGGCTTCGGAAAGCCCAAGGTATTTCACCTTGCCAGCCTGTACGAGTTCCGCCATGGCACCGACCGTTTCCTCGATCGGGACGGACGTGTCGACGCGGTGTTGGTAGTACAAGTCGATATAGTCGACGCCTAGGCGAGACAAACTCTTGTCGACCGCCTCGCGAACGTACTCCGGGCGACCATTGATCCCGAGAAAGCTGCCGTCTCGCTCGGAGCGGACGTTGCCAAATTTGGTCGCGAGGATGACTTGATCGCGGTGTGACTTTAAGGCGCGACCCACCAGCCGCTCGTTTTCGCCGACCCCATACATGTCTGCCGTATCGAAGAACGTAACGCCGAGCTCAATAGCGCGCTCGATGGTGCGGATGGACTCTTCATCGTCGCGATGGCTATAAAAGTCTGACATCCCCATGCAGCCAAGGCCCAGTGCGGAAACCTCTAATCCCTGTTGACCTAGCTTACGTTTTTTCATGTGTTACCTCCTTCGGTGCGTCAAACGGATCGTTTCAGGTAAATTGTAGGGATATAAGACTGCTCATGCAAATTCGTAGGCTACTTACAAAACGGATTGGTGTCTGGAGTGTTTGCAGTGCATGCCGGATCTGCTAGATAGTGGTGTGTGTCTGGTGTTGGCAGACTCGATTGCAGGGCGTACCATGGATTTATCTTTGACTTGTGAAGGATGCTGATGATTGAAACCGCCTCGATCCGTCTTCTTTGCCTTGCTCATCCTCGCAAATCTCGTCTGGGCGATGAGCTTTGCGGCAACCAGCGTCGCGACGCGGCAAATGAGCCCCATCTTTCTGACGATGACTCGCCTCTTTGTCGGGGGAACTCTGCTCTTTCCCTTTGTCATTCGGGCCTGGCGGCGACACCCTGCCGCTATGTCAGCACGTGTTATCACGCGCATTGCACTCTTAGGACTCATTGGATTTACAGTTCCTGTTACATTCGAGACGATTGGGATTCACGCCTCGACGGCGGCGCTCGGTGCCGTGTCAATAGCGCTTGAACCCCTGTTTACGGTGTTGATCGCCGCGGTGGTCTTGCGCCAGAGGTTGTCCTCTCGGCGTAAACTCGCCATGGCGATGGCCGCGATTGGCGCTTACGTCGTCGGGGGATGCCCGAGGCCGGGCGTCGCTGGCTATGCATTGGGTGACGTGTTGTTACTACTGGCGGTCTTGTGTTACGCCTGTTATAACGCACTGTCCTCCCGTTTGACGGAAAACGTGCCAGCGTCTGCGGCGATGTCTGTCATGCTGCTCGCCGGATTTTTGGGGTGTACGCCACTCTGGCTGATGAGCGGCCACCCTTGGCCACATCACCTCAGTGCGGGGCCACTTCTGTCCTTGGCGTTTTTGTCGCTGTGTGCGACTGCCGGTGCCTACTTGGTCTGGCTGTTTGTCCTTCAGGACCAGGACGTCTCACGCGCGGCAATCACTTTGTACTTACAGCCGATCTTCGGCGTCCTCTTTTCGATTGTGATCATCCATACCGCACCGACGCCGTTCTTCTACATCGGCGCCATCTTGATTCTCATGGCCCTGTACTTGGGGAGAAACGTGGAGCCGCGGGCAGCGGCAAACGCCGACCTGGAAGGTCCCGTAAACGTGTATGAGGATATGTGAACGGTCGCAAGGTGTACGTTGTCGATCAGCAACTTCTGAATTTGCTCATGAGGGGGGGCGCGCTATGGAGTGCCGTTTAGGATGTGGCGCGTGTTGCATTGCTATCTCTATCTCTTCGCCAATCCCCGGTATGGAGGGCGGAAAGCCTGCCGGCGTGCGCTGCGTACAGCTTACGTCCGACAATCGCTGCAAGTTGTTTGGGAAACCCGAACGTCCGGCTGTCTGCCGGGAGCTTCAGCCGTCGCGAGACATGTGTGGCAGTAGGGATGAGGAGGCGTTTGCCAATCTCGTCGCCCTCGAGCGGGCGACTGCCCCGGAAGTCTCCGCGTGATCCATGAAGGATATACTTGCAAAGCGGAACCAAGCGCGTGGTTTTGGGACAGGATTCGTCCCGTAGCGTGGGTTGTGGTAAACTTTTTGGCGTCGGTGCAAAATAGCGAATAGTTATTCCTGTGCCGGCTGGGAGCGGACGCGTTGACAGCCGTCCGGTACATATGGCGAAACACTGGAAATTCACAATGAGACGTGAGGAAGTGGCGGTTTGGAACGGGAATTAGCGATGGAAATTGTTCGCGTCACGGAATTCGCAGCCCTCAAGAGCGCAACTTGGATGGGCCGTGGGGATAAAATGGCGGCGGATGGGGCAGCAACGGAAGCGATGCGCAAAATGTTCGACACGGTGTCGATGGATGGCACGGTGGTGATCGGTGAAGGCGAGATGGATGAAGCGCCCATGTTATACATAGGTGAACGCCTCGGCACTGGCGTGCAGCCAGCCGTAGACGTCGCTGTCGATCCAGTGGAAGGCACAGACACGGTCGCTGCCGGACAGGCCAACTCGATGGCGGTGGTCGCCATCGCACCGAGTGGATGTCTGTTACACGCACCAGACATGTACATGGACAAGATTGCGGTTGGCCGGAACGCGAAGGGAAGAGTCAGTTTCCGCAAGAGCGTGCGAGAGAACTTGATGGCCGTCGCTCAGGCGAATGGGAAGGACATTAAGGATGTGGTGGCCGTCATCCTAGATCGGGACAGGCATACAAGACTCATCGAGGAAGTCCGTGAATCCGGTGCGCGGATCAAATTGATTCCGAACGGCGACGTGGCGGGAGCGCTGTACACAGCGTTTCCTGACAAGGGCGTCGACATCTTGCTCGGTTCTGGGGGAGCGCCCGAAGGCGTCTTGGCGGCGTGTGCTCTGAAGTGCCTCGGCGGTGAACTCCTGGGACGGCTGCTGCCGGAAAATGAAGAGCAGCGCCGTCGCTGTGAGGAAATGGGGATCACGGATGTCGATCACGTGCTCGAATTGGACGATCTCGTTCGCGGCGACGACGCGATTTTCTCTGCGACTGGCATCACCGATGGCGAATTGTTGGATGGTGTGCGGTTCCTCGGCAACAATCGGGCTCGTACACAGACGTTGGTCATGCGGGCAAAAACGGGTACCGTCCGTTTTGTTGAGGCATTTCACAACCTCAATTTGAAGATGGGTTGGGAGAGCTGATCTCCATCTCGAAAGCAGCGGTCGCGCGTGAACTCATCCTGCGTACTGAGCCAGCCGTGTTGGGACGAGCCGCGGTTGCACCGGGCGGCGTACGGTGATACACTGTCCCTGACAATTTGATGATGTGAAGAGGGGCGCTAGGGGTGCCACGTGTGGCTGAGAAGCAACGAGTAGGTTGCTAACCCTTCGGGACTCGATCTGGATCATACCAGCGGGAGGAAGTGCCCATCGACAATATGCAGCACCCTTTTCACGCGCTCGTGAAGGGGTGCTGTTTTGCGTTGTCTATGGCCCATTGATCTCGCCTAGCATCGAGGGCGGCTCGCCTCAAACATGAGGAGGAATGAAAACATGTCGGCTTGGAAGCTTAGGGACGTCATCGTCATGGTCGTACTGGCGATTGTGGCAGGCGCCCTGTATCGCGTGTGGGATATTCTCTATGCGTTCATCCCCACCGCTGTTTACGCCGGTCAGGCGGCGATGACCGGGTTGTGGATGATCGCCTCGGTACTTGTCGCCTACATCGTGCGCCGACCGGGCGCAGCGCTGTTGGCCGAATTGATCGCGGCTTCTGTTGAACTGGTTCTCGGCGGCCAGTGGGGGCTGTCAAACCTGACGGCTGGACTCATTCAAGGCATAGGTGCTGAATTGGCTTTTCTCTTGTTTATCTATCGCGGATATCACATCGTATCGTGCTGTTTGGCAGGGGTGCTCGCCGCCTTGGCCGCCGTTCTCCAATGGTTTTTCCAGTATGGCGGCAACGCGCTGACAGCGGGAACTCAGGTGTCGTATGTGATTGTGGCACTCGTGAGCGGTGCGCTTCTCGGTGGCGTTCTACCGAAGTTGATCGCGGGCGCGCTCTACCGGGCTGGTGTGCTGCGAAACTTCGCCATCGCGCAACAACATAGGGCGATGACTCGATGAACGCCTCGCATTTGCCGGCGGCAGGGATGTCGCCGGTGCTTTCCGTTCGCAACTTGTCTGTCACTTACCTAGACGACGAGAAGCCTACTGTGGCGGACTGCACGTTTGACGTCCACCCAGGTGAGTGCGTACTCCTGACGGGGCCGAGTGGAAGCGGGAAAAGTACAATTGCCATGGCGATCGCGGGCATCATCCCGCGCTCTGTCGAAGCACGGACGAGTGGGGAGATTCACCTGAGCGCTACGCTCGAGTCCGGTAAAATTGGCTATGTCTTTCAAGATCCGAATTCGCAGTTTTGTATGCTCACGGTGGCAGACGAAATCGCCTTTGGGCTCGAGAACTTGCGCATTCCGCGTGAGTCGATGCCGGAGAGAATCGATTCGGCGCTTCGAGACGTCCGCCTGGACGTGAATCAGCAGGCGAGACATGTCGACTTTTCCGGGGGAATGAAGCAGAAACTCGCCATTGCCTCAGCTCTTGCCATGGACTGTGAGTTGGTCATTCTGGATGAACCGACTGCTAACTTGGATCCACAGTCGACTCGGGAGGTATTCGAGCGGATCGCAGAGCTTCGCCGCATGGGGCGTACCCTCCTCATCGTGGAGCACAAGTACGAGCCGCTTTTGCCTTACATCGATCGCGTGCTGACCGTGTCCCCGGATGGTCGGGTGCATAGTGGGCAAAAAGCGGATTTATCGATCCAACGCGCCTGTGCGCCGTCGCGTCCCTCGTCGCGTTCGCATACCCCGGTCCGCGATCCGGCGCTTCAACTGTCAGCTGTCTCCTTGGCGTACGGGGAACAAGCGGTGTGGTCGGACATCTCGGCCACCCTCTACAGGGGAGAGTGGGTGGCCATTCTCGGTCCGAACGGAGCTGGAAAGTCCAGCCTGCTGGAAGTGATGGCGGGGCTTACACCACCTACCGCTGGCGTGGTTTCGCTGTGTGGAGAGCAGATTGCGCGCGTGCGACCAAACCAGCGATACAAGACGATTGCCTATGGATTTCAAAATCCGGAGTATCAGTTCTTGTTCGAGCGGGTAGCGGATGAAATGGCTGGGCGTGTGGTCGGAGACGACATCCCTGAAGACGTCGCAGGGCAACTTGCGGAGTTTGGTCTTCTGGACCACGCGGGGGCATCTCCGTACGCGCTGAGCCAGGGTCAGAAACGGCGACTGGCGGTTGGCGTGATGTTGCGCGATGACCACGACGTGTTTCTATTCGACGAGCCGACGTACGGTCAGGACTCGTCGTCAGAAGAAACCATCCTGACGCGCCTTGTCGCGTTGCTCGACAGTGGAAAGACCGTCGTGACGGTGACGCATGACATGGAGATGGTCCGGCGGTACGCCACGCGCGTGCTCGTCATCGCACAGGAGGGTCTCCTGTTTGACGGCGGCGTGAACGAATTGTTCGAACGCGAGGACGTGTTGCGTCGCGCCCACTTGCTCGACGACGTCCGCCCGCTCGAAGTGAATCGCTCGCAGGGTCGCATACCAGGGACGAGCCTCGGGGTGGCGGGAGCGAGCGCAGCAGAGGACGCCGTTTCGCCTGGGTGGAGCAGTGGGCGCAACAAGCAGGCTGAACCGGTGCCAGCTACTGCATCCGCTCGTTCGCCGCTGTCGCGGATTCACCCTGGTGTGAAGCTGCTCACACTGCTGGTCGTCGCCGTCATCACGCTGTTCGCCCACTCCTTTCGAGAGTTGGGTGCGATGTGGGTGGTCACACTCGCCATCACATTTGGAATCGGCTGGTGCAATCCGTGGAAGGCGTTCAAACGGCTCTGGATCGTGCTTCTGATGTACGTGATTTATCTCTGGACGTTCGCGGCCAACGCAGCGACGCCTCCAGGCTATCACTACGTGAACTTTCTTTGGTTTCACCTGAGTGTGTACGGCTTGCTACAAGGGGTACTCGTGGCGTTGCGGACGTTTTCCACTGTGGTTCTCGCGTATGTCTTCCTCGAGACGACAGACGGGACGACCTTTGTCGTCAGCTTGAGCCAGTCGTTTCGGCTGCCGCCGAAGCTGGCGTACGGCGTGATGGCCGGCACAGGGTTTTTGCAGCGGTTCGACCACGAGTTGCGCACGTTTCGACTCGCGCGCCGAGTGCGTGGGCGCCAGGGGTGGTGGGTGACCCGACCTGTGACGTACGCGCTCCCGATGTTGAGCCAATCAATTCGCATGAGCGAACGCCTCGCGACCGCCATGGAAGCGCGTGGATTTTATGGGCCTCCGGCTGACAAGTGGGATCAGCGCTCGTATTTCCGCAGCATTTCGTTTGCTGCGCGCGACTTCGTGTTTGCCGCAGCGTGTGTGCTCGGGTCAATTCTCTTGTTTTTCGCTTAGCTGAACGCACAAAAGAGGAGTCGCACGGCGCCCATGTTGGCCAGTTGCGACTCCTCTTTTTTTACAATCGGACTTTATCACGTCGGTTTTATGCGTCTGGAACGCGCTCGCGCATCGATCGCCACATCCAGACCACACCGACCCCAACGAATACGGAGAACAACGGCATCAGCGGGTAGCGGAAGCGATCCCACGCTGGAAAGAAGAAAAAGAAACACGTGTTGTACAGCGCAAACGTGAGCAGCAGCAGGCTCGCCTGGAAGTGTTCGAAGCGACGAGCGATGACGATGCCTATGCCGATGGATGTCGCCGCGATGAACAGGTAGTAGACGGCGTTTGACAGGGTATTCACCGGGTCCATCAGATGGTTCAAGCTCGGAATGACGCGGAATGTGTACCATGTGGCATTGACGTCGTTCTTGTACAAGTCGTAGATCTTGATAAATCCGTTGCCTATGGTCTGTGGAATGTGATGCACGATATAGGTGAGCGCAGTGTGTTCGGCCACTTTGTTTTTCAAGATTTCATCGTTGATATGAAGCAGCGGATTGATGGCCGGATTCCAGGACCAAAAATAACCTCCGTTGGTATGTGTGCCCTGCCACAAATTCATGCCACCGTTCGTAGAAACGAGCACAAAATGGTGCATGGCGATCTTATTGCGGATGGTAACGGGTAAAATCGCGACGAACATCGCGATGGAGAGCGTGATGGCCCGTCCAAAGCTCGCCTGTGCACGACGTCGCTGAATGAACAACTCGTAAAGCAGCACGAAGATCGGAAACGCCAACGGGATGGGCCGAACGTCCGCTGCACATCCAAGGATGAGTCCGGAGGCGACAATCAGTGCGACGGCGACTTTTCCGGCGTGGTTTCGCGCCAATATGTAAAGGTACAGCGAAGCGAGCAACAAGGCGGTAAATAATTCTTCTGATCCGAGGACGGCATTCCAGATCACTTGGCTTGGTAGCAATGAGTACGCCACAGCGGCGGTTAGCGCCATTGATCTCCGCTCGAACAGTTCCAGGGTCAGAAGGTAGACGAGTCCCACGATGCACGTGCTCAACAAGGCATTCACAGCGAGTCCGACGATGACGTGGGCGCCTGTGATGCGGAAGATGAGGGACAAGAAAAATGGCCAACCGATGGGCCAGTACGCAGTGGCCTGTCCATTCCATACGTAGCCGTGGCCTGATGCCAGGAGCTGTGCGTGCTGAAAATACCAAAGAAAGTCCGCTTTCTGGGGTGGATGCATGTAGAAGAGCCACGCACCTCGAAAGATGACGTTGAGTGCGAGGATGTCCCAGATCCGGTGTTTTGCGGGCGACGTTTCTCGACCTGTCATGGGTATACTCCTTTCGTACGCCCTTTATGGTATCGTATGTCGCCGTGGATGACGAGAATTTGCGTGTTGTGATTCTGCACGAAAATAGCGAATGCTTCGGCTTTGAACGATTTCTTCATGGAACGTAAGTGAATTTGATTTGATGTGGTATCATAACCAATGAAAATCTCTAGCAACGGGGAGTGGAATCATGCCATTTACAGAACAAGATCAATTGGCGGTCAAGACCATACGCACCCTTTCGATTGATGCAATTGAAAAGGCGAATTCGGGGCACCCTGGGTTGCCAATGGGCGCTGCGCCCATGGCTTACGTGCTTTGGAGCCGCTTTATGAAGTACAATCCGGAAAATCCGGCGTGGATCGACAGAGATCGCTTTGTGCTTTCTGCAGGTCACGGGTCGATGCTGTTGTATAGCCTGCTGCACCTGACCGGTTACGATGTGTCGATGGACGATTTGAAGTCGTTCCGTCAATGGGGTTCAAAAACGCCTGGGCACCCAGAGTTTGGGCACACACCTGGGGTCGACACCACGACTGGGCCTCTTGGACAAGGTATCGCGACAGCTGTTGGTTTCGCAATGGCGGAACGATTCATGGCAGCGACCTTTAACCGTGAAGGACATGACCTAATTGATCACTATACATACGTCATCTGCGGCGACGGCGATTTGATGGAGGGCGTGGCGGCTGAAGCGGGCTCGCTCGCAGGTCACTTGGGCTTGAACAAGCTCATCGTCCTGTACGATTCCAACGATATTTCGCTCGACGGACCGACGGATCGGTCGTTTACGGAAGACGTGAAAATGCGCTACCGCGCTTATGGATGGAACGTCCTGCGCGTGGAAGACGGCAACAACCTGGATGAAATTGAACGTGCGATCGCCGAGGCAAAGACGTTTACGGACGCCCCGACGCTGATCGAAGTCAAGACCATCATCGGCTATGGTGCTCCGCACAAGCAAGGCACTCACGGCGTACACGGCAGCCCACTTGGTGAAGAAGAGACCAAGTTGGCGAAAGAGACGTATGGCTGGAAGTACGATTCGTTCTTCGTGCCAGACGAAGTTCGCGCCTTGTTTGCGGACTTGAAATCGAAACGTCAAGCGGACGAAGCTGCGTGGAACGAAATGTTCAACGCGTATGCTAGCGCGTTTGCAGACGATGCCAAGACGTTCAAAGACGTCGTCGATGGCAAAGCCGGTGTCGATTTTGACACGGTGCTGCCTGAGTTTACGGACGCGACGGCAACCCGTGACGCGTTCGGCACGGTGATCAACGCCATTGCGCCGCACATGCCGACACTCTTGGGCGGATCGGCTGACTTGTCGAGTTCCAATAAGACGTTCATCAAGAGCTCTGAGCACTTCAAGCAACCGGACTACGCGGGCAAAAACGTCGATTACGGCGTTCGTGAGCACGCGATGGGCGCTGCGATGAACGGCCTCGCGCTTCACGGCGGCGTCTTCCCGTACGCGGGCACGTTCCTCGTGTTCGTGGACTACCTGCGTCCAGCAGTTCGCCTTGCGGCCTTGATGAAGCAACCTGCGCTGTACATTCTCACACACGACAGCATCGCAGTCGGTGAGGACGGACCTACGCACGAGCCTGTCGAGCAGATTGCCTCCTTGCGCGCCATCCCAGGCCTGCGCGTTATGCGCCCAGCCGATGGAACGGAGACGGGGCTGGCAGTGAAGTTCGCCCTGACGCACCGCGATGCGCCTGTGGCCCTGGCACTCACTCGCCAAAAGTTGCCTACGCTTGCGGAGATCAAGGAGAATCAGGGCAACTTTGAGCGCGGCGGTTACGTCATCTACAAGCATGAAGATGGCTCTGACCTCGCACTGCTCGCAGCTGGTTCAGAAGTTCACTTGGTTCTGGAAGTTGCCAAAAAGTTGGCAAGTGAAGGCGTCAAAACACGCGTGATCAGCTTCCCATCGCTCGAGCTCTTCGACCAACAGGACGAGGCTTACAAGGAGTCCGTACTGCCGAAGAACGTGACGAAGCGCGTTGCTGTCGAAATGGCACATCCGATGAGCTGGTACAAATACGTCGGCCTCGAAGGCAAAGTCTTCGGTATCGATCGCTTTGGCGCTTCGGCACCTGGCGACATCGTGATGAAGGAATACGGCTTTACCGTGGACAACATCTATAATGTGGCGAAGACTGTACTGAACAAGTAAGGTCCGAAGGTCCACTCGCTCATAAAAGAGGGGCATCTCACAGCGCGAACTGCACTGTGAGATGCCCCTCTTAGTCTGCTAAATGGCCAGTACCGAGTTATTTTGTCAGCACCTTGCGAAAAAACTCCTCCACCGCGTGGGTACTGGTCAGCCGTTGGTTACACGATTCGCTGTCCAGACACATGTAGTTTCCCACCGATTGATATTCGGTCGATTTGGTTTTCGCCACCGCCAATCCGATTTCGCTTCCTTTTACCCCTGTGTTGCAGAAACAACAGACGTTGGATTGGTTCGTATTCCCGGTCGTGTACCGGGCGCGGATTCCGACGAGTTCCCCCATGTAAGGATAAACCAGGTACAATTGGTTTTTGCCAATGTCTCGCCATCCGATATAGGACACGGTCTTCAAATCGAGGCGACTGAAATCCGGAATGGTCAGCTTCTTCTCCTTTTTAAAGAGGCGCCGTACTTGACCCATCTCGAGCGAAAAGGGGATGACGTACGGATACAGGGTAGCCATGAAGTCGTTTAACGCGCGTTGACCTTTGATTTCCGTCATTCCGTCGAACAACGCCGTCTGCTCCGGCGTTAATTGCTCAAACAGATCGTGCACAGCGGATGTCAACGAGTCTTTCGCGGTTTGGTATACCCGATAATCGCCGGCAAAATAAACGGCGTTCAGAAGTTTGTTCAATTCTTTGCGGATAAAATTCATTTGGAAAGGGTAGATAAACGGCGTCAATGGATTTCCCTCCTAAAATAAAAAAACACAGGATTTTTACGTCCTGCGAAGCAAGGGCAGAGGTCGTCCATGAACCGAGCTTTGACGGAGAGTATGCTATAGAAGGCAGACTTTAACAAAGTTCCACCAGTCTAGGTTACAGGATATACCAAATGGAACGAGCCCAATACGCTGCTTCGCTTAGAACTACCAAGGCTATGAAGGTGTTTATGTTTGCCTCGTGGTCATAAGCAGCAGACATTGAACGTCATTCCAGTGATACCTCCTGTAGGTACATGGTGATGAAGTTATTCTGACACAGGGCAATCAGAGATGTCAATTGTATAGAGAACTAGGTTTGATTTCTACTAGCTTCGGAAACAATGAGCGTATCCACTGGAAAGGAAGGTTGATACGATGCAACAACCACTTGATAGCGCGGATACGATTTTGAGTCAGATTAAGCAATTGTACGTGGAAAATGGCGATCGTTTAACGAAGAAGGATGTCAAGAAACAGCACCCAGAGATCATGCGAGGCGCACTTTACTATTTCCCGTCTTGGGAACACGCTGTGTCAAAAGCCACGGAATAGGCGCACGCTCACATAATGGATAACCGTCTCAACCGATAAGGGGGCTTTCCGATACGAGGAAAGCCCCTTGTCGTGTGACTGCCGCTCCCCGTCGAGACAACAGGCGTAGATAGAGACGCTAGAAATCCGTGCACTGTTTAGAATTACGGATTTTACAACGCGGTCGTTCAGTGAGGCGACAAATCTGCTAGATTGGGTATGGAACGTTTCGGGGGGGTGTGTCAGATCGAGGAAGAGAAACGTCGAGAAGTGCATTGGGAACTTCAGGATAAGCTCGTGCGGCTCGTCGAAGACGTGGTGGATACCGTGGCCACGTTTGATGGACGGATTGGGTATGCACAGATGGCGGACGGATGTTTTGAGGTCAGCTTTCGCCAGCTAGATGCCAAGTCGCGACTGACGATTTGTGCTCAGGCGACGAAGACAGGCGGTGTGAGCGTGGTCGCGGCAGCGGATGGGAGTGCGTTCGGCGAGGGGGACCTAGTCTACGAAGGGCAGTTCGATGCGAAGGTCGTCCGCTATCGCGTCAGCACGTGGCTGGCTTTGTGGTACAGGGAGATGGTGATTCACCCATCGATGCCAGAGTGATGATCGAGCGGTGGCTGGTCGAAGGCCAGGTTGGCCTTTAGACCTGCTATCGCAAAATTGGCCACCTCATCTTCAAGCAACTGGAGATCGCTCGCCGCGATATTTTGACTCGCATAGTTCGACATGTCGCTGACGAGAGAAATGAGCATCGCGACGGTCCAGGTCATCCTGCGATGGTTATCCGGATGGCGGATGGTTAACGCCTCGAGCAGTTTTCCCCCAAGTTTCCCAAACATGGCCTCGTGGCGTCGGCGCATGAACGTCTCGCCGCCGCCGCAGTAGAACGCCTTCGACATGGACGGATTTTCCGTGAACAGCGCAAACACTTCGTGGATGACCTGTCGGGTACAAGTTTCAAACGGGATCGACAGGTCCTCCAGATAAGGGCGCATGCGTGCCCACGTCTGTTCTGTCACATCGTCAAACCAAGTGATGAGCAGAGTTTCCAGTGAATCGAAGTGGAGGTAGAATGTTCCTCTTGCGACGTTGCATTTCGCCACGACGTCCTGAATCGTCACATTTTCATAGCCCTTGGTTTCGAATAGAGAGATGGCCGCTTGGTAGATGGCCTCTCTGCGCGCGAGTTTTGACAGTGGTTCACGCACTTCGCGCCCTCCTTTCCCGAGTCATCTAGCGTGATGGGGTGGCCGCCAGGAGCGATCCCGGGGGCATTTAGACGGACGGATCGTGATGGAAACGCGCCTGGTGCTGGTAGTGTTCGCTGACGACCTCGATGAACTGCTTCGTCAGCGGTTCGTCCTCTAAGGAATCAGGGTACGCGAGCAAAGTAGGTCGTCGAAAGGCTTCGTCGGCAATCGGAATGGCGACGTAGCCTTTGCTGCTCGCATCGACGAGCGTCCTCCGCGGTAGCAGCGAGACGCCGAGGCCTTGAGCCACCATTGCCTTGATGCCGTCGATACTGTCGAGCTCCATGCGGACCTCAGGAAAGAGGTCATGCTTGGCAAGCAGCATGGTGACGCGTTTGCGAAACGGCGCTGTCGAGTCGCTGAAGGCGATGAACGGCTCCGTTGCGATGGCTCGAATGCCTGGAAAGTCATGTGCGAACGGGTGGTTTGCCGGGATCACCAAATCGATGGCGTCATCGGGAAATTCCACGAGACGAACCCGGGGATGGTAGACTGGTTCACCTAGAAAGCAGAAGTCGACCTGCCCGTTGATCAGGGCGTCCACCATGTTTTCATACAGCCCCATGCGCACTTGCAGGCGCACATCTTGTAGTTCGACGATGCGGTGAAGGCACATCGGCACGTCGGTCGATACGAACGCACGGCCGGACATCACGCGCAGGGTTCGCTTTGGCAGTTGTGAAGGCTCCGACATCTGCCGCTCTAGCGATACGATTTGTTCCGCCAAGGGGAGGAACCTCGCGCCTTCAGACGTCAGTTGTACGCCGTTTGGCATCCGGGCGAATAGTTGATACCCGATGTCGCGTTCCAGCCGTTGAAGCCGCGTCGTCACAGTCGATTGCGACATAAATAGCTGTTCCGCGGTACGCGAGATGGATTTGTTGCGCGAAGCAGCTAAGAAAAGTTGTAGGTCTTTGGTATCCATCGCATCACCCCATGCAAGTTGTTTGCATTATACCATCTTGTTGCGGGGGATACGACGTAGTGCGCCTGCCCTCGGGTCACCGCGCAGGCAGGTGTGATTGGTGCGCGGTGTCGGCAGCGGGGGGGGTTCAGTGCACAGGTGGGTTCAGCGGAGCGGCGGCGTCATCGGGACCGAGTTCTGTGGAACGGAGCTCTGCTTCTGCTGTCGATTGGTTAGATAAATGCCCAGCACAATGAGTACGAGGCCGACTAGAAGCCAGATGTTGAGCGATTCATGCAGGAAAACCACGCTCGTCAACACGGAGATCAGTGGGACGAAGAAGGTCATTGCGGCGATGCGTGACGCCTCCCCAGCGTGGACGAGGTGGAACCAGATCATCCAAGACAGCGTGATGCCGAAGAATCCGCCGAATAACGTGGCCAAGACGAACGTGGTGGTCACGTGTATGGCCGTCCACGACTCGCTCATGGAGCCGAGCAACGTGATCAGGACGCCGCCGATGAGAAACTGGATGGCGAGGAGCCAAATCATATCCACGCGCTCTTGCGCCTTCTTCGAGTAGACCGTGCCAAAAGTCCAAAAGACGGCGGTCGCAATACCGATGATAATGCCGATGCCGGATAGGTGTTGCGTGAGACTGTGTGCACTGATGGCGGCAACCCCTAGAAAACCGAGGATGAGTCCGATGATTTTTTGCGGCGACATCGGCTCACCGAGCCAGAGCCACGCCACAATGCCCACGAGCACAGGCTCTAGGTAGATGAGCACCGAAAACAGCCCGGCAGGCAGATAGCTCAGCCCCACCGTCTGAAGTCCAAAAAAGAAGAAGACGTTGAATACAGCCGAGACGAAATAGGTCCAGAAGTATTTGCGAAGGTGTGCCGGTTTGTTGCGGAAGAGGGCGATACAAAGGACGATGAGGCCGCCGAACAGCGTACGGATGCCCGCGAATAAGATCGGAGGGCTGTCTGCCAACGCCACTTTGTAAATTGCAAACGACACGCCCCAAAGGACGACGAGTGTGAAGATGAGTGATACGCTGATGATGCGAGACTTTGTCAATGATGGTGCCTCCCTGAGAAGCCAATAGCCAGGATCATTCGGAAGTCGAAATAACTCCCTCGGACAGTATACCATCGCCTGCAAGTCGGACGATCCGGCCCCATCAGCGCTGCGCACGGCCGCAGCTCATGTGACATACTTTCCTCACTTGTTATTGAAATGTTCAGAAATATCTGTTGTAAACGAAAACAATTGGAACTACAATACTCAGTACAAAGCTTGGAGGAGGTTATGCAGATGGATCGTAAAGAGACAGAGCATCAATGTGCCATTTGCGGCGAGACAGTCGAGCAGGACACCGAGAAATCAGAGTGGTTGTGCTTTGATTGTGCGGATTCTTGGGAGCGTGAACTGGGCACCTCGTGGTAACTAGCGCAGTTGTGAGCGGGCGTGTGCCCTCGTGTTCTCATCTCAATAAGCACGAAAAGGTGGGCCGCGTCATTGTAGCCCACCTTTTCGACGTCTATCTTTGGTCACTACCCGATGTGGCGCGAATCGATGATGCCGCCGCCCAAACACACGTCACCGTGGTAGAACACGACCGATTGACCTGGTGTGATGGCGCGCTGCGGCTCGTCAAAGATCACTTTGCACTCATTCGCTCCGCGCATCTGCACGGTGACGCCCTGATCGTCCTGACGGTACCGAAACTTCGCGGTGCATCGGAACTCCTGTTCGTCGGGCGCTTGCCCGCTGACAAATGACAACTGGCTTGCGATAAGGCTCGTCGACATCAAACGCGGGTGATCCGCCCCTTGTGCGACGACGAGCACATTGCGATGCAGGTCCTTGTCCACGACGAACCACGGCTCACCTGTGCGGTCGTTCATTCCACCAATGCCAATGCCGCGCCGCTGCCCCATCGTGTAATACATGAGACCTTCGTGACGACCGATGACGCGGCCTTCGGTATCTTCCACATCGCCGGGTTGAGCAGGCAGATAGTTGCTTAGGAACTCCCGGAAGTTTTTCTCGCCGATAAAGCAAATGCCCGTACTGTCTTTCTTCGCCGCCGTCGCAAGCCCAAACTCCTTCGCGGTCTCCCGC
Organism: Alicyclobacillus fastidiosus; assembly: GCA_029166985.1. Classification (GTDB taxonomy): domain Bacteria; phylum Bacillota; class Bacilli; order Alicyclobacillales; family Alicyclobacillaceae; genus Alicyclobacillus; species Alicyclobacillus fastidiosus_A. The sequence goes on along the minus strand of CP119138.1, from coordinate 3,748,341 downwards.
ACGCGCGACTTCTCCATGTGGCCGATGGGGAACATGGCGCGCAAGAGTGGGGCCTGGTCGAGCGTGTGCAGGAAGTACGTCTGGTCCTTATTCGCATCTGCGCCACGGACGAGTTGGACAGCTCCGCTCTCGAGCCTACGCACCTGAGCGTAGTGGCCTGTTGCGAGGTAATCAGCTCCGAGTTCGAGCGCTCGCTGCAACAGTTCCTTAAACTTGATCTCCTTGTTGCAGAGCACGTCAGGATTTGGCGTCCTGCCCTTCTGGTACTCCTCGAGGAAGTACTGGAAGACGCGAGATTCGTATTCCCGCTCAAAATTGACGCCGTAGTACGGAATGCCGATCTGTTCGCAGACCTGTGCGACGTCTTCGAAGTCCTCGGTCGCGGTACAGTGGCCAAACTCGTCGGTGTCATCCCAATTCTTCATGAAGACCCCAATGACGTCGTAGCCCTGCTGTTTGAGTAAGAGTGCGCTGACGGATGAATCCACGCCTCCGGACATTCCGACGACGACTCGGGTTGAGCTCTTTTCATTTCGCATCTTGGCACCTCCTGTTCCTATTTGTACAATCAAACAAGCACGTCCCATTGGACGCGGTCTATTGTGTATCCGTATCCTGCGTGTCCGAACCGCGGTTCGGCACGTCGGGCAACCTTAGTAGCCAAGTGAAAGGTGGTTCTTTTTGTTGTTTCATCTCGACCGATCCGCCATTCTCACGCACGACCGCCTAAAGTTTCTCCACGACGTCGTCCCGATTGACGAGCATCTGGATAACATCGAAAAGTTTATTCGGATTTGCTACGAAGAGCAAGGGTGGCAAGTCGCGCAGTCTCGACGCGTCATTGCTCTTCGCGCGACGGACCAGGACCGGTTGTCGAGTGCTTTCAAGGCGAGTCTCTACCTTGGGAAGTATCGAGATATGGCCAATACCAACCGATTTCTCCACAACATGGTGGCTGCAGGGCATTCTTACGAACCCATTCGCGGTGAAAGCGTGCTGTTCCTATTCATCGGGGTTGGCAAGACGGTCTATGACCACCTTGTGACATACACCGTGGGGCGCCCAACACGTATCGCCGGCGGCCAACGAGCAAACGTGCCTTGGGGATTCGAATTGCCTGTCGAAGCGAGAAATCCAGATGAGTATGAAGAGGAGCTCGAACGCATTCGGAGCGTTATTCGCTTGGCGAAGCAAGAGCGAGTCGAGCAGATGCAGGCCGCGCGCGCGAAATTGCCGGTTGGTTATATTATGCCCCCATTTCTCATGGAATTTTCCGAAGAGGCACTGATCAAGACCGTGTTTCGACAACGGCTGTTCGAAAAAGGAGCTCAAGGAGCCACGGTCGATGTGGTTGCGGACATGTTGAATGCCGTTCTCAAAATCGACGAGGAAAAGTGGTCCTTCCTGATCGACTATCACGGACCTCATCTTCAGCAGTGGGAGAAGGCGATGCGCACCCTTCGGCGCGACAAGTTTACACTCGCCGATATCGCTGACAAGCTCGGCATCTCCGTAGACGAGGCGCTCGAACGCAACCTGTACGACCTGCTCATCGAATCGGTGGGCAAACTGCCTCCATCCATGTGGGAGCGTGAACGGTAAGGCGAGACTAGGAGCGAAGCGACGTAGCGAGACCTACTCTGTGGGTAAGACGAGACTGCCGGCGCCACGGTGCCGCCAGGCGCGGGCTTGTGCTCCGCTACTGACCATGACGGCGGAGGAACGTGGCACGTGTATATTGAACAGTCACACGTCAATATTGAACAGTCAGTCGAAGCGCTGGGGGCCAGTCAGCACGCGGGTAAGATCGCGCGGGGAGTCGACGATGCAGCGCGCTCCTGCCGCGAGGAGCTCGGATTTTGTGCCGAAGCCGTAAGTCACTCCAACGCATGCGATGCCGTTTGCGGCTGCACCGTGGACGTCGTGCTCGCGGTCGCCAACCATAATACAAGTCGCTCTGTCCAGATGAGCGGTCTCGAGCAGGGTGCGAATGACGTCCTCTTTGGATTCAATCGATCCGTCGAGTTCTGCACCTGCGACGGTCGTGAAAAACGGCGCGAGCGAAAAGTGTTCGAGAATCTGCTCTGCGTAGACGCGGGGTTTGGATGTGGCAAGGTGCAGTTGGCAGGAGTGGTCGATGAGCGCCTGCAGCACGTCTGGGATCCCGTCGTACACCTCGTTTTCAAACATTCCGATGGGCTCAAAACGCGTGCGGTACTGCGCGAGGAGCCGATCGGCCACCGCTACATCGGTCGAGTTGACGAGTTTGAGAAAGCTCTCGCGCAAAGGTGGGCCAACGACCCAAGTGAGCTCCTCGAGCTTGGGGGCAGGATAGCCTTCGGCAACGAGGGCGTGCGCCACGCTCTTGGTAATGCCGAGGCTGGAGTCTGTGAGGGTGCCATCGAGATCGAATAAAATATGTTGGTACACGCTTGTCCTCCTCGTGACTGAAAGACCAGTTCCTCTCTGAAAGGAACCGGTACATTGAGGGTACTCGCTGTGAAATTGCGTTGCAAGTCAGAGTGGGGTGACGGAGAGGACGACCCAAATTCCGCCGCGGCCTTGCTTCTCAGGCTGGTATAATTCTAGTACATATGTGCAGGATCGGTGTTTGACGCGTACCACCGCGTGCATGAGGCCGTCATCCGAATCTCGAAATTGTTCGACGAACGTATAGGCGTCGTTCATTCGCAGGCCTAGGTGTACCGTCCCGACCTCTTGGGCAGTGCGCACGGGACTAAGGCGCCAGAGGTATTGTCCGTTGTCCACCGCCCGTTGAATTCGTGCATAATCTTCGCCTGGGATGACGACAGTTCCAGTCACCACTTCTGGGCATGCCATGTTTTTTGGCCTCCTTCGCACGAGTGACGATGGTGCATTGTATGGGTCACTCGCCTTTTTGTGATAGACCATGGCCCAGTGGCCATCATGTTTTCAAATTGAGAAGGGATGAGTGTGTGATGAGTCTTTCCGGAAACAAAAGAGTGGCTGTTGTGACGGGGGCGAGCGCGGGCATTGGCTATAGCACCGCGATTGGTCTGGCTCGAGCCGGCTTCCGACTAGCCGTCGGCGCGCGCCGTGAGGATAAGTTGACCGGACTCGTTGAGGAACTGGAGCGGATCACGGGTGAGAAGCCGTTTGCCGCACCGCTCGATGTGACGGATAAAGCGTCCGTCGACGCCTTCGTACAAGGGGTCATCCAACACTTCGGCACGGTCAACGTGCTCGTCAACAACGCCGGCAAGGCGCTCGGCGTCGATTACATCGATGAGCGGGCCAACGAGGACGATTGGGAGGTCATGCTCGACACGAACGTCCTTGGACTGTTGCGTATGACGAAGCGACTCGTCCCATATCTTGTGGAGAGCGGGGATGGGCACATCATCAACTTGGGATCGACAGCGGGGCACGAGGCGTATGCTGGAGGTGGTGTGTACTGCGCGACAAAGTTCGCCGTTCGTGCCATCACTGGTTCACTGCGCCAGGAGTTGCTCGGAAAGCCAGTGCGGATTACGAGCATTGACCCTGGCATGGTCGAGACGGAGTTCAGCGTCGTCCGCTATCACGGGGACACCACTCGCGCCGCCCAAGTGTATGAGGGATTGCGGCCACTGACGGCGGAGGACGTCGCAGACTGCATCGTGTTTACAGCTACGCGCCCAGCGCACGTGAACATCGACAACATCATTCTCAAATCGATCGATCAAGCGGATGCTAAACGAGTCGCACGAAAAGGGCAGTAACGGCTGCACAAACCGCTCACTGGCGAGTGCGTGGACGCCGAAGGAGGAACATCGATATGTTGATAACTGCCGATGAGCTGCACCAGCGGCTAGCGGATGCGGAATTGGTGATATTGGATTGTCGATTCCGTTTGAGTGACCCTGAATGGGGGCAGCACGTCTATGCGAAGTCCCACATTCCTGGCGCTTACTACCTCGATTTGGAACGGGATCTATCATCGTCGGTCCATGAACACGGCGGCCGGCACCCGCTTCCGGACCCGGAGGTATTTGCCAATAAACTCGGTCAGGTGGGCGTGACGAGCACGTCCACTGTCGTCGTGTACGACAGCGGCGAAGGGATGGCGACACGCGCTTGGTGGTTGACCCGGTACGTCGGCATCGAAGACGTGTTGGTCCTCGACGGCGGTTACCAGGCGTGGCTGGACGGTGGGTTCGCGTGTTCCACGCAGATTCCTCCACGAGTCGATCACGATTATGATGCAGACGTACACCTTGGCTGGACAGTCGACGTCGACGACGTTCGCCGTATTGTGAGCGGCGAGTGGGACGCCATCCTGATCGATGCGCGCGCACACGACAGGTACTCGGGGGAAGTCGAGCCAATTGATGCAAAAGCCGGGCATATCCCAGGCGCTGTCAACTATCCATGGCAGAACGGATTGATGGAAAACGGCCGGTGGAAGCCTGACTACATTCAACATCGACGGTTTGGCGACGTCGTATCAAAAAAGCAACCAATTGTGGTGTATTGTGGTTCGGGCGTGACGGCTTGCGCCGACATCTTTGCGTTGAAACTGGCGGGCGCAGAGGACGTGCGACTCTATGCGGGAAGTTGGAGCGACTGGATCACCTACCGGGATAATCCTGTCGAGAAGGCTTAACAGCTACGCGAAATCAAAGTAGAATGTACGGTGTGCAGGAGTATTCACAGCGAGTGCTCCTGCACGCCGTTTTTTTGTGCATTCTCGCTTTTGGTGTAACGTCTACACGGAGTACAACGTCTAACATGCAAGAACGTGAATCGCGTTCTTTAGCCATTGTCGTCTACTCTAGCACTTCAAAATTTATGGGTTCTGCCGGGGAGGAGCATGTATATGCAGCATCAACCCGAACGACAGACGCACTCACATACACATTCGACGCGCAAGGCGCGGCGAGCCGACAAGGGGCGCCGCCGGAAACGGCGGCTGGTCACCGCGAGCCTGACCGTCTTTGGCGTCCTCTTGTTGCTATTTGGCGGCAGCATCGGCGTGGCTTTTGGCACACCGTGGGGCTCGAATCTGCGGCTTTTGGCCGCGGAGACGGTGGCCTCGACGCGCCACTACGAATGGGCCCGCTATTTGACGACCCCCTCGGAATACGCGCAGATCTTGAAAGGGCTCAACGGCATCTCCGTCCGGCAATCGAGCACCGATGATGTCTCTGTCGCAAATACGAGGGACATCACCGATGTCAGCGGTGGGCAACCGGTTCAGGTCATCCCGCTTCATCAGGACGGGTATACCGGTTATGTCATGTTGGTTCAAGATCCGAAGCTGGTGCGTCTGGTACCTGCACAGGTACACGGTTCGACGGGTGAGTATATCACCGATATGGCGAAACGCGTGGGCGCGATAGCGGGTGTGAACGCGAGCGGCTTCGAAGATCCGAATGGCAATGGTTGGGGCGGTATACCAGTCGGATTGGAATACGTGAACGGTATGGTGAAACAGTCGTCGAAAACCGATCCCAGTTGGGCGACCGTCGGCTTTACCAAAGACGGCGTGATGGTCATGGGCAACTATACGACGAGTGATTTGGCACAAATCGGCGTTCGCGACGCGATGCAGTTCCATCCTGAGTTAGTGGTGGATGGGCAACCGACCATCACGCAAGGCGACGGTGGCTGGGGGCTCGATCCGCGCACGGCCATCGGTCAGGAACGCGATGGTACGGTGATCTTTGTCGTGATCAACGGCCGCTTGCACGGTGGGCACTCGGTCGGTGCCAGCATGAAGCAGGTGATGGATATCATGCTCAAGTACCACGCCGTGAACGCCTGTGCGATGGACGGTGGCTCTTCGTCGGTGCTCTATGACGACGGGAAGATTATCAATTCACCTTCCACACTCGATCCGAACGGTCAACGCCACTTGCCGGACGCGTGGATGGTATTTCCTACAGAACAAGCTGCAGACGACGCCGTCAATTGAATCTAGTGACCTTTCCAGAAGTGGACGCAAGTTTTGCGTCCACTTTTGCGTCCTAGCGTAAAGAAGGTAAAATCGAGATAAAGGGATGGCAACGATTCGCTTCCCGCTCGTTCGAGAAGAGGTGAACGCATGCAGGTCAAAAGTGTCGATGAAGCCAAAGCGTGGCTTGCACAGTACGTCGGTCAAACAGTGTATCTGCACATGGAAGTCAATCCACAGGGTTACATACGCAACGTACCCGTTCTATTGAAACTCGCGCACATTCACGGCGACGGAGCGTACCGGGTTTACCTCGAATGGGAACAGCCGAACGGCATCGTCCAACTCAATGACGTCACAGATTTCTATGAAGAGAACGGCGTCTTCATCTTCACGGCGTACGACAATCAGTCGCGTATTGCACATAGCCTGGAAGTCAGCCCGAAAGCATTATCGATGTAAGAGTTCGGAGTACGTTTTAAGAATGAGCGGGGGGAACAGATGTCTACCATTGTTGCTGTTTTTGCTCATCCAGACGATGAATCGTTCATTTGCGGAGGGACGCTAGCGAAACTGGCGCAGGAGGGCCACAGAGTCGTGCTCGTTTGTGCGACGCTCGGAGAGATGGGCCGTCGGATGGGTGTCCCGCCTGCGGTCACCCGCGAGTCCATCGCCGCACAGAGGGAGCGAGAACTGCGAACTGCCTGTGAGGCGCTGTCCATCGCGCGGCTCGAGTTACTGCATCTTCGCGACAAGACGCTGGAAATTCAACCGATCGAGGCCTTGGTAGAGCGAGTGCTCGACGTCTTCGAAGAGGAGCGTCCAGATGCGGTGATCACGTTTCACGATCCGCTCGGCGGACATCCTGATCACTGTGCCATCGGTCGCGTGGCGACCCGCGCCTTCGAGGCATACGCCCGCACTGCTGCATCGGAGCCGCTGTGCCGACTGTTTTACGTCGCTTGGAGTGATGACGTCAATGCGTTTCAACGCTATTCACAGCCGGTCATCGACATGGTAACCGTGGATATCCAAGCGACGAAAGTGCAAAAATTGGCGTCCTTTCGAGCTCACAGGACACAGTCGGGCTTGAACCGCTCCATCTGGGGAAGCGAGAAACAGAGTCTCGGCCAACTGTCGAATTGGGAGTATTTCGTCCACACGCAGGGCCCGCGGCTCGAGCGGCGCGACAGCTTGGTTGAGAGCAGGTAAGCGGGGGAGGAGAACGAAGCAGATGTACTTTGACGACTATTTTGTAACATCTCCTGAACAGCGAGAGAGACTTCGCATCACGAAAGAACTCGCAGATGCGTTTGCACAACGAGCGGCCAAGTACGACGAGGACGGCAGCTTTCCCCATGAGAATATCGCTGATTTGCGCAAGTCTGGTTACGTGACGTGGACCGTGCCGAAGGAATATGGGGGATTGGAGATCTCGCTGCAGGAGTTACTGCTGCACCAGGAGCAACTTGCCCGTGGAGATGGCTCAACCGCCCTAGCCATCGGTTGGCACGTCGGCATGATATTGAATCTACGCGCGAGTCACGCGTTTCCGGATACGATTTTTCAAGCGATTTGCCAGTCGGTGATGGATACAGGCGCTCTGATTAACAGTTGTGCCAGCGAACCGGCGACGGGCAGCCCGAGTCGCGGAGGGCGCCCGGAGACGACCGCTACGCAGGTCGACGGCGGTTACCGGATCACGGGCCGCAAGACGTTTAGCACCCTGTCTCCGGCGCTTGACTGGATTCTGGTGACGGCTGGCATTGCGGATTCAGATGAGGTTGGCGAGTTCATCGTGCGCGGGCAGGATGTACGCATCGTCGAGACCTGGAATACGCTCGGTATGCGTGCGACAGGTAGCCACGACATCGTGTTGGAAGACGTGTTTGTGCCTCACAGCCACGTCGTGACGGTGAAACATCCGAAGGAGCGCAGCCTTCGCAACAACGACGGTGGCGGTTGGATGCTGCATATCCCAGCCTGCTATCTCGGGGTGGGGCTGGCGGCGCGCGATTTTGCGATGAACTTCGCGGCGACGTACCAACCGAATAGCTTGTCTCACCCAATCGCCGATGTTCCACACATCGAGGAAAAACTGGGTCAAATGGAATTGAAACTCCTGAGCGCACGAACGCTGATGTATGACCTAGCCGCCCGCTGGGATGCGAGTTCGGAGGCGGATCGACCTCGCTTGCGTCCGAGGTTTGGCGCGGCGAAGACACAGGCGACGACCGCCGCCTATGAAGTCGTCGATCTCGCCATGCGCGTCGTCGGTGCCCGCAGTCTCGCCAAAGGATTGCCACTAGAGCGGTACTATCGAGATGTGCGCGCAGGATTGCACAACCCTCCGATGGACGACATCGTCTTTAAAATGCTCGCCAAAGAGGGGACGGCTCCATTTCGCAAGTGACGATAAGTGGTCCTTGCGAGTGTCTGTGTGGAGAACAGCGGCTTTCGCTACGGCGACAGCCGCTGTTCTCTTTGTATTAATCCGATAAAGGAGATTGGAATTAACTTGATTTAGCTACTACCTTTGTGTAAGATATTCGGGAGAACATCTGAGAGGAGGCGACATCTTTGGCAATCTCAAATCGTGTGGTCAACCTGGATGGACCCACTGCCGGCCAGCAGTCAGAAGGCAATCGTGGTTTCAACAAGGGATTTATGACCTTTGCACTCATTCTCTTTTTGGTTGGAACGCTGTATATCGGCTTCGCCATCTCCCTTGCACAGGCACTTCTCTATCTAGTGGGTGGCGTACTGGGGATCACCTTATACCATGCCCGCTACGGATTTACGAGCGCGTGGCGCAACTTCATCGTCGCGCGTCGGGGTGCGGGGCTGAGGTCGCACATGGTGATGTTCCTGATTGCGAACATCCTATTTTTGCCACTTCTTCTGCGGGGACACATCTTCGGACACCCAGTGGTTGGATCCGTTTCACCTGTGGGCTTGTCTGTGTTCGTGGGATCATTCCTCTTCGGCCTAGGCATGCAAGTGGCGGATGGCTGTGCGTCAGGGACGCTCTTCCACACAGGTGGTGGCGACGTGCGCGGACTGCTCGTGATCGTCGCATTTATCGTTGGTTCAGTCCTTGGCAGTTGGAACTTCACGTGGTGGCAGGGTACGTGGCATACCGGACCTGTTTCGTTCATTCAGTCGTTTGGTGCAGTAGGTGGTTTTCTATTTAATCTATTGCTCTTAGCGATTGTCTTTTTTGGCACCCTCGTGTGGGAACGCCGCAAGCACGGGACGATTCAGTCGATGGTACGCGGTGGTGGACGCGGATGGAAGGCCATTTTCCGCGGGCCCTGGTCGCTTTTGATCGGGAGCGTCATCCTCGCTGTTGGCAACGCAGTGGTGATGGTCATCACTGGCGGTGCCTGGGGCGTCACCTTCGCATTTGCACTCGTGGGCTCCAAAATTTCGCAAGCGATTGGCATTCCGGTGACTCATTGGGGATATTGGCAAGTGCCTAGCAACGCCACGGCCTTTCACAGTAACCTGTTTACCAACTCGACGTTCGTGCTCGATATCAGCGTCATCGTGGGTGCGTTGTTGGCCGCGTCGCTCGCGGGCCGATTTCCGAAGCCATATTTCCGGCGTTTTCCAGCTCGCATGATCGTGGGGCTCTTGGTCGGCGGTGTACTGATGGGCTATGGGGCTCGCATCGCGTTCGGTTGTAACATCGGTGCTTACTTCGATGGCATCGCATCGTTCAGCTTGCACGGTTGGGCTTGGATGGTCTGTGGTTTTATCGGCAGTATCATCGGCGTGAAGGTGCGCCCTTGGTTATCGTTGTCAAATCGCGTAGACTAACCGTCTCGCCGTAGATGATCAAAAAGCCTCCAAATCCACTGTTCAGGTGGAATTGGAGGCTTTTTTCTATGGCAACCCTCGACACGGTGCTTTAAGCCTTGAATGAATCTGGAAGATGTCGCAGGATGACAGACTCAATTTGACTTCCGCGCGCCGACCACGTCTGTTCGCGCAGAAACGTTTCACGCGCCTGCAGGGCGGAGCGAGTTTGACCGGATAGGATGGCCGTGATGGCTGATGCCGCGCTGTCTGCGTCAGGCGTCAGCCAGACATGGTCGGTAAATTTACTCATTTCACGCGTTGGCGTCGCGAGAACTTCCTTGCCAGCGGCTAGGTATTCATAAACCTTCACCGGATTCACGCTCTCCGTCAGCTTCGTGTTCGCGAACGGATAGAGACACGCGTCGAAGCCGGCGAGGAACTCCGGTAATTGTGCGTACGGCCTGCGGCCAAGGAAGTGGACGTTCGGCAAGGCACGGATTCTTGACACATCCGTTTCCACCGGGCCGACGAACACAAATTGAACGTCCTTGCGCGTCGTGGCTAGGTTGTAGAGCAACTCGAAGTCTAACCAAGCTCCAATGCCGCCGATGAAGCCGACGCGAGGCGAAGGGATGTCGCCGAGGTCGGGGTGTGGTGCAGCAGTTGAGGTCTGCGCGAAGTGATCGAGCTCGACTGCGTTTGGAACGAGGTACACATCGTTGTGAAAGCGCCGCATTTTCTCCACGAGTGCGTCGGCCGTAGCGAAGACGGCACGACTCTGATAACCCATATCCGCTTCGAGTGACTCGATCACGTCACTTCGCGTGAGGCCGCCAAACGCGCCGTGATCGTCGACGCAGTCGTAGAAAGTGGCGATAGGGCTGAGCCACGGAATCAAATCGACTGAACTGGGTAAGTTGGACAGGAGAATGACGTCAGAGTGGACGTGCTGGCGGATCTGTCGGGCTAGCAGCCGCTGGTTGAACCGGTTTACGAAACGAGCCATGTGATAAAAGGGAATCGTCGTCATCGGCTGCAGTACTCGAATTTGCCCGTCGCCAAGGGATTGCACCTCGGCTACTGGGGTCTTCGGGAGCATTTTGTCGCGCAAGGACGGATTGCGAAAGGGACCGATGAGCGTCACGGGCGGCTCGACGAACAAAACAGGCCAACCGCGCCCCGCCAATTGTCTGGCGAGGTGCTGTGGCCGGGCGGTGATGCCGTCCCAAGGGACGGCAGCAGTGATGACGACGGTTGGGTACATAAGATGGCCTCCAACTGCTAGCGATTGAGTTCGACATGCCGATTCATTACATACTGTTGCGCTTTAATTTCACGTACTGAATGACGGGCCGATAGATACACATGAGCCCACCAAGGATACCGACGAACAGGAAGAATGGACGAACCGCGTCAAATACGATGAACGCGAGCAACGCAAAGTACTGTTCGCCAATGAGAAAGCCCCGAAATGGAATGAACGCGCGCAACCGTTGAGCACGTGCAAAACCGTCCTGCGATTGCGCGTCTTCTTCTCTAGTTGCACTAGGTTGTGCGCTGACAGCCGGCTGTGGTTTGCCCATGCGAATCTGCCCGTAATACTCCAATAGATAGAGGACGAATAGAGCGAACATCGCATACAACCAGATTTGGTTGTCGGAGCCATGTAACCTCGTATAGCCATAGGCAAGACTCGTGTAAATGGAAAATTCCTTGATTCTATCGGCAACCTGGTCAATCCATCCGCCTACAGGGGAAAACTGCTGCTTGTAGCGTGCAAGTTGCCCATCGGCACAGTCGACCACGTAAGAGATTTGGACGAGTAGAAGTCCAATGAGTACATCTTGCCGCACTCCGCGCAGGAAAAATGCGCAGCCAACCAGCGCGATGATGAGCGACGATATCGTCAACGCGTTCGGCGTGATACCGGTTTTGCGAACGGCGTAGACGAGGCGAATGGACAACGGGTAATAAATGAAATTTGTCCAAATATCGATAGGCCGTTTCGCACACGCGTTGATTTTGGCGAGTTCACTCATCTTTCGTCACCTGCACAAACGCGTGAAGGACCTCCTGAATGGCGTATTCATAGTCCTCAGGGAAGTCGACTTCGACACAAGGCAGGCCAGTGATGTCCACGGCAAACATGTCGTGCTTGTCCGCCATCACGTCGAGCGCATGTTCGAAAAATTTCATCTCGTTCGGCGACACCGCCTCGTCGAGCACCGTAGCGCGGAAACGTTTGGCAAAGTCGCCAGTAAAATTGGCGACGCCGATGAACTCGCCGTAGCTCGCACCAGGATCTAAGTGCTTGCCGATCGCCGTAATTTGGTCGTTGTCTACCTGGACTTTTACTTCCTCTTCGCGGCACTGTTTGCGGTCGATGGCGAGGAAGCCGCCGCCCGAGTAGGTACTCAGGCGCTGCAAAATGCTCTGTTCGAAGACGACATCGGCATTCATGTAGTAGAAATCACCTTCGAAATCCCGCAGGGCTTTTGCAAGTGAGTACAGGGTGTTGGTTGTCTCGAAATCCGGGTTCTCAATATATGTGACTCGCAATTCCGGGTGGTGATTTGCGATATGGCTTTGAATCATTTCCTTTTGGTAACCGACGACCATGCGGACGTCTAGCACACCGACGGATTTGAGCGCGTCGAGCTGCCAATCCAATATCTTTTTCGGGCCCATGTCCAACAGGCACTTTGGTTGATGATCAGTGAGCGGGCGCAGTCGCATGGAACGACCCGCCGCAAGAATGATACTTGTTGCCGTCACGTGGCGGTCAACTCCTATTCGGTTAATTTAACCCATGAAATCTGGAAAGGTCAGCGGTACGACACCTTTCGACAATCGCACTACTCTATATAAGCAACCTCTGCGGGAAACGTCAACAAACGTGAGGCGTCGTCGTCGAGCGCCTCACCCTTTCGCGAAATCGATATATCCCGATTTGCCACCTGATTGAACGAAGATGTCGACCGCGTGATATTTTTGCGATCCAAACTGAATAACACCCGCCGTTTGGTACAAGGTCCCGTCAGACTTCTTCGCGAGGACCTTGCGCGATGAGAAGATCCGACGCTGGCGACCGTTCACATACATGTTGACGAAATACGATCCTTGGTTATTGTGCCCAAGGTTCCACGCTTCGCCAGAGCTGTTAGATGGGATTTGTTCCATCTTGGCAGAGATGCGCACGCCCGAGGCCGTCTTCTGATAGTGGTCTGGCAAGGGGACTTGTCCACCGCTGCGCAAGTATATGATGCCGACAACGACGATCACCAGAATGGATAACAGCCACTGGCGTCTCATATAAACTCCTCCAGTGGGTTACTTCTCTTGAATGTCGACAGACTCGATGTAAGCCGTCTTTGTCGGTTCACTGTCTTCACCGCTCTGTGGATTTTCCACGACCGGAATCGCGGCGATCTTGTCGACAACGTCCATCCCGGACACCACTTTTCCGAAAATCGTGTAATTAGGTTCCTGATTTAGGCTGTCCACTTGTTGTCCGGTGCCGATAAAGAACTGGCTGCCATTTGTATTGGCGCCGGCATTCGCCATCGCCACGATGCCTGGGGCGTATTTTTCCTTCGGTGGCAACTCGTCTTTGAATTGGTACCCGGGGCCCCCGGTCCCATTATTTTTCGGATCCCCTGTCTGAATCATGAACGATTGGATAATCCGGAAAAACTTATCGTCGTGGTAGAAGTTATTCTTCGCCAGAAAGACGAAATTGTTGACGGTCAAGGGGCTCTGTTTGGCAAACAGCTGAATCGTGAAGTCTCCGTAATTCGTATGTACGACTGCATTATACTGTTTGCTTGTATCGATCATCATCTTCGGTGGCGACGACCACTGTTTGGTCGTGGGTTTCAACACGGGTTGTTTCGCAGCGGCGCTCGGGTTGCTTTGCGAAGGCTGTTTTTGCGCGGAGCCACCCGTGCTGTTATTGGTTCCACAACCTGCGGCGAGTGTCAGCGCGACCAACGCCACGGCCAAGCCTTGGACTGTGTGACGAAAACGCATCTAAAAAAACCCCCTCAAGAGTATTTGGTTCGCACGAATCGGAATGTCGAACAGGGTAGTGTTTTGTCGTGAAGAGCACCACCCGTCCCATCATAGCATGACCATTCGCTTGGAGAATGAACGATTTCTGAAAAGCTATACCATTAAAATTGCAATTCGACTCTCTGACAGACGACGTCCGCGAAGGCCGCAGGTTCGGTACTGTCAGAGGAGATGACATTCGCATCCACGGTGACGGGGCTTTGCCGACGAACGGCGTGCCGCAAGAGGTGTGCGAAACTGGCATCGATGCCCTCTGGTGCACTGTACATCGTCCCTCCTAAGAGGCCAGCCGCTGCGACGCAGATAATGCCTTCGGACGCGGTGGCGATCCATCGCCGTTGTCCGTCGTATTGGCGCAGAAACCGATGTAATCGGGTGTCATTCCAAATCTCCGATGTATAATGACCACCAGGGATGATAAGCAGATGTAAATCGAGAGGTACGGTATCCTGCATGGCGGCGTCAGCCATCAGCCGCAGTCCCTCAGCAGTGGTCACACTATCACCAGTCAGGGAGAACACGCGCAACCGCCACTCCCGCTGTTGCACCGACTGTAGCAGTGTGCACACGCCAGCAAGTGCAAACTGTGGCAAAGCCACCAGTCCCACTTTATACATGGGCCGACCTCCTTGTCTTGCTCTAACACATCAAACCTATCCTAGCAAATGAGCGGAGGCGAGGGAACAGATGAAGAATAGGGGTCCTATCCTCCGCATCCTTTCTATACTCTCTTTACTTGCGTGTTTGGTGCTTATCCGCGTACCGTATCTCGGTGCGCTTGGCGAGCGTGGGCACGGGTTCTCAGGAGCCCTGATGTTTGTCGCATTGCAAGCCATTGCCAGCATTTTGCCGATCCCATCGGAGCCCGTGATGACAGCCTGCTTACGCGCACAGGGGACGGTGGCAGGGAGCATCGAAAATTGGTTGGGTGCGCTCGCCGGAGGCGTGATTCTGTTTTTCGTCGGGCGCATCGCGGCACCGAGTATTTCGAGGCTGGTTCATCATCCGCGCGCGTACCCGACGTATCGACGCATTGTCGACCGCCTACAACCAGGGGGATTTTGGACACTCGTCTTCATTCAACTCCTGCCGCTCCCATTTCTCGCGGTGAATCTCATCCTTGGAGCAATTCCCGGCGTTTCACTGCTCGCATACGCGCTGGCGAGCGCGCTTGGCATGGCTCCGTACCAGGTAGCCTGGGCACTCGTGTATGTCGGCGTAATGCACACAGGACATCTCGCGCTGACGACGCTTCTCGTGGCAGTTGCCCTCGGCGCGCTGGTGGTCATTTACCGGATAGCAAAAATCAGGTCAAAAAAATAAATTAGTGGTAAGAGAAGGCATTTTTTCGAATGTGACGAATTAAATAAAAATGACACGGTGTCATTTGTGCGGAACTCTGCAACTCGGGTTTTTTTTGGTGCAACTGTAAGCGTATACAGGAGGCGTGTCCGATGTCCAACTCCATCCCGTATTCCTCATTGCCGCAAACCTTTTTTGAAACCGCTTACCAACACTCTGGCCGCCTCGCCTTGTCCGATCCGGCGGGCGCCGACGCCGATTCACTGACGTTCGCCCAGATGTCTGCGAGAATCTTCGGCGTAGCGCACAGCCTCTTGGGGCACGGCGTGCAGGCTGGCGAGCGGGTGGGGCTGATCTCTGCCGGCCGGTCGTGGTGGCCGATTTGCGATTTTGCCATTCTGACGATCGGAGCGTGGACCGTTCCAGTGTATCCAAGTCTGCCGCCCAATCAGTTGGGCTTCATCGTCCGCCACTCAGGCATGTCTGGGATCTTCGTCGAAGACGCGAAACAACTCGCGAAGCTCGTCGCCGCCCATCAGGAGGAGGCATTGCCAATTCGGTTCGTGGTCATCCTGAACGAGCAGGAGTACAGGGGATCAGACGTGCTTTCGGCGCCGTGGCCCGTGTATAGTTACCGCTCGTGGAGCCAACAGAAGGCAGACGAAGCCATCGTTCGAACTCGCCTGCGGGCGGTGCAGTTGGACGACGTCGCGACGATCGTCTACACCTCAGGAACTACTGGCCTGCCAAAAGGCGTCCTGCTCACGCATCGAAACATCCTGTCAAACTACGTCGCTGTCAAGGAGCGACTCGACATTGGCCCAGAGGACGTCCACTTGTCGTACCTGCCCTTGAGCCATATCTTTGAGCGCACATGCGGCGAATATATTCCTCTGCTATCGGGTAGTGCGGTGTACTATGCGACCAGTATCGACACGATCGTCGCGGACTTCGCCCGCGTTCGGCCAACGATGTTTACCACCGTTCCCCGGTTGCTTGAAAAGGTTCAAGAGCGGGTTGAAGGGCAGATGCGAGAGGCCGGCGGCATCAAACAGCGGATCTTTGAAAGCGCTATGGCGGCTGGAGCGAAGCTGTATGTCGAGAGGAGACGTGTATCGCCGGTTCGAACAAAGCTGTTCGACAAGTTGGTCTATCAGAAAATCAAGCAGGTCATGGGCGGGAGACTCCGCTTTATCGTCAGTGGAGGAGCACCCCTCTCGCCGCACGTCTGCCGATTTTTTATGGCACTGGGCATGCAGGTATACGAGGGGTATGGGATGACTGAGACTTCACCGGTCATCGCTTTTAACTCTCCAGACGCGCCGCGCCTTGGGACGGTTGGCCGACGGTTGAGCAACGTCGAGGTGAAGGTGGCCAGCGACGGCGAGCTACTGGTGCGCGGCCCTAGTATCTCGCCCGGGTATTACGATAATGACGAGGCGAATCTCCAGGCGTATACAGAGGACGGCTGGCTGCGTACCGGCGACATGGCGGAGGTGTCCGCGGATGGATATATCAAAATCACAGATAGAAAGAAGCATCTGATTGTTCTGTCCACCGGGAAGAAAGTCACCCCAGCGCCGATTGAGGCAGAGATCTTGCAAAGCCCCTACATTGATCAGGTGTGCCTCATCGGCCAGGGCCGCAAATTTGTCGCGGCCGTCGTCGTCCCGAATGAGGCTGCCACGGCTGGGTGGAAGCGCAAACATTCAGAGCTCGCGCACGATTCAGCTCAAATGGTGGCTCTCCTGGAAGCGGAGGTCGCGCGGACCACCGCACAATTCGCGAGGTTTGAGCAGCCGAAGCGAATCGTCGTGGCAGAGCCCTTCACGATCGAAAACGATCTGCTGACGCCATCGCTGAAAGTGAAACCGAAACAGGTCGGCGAACGCTATCAAGCGGAAATTGACGCCCTCTATCGCCTCCCGGCGGCTGACGTGACAGAGCCTTCGCGGGTCATGGCAGATGAGGTTGGGATGTCGATTCCGCACAACTGAACGGTTGTCTCTTCACGTACTGACGTCTCCGTGGTAGTCTGTACTATTGCAGGCTTGTCCAAAAGGAGGCGTCGGCGATGGGAGACGAACGTTTGAATTTGCTTGAAGGGCTAAATCCGGAACAGAAGCAGGCAGTTCAGACGGTGAGTGGCCCGCTTCTGGTCGTCGCTGGAGCGGGAAGCGGGAAGACTAGTGTGCTCACCCGACGAATTGCGTACTTGATTGGCGAGCACAAGGTTCCTGTGCATCAGATTCTCGCGATCACGTTTACCAATAAAGCGGCGCGCGAGATGAAGGAGCGCATCCGAAAGTTTATCGGTGCCCGCGCAGACGACTTGTGGATGGGTACATTCCACAGCATCTGTGTGAAGATTCTTCGCCGTGAGGCGGAGGCGCTGGGCTACACTGCGAATTTCACCATTCTCGACAGCGATGATCAACAGGCGCTTATCGCGCAGAGTTTACTCGATTTAAACTGTGATTTGAAGAAGTTTGACCCCCGACAAATTGGCAGCGTGATATCACACTGGAAAAATTTAATGTACACCACAGCGGACGTCAAACGTCTACCACTAGACGAGTCCCTCAACGAGGCTGTCGCCGTGGACGTCTACGAGCTGTATCAAGCTCGCCTGTTTGCGGCCAACGCTATGGACTTCGACGACCTCATCATTCAAACGGTCAGGTTGCTCCAAACCGACGAAGACGTGCTCCGGCGCTATCAGGAGAAGTTCCGCTATATTCTGATCGACGAGTATCAGGACACGAACCAAGCGCAGTATCAACTCGTTCAGACCTTGGCGCAGGCGCATCGCAACCTGTGTGCTGTGGGTGACGCCGATCAGGCCATTTACGCGTGGCGAGGCGCCGACAGCGAAAACATGCTGCGGTTCGAGCGGGACTATCCAGAAGCCACGGTGATTTTGCTCGAACGCAACTATCGGTCCACCGAAGCGATTTTGTCGGCGGCGAACGCGCTCATCGCGAACAATCAGAAGCGCCGGGAGAAAGTGCTTCGAGCTACTCGCGGGCGCGGCAAAGACGTCGGTGTCGTCTGCCTGACGGACAGCGAGCAAGAGGCGGGGTTTGTCGCCGGTACCATCGCGCAACACGTAGAAGACGGCGGCAGTTATGGCGATTGTGCCGTGTTGTACCGCGCCAATGCACAGTCGCGCGTCATCGAGGAAGCCTTGATGGGACAGGCTATCCCTTATACGATCGTCGGAGGCCTCACATTTTACGATCGACGCGAGATCAAGGATATCTTTTGCTACTTGCGCGTGCTGACGAATCCGAAGGATGAGATTTCACTGCTGCGGATCATCAATACGCCGAAGCGCGGCATTGGTGAACAGACGGTTGGTCGCTTTCTCGATCACGCCCACGAAGCGGGTATCACACTTTTCGAGGCCTTGAAGTATGGCGAAGCGGCAGGTGCATCGAATCGGGCCAGTGAAGCCGCGCGTCAGTTTCATGAACAACTGCAAGAGCTCATGCTCTGGATGGAAGGCATGCCAGTCAGTGAATACCTGGCTGAAGTGTTGCACGCCACGAAGTATCGCGAATTGTATCTGCAATCTGGCAAGAAGGAAGACCTCCAGCGCGTTGAAAACATCGACGAGCTATTCAGCGTCACGAAGTCGTTTGATAAACGCCGCGGCGGCACTGTTCAGGAGTTTCTCGCAGAGGTGAGTCTTCTAAGCGATGTCGATAAGGAGAAGGAGAAAGGCAAAGGCAATGTCCGGCTGATGACGATGCACGCGAGCAAGGGCCTCGAGTTCCCAGTGGTGTTTCTCATTGGCATGGAAGAGGGGCTATTTCCGCACCCGCGGTCGATGGACGACGAACAGGCTGTGGAAGAAGAGCGGAATCTTTGTTATGTTGGCATGACGAGGGCCATGGATCAACTATATATGACTTATGCGGTCGAGCGGACGCTTTTCGGCCATGTGACGAACCGAGATCCGTCGAGATTTCTCAGCGAATTGCCGGACGACTGGGTCAACAAAGTCGATCTCGCCGTGCAGC
Source organism: Alicyclobacillus fastidiosus (assembly GCA_029166985.1). Classification (GTDB taxonomy): domain Bacteria; phylum Bacillota; class Bacilli; order Alicyclobacillales; family Alicyclobacillaceae; genus Alicyclobacillus; species Alicyclobacillus fastidiosus_A. Next base: position 3,729,222 of record CP119138.1, on the reverse strand, counting down.
ACAACTTGGCCATCAGCCCTGGGATGCACGTGCGCCACGTCCAGCATGGCGAAGGTATCGTCCTGCACGTAGCAGCTGGCAAAGACGGCGGTGACGACCAGGTCCAGGTGATGTTCCATCCGTCCGTGGGCATGAAGTGGATCGCCAAGAATCTGCTACGGCCAAAGGAAGAATCCGTGGTACAATAAAGGCACTGTCCGAAAAGTGATGTCGGGGAGCGGTACATCTGCCACATCTCTTTTCGCTTAGACCGAGACTACCCGACGTGGCAGGAGGAAGAATCCTTTGTGGTATTGGATCATTATTGGCGGGATCCTCGTAATCGTGATCGCCGTCTACACAGTCGTATTTATCTTTGCACGCAAGCGCCAGAAAGCATTTGATGCACAGTATCTGGCGATGAAGGAACGGCACGAGGTGTTCGTACTTAACAAGCGGCGCCTTCGCGAGCGTGGTCAATCGGGCGTGACCAAGTATGTGCCATTTCGCACCTACCAAGTAGTGGGCCGCGTCACCGTGGGGCAAACCATGAAGGGCGTACACATGAACCGAGTGCAAAACGTGACGTTCCGGACCACCAAGGAAGAGTATGACAAAATTCAAATTAACCACAAATACCGCATGGATATCATGGGCAACTACATCGGCAATGTGGTTTCGGAAGTGCAGAGCAAACGAGCTCAACAAGCACAGCGCAAATCCAAGGCGCAAGCTGTCGAGGACAAGCCAAAACGCCGCTTTCTGCGACGTGGGGGGAACTCCTAAAGGGGTCTTCCGGGCAAAGTTTTAGACGATGGTGTGGGGATATCTCGAGAGTCGTGACGACTTTTGGATATCCCCTTTTTGTTGTGCATGCTGCCTCCAGCACGAAGCGGAGGCCACACCTTTTCATGTCAAAAGTATGGGCAGGTGCATAGGTTGTTGTGTCGACGGTGGGGAACCATTCAGGGAGGTCGAACCAATATGCCGAACACTGTTCATCTAATGGTGGGTCAAAAACCCGCTCCGAAGAAAGTTAAAAAGAAAGTCGTGCAAAAACCGAAGGTGCAAGCGAAGAAGAAGGCCGCCAAGCCGGCTGCCGCAGTTCTCACTTATCGTACTCGCACAGCGGAGGACGACGCGTACATCATTCAGCTCACGCGCCAGCAGTTGGGTACCATCCACGAGCAGGCCTTTGGCCAGCCGTTCCCCGAAGAGCAGTTTCTTCGCTACATTCAGTCGGGTGCCCCAACTTTCGTCATCGAGCGAAACGGCAAGCCCATTGGGTATTACTCGTATTTGATTGGCCCTGACGCGAAGATGCACGTGAGCGCGATGGTCATCGATCCCAAGCATCAGTCATCTGGCATCGGCAAAACCGTGATGGCCCGCTTGGAGGAAGAGGCAGCCCGCCAGGGCGTTCGCACGCTCGAGGTCTTCGTTCAAGAGAACAACGCGCAGAGCCTGGCATTTACACGCAGCCTAGGATTTCGCGAAGTTTTTCGAGTCGAGCCGAACACCATCGGTTTTCAGAAGCAATTGGTCAAGGGTTGATGCTTGCTTGAGATTTGTTGTGCGCGGCACCGCAGAGGCGAGGCTGGTGCTGCCTCGTGTCGCGCACAAACATTTGTCAGTTTGTCACTTGCATCAACGCGCGCCAAGCGCGTATTCTATTACATACGGGGGGAATGCGATATGTCTATGGATTCCACAGCCTCCATTGAAGACCGTATCCAAGAAGCGCTGGCCTCCATTCGAGAAGCGATTCAAATGGATGGCGGCGATGTCGAGTTTGTGTCGTACGATGGCATGACAAAAACTGCATTTGTATCGCTCCAAGGGGCGTGCGTTGGTTGTCCGGCCAGCGTGATGACCCTAAAGATGGGTGTGGAGCGTGCGATTAAAAAGGTCGCACCAGACGTCGAATACGTCGAAGCGGTCTAAACACAACACGTTTTTCGGTGGCGCGGTGCCAGGGTGCATCGCGCCATTTTTGCACGCTCGCCGACCGTTGTACTGGATTGTGCCAGTTGCTCAATCCCAGGAATGAGTGATTCCGGCTGCTGTCAAGTACGGCTAAGTGGCGGGGAAGGAAGGAATGGTCGAATGCGATGTGAGATGAGGGCAGGATTTCTTCACGTGCACCTCGACAAGCGGTACGGTGGTTGGCGAGTCGAGGATGTGCTCACGACGGCGCTAGCACTACCGATGGCATTCTCCCAGAAGTTGCTCGCGGCAGGACACGTCGTTGCAGGCAAACAAACGCTGCGCCGCGGCGATGAATTGAAGGCGGGCAGCCGGCTCGTGTTAAAGGACCCAACCCCTGTGTCTGGCTGGCCGGAATCGTCTGGCAGGGGCGTCGCTGGGTTCGCGATCTGTTATGAGGACGATCACGTCCTCGTCGTCAATAAACCTGCAGGCGTCATCGTTCACTCGGACAATCCCTCCGATCTGACCTTGGACGGATTGGTCGCGCGCTACTATCAGGAGACTGGGCAGGTGTTGCCCATTTTACATGCGCACCGGTTGGACAGGCCGACGACAGGGGCGGTCGTGTACGCCAAGCACGGCTTCGCTGCGAGGGCGCTCGATGCACAGCTCGTGCGTCACCGGATGGCTAGGCGTTACGTCGCTGTGGTATGCGGAGCCGAGTTAGCTCGTTCGCAGACGGTGGATAAGCCGATCGGCCGGGATCGACACAGATCCTCGTTCTACCGTGTATCATCAACGGGAAAAGAGGCGCGTACACATATCCTGGTACGAGCTGTTTCGCCGTTGCAAGGGGAACATCTCTCGCTGTTGTCGTGCGAACTTGAGACTGGGCGCACACACCAAATTCGCGTGCACTGCGCTTCCATCGGAGCGCCCATCCTGGGCGATGTGGAGTACGGTGGACAGCGGATTGATCATTGGCCCGCGCGGGACGCCATTGCGCTGCATGCCTGCGAGGTGTCGTTTTATCACCCTTACGACGAACAGGACGTCGTCGTAAAATGTCCGCTATCAAACGATTGGTCGACGTTTTTACGGCAAGAATGGGGAATAGAAGACGATTTGTGGTAGGAGTGCTGGTTCATGGAGGAACGGATGCACCTAGTCGGGCGTTTTTTCACCCTGCTGGCCGCTCGAATTTTCAAACATGATATTGCCTCCCTCTCGGCCCAGATTTGCTTTTATGCGGTGTTCTCGATGTTTCCGCTGCTGATTTTAATCATCTACGGGACCAGTCTCGTCGTCCCGCAATACAATTTTGAAGACTCGTTGGTCAATGCCCTCAAGCCCTATTATCCAGATGTCGGAGCAGCCAACCAATTTATCAAGTTGAGTATTCAAACGCTCGGCTCCGTCGGCCCGCGAATCAGCATCGTCAGCTTCGTGACGCTCACGTGGTCGGCGACGAGTTCGTTCATCGCCGTGCAGCAAGCGCTCGACACCATCTTCGAACTCGAGGAACAGCGGTCGTTTTTGGCCCGGCGCATTGTCGGATTTACGATGGTGATTCTGCTCATCTTTCTGGCGGTGATCTCGTCCATCGCCCTCGCTCTGTATCCGCACATCGCCGAGCATGTCTCGTGGTGGGGTGAAGTGGCGCGCTGGGCACCCGGCATTCATGGGCTGACGCGCGTGATCTATCCCTTATCCCTATTTGTCACGTGTTTTGTGTTTTATCGCTATCTGCCCTCGCGCAGGGTGGATGTCAACAGTGTGTTGATCGGGGCGATGACCGCCACCGTCGCACTCGATCTCGCCCGAGCACTATTTGTGGTATACGCCAGTCACTTGGTCAGCTACCATTTGATTTACGGCACCCTCACGGTCGTCATCCTCTTGGTGCTCTGGATGTACATCGCCGGTATCATTCTGTTGTTCGGTGCGGAGATTGCCGCGAGTTTGGATTACGTGGGGAGATCGAAGGAATTGTAATTGGAGTGGTGTGAGAGTGGACGAAATCGTACTCAAGGGTATGCCCTTTTTTGGGTATCATGGCGTACTGCCCGAGGAGAACGCGATCGGGCAGCGGTTTGTCGTCAATGTGTGGCTCGCATGTGAACTGAGTGAGGCTGGACGTACCGACGATGTGTCGAAAACGGTGGATTACGCCCGTGTATACGCCATTGTCCGCGAGGTGGTCGAGGGCCTGCCGAAGAAATTGATCGAGGCGGTGGCGGAGGACGTCGCCCGCCAGCTTCTGACGACGTTTGCTCGGTTGCAGTCGGTAACTGTAGAAGTGGAGAAACCGGGTGCACCTATCCCGGGCATTTTCGGACAAGTCAGTGTGAAAATTCGTCGGGACAGGGCATGAGGCGCTTCCCGTTAGGCAGCGGCCGAGCGCGTGCCGAGCTGCCTAACGAATGCGGCGGTAGAGCACCGTCGCGAAGTAGAACATGCAAGCGGTCGGACCAAATCGATACACCATTTTACGGGCTTTTCTCACCGAGGGTTGCAGCCGCACTTTGTCGTCCGACAAGTACATGCCGAGCAACCCTTGAACGACAAAGCGATGAATTCGCCCTCCATACGATATCTTCTTCGCCCGCCGCCAGCTCTGTGCAGCGAAGTGAAAAATTCTCTGCCGCGCGGTTTCCTCGTCGGGATAACAGGCGACGAAATTAAAGTCCCCCTCCCGCGCGTCCTCGTCCAAGTCAATCAAATAGTCGAGTAAAATGTGAAGCCCGCAGATCCACGGGAAGTAGTGGCTGTGTGTCTCCTCCACGGTCGCCTCGTCGACGTCTTCCGTGGCCGCGAGGAACAGCGAAAACATGCCAAGCGTGGAACCTGTGGCGGATGCGAATTCCCACCATGCCACGTCGTCGCGCTGTTCTACGAATGGGGCGCTCCACTCGACCAACGTAGGCTGGCGGTCTTGCGGATGGATGTGCTTGTGCTCCTGTAATTCGCTGTATCGCTCCACGTACCACGACACGCGGCGCTGCACCACGTGGTAATTCGGCAACGAGCGAACACAGCGCTGGCACGTGCGCACGAGTTCCGGCAGATACCCGCCATCGTCTGGATGTCCCCGAAAGGCGTAGTAATCGCGCAACGGCGCATCTGGCACCACCGCATCCCGCATCGCGTCGTGCAGCCGATGAAAATCCGTCGCATCGTATCGATCACACCTGTCGCACAGGTTGTCCAAGTAATCGCTGATGGTTTGCAGTGCCACGATCAGTTCGACGAGCGTCGCCGCGTATGTACGGTTGGCTGCGGCATAGACACTGCCTCCGTCGGCGTGGAACCGTTTGTGTGCGAGACTGGATAGCGCCTGCTGCCGCAGCTCCTTGTGCGGAATCACCTGTGCAAGCGCCGTCCAGCGCTGAATTTGCTGCCTCGCCAAGGGCATGACGTCGTGAAAGAGGCGGTAGAGGAAGAGCGTGGGTCGTGTCGGCGTAGCTGTGGTCAATCGGTTTCCCCCGTCCCTTTGTCCCTTTCCCTATTGGGACTGTGTCTATTTCGTTAGAAATTGCGTCACAGATCCCGCCCATCCAAGCACTTTCTTCGCATTATCCATTGTGGCCCATTTTTTTAAGTCAAATTCTTCAGCAGGAGCATTCGCGGCGGCCTTCGGAGCCTGTGTCGCCGGGGGAGCGGATGTCGTCGTCTGTACACTCCCTGCGCTAGCAGGCGACCCGTGATGGCTACCTGGCGCGAATGGGATCGGGCTGTTTTGCTTCGGCCAGTGACTGGGCGAAACGACAGGCGCAGACTGCGCCTGTTGCGGTACAGCCCCAATCAGACCCCGGCGCCTTGCACCCTTGTGAACCAATCCCGCCAACTCGCGCACCTTTTGATCACTCGCCACATCAAATGCCAGAGAACCGAGTTTGATGATGGTATTCAATTGCACGTGCGCTCACCTCCAAGCATCGCAAATCCACTGATATATAGTATGCAAAGGACGCTTGGAGGTACGGACATCCGCTCCTAGACGGCTTTCCCGACAGACGGAACCGGTCAGGCGAGCATCGGGGACTGGACGTAGGCGAGCAGGAGGTCAAACGTATGTTGCAAAGCGTCGAGATGCGTGCGTTCGTACGCGTGTGAATTCGCGACGCCAGGGCCGATGAGCGCGTGGCGGACGTCCGCACCGGCGCGGACGGCGGCAGACGCATCAGAACCGTAGTACGGGTAGATGTCGATCGCGTAGCGAAGTCCGTTCTCTTTTGCGAGCGCGACCAGGTGGCGGCGAAGGCCCTCGTGATAGGGGCCAGAGGCATCCATCGCGCAGATGGACACACAGTGTTCATCCGTGGTCAGCCCGTCGCCGATCGCACCCATGTCGACCGCCAGGTACTCGACGATCTCCGGGGCGATATTGGAATTGCCTCCATACCCAATCTCTTCGTTGTTGCTGATCAGAATGTCGAGGCCGTGCGGCAAGGTGACGGCCGTGGCTTTCAGGTAGCGAAGCAGCCCGAAGAGGACGGCTACACTAGCCTTGTCGTCGAGGTGGCGACTTTTGATGTAGCCCGATTCCGTCACGGCCACGCGGGGGTCCCAAGCGACGAAATCGCCTACTTCGATGCCGAGCGCGCGCACGTCGTCTTTGCTGGCCACCGGTGCATCGAGGACGACCTCCATGTTGTCGTCGGCGCGCTTCAGATCGCCGACTTCGCGATTGACGTGGACGGACGTGTTGTGTAGGAGGATCGTCCCCGTGACGGTCGATCCGCCCGATGCCAACACCTCGCAGTATTCACCCTCTACGGTATTCCATGCGTAGCCCCCGATGCGATGAACGCGCAGGCGACCCTCGTCGAGAATCTCTTTCACCATTCCGCCGAGCGTATCGACGTGCGCCGTCAGGAAGCGGCGCTTCGTCATGTCTTCTCCAGGGACGCGGATGAGTAGCCCACCTTTGTTGGTCGTGGAGGAAGTGTAGCCTAGGTTCGTCACTTCTTCGGCCAATGTGGAGATGATCGGAGCGGTGTGGCCAGTTGGGGATGGCGTCTTCAAAATTCGGAGTAATAAATCTTTCACATATGTGCTTGTATCCATATCCGTTGGACCTCCAGTGACAGAACCAAAGTTTGTCCCATCATTGTAACACAGTACCAGTTGCAGCACGGTGCGAATGGGCGTCGTTTGACGTATGATACGGTAAGGGTAAAAGTTTGCCGAAAAGGGAGTTCTTGTGGCAATGCGCGTATTGACAGACAATCAACAACTGCTCGTTCACTACGGGCGGATTGGACAATGGATAAAGGAACGGGGCGACGAAGTACACGCCGAGCGGATCGACGAGGTGCTCGCGGAGCTGGAGACGGAGGGGGTCGCGACCAGTGTGGCCTTCTGCGGCTTGTTTTCGGCTGGGAAATCGAGCTTGATCAATGCACTTTGCCAGTCGCGCGATCTGGCGACTGGGGCAATCCCTACGACGGCCGAGGTTCGTGCCGTCACCTTGCCGGGGACGGATGGACGCGTGCGACTTCTCGATACACCTGGCGTCGATTCCACGGACGAAGCTCACCGCGAAGCGACGATGAACGCGCTCCATCGCGCGGATGTGATGGTTCTCGTCGCGGATTATCAGCATGTCGAGGCTGAGGAAAATCTGGAGTTGCTGCGGGCGTTCTTTGAAGAGGGAAAGCGTATCGTCTTCGTCGTCAACCAGGTGGATAAGCACCTGGATTTCGAGCTTGACTTTGCGGATTTTCGCGCGCACGTCGAAGCTTCGCTGGACGATTACGGCATCGAAGTAGAGCACATTTACTACACGTCGACGACCGCCTCGCCGCACAGCGAATTGGACGAGTTTCGCGCATGGCTGTGCGGACTCTGCGACACTGATGGGCATGCCCACATAGCCCAGGTTCAAAAGCGGCTCGACTCGGTGGTTCGCGACGCCATTCGACAATTGCTGGGCGTCGAACGCGACGCCGCTCTGGATGAGGTGCGAGCGGCATTTGGAACAGAGCCGCTGGACGCCAGTGAACTTGAGGAGTGGCTAGCGCGAGCAGAAGCGGAATTGCAGGACGTTGAGGACGAAATCGAGCGCGATCTCGAGGAGCAGAGCGAAACGGCGAGGACGCTGCGAGAGGCGTGGGTGCGGACCGTCGAATTGGCACAGCTTGCGCCCTACGAGACGACGGAAAAGGGTCGGATGTACGTCGAGAGCTTGCGGCCCGATTTCAAAGTGGGGTTTTTGAGGTCAGCAGCCAAGACTGCCGCCGAGCAGAACCGGCGCGCTGAGGCGTTCGTGCTGGACTTGACTACGAGATTGACCAACTATCTACTCGTGCCGCTGCGAAGCCAAATCGCCAAAGACATTCGGCAAGTGGCGTGGGGCCGCGAGCAGTGGGTCGCGCAGCTCGAGGGGCTGTCCCTCGAGGTGGACGTCGACTACGTGCGGAATGTGGTGAAAGTCGGTGCGCTCGTGTCTTCGCAGTACCCTTACCAGTACGTCAAGGACGTCGTCTCCAGGGTCAAGCGCGATATTTTGGGGCAGCTAGGCGTGCTGGTAGACAACTGGTTGGTGGAGGCTCAGCATGAGCTCTCTAATCATCAGGCGGACAAGCGGCATAGAATAGAAGAACAGCGGCGAAAGGTCGACGCGCTGCGCCAGGTCGAAGCGGTGATGCGCAAAGAGGAGACCTGGATTGAGGCGCTTGACCGCGGGGAGGTGCCAAACGAGTGATCGACGTGAGAACTGCGTCAGAAGATGAACTACGAGAGCTGTTACAAGATGTGCAGGTCGCGCTGCAAGGCCTGTCGGATGTGTCGCTTCGCGAACTAGAGGAAGTCGCTCGCCGACTGGAGCGACGCGATTATCTCGTCGCGGTATTTGGTGCGTTTTCCGCGGGTAAGTCGTCGCTGTTAAACGCCCTGTTAGGGGACTCCATCCTGGCTGTGTCGCCGAACCCGACCACAGCCTCTGTGACTCAATTGCAAGGAACCGACGAAGCAGGCAAAAACATCGTCGTCACGGCCAAGACACAGGAAGAGCTGTGGCGTGACGTCTCCAGTGCATTTACGGCCCTGCACGAGTACCCGTCAGAGCTCACTGAGGCGATTTCGCGAGGGCAGGCGTTGAATGCGAAGAACTACCCGACGTCGTTGCGCCGCCACGTTCGCTTTATCAAGGCGATTTGTGAAGGTTACGGCGAGATGCAGGCGCGCCTTGGCACAAAGTGGACCACGACGCTCGATGAACTCAAATCTTTTAGCGCTATCGAACATTACGCGGCGTACGTGGCCAAGGTCGATGTGCACGAAGATGATCCGTGGCTTCGCAAAGGGTTTATTTTTGTCGACACGCCAGGTGTCGACTCCATCCATCGGCGCCACACAGACGTAGCGTTTCGTTACATGCGTCACGCGGATGCCGTCATTTTCGTGATGTACTACACACACGCGTTCACGCAAGGGGACAGGGACTTTTTATTACAGCTCGCCGGCGTCCAGGACGTCGCAAAGACCAATAAGCTGTTCGCCGTCATCAACGCTGTCGATCTCGCCAAGTCCGTCGACGAGCGCGAAGCGGTTCGAGCCCGCGTCGAGCAGGAACTGCGTAAACTCGGGATTCGCACGCCGCGCGTCTACGAAGTATCCGCACAGCTTGGATTGGCGGCGCGGCGTTTGGCAGAGACACCTGAGGACGCAATGTACGCCCAGATGGCCAGAACTCGTTTGCAACTGGAAGGAGAGGCGCCTCTTCCTGCGCCGGATGAACTGTTTGCGGCCTCGGGACTGCGCGCGCTCGAGGACGATTTGACGGATTACGTTGAGTCGGAAGGACATCAGTTGGCGCGGGACATGGTATGGCGCGCTCTGCAGCAGGTCAAGGCGCAAATCGATCACCTGGTTCACGACGAGACAGCTAGACAGTCGGACGACGAAATGTATCGAGCAAAGCGCCAGGTGGAATTGGCCCAATTGGAGGCTTCACTGACAGAGGTGCGAAGGCGCGACGACGACCGCTCGGCTTCCTTGCTCGGACAGTATGCGCGCGATTTGGACGAGCTCGTCTTTCACGCGGGCGAGCGGATCCGCTTGCGCTATCGCGACCTGTTCCGCGAAGCATTCCACCCTGGCAGGTTCCGCGTCGGGCGGCCGCAGGAGAAGTTGCGCGAGGCCTCGGAAGAGCTGTGTGAGGCGTTGGCGAGGCAGATCGACATCGAGACCCGAACGCTCTCGTTGCGCGCCGTGTCGCTGGCCGAAGCTACGGTGGAACGGATCGCTGTCGAGTGGCGGGAAACTTTTGAGCAACATGGCGTTTCGGTGCCCATTGTCGAGCGCTTCGACTTTTCGTCAGCGGTTGTGGAGTCGGTTCAATCGAGCGTTCCCGCCGACACTTTTCGCCCCTACCACCGGCATTTTTCCTCGACGAAACAGTTCTTTGAGGAAGGCGGACAGCGAGCGATGCTGGATGAGAGCGAACTGGCTGTGATGGAGGCCGTGAAGGCCGGGGTCGTGCGAGCGACTGGAGATGTGACGGAGCATGCGGTCACGCTCTTACAACAGGCGGTAGCGGGCGTTTATCAGGCCTTTTTCGCGCAGTTGCGAACGGTGGAGGAAGCCGCTTCGCGCCCGTTTGACGCGCGCAGGTTGCAAGCACTTGTCGAAGCAGAGGAGTACATGAACAAATTGGTTGGGTGTTAACAGGGAGGGATCGCGTTGGGGAACCGAACACTGATACCAGAGGATTTGTTTCATCTGAACATGGTCGGCCGCGTTGCGATACATCCAGGGGGCCGTCACGCGATCTGCGAAATGAGCCATTTGCTGCAGGAATCGAACGAGACCGTGACGCACTTGTGGCACGTCGATACGAACAGTGGCGATCGGACGCCGTTTACGTGGGCGAGGGGCAGTCAAACGCATCCGGCATACGCGCCGGATGGCCGTTTCCTCGCGTTTATCGGGCGTTCAACCGGCGAAAAGGGACAGGTCTACGTCATGCGGACCGACGGTGGCGAGGCCGTCCGTGTGACGAATGAGGCACTTGGCGTCCAGTCGTTCAAGTGGCATCCCCACGGCACGTCTATCATCTACCAGGCTTCGCGCGACGGGACGAGCACACCGAGCGACAGCCCTAGGGCTCGGTTCACGAGCGATGTGCGCGTCATCGAGCGGACGTGGTACCGCCTCGACGGAGTAGGCTACTTCGGGAGTGAGCGCACGCATCTGTCGATCGTTGATGTCACTCCCTTCACGGCCTATCGTTCGCTTCAGAGTCACCCAGTCCGCGATTTCACATTTCCCAAGCGACTACTGACGGACGGAGCGTTCGACGTGCAAGATTACGACATTCACCCGGATGGTCGTCATCTCGTCTTTGTCAGCAGCCTCGCTGAGGATGCGGACGAGACACAGCATCGATTTGTGTACGAAGCGGAGATCGCCGACGGCACAGAGGGCTGCGAGGTGGCAAGCCCCGTTGTCCTGCCACTGCCTATCCGTCAAGCGCAACAGATAGCCTACGACCCCACAGGGGAGCGCATCGCCGTCCTCGGCCACAATCGCCCCTACGGACAATACTCCCTTTCTCAAATGTTCGTGTATGAACGGAAGTCGAACACGTCGACACTGATCTCAGATGGGTGGGAATTGTCCTTTGGCAACGCTGTGCTCTCTGATGTTCGTTCAGAGGTCGACGCGCCGATCAGGTGGTCGGAGCACGGGCGATACGTCTACACCATCGCCACGAAGTGTGGCACGTCGCAACTGATCCGCGCAGACGTCGATACGGGCAGCTTCGAGTGGCTGACCGAGGGGGATCACACTGTGTTGACGTTCGATCTCAGCCGCGACAGCGCCACGGCCGCGATGCTCATCGAGACGGCGACGGCACCTGCGGATTTATTCGTTCAAAACATCCCGCTGTCCGGCGAGGATTCGACAACCCCGCGCAGGCTCACGGATAGCAATCGCCCTTTGTTTGAAGAGGCGGCAGTGATTCGCCCGAAGCGCGTCCGGGTTGATGGCGAGACGGAGCTGGAGGGTTGGGTGATGCTTCCGGAGGGGCCCGTTCCCGAGGGAGGTTTTCCAGCCGTTTTGCAAGTGCACGGCGGTCCCGTCGCCGCTTATGGCGAGTCGTTTTTTCTCGAGTTTCAGCTGCTTGCGCAAGCGGGTATCGCCGTGCTGTTCTGCAACCCTCGCGGGAGTCTCGGTTACGGGCAGGCGTACTGCTCGGTCATTCGCGGGCGTTGGGGGACAGTTGACTTCGAGGATACGGAGCGATTTGTCGACGCGGTGACGGCCACGCACCCGATCAATCCGCGCCGCTTGGCTATCGCGGGTGGCAGTTACGGAGGATTTATGGCTGCCTGGGCGATTGGCCACACGAACAGGTACCAAAGCGCGGTTGTCATGCGGGCTTGTGTCAACGAATACAGTATGTTCGGCACTTGCGACGTTGGGTTTCTGGATGTCGAAGACCTCCCGGGCGCGCCGTGGGAATGCCCAGATGCCTACGTCAACTTGTCCCCAATTGCTTTCGCAGATAAAATGAAAGCGAAGGTACTGATTCTTCACGCAGAGAATGACTTGCGGTGTCCGATTGAACAAGCTGAGCAGTTGTACGCGGCGTTAAAGTACCACCGCGTTCCAGTCAGAATGGTTCGGTTTCCGGACGAGAGCCACGGCATGTCGAGAAACGGGAAACCATGGCACCGCGTCGCTCGATTGGAATACATCGTTACGTTTTTGAAGATGACGTTGCAGGCGTGAGTGCTGCCTGCAACGCGTTGCAAGGCAGCAATCGATGAGGAGGAACACACGATGGGGCGTCGCTGGGATGATTTCGACGATTGGCCAAAAGAACGCCGCAGGGGTCGGAAAACTGCCATCATGTGGCCCAGCATCGGGCTTGGCCTTGCCGTGTTTTACGTGCTAGGCATCTGGACGGGAGCGGGCATCGCCCACCCGAGAGGGTCAAACGTCGTTTACCTTCCGTCGCAGACTCCATCTAGCTCGAGCTCGCAAAGCGGCTCTGGGAACGGCAGTGGAACAAGTATCCCTTCGTCGTCGGGATCGACCTTGGTCACAGATATCTACAACCAAACCAAGAACAGCATCTTTACGATCACCGCTGTAAACAGCTCCGGCAGCCAGAATAGCGGTGCTCAGGAGGACATCGGGACCGGTTTTCTCATTGACACGCGAGGAGATGTCGCTACCAACGCGCACGTGGTGGGTTCAGCGAAGACAGTCGAACTTAGCGTTGGCAATCAGACGTTTAAAGGAACCGTCCTCGACGCCGATACACTCGACGATTTGGCCATCGTTCACATCAATGCGCCGTCGACGATGCGCCCGTTGCCCTTGGGCTCGGTTAAATCGCTGCAACCTGGGAATCTGGTGGTGGCGATTGGCAATCCGTTCGAGTTGACGGCCAGCGTGAGTTCAGGGATCGTGAGCGGCCTCAACCGTTCGATGTCTGAGTCGGGCGGGCATGTGATGAACGGGATGATTCAGACGGATGCTCCGCTCAATCCTGGCAATTCAGGAGGGCCGCTGTTGAACGCGAACGGACAGGTGGTCGGGATCAACACGCTGATCGAGAGTCCGATCGAGGGCTCCATTGGCATCGGCTTCGCTATCCCGATCGACAGGCTCGTGAACCTTGAACAGAAGCTGCTCTCTGGCCAACAGATCGAACACGCGTGGTTGGGCATCGAAGGGATGGACATCGATTCGCTGATGCAGCAGGAGATGAAGCTCGGCAGCAGCACCGGCGTCTATGTCACAAGTGTCACCAAGAACAGCCCTGCGGCCAAAGCGGGCCTGCACGGCGATTCCAACGCGGCGAAGCTGAACAGTGCCAGTGATTCGGCAGACCCGTTCAAAATCCTTAAGGGGGACGGGGATATCATCGTCGGGATCGACGGGAAGACGGTTACGACCATTGAGCAGTTGACGCAATACATCGATAATGACGAGCCTGGGCAAACCGTGACCCTGTCCGTCCTTCGAGGCGGCAAATCGCAGGATGTCAAGGTGACGCTCGCGCCCTGGCCTGGGCAATAGGGGACGTTTTCGAAACCCGCTTACCGCTGTGCGCTGTAGAATGGGGCTGCCCAAAAGCCAGTTTTGACATGGGAATCCGGCACGTTCTTGACACAGCGGATCAAAGCCTCCAAATCCATGGAACGGTGGATTTGGAGGCTTTTTTACGATTGCTTTTGGATAGCTAGGAGCTTTCGGGCGTAGTCCACCGTGCACGAGGCGACTCAATTCCAAATTTCGCCTGACAAGTTAGGCTCTGTTGGGCTATGCTTGTGGCGTACATAGAGGACGTACAGTACGGATATTGGACGGGCAACGTGCTCGATGTCTAGCGATGACGTTGTTGTCCGTTCGTGAGGTGGATGGATTGCGCAGATTTCTACTTACTCTGGCCTTTTTTTGTATCGTGTTTGTTTATTGGTATGCACATGCGCACTTGGTATGGAGCCTTGCATGGTGGCCAGATAGCCGGAATTTCGGCGTTGTGTTCTCGACCAAGATGGTGACGATACCGCACATTGTGTCGCTCGATCAGTTTAACGCTTGGCTTGGCGCTCACTTTGCCGAAACCAGGCCAGTGACCTATACCGCGTGGATCGGATTCTTGATCCTGTCTGCCACGCCAAGTAAAGCCTTAGGCGTGGTCTTATTCGTCGTGCCGTTCTGGGTAAAGGTGTTTGGGATCGGTGCAGTTTACTGGCTGTTCATGGTAGCCATGCCCAAGCGGCGAATTGCGCCAATTCGCCGCAATGCCGACGAGAAGTCGGAGCCCGCCAGACAGAGTCCAGGTACAAAGGCACTAAAGGCGCCGAGCAGACAGACGAAGTCGCGGCAAATGTAGTGGTGGAGTGGGGATGACTTTGGATGTATCGCCTTCGCATTTTTCCGCAGTCTAACGGTAACCAAATGACGAGGGAGTTGTGAAGACACATGCGCGAGGCAGCAAATGACAACTCAGTCGTGAATTTTGAGTTTCAGACGTTTACGCCATCCGATTATGAAGGGCATCAAAGCGTGGACAACCCATCGGTGCGGGGGTACATTGTGTACAACGACAGACGTAAAGATTTTGGCTTTGGTACGTTCGGCGTTTCCGACTCCTATACCATTGACTACGACGTACTCAACCAAATTAAGGCCAAGCACAATCCGTTCATGGACGATATCGTGTCGCAGGGCGGACTGAAAATTAACGGCGTGTGGCATGAGGTAGATGGACGGGGAGAACTTTCCAGCCATTAAAGTGGCGGGGTGAATTGCAGAGAAAACGCCATCGGGGGCCGCTGTACGGCCCTTACGACGGTGTCTGCTCCTTGGCTGCCAGTTGCTGTAACTGCGTTAAAAAGCCCTGTGGGGCGATATATGCGTGCGCATTGTTGAACAGCAGAACTACATTTGTGCTGGTTCTGGCGACAGGAATACTAAGTACGTGGTTCGATGACTCGATCAACATGCTATCGATGTCTGTCGCAAAGTCACCTTCGTTGCCAGTGTATGGCTTGGCGGTACCGAGGAGGCGGCACAACTGCGTGATGCTGTCCTGACTCGTCAGCTGGTAGTAGCCTGTGCCATCCGTAGCCGCGGAGCCAGTGGGTTGAACCAGAACCTGATTGATACTAGAAACATCAAAAGATGTGCCGAGCAATTGGACGCGTACGTGCTGTTGAATGACTTCAAATGCGGCGACGCCGCAAAAGAGGGCAATCATCAGCACGGGAAGAACGAACAGCTTCGGCGATATACGCCTCGATCGCATTGAAAACATGAAACCCACCCACCTCGCAAACGAACATCCTCATTATAGACGACGTTGTGGGCGAAAGTGTGACAGGTATATGAGATTTATCGCGAGTTTCGCTTGTAAATATATGCCTTTTTACGTTCCTGGCCCGCATACGACTGATGAAACATTTTCAAGAGGGCTCGCTTTTCCAGTCTTGATACATAGGATCTAGAAATTTCTAGTTCATCCGCCACTTCATTTTGCGTCCATTCGCGCCCGTCGACGAGTCCGAATCTCAACTCGATGACCTTGCGCTCACGTTCGTCGAGCACGTCGAGGAGCTTGATCATGCCGCTGATCTCCATGCGCTTGTTCACTTCATCCTCCGTGCAGTCTGTGGTCGACCAAAGAATGTCTGATATCGTGATTTCAATCACTTGAACCTGTTGTCTGTGACATCGGATGACAGCGCGCGGGAGACATCGAAGGCGGGATAGATGTCTAAATCGAACTCGTCACCTCGCTGCCACTTCTCCTTGTTGTATACCACTTTGTGAAGAATAGAACGAAGCAGTTTGTTCTGTTCTGCAGGGCTCTTCATCTTCGGGTACAAGTCGAGGACGCGCGTAACGCGTGGAATGACGTCGTGCATAGCCTCGTCAATCTGTCTGGTTTCTGCTATCTCGCTCTGCACGGCTACCTTCTGCTGGCGCAGTTGGGTCAATTCGTCCAAGAGTTTCTGCTGGCGCACTAGGTATGTCGGACCGTCGTAAATACCTTGCTCGAGCAGGTTTTGAAGATTGTTCTGCTGCGTCTCGACGCGAGCGATATCCTGGTCGATTTGAGATAGCCGGCTTGCCAGGCTGAATGTCGCCTTTGTTGGCCTTGCCGCCGCCGTAGACAACTCGTGATACGACAACGTGTAGTCGTATAACCAAACCTGGAGCGCTTGCATAATCCGGTTTTCCACGATATCCAGCCGCGTACTGCGCTGATCGCAGGTTGGGTTCTTGCAGATCAGGTGCGAGGCCTGTTTCGTATACGGACGCCGAATCAGTTTCTCGCCGCATTTCGAGCATTCGACGAGGCTGGCCATCGGGTTGGCGATGCCCTTGCGGAATCCAACCGGTGCATGCGAGCGGGACGCTCTGATGGTAGCGCTGCGTTCGAACATCTCCTTCGAAATCAGAGGTTCGTGACGGCCCGAGGCGCGAATGACTTCGTCTTCGGAACGTTTTCTCTGCGTGCCCTTTCGCTTGTCGTGTTTGATACGCCCCCACACGATGTCGCCTGCGTAGTGCGCATTTCTCAAGATGGAGACGACGTTGGCCGAACGCCACGTCTTTCCCGTCGCAGTCTTGACGCCCAGCGAGTTCAGATATGCGGCGATGTGGCCACCACCCATCCCGCGGTTCACATGGAGGTCGAAAATCATCCGGACGGTGTTCGCATCGCCATTTGGGACGAGCACTAAATCCTCGCCGATGTCGTAGCCGAACGGCGGACGCGTGCCCAGGTACTTTCCATCCTGTACACTGGCGATCCGGCCGCGCTGCATGCGCTTTGTGATCATCTTGAGTTCGCGGCGGGCAAAGAAGGCTTTAAATTCGGTCCACTCTTCATCCATCTCGTCGGACAGGTCATACACCTTGTCGGGGGTCAGAAGAAGGGTTTCCGTTTCGCGGAAGACGCGCAGAATTCTCCCCTGGTCCTCCATATCCCCACGGCCCAGGCGGTCGATATCCATCGCTAAGACGGCGTCGGCTTCACCCATCTCCACGCCTTCCAGTAGTTTCATCATCTCTGGGCGTTCCGAAATGTACTCGCCAGATGCGACTTCTTCAAATACCCGCGTGATCTTCCACTGAAACGCGTGCGCCAATTCGAATAGTTTGCGGCGGTGGCGGGCCAAGGTCTCAATGTCGTATCGCCCTTCCTTGCGCGCGCGTTCTTCAGCTTCGCGGTCCTCGCGTGACTTGCGGAGGTACACCCAGACGTTCGCGAGGTTTTCGGGAAAGTTTCCGGAAGCCATCTCGTCCATCCCCCCACATCTGTGTCGCGATAGCAAAGGCCATAGGACGGTTAAAAAGTAGCCGAAACACTAAAGGTATTACGCTGTGCGGCGGCGGAACATGCAAAGTTGGTGCTCGCGATCTTTCGGCTGTGGCAAAGTCCGGGACTTTGGAAGCAAGCGGACAACCAAGAGCGTCATACGTTCCACATAGGGGGGATTTGGATGGTTTCGAGTCGTCAAGATGGGCTTTCGGCGCAGCAGCCCACGCGGGAGTTGAACATCGAGGGTACCCGAATTCGAATCTTTGCGCCGCGATCGTTATCCGATGAGGAACGGAGAGAGCGCCACCAAGAAGTCGTCCGGATTGTGTCCAGGTATTATCAACAGGCTCTGGAATCACGCTCCGAGCCAAAATGACTGGAACATTTCGCGACGTGAGGAGGAGAACTCGCCGGCTGCGATCGAGCCATCATGGCAAGTTCTCCTAAGTGCCTTGTTTAGCTATCGAGCAAGACGGCCCGTGCCGTCAGGCTATTTATGCTAAGAGAGCCTTCCACGTGTTCGGTCCAACGATCCCGTCGGCGACTAAGCCGTGCCTTGTCTGAAAGCTTTTCACCGCGCGCTCCGTGTTCGGTCCAAAATCGCCATCCACCGCGGTCCCAAGCGCCTTTTGCAGGATTTTCACATACGCGTTGTTGAACATCCCTTGGCGAAGCGTCGGATAACTTGTAAATGTGGACGAACCGGACGTCGTCGCAGCACTCTTTTGAATGGTGACGAGTGTCCCGTAGTGGATGTAGTTCCAGGCCTTCTGTGCGCTGGCTACAGGCAGTTCCACACACCCGAGGCTCTGCGGAGAACCGTAGGAACTTCGCCAGAAGCCGTGAACTGCGTCACCGCCGTAGAAATAGTTCACATAGGGAACGCCTGGATCATCATAGTGCGATCCGTCGGGATTGGTCCCTTGCATCTCTTGTGTCAGGTACCGAGCATACACCGGGAACGTTCCAATTGCGGTGGGGCGTGATGCGATTCCGGTATTTGCTAGGGACGATAGGACCAACTTCCCGTTTGACCAGATTTGCAATGTTTCCGGGGACTTCTCCGACACGAGGACGTATGTGTACCCGTAGGGGTTCATCTTTCTCTGACTATACGCCTTCGTCAGTGCCGCCCACGTCTGGGGACCTGCGATGCCGTCGATGGCGAGGTGGTTGACCTCTTGAAACTCCATGACCGCGCCCTTCGTCATCACGTTGTTAGAACCTTTTTGCCAAAGGGATTTGAGACTCGCAGGTGGCGTGAAGCGCCACTGAAAATTGCTCGTCAGTGGCAGATATCCCAGCGTGGCGAGCTCTGTTTGTAGCTGTGTGACGGAATGGTTGACAGACGGAGAAGTTGCAGCCGAAGCAGTAGGCGGGATGATGGTCAGCGCTGCCATCGCTGCCACGGCAGACGTACCCGCCACAAAAGACACCATCTTTCCTAGCACAATCTCACCCCATGTAAGATGTCAGCGCGCTGGTGATCAGGAGGGCGACGAAGAGAATGACGGTGCTAGGTTACGTGCTGGCTATAAGTCTGAGTGCGCTAGTGCTTCACCAGATGCGTCACAGGATCAGACGTTCTGGAAAAGCTTCGCGTTTCACTCGAAAATTTTTTATTTTTTAGCACCCTAATGCTCCCCTTTATGGGAAATGGAAGGCCCCTTGCCCATCAATAATAGAATACAGGAGAGAACGACAAGACAGGCGCTGGCGGCAAACGCGACGAAAAAGATGTGGTGCGTAGAGGACAAGGCAGCGCGGCTTTGCAGGCGACTCGCTACCACGTTCATGGCAAGTTGTTTGGCAGTTGATTGCGAACCGGAAAGTGTGGCGTACTGCTCGACAAGCGAGTGTAGACGGGCCGCTGTCGCTGGATTTGCCACACTGATTCCCCAACTATCCCTGGCCGTGTCAGTGGCGGTGACTTGGTTTAAGAACCATTGTGAAATCGGCGCGATGGTCGAATAGAAGAGCACGCGTAGGAACTGTACGACGGTCATAGTCCTCGGGAGCTGATTCAACGGCCCGCCAAGGGCGCAGGTCACCAATCCAACGACAAAATTGAGTCCAACGCCACTTGCAAGCAGAACCAGTAGGATCCGCAGTTCGTCGAGCGGCACATTCGACCCGAGGACCATGAGTCGATAGGACGCCCAAAGCATACACGCGGACCCGACGAGGACGAGCGGTCCGGCGCCGATTCGATCGAACAGGCTGGCTGCTAACACTGCGGCGACGGTGACGCTTACCACCAGTCCACAGTAGACCGTGGGCAACGCGTTGCTTGGCACCTTGCCGACGGTTTTCATCGCGAATCCCAAACCAGACATGGCCACGAGCATGAGCAAGTTGGAGACAATGGCGATCACCGCGCCTAATAGTGATCGACGGGACGCCACGAGTTTGAAATTCACAATCGGATGTGGCACACCGAGTTCGACAAAGACAAATAACAATAACAACACGACCGAGATCGCGGCGGGGATGTACACGAATGGGGAGGAGACTCCATCTGGGAGCACGTTGCCAAGCGCAAACACGGTGAAAATACCGAGCATGAACAGCAAGATCACACCGAGTGTATCAAAACGGTGTTTGGGCATATCTTTGGCAGGCTGGCTTGGCACGGGAAACATGTACTGTGGCACACCTTTTTGAGCCAGCAAGGCGGCGAGGGAACAGAGCGCGCACAGGTAGAACAACCAGCGCCAGGCGTCTTGCTCCTGTGAGATAGAGCCTAATATGGCGCCAAGTGACACGGATCCAAACAGTGTCGCAAGAACCAATCCGAGTACGCGATTGCGCCGTTCAGCCGGATAGGAGATGAAGAGCAGCGGGATGAGGACCATGAGCTGTGTACCTGTCAGCGCACCCTCTATGGCACGGCTGACCCCGAGTAGAAGCAAGTTTGCGGACCCTGCGGATAGGACGAACGTACAGGCCGCGATGATCACGGCGCAACAAAAGCTTAGTCGCGGACCAAGTCGATGTGCGATGACAGGGCCCAATGGAATACATACGGCAAATGCCACGTTTGCGATGATCGAGATCCACATGGTCGCGTAGCTGCTGGAGTTCAGGGAGTTTTGGATGATCGCTTGAATTTGCATAAAACCTGACATAATGAGTAAATTCGGTCCGACAGACAAGGCCAGTGCCATGACCACGAACCAGTGTTTGGGTATTCGCACGGTATACGTCTCCTCTAGGCACGATGACTGACGAGATGTGAATGTGTGGAACTTCATGTGGCGTCCCGGGAAAGATCTCGCTCATGTAGCATACACGTCCGTGAACCGTGGAATCCAGTGCAAGGCCTGAATCGGCGTGAGACTATGCGGGCTCGCAGCCACGCGTGCTGGGGCAACTGCCTTGCCTAACCGCAGCGTCGTCGATATGTATCTGCCTGTGGGACTGCATCGCTTCGTAGAGTGAGGGTGGTAGTGGGAACAGGCTAGGTCCCACAGGCTTGATACAGCATAGTCAAGGTGTTCGCGGGAAGAAACGGACGGGTGTCAGACGACATCTAGAAGATTTGTCTGCGCCTCGCTCGTTACCTAGCCTACTGAGGGTCAATCGTGACGATTCAGCGTCGATATCAATAATTTATTGTGGTTGTCCAAAACATCGGGGATAATCAAATACAGTGACTGGAGGCGACACCGACATCGTGCAGCGGTGATTTCATTGCCTTCTTTGTCGGTACCAATTGGACTGTACAGAGACACGTCTTTTCGTGTTTTACGCTGTGCCCGAAGCTGCATGAGGATTTCATTTTGGATACATCTGGCCGCGTAGGTAGCAAATTTTGTCCCTTTGGTTGGCTGATACGTGTCGACGGCCTTGATCAGGCCGACGGTTCCAATGGAGATCAAATCATCTTGGTCAATACCAGATGAATCAAACTTCTTCGTGTCACATACACGATCACTACATTGTTTTGAAGTCTGTGCTAAGGAGAACAACGGACCTTGATTCAACATTGGATTCACCAATTCGGGTATTTCGGCGTGTTTCTCATCACCTTCATTGAGGCGATAGGCTTTCCTTTCCCAGCGGAAACCACGTTGACGTTGTCAGGCATCGAGTGGACGCAAGGGGTTTTTCGGCTGGTTCCACTGTGGGCGGCCGGGGCGCTTGGCAACATCGTGGGATCGACCATTGCCTATGGCATCGGACGCTATCTCGGCCGCCCGATCGTGCTGTACTTGGGTAAGTACATCGGCATTACGCCCGCCCGCCTCGACAAGGCCAACGAACACTTTCAGCGATATGAATACGCGGTCCTCGTCATCGCCAAGTTCATCGCGGGAATTCGAATTCTCGTCCCGTACTTGGCAGGGATCAACCGCATGCGATTCTGGATCTTTTGGCCAGTCAATGCGCTGAGCGCCATCGTGTGGTCGGGTGCCTTCATTATCGCCGGGCACTATATCGGTGCGCTGGTGAGTAGGTTCTGGCCGTTTATCCGGCACAACATGGTCCTTGCCATCATCGTCGTGTGCCTCCTCATAGCGGCTTTTGTCTATCACAAAATCCGCAGTCGCAGGCGTGAGCGGGAGGCTGCGAAGACGCCAGCGACTGAGCTCGATGCGACAGACGAGTTGGATCGCCAAGGGCAAGACAAAGGGCCACAATCATAACGCTACTTGCGCTCTGTCACCGCGTCACGCACATCAGCGAATCGGTCATTCGTCTAGGACAATCCCCACGTTGCATATCAACATCGTGAGGGGGGATTTCCGACGGATCGACCGATTTTTGTTCATTTTGAGCCTGCAGAGGATCGACAGGCGCACTCCAAAACGCTTCTCGTCCAAGCCATTCGAGCCGTGCAACAGCGGTTATACTTTCTGAATTCCCAGTCACCGAGTGGAGATGAGTCGGGGAGGGACGCCCATGCGCAAGCGGACGGCCATCTACATCCGCGTCTCGACAGGCGCCCAGGCGGCGGACGGCCATAGTCTCGACGTGCAGTTGGAACAGTGTCTGCAACAGGCGAATACACTTGGTTTGTCGCAGGAGGATATCGAAGTGTACCGTGAGGCGGGCGCCTCCGGCGAGGACATGAACCGGCCAGAGCTCACCCGCCTCCTCGACGACGCCGTGCAGGGAAAACTGGCGCAGGTCATCGTCAAGCACCCCGACCGACTATCGCGCAATGTCGCCGACAAGGCGATCATCGTGCGCCAACTTAAGCAACACCAAGTGCAAATTGCGTTTGTCGACGTCCCCAATTGGGATCAGACGGACGAAGCCAACCTCCTGTTTAACATCATCAGTAGTATCGCGGAATACGAACTTCGGCAGATCCGCAGGCGGACGCTATCCGGCAAGCTCCGAGCCGCGCGGGAAGGTCAGATGATGCCAATGGGCATCGATCCCTACGGGTACAAGTACGAAGCTGGGCAATTTCTGGTTGACGAAGAGGAAGCGGCAATCGTCAGGCTGATCTTCGCTTGGTACGTGGAAGAGCGCCTCAGCATGCGAGCTATCGCTAAGCGGCTCGACGAACTGGGGGCCCCCACCAAAACGCGCAAGTCGCTCTGTTGGAGTCACGCTACCGTCGCACACATCTTACAGAATGAAATGTATATCGGCCGTTACACGTACAACCGGCGAAAAACGGCCAAGGCCCCCTTAGCACAGTCGACAGGGCGCAAGCGCGTCCGGCGTGTCACGGGGTGGCACCCGGGCGCTGAATGGATCTCCTACACCGTTCCACACATCGTCGACGACGAGACGTTTTTGCGTGCCACACTGCGCCGTCAGGCGGCGAGGAGGCAGGGATGCCCGCGCAACTCGCACGAGCACCTGCTCCAGGGCAAATTGCGCTGCCGCGTTTGTCACCGGGTTTGGTATGCTGCGGCATCTAGAAAAGAGGGAGCGCAGATCACGCGCATGTACCGGCGACCGCCCGAACGCAGGGGGGAGCCGCGCCAGTGTGCTCACGGGTGTCGTGCGATTCAGGCGAGTGACGTCGAGCGAGCCGTCTTTCGCGAAGTCATTCATCGTCTGCTCCATTCGCTGGAGTGGGCGGAACTAGCTGAAGCTTTCGGCGGCGCGCAGTCGCGGCGGGTGCACGACGAACTGCGGGTGCTGGAGGAACAGGCGCAGCGGATCGGACAGCGACACGAGAGGCTGCGGAATCTGTACCTGACTGGCGACCTGTCGCATGACGACTACACGCAGCAATTGCAAGTCGCGCGGCGTCAAGGCGAACAGGTAGCTTTCGAACTCGAGCGCCTGCGGGAGGTGAAGGGGAGGTCGGAGGCGGAATCGAGGTCTCGCATGCGGGCGCTGTACGACAGTCTCTTGGACGGACATGGAGAAGCGATTCCCTTTGCCGTCCGTAGACAGATCCTGTGCGATCTCGTCGACGAGTGCCTCCTCGACGCGAGTGGCGATTCGGTCGTGATCGAGATTCGTGGGATCATCACCACTTCCACCAGATCCTGATGTTGTGTGACGGTGTCGTAAACACGTTGGCGACATGTGCAACGAGGCGCAAATTGTGTTCGACGAGCAAATCATGTGCAGCCTTGTCTTGGTGTTTGCGCCAGCGTTCAAAGCACGCCTGCTCTTCCTCTTTATCGAGTGGTTGTGGAAACGATTGATTGACAAACCCGGTGACCAGGACGATGTCCCGCATCATCGCTGCGGCTAGGGCGAGTGACAACAATCCGCGTTCACCTCCGACAGACTTCACCTTCACACGGTGCCCTAGCCTATGTCAAACGCGGAAGTTTGGTGCAATGGCGCCGTACAGTCCTTCGGCGATCACGCGGTGCCCGGCATTGTTTGGGTGAATGGGGAGCGGGTATGACACCCTTGCGTCTGCCAGCGTACCCGTACGATAGCCCGCGATGAGCGCACGTTCCCTGCCCGCGAACCACCCGGCGGAGGGGACGCAGAGGGTGCCAGTGCGAGTGGCGACCTCCTCTGTGACGGCGTTGAGTGCTGCAATTCCCTCGACGGCGATTTTGCTATTGGGAAACGGATTGTACTGCGTGCACAGATAAATGGGCGCCGTCGTAGACGTGCGAACGAATCGAACGAGCGCCGCTAAGTCGGTCCCATAGCGCTTCAGCGCAGACGTCACTACGCGCGTGGGATTGGGAACTCCCTCAGCCGCGGCCAGCCCCGCGTAGGCCAGGTCATCGCCGCCTACCCAGATGACGATCGCCCGTTTTTTGTGTAGCGGCAATGGCCCCATCGCCTGTGTGGCGGCATACAGCGTTGCACTGTTCCAACCAGGAGCAGCCAAGATCTGCGCGCAGATCTTCTCGTCGTGGCGGGTCTGTCGAAGCATTCGCGCTAATACAAATGGATAGGCGAACCATGGGCGGGTAGCGCCGTCCCCGTATGTGATGGAATCGCCCATCGCCATAAATTGCATGTCAATCGCCTCCTGTGGAGCCTACATGCACTTCGTGTCTGCTTGCATAAAGTGGTATTGCGCGACAATACCAACCTCTGTATTGAATGCTCGGTTGTTCCTGGTTGAGCGGGTGCTTGCCCACAGCCGAAGAGAGGGAGTGTAGAAGAAATGACCGTGAGCCCCAATCACGTCTATTTGTATGCCGCGACGCCTGGGGACCTCTTGAAGTGTGAAGCGGCCGCCGACGTCTGTGGCATTTCCCAAAGCAACTGTACGGGGAACTTTCAGACCGCGTGGCGTCTCGTCTCCACCGGTGGGAATATCGTGATCGCGGTGGGGGGAGCCGCGTTGTACGCCCTCTACTACAACCCCTGTGACTGGGCCAATCCAGCGGGGCAACAGGGCGGACACACACCCTTTCAAACGTACGCCCATGGACAAGGTGTCGCCACAGCACAGACCAATTCCTTCGTCAACGCCGGGGGCGTGTCTGCCCTCGACAGTCTAACGCTCGCCGTCATGTTGGCGTATTACGCCATCCACGGCGTTTTCCCAAAGGGCTACGGCGCGTTGCCGCGGCAGGAGATACCCCAGCAGGTGTGTGTCTCGGGAGCACAGCCAAACGTCACGTCAACCAAAGTGACGACGACTCCGCCAGCGAAACAGCCAACGGTGTCAGCTCCTTCCGTTGGCGTGTACGCGTCGATCTCCACGACCGCCGACGTTCAAAAGGCCATCTCCCAGGGCTGGGCCGGGATTGGTGTCACGACGGCCTTAGGGACGCCGAAAACCCCATATACAGCCACTTTGGCTACGAAAGCGGACGCGAAAGTCGCACAGGTACTAGAATCGAGCCAGGCGAACTTGTGGTGGCTATCGTTTTGGACGGTCAGTTGGCCTGCCGCTGGCGAGTCGTTCCATCAGGCGGGGGTGGATGCTGGCGCGTACGCTGGAAGACAGATTGCAGCCTATCCCGGCACGCGTCGACCGAACTACGTCGTCCTCGATCCAGAGGGATACAATACACCTGCTACCACCGCACAACAGTTTCAGGATTTCATCGCGGGGTGGGCAGCTGGACTCAAATCGATCAACTCTTCTTTGCAGGCAGCATTCTACTGTAATCAGTCGCAATATACGACGTTCCACCTCGCGTCTGTCAACTTGCCCGCCTTCGTGGCAATCGCCCCGATTGAAGGGAATCAACCGGAGGTGAAGGGCGGCAATATCAAAGGCTATATCGCCTATTACGCCACGTGCCCTGTGAGTGCTGACATCACCCACGTAAAGGGATGGGGTGCCTTGTACAATACGGTTCAATTCCGCGACAGCGGCATCGATTGTGGGCCAGCCTGACTCGGATACCGCGTGTTAGCAGCGAACAAAGACTGGGCGTCAAGTCCACGGTGCGCGACATTTCGTCGAGTGCCGTGGTACTCGTCGGCCTGCGCGAGGATTTGACTCCACGATAGAACTGCGTGACAGACCTCCCACACGCCCCCTTCCAGCCGGATGGCGTCGTAGAACTTCCAGGTTTCCGCATTGTACTGACACCGCCAGTCGTGCAGACGGTCATAGAAAAACGCCCGCTCATACCACACGGACAGCGGGTCAAGTCGTTGCCACGCCGACTCTGGTCTTGGGTCGACGGCGCCGACCAGTGCGGCGGTGACAGATTCGTCGGGCAGCACCACGACGATGCCTCTACACGGTGACTCGCGAACCGGAAATGGCTCCTGCATGGCTGACGCCTCCTTCCTGTCAGTGGATGGGCGCGCGTTCGCATTTACATCGGCCCCATCGAGCTTGCGGATAGTCTATAAACTCTATGCTGTTAGACGAGCTTCAGGTGTCATCATCGATGCGCGACAGGGCTGAAAATTCGCAGGGGCTTTGCGGAGAAGCAGAGGATACGGTATGGTGAATCACGAGCATCCAATGCCGTTTAGGCCGTGAGGTCAGTGCGCTACGGTCACCGTCCGCACCTTGGCTGCTCACCGGTGTCAAGGAAGACTCAAAAAGATGTGTGAAGCCAGCTCACGATACGGGTTACAATATGGAGAATCCGTGGACGAGCCTGCCGCGTGTCACTTGATACCGGCGTACAGTGTCTGTATGAGGAGGAACCGCATTTGACTTCTACACGTATTCATCCACGCACTGTGGATACCGATTTCGACGATACAACCATTGAGCCTGCTCGGACGATGGACTTAGAGAAGATTGAGGAAGCCGTGCGCATGATTCTGGCAGCGGTCGGGGAAGACCCGAATCGTGAAGGTTTATTGGACACACCGGCGCGTGTCGCTCGGATGTATCAGGAGATCTTTGCAGGTCTACATCGGGATCCGAAAGAGGAGCTGAGCGCCCGCTTTCACGTAGAGCACGGCGAGATGGTCTTCGTTCGCGACATTCCGTTTTACTCGATGTGTGAGCACCACCTGTTGCCGTTTTTCGGAACAGCACATGTCGCGTATCTTCCGAATGACAATGTCGTGACAGGGCTGTCAAAACTCGCTCGACTTGTGGATACAGTGGCCAAGCGCCCGCAGGTTCAGGAGCGGATGACCAACGAGATTGCCGACGTCCTGGCCGAGGAGCTCGGTGCACAGGGCGTGATGGTGGTCGTCGATGCGGAGCACTTGTGCATGAACATGCGCGGGATTAAGAAGCCGGGCAGCCGTACGATGACGCTGGCCGCCCGCGGTCGCTACGAGACGGACCTGCGATTGCGCGAAGAAGTCCTCCAGATTGTTCGGTATCGCTGAAGCCGTCAAGCGCTGTCCGAACCCGATCCGAAACGAACAGATGGCATAAATAAGGCCACCCAATGCGCGACGTGTCACACGCGCATTGGGTGGCTGTTTGCGACCCGTTGCGTTTTTGGAGTCAGGCGTTGGGAGTGAATTCGGCCCACGTCGGCGACGAGGCGATTTGATAAACCAAGCTGTCCCCGTGCGCGTACGTGGTATTCGTCCATGTCCCTAAGGAGATGGATGTTGGGCGGTTGGTCGCGACGTCGTACAACGTGGCCGATCCTGTGTACGTGCCGTCGCCACTCGCTGACTCCGAGTCAGTTCCCCAATACGCGTAGTGACGCCCAACGGCCCACCAACTGAGCTCTGAAGAGGAACTCGACAGTTGTGCGAGTGCGCGTACACCCTTTGTGGATTCGTCAAAGTATTGAATGACGTCAGTCTTCTTGCCGCTCGCAGTGGTTAACGTAAAGATGAGGATCGCACCGCCGTCGGTTTGATCCATTTCGAGCAGGTTGACCGCTGTCGCGCCGACAGCCTGCTTGGCTGCCTGTTTGGTTGCGACTTGATTGGTCGTGGACGCCGCATTCGAACTGTTCTCTGAAACCTGCGCGCTCGCGTTCGCCCCTGAGTCGCTCGTTACAGGCTGTGGACTGGTCTGCGCGTTTGCGGACGATGTCGGCGGATTCGTCTGAACGCCGGCTTGCGCTGGCGCTTCGACGCCGTTCGCGACACCGCTCGCCGATCCGGTCGCTGGCGTTGCCCAGGTCACTCCCAACGTGGTCCCTGCGATGGTCGTCGGCACCTGGCCGACCACCTGAGCATGATCTGTCAACTCCGCTTTTGGAGCCGTCGGAAACGGTGTGTAGCAAAGCTCGGTCGGTGTTTCCGGCGCGCCTGCTTGTCCACTTGGTTGTACCGACGTGGGAGGGATGGTGGCCCAAATGACGCCGTGCTGGAGCTTGACGGCAAGGATATCGCTGGCCGCCACGCCAGACGGGATGGTCAGTTGGTGGCCAAGGCCGTCCGAAAACGACTGAGAGACGCTCGTGGTCATGGGTGACTCTCCGAACTGAACGACCTTCGAGCCGACCGTCGTATCGGCCAGTTGGCTCTTGTCGACCGTTTGCGCGTGGCCGCCGACAACCGAACCCAATTCACTCGTCACCGCTGGCTGATCGCTTTGTGTCGCGCGCTTTTTCACCGCTTTCTTCCCAGAGGCGGACTGGCGAGCCGTTTTCGCTGTGGGTTGTTTGCTGGCCGTCGTCTGGCCGGCTTTCGAGGCGTTTACACCGCTCGCGTCGTTCACGGTTTTGGCCTGTGGTGAAGTGGTGTTCGCTTTTCCCGGCGGTGGATCCATTTGAGTTTGGATCTGTGCCGCAAGGGCTTGTGCAGATTGACCGCTCAACAGTTGTTCGTTCAGGTGCTTTTCGTGATATTCGTAGGAGAAGACCAAGATGGCGGCGGATGACGTGATGGCGACAGTAGGAATGACGATCTTGTGCATGACCCAGTGGACGCGCCCTGGGATCTCTCTAGTCACGACTCAACCCCCTGTTCAAATCGGGAAACTACGTTCGTTAAGGTTAAAACTAGTGTAACATGATAATTTGGAAGATGCCTTACAATTGTCGGGATCGAATATTTATCATTAAATGGTCAGACACATACAAAAAAGGCCGGCTCCCACACGCAGGTGCAGGAGTCGGCCTCTTTGCAATCAGAGATTATTGAGCAGCCTCGTAGTTCTTGTTTGCTTGTTCCCAGTTGACGACGTTCCAGAATGCGCCGATGTAGTCAGGACGCTTGTTCTGGTACTTGAGGTAATATGCATGTTCCCAGACGTCGAGGCCCAGAACAGGTTTCTTACCTTCCATCAATGGGTTGTCTTGGTTGGCTGTGCTGGTGATAGCCAGTTTGCCGCCGTCGACGACCAACCATGCCCAGCCGCTGCCAAAGCGACCTGTTGCTGCAGCTGCGAATTGTTCTTTGAACTTATCGAAGCTACCAAAAGTGCTGTTAATGGCCTCAGCCAATTTACCCGTCGGTTGACCTCCACCGTTTGGGGAGAGGAGGTTCCAAAACAGGCTGTGGTTCGCGTGACCACCACCGTTGTTGCGAACAGCCGTGCGAATGTTTTCCGGAACCGCATTCAAGTCGCTGATCAAGTCTTCAACGCTCTTACCTTCCAACTGAGCTTGGCCCTCAAGCGCTTTGTTGAGGTTGTTGACATAGGTTGCGTGGTGACGATCATGGTGAATTTCCATCGTCAACGCGTCGATGTGAGGCTCCAGTGCGTCAAACGCATACGGCAGTGCCGGCAATTCATGTGCCATGTAA
The DNA here is from genome assembly GCA_029166985.1 of Alicyclobacillus fastidiosus. Taxonomy (GTDB): domain Bacteria; phylum Bacillota; class Bacilli; order Alicyclobacillales; family Alicyclobacillaceae; genus Alicyclobacillus; species Alicyclobacillus fastidiosus_A. The sequence goes on along the minus strand of CP119138.1, from coordinate 3,699,032 downwards.
TAAACCTCCTTATGTAATTTGAGTGGTTTCAGACAATATTGTAACGTACTTGTAGAATGTTTTCCAAATAGACTCTGTCGGATTTCTACGATTATTTACGTCCCGCACTTCGGATGGTATACATGTAGAAGGATTTGCTGACTGGAAAAGGGGTAATCACTTGGCATTGTTGACTGGCAAGACCATTGTAGTAATGGGCGTCGCGAACAAGCGAAGCATCGGCTGGGGGGTAGCCGCGTCCGCTGCGAAGCAGGGGGCAAACCTCGTCTTGACACACCGCAGCGAGCGCGCGGGGGAACAAATCCGCAAGTTGTTGGCAGAGTTGCCGGATGTATCGGCGTCAATCGTCCGTTGCGACGTCACCGACGACGCGTCGATTGAGGAGGCGTTTGCGCAGATTGGTGAAGCGACGGGCCGCATCGACGGAATCGTCCACTCTATCGCTCACGCCAATGTCGAGGACCTGCAGGGCGAGTTCGTCGGCACCTCGCGAGAAGGTTTCCTCTTGGCGCACAACATCAGCGCGTACTCGCTGGTGGCAGTCGCGCGGGCCGCTCGGCCGCTGATGACCAGCGGGGGCGGCATCGTGACGATGAGTTACCTGGGTGGCGAGCGCGCGGTGGAAAATTACAACGTGATGGGCGTCGCGAAGGCTGCGCTGGAGTCGGCCGTCCGCTATTTGGCGAAAGACCTCGGCAAGGACAACATCCGCGTCAATGCCATCTCGGCCGGACCCATCCGGACGCTCGCGGCGAAAGGGGTTCGTGGGTTCAACGACGTGCTGCACACGATGCAGGAGAAGGCGCCGCTTGGACGCAACGTCGACGCCGAAGAGGTCGGGGACGTCACGGCATTCTTCCTCTCGGATCTGAGCCGCGGCATCACCGGCGAGGTCATCCACGTGGATGGCGGGTATCACATCGTCGGACTCTGATCGCCGCGAACGGGCCACGAGACGCACTCGGGCGCGTTCGAGCGTCCGCGGCGTCACGCGTCCGCGTCAATGCCGACGGCTTCGGCGAGAGATGAAAATCCATCCTGCTGCAGTCGTTCGGCCAGACGCGTGGCGATGTTGCGCACGACGAGTGGGCCCTCGTAGATGAAGGCGGTGTAGATCTGGAGCAAGTCGGCGCCAGCGCGGATTTTTTCGTAGGCGTCGTCACCATTAAATATCCCGCCACATCCGATAATGGGTAGGCGTCCAAGGGCGACGCGGCGAACCAAGCGGATCACTTCGGTCGATCTGGCTCGCAATGGCCGCCCGCTCAGACCGCCGCTCTCCCGTTTCTCCACACTTTTCAATCCGCTGCGGGACAGCGTTGTATTCGTCGCAATAATCCCTAAGTTTCCGACTAACCGCGACTCGATGAGGGCTTCGGTAATGTGCGTCAAGGCCGCATCGCTCAAATCTGGCGACAGTTTCACAAATACGGGCTTGTGTGCTCGTTCCAGATGTGGAGCGAGCCTGTCCAAGAGCGCCACGATGGTTCGCGCGCTCTGCAGGTCGCGCAGTCCAGGTGTATTTGGGGAACTGAGATTGACCGTGACGTAGTCGGCGACGTCCAGCACGTCGCACAAAGCCTTCTCGTAGTCGTCGATCGCTTGTTCGTTCGGCGTGATTTTGTTTTTTCCGATATTGACGCCGATGTAGCCACCTGGGCTGTCCATGCGAGCGATGCGCTGTGCACACGCCCGGCTGCCCAAGTTGTTGAAGCCCATGCGGTTGACGAGCGCCTCATCCGCCTTTAACCGAAACAACCGCGGCTGTTCGTTTCCCGGTTGAGGAACGGGTGTGACCGTCCCGACCTCGACGATCGAAAACCCACAGTGGAACAGCCCTGGCACCGCGATGGCGTCTTTGTCGAGTCCGGCTGCCAGGCCAACCGGATGGGGTACCGTCATGCCGAGGACGGTCGTCTGTAGAATCTCATCCGTTTTCCACGGGCGCACAGCCAGCTTGGCCAACTGCGGCCAGCGGCCGAGGTTGTCGAGGACGATGTGGTGGGCCCGCTCCGGATCGAATTGAAATAGTACACTGCGCAGAGTCCTGTACATGTTGACCTCCAGACACGTCTTTATCTAATCTGCTCGAAAGTGTAGCATGTTTTCAGGATTCACACACGCCTTTGTCACACCCGAGGCGGGGGCTCCGTCTAAAGTGTTAAAGGCGTGCGTTCAGTAAGGGGAATCAACATGCCGAAAGCGCGTCAAGTGAGCGATGGAGGGGCGTTGCACGAGCTGCCTAAGCTGGAAGAGTGGATGGACGCCTACGGCGGCGACGTCATTCATCTAGCTTACTCTTATGTTCATAACTATCATAAGGCAGAGGACATCGCCCAGGATGTCTTTCTTCGAGCATGGCGAAATTGGGAAACGTTTCAAGGGAACAGTTCTGTGAAAACATGGCTACTATCGATCACGGCGAATCGGGCGAAGGACCACCTGCGCTCGTGGAGCGCGAAGCACGAGGTGGCCGACGACGGCCACGCGCTTGCGAGCGTGCCTGTTTCCGACACAGCTTCCGAAGTTGCGGCCAGGCTCGAACGTGACGCGCTGTGGCAAGTGGTCTACCAGTTGCCGGAGAAATATCGAGAAGTGGTGGTCCTGTACTACGAGCGCGAGTTGTCGGGCCAGGAAGTCGCCGAGGTCCTCGGCATCACGGAACAGGCCGTTCGCACGAGGTTACACAGGGGGCGACAGTTGTTGAAACGCGCGCTCAGTGAGGAGGGAATGGGGTTTCATGACGGATCGAGATGAGAAAGACCTCCGCCACATCATGCAGCAACTGAGTGAAGTTCCGTTTCGAGACGACCTGAAGTCGCGCATCCTCGATGCCGCTCAGGAGAGTGCACTGCCCATCGCCAAAGCCAATCGCAGGCGGCGCCCCGCGTCGTGGTATGCGGGACTCGTCAGTGGCATTGCTGCCGCCTGCGTCGTGGTAGGCGTTGGCGTGGGCCTTTATATGGGACATCCATCCCTGCGTCAGACGTCGGCGACGGAGAGTACGGTTCCGTTTCAGCCCAACGCGAAGGCGTATGGATTGGCGCCAACTCCGTTGCAGATAGCTGATGTCCGCATCGGAACGCTGCCAGGTGACCCGACCAACTCCGACGTACTGGCCAATGTGACGAATACCTCCGATGTGCCTGTGCACGAGTCGGACGTATTCGGCGTGCTGTCCTTTACGTCGAGCGACGCAAGTCAAGCAGACGCAGAAAATTGGTTGACCTTTGTCAATGGACCGAATGAAACGGTGCAGCCGCATCAAACGGTCGTCTGGGGGTTTCACCCGACAGGCAGCACCCTGCACAAACCATCCAGCACCGAACTCGCGGAGACGCCGCACCTACACTTCTACGCGTCGCATCTTGTCCCGACGGCAAGTGCCAGCCAGGTGTGGACGAAGAGCCCCGTCAAGGTCAGTCAGTTACAGGTTGAACCGCGCGTATTATACAACAATGAGCAGTCGGTCCAGATCGATGCGCATCTGACCAATCTGTCTAACCAACCGTTCGATCTCAAGACATCGCGAGCTGTCATCTGGTTCACTTCGACATCTGATCAAAGCTTCCTGTCCCTTGACAGCATTCGCTTTATGTATCATTTGACACCGGAGTACGCGGATCAGAACTGGCCAACCGTCCTCGCACCTGGGCAGTCGACAGATATCAATTTTCGAGTGATATCGGACCGCCAATCGGATTTCTTCAGCCGGAAGGTACACGTGATGCTCATCCAGGTACCGCCGGGCGGTTTTTAAGTTTCGTCGTTTTGCCTGAGAGTGCTTTGGAAGACGCCAATGGACGATGTCGGGAGCCATGGTTTGTGGTCTTATTTTGATCATTCGCACATCCTATCTGCTCAAAACATCTATTGAATGAGGAGAACAACGATGACGACACGGTTTAGTCTCGCAGAGTTGGCTGACATGCTGCACGTACCCGTAGAGTCTGTCCGTCACGCAGTCGAATCGCTTTCCGAACAGCTCACGGGCGAATCATTTCTCTACGGCGAGCGCACTTGGCGCATCGCGCCAAGTGACGTCAAGCGAATTCAGGCTTGGATTGAGGAGCACTCCGAGCAGTTGGCTGCGCAAGTGCCGACAACACGCGCTCGGCGAGTGCGCGTGAAGAAAATCAGCGAACCGGGTGAGGCGGGCGAATGAGCCCGCCTTTTTGGTGCATTGCGTTTCACCTTTCGCAGTCGTACACTAGATGCGGACAAAGCCCGACGTTTGCAATGGGCAGCATTGGTGAAGGGAGTAACCCGTGTGAGAATCGGAGTACCAAAGGAAATTAAGGACAATGAAGACCGCGTTGCCATTACGCCTGCGGGTGTACACGCGTTAGTCGACGCGGGTCATCACGTATTCGTGGAGACCAACGCCGGAGTGGGCAGCGGGTTTTCAGATGCAGATTTTCAATCAGCTGGTGCAACTATCCGTTCAGATGCGAAGTCGACCTGGGCCGACGCGGACATGGTGATGAAGGTGAAGGAGCCCCTTCAGTCCGAATTTGGCTACTTCCGGTCTGATCTAACGCTCTTTACATATTTACATTTGGCGCCTGAACCGGAATTGACCCGTGCCCTCGTCGACACAGGGGTGACGGCCATCGCCTATGAGACAGTTCAGTTGCCAGACAGGAGTCTCCCACTTCTTACGCCGATGTCCGAAGTGGCTGGGCGGATGTCGATTCAGGTCGGGGCGCACTTCCTCGAAAATCCATTTGGCGGCCGAGGTGTGCTGCTCGCGGGAGTACCCGGCGTACCGCCTGCGCGCGTCGTCATCGTCGGCGGCGGTATCGTAGGCACCAATGCAGCTCGCGTGGCGCTCGGGATGGGGGCGGACGTGACCATTTTCGACACGAATGCGCGTCGCCTGCGCGAATTGGACGAGTTGTTCCGGGGACAGGTTCGCACGGTGATGTCGAACGCCTATAACCTGCGCGAACACATCAAAGGTGCAGACTTGTTGGTGGGCGCAGTGCTGATTCCAGGTGCGCGTGCACCGAAACTCGTGACTGATGAAATGGTGCAGGGAATGAACGCCGGCGGCGTGATCGTCGACGTCGCTATCGATCAGGGCGGCTCCATCGCCACCATCGATCGGATTACCACGCACAGCGACCCAGTGTACGAAAAGTACGGTGTGGTACACTACTCAGTAGCGAACATGCCAGGGGCGGTGCCTCGTACGTCGACGCTCGCCTTGACCAACGCGACGATGCCATATGCCATCCGCTTGGCCAACTTGGGTGCCGCGGACGCTGCGAGAGCGGATGCAGCTCTGGCCAAAGGCTTTAACGTCTATCGCGGTAAGGTCACTTACGAGGCGGTAGCGAGTGCTTTGCAGCTCGACTACACGGAACTGTCGTCGCTCCTATAAGTGCGTGTCCGAGGTAAGCTGGAAGCGAGGTGCATCGTAAATGGTCACAGAAGAACTAGTTCGTAACATGCTCACGGAAGTGCTCGACCCAGAGATTCAAATTGACATTGTCAATTTGGGCATGGTGTACAAGATCGATGTCGAGGACGGCGGCAAGCGCATCAACGTGACGATGACGTTGACCACCATGGGCTGTCCGCTATACGACGAAATCAAGGACGAGATCGTCGAGCGGCTCACCTCGTTGGAGGGCGTGGAGGACGTCGAAGTCACACTGACGTTCGATCCACCTTGGGACAAAGAAATGATGTCGGATGAAGCGAAGCTCGTATTTAAATACTTGTTTTGAAGATAGGCCGCCTGCCAGGCGGCCATTTTGTTGGCCGACTCTAGCGGCTGGCGCGCAGTGGGAAGCCGCATTGAGCTTCGGCTGGCTTCGGGTCCGTCGAAGGGCGCGTGCAATTCGAGAAAGCGGGCAGAATACCCTATATTGTCCCGTTATCTTGCATTTTTCAGCAGGTATGATACGCTGGATGAGAAACATGACTAATACGGTCAACATTTTAAAATATGTAGATAAAGTGAGAGGTAGGTACGTATGTCAAAGCCAAACTTTCTAATTGAAGATCTGCATGTCAGCATTGACGACAAAGAAATCCTCAAGGGGTTGAATTTACATATTCGCGGCGGTGAAATCCACGCCATCATGGGTCCGAACGGTACTGGTAAAAGTACCCTCGCGTCCTCGCTGATGGGCCACCCTCATTACCAAGTGACGAGTGGTCGAGCTGTGCTGGACGATGAAGATCTGCTTGAGATGTCGACCGACGAACGGGCGCGCGCAGGGCTGTTCCTCGCGATGCAATATCCATCTGAAGTGCCAGGTGTGTCGAATGCCAACTTTATCCGCCAAGCCTTGAATGCGCGTATGGAAGAAGGCAAGGAATTGCCTGTCTTGAAATTCCACCGGACGCTGCAGGACAAGATGAAACAGTTGAACATCGATCCAGTGTTCGCAGAGCGCTACCTCAACGAGGGCTTTTCTGGCGGTGAGAAAAAGCGCAATGAGATCTTACAGATGTCGATGCTGGAACCGCGCATTGCGATTTTGGACGAGATCGATTCCGGCTTGGACATCGATGCTTTGAAGATCGTCGCAAATGGCGTCAACAGCATGAAATCCGACAACATCGGCTTTCTCATCATCACGCACTACCAACGCCTGTTGAACTACATCGTCCCGGATTACGTTCACGTCATGATGCAGGGTCGCATCGTCAAATCCGGCGACGCAAAACTGGCTGAGGAACTCGAGGCGAAGGGTTACGATTGGCTGAAAGAGGAACTCGGCATCGAAGACGAGACGGTCGAGGCTGACGCGTAAGGGGGGAACACAAGTGACCGAAGCGAATACGGTGTCGCTGCAAGTACATTCCGTAAGTTCGACTTTCAAGGAGCCGGAATGGCTTTTGCGTTTGCGCGAGGACGCTTGGCGACAGTTTGCCGAGTTTCCGGAACCGCGTCTGGAAAAGACGAACCTTGCCAAGCGCGGCTGGGAGACAGGTGCATTTGTGTCCCAAACGGCCGCCATTCCGGATTCAGTTCGTACTTATCTATCCGGTTTAAATCACCCATATGCCCTGTTTGTCGATGGGCATGTGGTCGAAGTGAAAATCACTGAAGAGTTGACGCGCCAGGGGATTGTGTTTACGGACATCCACAGCGCTGCCGCGTCGAACGGTGAACTCGTCAAGCAGCACCTGGCGTCCGTCGTAAAGCCGTCTGACAACAAGTGGTCGGCCTTGAGCATGGCGCTGTTCGCGGGTGGAGCGTTCCTGTACGTGCCGCGAAACGTGCAGTCGGACGTTCCGTTCGAGGTAGTCCACGCGTTTACGTCGACGGCATCTGGAACGTATCCACGCAACCTCGTCGTCGCGGACGAACTGTCGGACGTGCGGTTGATCGAAGTGACGTTTGCACCGCAGGAGAAGGAACGCGTGACGTCCAGTCATGTGACGGAAGTGATCGCCAAGTCGAACAGTCGGGTTCACGTGGCCGCTGCGGATGAATTTCCGAAGGGATCGACGCAATTTGTCACCCGCCGGGCGCAAGTCGGCAAGGATGCAGTCGTCGAATGGACGGTCAGCGACGTGAGCAACGGCTTCACGGTGGAACTCGTGGAAGACGTCCTCGAGGGCAACGGTGCACGGGGACAGACGCGCGTCATCGGCCTCGGTTACGGTCGTCAGCACATGGATTTAACCGCGAGCATGGTGCACAAAGGGCGCAACACCGAGAGCGACATCACGATGCATGGCGCGCTTCGCGAACGCGCGAACACCGTCTTCCGCAGCTGCACGGAAATCGTCAAGGGTGCCGTGGGTGCAGGGAGCGAGCAGCACGACCGAATGATCATGATCGATGGAACGGCGCGCGCCGACGCGATTCCGATGCTGCTGATCGACGAAAATGACGTCAACCGCTGCGGGCACGCGGCGAGTGTCGGCAAGATCGATCCCAACCAGATTTACTACTTGATGTCTCGCGGCATTCCACAAGCTCAGGCCACCCAGATGATTATTTGGGGCTACCTCCGCGATTCTGTGGAGGCACTTCCAAGTGCCCCGTTGCGCGACCTTGTCGTTGCGCGACTAGAAAGGGAGCTTTCGCGATGAATCCGGTCGAAATCCGCAAAGATTTTCCGATTTTTGCCGAGCAAATCAACGGACATCCACTCGTTTACCTCGATAGCGCGGCGACTTCACAGAAGCCGCGGCAGGTGCTCGAGGTCTTGAAACAATATTACGAACACGAGAATTCAAACGTGCATCGCGGGGTTCACACCCTCGGGACGAGGGCGACTGAATCCTACGAGGGCGCGCGTGAGAAGGTGGCGCGGTTTATCAACGCGCCATCGTCGAACCAGGTCGTGTTTACGCGGGGTACCACAGAATCGCTCAACATGATCGCCTACGGGTACGCGCGACTGCGGTTCCAAGCGGGCGACGAGATCGTACTGCCGCCGAGCGAACACCACAGCAATCTGATTCCTTGGCAGCAGGTAGCTAGGGCGACGGGCGCGACCATCAAGTACCTCCCTCTGCAGTCGGATGGAACGATTCGATTGGAAGATGTGGAGGCTGCGGTCACCGACAAGACCAAGTTGGTGACCATCGCCCACGTATCGAATGTATTGGGGGCTATCAACCCGGTCAAGGAAATTGCGGAGATCGCCCATCGCTATGGTGCGATTATGGTGGTGGACGGCGCGCAGAGCGTCCCCCACATGCCGGTCGACGTGCAGGAGATGGATTGCGACTTCCTCGCATTCTCGGGCCACAAGATGTGCGGACCGACCGGAGTTGGGGTCTTGTATGGCAAGAAGGAACTGCTCGATGAGATGGAGCCTACGTACTTCGGTGGCGAGATGATCGACGTCGTCGAGCTGTACGAGTCGACCTGGAAGGAGACGCCCTGGAAGTTTGAGGGCGGCACGCCGATTATCGCGGGTGCCGTAGGGCTTGGCGCCGCCGTGGATTACTTGACTGCCATCGGGCTCGAAGAAATTGCAGAGCACGATGCACACCTTGCGAGCCTTGCCATTGAACGGTTGCAGTCGATGGATGGCATCGACGTGTACGGCCCGGAGGCGGGCGTTCACCGCGGCGGGCTCGTGACCTTTAACCTGCGCGGCGTGCATCCGCACGACGTGGCCACCGTGCTCGATACGCAAGGCGTGGCAGTGCGGGCTGGGCATCACTGCGCGCAACCTCTGATGCGCATGCTCAATGTCGGGTCGACTGCGCGCGCAAGCTTTTACCTCTATAATACGGAAGAGGACATCGACCAGTTGGTAGAAGCGCTACAACAAGCGAAGGAGTTCTTCGGCCATGCAATTGGATGATCTATATCGCCAAGTGATCATGGACCACTATCAGAAGCCGCGCAATCAGGGAACACTATCCGAAGACGCCATTTCGGTCGACCTTCGGAACCCGAGTTGCGGCGACGAGATCTTTTTGCAGTTGATGGTGGAGGACGGTATCGTCAAGGACGTTCGTTTTCGAGGGAGCGGTTGCTCCATCTCGATGTCGTCCGCGTCCATGATGACAGAGGCCATCAAAGGAAAGCCGGTAGACGACGCGTTGAAGCTTTCGCAGTCGTTCCGCGAGATGATGCTGGGCCACGATGTCGATCTCGACGAGCTCGGGGAACTCGAGGCCCTGCACGGTGTGGCAAAGTTCCCTGCACGCATCAAATGTGCGACGCTGGCATGGCAGGCGCTGGAGCGTGCTACCGCAGCCACTGGGGATAAGAACTGACCCTCGCCGCTCGTGACCCATCTATCATAAATTACCTGTCGTGAAGTTTTGGAAGCACATCTCGAAAGGGGATGTTCGGTGTGGCAAAGCAACTGCCGGAAATGGAAGAGTATCAGTATGGTTTTCACGACAAAGACGTCTCTATCGTCAAGTTCGAAAAGGGACTGACGCGCAAAACCGTCGAAGAGATCTCAATGATGAAAAACGAACCAGGGTGGATGACGGATTTCCGTCTGCGCTCTTTGGATATCTTTTTGGAAAAGGGTATGCCGAACTGGGGCGGCGACCTCAGTGAGTTGGATTTTGACGACATCACCTACTACGTAAAGCCGTCTGAACGACAGGGCAAGACGTGGGATGAGGTGCCGGAAGAGATCAAGAACACGTTTGATCGCCTCGGCATTCCCGAAGCTGAGCAAAAGTTCTTGGCTGGTGTATCGGCGCAGTATGAGTCGGAAGTGGTTTACCACTCCATGCGTGAAGACCTTGAGAAGATGGGGGTCGTCTTCTGCGATACCGACACGGCACTCCGCGAACATCCGGAGATCTTTAAGGAGTACTTCGGTACGGTCATTCCACCGGAGGACAACAAGTTCGCTGCGCTCAACAGCGCGGTTTGGAGCGGCGGCAGCTTTATCTACGTACCGAAGGGCGTGCGTTGCGAAGTTCCGCTGCAGGCGTACTTCCGCATCAATTCGGAGAACATGGGCCAATTTGAGCGCACGCTGATCATTGCCGACGACGACAGTTTCGTTCACTACGTCGAGGGCTGTACAGCACCGGTTTACAGCACGAACTCGCTGCACAGCGCCGTCGTCGAAATCATCGTCAAGGACCGCGCGCGTTGCCGCTATACGACGATTCAGAACTGGGCACCGAATATTTACAACCTCGTCACCAAGCGGGCCGTAGCGCAGCGCGACGCGACGATGGAGTGGGTCGACGGAAACATCGGATCGAAATTGACGATGAAGTATCCATCTGTCTATATGCAGGGTGAAGGCGCGAAGGCCATGGTTCTGTCGATTGCCGTCGCCGGCAAAGGACAGCACCAGGACGCTGGCGCAAAGGTTGTTCACAACGCGCCAAACACGACTTCGACGATCGTCTCCAAGTCCATCAGTAAGCACGGTGGAAAAACGACCTATCGCGGCTTGGCGAGCTTTGCGCCGAACGCTGTTGGAGCGAAGGCGAATATCAAGTGCGACACGCTGATTTTGGATGACAACTCGACATCGGATACGGTTCCGTATAACGAGATCATGAATGACGACGTGACGCTCGAGCACGAAGCGTCCGTGTCGAAAGTCAGTGAGGAGCAACTGTTCTACCTCATGAGTCGCGGGATTTCAGAGGAAGAGGCCACGCGGATGATCGTCATGGGCTTTATCGAGCCGTTCACCCGTGAGCTTCCGATGGAGTACGCAGTCGAGATGAATCGCCTGATCAAGTTCGAGATGGAAGGTTCAATCGGTTAAGAATCAGTTGGGCGCGTTCCGGATTCCGTGAACGCGCCTCTTATAGTGAGGTGTAGGCACCAAGGTGGCATGGATCAAGGTTGCAAACGCGAGTGATGTAGCAGTAGGTGCGATGATACAACTAGAGCTCGAGGATGACGACTTGGCCCTGTATCATCTCGAAGACGGATTTTACGCCACGTCGGACGTGTGTACACACGCGGCGCAGCCACTTTCGAGTGGTACGCTCGACGGGCATATCGTGGCTTGCCCACGGCATGGTGGAAAATTTGATGTGCGTACGGGGCAGCCAGCGGCCTTCCCGTGTGTCATCCCACTGACAACCTACGATGTCGAAGTTCGCGGCGACGAGGTTTGGGTGGACTATGAGTAATTTGACAGCGCGTCACTGTCAGTCAAGAACTGGAGCAGGGAGGAAGATGGCATGAAGGTATCCCGCAAGACTGAATACGGACTTCGCGCCATGGTGGCACTCGCATCGATGGCGGGAGTCGACCGAACGGTTCCGCTTCGCGAAGTTGCCGAGGCTGAGGCCATTCCAGAACAGTTCTTGGATCAGATCATGGCGAAGCTTCGCCGGGCCGGATTCGTGACCAGCGTTCGTGGTGCTGGCGGTGGTTATCAGCTCAGTCGGCCCCCCGAGGCGATTTCTATCGGCGCATTGGTTCGCTTGTTGGAAGGGTCGCTGTCTCCCATCGCTTGCGTCACCGAAGATGCGGGGGCGTCGCCGGAAAGCGTCTGTGACCTGTATCACGGTTGTCACACACGCAGCGTGTGGATGCGTGTAGCTGCTGCGGTCACCAACGCGCTTGACGCGTTGACACTCGCCGACGTGATGCTGAACGACGTTCCTCTACATGTGTAAGGCCCACGGCATTGCGATAACGAACACGCAATACACCGTCTTCACCGCTGGTCCTTCGAACGCAGCGTGGTGAGGTTATCGCCTCACCGCCGCGTTCTAGATATCCTTTGCAACGCAATTCGGCTAACTCCCCTGTAAACAATCCGCTGTATCAGTCGCGGTCCCAGCTAATTTCTCCCTTGATTCGCTCTTCGAAAATTTATCGTGGAAAGCGCACCCCTGATCACGTCCCATGTAACCGATCCGCTCATCGCATCTCCGCCGGAAGAACACGCTTGTGTAACGAAACAGTGTTATGTTATGATGTTGCTGCATGGGAGTGATAGGCAGTGGATCAGGACCTGATGTCTAAGAAAGAACTGCTCGATTTAACAGGAATATCTTACGGTCAACTGTATCGGTGGAAACGTAAGAACCTGATTCCGGAAGACTGGTTTATCCGAAAATCGACGTTTACAGGTCAGGAAACGTTTTTTCCGAAGGAGCGAATGCTTCAGCGGATCGAACAAATCAAGAATATGAAGGATGGGTTGTCGTTAGACGAGATGGCGAATATGTTTTCGCCAAGTCCGTCCAACGTGTCGTTCACGCGAGAACAGTTAGTGTCACAGAACATTGTTACGGAAATGGCGCTGGAGGTGTTTCTGAGTCGGCATCCAGATAAGCAGGTCTTTCCCTTTGCGGATTTGCTTGCGATCTATCTAGTGGATATCGCGTTAAAGACGGGCGACATCCATCTCGACGAGGGAGGCATCATCCTCGAGACGATGGAAGAATCGTACAGCCGATTTGAAGATGGGAAATGCCGTCTCGTCTTCGTGCGCAAGCTTGGGGTGTCATTGTGCATCTTGTGTTCCACAGCGGATGACGTCATCTTCGACTCCGCGACGAGGGTGGTATTTGAGTTCGATGTAACGAAATGCGTTGAGGATTTGAAACTGAAGCTGGTGTAAAGGGTGACTTCAAGATGAGTGAGAACACAGTGCGGCCGAACCTCGACTTGTCCGGTGTCGGCAGCGCAACTGGCGGACTGTATCACGATGTCAAAGTCCAAGGCATCGGCAAGGTTCATGGGGATATCGATTGTATCCGCTGTGATATCGAGGGCGTGTCCGAGATCTTGGGCCACGTCCGGGCTGAAGTGGTGCATGTTCGAGGCAAGGCCAAGGTCCAAGGAGACCTGTTCGCCAACGACATCGACGTGGAGGGGGCGACCAGCGTGGCAGGGAAGTGCGAGGCTCAACAGAAGCTGCGCATTCGCGGCAGGGTGTCCGTTCGCGGCGACGTCTCAGGCGATGTCGTCATGGTAGAGGGGATTAATACAGTTGAGGGCGATTGCAGGGGACAGGATGTGAAAGTTCGCGGCAAGGCGCGCGTCTCTGGGAGTATCTTCGCCGAGGAAGTGTTTCTCGAAGGGGTCATGCGCGTTGGCGGTTCGTGTGAAACGGAGACGTTTCGGTCGGACGGGACGTTCGTCATCGACGGTTTGCTCACTGCTGATCGCATCTTTGTCAGATTGGAGCGAAAGTCGCGGGTGAAGGAAATCGGCGGTGAGGAAATTCGCGTAGAGCGCGGGAACTGGTCGCGGTTCTTGAATCGATCCCGCCGTTTGACGGCAGACGTCATCGAGGGAGACGAAATCTACCTCGAACACACCAAAGCGAGAGTCGTTCGCGGCAATCATGTCACGCTCGGACCCTCGACCCAAGTAGATCTGGTCGAGTATTTCTCGGACCTCAAAACGATTGGCAACGCCAAGGTGGGGGCCAGCAAGAAATTGTAATCCTAGAGGGCGGCGGCGGAGTTCAGACGCTCCTGGCAAAACGATGTACTTGGAATGTTCGGAGGAGACAGGATGATGAAGGAACAGCCACGAGGGCGAAACTGGACCATCAACGGCACCGCACAGTCCACTGGTGGCCATTTCCAGAAGGTGACCGTTCGCGGAGAAGCGAGGGTCACCGGGGACATCGAATGCGAACAATTAAAGGTGATGGGCACACTGGATGTGCAAGGGAATCTCAACACCGGGGCCGCAAAAATCATGGGCACGGTTGACGTCGCCGGCAATGCGAGCGGTGAGGACGTCAGTTTGATGGGGGAGATGAATGTCGCCGGAGACTGTAATGCCGAGTCGTTTAAATGCCGGGGTGCGTTTGTGATCAGTGGCCTGTTAAACGCCGGCAACATCGAGGTCGTGCTACACGGCTACTCGCGCGCCAAGGAAATCGGCGGCGACAAGATTTCTGTGAAACCGCAGTCGCGATTTTTTAGCGGAGGCACCCGCAGATTGACAGTCGATACCATCGAAGGTGACGATATAAATCTCGCGTATACGACAGCTCGAGTGGTGCGCGGGAACCGCGTGGAAATAGGGCCAGGCTGCGAGGTTGAGCATATCGAGTACCGCTCTGTGCTTCGCGTTTCCGATGCGGCAAAAGTGCTTGAGAAGACGCAGTTATAACGAAGTGAAGGAGATTGAGTTGTGAGTAACCGTGAAACCCGCATCGGGTTCGTTGTGGTCGGACTTCTGTTAGGAATTTTTGTATCGGCGATGGATAATACCATCGTGGCGACGGCCACCGGGAGTATCGTGTCTCATCTGGGCGGGATCGACAAGATTGTATGGATCACTGCCGCCTATATGGTGACAGAGATGGCCGGCATGCCGATCTTCGGTAAACTGTCGGATATGTACGGCAGAAAGAGGTTTTTCGTCTTTGGGTTAGTGGTTTTTCTGATTGGCTCGATGCTTTGTGGGACGGCGCAGAATATGGACCAGCTCGCCGTCTACCGCGCGATTCAAGGCATCGGCGGCGGGGCGCTGATGCCCATTGCGTTCACCATCATCTTCGATGTCGTCCCGCGCGATCAAGCCGGGAAGTTCTCTGGGATGTTTGGCGCGGTATTCGGGTTGGCAAGTATCTTCGGCCCACTGTTAGGCTCGTATATCACCGAGAACATCAGTTGGCGCTGGGTGTTTTACATCAACGTTCCGGTGGGAATCGTCACCTTTATTCTGATCTTTTTCTTCTACCATGAGTCGAAGCAACATCTGCCGCAGGTCATTGATTGGTTCGGGATCATCACGCTGGTTCCGGCGATCGTCTGCCTGATGTTCGCGCTTGAATTCGGTGGTAACCAGTACGCGTGGGACTCGCTGATCATCCTCGGCGCGTTT
Organism: Alicyclobacillus fastidiosus; assembly: GCA_029166985.1. Classification (GTDB taxonomy): domain Bacteria; phylum Bacillota; class Bacilli; order Alicyclobacillales; family Alicyclobacillaceae; genus Alicyclobacillus; species Alicyclobacillus fastidiosus_A. The sequence continues at coordinate 3,683,800 of CP119138.1, read as the reverse complement.
ATCCTAGCGGCCGTTTTGTTTGCCATCTTCTTGCTGATTGAGGCGAGGGCGAAAGAACCGGTGGTATCCTTTCACATGTTTAAGAACCGGGTCTTTGCGGGCAGCAACTTCGTTGGACTTCTCTCTGGCAGTGCATACATCGTGGCGGTGATCTACATCCCGATATACATTCAGGGCGTGCTAGGCGGTTCTGCCATCAACGCCGGACTGGAACTGCTGCCGATGATGGTCGGGTCGTCCATCACCGCCCCGCTCGGAGGGGCGCTTGCCAGCAAGCTGTCCTATCGCAACATCCTGTTTCCGTTCTGTTTGATCTTCGTGGTGGGCCTATTCCTGTTGACCAGACTCACCCCGACCAGCTCGACGCTGGAGGTCATGTCGTTTATGTGTATCGTGGGTCTGGGAATCGGGCCGTCTTTCTCCGTCGTTGGCATGGCCGCGATGAGTGAATTCGATTTTCGCCAGCGTGGCGCCGCGAGTTCGACCAACTCGTTTGTGCGCGAACTGGGGATGACTGTCGGCATCGTCGTCTTTGGTGTGATCCAGAAGAACTCGTTCCAAAATCAACTTCAAACGGCTTTTAGCTCCACGACGAAACAGTATCAGGGGCTCGCCTCGATGGACCCGCGCGCCATGCTCTCCCCGCAAACGCGCAGCGAAATCCCCGGTCCCATTCTGCACAAGCTGGCCCTCGCACTCGCGTCCTCAGTGACGCACGCACTGCTTTGGGACCTGATTCCCGCTGTTTTGGCTCTCGCGTTTCTGTTTTGGATGGGCGGGGCGCGATTCAAAGGGATGGCTGGCCCTTCGGAGAGTTCGGAGAGTGGATCTACGACGAGGCCGTCTCAGGCGTGACGAAGCGCTTGATGATCTAGATAACTATCCAAATGATTCATGCGAGAGTCAAACCGCTGACCCGAATGGGCTAGCGGTTCCTTTTTGTGTACCTGGCCTCAGGAAACAATTGGAATGGGAAGATTTTAAAAAAGGTTCATCAGCCTATTGTGTTATGTGTATTAAGTGATATGATACACTTAAATCACATGGTACTTATCATCTTAGATCGGAGGCAAGGATGTGCATGAACGTCAGGTTGGCTCGTTAACTTTTCACCTTGACCTCAGTCACCCCTTATACGAACAGGTGTTGCAGCAAATGCGCAGCGCGATTGTCAGAGGAGAGATTGCCTTGGGTGAAAAAATCCCGTCCGTTCGCGAGATGGCGATGGCATTGAAAATCAACCCAAACACGGTGATGCACGCGTATAAGGAGATGGAGCGCGACGGTTTGACCGAGACGCGACGAGGACAAGGGACATTTATCACCGCGTCCAAGGAGCGCGTCGAAGCATTCCGCTCGCAGTTGGCACAACAAGCGTTGAATGAGTTTCTCGAGACGATGAGGAACTTCGGATATTCACTGGCTGACATTCAAAGAATTCTCACCGAACAGCAAGGAGGAAATCTCAGCACATGAGCCAGGAAGAAGCGGTGTATTGCCGAGGCGTGAGCAAGCGTTACGGACAGAAATATGCGTTGAATGATTTGAACTTGTCCCTCCCCAAGGGCTGCGTCGTCGGTGTCCTTGGACCCAACGGTTCCGGGAAGTCCACGCTGTTCCGCGCTCTGACCAATTTGACGCGACCGGACTCCGGGGAAGTCAGAGTGCTCGGCAGGCGCCCAAATTGGAAGACGAACGAGGAGATCGCTTATCTGCCAGATCGAGCGCGCTGGTACCCGGAGCAATCGGTACAGCAGGCATTTGAATGGGCCACTCGCTTACTGCCGGGATTCGACAGAGCGTTTGCGGAACAGTTGGCCTCAACGATGAAGCTCGATTTGGACATGCGCACGGCGGGGATGTCACGTGGTCAAGAGGCTCGCCTGATGTTGATTCTCTGTATCGCGCGCGACGTTCCTTTGACCATACTCGATGAGCCATTTACCGGTATCGATGCGATTTCGCGTGAGCAAATCATTCAGGGGCTCATCGAACACATGAGTACCGGCGACCGCACGATGCTCGTGAGCACACACGAGATCTACGAGGCGGAACCGCTGTTTGATCACGCCGTATTCATGAACGAAGGTCAGGTTCAATTGTCTGGAGACGCGGAGAGGCTGCGTGGTGAGTACGGGTCCATGCACACGATTCTCAACAAACTTTACCGTTAGGAGGTTCTTTTAGAGATGAGTTCTCAGGCTCAGTTTTGGGCGCTTGTGAAGCACGACTTGAAGGGTCAAAAGAACCGTAAAGTCCAACTTTCCAGACAGTGGCGGCTGGCGTATGCAGTAGGAATCGCGCTGGTGATCGTCATCGCCACGACATACGCTGCGGTTCAAACGCACATCAACCTGATGGATGTTTGGCTCTTCTCATTCGTTTTGGCATTCATGACATTTGGTGTTGCGACGCGGATGATCGTGAACGAATGGAAAAATGGCACTTCTGGGTGGTGGTTGACGCTTCCCGTATCGCGGGCGCACCTAGTTGGGGCGAAATTCACAGCCTCGTTCATCCGAAGCGTCGGGAACATCGCCATCGTGTACGTATGCGTTGGACTGCTCGGAATGTACACGATGCTGTTGCAAGGTCAGTGGAGTTCGCACGTGGTCACGGCGTTTCTCGTGAGCGGGCTAAAGTGGGATGCCTTGCTCGTCTTGGTGCTTCCACTTGTGATTGCCTGTGGCATTTTGTTTGGTGCGTTGAGAGAGTCGAGACTAAAACCGGCGCTCCCCCTGTTGTGGGTGGCTTATGGCCTCTTCTGGTGGATGCTCAGTTCGCATGACGGCCACTTTCTGCACATCGGTCAAAGCACGGCAGATCACGCATTGTCCGCACCCGCGTCGATTTGGATCCCGGTCGTCGCGAGTTGGGTGCTCGCCTACTGCCTCGTTCGGTTCTCTTCCTATTTGCTGGATCGACAATTAGCTCTATAGATTGGAGAGGGAAGGTGACGGTGTGTGGGCCAGGGGTCACGTACCGCTCTAGCCGGCAAGGGCTGCCTCACATGTGCGATGGCACACGGAGGCAGCCCTTTTCAGCTTATCAACTCGTAAGAATGAGATCCGGCGAGCACTTGTACACCCGATTAAAATCCGAGGTCCAATTTCGGCAACGACTGAATGCGCTCTACCGCGTCATCGCGAGTGTTGCATGCGTCGACGTAGTCGAGGTAGATGCGCTTGACGTCGTCATGCTTGTTGAGAATGACGGGATCTACCAGTAGATGGTGTTCTTCGCGGTCATACGTCAAATGCAGACTTGGATTGTAGCCGTGGTCGCGAAGGCTCTGCAACAGTGCACCGAGCACGTCGTTCACCAGAAAGTGTGCATTGCTCCAGTCCTCTGAGCGATAGGTTTCCATATGGGTGGTTTCCTTCCCTTCGTCTGTCGCACGAATTTGAAGCTCCATCTGATTATTAGTATAATGCCTTCGATAACAATCGCAAGTTGGTCTACATTTAAGGAGGGATTCACATGCCGTTAGTCGGTCGCCCGGCACCAGATTTTGATATGCTGTCGACGAAGAACATGGAAACGTTGAACGAGCGCGTTAAGCTTTCCGATTACAAAGGTAAGTGGTTGGTCATGTTCTTCTACCCGGCGGATTTCACCTTTGTCTGCCCGACGGAAATCCTCGCTATCAACGAACGCCTTCAGGAATTTAAGGATCTCGATGCGGAAGTATTGGGTGTCAGCACGGATAGTGTACATAGCCACAAGGCTTGGATCAACACATCCAAGGCTGACCATGGCCTCGGTGGAATCAACTATCCGCTCGCTGCCGACTTCACCAAAACCGTCGCTCGGAGTTACGACGTGTTGGTTGAAGAAGAAGGCGTGGCGTTGCGCGGGCTCTTCATTATCGATCCCGACGGCATCCTCCAGTACCAAGTTGTTCACAATATGGACGTAGGCCGCAGCGTGGACGAAACGCTCCGCGTCCTCGAAGCTTTGCAAATGGGCGGATTGTGCCCGGCGAACTGGAAGCCAGGACAAGCAACTCTGTAAGGAATTCGGCCGATTCGCGTCTCTTCTACACGCAAACTTTGCATCCAAGTCTCCCGCACGCCTTTGGTGTGCGGGAGGTGCTTCATCAGGCTGACATTTGGAGGTGAACGAGGATGCCGATGCGGTTAGGTTCTGACTTTCCGTCGCTAGAAGGCGCAACGCAGTGGTTCAATGACGAGCCTGTCCTCGAAGAAGGCAAAGTGACGTTTGTACATTTCTGGGCGGTTTCCTGTCACATCTGTCACGAGACGATGGCGGAGGTCCTTCGCATCCGCGACGAGTATGCGAGCAAAGGGCTCCAAACCATAGCCGTGCACATGCCCCGCATGGAGGAGGACACGGACGTCGAGCGAATTCGCAAGGACATTGAAAAGTACGGCATCACTCAACCTTGTGCCGTCGACAATCAAATCGCCATCGCCCAGGCGTTTCAAAATGAATTCACACCGGCGTTTTTCGTGTTTGGCCGAGATCGAAAACTCTTGTTCCGCACCGCCGGGGACAAGGGCTTCCAAAAAGTCGAACCCAAGGTTCGCGAGGCATTGGGCCTAGACTGATCACCTGTCCAATAAACTCGCCGCTTTGCGGGCTTTGTTCGCGAGATGTTGCGAACAGAGTCCGCAAGGGGCACGACAACCTCCGTACTACGCATGTCAGCAGATTCCTCATTTCGAACTTTGCGGTCGATTTCTCATGCATCGGTCAATCCTATTAGCTCATACGAGCCATCCCCGACACTGTATCGCTCAGGTCAACAAATTCCCCGAACAGCGGTATGTAACCGCTTGACATCGGTGCGCAGTCAGAATAGACTTTGGATTAGAAAATGAATGAGTATTCATTCATTCGCGGGAGGAATGGATATCGGAGCACGTCGAGATAATGGTAAGCACAACGCGATTCTGCAAGCTGCCATCCAGGTGATCGCCGGTTCCGGTTACCATAACGCACAGATCAGCCGGATCGCTCGCGAGGCTGGTGTGGCAGATGGGACCGTCTACCTCTACTTTAAAAACAAAGAGGACCTCCTGCTCTCGATTTTGCGAAAGGCCATCGGGGAAGTCGTCGCGCAGCTTGAGGAAGCGCTTGCAAGAGAGCGAGACGCGGCCTCGAAACTACGGCGAGTCGTCGAGGTGTACTTTGGGGATTTGGGGAGCGACCCGGCCCTGGCGATGGTCACACAAGTGCACCTGCGTCAGGTTGACGCGGAGTTGCGCAGGCAAGTCGGGGATATCATGAAACCGTTTTACAATCTGTTGGACGGCGTGATCGACCAAGGGGTGTATGAGGGCGTATTCAATCGGGCCGTGAGTCACCGCGTCGCGCGTCGGATGATCTTTGGCACGATGGACGAGACAGTGACCGCTTGGGTGCTGACGGGGAGCAAGTACGATTTGGCGGCCCTCGCCCCTGATATCGTACGCGTTTTACTCTATGGCATCTCGGCGCGGGAACAGGTAGAGGAGGAAGCCTAACCGTGAATATCTTAGTCCTATTGAAGCAGACATTTGACACGGAAGAACGCATTGCTATCGTCGATGGAAAAGTGAAGGAAGACGGCGTTCGGTTTGTGGTCAATCCATACGATGAATATGCAATTGAGGAGGCCATCCGCATTAAGGAAGCGGGGGATGCGCAGGTGACTGTCGTGTCCTTGGGGCCGGAACGGGCGGAAGAAGCGTTGCGCACGGCTTTGGCGATGGGCGCGGATGAGGCTATTCTCGCCGACGATCCCGCTCTGTTCGGCGATGAGTTCACCGCCGCGCAAGTACTCGCAGCGATTGCGAAGCGGGGTCAGTACGATTTGATCCTCGCTGGGAACCAGGCGGTCGATGACGGCTCCAGCCAAGTGGCGGTGCGGTTGGCAGAACTCCTCGGCTGGGCGCACATCTCGACGCTCACCAAATTGGAGGTCAATGGCGACGAGGTCGTCGGTCACCGCGATGCGGAGGGAGACGAGGAAGTGGTCGTCGGGCGTCTGCCGATGGTGGTGACGGCGCAACAGGGGTTGAACGACCCGCGCTACCCGTCGTTGATTGGCATCCGCAAGGCTTCGAAGAAGCCGCTCACCCATCTCACACTCGCTGATTTGGGCCTTGGCGAGAGTGACATCGCCGCGAAGACGGAAGTCGTTGAAACGTTCCTGCCGGCGAAGAAGGAAGCTGGCAAGATCCTGCAGGGCGACTTGGCGGACCAAGTTCGCGAGTTGGTCGGCGCACTTCGCACAGTCGAAAAGGTCATCGAGTAAGCACAGGGGGGAGAACCATGGGGAAGAACATTCTAGTTGTCGCAGACGTACGCCACGGTGCACTGCGCAATGTGACGAAGGAAATGCTTGGCGTTGCGAATCAGTTGGCCGGCGGTGGTTCCGTCCATGTCGCAGTGCTCGGTCATCAGGTGGATGTACCAGATCTCGGTCAAGCGGGGGCGGACGAAGTGTGGCTCGTCAATGACGAGCACCTCGCGAACTATACGCCGTCTGCGTACCGCAAGGCCGTTTTAGAAATTTATCAGCAGGTGAACCCGCAGTTGATTTTGTTCGCGCATTCGGCCGTTGGCAAGGACTTGGCACCAGTTGTAGCCATGCGCCTGGGTCTCGGGCAGATCTCCGACGTGATCGAAGTCCAATTCGACGGCGAGAAGCCGCTGTTCACCCGCCCAATTTACGCGGGCAAGGCGTTCACCAAAGTGGCTCCGAAGGGCGAGCCGTACGTCGTCACCGTCCGTCCCAACAATTTGTCACCGTACGACGGCGCACCGAAGAGCGCGACCACGCACGACGTCTCACTTTCCTTTGAGACGCCAGATCTCGCGACGGTCGTTCGCGAAGTCGTCCAAAAGGCGACGGGCGGTGTCGATCTCAGCGAGGCCAAAATCATCGTCTCCGGCGGGCGCGGTGTGAAATCGGCCGACGGTTTTTCCCCGCTCAAGGAGCTCGCCGACGTGCTGGGCGCAGCGGTAGGCGCATCGCGCGGTGCGTGTGACGCTGGATATTGCGACTATGCGTTGCAGATCGGTCAGACCGGCAAGGTCGTCACACCGGACCTCTATATTGCTTGCGGGATTTCGGGCGCGATTCAACACTTGGCCGGCATGTCCAGCTCGAAAGTTATCGTCGCTATCAATAAGGATCCAGAGGCGCCGATCTTCCAAATCGCCGATTATGGAATCGTTGGGGATCTGTTCGAGGTCGTTCCGCTGTTGACCGAGGAATTCAAGAAAGTATTGGTTTCTTGAGCGAAGCCTAAGACCGGCTGGTAGAAAGCAGAAGGGCGGCCCCAGATGTGCGGGTGTCGTCCTTTTTGTGTACGCAAACAAGACGGCCGAACATGGGCCGTCCTGGTGCCGGTCGCTTTGCAGCGTCGCCAAAATCCACTAGAATTCTCAGGCGCTTCGCGGCACAAACGTTTCAAATGCGACGACGACGAGTGCGATAAAGAATAATACCCAGAAAAAACGGCGCATCTACCTTGGCCCCCTCTGTGGCTTGAATCGATGGTTATGTAGTCAGACTATCGTCATTTTAACAAAATGCTTTGCCCACTGCATCCGAACTGCTTCCACTGGTTCGAGTTCATGACAGATTGTGCTATACTGTGGCGCAAGTAAAGCGATTTTATTCTCCCACACGAATCTTTCAATCAACCTGATATAGCGGATAACCAAGGGACAAGGAGTCAGAGTCATGCGTTCGTTTGACCAGTTGGATTGGGTTCATGCGTTTGACGACTACGAAATGGTCATGTATCTCCAACAAGAGGGTACCGAGGACGACGGCATTTACATGCAGGTTCTCGAGCGAACAGTCGAGGATGGAGCACAGGAGTGGAACATCCTGTACGATCGCAGATTGTCGTCTGTGATTGGAACTCCGTCGATCACTCGCGAGGACCCGGCGTATGAGGACGAGGTACTTCGCATGTATTTGAACGAGCACCCGTCGCTCGTCGATGACGAGAAAGCGTATCTCAAGAAGTGGTTGGCAGAGTCGAACGGGGATGGCAGGGGTGACGACGAGTGAGTAAAAAGTCCAAACAGCACAAGCGCAGAACCGACGTCGACCTCTTTGACAAACCGGATTACGCGATGGACGTCGTGGCCGATAAGCCGAAAAAGGCACCGAAGGAAAAGCCGAAAGAGGAGGCTTTTCACGTCGGTGACACCATCGGAGATCAGGCCGCCTCGAAACTGGCTGCGCTGAAGGCGAAGCTCGAAGACGTGGCGGATAAACAACAACAAGTGAAGGCGGCGAAGCCGCAAAAGCCTGTTCGCACCGCCAAGGAGCGGCTCGACGAAAATCCCGATCTATCCTTTGCGGAGTTGTTTGATCCGCAAGAGGACGAGGAAGCTTCGTTCGACGAGCTTCTCAAGGATTCGAAACTCGACTGGCGTTACTTCAAAGACGAATAGGGTTGTGCCCCGCCGTCTCAATCCGCCGCTTCGAACGGCGCCCCTGTGTGCCGTTTTGTTGCGTCGCTTGCAGGTGGAATCGGCGCTGTGGGCACTAGCGGCGCCTGGGGTTTAGGTACCAGGTCGTCGACGACCTGCGCAAGGCGTTTTACGTCGAGTGCCTCTGTGAGCAGTTCCGCATCCACCCCCACGGCGTGGCCGGCTTCGCGCAGCGACAGGTTGTTCGCGAGGGCGTATTTGACGACGTTTGCCGCCTCCTCGTAGCCGAGTTCGACATTCATCGCCGTGGCGAGCGATAACGTGTTTTCCGCATACCAGAGGCACCGTGCCGCATCTGCTTTAATCCCTCCTATGCACCGTTCCGTAAATGTGCGTACGCCACTGCTGAGAATATGGATGCTGTGCAAGAAATTCGCCGCCATCACAGGCATCATCACGTTCAATTCCAATTGTCCAGCAAGCCCCGCCTGGGCGACTGTCGTGTCACAACCGATCACCTGGAATGCGACCATGTTGAGCATCTCGGGCAGGACAGGGTTTACCTTCCCAGGCATAATCGAGGAACCAGGCTGGACGGCAGGCAGGATGATCTCAGCAAAGCCCGTACGGGGCCCGGAAGCGAGCAGGCGAAGGTCATTCGCCAATCGCGCGAGAGCCTGCGCAGTGTTTCTCAAGACGCCGCTGACCAGTACAACTTCGTCTGGGTTTTGGTTGAATGTGAACGGATTGACAGGGCGATAAAACGCTAACTCCGTGTATTGTGCAATATACTCCGTCGCCCGCGCAGCAAAACCCGCAGGCGTATTGATCCCCGTCCCCACTGCGTTGCCCCCCATGCCAATCGCGAGCAAGTTGCTCGCGCATTGTTCGAGCCAGATGCGATGCCGTCGAATGTTTTCGGCATAGGCGCCAAATTCGTCGCCGAGAAACAGGGGGACAGCGTCTTGAAGGTGCGTGCGGCCGGCTTTCACCACGCCAGAAAACTCCTCCCGCTTGGCCTCCAAGGCCTGTTGCAGCGCAGCGAGGGCGGGATCGAGTTCGTGAGCGAGCATCTCCATGCCTGCGATATTCATCGCGATGTGGATGGTGTCATTCGTCGACTGGGACTTGTTGACGTCGTCGTTTGGATGCACAAGCCCCGTGTCTCCGCGCGAACCGCCGAGCAATTCACAGGCGCGACTCGCGATGACTTCATTGACGTTCATATTTTGCGATGTACCTGCGCCGGCTTGATAGACGTCTACCTGAAACCACTCACTGTGGCGGCCCTCGATCACCTCTTCGGCAGCGGCGCAGATAGCATCCGCCTTGTCTTGGGGAAGGACGCCAAGGTCTTTGTGAGCCTTCGCTGCTGCCCACTTGATAATGGCTTGCGCGCGGATGAACGAATTCGGGAGGCGAAGTCCACTGATCGGGAAATTCGCGATGGCGCGAGCGGTTTGTGCACCATAGTAGGCATTTGCGGGGATTTGTAACGCTCCTAGGGAATCGTGAACCGTTCTGTGTGTGGGGTGTGACATAAAGTCCTCCTTGTGCAGTTACACAAATTCCTTATACTGGATACTATTTTGGCAATTTCTACGCGGTTGCATACGCTTGTGTACGCGTTGCCCCTCATGTAGAGTGAAGGGATATGAGGTGATGCGCGTGCAGAATTGGTCGGTAGAGACGCTATTGTCGTTTCAAATACCAGAGGGAATTGCCATTTCACCGGATGCGACACTAGCGGTTTATACCCTGCGTACACTCGATGAAGAAGAAGGAAAGTATCGCTATAAACTGTGGTCCGTGTCGCGAGGGAACTCGCCAGTACAACTGACAAGGGGAGACAGCAAGGATACATATGCGCAAATGAGCCCTGACGGCAGATGGTTGGGGTTTATCAGCGATCGGCGCGCGAAGCCATCGAAAGAGGAAGAACATGCGCCGGATCAACAGTTGTATATTCTCCCATTAGGTGGAGGCGAGGCGTTTTTGGCCTCCGAGGACTTGGGCAACATCTACGACTACGCTTTTAGTCCAGATGGGAACCGCGTCTACGTGATCGCCGACGAGGCGGAGAACGAGTACGAAAAATATCAGCGCACGACGGCGGAAGAGGATCTGCGCGACGTGATTCACGAGGAGCGCAACCAGCACCCGCGGCGAATCTGTTCGATTTCGCTCGACGACTTAGAGGTCAAGACGCTGTATCGGCGGGATTTTGGACTCATGCAGCTCGCTGTGAGTCGCGACGGCAGCTCTCTGATATTCGTTACAAATTACACCGGAATGACCAATGATCTGGACAGGTGCGACTTGTGGAGACTCGATGGCCTGAGTGCGGATGCCGAGAGATGCCAGGCGTCCCCCGTAGTCGTGCGATCCGGCGCGTGCGTCCAACCGGCGATTTCGCCAAGCGGGGAGATAACAGCCTTCGTCGCGCCGCGGGGCGATAGGAGCGAGCATGCACAATCCGACTTGTGGTTGGTGGACAACCGCTCGGGCGTCGTGACAAACCTTACGGAGCAGCTTTCGTTTGTCGGCGATGTGCAGGATGTTCAGTGGCTACGTGAAGATACGCTCGTGGCGGCCGTGGAAAAGGGGCTGTACGCGCCGCTCGTCCGCTTTCAGAGGGTAGACCAAGCAGAAGGTGCCTGGGTCTACGAGTTCCTGACGGAAGAGACCGCGGTGGTGAGCGAATTCGCAGTGGCTGCAGGGACCGATACGATTGGGTACCTGGCCGAGACGGTCGATCGTCCGTACGAGATCTGTACGCTGTCTGGCGCCCTGAGAGGCGACGCGCCAACTAAGGATGTATGGACCGAACTGCACGCTGAGTTTGCGGAGTTGCCCCGTGCGCGCGTGCAGTCATTCCAGTGGCAGTCGTTCGACGGTTGGGGCATGGAAGGTGTTCTTGCGCTGCCCAACGAGGAACTTGCAGGACCGGGGCCCTATCCGCTCATCGTCGACATCCACGGCGGCCCGGCATGGCACGCCACGCTGGCGTTTTCCAACTACCTCAACCTACACTGGTTGGGGAGTCTCGGCTACGCCGTATTTTGCCCGAACTATCGCGGCGGCGTTGGTTATGGTCACGAGTACATTCAGGCCAATGCGATGGATCTCGGCGGCGGGGACTACAAAGATATCATGTCGGGCGTCGATGCGGTGATCGCAACGGGGTTGGTCGACGAGTCGCGGATGGGACTGACAGGCGGCAGCTATGGCGGGTACATGACCAACTGGATCATCGGCCACGACCATCGTTTCCGAGCTGCCGTCTCGGAGTTCGGGATTTGGAATCTATTCACCGACTTCGGTTGTTCCACGCAGCGCGTGTGGGAAGTCATGTACCTGGGAAGGTACTGGGAGAACGAGGCGCTCTACCTGGAGAGGTCACCGGCGCGCTATGTGCAGGAGATCGACACGCCGGTGCTGATCGTCCACGGGGATGACGACGACAACACGTTTCCGGCCAACTCGAAGGAGATGTACAACGCGCTCGTGGAAGCCGGAAAGACCGTCGAGTACATCCACTACCCGCGTGAGGGGCACGGCATTCGCGAACCGCGGCACCGGGCTGACGAGTTGCGGCGCATTGCACACTGGTTTGGACACTACATCAAAACGCCCTGCACGGTGGAGCCAGTTGCATTTGGCCAGGAGTGGCTCATCGCTGACGGTCGCTACAAAGCGTCGGTAGAAAAAGTGGAGGATACGACGAGACATCGCGCGCACGGGGAAGACTATGGAAGGGTGATCGAAGTGCACGTGTCCTTCGCGCCAGTCTCCGCGGGGGAGGAAGCGAAGGTACTGGAGCTGAAATTGGACAATCCAGCCACTTCCGATGTGTCCGTTTTGTTCTCTGGGAAAAGTCCCCATCAGCGGCCGTCCTTGTTCGGCAGCGCCACGCTTTTGCCGCTTGGCGCAGCAGTGGGGAATGTGGTCGTAACAGGAGATATGGTGTTTCATCTCGAACATGTTGCATCGATTCAGTTTTTGTTCGATGCGGACGTACTTACCTACGGCACTTTGAACGAATGTGTGTTCTTTCTCAAAGGGGTGCCGTTTCAGCTTGCTTGAGAAGAGCGCTTTTCGGCTCTGCAATCGCTCTTGTGAACATGAAAGGAACAGATTCATGACGAACGACCGATTTGATTTGGACGCCGTGCTCACGACGGCGTTAGAGGCGGCTCTTGAGGCCGGAGATTACTTTAAATCGAGGTTTGCGACCGAGCTGGTCGTAAAGACCAAGTCGTCTATCGCGGACCTCGTCACCGATGTAGATCCATACTGCGAACAGCTCATTCGCACGCGCATCCATCAATCGTTTGAAACGCATCAAGTGCTTGGTGAGGAGTCAGTCGAACCGGGCCGCGAGGCATCGGAGCGGGCCACGCGAGCAGTTGCAGAAGAATCTGCGCTGTGGATTGTCGATCCGCTCGATGGCACGACCAACTACGTGAACGCCATTCCTCTGTCGGTCGTTTCCATCGCCTTCGCCTCGCGCGGCGAACTTCTGGTGGGCGTCATCTATGACCCGTATCGAGAAGAGGTTTTCTACGCGCAACAGGGCAATGGGGCGAGTTTGGCAAGCCGCGCGGACGTCGTCGAGTGGCTGGGGCGAGCGGCCGACCGCCAGTCTGGCCTCCCGGGTATGAAGCTATCCGTATCGAGTGTCACCGAGATGCGGCGGGCGGTGGTGTCGACCGGGATGCCGATGCGCCATGTCGATCGCGACGTGATGACGCAACGGGCCATGCGACTTATCCTCGAGGCGAAGAGCCTGCGCACCTTAGGTGCGGCCGCGCTGCATCTGGCATACGTCGCCGCGGGGCGGATCGATATGTTTTGGGAGTACGAATTGAATGCTTGGGACGTCGCCGCAGGCGTGTTGCTGATCCGCGAGGCGGGTGGCGTTGTCAAAGATCTGCACGGCGGGCAATATTCGTTGTTGACCCGCGATATCGTGGCGAGTGGCCGAACGGATACAGCCGACCACATCGTAGCGACACTTCGTGGCGAGTAGACGTTCTTGTCGCGTTTTCAGGAGATGAAGTCATTGCAAAGTAACCAATCAGAGCGCGCTCGGGAGCGGATGCTGGAAATTGCCCAACTGCCGGTGTACCGGGAGCGACACCTGACCCTATTGACGGACTTATACCAATTGACGATGATGTACGGGCAGTTTTGCGCGAACCGGCACGAAGAGCGGGTCGTCTTTGACGTGTTCTATCGGATCAACCCGTGTGGAAATGGCTACGTCGTGGCCGCAGGACTTGAGCAAGTGGCGTGGTACCTCTACCATTTGAAGTTCACGGAGGGGGATTTAGCCTATTTGCGTTCCCTGAAGATGTTCTCTGAGGAATTTCTCGAGTACCTCAGAGATTTTTCGTTCCATGGCGATGTGCACGCGATTCCGGAGGGGACCATCGTGTTTCCAAACGAGCCTCTGCTTCGCGTCGAAGGACCGATTTTGGAAGTGCAACTCATCGAGTCGGCCGTCCTGTCGTTCGTCAATCACCAAAGTCTCATCGCGACGAAGGCTCGACGCATCGTGGAAGCGGCCCGAACGAATCCGAAGCATCCAGGCAGTCCAGTCATTGAGATGGGCCTGCGGCGGGCGCAGAACGTGGATGCCTCCGTGTTTGGCGCGCGCGCGGCGTACATCGGCGGGTGTGTCGGGACCAGCAATCTGATGGCAGGAGAATCCTATCAGATCCCGGTTTCAGGTACGCAAGGGCACAGTTGGATTCAGAGTTTCCCGTCCGAATTGGATGCATTTGTGGCCTATTCACAGGCGTTTCCCGAGGAGACAGTGCTGCTTGTCGACACGTACGACGTACTGCGCTCAGGCGTTCCAAACGCCATTCGCGTTGGCCAGCAGATGAAGGAGGCGGGGTTGTCCCTCAAGGGGATCCGCATCGACAGCGGCGACCTCGCGTACCTGTCCAAGCGGGCGCGGCGCATGCTCGACGCGGCTGGACTCAAGGACGTCAAGATTATCGCCTCATCCGATCTCGACGAGTACATCATCCGGGACCTCATCACGCAGGGGGCTGAAATTGACGCATGGGGCGTGGGGACGCACCTGATCACCAGTTCGGAGTGCCCTGCACTCGGCTGTGTTTACAAGTTGGTGGCACAGGAAGTCGACCATGCGTGGGAACCGCGGATCAAGGTATCCGAAAATCCAAACAAAGTGACCAACCCTGGGCGTAAAAAGGTCTTGCGCCTGTTTGTCGACGACCAAGCGGTGGCCGATTTGATCGCGCTGACCCATGAGGAGTTTGACGCGTCCGAGCCGCTGGAACTGTTTGACCCGATTCATACGTATAAGCGGAAAGTGATTGAGAACTATCGGATCGAGGAACTGCTCGTGCCGATTTTCGTTGCTGGCAAGCTGGTTTACGAGTTGCCCGAAGTCCAACAGATCCGGGCGCGCGTCGACGAACAGGTGGAACAGTTTGCACCGGAGATCCGCCGACCGCGCAAGCCTCATGAATACCATGTAGATCTGTCGCAGGAACTGTGGGATTTAAAACAGGAACTGCTGCACCAGTGGCGCAGCCATTGACCATAACATGGACGGTGTTCTTAAGGCTCTGATGATGTATGATGTGAGAGAAGGAGGCGACTCGGGTGAAAGTGCTTAAAGTTACGCCTCGCGGGTATTGCTATGGCGTTGTGGATGCGATGGTCGTCGCCAAGCGCGCGGCCGAGGACAAGGCGCTGCCGCGCCCCATCTACATTCTCGGCATGATTGTGCACAATCAGCACGTGGTCGACGCGTTCGCGAAAGAAGGCGTGATCACGGTCGACGGGGCTGATCGACTGTCGCTTTTGGAGCAAATCGATGAGGGTACGGTGATCTTCACCGCCCATGGTATTTCTCCAGAGGTCAGAGCGCGAGCAGTGGCCAAGGGATTACACGTCATTGATGCGACCTGTCCGGATGTGACGAAGACGCACGATTTGATCGCAGAGAAGACAAAAGCCGGTTATGAGGTCGTCTACATCGGGAAAAAAGGTCACCCTGAGCCGGAAGGCGCAATCGGTGTCGCGCCTCTGCACGTGCACCTTGTTCAGGATCCCGAGGACGTGGACAACCTTCAGCTGTCGACAGATCAGATTGTGGTGACGAACCAGACGACGATGAGTCAATGGGACACGCAGGAACTCATGGAACGCGTGGTCGCGAAGTATCCGACGGCGGAAGTCCACAACGAGATCTGTCTGGCTACTCAAACCCGCCAGCAAGCGGTTGCACAGCAGGTGGGTGAGGCTGACGTCTGCATCGTCGTGGGTGACCCGCGCAGCAATAACTCGAATCGACTGGCACAAGTCGCAGAGGAGATTGCTGGCACGCGAGCGTATCGCGTTGCTGACGTGACCGAGATCGATCCCGCGTGGCTCGCTGGTGCAAGCGTTGTCGCGGTCACTTCGGGCGCAAGTACGCCGACGGCGATCACCAAAGAAGTCGTCGATTACTTGGAACAGTTCGACCCGGCTGACGCACGCACGCATCCGATCGTCCGGACGGTCAATCCTGACCGAATTTTACCATCTGTCAAGAATCCGTCAGCCTAGGCTCACTCTCTTCTGGTTCGTGGAAAGCGCGATGCCAGGGGATGTGGATGGGCGACAGTTTGGGGAGCGGTGAAACCTGG
Organism: Alicyclobacillus fastidiosus; assembly: GCA_029166985.1. Lineage (GTDB taxonomy): Bacteria > Bacillota > Bacilli > Alicyclobacillales > Alicyclobacillaceae > Alicyclobacillus > Alicyclobacillus fastidiosus_A. The sequence goes on along the minus strand of CP119138.1, from coordinate 3,667,724 downwards.
TCTATCTATTGATTGTTATTCTCGGCCTCATCGCCATCGGATTGATGGTTTTGCGCAGGTTCGTCCGCAGGAGAACGTTCGGACGGTTTGCCGTGACGTTTTTGACGGCAATCTTTTGGCTCGCCTTCATCATTATGTTGGGTTACCAAATTGGGTATTCGGCTGGCGATAGAGGTGTAAGTTTGCTGAAGCTACTTCACATCTCGAAGAATAATCCATAAGTCGAATGCGACAGGCGCCCCGGAGTTGTGTCAGGTGGTCGCTTGCAAGAGAGTTAGCAAACACAGGTTGGAAGCGAATTTTGGGGGGGATGGGCATGGAGGAAGCGCTTCGCTCTTTCTTCTTGCAATTGGCACAAAACAAGGCTATGAACAGTTGGGCCAAAAGATATGGACTGCGGTTTGGGGCAAACCGATTCGTCGCGGGTGAAACGATCGAGGCCGCGATCGAAACCGTTCGTCAGTTGAATCAATCCGGAATCGCCGTGACACTCGATCACCTCGGTGAATTCGTCGCCGACGAAGCGGAAGCTCGCGCTTCGGCCGACTATTGCGTGAAGACGCTCGACGCTATCCACGCGGCAGGGGCAGATTCCTCCTTGAGTCTGAAACTGACACAGATCGGTTTGGATATCAGCAAGGATCTGTGTCTTGAGAACATGCGAATGATTCTCAATCGCGCGAGCAGTCATGACCTTTGGGTCAATATCGACATGGAGGATTTTGCGCGTTGCCAAGTCACCCTCGATATTTTCCGGGAACTGGCTGCTTCGTATCAGAAGGTGCAGACGGTCATTCAGTCCTATCTGTACAGAAGTCTCGAAGATGTCGAGACTTTGACCGAGATGGGCGCGAGTATCCGACTTGTCAAAGGGGCTTATAAGGAACCGGAATCGGTGGCGTATCCCGATAAGAAAGACGTCGACGCGAATTATTTGAAGATGTTGGACGTGCACTTGCCGAGTCCGGGTCTCACGTCCATCGCGACGCATGACGAACAGATTATCGATTACGCCAAGCAGGCCATTCAGGCGAAGAACATCGGGAAGCACCAGTACGAGTTTCAAATGCTCTATGGCATCCGCACAGACCTGCAACAGTCGCTTGCCAAGGAAGGGTATTCTGTACGCGTCTACGTGCCATATGGAGACGATTGGTACGGATACTTTATGCGCCGGCTAGCTGAACGGCCGGCAAACGTGCAGTTTGTCTTGAAGGGCGTCCTTCACTGAGTCGACCAGCGAAGCCAATTAGCGTAAATTTGTTTAGCACCTACTGCTAAAGTGGGTGCTTTTTTCTTATTGGTACAGGCTCTGAATTATTTGACTAATTAGTATTAGGTGCTATAATATCGATACGAAAGTCATACTATTTTATCAATTTCTTGTTTTTAGGGGTAAGGAAGGGGAGAATTTATGGAGCAGGGTAAATTCCGTAGAAAACTAAGTCTATTGGACCTCACGCTCTTAGGTGTCGGCTCAATGGTCGGATCCGGTTGGCTGTTTGCATCGCAGACGGCGGCGGGGATGGCGGGAAGCATCGCCTGGATCCCTTGGCTATTTGGTGCACTTGCCGTCATGCTCATCGGTTTAGTGTACGGTGAAATGGCTGCGGCAATTCCACGCGCGGGCGGTTTTGTCCGGTACCCAGACTACACACACGGTTCGCTCGTCGGTTATTTGATTGGGTTTGCGTCGATGATGGCATACTCCAGCGTCGCAGGTGTCGAGGCGGAAGCGGTGCGCAGTTACGCATCGAGTTACATTCCAGGTCTTGAGGTTACCAGCGGTACCACGACGAACGTTACGTTTGTCGGAGATTTATTTCAAATAGCACTCTTAGTTTTGTTTTTCTTAATCAACTATTGGAGCGTCCAAGTTTTCGGAAAAATCAATACCATTGTCACGGCGCTCAAGTTTATCGTTCCGCTGTTGACGATTATCGTGTTGCTGTTCCATTTCCATCCGAGCAATTTCGCGGTGACGGCTGCGAGCCCTGGTGGGGTTCACGGAGCCATGCAGGCCCTGACGGCAGGTGGGCTCGTCTTCTCGTTCTTAGGATTCCGTCAAGCGGTTGACTTCGGTGCAGAAGCGCGCAATCCTCAGCGTGACATCCCTCGCGCCATCGTGTTTGCTGTGCTCCTCTCGGCGCTGATTTACGTCGTGCTGCAGCTCGTATTCATCGGAGCGGTACCACACAACATGATTGCAAACGGCTGGCAGGGAGTCACCTTCAAATCCCCATTCGCGAATCTGTTGCAGACGCTCGGACTCGGTTGGATGGCCGTCATCATCTTCGGTGACGCGATTCTCTCTCCGTCCGGTACAGGGAATATCTATTTGGCGGGGACGGCGCGCACGCTGTTCGCCTGGGCTCGAAACGGGTATTTCTACTCGGTTATCGGCAAAGTTGACAGACGCACTGGCTTACCGCGCGGCGCATTGTGGCTCACGTTGATCCTGTCTATCGTCTGGACATTGCCATTCCGATTCAGTATGTGGAGCGGCTTGGTCAACGCGGTCACGTCCGCGACCGTCATGACGTATATGATCGGTCCAGTAGGCGTAGCTGCACTTCGCCGTTACGCCCCGGATCTGCACCGTCCGTATAAGTTAAAAGGGTTGCACATTCTCGCCCCTGCAGCGTTTGTTTGCGCAACCTGGATCATCTATTGGGCTGGTTGGCAAACAGACTCGCTGCTCATCGGGTTTACGCTCGCTTCCCTGATTCTGTACTTTGCGTTTATGGATAAGGATGCCGCGTCGCGTCAGCGGATGAAGACCGAGTGGAAGTCGGGTATCTGGCTGATTGTCTACTATCTCTTTGTCGGTGCGATGTCCGTGCTCGGCAGTTTTACCAACACAGCTGTTTATCACATCGTGATCGCCAATCCTTGGGATAGCATTATCGTAGGTGTCGGCGCGCTCGTGTTTTATTACTGGGGCGTTGCCAGTGCACTTCGCGTTCCACGCATCGTCGACGAGACGGAGTCGGAAGAGGTATCAGACGCAGGATACGCCGCGTCAGACAGCGGTTCCGTTCAGGCTTGACGAATCGCCGTTGCCAAATGTGAGTGACCACGAAGCATACCGACTTAAATGTCGGTATGCTTTTTTTCTTGCGCAGGATTGAGCGCAGATTGGTAAAGCTCGATGAACTGTGAGGCGGAGGCTGTCCATGTAAACTTTTCCGCCTGCTTCAACGCGGAACGACTGTATTGCTGATAGGTCTGTCGATCTTGTAACGAGCGAATCGCCCTGGCGAATGCAGAAGGGTTGTGGAAGTTGTGCACCAACAGCCCGCCTTCTGCGCCAACAGCCTCGGGGATGCCGCCAAGGTGGCTTGCGATGACGGGCAATCCATTCATCATCGCCTCGATATTGACTAGACCGAACGCCTCGTGTTTTTGTGATGGACAAACCAAGATGTCGTGTGCTGCATACATATCGACTAGTCGATCCGGCGTGAGAAATCCAGCAAATGTCACGTTGGCGTTCGCAGCGGCCCGTACGAGTTGTCTTCGGTACACGCGTTCCCACGGTGGGGTTCTCCCGACGATCGTCAGCTTCACTGGCAATTGTCGTTGCAGGATTTTCACTGCGTCAATCGCAATATGCACCCCTTTTTGGCGGATGACGCGGCCGACGAAGAGTAGGCGAAATGGGTCGTGAGGGGTCTTGTCTATGTTCGTACTCCCTTGCTTTTGAAAGGGCTGTGTCACACCCGGGTAAATGACAGACGGTTGCCACCTATCGGCCAGCCCTATTCGTTCGCGCACGGTTTTTGCTAGGTCCAGGCTATTGCACACCACGGCGTGAACAGAGCTGAGCACGCGCCGAGCGTCTGCCGATGTAATATGTCTCGGCCCAAGAAAGGTCAACGAGTGGAGATTGAGTACCATCGCCTTCGCAGGGTACATCCGCCGGAGTTGAAGTGTTTGCTTCGGTCGATTTTCGACCTGAACGACCTGCGGGTGGAGGCTGTCGATCAGTCTTTTCACACGCGTCCAGTATTGATCTGAAGAGGAGCACTCCAATGTGATGTGGTTGTAGTCTGTCTGATCATAGGAGGGCGTCGCTTTCACGCCGGGACTCACGAGAGTCACCTGAATGTCCTCACGCTGTGATATTGCCTTACAGAGATGTGTTGAGTAGATTTGTACGCTACCGCCACGCCGCGGGGGAATCGGCAAGTCTTCTGGTGCGACAATCATGATGTGCATGTCAACCCCTCCCCAATCACGCTTGCCCTATAGTATATGAGCCCACGGTCAAACAGGCACGGCAGAGCATACTGTGGTGACTACGGGGGCTGAACTTGTAAGCCCCGATGTCGCCTGGACGTTCTCTATGTGGGTAAGTCGCACCGTCCGGAGATGGGGGAATCTCTGTGCTCTTTGTGCTCACTGGACGTGGTCCAGCCGCTTACCATCGCTTGCGTCGACGCGAGCTGACATTTCGCCACCTTGCTCGCGCGTGCAAAGATGTAGGGATGGACATGGTCCTCACGACACCTGTTAACGTGGATGCGCGATCTGGGAAGTGTAAGGGCTGGACGCTCTGTGAGGAACAGGGCGCGACATGGACCCCCAAGCTCATCTCACTCGAACATGGTATTTTGTACGACGCGATGTACTTGTCTGATCTCAAGGCACAGCGGAGGGCGTATCACCGAGCAATTGCTTGTGCTAAGAGATCAGGGTGTCTGGTATTCAATCCAAAGCTCCCACCAAAGGATGAGTTGCACCGACTTCTCGCCGAGGTGTCACGAGCCGATGACAGGCCGTCAGAGCCTTTGCACATCGCCGTGCCAGTGTCCCATTTGCATGTCGACGTGAATCAAATGAAACATCTTCTGCACAACACCAGTCGCCCGATGTGGTTTAAGCCCGTCTATGGATCCGGCGGGCGAAACATGCTGCTTATCGCCCCGCTCGGGCGAGAAAAGTACAGAGTGCGCGGTGCACGCTTTTTCGATGCGGATGTATCGGCGCAGTGGAGCGAACGCGAACTCTTGAAACAGGTGCAAAAGGCCCTGCAACGACGAGAATATCTACTTCAGGAAGACGTCGATTTGATTCAGACTGCAGACGGCCGACGTGTGGATTTCCGCGTCACGTTAGCGCGAGGCAGCGATGGCTTATGGAGCGTTGCCGCTATCACCGCTCGCTATGCTCGTCCAGGCAATATGCTGACAAATTTTCACGCAGGTGGATCCATCCGGTCATTGACTGCATTTGAAGAGTCGACCGCGCATGCGCTCACGGAAGTGGGACTCACAAGACGCGATTTAGAGCGGATCACACTTTGTGCAATTCAGGCGGCACAAAAGATTTCCCGGGAATATCCACTCGTGGGGTTGTTGGGGATCGACGTGGGCGTGAGCGCGTCCGAAGGGCGGGCGTACGTGTACGATTGCAACAGCCGTCCAGGCCGAGACATTCTCACAGACTGCGAGATCGAGGAAACGATGCGACAGGTGGCTAAATTTGCGCGTTTTTTACAGGAGCAGGCAAAGAACTGAGGGGAGCAGGGACTCGACCTCTCCCCGTGCTGCTGGGACTGTAGCCTCTGAAAGTAAAGTGACCTTAGAGCGAGACGAAGAGTCGCGTGCGAGCAGAGGACAAGCCCCAAGTATCGACGCCTTTGCGCTATAATGGACGTGTTATTGAGGGGAGCGCCACAGAGGAGGCTAGTTATGACGACGGATGGTTTGTACGAAGCACGTCGCATGCGACTTGCAGAGGACTTGCGCAAGAGTGGTGTGGATGCGGTCATTCTCACACATCCAGCATGTTTCTATTATTTCACGGGTAGTTGGGTGGAGACGGGTGAGCGGGCGGCTGGACTTATCGTCTTGCCAGACGGCGAGTCTGCGATTGTTGCACACGAAATGTTCCAACTCCCGTTTGAGAAGGCCAATGTACCAATTGAATTCTGGAAAGATGGCGAGTCTGCGTATCCACTCTTTGCGAAGCGGGTTGGTCGGCAGAGCGGCACAATCGCCATTGATGGGACATGGCAAGCTCGGCACGTGATCGGCTTGCAGGCGACGTTGCCAGAGGGAGTGCGAACAATCAACGGCGACCCGTTGATCGAGCGCGCGCGCGTACGCAAAGATGCAGACGAGTTAAAGTCGCTTTCGCACGCGTCATGGCAGGCGGATCAAGTCGTGCAGCAACTTCGTGAACATTTGAAAAGTGGCCTCACGGAATTAGAGGTTTCGCGAAAGGTGTCCGAGTTGTGGCAATCTGTCGGCGCGCACGGTGAGTCGTTCCCAGCGATTATCGGGATTGGCCAAAATGGTGCCGAACCGCACCACGAACCGGATGATTCCTTAATCGAGGCGGGTACTACGCTGATTGTGGATACCGGCGGAATCTATGAACATTATTGCAGTGATATTACGAGAACCTATATTTTAGGGGAGCCGTCTGAAGAGATTCGCGAGGTATACAATCTCGTCCTTGCTGCGAATCTAGCGGGAATTGCTGCGGCAAAACCGGGTGTGACGCTCGGTGAAGTGGACGATGCCGTCCGCGATGTGATTGTGCGTGGCGGCTATGGAAAGTACTTCACACACCGCACGGGTCACGGTGTGGGATTGGATATCCACGAAGCGCCGTATGTCATTTCCGGCAATGAACAGGTACTTGAGCCCGGAATGGTGATGAGTATTGAGCCGGGGATTTACTTGCCGGGCAAGTTCGGCGTACGAATAGAGGACCTGATTGTGATCACGGAACTTGGCGCGACGACTTTGAACAACGCCCCAAAGGTCATCGACGCCGTTACCGTTCATATTTAAGCGGTGTTGTCCTCGTTCAAAAATCGCCGTCGTACTCGTCGAGACGGGCTATCGGGATCGCTGTGGTTTCTCCGGAAGATTGACGGATGCCCCAAGCCATAACGCCTTCTAGGCCAGTGACAGTCAGTCGGTCGTATTCTTCCGCGATGCGGTAGGTGCGGCCGATTTCGATATGGGCAGACGGAAGGATCTCGTAGCTCTTGGCAAGATACCACTTCGTCATGTGAACCTCGTATTCGCTCCAGTTCTCCTCGTCGAAAGCGCGTTGTCCTTTTTGCTGCAGTTCTTTCATCTCTGCTTGCAACTGCTCTTTTGTCATGTCGCTGTACAGCACTTCGTAGCTCTCTCCCCGAAACCGTCATTGTTGCAATTGTCCATTGACGCGCAAGTATAATTCATCGTTTGTAATTATAACAAGTGTGACGCGCAGTCGAAACTTGCGGTTGGCGACCATGATCGATTGGGGATCGAGAATGCGGTTGGGAAGGTCGGGATGGTCCAATAGGATCTGAAGAGATTTACCTTGCAGAAAGGCGAGGCTCTTTTGAACGCGTGCCTTGACCGCGGTTTGGACAGTCACGTCGTTGGGCACGTTGCAGTCGACGTGAATGGTACTCAGCGTGGCCTCTGCATCTGGATTTTCCACCTGTTCGGAGAGCAGTGTATTTTCGCGTTCGAGCGCCTCGTTTTCCTGCTGTTGCAGGACGAGTTTCTCGTGCATCGTCTTTAAGTCATTTCCGGCGTAAAACGTGATGCCTGTCCCACCGATGAGCATACCGAGAAGAAGTGACCCGATGACTTGCTTGACGCCTGGTCGGATCATCACTTTTCACCTCCGATGATCCACTGGATAATGACATACCCGACCTGGCATCCGATAAAAGCTGCGACCAGATATACGAATGTTCGGGCCATGGGCATGAAGGAGAAGTCAAACACGCCGCGGTGAATGACGCGCAGGGTGTCCATCGTACCGCCGAGCGCCGCTGCCAGAGCCCAAATTTTCAGGTCGTCAGACAGGGAGTTCATCGTTGAGAATGGATTGTGGTGTGTGATGATGGCGGACAGTCCGCCGAGCAGTGACCCGCCTATCACCATGCCCATCGACACGAAAAAGTCGAGGATGCAATTGCCGATTACCCCTGAAAACATGCCCAGTCCCCTCCGCAATGCTCGTCTATTCAAACATACGGGACAAACCGTCTTCATATGCGAAACAATCTCTAGCCGCCGCATATTCAGTCGAAGGTCGAAGAGACTAGAAACGGTCGGCAATCCGCCGATGCACGTACAAAATCTCGAGTGCGAAAGCGAGGATGATGCGAGTGGCAGAACCGGACAAGCATCAAAAGCGTGAAGGCATGATCGATGAAGCCGGACGGACGATCGTCGAAGAAAAGTCCCCCGATGATTTTTGTTTCGAAGGTGGAGATTGTGATGCGACGGGCGCGGCACAAGCGATCGCTGGAGACCTTCGCACACTCGCAGCAAACGACAACCCCGACGACCTCGAGGGCGAGCCGTACAGGCTGTAGGGATTTCTGTACGTGGGCAGGGAGCCGCCGAGCTCTCTGCCCTTTTCGCGTTTGTGTGGGAAATGTTGAAGTTCGTGTTTTACGTTCCTTTGCGCGTAATGATAAGATGAATGAACAGTCATTTTTTCGTCACGACTGCCGGACACAATGAGAGATCCTTGTAGGAATGAGCGGTGAGGACATGGACGACAACCAGAGAGCGTTACCCTTCGGCCTTCACTTCTTGGTGAGAGAAACTGTCGATGGAGAAGATCAAGCTGTGTTCTCATGGTCGGAAGAGTTAACGCGTTCAGACGAAGAGCATCTACTGGGAGTGGCCGAACAACTGGTTCAAAAAGGGTTGATCGGCACGTTTGATATGGGCGCACGCAAACTGCGACTAAACGCCCAGGGACTGATCCAGTTGTTGACGAATTTGCGCGAGATGGATGAATTCATCCTTGCGCGTGCACCTTCGTCAGCAAGTGGTCGAACGCTCCAGCAAGCCATGGCGGGCCTTCGTTTGGCGCATGAAATCGTTCGCGCGCGGGACATTTTAGCGGGCGCTTTCGTGACTGCGTTTTCGGTGGCTCATTGTCTAAGCGTTCTGCGGGACGCTGCGTCGTCCACGGACGACGTGATGCCCCAGTGGGGCTCCGGCAATGGCACGTTCGTCGGCATGTGGTTGCCAGCTTGGTCGGTTCCAGATTTTTGCAGTGTCCGGTCGTCGATTTTGTCGGGTTTCCAAAGCGGGCCACCGCAGACCACGAGTTTGAATGAGCAAACCGCCATCGACTGGTGGATCATGGTGTGTGTCGATGCATTCGTTCGTGAACAATTGTTTGACGTGATCGATTCGACGGCATCGTCGGGGCAATCGTACAGGGTGATGTACAGAGGCGAAGCGGATGTGTTTGAAGCGTGGCGGGCAACGCTGAAGGGTGCTGCGGGGCAGACATTCCCTGGTGATGGCTGGCTGGTCGCACGGGCGATGCGTCAGGCCCTGCAGACGTCCGGTTGGAAGGCCTCCAACCTGGATGATCACTCCGGCAAAAACTTCTATACGCTGTCCTTTCAACTCGTCCCACCACTTGCCGATTCTCCTTCTGCGAATTGGAAGTTGGTTTATCGGGTCAAACACCGGTTGTTGGGGTGGTCTCAGCCGATTGAAGATTGGTGGCGCCAAGAAGAGCGCATCTGGGTGGTCGGTGAGGATACGCTCGTTCAACCGGACGTTTGGATGCTGCCAGCGCTTCGACAGGCGGCAGCGGTCAGTCGCGAGATCAAGCAGTCATTTGCGCTCCCAGCACCGAGCGGATGCGAGATCGCGGCCGATGACGTCTATACGTTTCTCACAGAATCTGTCCCACGCCTTCGGGAATTGGGATTTTCTATCGATGCGCCAAACGTATTGCGGGAAAACGGGTCGCGGGTGCGGATTCGCGTGCGCGTGAAACGGCCAAAGTCGGAGGGAAGGCGCAATGGCGGATCTTCGCAGCAGTGGTTTGATGCGAATCGGCTGGTGGATTTTGATTGGTCCATCGTGATCGACGACGAGGAGATCTCGCGCGAGGCGTTTGCCAATCTGGTCGCCAATCAAACGCCGTTTGTGCAAGTCGAGGGTTCTTGGCGGCTGATTCCGGTGGATGAGATCCTGCGTCAGGTCGAAGAGCTAGGAGGCGTCGGAAAGCCTCTCGCCACGCGCGTATTAGATCTGTCGCGAGCGATATTGATGTCCTCGGACACGGCCGAAGTCCCCGTGCAAGTGGAGTATCAGGAAGAGGCGATGCCGATTGAGCACGTCATCTCTGTCTTGACACACGCATCGAATCCGACGCTGTGCGACACACCCGAGACGTTTCGCGGGCAATTGCGGCATTATCAGCAATTTGGTTTCTCGTGGCTGATGCACTTGCGATCGATCGGTTGTGGCGCTTGTTTGGCGGACGATATGGGTCTCGGCAAGACCGTTCAGGTGCTTGCGTATCTTCTGGAACTGGAAGAGAAGGGGTTGAAAAAGGGCACCCATTTGCTCGTCTGCCCGACGTCGCTCCTGCCAAACTGGCGTGCCGAACTGGCAAAGTTCGCCCCGAACTTGTCGGTGTACGTGCACCATGGGAGCGATCGAGACTTGGCAGCGCACGTTGCGCCTGACCAACAGGTCAATCTGGTGATGACCACGTACGCCACGCTCGTTCGCGATATCGAGCTGTTGCAGGAGTTGCGATTTGACGCCGTGATCGTGGACGAGGCGCAAAACATCAAGAACGCCGACACGAAGCAGGCTCAGGCAATCCGGTTGATCCACGCGGAGCACCGGATTGCGCTCACCGGCACGCCGATTGAAAATCGGTTGGAAGAGCTGTGGGCTTTGATGGATTTCTTAAATCCAGGGTATCTGGGTTCGCCGTCGTGGTTCCGCAAGACGCTGATCGACGGGACGCTGCGCAACCCAACTGGAGGCACGGCGACGAAGTTGCAGGTCCTCCTGCGTCCGGTCCTGCTTCGCAGGCGAAAATCCGATCCCGACATTCAAACGGAACTGCCAGATAAGTGGGAAGTCAGCGAGCGAGCACTGCTCACGGCGGAGCAAGCGGCGATGTACCAGGCCATGGTCGACCAGCTGTTCACAGACATCAAGCCTCTGCAAGGGGGCGGCATGTCGAGGCGGGGACAAATTCTCGCGACGCTGGTCCGACTCAAACAAATTTGCGATCACCCGTGCCTCATCTCAGGTGGAGTCGCGTCCGTCCATCGATCCGGCAAGCTTCGCCAGTTGATCGAATTGTTGCAGACGGTGGTGGATGAGGGAGAATGTGCGCTCGTCTTTACGCAATTCCGCGATATGGGTGAGATCCTGTGCGATACCATCGAGCAACATCTGTCTGTGCGCCCGAAGTTTCTACACGGTGGCTTGACGGCTTCGACCCGCGGCCAAATCGTCGACGATTTTCAAAAGGGCAATGACCCGTCGCCCATCCTCGTCTTGTCGCTTCGCGCTGGCGGCGTCGGGATCAACTTGACGCGGGCGAACCACGTCTTTCACTTTGACAGGTGGTGGAATCCGGCTGTCGAGGATCAGGCGACGGACCGCGCGTATCGCATTGGACAGACCAAGGATGTCCAGGTGCACAAGATGATTTGCACCGGTACCCTCGAAGAGCGCATCGACGATTTGATCACGACCAAGCGCGAGTTGTCCCAGGCGATTGTGGGCGGCACGAATGAATGGGTGACAGAGCTCGATGACGATGCGCTGCGCGAGCTGTTTACACTTAGCGAACAGAACATCTGGGAGGAGGAAGAGGCGTGAAGTCAAAAGCGCGTACACCAATCGTTGAGGGCGCCTGGAAAGTGGTCCTGAAAGAGGCCGACAAATCCCGCGTGCGCAAAGGTAAACAGGATGCCAGAGTGGGGGCCGTATCGGATGTGCGCACACACGATGGCGGCATTGTCGCGACCGTGAAGACAGCAGGCCCTGAGCGCGGGACATTTCAGGTGTTTATGCCATGGCTCGCCGATTACACGGGGCACAGTCAAGATGTCGCCAAATGGCTTGCTCGCCGCCCGGATTGGATCGCAGCGCACTTTGCCGGGGATTGGGAGCAGGACTTCATCAAATTCGTCACGGAAAACCAGTTGCATCTCTTTCCGGATGAGACGACGTGGGGGAAGCTGGAGCGCGAGACGAAATGTACGTGTAACGATTGGCAGCCGGTCTGTGCACATGTACTCGCACTTCTGTTTTACCTCCTGTCGGCGGCAGACGCCGAGCCGTTACACGTGTTTCGCTTTGTCGGTTTGTCCATAGATGCGCTGCTCGACGAGGCACACCGGGAGAGCGCTTTGTCGTTTGCGGCAGAGCGCCGGGTCCGGGATCAGGAAAGCGCGCCATCACCTGCATCGGTTGCAGAAAAGTCGGCGCTTTGGCTCGACGATGCGAGCCGATCGAACAAACGAGATCTGTGGAATCTCATGACACGTGTCGAGACTGTTACGCCAAACGGCCGGCTTATTCCTCAGTTTATCGTCGCGACACAGGAGAACGGACATTAAACGACGTGGAATTCGCCTGCTGATGCGGCATGTTCGGAATCGTGCGGATTCGTCGGTTCCGACACCGCTGGCGGTTGCACTGCAGACGTCAGGGCTGGCTCTGCGGATGGTGGCGCAAAAGCCGCTTGGTCTGTCGAGAGGGCTTGCTTTGCCAATAGTCCCAGTACCACGGCCAATAACATGATCGTGATGATAAATCCAATTGCCACGTGAATCCCGCCCCTTGTTTTGTCTTCACTGATGTAGACGACAAATCCCCCAAAAATGTTTCAACTCGTTTGTGTTGTTAGACAAATTTTTTCAAATCCTCCACGGTAGGTTCATTCGATTTCGCCGGTTAACTTTCCCATTTCAAAAAGCGAACATACGTTTGTATCACTTCGGTTCAGTGCATATAATGAAATGAGAACATATGTTCCGGGGTGCTTACAGATGAAATATACGTTATACGGACAGGGCGAGGGCGTGTGTGCACAAGCTCCAGCTAATTCTCCATATGTGACGATCAATAGCTCTGACGTCGTGAAGGACGTCTCGATTTCGGCCGGCCGGGCAGGGGTTCGCACGGGGTGGCCCTTGCGTACGGCGGTGGCAGCTGTGCAGAATCTCATGGTTTTCTCCCATCCGGAACGCACGACGGACACCATGCAGAAGGTTTATCGCGCGTTGTGGAATGTTTCACCGTTTCTTCGCACGGTCGATGACAACGCGTTTTTTCTTCAGGTGCCTGCGGAGAAAGTGCCGCTTGAGGAAGTGCGCCAGGTACTGCTGGAGGTCGATCAGGTCTTGCACGCCGAGCAGAGATTTCGGGTGGGTCTGGCGGAAAACCCGTTTTTAGCAGAGGCACTCGTGGCCTGGAGCCGTCTCGAACGGGTGCCTGGCGCGCTGTATTATCGGGTGCACCAACAGCAGCTGATCATCTCTCCGGGGGTGGCGAAATCGCTCGACATGGGGGCTGAGCTAGAGACGAGTTGGTTGGAACAGATGCCGATTTCAGCGTTGTGGTACATCCCTGAAAAACAGCGCGAACAGTTGAGGCAACTCGGCGTGCATCGCCTGCGCGATTTCAAGGCGATATCCGATCAGCTTTTGTCAGTACACTTTGGCAAAGAGGCGTGGCTCTGGAGGCGTACGTTGGAACAGCTGCCAGGAGGGAAAATTCAAGTCAACTATCCGGCAATTGAGCAAAGATGTTCTTGGCGGGCACCGATTGGCGAAGAATCGGGGATTGAAGTCGTCGAGCCGCTGATGGAATCGATGGCGGCGCAGCTGTGCGGCCAGTTGCAGCGGGTGTCCGCAGGCGCGCTTTGCATCGGTCTCAGTTGGCGGACGGAAACGGGTCGCGGAAGCTATGAATACCAAGCGCGCAGTCCCGTCTATCAGCCGTTTTCACTGATTGCCGGGCTCGAAGTAGGGCGGTTGCAGATGGTGGGGCGGCGCCTGGAGATGCTCGACGTGTACGTGTCCGATGTGCGGCCGCTTCAGTCCGTGCAGGCGGGGTTTGTGCTGTACGAAGACGCGTTTTACCCGTTGGCGCAAGTCGAGCGCTCGCGCATGGAGGACGTACGTGCGCAATTGACGCACAAGTTCCCGAAGAAACTGCAAATCGGCATCAAGCCGGCGTTTCGCGAAGCGCGCTTGGCCGCCATAGAGCAGGGAGGAAGCTCGTGAGCCGCATTGTGCGCAGGCCTGTCGCAGTCTGCAAGTGGCGGGATGAGGAACCTGTGGCCTTTGTCGATCACGACGAAGTACATACGATTCTCGAAGTGCTCGACCGGTGGCTGGAGATGGGCGACTGGTGGCAAGGCGAGGGGGAGCGCACGATGTTGCGCGTGTGGACCGACCGCAATGCAATGCTCGAACTCGAGTGTACCAGCCAGGCGTGGTATATCTACAAAGTTTGGGATTAGGCGGGGAGAACGATGTTTATCCACCTACACTGTCATTCGCAGTACTCATTTTTGGACGGCGCTTCGAGCATTGAATCGTTGGTGGCACAGGCGAGAATGTTTCAAATGCCAGCTCTCGCCCTCACCGATCACAATACGATAGCGGGGTTGCCAGAGCTCCATAAGTGGGCGAGCGTGTACGGCATCAAACCGATCTCCGGGGCCGAGATCACACTCGAAGACGGGGCGCATCTCACCCTGTTGGTCGAGACGAAGCGCGGGTATCGCAATCTCTGTGAACTGCTGACGCTGGCACACGAGGGAGAGGGGCGCAGGAGTGCGCCACGGATTGACGAGGAGGCGCTCTTTCGCTTAGGCGACGGCCTGCTCATCCTGTCTGGCTGCCGCAATAGCCCTATCCGGCGGCACCTGCGCAGGCAGGCGTACACTGCCGCCAAGGAGTGGGCGTTGCGGTACAAAGAACGGTTTGGCGATGCTTTCTACCTCGAGTTGCAAGCGGATGGCTATCCTCACAGTGGCAGCGCGATGAAGGACCTGTACCGATTGGCCCAGGAGACGTCGATTCGAGCTGTCGCGACGAGCGATGTGCACTACGTCGACAAGCATTTGTTCCCCGTTCACGACGTGCTTCGCTGTATTGGGCTTGGGTGTGATGTATACACGCCGCATCCAGGTCGGCCGCTCAATCGCCAAGCCTGGTTGCACGATGCAGCCGAGGCACAGGCTCGCTACGGCATGTATCCACAGGTGATCGAGGAGACCCTGAACATCGCGAATCGGTGTGAAGTCGCCCTCACGCTGACACAGACCCACTTTCCGAAGTTTTCATTGCCGGATGAAGCGGCGGATCGAGTGGCCTTTTTGCGCGATCTCGTCTATCTGGGTGCCCGTGACCGCTATCCGCGCGTAGATGCAGCGCTTAAACAACGGCTCGAGCACGAATTGGAGATCATCGTTCAACTCGGGTATGTCGACTATTTTCTCGTCGTTTGGGATATCGTGCGCTTTGCGCGCAGTCGATCCATCCGTTGTGCCGGCCGCGGCTCGGCGGCCGATTCGGCGGTCGCCTACTGCCTCTATATCACGGATGTCGACGCGGCGTCGCGGGGGTTGTTGTTCGAGCGGTTCATGTCGCTTGAGCGGGCAGAGCGCCCAGACATCGACATCGACTTCGCCAGTGACCGGCGCGACGAGGTGATGGACTACGTCTATCGCAAATACGGGCGCGACAAAGTCGCGCGCGTGGCCACTTACCAGACGTTTCGCGGCCGCTCCGCGGTGCGCGAAATCGGCGCTGCGCTCGCGTTGCCAAGCGTGCTCCTCGACACGCTGGCCAAGCGCGTCCCGTGGTCGGCCCACGCGGACCAGCTCGATACGCTCTTCGACAAAGTCCCTGAGCTCATGGAGTACGCCGACGAGCGTCCAAAGTTGCGCTGGTTGTTTCAAATTGCCCGCCATGTCGCAGGGTTTCCTCGCCATTTCGGCATGCACGTCGGCGGGATGGTCGTCAGCAGAGATGAACTGTTCATGACTACCAGTTTGCAGCCGTCTGCTAAAGGGGAGTGGATCACGCCGTTCGATAAGCGAACCGTAGAAGATGTCGGGCTGGTGAAACTCGACCTGCTGTCGCTTCGCACGATGTCGGCTATCGAGAATACCGTCCGACTGAGTCGCGAGGGAAATCGCGCGATCGACTATGACAACATTCCGCTCGACGATGAAGCCACGCTGGAGATGATCCGCCGCGGGGAAACGATGGGTGTCTTTCAATTGGAGAGCCCTGCGCAACGCGCACTACAGTCCCGCCTCCAGGCATCGGGGCTCGAGGATATCGTGGCGAGTGTCGCACTGATTCGACCTGGGCCCATTCAGGGAAACATGGTCGATCCATTCATTGCCCGCCGCCACGGCATTGAACCGATCACCTACCTGCACCCGAAGCTGGAACCGATTCTCGGCAAGACGTATGGCGTGGTGTTATTTCAAGAGCAGGTGATTGAAATTGCCACTGCCATTGCCGCGTTCACGCCTGGGGAGGCGGATGATTTGCGCCGAGTGATGAGCCACGCGCGAAGTCACGCGGAAATGGAGCAAATCGGCCAAACGTTTTTCGCCAAAGCGACGGAGAACGGGGTTGCCCAGGATGTGGCCAAGACCATTTTCTCTTACATTCAAAGTTATGCCAGTTACGGGTTTTGTGAGGCTCATGCCGCAGCGTTTGCGACCACTGCGTTCAAGACCGCGTATTTGGTCAAGCACTATCCCGCACAGTTTTATGCGTCCATCCTCAATCAGTACCCGATGGGTTATTACCCTGTCCACGTAGTGTGCGCAGAAGCGCGACGGCGGGGGATTTCGATCCTTCCGGTGGATGTGAACGAGAGTATGTGGTCGTGCACAACGCCTGACGAGCACAGCATTCGCCTTGGTTTTCAGCTCGTGAAGCGGGCGTCGTCCGACGTGGCGCAGGCGCTCATCGCCGAGCGCGAGGCAAATGGGCCATTTACTTGTACAGAGGACTTTGTCATGCGGGTGCAGCTAGCGGATCGACTGCAGGTCGAACACCTGATCCGGGTCGGGGCGTTTGACGCCATCGAGCAAGCCGATCGGCAGTTGCTTTTGTGGCACGTTCCGAGGTGGATGGCGGCACGCCAAGAGCGCGATCGACCGCTGCTCGAGGGCAGCCGCACTTTGGTTAACGGCGATGACACCGGTCTCTCGGGCTCGCTTGCGAGCCGTCTAGTAGATGAATACAATTTACTAGGCGTTGGTGTCTCAGGGCACTGGTTGGAACTCATGCGCGAGGATTTGACTCAACAAGGGTATTTGACAGCAGAGGAAGTGCTTAAGTCGCCTGATGGACAACAGGTGCTCGTCGCGGGTCTGGCCGTTCGGCCGCACCGCCCACCGACCAAGAGTGGTCGTACGGTGGTATTCTTCACGCTCGAAGATGAAACCAATTTGTTGGATGCGACGATGTTTGAATCGGTATATCATAGCGAAGGTGCCGTGTTGTTCACTCCGTACGGCAGGCTCTTGGGTTTGCAGGGGACGGTGCAACGGCGCGGCGGCTCGCGTGCTCAACTGTTGATTCACCATATTTGGTCACTGACGAGAGGATGACGGGATTGGCAAAGCAAGCTGTCCACTGACGCGTCCAGGGCATGTTGTTGGCTTCATAATATTTGTTATTTTGGATAATTAAAGTGTAGTAAAAAGGTTTTTACCTGTTTCTTCAGGAATCCATATGACAATTGCAGCGTACGACTGCAACATTGTCAGAGGTGAATGATTTGCACATACTTCAAAGGTTTCAGCGATTCCTGATGGCGACGGCGATATGCGCAGGAATGATCTCCGTCACGGCCGGGTGTGGGACACAATCTTCCGGCTCTCAGCCCACCACACAGCGCGTACTACCGGTTCCTGTGACCGACAGCGACGGGATGGAACTGCTCTGGGGGCCCGATGTAAAAGGTGAGGCTCTGAAACTCATTCAAACGAGCCATCACTACATTTATTTGGACATGTACGAGTTGTCGGATCCAGACATTCTAAAGGCCTTAGTGGCAGCTCACCATCGCGGCGTGGACATACGGGTGGTTCTCGACGCCACGGAGCAGCACTCGAATAGCGTCGGGTATCCGACGTTGCGCAATGCCGGGGTGACCGTTTCGAAGATCGAGATTAAGCGGGGGATCGATCACGTCAAGATGCTTGTAACGGATGCGGGTACCCTGATTGGCGGCATGAACTATGGGCAGGACAGTTGGAATAACAACGACGCCTCAGTGCTCGTCCCTCACCCGACGGATGAATTTAAGGCGATGTTCCTCTGGGATTTCAATCGCGCCAATGGAGATGTGGGACAAGCGCCCGTCCTTGCGTTGCCGCTCATTGATGACCACTCAATCCGTCCGGCGGTTCTCGAGGCGATTCAATCCGCCCGCAAAACCATCGACATGGAGGCGTTTGACCTATCGGACAAAGGGGTTATCGACGGCCTTCGCTCGGCACTGGCACGCGGTGTGGCGGTGAGCGTTCTCGTAGATCCGACCCAGTCCTACAACCGCACTTCCGTCAGCACCCTCCGCGATGCTGGTGCGATGGTTCGCTATTATCGGCCGTACAACGGTGAACTGATGCACGCCAAAATACTCGATGTCGATAACGGCGCGACTTTCATCATCGGCAGTGCCAACTTCAGTCATCAAGCCTTTACATACAACCATGAGGCGGATTTGGAGCTGCACGATGTCCCACAGTTTGACGCATCCTTCAGGCAGGATTTAGAGATGGAGATGGGGAGAGGGTCAGACTACCCGATGAAGAGGGAGAACAGCACATGGAACTAGCCTCCGCTGTGTGGCGGCAGTTGACTCGCGCAGACGCGGCCGTCACCAGGTTGTTCACAGAGATGTGGCCAAAGGCGCCCTGGCTCAATGCCGCAATGATTGTGACCGCCAAGTACACGCCGATCGTCATGCTAGCCGTGCTTGTGGTCGCTGCGTCGGACGTGATCGAGGTCACCACGGCCACAATCGCTTTTACATCCGTAGCTGCTTCCATCGTGGCTGCACTGATCATCCGAACTCTACACGAACCAGTCAGCCGATTGACCAGTCGGCCGCGACCGTTTGACACGGAGCCATTCGAGCCTCTATTAGCACATGACAGAGGTGAGTCGTTTCCAAGTAACCACGCGGCCGGAGCGATGGCCTTAGCGTGTGGCGCAATTCATCTGCCTGGATACAATGGCATGCTTCTGATACTCGCCGTCGGATTGTGTTTTTCCCGCATTTACTGCGGTCTGCACCATCTGAGTGACGTGGTGGTTGGCGCCCTTGGGGGAATCACGTGTGGGCTCGTGTGCGCTTTCGTCGAGCACTGCTTTTTCTCGTAGCGTGACCGCCTTCACTTGCGCAGGTTGTGCAGTGGCGGAGAATGTCCGCACGCACTCATCCCGAGTGCTTCTGTGCGCATGATTCTCTTCGCACTAGACACGCTAACCGAGATGATTACGACAGGGGGAGGTCCTTTCGGTGTGCGTATTGCGCTTGTGCACAACTGCGATGCTCGTTGCATTCCTACCGTTTTCTGCGGCTTTTGCGCAGACGGTTCAAGTGACTCTCCACGATGGCTCGATTGAGCCAACTGTGATTGAATCCACCAAGGGACAAGAGGTACGAATCTCGGTCCAGAATAGGGGTACAACTGTGCACAACTTAGTCATCCCAGACTTCTACGTGTTCACGCAGAACCTGCAGCCAGGCGGGCAGGTGAATGTGAAATTCACGCCGGACAAAACCGGTACGTTCCCGTTTTACTCCGATAAAAAGGGAATTCCCGAATCCGGTATGCGAGGAAGCGTTCACGTGAGGTGAACGTTCGCAAGCGATTCATTAGGCGCCCCACGCGGATGACGGTTGGACAAATGCGCGATACAATACATAGTAAAGGGGGCGTCATGGGTGGACATGAAAGTCACATCGAAATGGCTTGGCCAGCGACATTTTCAGGCCGAAGGGCCATCTGGGAATACGATTTATATGGATGCCCGTCGAGAAGAGGGCGGAACGGGACAGGGAAATCGACCGATGGAACTTCTGCTCATGGGGATCGTCGGCTGTACCGGGATCGATATCGCCATGATTCTGGAACGAATGCGGCTACAGCTGGAAGGCATGGAAATCGAGGCCTCTGCAGAGCGTAGGGACGAGCACCCTCAAGCATTTACGAAGATTCATTTGACGTATCACCTGACAGGGGACGTGCCACCAGCCAAGGCGTGGCGAGCGATTCGGCTGAGCGAGGAGAAATACTGTTCGGCAATTGGCTCTGTCAACGCACAAGTGGTGCCACACCTCATCCTCAACGGGGCGGATGTACCCCCTTTGGACGTGGTGCACGACGATGGCCTACCAGATTAACCTGGAGGCCATCCGAGTTGCCGCCCACCGACGACGTGATAGTGGAGATGGGGCACCGTTTGCTGCCCGTGGCGACCGACGTTGGTGACCACTCGATAGCCTTCTTGGTCGATTTCGAGTGATTTTGCGATGTCGGGGATCGCCGCGTGCAAGCGCCCGATCAACTCCGCCTGTGCTTGACTCACCGTCTGCGCTGAATCAATGTGCTGTTTCGGGATCACGAGCACGTGTATGGGCGCCTGCGGTCGAATGTCCCGAAAGGCCAGTACCTCATCATCCTCGTATACCTTGTCTGAAGGTATCTCCCCAGCGGCGAGTTTGCAAAACAAACAATCTGCCATCATTTTAGTTCCCTTCACGAACTTTTCAGTACTTTCGGATAACCCGTTCGGGCACAAGTACCCAGGATACTTTATAATGATAACAACTTTCCGTTTGTCGTCAAAGTGAGGGGGATGAAGATATGCCGGTAATCGGCTACTATAACGGTCAGTATGTGAATCCAGCCGAAGCTGTGATCGCGATTGAGGAACGCGGCCACGAGTTTGGAGATGGTATCTACGAAGTGATCCGCGTGTATGGGGGGCACCCATTTCTCCTCAATTGGCACATCGAGAGGCTGTTGAACAGCTTGGAGGCCATTCGCATCGCTTCACCGTACGACGCCGCCGGATATGAAGGCCTCATTCAGGAAGTGCTGGACAAAAGCGGTGAGCAAGAGGCGTCCATCTACCTTCAGATCACGAGGGGGAGTGCGGTCCGCAACCACCTGTTTCCGGAACAAGATACGCTTCCAAACGTGAGCATTGTCGTCCGTCCGGTCGCGCAAAAAGGCGAACAGACGCCTGGCAAACTGCTCATGCAGCCGGATGAGCGATGGGCGAACGTCTACATCAAAACGCTCAATCTCCTCCCGAATATCGTCGCGAAACAGACGGCGCACGATGCCGGGGCAGACGAGGCGCTTCTGGTGCGCGATGGGCTCATGATCGAGTCGGCGAGTTCCAACCTGTGGTTTGTTCGTAATGGGGAATTGATCACTGCCCCGACGGATCGCTATATCTTACCTGGGATCACCCGCCGTTATGTGCTGGAACTGGCAAGGGGTCTAGGAATCCCCGTGCGCGAAGAGAAACTGCCTAAAGAGCAGTTGTCATCAGTGGACGCCATCTTCATCACAGGCACGCTGGCAGAAATTTTTGCGATCGACACCGTGCTATCCCATCCGAACATCCCGATCTCCGCATCGTTGCCAGATTTCGCACCGCATCCTGTGACGGTCACGCCGGACACCTGCAAGACGGAGTGGACGGCAAAGAATTTCGATGTCGTGAACAGATTGCGCACGGAATTTAGCAAACGCATCGGGGAGCTCCGACAAGCATCCGTATCGGCGTAATTGTGGCATGACACGTGAACGGCAGAGGGCTTGCTCATCGAGGGCAAGCCCTTCGCTTGCACTGTGTGCCCGAGATGATAGGCACTGCTACTGTAGTTTTCGCGTTTTTACGAGCGTTGTCGCAAACAATGCGGTAAAGGCAGCAAAAAACACGACGATTGCCAAGATAGTTACGATCAATGCCAATGACACCTCGCTTTCAGCTTTCTATGTTCCTAATTTATCCAACCTATCGTTCTCCATACTTCAATACGGCATCTGACATGAAGAGAGGCAGCCCAGCCATATCTGGCGGGGCTGCCTGGATTGAAACTCGGATAAACTGTGGCAATTTGCGGGAACCTGCGGTGACGGTGTAACTGGCTGGGACTGCGCGATTCTTCGAAATCGACCGTTCGCCGTTAGATGCTGGATCAGCCGATGCTTACCATCCGATCGATCGGCGTCTTCGCCCGTTCACGCATCTCTTCTGAGACGCGCACCACGTGTTTCATTTCCCGTAACGCATCGAGTACCTTCGGAAGTGTGATCTTTTTCATAAACGGACAGACGGCATTTGGGTTAGCCGCGAGGAACCGTTTGTTGGGATTCGCCTTTTCCATCTGATGCAGAATACCCGTCTCGGTGGCGACAATAAATTCTTTTGCCGACGAATCTTTGGCGTGATGCAGCATGCCACCGGTTGAGAGAATGTGTGTCCGATCGACTGGGAGCATTCCATCAGCCAATAGATACATACTCGAGGTCGAGCAACCGCACTCTGGGTGTACGAGTAGTTCTGCGTCGGGGTGCTCCTGTACGACGGTGCCGACGTGTTGCGGCTGAATCCCTGCGTGAACGTGGCATTCCCCCATCCAGATGTGCATATTCTTTCTCCCAGTGACGCGTTGGACATACGATCCGAGGAACATATCCGGCAGGAATAAAATCTCTTGATCCGCCGGGATCGACTGCACGATTTGGACTGCATTCGCAGATGTACAACAATAGTCGCTTTCCGCCTTGACTTCGGCAGTCGTGTTGACGTAAGCGACGACCACTGCCCCAGGATGTTCTGCTTTCCAGGCCTTGAGCTGTGCTGCGTCGATCGAATCAGCCAACGAGCAGCCGGCTTCTAGATCAGGCAGTAGTACCGTTTTTTCGGGATTCAAAATCGAGGCAGTTTCAGCCATAAAATGAACACCACAAAAGACGATCACGTCTGCGTCGGTCTTCACGGCTGCTCGCGCAAGTGCCAACGAATCGCCGAGGACGTCCGCGATGTCTTGGATCTCTGGAAGTTCGTAGTTGTGAGCCAAGATCACTGCGTTCCGCCGTTTCTTCCACGCCAAAATGTCCTCAACCAGACTTGTATCCATATTGATAAGTGCCATCGCTGAACTCAACCCTTTCGGAATCCTTCTTTTCCTACTGTCTACAATGGTGTATATACATATGAATACACATACGAACAGTACTACGGACGATGAGGGGCGTCAAGTTTGCCTCTATTTCTTGGTACAACAGAATGTGGATGTTGTTTTTAGTGTATTCGAGTGTAAAATCACCTGTATATACACAAGCGTTATTTCATGGAGGTTTCCATATGTTAAACATTGACTCGACCCGGGCGCTCATTCGCCTTGCGCTAAACGAGGACATCGGTCGCGGGGATTGCACGACAGAAGCTATTATTCAACCGGATTTGCAGGCGACGGCAACTGTCTACGTGAAGCAACCTGCGAAGTTGGCAGGTTTGCCACTGGTAAACGCCGTGTTTGCGGAGTTGGATGCAGGGGTTCGAGTGACACCCTTGATGGAGGACGGGCAAGACCTCGACGGGAGGTCTGCGGTTTGTTCGTTACAGGGGCCGGCGCGATCGATCCTCATCGGAGAACGGACTGCGCTCAATTTTCTCGCGAGGATCACCGGAATCGCTACGTTGACCAGCGTCGCGGTGCGCGAATTGGCTGGAACTCAAGCAAAACTATTAGATACGCGAAAAACCACGCCAGGTTGGCGTGCGCTTGAGAAGTACGCCGTACGCACTGGCGGTGGCCACAACCATCGATTCGGACTGGACGATATGGTCCTCATCAAGGACAACCATATTGCACTGTGTGGTGGCGTAGCCGAGGCTGTCGCGCTGGCCCGTGCGAACGTCGGTCTATCGCAAAAGATTGAAGTCGAAGTCGATACGTTGGCTCAACTCAAAGAAGCACTCGAGACGAGCGCGGACATGATTTTACTGGACAATATGAATTGCGACGAGATGCGTCAGGCGGTGAAGATGGCGGGTGGTCGCGTTCCCCTCGAAGCATCGGGGAACGTCACCATCCGCACATTGACCGAGGTGGCGCAGACAGGCGTCGATTACATTTCGATGGGGGCACTGACCCACTCCGCAACCAGTGTCGATGTCGGGCTCGACATCGTCTTTATGTGACGCAGTTCTCGGGGAACAACCAGCACGTCGCAAGGGAGGTTTTTCAAGTGGAGATTCTGGAGGCCGACTTCGTCATCATCGGAAGTGGCTTGGCCGGCAGTGTTGCGGCGTATTTACTCAGCGAATTGGGCGAAGTCTTGCTTGTGTCAAAAGAGCCCCCTACGAAAAGTAACTCGTTTGGTGCACAAGGTGGCATCGCCGCTGCTATTGATCCAGAGGACGCCCCGGCTCTACACGAGGCTGACACGCTCCACGCCGGAGTGGAATTGTGCGACCGGAAGGTGGTTGCACAGTTGACGGAGCAGGCACCAAAGTTGGTTCGTTGGCTGGCGGAAATCGGGGTGCCCTTTGATACGCGGCGGGCAGGCGAATTCGCACTTGGACTGGAAGGGGCGCATAGTCGGCCAAGGATTTTACACGCTGGTGGAGACGCGACAGGCCGCAAGGTGATGGAGACGCTCACGGATGCGGTGAGCCAATTGAACCATGTGAGAAGGGTAGCCAACGTTCACATTTCGACGCTTCTGCAGAATGATCAAGGCTCCGTTATCGGTGCGCTTGGCTGGCGCGAAGGCAATTCAAGTCACTGCACGCAGTTTAACGCTCGACGCGGAACTATTTTGGCGACGGGCGGAGCCGGGCAATTGTTTCAACGTACGACGAACCCGACCGGGGCGACGGGCGACGGGATAGCCCTGGCCTACAACGCAGGCGCGCACCTGCGCAATTTGGAGTTTGTCCAATTCCATCCGACTGCACTGGATGGAGGAGATAGTCAGTGCTTTCTCATCTCAGAGGCCGTTCGTGGCGCGGGGGCGGTTTTGGTCGACGCCGACGGAAAGCCGATTATGAGCGACTACCCACTGCGCGACTTGGAGCCGCGAGATGTGGTCGCGCGCGCAATGTACTCGTATACAGAGCGCAAGCAAAGCGTGTACTTGGATTGCCGAGGCATTCATCATTTCGCGGAGCAATTCCCCACGATATACCAGTACTGTCGATCGCGCGGATTACATCCAGATGTCGACTGGCTGCCCGTCTCGCCAGCGGCTCATTTTATGATGGGTGGAATTACTAGCACGCTGGCCGGCAGGACCAGTGTTCAAGGCCTCTACGCACTTGGCGAAGTCGCGGCGACGGGGGTGCACGGGGCGAATCGACTTGCCAGCAACTCGTTGCTTGAATGTCTGGTGATGGCCTTTTCGCTGGCAGAGGAAATGCGCTCGATGAAGACAAAGCCTGCAACTGATCGCATAATTGCACAACCCGCTTCGCCTGACGAGTGGCATCCTCAGCCGGAGCCCATTCACATCGTTCAGTCCGTGATGTGGGAGGCTGCCGGTATCATCCGAGATGAGGGGTCGCTCAAACGCGGGCTCGACGTGCTGGGCGCGTTGCGGCAAGCGTACCCAAATTCCTTGACGGTGTGCGCCGCTAGCCTGGTGATTCGGTCCGCAATGTTGCGGAGGGAGAGCCGAGGAGCCCACTACCGTCGCGACTTTCCGCGCCTCGACCCGAGCCTCAACGAAATCGATACGGTCATCTCCCTGGAGGATGCGGCTCACCAGTTCTGGCAGTTCGGACGCGCAGGACTCGTACAGGTTTGACGGCCCACATGTAGGGTCACTCCGACAGCTCTTGAATTCGTCATCGTGCGCCTCGCACAGCAGTATGATTCCAAAAGAGGCGTTGCGATGGTGATTCAGGGGCTGTTTTATGCTTCTTTCAGCTTATCTGCGGCATGAAACGGTTCTTTGGCTCGTCTTTGCACAACACCCTATACAGCTTTGTTGCCTTCTGTTAACATAGAAATCAGAAATCTACCGACTGGTCGGTTAGTACTCGGTAGACCAAGGAGGACTGTCACCGTGAGCCTAAACGTACGCAAAGCCGCAGTGCTTGGGGCAGGCGTGATGGGGGCGCAGATCGCCGCGCATTTGGCAAACGTCGGTATCCCAGTGTTGTTGCTCGACATTGTTCCGAACAAATTGTTGCCCGAAGAAGAAGCCAAGGGACTCACGAGTTCCGACAGTTCGGTCCGAAACCGCCTCGCTGCACGCGGACTAGCGGCTGCTAAGAAGGCCAAACCGGCAGCGTTCTACGACGTTGCGGACGAGTCTCTTGTGACCATCGGGAACATGCAAGATCACTTCTCCTCTCTGAAGGACTGCGACTGGGTCATCGAAGCGGTCGTCGAACGGCTTGACATCAAGCGCGAAGTGCTTGCCAAATTAGCTGCTGTTTTGCCTGAACACGCCATCGTGTCGACGAACACGTCAGGCATTTCCCTGGTTGCCATGGTCGAGGGCTTAGAGCCGTCCTTTAGAAAACGGTTTCTTGGCACGCACTTCTTCAATCCGCCTCGTTATATGAAATTACTGGAAATTATTCCTGGTCCAGATACGGATGCGCAGCTCGTCGAGGATATGAGGTACTTCGGCGAGCGGCGGCTTGGCAAGGGCGTCGTCATCGCAAAGGATACGCCAAATTTTATCGCGAACCGCATAGGCACGTATGGCCTCATCGCCACACTGCAGGCGATGGAGAAGTATGGACTTGGCGTCGATGAGGTGGATGCCTTGACGGGGCCGGTCATTGGCCGGCCGAAAAGCGCGACATTTCGCACGCTGGACTTAGTCGGCCTCGATACGTTCGTGCACGTCGCCAGGAACGTGCAGGAGTCTGTAACAGACGAGGCTGAACAAGCTCGGTTTGCCATCCCGGCGTATCTGCAGACAATGGTTGAAAAGCAGTGGCTTGGCGAAAAGACGGGGCAGGGTTTCTTCAAGCGCGAGCGCACGGAGACGGGGAAGGAAATCCTCGCACTCGATCTCGCCACGCTGACTTATCGCCCCCGGCGCAAGCTCGCCTCTGCAGCGCTCGAAGCGGCAAAGCAAGCGAAGGGATTGCGAGAAAAACTCCGCACGCTGGTCTACGGCCAAGACACCGCCTCGCAGTTCGTTTGGGAGATCACGAAGCACACTCTGTTGTATACCGCACAGAGACAGTTCGAAATCGCAGACGATATCGTAGCGGTCGACGAAGCCATGAAGTGGGGTTTTAACTGGGAACTCGGCCCGTATGAAATGTGGGACGCCATCGGCGTGGAGAAGTCGGTTGCTCGCATGCGCGACGAGGACGAAACCATACCAGACTTTGTCGAAGAGCTACTGGCCGCGGGGAAAAAGACTTTCTATGAGCAGACGTTGCCTGGGCAAACGCGATTCTATGTCGGCAAATCCGAGTACAGGACGATTGAAAAACCAGAGGAGAAATTATCCCTGGCCGATCGGAAAGCTGCAAATGGTGTCATTCACAAAAACAGCGGCGCGAGTTTGGTCGACATCGGGGATGGCATCGCTTGCCTGGAGATGCACTCGCTCAATCAGGCGATTGGCAGCGACGTCGTCTCGATGATGCAGTACGCCGCCAAGGAAGTCGCGGCGAATTGGGACGGACTCGTGATTTACAACGAGGCGAAAAACTTCTGTGTTGGCGCAAACCTGATGCTGATGTTGATGGAAGCGCAGGATGACAACTGGGATGAACTCGATTTTAGCGTGCGTCAGTTCCACCAAGCGGGTATGGACCTCAAATACCTTCCAAAGCCAGTGGTCTCTGCGCCACACGCAATGGCACTTGGTGGTGGGGCGGAACTGTGCTTCCCAGCGGACGCTGTCCAGGCGTATGCCGAGTCCTATATCGGGCTCGTCGAGGTCGGCGTGGGCCTCATCCCAGGTGGCGGCGGAACCAAGGAAATGCTTTTACGGGCCATGGAGCATGTGCCTGCCGGCGTCGACATTCGACCGGACGACTACATTCGCAACGCGTTTGAAACGGTCGCGATGGCGAAGGTTTCCACCAGTGCGAAGGACGCCAAGCGCCTCGGTTACCTCCGCCAATCTGATGGGATCAGCGTCAATCGAGACTATCAATTATATGACGCGAAACAAGTGGCGCTCTCGCTCGCTCGGACCGGCTATGTGCCGCGTCATTCAAAGACAGTGAAGGTCGTCGGCCGCGATGGCGCAGCGATGTTGAAATCGGGTGTGTACAGCATGTTGCAAGGTGGATTTATTTCCGAACACGACGCGAAAATTGCCAGCCAGCTGATCCGCGTCTTGACGGGCGGCGACGTCCCGCGCGGCACGGAGGTCACAGAACAGTATTTGCTCGACTTGGAGCGGGAAGCGTTCTTGAGCCTCATGGGTGAGCCTAAGTCTCAGCAGCGCATGCAATACATGTTGACGAAGGGTAAGCCGCTTCGCAATTGACGATTTCGAGTTCAGACTCGCAAAGGGGGAAGTCGTGTGAAGGAAGCAGTGATTGTCGCTGCAGTTCGGACGCCGATCGGCAAGTCGAGCAAAGGGGCCTTGCGTCAGACTCGTCCGGACGATCTCGGCGCACTCGTCATCGAAGACTTGCTACGACGTGCACCGGGTGTGTCGAAAGAGGAGATTGAGGACGTCGTGATCGGCTGCGCCATGCCGGAGGCGGAGCAGGGCATGAATGTCGCGCGCATCATCGCCCTGCGTGCGGGATTGCCGACGAGTGTCCCAGGGATGACCATCAACCGGTTTTGCAGTTCAGGGTTACAATCGATCGCCATCGCAGCTAACCAGATCATGACGGGAATGGCCGATGTCGTCATCGCTGGTGGCGTCGAATCGATGAGCATGGTTCCGATGGTCGGCTTTAACTTGGCGCCGAACCCGACTTTGGTCGACGTCCTCCCCGAGGCCTATATGAGTATGGGCCACACCGCGGAGCGCGTCGCCGCGCGGTTCGGTGTCACGCGAGAAGACCAGGACCGCTTTGCAGTCCGCAGTCACGAACGCGCTGCAGCGGCCATCGACGGCGGAGTGTTTCAAGATGAGATCGTTCCTGTCGAGGTCGAACAGGTCGCGATTGATGGCAACAACAAAGTGGCGAAGAAGACGGTGTTGTTCGACACGGACGAAGGCGTCCGCCGCGGGACGTCGATGGAGGCCTTGGCAAAACTGCGCCCGGCGTTTCAGCTCGGCGGGACGGTGACCGCCGGGAACTCATCACAGACCAGCGACGGAGCGGCTGCGGTGCTTCTGATGTCGGCGGAACGGGCTCGCGAATTAGGCCTCAAGCCGCTGGCAGCCTTTAGGAGCTTTGCCGTCGCAGGTGTCGATCCCGACATCATGGGCGTCGGTCCCATTGCCGCGGTCCCGAAGGCACTCCGCCTGGCTGGGCTGTCGATCGCCGACCTCGACCTCGTCGAACTGAACGAAGCGTTTGCCTCGCAAGCGGTGCAAGTGATTCGCGGGCTCGAATTGGATGAGGAGAAGGTCAACGTCAATGGCGGAGCGATTGCCCTGGGCCATCCGCTTGGATGTACGGGAACGCGCCTCACGGTCAGTTTGATTTACGAAATGATGCGGCGCCAGTCGAAGTACGGTTTGGTCACGATGTGTATCGGCGGCGGTATGGGTGCTGCCGGCATTTTTGAACGCCTCGCTTAATCCGAAATCACTGAGGAGGAATCACAGATGAGCACAGATTTGTCCCGAAAAGAAGCGCGCGGCGCCTTTTATCTCATCGAGAACACGGAACCTGAACACGTCTTCACGCCTGAGGATTTGACCCGGGAGCATCAGATGATCATCGACACGACCCGCGCATTCGTCGAGAACGAAGTGCTTCCGGTACAAGAGCAACTCGAACACCAGGACTGGGATTTGACCGTTTCGCTCCTGCAAAAGGCTGGAGAACTTGGGCTCTTGGCTGCGGACGTGCCTGAGGACTACGAAGGGCTCGGAGCTGACAAGGCGACGAGCGCCCTGATCTCGGAGTATCTGACGCGAGGGGGATCGTTCGCGCTTAGTCACGGTGCGCACGTGGGTATCGGCTCGCTGCCGATCGTGTTCTTTGGCAATGAGGAACAGAAGCAAAAATACTTGCCCAAACTCGCGACGGGCGAATGGCTTGCAGCCTATGCTTTGACGGAACCTGGCTCTGGCTCAGACGCGCTTGGTGCCAAGACCACCGCGAAGCTCACAGAAGACGGCAAGTACTACGTCTTAAACGGCACGAAGCAGTTTATCACCAACTCCGCGTTTGCCGATGTGTTTGTGGTGTACGCCAAAATTGACGGCGAGCACTTTTCCGCCTTCATCGTCGAGAAGACCTTCCCGGGTGTCTCGACAGGCGTGGAAGAGAAGAAGATGGGTATCAAAGCTTCTTCTACACGCCAATTGATCCTCGAGGACGCCAAGGTTCCTGTGGAGAACTTGCTTGGCGAGGCGGGACGCGGACACGTCATTGCGTTCAACATCCTCAATATCGGTCGTTACAAATTGGCCGTTGGGGCTGTGGGTGCCATGAAGGCAGCACTGGAACACGCCGTGGTCTACGGCAACAGCCGCAAGCAGTTCGGTACGGCGATTACCAACTTTCCGCTGATTCAGCAAAAGATTGCACAGATGAACACGTTGGCATACGTCACGGAAAGCGCGACTTACCGCGCCACCGGCGATATCGACGTCAAGCTCGAGTCCGTCGACACGAACGACGGTCGCGCCGTCGCCGATGCCATTGCAGAGTACGCACTCGAGTGTTCGGTGCTCAAGGTGTTCGGATCGGAAGCGCTCGATAAAGTGGTGGACGAAGGGGTGCAAATCTTCGGCGGGGCCGGCTTCATCCAGGAGTACGGAATGGAGCGCATGTATCGCGACTCTCGGATCAACCGCATCTTCGAAGGGACCAACGAGATCAACCGCATGCTCATTCCGAATACGCTGCTGCGCAAGGCGATGAAGGGCGAACTGCCACTTCTCCAAAAGGCGCAGGCCCTGCAGGGCGAACTGATGCAATTGACACCTCCGTCCGGCGAATGGGAAACACTCGAGCGCGAAACCTACATGCTCGACATGATGAAAAAGATCTTCCTGTTCACAGGTGGCGTCGCAGTTCAAACCTACCAGATGAAACTAAAAGACGAGCAGGAGGCGCTCGCGGCGCTCGCGGACATCGCCATTCAAATCTACGTTCTCGAGAGCGCCATCCTTCGCACGAAGAAAGCACTGGCAGCTGGCAAGGACGCAGCGAACAAGGTCGATATGACCGTCTCCTTCGCGGAAACCGCCTATGCGACCGTGGAACAGACCGCGAAGACGCTCTTGGCATCCGTGGCGGAAGGCGACATGCTTCGCACGCAGCTTTCGATGCTCAAGAAGCTGACGCGCGTGCTGCCTGTGAATGTGACCGCGGTGAACCGCCGCATTGCACAGCGCGTGATCGAAGCAGAGAAGTATCTGGCATAAGTCTTTGCTGCCAAAAGGGTGACCCGTCAGCGTCCGTCAATGCGGCGGACCTCCGGTGGTCGGCGGCGGGGGGTGCCACAGGCTACTGCGTCGAGGAAGGTCCACTTCTTCGATTCAGTAGCCTGTTTGCGTGTTCAGCGCGGCGGAATCCCAGGTTCAAGCGAGGTATTAGCGTTCTAGCAACAAGTCGATTTCTTCTTTGTACTTTCCCGCAGGAGTCTCGAGAATTTGGGGAATGCCCTGCAGCACTTCGTGGTGCACGATGCGCTTGATGGCCTCGAGGCCAAGACTCCCCTCGCCGATGTTCGCATGGCGGTCTTTTCTCGACTGAAAAGGATTCTTTGAGTCGTTGATATGGGCGACTTTCAGTCGGTCGAGGCCGATGACCTTGTCGAACTGTTCGAGAAAGCCATCAAAGTCGGCGACGACGTCGTATCCGTAACTGTAGTTGTGGCACGTGTCGATACAGACGGCGAGCTTGTCCTGGTGCACGACGCCTTCGATGATCTGGGCAATTTGCTCGAGACTGTTTCCCACCTTCGATCCGTCGCCTGCCATCGTCTCCAAACAGACGTACAGTTTTTCTTCACCAGTCAGGATCTCGTTTAGCCCTGCGACGATCTGGTCGATGGCAAACGCTTCGCCCTCGCCGACGTGAGAACCTGGGTGCATGACGATATATCGAAATCCCAGGTACTCGACGCGTGCGATTTCCTCGCGCAGGACGTCGATGCCGTATTGGCGCGTCTCGGCTTTCGGGCTCGCCAGATTGACGAGGTAGGACAGATGCACGACCGGATCGACAATGTGATGTTCCTTCATCAACTCGAGCGCTTCGTCGCGGTTGAAGTTTTCGATTGGGCGCGCCTTCCCACCCCGGTTGCTGCGCGTATAAATCATGAACGTGTTCGCATCGTAGGAAATCGTCTCTTGAACCGCGGCGAGCAAGCCGGTCTTTGCTATGGATACGTTTGCGCCAAGCAGGATACCCGTGTGTTCTCCCTTCAAGAACATCCCTCCAAATCTCAGGTTATGGTAGCACATTCGGTTGGCTGTTTCACCATCCTGGGGACACGGGTCGACGAGGCGCGGCAACGAGGCGGCCGTACATGAACGAGATACCTCCCGGGAAAACTGGAAAAAGATTCGTGCTTGGGGGGATGCTTCGTGCGGTGGGAAGAGAATCCACACGGCTCGCGACTGGCTTGGGTCTATGGTATGGTCGTCGCCTCCATCCTCGGGCTGATTCTTCGCTTAGGTTACCTTGATGTAGTGTGCGGAAAATCGTTTCAGGAACGCGTTGGAACGAGCCTGACCACGCGCCTTGGCGTACTGCCGAATAGGGGATGGATCTATGACAAGGACATGCACGTGCTCGCCTACAACGCGCCGTCCGTCAGTGTCGTCTTGAGCCGGTTTGGCGTTCAGAAGGACTTATACCCGAGCCTAGCCCACAAGTTGGCACCGGTTCTTCGGATGGATGAAGCGGCGCTGCAGCGACGAATGCAAGCGAATCCATGGGATAAGGAAGTGCAACTGTTTGAGAACGCGTCCGACGCGCAGATAGCCTATATCGCCGAGCACCAATCGAGTTTGCCGGGTGTTCACTGCGTGGAGGATGTTCGGCGTGTCTACCCATTTGGCAGCCTCGGTGGTCATATCCTCGGCTACATCCAGCCACAGCCTGCCAGCGAGGCACAAGCGTTCCGGAACGCTGGATATCTACCTGAGCAACGGGTGGGCATTACGGGCGTGGAGCGGCAATACGAGTCGATTCTCCAGGGAAAGCCTGGCTATCGGACGTGGCAAATTACCAGCTCTGGCGTGCCGATTAAGGCGTTTGGGTTGAACCCCGCGCCAAAGCCGGGACAGAGCGTGCGGCTGACGCTCGACGCGCCGCTTCAGGCGAAGGCGCAAGCGCTTGTGATGCAGCAGTTACAGAAAGTCCGCAATGAGCACCATATCGATCCGACCGATGCGGAAGCCGTCATGCTCGACGCCAAATCGGGGGGCGTCCTGGCCATGGTCAGTTATCCATACTACGATCCAAACTGGTTCATTCAAAGCGCTGATTACCAAAAGCACCGAACGTACATCGAAAACACTCGCCTTACGCCAATCATCAATCATACGCTGACCAGCCCACGCTATCCGGGGTCCACGGTCAAGCCGGTCAATTTGCTGGCAGCCATGGACAGCGGCGTCATCACCCCGTACTCAAGGATCTGGGACACCGGGAAACTGATGGTGGGAACTTATGAGGCTCACGATTGGATGCCAGGCGGTCATGGGATGGTCGATGTGCCTACAGCGATTCAAAAGTCATGCGATACATACATGTACCAAGTGGGAATGTGGATGGCGCACTGGTATGGTGGATTGCCAGGCGGAGTATCGCTGAGTGCCTGGAACCAGCGGGATCGGATTCGGGGGCTCAACCGGATGTTCGACTGGGAGTGGAAATTCGGCCTCGGGCCGAAGACTGGCATTGACCTGCCAGGCGAGGCGGCCGGCCGATTCTACGCCAACGACAGCGTGCACCACTCTATCGTGAACTACGATCTGCTGGCCTCCGAGCGCACGATGAACGCCCAGCATTTCGTGCCAAATGCGGGGCTACTCTACGATAACGCCTTTGCGGCGATTGGCCAAATGCAGGAGTTCACACCGCTGCAACTCGCCGTCTACGCGATGACTATCGCCAACGACGGCGTCCGTTACAAGCCCCACCTGTTGGACGCTGTACTGTCGTCGGACGGCAAGCGCATCGTGCGTCAGTATAAGCCGGAGGTGGTCAGTCGGGTCCACATCCCGGAGTCGCACCTGCGCGCGGTGAAGTACGGTATGTACAAGGTGGCCAACGTCCAGGGTGGTACCGCATATCGGGCATTCCAGGGAGCGCGTTACACGATTGCGGGCAAGACGGGGACCGCCGAGGTGAGTCAGTGGGGGAAGAAGACCGACATCTCGCTGTTCATCGCCTACGCTCCGATCATTCATCCGCAGGTTGCCCTGGCAGTGATGGTACCCGGTGGCGGCGAGTCGAGCGATGTCGCCGTGCCACTCGCGAGAAAACTGCTCGATGCGTATTTTGCCGAGCGG
Source organism: Alicyclobacillus fastidiosus (assembly GCA_029166985.1). Lineage (GTDB taxonomy): Bacteria > Bacillota > Bacilli > Alicyclobacillales > Alicyclobacillaceae > Alicyclobacillus > Alicyclobacillus fastidiosus_A. The sequence goes on along the minus strand of CP119138.1, from coordinate 3,633,290 downwards.
AGGCAAAGCGCCAAAGAGAAACTGCAGACCCTCGAACGCTGGCCGCATTCGGCCGCCGCACGCGCGACAGAACACGTCCAATTGCCATGACTGTAGAGGCAATTCTCGGGCAAGCTAATGTTCAACCGTGAAATCTTCGGGCAGGAGGTGCACGCATGAGCAAGCACGGTCTTCACCTACCGAGAATGGCATGGTGGCTGTTGGTCGTGAGTGGTTTCTTTCACTTGTCGATCAGCCTGTCGAATACGTTCGTCAACATCTTCGTATTCAAAGTCGATCACAGTTTTGCCGCCATCGCTTGGTATAATTTGCCGATCTTCGTCCTGTTGCCCTTCACTTTTGTGCTCGCGGCCTGGATTGCACAGCACACGTCGACTGCCATGGCGTTGCGTATCGGCATCGCGCTTCACGCTCTGTTCTACGCAGTGACGCTCGTGATTGGCGAGCGAGCGGCCCGGATGCCGTGGGCGCTCGGTGTATTGATGGGGTTGGCAGCAGGTTTTTACTGGCTGGCATTTGACGTGCTCAGCGTGGAGTACACGGACCAGGACGGGCACGAGCCATTCTTCGGTACACACGGGGTTCTGACGTCTGTGGCCAACGTGATTGCGCCTCCGATCGCCGGTTGGCTCATCAGTCGCGAAGACGTATTTCTTGGGGGACTGAGCGGCTACCACATCGTGTTCGGCATCTCCTTTGTGCTGTTCATCGGCGCTACTTTCTTCAGTTTCCGCCTACACAGCGATCCGATGTCGCACTTGCACCTGCGGCGAGGGCTGCAGGCCTTGCGCAAGGCGTCCTGGATGCGACTGATGGCCGCATCGTCCATCTACGGCCTCCGTGAAGGCGTATTCATGTTTCTCATCGGCTTGTTGGTCTATGTCGCGACCGGCAGTGAAATGAAGTTGGGTGTATTTTTGCTCTTGCAGGGGGGGCTTTCCTTCTTGGCCTTTTTCCTGGCGGGGCGGCTGTCTGCCAAATATCGATCCCGCCTCATTGGCATCGGCAGCATTGGCATGAGCGTCGCCGCGATACTGTTTCTGTTTCCGATTCACGCGCGAACGATCATCATGTACGGCTGTCTCACTGCAGCAGCGCTTCCGTTCTTCATGGTTCCGCTGCAAGGGTACGTGTACGACGGAATTGATGGCCGCACGGACGAGGACACTCCGGCCACTACGCATATCATCGTGCGAGAATGGTTTGAAAACCTTGGCCGCATTATTGGCATCATCCTGTTCCTGACCATTTGTGTCCACCAGACGCCAAACCATCTTGGCAAGTTGCGCGGATTGTCGTTTGCGCTCGGCTTGGTTCAGTTGGGGTCCTGGGCCATCCTCATCCCGACGATTCGAAAGCAGCGGCCGAAGCGGCCGAAGCGCAGAGATCGCGAAGAGCTGGCAGAAGGTGAACGGAAGACGGCGAACAAACGGCTCAACCCGATGTCCTAAGGTTGAGACGCGTCACGCAAAAAGGGATGCCCCCCGACGGGACATCCCTTTTCGTAACGAACACCAAAATTACTTCTGGAAGAACGCACGATTCTTTTCGATGTATTCTTGTTCCTCTTCAGGTAGGAAATCCTCCTGAAAAATAGCAGACACCGGACAGACGGCTTCACAAGCACCGCAGTCGATGCAGAGGTCAGGATCGATGTAAAACTGGTCTTCCCCCTCGTGGATGGCATCCACTGGGCAGGTTTCGACGCAGTCTCCGTGCTTGGCACCAACACAAGCGGAGGCAATAATAAATGCCAACAGAAACTCCTCCTTACAAGCCATCGCTATTTCTATACTTTCGTTATCATATACCACGCGCTCACAGCGGGCAAGCATTACATATTGCCAGTCTCATGAGAAGACTATGCCCACTCGGATGCGTTATCTTGTGAACCCACCGGGTGCCGCACGCCCAAACCATGCGACGTAGTCGTCCATTCGCGGTTGCGCAGTTGTGTCCAGAAGCTGATAGAGATGGGGGCCATCTGGCAGACCGCGACGGCGAGTGCGGCTCCAGCGACGACATCAACGCCGTAGTGAACGCGAAGATACATCGTCGAGAGAATGATCAGCGAAACGTCGAGCAAGTAGACCCAAAAGATCTTTCGCGCGTGCCGCCAGGCGTTGACAAGCATCACGATAGACAGCCCTGTATGGAGACTCGGAAAACAATCGCGACTGAGAAAAGGCCCTTGGCCATCCACTAGTTTGAGAAGTGGGCCGATGCTGCGCTCGTAGTGCATGGTGAACTCCGGGCCAATCGCTGGCACGAAGAAGTAGGTTGCATACCCAATGTAGAATGCGAAGGTGGCGGCAGTCACATACTCGTGCATCGCTCGTTCACTGTGTCGTGCCATGATGAACACGCTGAAGTACGTCATGAAAAACCAGGATGCATACGCGCCACAAAACAATAGCGTTAAAGGCCAACAGGTGATGCCGTCGAACCACTCGGACGGCGATGTGCCAAACAGGCGCACATCCATGTGACGAAGGAGTGGGTCGTGGTCATACGGATTAAACACGGCGATGTAGAAATTGATCACGTCAAACACCACGAGCACGCAGAGAAACGTCAATGCGACTCGGGCGTAACGGTGCAATTGGGCGGACAGATCGTCCGTGCGCCCGCGCGTGAGGTAGATACAGATGCCAAAACAGCAGGCGAGTGCACTGTAAAACCACGTCGTACTGCGCATGAGCACCGCCCAGACGTTCGACCAGACCGGATTTGCAAAGCGATTGAAGCCAATGACGTGATGCAGGCGGCCGGGAAAGGCAAAAAACACGGCAAGCAGCGCGAGGAGCATGAAAATACTCGCCAATTCATACACTTCAAGGCGTGCTAAACGGCGGATAAGATGCCAACGATGTCCTAACATGATCCCCACACCCGCAATAACTTTAATTGATAAAACATCATCGTTAACTATATCACATCCGCACTGTGATGTTTGGGTATAATGTGGAAGATGACCCTCTGGTGGGAGTTGGTATTTTGACAAAATTCACGACCAAGCGAGTTGGACGTGTTTACGTCCACTTTTTGCCTCACACGCGATTTCGAACCAAGGATTTGACGATCCGTCTACATATTCCTCTCAAGCGCGAGAATGTGACCCAAATGGCCCTTCTGCCTTATATGTGGATGAACGGCACGACGTCGAAGCCGACCACGCGTGAGATCATGATGGCCGCCGACGACCTCTACGGAACGGTCGTGCGCTCGAGCCTTGGGAAGCGCGGCGAGTACCACATTATGGAGGTTGGCGCCAACATTCCCGACGTCAGCGCCCTCACCGAGGAACCTGTGGTGGAGAAGGCCCTGGCCCTGGTCTGCGAAATCCTGTTGAATCACGGCCCGAATACAGCCGCGTTCTCAGAGGAATCCGTGCGCCAGGAAGTTGATTTACACCGTCGCCGAATCGAGGCGGCACGCGACGACAAGATGGGATATGCCTTACAGTCTTGTCTCGCTGAGGTCGCTTCGGGTACGGCGTCTGCATTGCCAAGACTCGGCTACCTAGAAGACCTTAAGTCAATGAACTCGAAGGTGCTTTACGAGGCGTATCAATCGCTCTTCCACTCGGCTGAAATCCACGCGTACCTGGTCGGGCCCTACGCGGACGCAGATGCCTTGTCCGAGCGGATCGTCGAGCGATTATCACCCGTGCTCGCGGGCGAGACAGCTGCGAAGATGCGCGTCGAGCCGCTGCCGACAGGGCAGCGCCAGAGTTTCCGCAACGTCACGGAGCATCAAGACGTGGCGCAAGCCCAACTCGATCTCGGTTATCGAACAGGGGTCAATTTCTCTTCCGAATCCTATCCTTCGATGCTCATGATGAATGGCATCCTCGGTGGGTTCGCCCACTCCAAGCTATTTTTGAACGTCCGCGAGAAGCATTCGCTGGCCTACAGCGTGTGGTCTCACTTCGACGCGATGACCGGGAGTCTGGCGGTCATGACGGGGATTGAACCAAAACAGTACCAAAAAGCGCTCGACATCATCGAGGAGCAGGTTCAGGCCATCCAGCGCGGCGCCATCACAGATGACGAAATGGACTTCACCTTCCGGGGATTACAGAATCAGTATACCGTCTTGTTGGACCAACCTTCGTCGCTCACGAGTTGGCATTATAATGGCGTCCTCTGCGGCGAACACCGGGACATCGAACAGTTACTCCAACAGCTCAGTTGCGTGACCAAAGACGAAGTCGTGGCCGCAGCGAGCCAGCTTGAGCCAAGTACCATTTATTTCTTGACCGGTGAGGAGGATGCGAAGTGACGGATTCGTTCGTCAACAGCGCCGAGGCCAGCCAAATGCAGGTGATTGAACGCACGCTCGACAACGGCCTGACCGTCTGCCTCATCCCAAAGGCCGACTTTCAACAGACGTTTGCGATGTTTGCCACCAAATATGGGTCGATCGACAATGAATTTGAGTTGGATGGTAAGCCCGTGCGCGTGCCCGACGGCATCGCGCACTTCTTGGAGCACAAGATGTTCGAGGACGACGAGCAGGAGGTATTCTCTCAGTTCGCAGAACACGGTGCCTCCGTCAATGCGTTCACGACGTTTGACGAGACGGCGTATTACTTCTCCGGTACGTCAGATCTGCGGGAGAACATCGATACGCTGCTCAATTTCGTTCAGAAGATCTATTTGACAGACGAGAACGTCGAGAAAGAGAAAGGCATCATCGCACAAGAGATTCGGATGGGGGACGACAACCCGGATCGCCGTGTGTTTATGGATTTGTTGTCCGCCATGTACGCTGCGCATCCCGTTCGCATCGACATCGCGGGAAGTGTGGAGTCGATTTATCAAATTGACCGGGAGACGCTGCTCAAGTGCTATCATACGTTTTATCACCCGAGCAACATGATGCTGGTCATCGCTGGAGGATTCGATCCTCTGCAGGTGATGGCGTGGGTGACTGAAAACCAGGCTCGCAAGCATTTCCCAGATCCCGTGGAAATCAAGCGGATATATCCAGTGGAGCCCAAGGAGCCGAAGACGGACGCCTCGACGACCGTTTTGCCGGTGTCTTTATCCCGCTGTTTAATTGGCTGGAAGGACACAGTGGACGGCCTCGCCAAGGGAGAACTGCTGCGGCGGGAATTGCTCACAGGACTCGTGCTTGACGCGCTGTTTGGCAAAACGACTGCATTCTACGGCGAACTTCTGCGCGACGGGCTGATCGATAAAGCGTTCTCGTGGGAGTATGAGCTCACAGATCAGTACGGTTATACCGTCGTGGGAGGAAATGCGCCGCGTCCTGCGGAACTGGTGGATAGAGTGAAGACGCACGTGCGCGACGCAGTGAACCGCGGAATAGCGGATGAGGACTTCGAGCGCGCGCGGAAGAAGGCGATTGGCCGCTTTTTGATGAGTCTCGACCAGGTCTCATATGTGGCTAGGTCGTACCTCACCTACCGCCTGCGCGACGCGGACTTTTTGCAGACGATCGAAGTTCTGCAGTCACTGCAACTGGAAGATGCCAATAAGCGCCTCAAGGAACACCTAAGCGAGGAGCAAATGGTCGTATCGACTGTACTGCCTAAAACCGAGGCTGCGTCATAGGCGTAGGAGCCATGCCTTAGCATTTGCGCACGACGGGGCTTTCTGTCGAGGGGCAAGCGGCAGAACGCCCCGCCACAAACGCCGGATCGGAGCTTGCAAGAGGCCTATCCGGGTGCGATGAGGCTCGGACAAATTCGAAGAACAAGCACGAGCATAGGACAAGCGGCTTGCGAAGTGTGTCAGATTGTATGTCGAACGCCTGATACTTTAAGTAATGGATACATAGGAGCGGTAGAAACATGGTGTGGCTGACTGTCGTTGTCGTCGTAATCCTGGTTGTCGTCCTCGCTGGTGTACTATTTTTTACGCTGTACCGCAGGGCCACGAGCCGTTGGCCTCATCCGCCGTATCGCTCTCCAGAATCTTCTCCGAAGCCGGATGAGTGGGGAGACGACGGGGTCTACATCGCGTGGATCGGACATTCAACCCTGCTGATTCGAATGGACGGGGTCAATATCATGACAGACCCGGTCTTTTCCGAACGCGTAGGCGTGCGGCTCCCCTTGTGTACCATCGGCCCACGTCGCCACGTGGCGCCCGCCCTGTCGCTGGCAGAATGCCCCCCAGTCGACGTCGTCCTGCTGTCCCATGCGCATATGGATCACCTCGATTATCCAAGTCTCCGGCACGTCATCGGCCCGCAGACACAGGTCGTCACCGCGGCGAATACCGCGCGGTTGGTCCGTCGATTCAAACCGCGTCGTGTCTACGAGTTGGAGCCGGGTCAAGCGTTGGAATTGGACTGTGGCGTCACCATCACCGGACAACGGGTCAAGCACTGGGGCAGTCGCTTTCCTTGGAACAAAGACCAGGGTTATCAGGGGTACGTGATTGAGCGTGGCGACTGGTGTGTCTTTTTCGCGGGGGATACCGCGATGACCTCGGAACTCGAAGCGGTTGCGAAATTTCGACCGCAGGTGACGTGCATGCCGATTGGCGCGTACGCGCCTGAGACGTTTCAAGGTGCGCACTGCACACCCGAGCAGGCCTGGGAGATGTTTCTCGACACTGGCGCACAGCACCTCATTCCGATCCACCACGACACATTTGTGTTGTCGCAGGAGCCCTTGGACGAACCGCTGAACCGGCTTTTGAGGGCGGCTTCTGGGCGCGAGGACGTCATCGCCCTCACCAAACACGGGGAGACGTTCAGGCTCACGCGCCAAAACTTCTAAATTCAGAGGATTGACGTTTACTAGTCTTTCTATGAAAATTCAGCCTATAGAGTCTGTCCGTCAAAGTATCCTTGGAAGCGATGCGGGCAGGGGGATGAGAAGGAGTTTGGCTAAGGATGAGAGAAGCTCGTTTGCACGTCGGCTGGCCGGGTCTATTGTCTGCGTATCGCGAGTGGTTGCCAGTGGACGAGAACACCCCAATGTTATCTCTGCACGAGGGGAACACCCCGCTCGTGCATGCTGCAAGACTCAGTGAACTGTTAGAAAACGACGTATATCTGAAGCTCGAGGGCGCAAACCCGACTGGATCGTTTAAAGATAGAGGGATGGTCCTCGCCGTCGCGAAGGCCAAGCAAGCCGGTAAACAGACCGTCATCTGCGCAAGCACGGGGAACACGTCGGCATCGGCCGCAGCCTTTGCCGCGCGCGCGAACATGGAGGCGGTGATCCTCATTCCGCACGGATATGTCGCACTTGGCAAGCTGGCTCAAGCCGTTCAGTACGGCGCACGGATTGTCGCTATCCGCGGCAATTTCGACGAAGCGCTCGAGATCGTGCGAGATGTGGCGGAACCGCTCGGGATGGAAGTCGTCAACTCCATCAATCCATATCGGTTGATGGGGCAGCAGACTGCGGCCTTTGAGATCTGCGACGCGCTTGGCACCGCACCGCACGCCTTGTACATCCCTGTCGGCAACGCGGGCAACATCAGCGCGTACTGGATGGGGTTTGAGGCGTACAGAAAGGCGGGCAAAGTCGCGCAGGCCCCGAGGATGTTTGGATTTGAGGCGGAGGGCGCTGCGGCCATCGTTCGCAACCAGCCGATCGACAACCCGGAGACGTTCGCCACTGCTATTCGCATTGGCAAGCCGGCCTCCTGGGACAAGGCAGTCAACGCGGCGAACGCCTCTGGCGGCGCTATCGATTTTGTCACGGACGACGAAATCGCACAGGCGTATCGGCTCATCGCGCGCGAGGGCCTGTTCGCAGAACCGGCGTCGGCGGCCAGTGTCGCAGGACTCCTCAAACGCCACCGCACAGGGAACCTCGAGAAGGGACAAACGCTCGTGTGCGTCCTCACAGGAAACGGCTTGAAGGATCCAGACAGCGCGATTCGCTTGGCGGGGGACGTCACGGAGGTCGTCGACAGCGACAAGCAAGCCGTCGCGGCATTGCTCGGGAAACGCGTATGACTCACAAGCTCACCGTTCGGGTTCCGGCGACGAGTGCCAATCTCGGACCGGGTTTCGACTGTCTCGGCTTGGCTCTGGATTTATTCAACGCGTTTACGCTGGTTCTCGACGATCCGTTTCGAATCGAGGTCACAGGGGAGTCCGCGGAACGCCTGCCGCGCGGCGAGGAGAACGTCGTCGTGCAGGCGATTCGCCGGGTGCTTCACGACGCTGGACTGGCGGCGCAGTCGCTACCGGCGTTTTCGTTGCACTTAGACAATCAAATTCCCGTGTCGTCGGGTCTCGGGTCCAGTGCGTCAGCGATTGTCGGTGGACTCGTCCTCGGCAACGCACTCGTTCGGGAAGTCGCCCCGCACAAAGAGCTCCCGCTGGACCGGATTTTGGCCATCGCTACGGAAATCGAGGGGCATCCAGACAACGTGGCGCCTGCGCTGTTTGGCGGCGGAGTGCTTGCCTTTCACGATAAGGCTGGTCTGCGTACGACGCCCGTTCCAATTCCTCGCGAACTGCGCTTTGTCGCTGCGACGCCTGATTTTGCACTGAGCACGGAGCAGGCCCGCAAAGTCCTCCCAGCCACGTATCCGAGGGCGGAGGTGGTGGAGAATATCGCGCAGTGTGCGAGGCTGATGCTCGCGTTGTCCACCAATGACTTAGATCTGCTACGAGGCGGTCTCGTCGACTACCTGCATGAACCGTATCGCCGTCCACTCGTCCCCGGGGCTCGGGAAGTCGCGTCGGCTGCCGTCGACGCCGGCGCGTTTGCCGTCACCATAAGCGGCGCCGGACCCACGCTATTGGCGTGGAGCATCGCGGAACACGCCATCACCGTGGCGGACGAGATGACGCTCGCCTGGCTGAATGCGGGGATTCCTTGTCGCACGTTGGTATTAGAGCCGGCGCTCTGCGCGACCACTGCACAACGCTGTTTTGATTGAGTTCTTTTTGTACAACCCGATCTCGTTCCCTCGTCCCGTACCTTTTGGTTCTCGCGAGCATACGCTTCTTGGAGACGAACTTCAGTCGAAGAAGGGGTGGGGGCGCATGGGTTTTTTGGGGAACGACGAACTGGAGCATCTGTTGGACCAGGTCTACGGCGTGACGGTCATCGACCTATCGTGGTATGACTCGCTGTATTTGAAGCGCGTGGCGGCCAAGCTCGAATGTGCGGATGGTTGGCGCAAGCTCAAGCGTTATGCGGGTACAGAAGAGGCCCTGCTCCGGTTGTACAAAAAACACCAAGCGCTCGTTGGCGCGCACTTGCCAGGACTTCCGAAGTGGTATGTGACGCGGGCTGGCAAGCCGTACTTGAAGTACGGGGGCGAACTCTATTATCTGATCGATTGGGTCAATGGCCGAACCTTTCAACATTCGGAATCGGACGCCCGCAGCCTTGGCCATACCCTCGCCACCATCCACAAGACCAGGCCAGACCTCAGGGCGTTTCGGCACCCTTACTGGCGAGCTAGATTGCGCCCCTCAATGAACGCGTCGCGGCTGCTTGACAAGGGCATTGCGCGTCGGCTCCCGGCGAACGCGCGTCACTTTGTCGAGCGGGAGGGGGACGACATTCAGAAGACGCTCCAGCGCTCGTTTCATCGTTTGCAATCCTTGCATAAGCACCTGAGATCAGGGGTGGTGCACGGCGACGTGACGGTGCCGAACGTCTTATTCGTGGGAAAACAGGCGCACCTCATCGACTGGGAGCGCGTCGACCTTGGATTTCCCATCGAAGAGCTGGCAAAGACGGCGATGAATACATGTCATTTTTCCGTCTCACTCGTCGAACAACTCCTCAGCGGCTACGGGTACCACCGATTTCACCGCCACGAACAGGCTCTTTTCTCGGCCTTCCTCGAGATACCACGCGAAGTCGTGCACCTGCTGCAACGCGCAGCCAACAGCGGCACCAAGGGTAAGGATGAAGCACAGTGGGACTTCATCATCGAAACGTGGGAAAAGCGGCGGGAACTTCATCGGCATTTTTCTGTGCGCTGAATCTGTGCCTTGGCCGTCAACATCAGCAAGGGTTGGCAGTGAACAGGCAGATGGGGCCCGTAGGTACGCTGGCGGCGCGGACAAGCGTCGGTCTTGTAGTACAATATGGTTGAAGGAGAGGGTATGGCCAATGATGGAAAAGGAACTGCTACATAACACGCTGATGGACCATCTCGGCATGGAGGTCGTCGAGGCCACGCCGGACAAAGTGGTGATGACGATGCCTGTGGATGCGAGAACGCATCAACCCATCGGGCTGTTACACGGTGGGGCCAGCGTCGCGCTGGCAGAATCGGCTGCGAGCCTCGGATCCTTGCTCAACGTCAACCCGGACGAAAAGACAGCCGTGGGCCTTGAAATCAATGCCAACCACATCCGCTCCGCGAGGGATGGCATTGTCACCGCTGTCGCAACGCCCGTTCATCGCGGCGCCACGACGCTCGTCTGGGACATTCGCATTACGAACGAGCGGGATCAACTGATTTGCATATCTCGCTGCACCGTCGCAATTATTGCCCGCAAAGCGAAGAGCGATTCCAACAGCAGGAAGTAGTGAATCGTCATGTTTCATGAATCGTCCATCCGAGTTAGATTCCGAGATACGGATATGTATGGGCACGTCAACAATGCGTCCTACGCGACCTTCATGGAGGAGGCGCGCATCCAATTCATCGAGGAACATTTTGGGGATTTTTCGATCCCGCTCATTCTCGCGAGCGCGGCCTATAAATTTATTTCGCAAACGAAGTTTCCTGAACATAGGGACATCATTTCGCGGATGTGGGTCAGGAAGCTGGGGCACTCCAGTGCAGATATGGTGACGCACCTGCTTGCGCAGGATGGAACGCGATTGTGTGAGTGCGTCTTGACGGTCGTCCACTTCGATTACGAAGCGCAAAAGGCGGCGCGCATTCCAGACGATGTGCGGCGAGTGCTAGAACGATACCTTCACGCCGAGGAGGATGTCCCGTATGACAAATGATGCCGCGCACGTTCCTTCGACGTGGCTCAGCGCAAAAGACCTGTTTTCCCTCGAGGGCAAGCGGGCGGTAGTCACCGGTGCAAGTCGCGGCATTGGACGTGCCTTGGCGATCGGACTCGCCGCAAGTGGCGCTGACGTGGTATTGATAGCGAGGGATAGCGCTCTCTTGGCCGACGTAACCGACACGATTCATCGGCATTTCCCGAATCGATCCGCCACCGCCCACGCCTGTGACCTCACGCAGGTGGACGAGATTGCGGCCACGGTCGCAGCGATCCACGAGCAAGGGCCGGTTGACGTCCTCGTCAACAACGCGGGTATGAACATCCGCACACCTGCGCTCGACGTGACGCCAGAGGAGTGGCAGACGATCATCGATACGGATTTGCGCGGCGCATTTTTCGTCGCCCAATCGTTCGGTCGGGAGATGGTCAAAGCGGGAAGCGGAAGTATCATCAACATCTCATCCGTGGGTGGGCATGTGGCTTTGCGAACCGGTGTTGTATACGCGGCCGCCAAGGCGGGTGTCATTCAGATGACGAAGGTGTTGGCCTTGGAGTGGGGCAAGCACAACGTCCGCGTCAACGGGATCGGCCCTTGGTACTTTCGTACGCCATTGACCGAGAAACTGCTCAATCAGCCCGCGTATTTGGCGGACATTTTGGCTCGCACGCCGTTGAACCGCGTCGGCGAGCTGCACGAGCTCATCGGCCCAACCGTCTTTCTGGCGTCGGAGGCGGCGTCGTACATGACCGGCCAAACGCTGTTCGTCGACGGTGGCATGACGATTTACGGATTCTAAGGTGTTTCTAGGCATACAGGAAGAGGCGGTTGGCATCTCCCGCCTCTTTTGCCTTTCATTCAGTCTTCCGAATGGTTGGTTTCATCCACGAGCTTCAGCGAAGCAGGCGCCTCGTTTGCCCCGTTTTCCACAAAATGTTTCAGCTGAGCCAATTTGTTGTCCCAAAACCGCTCGTAGTAGGAGAGCCACTGTTTCACCTGTTGCAGTGGTTCAGGCTCAAGCCGATATCGCGTCTCGCGGCCGACCCGTTGCCGCGTGACGAGGCCTGCGTCGGCGAGGACGTGCAGGTGCTTGTTCACGGCTGTGCGGCTGATCGGAAAATGTTCGCTGATCGACGTGATCGGCAGTTCCCTGTCAGCGAGGAGCCCTAAGAGCTTTCTGCGGGTCGGGTCCGCGATGGCCTGAAACACATCGTGCTTGAGTGCTGGCGTAGCCATGATTTATGCCTCGACGTAGTCGCGAAGCGCGTATTGCAACTTCTCCCAACCTTGCTCCATGTGCCCGCGAATGACGGTGTGGGGTTGGTCGAACTCCGTGACCGTGTTTGCATCCCAGCCCGAATGCGTCAAGGTCAATTCCGTTTTTTCTCCCATCGGCTTCAACTCAAATGAGAGTTGCCAGTCCTTACCCCAATCAAATCTCAGCAGGTGAGGGGGATTTAGATCGGTCACCTGACACGGTACGATACCGTATGGGCCAGCATCCAACGTGAATTGATAATCTTCCAGCGGTTGAAACGTGTTGGGCATGAACCACGCTGCAATACCTTCGGACGTCGCCACTGCCGCCCAAACTTTGTCGATAGGGGCGTTTAACACGATGACTTTGCGGATGTCGGGAAGTGCGCTCGATGTGTGTTCAGACATTGTCCGGCCTCCAGTTACATGGTATGTAACACCTTTTGGTTTCGGATTCACTATATAACACCACTTGGTGTTACGTCAATGAGGCGTACGTGGTGCTCGCAGGTGCCTAACGGCAACACGGCGTGCTCAGGGAAGACGAGCACGCCGTGTTTTGCATGGTATTCGCGAGTTTGATTTATTTTGGTTGGGCAGTTGCGGCATCCGGACTCGTCGTCACGTCCGGCATCCTCCGAGCTAAAAATGCGCGGCGGGCAGATTCCTCGACTACATCGTCGAGCGGATCGAGAACGGCCGAATGGCCGGCATATTCGAGCGCGGTGGCGAGCACCGCATCGGCAAATTGCGGATTCTTCGGCAGCAGTGGGCCGTGGATGTACGTGCCCCAGATGTTCATGTGATGGACACCCTCGTACCCGCTCTCTCCGTCGTTGCCGTGCCCGTGCAGGACTTTGCCAAGCGGACGGTGTTGATGAACAGTACGACCGCCATGATTCTCAAAGCCCATGACGATCCCATACTCAGTTTCGATCGCCACGTTGCCGATCAGCCGCGGCAAGCCCGTCCCGGCGCTGGTGTACATATCGAGGATGTCGAGGCCCTGGATTTTCTGCCCGTTTGGCAACTGGTAGAAAGCTCCTAGGAGCTGGTAGCCTCCGCAGATGGCTAACAGCGGCAACCCCGAGTCGACGGCCGCCTTGAACTCCTGTTTGTGCTTCAACAGGTATTCGCCGACGATCTCTTGTTCCCTGTCGGAGCCGCCCCCAAGTAACACGAGGTCGTACGCAGACAGACGAGGTGCGTCTTGGTGTGTCACTTCGTGGACGGTGGCCTCGATCCCGCGCCAACGCAGGCGCTGCACCAACGTGACGATATTGCCCCGGTCCGCGTACAGATTGAGCAAGTCAGGATACAGATGCGCGATATTCAGCGTTCGCTCGTTCATGGTCTCTCGCCTTTGCTGTTAGAGTGTGGACGGTCTTGTGAAGCAGCGTATACGTACAGAGTGCAAATACGGGAACGCGTTGCAGGCGTGCCGATTCAATGGCGGAATCCATCGCCGCGTCCATGTCGGACTCCACGCGAATGCGCGAGCTGTCGATGCCGGCGTATTTTAAGCGCAGGGCCATGTCCTCCGCACGATATCCGCTTGCGATAAACGACACGACGTTGGCGTCCTCCGCGAACAGTTCAAAGTCGGCATCCCAGAGCCAGGATACGTCGCGGCCGTCGGCGGCGAGATCGTTGATGCCGATCACGACCACTTTCTCGCCAGGTTCTGACACGACGGCCTGCACGACGCTGTCGCAACCGGTGGGATTCTTGATCAGGTTCAGCGTGACAGGTGCCTTGGTATCGAAGGACTGCATGCGACCGTCCGGCGGATTGTAGTCCGCCAAGCCGTCGTGAATAGGCCCGGCCCAGAGTCCGATGACACGTGCCGCCGACGCAGCCGCCAGCACGTTGTAGGCGTTGTACAGGCCTTGCACAGGCATCTTCAATTCCACCTCGGGCAATTGCTCCTCACACAGTGCCATCGTCTTTCCGCGATACACGCCGATAAATTCCGGATGCGGGCGCGCGAAGTCGCACGACGGGCAGCGGTACAGCCCCAACTGGCCGTACCAGAACGCATCGTAGACCAGCTCGTGCCCACAGTTCATGCAAAACTGACCGTCTCTCATCTGCCGGCGCAGGGCGGCGCGAGCGGTGTCGCGCGACATTCCGTAGTAGTACGTCTTGCGGCTAGCGCGCAGGCCGAGGTTGCGACAGATGGGATCGTCCGCGTTCAATACTAAGCAGGCGTCCGTCTTGCGGATGGCCGAGAACAGCTTGTCGACGGTGACGTCCAGCTCGCCGTACCTGTCCAATTGGTCGCGAAAGACGTTGGTCACAGCGATGACGACGATGGGAAGGCTATCTGCCAAGAGTGGAAAAGTCGCCTCGTCCACTTCGAGGACCGCCGTTTTGGCGGACAGTTTGCCCGTCCAACTCGCGTGTTGCAGAAACGCCGTCGCGATGCCCTGGAGCAAGTTAGCTCCTTTGTGATTCGTGATGACAGGCTCCTCGTGCTGCATCATCGCAGCGAGCAGCGAGGTCGTCGTGGTCTTTCCATTCGTTCCGGTGACAACAATCACCCGTTCGATCCGCCTGCCAAACCAGGCGATCAGGCGTGGTGAAAACTTTAAGGCGATTTTCCCTGGGAAGCTAGTCGCATCCATCCCTCGCATACGCAGAAGCCAGGTGACCAACTTACCAATCCAAATGCCGAGCATGACTCGTCGTCCTTTCAAAGCGTAGGTGCAATGACCGTTGACAAACGCAATGGCGCAGCGTGCCGACAGCCTGTCGGCACGTGAGGTACCCGTGGCACATTCAATGCTTGCGCATGTAGTCGAGGACGAGACCGTCTATCTTGGCCTCTTCTGTCCAACGGTCATCGAAGTTTTCCGTCAGGAAATACTTTTGAAGTTGCGATTTAGTCGTATCGTCGTACGTCGGGCCAGCTCCCGTTTCGTACCCCTTTTGGCGAAGCAGGTCCCGCACCTCTGTGAGGGTGTCGCCAGCAAGCGGCAAAACGTCCTCCTGGCGGGTTCTGCCGAAGTACAGGCGCTGCAGGTGCAGAAGCCTGTCTAACTCTTGAATGGGCGAAGCGTGTTCGTCGACGCGCAGGTCGATAAAGCGATCGTTGAAGCCGCCGTAGCCAGCGCCTGGCTTGGCGATGTAGAGCGCGGCGGACTGCATGCCCCGCTTGTCGCCGCCCGCCGCTTGCGCGAGTGACAACGCGCGAATCAACCTGTCAGCTAGTGCCCCTTCCGAGTGGATACCCTTCACGAGCCCGTCGACGACCGCCGCTGACGCTAGAATGTTCCCTTGTGCAGCAAACCCTTCTCCGGCGATCCCACTGGCGTGAGCGAAGCAGTCATTCCCAGTGTATGTGGCGCTGTCGCCTTTCGCGTTCACGATGCCCACCTGGCGGGCGTCTTTGTCAGCATCCGAACCCGTGAGTTGCGCGATGACTTCACTTGGGTGCAGCCCTTGCTCAAGGAGTTCGAGGCCGCGGGGTCCGTAGCTTGTATTCGCCCAGCTTTGCGTCGCAATCGCGCCGACACCTGCGCGTACCCACGGTACGACCGAACCGACTGCAAGAAATTTGGATTGCACGCCGACGCCGATCTCGCCGGTAGCTACGTCGACGGCCACGATGGAAAACGTGGCGACGGCAGGAAGGTGATTGCGTATAGGGGTCTTCGTCAAAAAGAGTCAGCTCCTTAGGGAACGAAAATAGTCGAGGCTTCTAGCGTCTAGGCTTTGAGTCAAATCGCTGTCGCAGTAGGGCGCAAGGGTCGTACGACCTTTCACGTGGATTATACTATAATATAATGACCCATAGATGTTGGTCTAAGGACGGAGGTAGTCTGGATGTTTACGGAATCGGCCATTGAGGCAAACAATAAACAGCAATTTTACGGGCAAATCGCCGAGCAGCTCGACCACTTACTCGCCGGTGAGGCAAATGCAATTGCCAATTTGAGCAATATGTCGTCGCTGTTGAATCTGCACTTGAAAGACATCAACTGGGTCGGCTTTTATCTCTGGAGCGAAGGCGATGGTGAACTCATCCTCGGTCCGTTCCAAGGGAAGCCGGCGTGCATTCGAATTCCCTCTGGCAAGGGCGTGTGTGGTGCCGCTGCGGCGAAGCGCGAGCCAATGGTCGTCGAAGACGTGTTTTCCTTTCCAGGGCATATCGCGTGTGATCCAGCGTCGAGATCGGAGGTCGTCGTGCCGATTCTGGTCGATGGCAAGCTGATTGGGGTACTCGATATCGACAGCCCGACTGCCGCACGCTTTGACGAACACGATGCCAAGGGCCTCGAACGGGCGATAGGTATCCTGTGCAAGCACACCCAGTTTTGACTTCGAGGAGGAATTCCTGTGCTCTTATACGGTTACAAGCGCTGCTCAACTTGTCGTGACGCTCAAAAGACACTCCAGGAGAGCGGGGCGAACGTGCAGTTTCACGACATCGTGGACAGGCCGCCAAGCGAACACACCATCCGCACATGGATGGAGCGGTCCGGGCGCCCTGTTGAGGACTTTGTGAATACGCGAGGGACGGTCTATCGCGAGCGAGATCTCAAACATGCGAAGTTTTCCGAGGATGAGTGGATCCGCGAACTGTCCAAGGACGGCAAGCTCCTGAAGCGCCCGATTCTGGAAACGGACAACGAAGTGTTTGTCGGTTACCACGAGGGCGCGTACCGGCGCATTGCCTTGGGCGAGGGACAGTGACGTGAGGCGTCTATTCTTCGGCCTCGAGTTGCCAGACGAGTGGAAAGACGAGCTTCACGCGTTGCAAAGCGCACTCAAGACACGCCAAGTGGAAGCGGGCGCCTGGAGCAATCCACAACTCCTACATATCACCGTGCTGTTTTTAGGGATGGTGTCAGACCAGGACGATGCAGCGATCATGGAGGCCGGTCGTCAAGCCGCTGAGCAAGTGAGGCCCATCCGGCTCACAACAGGCGCGCTTGGCCAGTTCTCGCGGAACAAAGTGTTTTGGTTGGGGCTGTCGCGCAACGAGACCGATTGGGACGAGCTCACTCTGCTCAATCGCACAGTGAAGGACCAGGTGATGGAGCGGCTGCCGCTCGAGTTGGACGAGAAGCACTACCGCCCGCACATTACCCTTGCGCGCAAGTTGCGGTCACAAGTGGACGTGGAACGACTGAGAGCACCGGACAAACTGACGACGGTCGTGTCAAACCTCGCTTTGTTCGAGTCCATCCGCATCGACGGACAACTACAGTATCCAGTGCGAGCCCGCTTTGAATTGACCGGGCCCGGCAACTGACTCAGAGCAAAGGGGCGACCGCGACCGGTCGCCCCTTCTTGATGTCTGCATACAATCGTTTAGCCGTTTGATCCTCGCCGCTTCTTCTCGTAGTAGACGAGCCCTAGCGCATCGAGCACCACGTCGATGTCGAGGACGCTCATATCCAGAGGTGTTTTTCCTTGCCGTTGGAGGTCGTCCGCGATGAGCCGACGCAATTCTTCCACCACATCTTGCGTCGTGATGTCAGGCGTGTAAATTCGTCCGATCATGGCTGCAAACGCATCTGCCAAGCGGCGGGTGTGATCGATGGCCTCGTGTTTCAACGACTTGCCGAAGTGGGCGTGATAGACCCAGTCGAAAGGAAGCTCTCGAAGCATGTCGAGGGTGTTGTGAACCGCAGCTGGGTCGAAGTCGATCGGCGAACTGGATGGCGCGATAAAGTCGAAGGGAAATCCAGTAAAGTCCGTCGGATAGAGAATGCCTACGGCATCTCCGGCGAACAGAACCCTGTCCACTTCGCTCAAGATGGTGAAGTGGTGTTTGGCGTGACCTGGGGAGTCGAAAAACTGGAGCGTGCGCTTGCCGACGGAGAGCGTTTGCTCGTGCTCTCGCACCAGGATGCGCTCGCTTTGGACAGGTACGACGCCGCCGAAGAGCGCCTCGGTCTTGGTCCCATAGACCTGCTTCGCGCCGGCCCACAGTTTGCTCGGGTCGGCCATGTGTCGCATGCCTCGCGGGTGGACCACGAGTTGTGCCTGTGGCGCTTTGGCCATGAGTTGGCCGGCGCCGCCAGCGTGATCGAGATGGACGTGCGTCACGACGACGTACGCCAAGTCCTGTGGTGTCAGCCCGACGGCTGACAGGCCGGCCAGCAGAGCGTCGTGCGAATTCGCGGAACCGGTCTCAATCAAAGTCGGCTTGTCGTCGACGATGACATAAGCGCCGGTGCGGTAGCGTAGCCCTTGCTCCAACAAATCGATTTGCCAAATGTCGTCTGTCATCCTCACGGGTTGTGGAAATGCTGGTGTCTGCATGTCGTCACTCCTGTCCCGTCCGCCGGCGTGCGTATGGCCGGCGACTATCGCTTATGCTTACGTGACTCTTTGTCATCGCTATGATTGCGACGACTCGTCCGATTTTCGCGCGTCGCGCTCGCTTCCTGTTGTGCCTTCCATGTCAGCGAGAGGTTGCGCCTCATCTGCGACGACTCGTCGGAACGCGACTTCTGCGCGTTTGTGCCCGCAGGCCAAGCGCCTCGTCGCGACGAAAGGTTGGTCACCTGCGCCGGCCGTTGTGCGCGAGATGACATCGGCTGCGAAGTCTGCCCGCGCTCCGCTCGAAATTCGTCCACTGAGAGAATTTCCGCTAGGGAGTCGACGTCGGTCACCGTGTCGGCCGTCTCGCGCGAGACGCTCATGAGAATCCCCATGGCGAGCAGGTTGATCACGATAGCCGTGCCGCCGTAGCTGATGAACGGCAGCGGAATGCCGGTCACAGGCAACAGCCAAGTCACCGCGCCGAGGTTGATGGCCGCCTGAATGATGATGGTGCTTGTCAACCCGATGGCGAGGAGGGCGCCGAACCGATCTCGCGCGTACCTCGCCACGCGAAATCCCCGCCAGATGAGAACGGCGAAGATGGCCAGTAACCCTGCGTCGCCGAGCCACCCCCACTGCTCGGTGAACACCGCGAAGATGAAGTCGGTATAAGGCTCTGGCAGGTAGCCTGTGGCCATGACGCTGAGATCGAACCCGCGTCCGGTCAGCCCGCCGTTGGCGATGGCGGTAAGCCCCTGGATCAGTTGGTAGCCTGAGCCCTGCTGCGACGCGGCGCTAAACGGGTGCAGGAACGCGGTCATGCGGCTGCTCCGGTACGAGGCGAAGTGGATGAGCAAATAGCCGATAGGTGCCAATATTCCAAGTGAGATGATGAGCGGGCGCATGCGCAGCCCGGATGCGAACATGACGACCACGGCCGTGCCGAAGAGCGCCATCGACGTACCCATGTCCGGTTCGATAAACACGAGCGCGGTAAGCATCATCACGACTACCATCGCTGGCCGGAAGGCTCGGCGCGTGTCGTGGAGCACCGTCATCTTCTTCGTCAGCAAAAAGGACAAGTAGATGACGACGACGATGATGGCGACCGCAGACGGCTGCAGGTGAATGCTCGAGGAGCCCAACCACCGTGTCGCGCCGTGACTGCTGTGACCTATGCCGGGAACGAGGACGACGAGGAGTAGAGCCACCGATGCGAGCAGCAGCTTTGGCGCGTGCCTGAACCACGTGTGGTACGGCGCAAAGGTGGCTCCGGCGAACACTAAGAGGCCGAATAGGCTCGCCAAAAGCTGCCGGATGGCCATGTGGTCTGCCGACATCCCCTGGTGTAGGTCCACGACCGTGCTGGCGGAGTATACGGTAATGATGCCGATCCCTGTGAGCATAAGGACCGCGATCATAAGAATGTAATCTGGCTGATGCCGTTTGGTCCGCAATTGGAACACCACCCTTGTGAATGCAGACAGTCCAGATGGAATTCGACATTTTGGGCCAATTCCCTGCCCACCGGCACACAGTCCATTTTTTGTCATTGAGAAGGGCGGCCACCGTCGAATTGACTCGTCATTTCAACAGGTGGCCTCCGCCATCACCACCAGTGCATCCCTACCGCGGTGATGCCGAGGATGGCAGCGAGCGGGATCGCAATTTGCCAACCGCCGCCAGGGCCAGGGGGAGGGAAGGGGGGGCCGCCGCCCGGTCCGAGTGGCATTTGTCGCATCATGTCATCTGGGTAGAAAGGCGCACCTTCGAAGGCAAGTTGTGGATCACGCGTTAGAACCCGCCCAAGGATGATATGATGTTTGCTGAGATGGACAATAACTCCTTGAAACGTACCGAAATGCGTATGCAGGTGAACGTGCTGACCTAGGTATTCGCGCACGTGACGATGCGTAACCATGGATATACGCCTCCTTTGACAATGCCTAGCTTATGGGGCAGGTATCCCGGATGTAGCGGCGAATGCACAGACTGTCCACCGTCGTTTATAATTGGGGGGATTGCGCAATGTCCTCGCATCCGTTCACGGATGGTGCAGAATTTTTGACGATGGCGCACCGCGGAGCTTCGATGAGGGCGCCTGCCAACACTTGGCCGGCGTTTGAATTGGCGTGGAAAATGGGCGCGAACGTCATCGAGACGGACGTTCACTGGACGAAGGACGACCGACTCGTGGTCTGTCACGACGACGTCGTCGATCGCGTCACGGAACATACCGGTCGCATTCGCGACCTGACGTACGGGGAGTTGCGGACACTCGACTTCGGTTACCGATTCACGCTCGACGAAGGTAAGACCTTTCCGTTTCGCGGGAAGGGCGTGCAGATCATGACCTTCGACGAGTTGCTCGAACGCCTGCCGGACGTGCGAGTGAACGTCGATTTAAAGCCGAAAGAGCCGCGAGTGGCTTCGTTTCTTCGCATCCTCGACGAACACAACGCGTTTCACCGCGTCATGCTGGCGTCGTTTTCGCATCAAACCCTGGTCGAGGCGCGAGCTCGAACGCCTAGGGTAGCGACCAGCGCGTCGACGCGGGAAGTGGTTGAATTTCTCCTGCGCATCCCGTCGCTCCTGCGCTTGTTCGGCAGGGACGCAAAGGTGCCGTATTTGGCCCTCCAGGTTCCCAGGTCCGCCTGGGGCAGACCGCTGGTCAATCGACATTTTGTCGAGCGGGCCAAGGCCATCGGCGTGGCCGTTCACGTGTGGACTGTCAACGACGAGAAGCAGATGCAGGAGCTGGTCGAAGCCGGCGTCGACGGCATTGTCACCGATTGCCCGGATATCTGCCTGAAGGTTCTCCACGCATCGGTGTAATCTGCGATGTCAATCGATTGGACATCGCCACTGCTATCATCCCGACTCGAACACGGAGGTAACTGGTTTTGGAAATGCTACGTCGCAACATTCGTGATCTGGATTTCACCGTGTTTGGCGTCCTCCTGCTGTTGGCCGCATATGGGACCATCGCGGTCGACGCTGCGACACACAGCCACGCAAATCCCTATATTCCCAGCCATATTATGGTGAAGCAGATCGTGTACGAAATCGTGGGGATCATCGCGCTGTTGGTCACGACCGTCTTCGACTACCGGGTTCTTCGCAAGTACCGGTGGTGGCTGTACGGATTTTCGGCACTCCTGCTCCTGGTCGTGTTCGGCTTTCCGGCCACCAGCGGCGCGCACTCGTGGATCAACCTCAAAGTGGTGACGATCCAGCCGTCGGAGTTGGCGAAAATCGCCTTGATCATCTGGTTGGCTGCGTTTATGGCCGAGATCGATGAGAGCGAAATGCCTGACTATCGCTTGCGCAAGGTGTGGGTGCTCGCACCCATCGTCATCGTTCCCTTCGCGCTGACGTTCGAAGAGCCGGCACTGGGACAAGCGCTCGTCATCATGGCGCTGGCTTTGACGATGTATACGGTGTTCGCGAAACGGACGCACTTTGCCATGATCATGCTGTTCGTCGTCATCATCGTGTTCGGCTTCAGCGTCGCGGCTGTCATGTTCCCAGATCAATCCGAGGTGTTTATCAATCACGTCATCGTCGGCAAGTTGCACCTGTTGAAAAGCTATCAGGCTAGTCGGATCACGACCTGGCTAGATCCCAACTACGATGTTCGCAATGACGGCTACAACGTGCACATGGCGCAAATCGCCATCGGCAGCGGGCAACTGTTCGGGGAGGGGCTGTTCAACGGGATCGAGACCAAGGGCGCCTGGGTCCCGAACCAGTGGACTGACTATATCTTCTCTGCCGTCGGCGAGGAGTTCGGATTTGTCGGCGCGGCTGTACTCGTCCTCTTGTTCTTGATGCTGATGTATCGTTTAATCAAAATTGCGGCGACGACCGATGACTATTTCGGCATGTACATGGCGGTGGGTATCATTGGGATGTTCTCGTTCCAGGTGTTTGAAAACATCGGCATGGACATGTACCTCAGCCCATCGACGGGTATCACGTTGCCTTTTATCAGTTACGGGGGAACGTCTCTGGTCGTCGACTACATCGCGGTTGGGCTGGTTCTCAGCGTCGGTGTGCGGCGAAGAAAACTGCGCTTTGATTAAGGAGAATGAACGGAAGTGGATATCCGCCTAGCTGAACGAATCAATCGATTGCCCGCGCAATTTTTTGCGGCGCTCACCAAACGGGTGGCCGAAGTACAGGCGCAGGGATACGACGTGATCAACCTCGGTCAAGGAAACCCGGACTTGCCGACTCCCCCTCACGTGGTGGAGGCCTTGCGCAGGGCCGCGCTCGATCCAGCCACGCATCGCTATGCTCCATTTCGTGGACTGCCGCGGTTAAAACAGGCAGTGGCTGACTTCTACCGCCGGACCTACGGTGTATCGCTGGATCCTGAGCAGGAGGTCGCGATTCTCGTCGGCGGCAAGACTGGTCTAGTCGAAATCGCCGAGCTCTATCTCGAACACGGGGACATCGCGCTTGTACCTGACCCTGGATATCCGGATTACCTGAGCGGGATTGAGTTGGCAGGTGGGATGGCGCGTCCGATGCCGATTACGAAAGAAAACGGGTATCTCCCGAACCTCGATGAAGTTTCCCTCGAGGAGTGGGCAAAGGCCAAGGTCTGGTACCTGAACTATCCGAGCAACCCGACTGGTGCGGGTGCGACATCGGAGTTTTTCGATGCGGTCATCGAGCGGGCGCACGAGCATCAAGTGGTGGTCGTGCACGACTTCGCGTATGGGGCCATCGGCTACGACGGGAAGCAGCCGCCTTCATTCTTGCAACAGCCCGGCGCCAAAGAGGTTGGCGTCGAGATATACACGATGAGCAAGACGTACAACATGGCTGGATGGCGCGTGGCGTTTGCCGTGGGGAACAAGGACGTCATCGCCCACTTAAACTTGATTCAGGACCACTACTACGTATCGATCTTTCCGGCCGTCCAGGAAGCGGCGATCGTAGCGCTTGGCCCTGATCAATCGTCGGTGCACGCCCTCGTCGACACGTATCAGCGGCGCAGAGATGCGTTCGTGGCTGCGGCCGGGGAGCATGGGCTCGCCGTTCCGGCACCAGCGGGGTCATTTTTTTGTTGGTTACCGACTCCGAAGGGCGTGGATTCGGTGACGTTTGCCGAACAACTGTTGGTCGGAGCGCATGTCGCCGTGGCACCAGGGCGTGGGTTTGGCGAGCACGGTGAGGGATACGTGCGCGTGGGATTACTCACCACGGAGGATAGACTGCGGGAAGCGGCGAGGCGCATCGCTGACTTCGTTCATGCGAATTACGCGTAGACGCCGTGTGTCTGGTTTGTTAGACAATCGTTACGGCTGTCACTGATAACACGTGAGAAGGGCCTGAAGCCCCCGTCAGGGGCGTTCAGGTCCTTCTCCGATTTGTGACCTTTGACGAAATTTGTCCGCGAGCTGAATCAGCCAAATGTGATGGTAGGGTTCTTGGTAGAGCACTGGTTCCACGCGCCTGTCCCCAGGGCCTATCTTGTACATCCAAACGGTCGTTTGCTGCTGGATGCCTTCGTGCATGCGAATGCCGAGGTGGATAGAATCCCGGTACCCGTTCTTGTAGACGATGACGCCAAGTTGCCCGTGCAGTTCAGCGACCATCGGGCGGTATTTGGGATTTCGGATCACCGGCGCGTCGAACCATGGTGTATAACCGGTCGCGTCGGTCCGCAACCGCTTTTCCGTCTCGATCACGACGACTTCAGCGCCCGAGAGAGGTTTATGCGTTCGACCATCGATGACGCGGACGCGCAACCTCGCCAATTTTGCTCGTGTATATCCCCAACTCGTTGGGCCGCCTGTCGTATTCTGACCGACGTTTGGAGTGGCTGGCGCCGGCGCGCCCTGGTTTGGTTGCGTCGAGTTCTGATTGCCAGTCGCTGGTGGCGAAGATGGTTTCTTCTGGCCGCTCGCCGATGGACCGCTTGGTGAGCCTTGCCCGGACGAATTGCCAGAGGCACTGTTGGCGGTGGCCGAAGCCACTGTAGGAACGGCGTCTGCGAGCCGGTGTGCGGCCGCCGGGTGCGGGTTGGTCGGGATCGAGAGAACGACTAACACCGCGGACAAACTGCAAAGTAGAACCGTTTTAATAGAAGGAAAACGCTTCATCGATCTGTGACTCCTCCGACGTTACTGAATTCTGTAGAGTGAA
This sequence comes from Alicyclobacillus fastidiosus, assembly GCA_029166985.1. GTDB lineage: Bacteria > Bacillota > Bacilli > Alicyclobacillales > Alicyclobacillaceae > Alicyclobacillus > Alicyclobacillus fastidiosus_A. The sequence continues at coordinate 3,608,665 of CP119138.1, read as the reverse complement.
CGATTGACGTAGTAAAACTGAAGAATCTGTTGGAACGTTTGCCCCTGTTGAGCCCAGTACTGCGAACCCCACTGCGCCATTTTCTGCGCATTGCGATATTGCCAGTTCGGGTCATTTTGGATGCCTGCGCGATAATTCAATTCGATAATTTCGCCGTTTGGGTTCGTGTACGCCTGGTTTTGAATGGCGTTAAACGCGGCATTGGTCGTCGGCTGAGCCGACATATAGCGGAACAGTTGAAAGTTTGTCGTGTTGTCGACGTCGAACGTAAAGCCGTCGATGGTCACTGGGTGTAGATGGTGGTACCATGCAAACATTTTGATGGCCATTGCCCCGGCTTTCAGGGACTCTGAGTTCCAGGAAGGAAACCATTCGTTCGGCAGCACATCTTCGCAGTATTCATAAAACGGTAACGATTGGACGTAAGTAATGCGTCCGCGTGGGTCTGGCTCACCACTCCAATTGTTTTCGCGGATTGCGATGCGTATCGTCGACGGCACGCTGGTATTGTAGATGGTCTGTGCCGCCTTGGCCTTCGGTGTGGTGGTGACTGTCAGAGCTGTCACTGAGGCGCCCACGGCGCAAAGCGCCAATGCTAATTTTGTTGTACAGGTGGACACTGTGTTTCCCTCGCTTTGCTGGGAATTTTGTTGTTACTTTGCCCACTCATCTTTCACTCATACGCCCCTGTGAATGTGTGACATTAAAAATGGCAAACGGTAGAATGGGTTCAAACGCTGTGTAAACGAGGTGCTGTACATGCAGAAGCTAAACTTGACGGGTACTTCCAAGCATCAGACAGACGACGAGATGAAGGGCCTCTCTGCCATCTTTGTCGATGGCGATGAGGTATTTGTAGATAATGGGGCAATCCACGCGAAGAGCCGACTGGAAGTCGGTATCAAGTTCGTTCCGTCGCTCGAAGAGGTGCCGAACCCGAGACGCATTGAAGGCGTTTGGATCACGCTCAAGCGTCAGGAGAGTGGCCTGGGCTACACGGGGGCGATGCCTTTTGAATTATGGATTGACTCTGCGAACAAGTTGGGGTACAAAAAACTGTCGGACCATGTCAACCAGATGGACAAAGCGGTCCGCGGCCAAGTTGATGTAAGCAGGATGTCGTCCGAGGCAATCCAGAAAGTAGGTCAGTACGTGCAAATGGTCCGGCCTGATCTGTGGGAGAATGCGACGGATGCGTTCCGCAGTGCTTTTTCTTCGTAGATGACTGAGTAGGAGGCAACGGATTCGTTGAACCAGAACGAAACACCGCTATTTGATACATTGCTCCATCACGCGACGCGCAAACCCATTCAGTTTCATATTCCAGGTCACAAACACGGGCGGGGAATGGACTCCCGGTTTCGCGCATTCGTCGGCGACCAGGCGCTGTCACTCGATCTCATCAACATCGCGCCGCTCGACGACCTTCACCATCCGACAGGGGCCATCAAGCGGGCGCAGGAGTTGGCGGCACAGGCCTTCGGTGCGGACTATACGTATTTTTCGGTACAAGGGACGAGTACGGCCATCATGGCGATGGTGCTTTCGACGGTGGGGCCAGGAGATAAGATCCTCGTCCCACGCAACGTGCACAAGTCGGTACTCACCGCCATTATTCTCGCAGATGCCAAGCCTGTCTTCTTGCTGCCTGAGGTCGACGAGCGCTTTGGCATCTCGCACGGCTTATCAGTCGAGGTGGTCAACGACGCGCTCGTCGAGCATCCGGACGCGCGGGCGCTCGTCGTCATCAACCCGACGTATTTCGGCATTTCCGCCAACCTCGAACGCATCGTCGAAGTCGCGCATAGCTACGGTGTTCCAGTGCTCGTGGACGAAGCACACGGTGTGCACACCGGTTTCCACTCGGCGTTGCCTCTGTCCGCTATGCAAGCCGGTGCTGACATGGCGGCAACCAGCGTGCACAAGCTCGGCGGGTCGATGACCGGATCGAGTGTGCTGAACATCCGCGAAGGCATGATTGACCCGAGGCACGTACAAGTCGTGATGAGTATGCTCACGACGACGTCCACGTCCTATCTGCTGTTGGCTTCGCTTGACGTCGCGCGAAAAGAGCTGGCGGCACACGGCAACGAGCGGATCTCGAGGGCCATCGATTTAGCCCTGCAGGCCCGAAACCGGCTCAATGAAGTGCCGGGGCTCGTCTGCCTCGATGAATCGTGTTTGAACAGCAGTGCCACGTTTGCACTTGATCCGACGAAGTTGACCATCTCGGTCAAAGACTTAGGGGTCACTGGCTATGATGTGGAACGAATGCTTCGCGAGAATTACAATATAGAAGTAGAACTCAGTGACCTGTACAACGTACTGTGCATCATTTCGTGGGGCGATGAGCAAGCGGACATCGATGCGTTGGTGCATGCACTCACGGAGATCGCCCATGCATATCAGGATCGGCAGGGCAAGCGTGACGTCGTCGTCCAACTGCCGTCGATGCCGGAGCTTCGGATGTCTCCGCGCTCGGCATTCTATGCCAAGACCGAGATCGTCCCGCTGCAAGCTTCTGTGGGCCGAACGATGGCGGAGATGGTGATGGTCTATCCACCCGGCATTCCGATTTTGCTGCCAGGCGAAGTCATCACCCAGGACAACATCGACTACATTGAGGCCAACCTGCGAGCCGGTTTGCCAGTGCAGGGGCCGGACGACCCGGAAATTCGGTTGATCAAAGTAGTTTGTAACGAATCGTGAGGAGGTTCGCACATGAGTGAATTACATGTAGGCGACGTGGCACCAGATTTTTCTTCCATCGATCAGGATGGGAACACGGTCTCTCTCGAAGGTCTGAAGGGACAAGTCGTCGTGCTCTACTTCTATCCGAAGGACGATACGCCGGGTTGTACGAAGGAGGCGTGTGCGTTTCGCGACCTGAGCGCGACGTTCGCTGAGGCCGGGGCAGTCATTTACGGCGTCTCGCGGGACTCCGCGAAGTCACACCAGAAGTTTCGCGAAAAATACAGCCTCAACTTTCCGTTGCTCGCCGACGAGGATAGCTCGATTTGTGAAGCATACGGTGTGCTGAAAGAGAAGAATATGTACGGGAAGACGAGCATCGGGATCGAGCGTACGACGTTTGTCATCGATGCAAGCGGCAAGATTGCCGCCGTTTTCCCAAAGGTCAAAGTGGACGGCCACGTCGATGAGGTGTTGACGAAGGTTCGCGATCTCGTTTGAGCCGCGGATGCGACGGCTTGGCTGTGCGCGTATAATGAGGAGTGAAAGGGGAGTGATTTCATGATTACGCTCACCGAGACGGCAGCACAGAAACTCCGGGAGATGATCGAGTCCCAGGGACCTGCTGAGGATGCACTTCGCTTGTACACGAAGCTCGGAGGTTGCACAGGGTACAGTTACGGCATGGCGCTCGACGCCGAAAAGCCAGACGACCATGTCTTCTCCATCTACGGCGTGAAGGTGGTCGTCGACAGCGAGAGCCTCGAACTCCTCGATGGTTCCGAGGTCGATTACATCGACGACCTCACCGGACAGGGATTTAAAATCAACAATCCAAACGCGACCTCCATGTGTGGTTGTGGTTCCAGTTTCCGCACCGCTACCGCAGCGGGCCAGCCGGGGTCCTGCGATTGATCACGCGCGATAGAACATCACCAGAGGGCCTGTGGGCGATATGCCCCAGGCCCTCTGGTGCATCTTAATTCGATGGAGCGATGGCCCCTGTGTTTGAGAAAGTCCTGAAAGACCCAGTACACGACGAAATTCTGTTCGACGATCCCCTGCTCTGGGCGCTCGTGAATACACCTGCGATCCAACGTCTGCGGCGCATCCGCCAACTGGGTACGTCGTATATGACGTACCACGGAGCAGAGCACACGCGCTTTGCCCACTCCTTAGGGGCCTACGAGACGATGCGGCGGGTTCTCGTGCACCTCGAACGCGAGTGCGGCTGGCCGAGCGATACGCGCACTCGGCGGCTCGCCCTCGCTGCGGCGCTGCTGCACGATTTGGGGCATGGGCCATTCTCGCACACCTTCGAATCGATCCTCGGGGTTCACCACGAACGGTGGACGAATCGCATCATGCTGGAGGATGCACCTTTGCGGCGGGTCCTCGATACAGTCGACTCTGACTTTGCTGCGGATCTTGTCTCCATTCTGCAAAAGGATGGCCGCTTTTCGGCGATTGAGGCCTTGGTATCCAGTCAGCTCGACGTCGATCGAATGGACTATATGTTGCGAGACGCGTTGTCGACTGGCGTTTCCTACGGGCAGTTTGAGCTCGCCCGCTTGATTCGCTCGCTGACGGTCCAGGATGAGCGCGTCTACGTCAAGAGACAGTCCTTACACACCGTGGAACAATATTTGCTCGCACGCTATTTCATGTACGTGCAGGTTTACCTGCACCCGGTGACCGTCGGTAGCGACGTGCTGGTGGAAAATATCTTGCGCCGAGCAAAGCATCTACTGGCGGACGGGGTGGCCATCGAGATCCCAGAGGCGCTTTTGCCTGTGTTGACCGGATCAGACGTCAGCGTCGCTTCGTATTTGCGGCTGGACGAGTCGGTCCTCTTGTACGCGTTTCATCAGTGGTCGGCGTCGCCGGATCCTATTCTGTCAGATTTGGCGGACAGGTTTCTGACGCGGCGGCTGTTTGCGCCGATTGTTCGGGACGGGGCGTCGGTGAGTGAGTGGGCGGCCTTGCGAACGATGGCCAAAGCGATGGGATTCTCGCCAGACTACTACGTAACAGAGCGAGTGTCGACGATACCGGGGTACGAGGTGCTGGGGCAGGGGCTGACGTTGCTTGACGACTTTGGCGAGCGCTCTGACCTGAGCCAGGTGTCGAAACTGATTCGCACACTTGTCCCAAGCCAAGAACACCGCCTTTTCCTTCCGAAGGAGATGCTCGAAAACACCGACGAGTCTCTCGCGAAGCGCGTTCAGTCCATCGTGTTTTCGCGTTTCTGACGCGGTTTGTTGCGGCGAAACCAAAAGAGCAGCACTGCAATGACAAGGATCAGTGCGCCGATGTAGGTCAATGGTTTGAGCTTCTCGTCGATGGTGCTCCAGTGTGCGTGCAGCTGGAACCCGGCATACGTCATCGCAATGTTCCACGGAAGCGAACCGAGCGCCGAGAACGCGATAAATCGCCAGACTGACATCTTCGCGACACCTGCCGGCAGCGACACGAACGTGCGCACGGCGGGTATCATCCGACCGAAGAACACCGTGACTTCACCGTACCGATTGAACCAATGATCGGCCTTGTCCAGGTGTCTTTCGCTCAATAGTATATATTTTCCATAGCGCTGGATGAGCGGCCGTCCACCGTATCGTCCCACGGCATAGGCGATGATGCCGCCTACCACGTTGCCGACGGTGCCGATGACGATGACCGACCAAAGATTGAGCAGGCCCTGTTCCGCCATGAAGCCGCCAAACGGCATGATCACTTCTGAAGGGATGGGCACGCACATGCTCTCGATCATCATGAGTAGGAAGATGGCTGTATTTCCGTAGTGGGAGATCAGCACACTAAGCCCGGACACGTCGAATCCTCCGTTTCTAGCGGTCACATTTTTGATATCTCGTCGTAAGACTTGGTTATCGTAACTCATCTGGTCGAAAAAGTGAACGGCGGTCGAGGTGACCGGTTTCGACAGGAATTAACGTTGACAAGGGTTTGGATTATCCCCAAAATGATGGAGATGGCTTGGAGAAATATCTTGTCAGCATGCTCCACGTCTTTACGCTGACGCAGAAAGTTGAGGGTTAGTGCATGTCCCTGCTTCACGGTATTTTGAATGTCGTGTACGTGTTCATGCAACTTTTCACCGGGGCCATTGGCGTTTATCAGATTGTCATGTCCATCTTTGGATTCTGGCACCGGAAGGAAAAGGTTATTCATGGTGCGAAGAAGCGCTTTGCCGTCATCATTCCTGGACACAACGAAGAACGGGTCGTAGGACCGCTCATTGACAGTTTGAAGGCACAGGAGTATCCGGCTGAATTGTTCGATGTGCACTTGATTGCAGATAACTGCACGGATCATACAGCAGATGTCGGACGCCTCCACGGTGCGATCGTGCACGAACGGGAGGACAAGGAGAAGCGGGGTAAGGGTTTCGCGATCGAATGGATTTTGGAACGCTTCCAAGCGTCCGGTGAACAATATGATGCGATTGTCATGTTCGATGCGGATAACTTGGTCGATCCAGCGTTCTTGACCATCATGAACGATAAACTCTGCCGCGGTCACAAAGTCATTCAGGGGTACCTTGGAGTCAAGAACCCATTTGATACCTGGGTTAGTGTCTCGATGGCGATCTCCTATTGGTTTAGTAATCGGATGTGGCAAAAGGCTCGTCAGAACTTGCGCTTGTCGTGCTCTCTCGGAGGAACCGGTCTATGCATTGACTACCCACTGTTGCAAGAGATGGGGTGGGAGGCGACCGGCCTGACAGAGGACTTGGAATTTGGCGTGCGCTGCGTGGAACGCGGCGTCATCCCAATCTGGGCGCACGACGCGAAAGTGTACGACGAGAAACCGACCGACATTCTCTCCTCCTTCAGACAGCGATTGCGGTGGATGCAAGGACATTTCCACTGCGCACGGCATCACATGGTCCCGCTGCTCCGTCAAGGACTGCGAGAGGGCAGTATGGTCAAGCTCGACGCGGGCATCTATCTGTTCCAGCCGGCTCGGTTTCTCATTCTGTTCCTCACGTCCATCATGATGCTCTTACAGATCTCGACGCCAAAGGATACAGTGATGGCGCAAGTCACGCACTTGCTCCCCACAGATTTCTGGGTGGGCGTCAACGTGTTTATGTACCTCCAGATGCCGCTCGCACTGCTGCTCGAGCGCGTCAATTGGCGGGCGTACTTCGGACTGCCGATCTTACCGTTCTTTTTGTGGACATGGGGACCTGTGACGCTGCAGGCCTTCTTTACCAAGGCCAACCGCAAATGGTCTCACACGGTGCACAAGCGCGCCATCCGGTTGGACCAGATTCGCAGTCGTTAAACACTGCGTGGCACCTGGTGCATGAAACGATACAGAAGCACATCGCTTATCCAGCGATGTGCTTCTTTTTTTCTGTACGCCACCTGCGTCACGGCTTCGACTGAGCCTCTGCAGCACCGATTTTGGCCAACGCGTCACGCATCGACATGCCTGGAAGGATGCCGATGGCTTCGGCCCCTTGCGTACAACTCTCTACCTCGCCGTCGAGCAATTCCTGCATCGTCCTCACACCCACTGCACGCGCAGCGATGATGCCTCTGTCCGCCAATTGTTCGCGCAACAGGGTAATATCCAGCGCGCCGCACATGATATAACCAATGTCGTTGCTGATGCTCAGCAGATTCGTCTTTGGCAGGGCCACGTGCGTGGCGACAAAGCGGTAACCTTGTACTTCGATCGGTTTGACATCCATCATCTCGGTGTACCTCCTTCAGGGTGTTCCTTCAATGCAACATATTCGGGTAAACGCGCCATCGTTTCCTTCTCCATCCTCTACAGGTATCTGTACTCGGAATTGAGATGTGGTACCATACATCTGATGTACAATTCACGAAGTTTGAACAAATCAGGAGGGACAAGCTGTTGGGATCGCGCATTGAAGTGATTCGAGAACTGTGTGACGTACACGGTATTTCAGGCTATGAGTCGAATGTCAGAAAGGTGTACGAAAAGCACTTGGCACCGCTGTCCGAGCGGATAGAGCGGGACAACATGGGCGGCATCGTCGGCGTCAAAACCGGGGATGCAAATGGGCCTCGCGTCCTGATTGCAGGTCACTTAGACGAAATCGGCATGATGGTGACGCACATCACTGACGACGGATTCCTGAAGTTCCAGACCATCGGCGGCTGGTGGTCACAAGTCATGCTGTCGCAACGCGTCATCGTCCAAACGCGCAAGGGTGACATCTTGGGTGTGACGGGATCGAAACCGCCTCACATCCTTCCTGCGGACGAACGCAAGAAGGTCGTCGAGATCAAGGATATGTTCGTCGACATTGGCGCGTTTAGTCGCGAGGAGGCCGAAGAGATGGGTATCCGCGCAGGCGACGCGATCGTACCCTGGAGTCCGTTTACGCAGATGGCCAACTCGAAGTTGTTTGTCGCCAAGGCCTTGGACAATCGCCTGGGTTGTGCGACGGCGCTTGAAGTGCTGCGCGATTTGCAAGGACAACAACACCCGAACACCCTCTTCGCTGGTGCCACGACGCAAGAAGAAGTTGGCCTGCGCGGTGCGCGGACGCTCATCCACCAGGTTAACCCGGACATCGCCATCGCACTCGATGTGGGTATCGCGGGAGACACGCCTGGCGTGCCGGCCGACGAGCGAGCACACTTGGCGGACGTCGGGAAAGGGCCGCTTCTGATGTTGTTTGACGGATCGATGATTCCGAATAACCGCTTCCGCGACTTCGTGCTGGACACAGCCAGCGATGCAAACATTCCGGTTCAAGTGGAAAGCCTCTCCGGCGGCGGCACCGACGCCGGTTCATTCCACCTGCACGCCTCCGGGGTCCCGAGCGTTGCAATTGGCTATGCTACGAGGTACATACACAGCCACAACGCGATCTTCCATGAGGATGACTTTGAGCATGGCGTTCGACTCCTGACCGAGCTGGTCAAGCGTTTGGATAGCACAGTGGTCAAGGATATTCAACAGTGGTAAAGTGATTGTGGAAAAAGGGCGCCCTTCGACGGCGCCCGCCCTAATCGGGGAGGGCAACACATTCATGTCAAACGTCCCGCACTTTGTGCACGGTCTGTGGAGTAATTCGCCGTTAATGGCTGCACTTTGTGCTATTTTAATCACCCAAGCGTTAAAAGTACCTATCCATTTTGTACGCACGCATTTGTGGGACAATCACAAAGTCATCGATGCAGGCGGGATGCCGAGTTCGCACGCAGCGGGTGTGGTCGCCCTCGCGGCTGCACTCTGGTTCGTCGTCGGCCCACAATCGCCGGTGTTTGCTACTGCGGTCGTGTTTGCGGCCATCGTGCTCTACGATGCTGGCGGTATCCGCCGCCACGCTGGTGAACACGCAACGTTGCTCAATCGCATCGCGATGGAGTTTGCGCAACGTACCACGCAGGAACCGGCTGCGGCAGAACAGATGGAAGGCGAGCGGCTCAAGGAGATCTTAGGTCACGAGCCGATGGAAATTTTTATTGGTGGCCTCATTGGACTCGTCATTGGCATTTGTTTCGGTAAGTGGTGGTGATCTCATGAAGGGCGACGTCTCGGCTTGGCCGCGTGCCTTCGGATTGCATATGGATCGGCAGCGATGTTGTGCACGCCCGCATTCCGTGCTCGTCTTTCCAGTGTTATTCCACAATCTCGTCTGGGTTCACCACCCGATTCGCGGGTGGGAGGTTCCGGGCGGCAAGCTCGAACCAGGCGAGGACGCGTCGAATGCGGTAAGGCGCGAGGCGTACGAGGAAGCCGGGCTCGAACTGGGCATCACACGCTGGATCGCCGAATACCAGATCGTATTTGAAGGACAAATCGTTCCCAAGTGGGTGTTCGTCGCCGACGTCGTCGACGTCCGGGCTCGTCCCGAGACGTCCGAGATCGACGACGTTCAGGTGTTCCGTCCGGTGCTTGATCCGGCTCGTGCGCGGATGCAACAGAATGTGAGCCCGATCATGAAGGATATCGTCTATCAGCGCGTTTGGCCGATCGTTGAGCGCGTTTTACATACGGGGAGTGTCAGCGAAGCATGTTTATAACAGCAGCGCAGAAGGAACAGATTCGCACTTGGTTGGAGGGTCTTCGCGAGCGGACGGAGTGGATGCTGGAGCTTTCGAAACGGCAGGATGCCTGGGAAGAGGAGCTCACCTGGCGTTTGGCGGCGGAGCGCGCACTCCACACCAGCGTCGAATACACGACTGACATCGGTTCGCTTGTCATCGATGCCTTGGTCATGCGTGACCCGGGCGGATACGCAGACATCCTCAAAGTACTGGTGGAAGAGGACGTATTGCCCGAGCAATGGTTCAACGCCATATACGGCGTGTTCGACTTGCGCGCTCGTTTTATTCGAGAGCACGCGAACGTGCAACCGGCCGAAGTGCGTGCCGCCATCGAGACGTATGCACCGCTGTTCGCGCCGTTTGCCGATCACATCACTCGATTTGTTCAACTGTGATGAAACCGCGAGTTGCTGATCGGGCGAACATCGCGCTGTGGTTCGACGGGGGTGTACACCTCCACTTCGCAGTGGTGTTTGACGCCAAATTGAAGAGCGCGCTGCCGACTGTCGACGAGCACGTCGATATGGTGGCCGCGTATCGCACCTCCGGTGTCTTCGGCAACTCGCCAGCCAATTCCGTCGATGTACAGTAATGAACCGTACGGGATCACGTGTGGATCGACTGCTACGGTCCTGCCTGTAGCCGCGAATGTCCCTGTTGAAGTGATTCCATACCCGGGTTCACCTGGGGACTTGCCAGTAGAACGCCGGTCCAGATTGTATGCCGTGAGCAGGAAGGTCGCTTTCGTGGGATGGTATTGACTTAAATCATATGCCCTTCCACCCACTGTAACCGCTCGTTCCGAGAGATTCAGATGATCTTCCACATGTGCAAAGGCGATTGGCGTTCCGCCCGTCGCAGATGTCACCAGCATGGTACACACAAACCAGAGTCGACGTGAAAATACCTTCTTTATGTCCATATCACTACATTTACCGGATCCGTTTTACACAATACCATCCAAATTATGGTATGGCTGAATCGTACGGTAATTTTGAGTTCCAGAAATCTCCGTTACGATTTTAAAGAAAACTTGTTATACTTCTACTTGACTTGTTTAACCGTTATGAAGTTTTATTAAGGTTATGAAAAAGTTAAGTCTTTTTTGGCCTCTCTAATATTTCCATAGATACGTGGCGCTTTGTTAGATAGGTCGCTGTTGATTGTTTTGAGGGAAAGAGGGGAAAGTTGTGTCGAACGTACTCGAAGTGAAAGACTTACAGATCGAATTTAAAATCGACGAAAAATACTACAAGGCCGTTCAGGGAGTAAACTTCCACATCGCACCGGGAGAGACCTTAGGACTCGTGGGCGAGTCTGGCTGCGGCAAGAGTGTCACGTCACTGTCGATCATGCGGCTTCTCAAAGAACCCACCAAAGTGGGCGGCGAGATCGTATATCATGATCGCGATCTACTCAAATTGACAGAACCACAAATGCGCCGCGTTCGCGGCAACGAGATCGGCATGATTTTCCAAGAGCCGATGACATCGCTCAATCCGGTTCACAAAATTGGCAGGCAAATCGGAGAAACGCTTCTATTACACCGTGGCATGAATGCGAACCAGGCGCGCAAGGAGTCTATCGAGATGCTCAAGCGAGTCGGTATTCCTCGCCCAGAGCAGATCGTCGACGAATATCCGCACCAATTGTCGGGTGGTATGCGCCAGCGCGTGATGATTGCCATCGCCATGGCGTGTAATCCGTCACTCCTGATCGCGGACGAGCCGACTACCGCGCTCGACGTGACCATTCAGGCGCAGATTCTCGAACTGATGAAGAACTTGGCAAAGGACAACGGCACCTCGATTTTGCTGATCACGCACGACTTGGGCGTCGTCGCAGAGACCTGTGACCGCGTTGCCGTGATGTACGCTGGCCGCATCGTCGAAGAAGGCCCTGTCCGCAAGATCTTCAAAAATCCGCAGCACCCGTACACACGGGGTCTGTTGAATTCAATTCCGAAACTCACCGGCGAGCGCAAACGCTTGGAGCCAATTGAAGGGAACGTACCTTCTGTTCGCAACATGCCGGATGGCTGCCGTTTCGCGCCACGTTGTCCGTTTGTCATGGACAAGTGCGTTGCACACAACCCTGATCTCTTCGAGGTCGAGGATGGACACAGATCACGCTGTTTCTTACAAGAGGGGGGTCAATAATGGCGCAGGGAACACCACTTTTGCAAGTTGAAGGACTGAAAAAATACTTCCCCATCAAACGCGGCGTGTTCCGCCACACGGTGGGTAACGTTCGGGCAGTAGACGGCGTGGACTTTACGCTCTATCCGGGTGAAACCCTTGGCGTCGTAGGCGAATCGGGTTGCGGTAAATCAACCATGGGCCGCAGTATCCTTCGCCTCCTTGAACCGTCCGCAGGTAAGGTGGTCTTTGAGGGGAAAGACGTTACGAAGCTGTCTAAATCGCAAATGCGCGCAATGCGCCGCGAGATGCAACTCGTCTTCCAAGATCCTTACGCGTCCCTGAACCCGCGCAACTCCGTCGCGCAGACGCTGATGGAGCCTATGCAGATTCACAACATCGGAAATCGCTCTAGCCAAATGGAGCGCGTTCGCTCCTTGCTCGACCGCGTGGGGCTAGACCCCGAATACGCGAGCCGCTATCCACACGAATTCTCGGGTGGCCAGCGCCAACGTATCGGCATCGCCCGGGCATTGACGTTGAACCCGAAGTTGATCATTCTCGACGAACCTGTCGCGGCGCTCGACGTGTCCGTCCAGAGTCAAGTGTTGAACCTGTTGGAAGACCTTCAGGAAGATTTCAATCTGACCTATATCTTCGTCGCGCACGACCTGAGTGTCGTTCGCCACATCAGCGATCGAATTATGGTCATGTATCTCGGAAATATGGCGGAATCGGCAACAAGCGACGACTTGTTCGACGAACCGCTTCACCCATACACGCAAGCTCTGTTGTCTGCCGTTCCGGTTCCTGACCCTGACGCTAAGCGCGAACGCATCATTTTGCAGGGTGACCTGCCGAGTCCGGCAAACCCGCCTGCAGGATGTCCGTTCCACACTCGTTGTCCGATGGCTATGGATATCTGTAAGCGCGAAAAGCCGGTGTGGAAGGAAGTTAAGCCGAATCACCAGGTCGCGTGCCACCTGTATTAAGAGACACAGAGGTACTCGCGCATCGTCGGTACCAGGGATGAGGGAGGTAACATTATGTCGACAAATGTAGGTGCAGTGGCACATGCACCGTCGAATGCTAGAGGGCGCAAGTTTAAAAAATCACTGAAGCGCTATCCATTGGTTTACATCGGTGCCTTGATTATTGTGATCATGGGGCTCATCGCGATTCTCGCCCCGTGGATCTCGCCGCACGACCCAATTCAAACCTTCAACAGCGGATTGAACGAACAGGGTATTCCTGTCGGGCCGTCCAAAATGTTCCCACTGGGAGCCGACGGCAACGGACGTGACGTATTGTCTCGCGTCATCTGGGGCGGCCGCATCTCGCTGCTGATTGGCCTCTTGTCGATGGTCATCAACTTGGTCGTCGGAACCGTACTTGGGCTTATCGCCGGTGTGTTCGGCGGCTGGGTGGACGCGCTGGTCATGCGCATCACCGATACGGTACTCGCGTTCCCGTTCTTGCTCTTCGCGTTGGCACTCGTCGCCATCCTCGGATCGAGCCTTTGGAACATCCTGTTGACCATCGGCATTTTGGGCTGGGGTGTCATGGCCCGCGTCGTGCGCGGTCAAGTCCTCCAGGTTCGCGAGTTGGAATACGTTCAAGCAGCCAGAGCGCTTGGCGCGACGGAGTGGCGGATTATGTTCCGCATCGTGTTGCCGAACGTATTCGGTCCAGTCATCGTCCTTTCGACGCTCAACGTCGGCGCAAACATCTTGGCAGCAGCTGGTCTGAGCTTCCTCGGCATGGGCATTCAACCTCCGACACCGGACTGGGGCGGCATGATTCAAGAAGGTCTGACAACCTATACGTATGCCCCATGGGAATTGTATAGCGCGGGTATCGCACTCGTGATTACCGTTGTTGGATTTAACATGCTTGGTGATGGACTTCGAGATATTCTTGATCCTCAGTCCATGACCCGCCAGTAAGGTAGACGAAAGGAGGGCGTCCACGTGGGTGCATATATTATCCGTCGTATCGGGCAAGCCATCATCGTGTTAATCGGCATTTCCATCATCGCGTTCCTGCTGCTTTACGCAGTGCCAGCGGATCCGGCGCGCATCATCGCGGGTCCACACGCAACGCCGCAGACTGTCCAGCAGATTCGGATCGATCTCGGCCTCAATCTCCCCATTTGGGAACAATACCTGAAGTACATGGGGAACTTGTTGCAAGGCAACTTGGGTACATCGTACATTTTCCACACGTCCGTCATGTCGCAGATCTCCGGGCGTATGGGACCAACCGCTGAGTTGGCTCTTGGATGTTGGATTATGGAGCTCTTGATTGGGATTCCGCTCGGCATCTACACCGCGCGCCACGCGAACAAGGTGCGCGACGTCGTCATCAGCGCACTGGCGCTCGTCGGTATTTCGCTCCCCGTTTATTGGTTGGGACTAATCTTGTTGATTGTGTTCGGCTTCAAGATTCCAATTTTCCCACTCGGTGGAACGGGTGGTATTTATCACTTGATCCTCCCGGCTATCACGTACGGCATCACGGGTGCAGCCTACTACTTGCGCCTCTTGAAGTCGACGATGCTCGACGTGATGAATCAGGATTACGTCCGCACGGCTCGCGCCAAGGGCGCTAGCGAACGGCGCGTGATTTATCGCCACGTGCTTCGCAACGCTTTGATTCCGGTTATTACGTTCGCCGGCATCGACATCGGTACACTGCTCGCTGGTGTCGTCCTGATTGAGGAGACGTTCAACTGGAACGGTATGGGCATGTTGGCCTACCAGGCCATTGGCAACCAGGACATCCCAGTTATTATGGGTACCGTCTTGCTGCTAGCCGTGTTCGTGGTCGTGTTCAACCTTCTCGTCGATATCGCGTACGGATTCGTCGATCCTCGCATTCGCTACGACTGATTCACGAGACTCAGCATTCCGTATGAGCAACGCAATCACACCAAACCGAGCCACTCGTGGCTCGGTTTTTTTGCACGTTTCTACTTTATTCGACAAAATTCTCTGTGCTTTTCTATCAAAAGTACTTGAGTACCCAGCAGATTCACTTTATAATTTAAATCGTTCTGATGATTGTAATTTTCGATTAACTCAAAGAGACAGATTTTACAGGAGTCTAAGAACGCTCTGAGGAAATCGAAGAGTTGCAGAACACGATATATAGAACGGGGGAAATGTGATGTCAGTATCATGGAAGAAGGGGCTCGCCACCGTGGCGTCTATCGGTATGGTGGGCGTTCTACTCGCGGGCTGTGGCACGAACAGCACCTCAACATCAAATGGAAGCAGCCCATCAACGGGATCCAATTCGTCAAGCTCGAAGCCGATTGAAGGCGGATCGATCACGGTCGACTCCACACAAGCCGTACCTGACCTCGACCCGGCAATCGCATTCGATACGACGTCTGCAGAAGTGGACGAGTCTGTTTACGAAACGCTGATCACCTATGACAAAAACACCTACACCATCACGCCTGACCTCGCTACGAGCTGGGACGTCTCTCCGGACGGCAAGACCTACACGTTCCACCTCCGTCAAGGCGTAGAGTTCTCGAACGGAGATCCGATGGACGCCTCCGACTTCGTCTACGAGTTCCAACGACTGCTCGACAAGAACATGCAGCCGA
The DNA here is from genome assembly GCA_029166985.1 of Alicyclobacillus fastidiosus. Classification (GTDB taxonomy): domain Bacteria; phylum Bacillota; class Bacilli; order Alicyclobacillales; family Alicyclobacillaceae; genus Alicyclobacillus; species Alicyclobacillus fastidiosus_A. The sequence continues at coordinate 3,593,159 of CP119138.1, read as the reverse complement.
AGCCATCTCCTGGCAGCCAGTTCTTTATGGATATCGAAGGCGCTCAAGCGTTTTACGACGGTAAGGCTAAAACCATTAGCGGCGTATCCGCACCTGATAAAAACACACTTGTCATCAAGCTGGTGAAACCTGAGCAGTTCTTCCTGAAAGTACTTGCTATGCCGTTTGCCTCTGCAGTTGATCCTGCGTTCGTCAAGCAGGTGGGCAACGCAGCGATGGATACCACGAAGGCGATGGGTACTGGCCCGTTTGAGGTTCAAACGAACAACCAGAACGAGACGGTCTTGGTCAAGAACCCACACTACTGGAAGAAAGACAGCTACGGTCAGCAACTGCCTTATCTCGACAAGGTCACCATCAATGTGAACAACAACAGTACGGTCGACGCACTGCACTGGGAACAAGGGCAGACTGCATTTATGAGCCCTTGGCTCATCGGCGGAGACGGTATCCCGACCGCTCAGTTCCCGACCATCATGAACTCGCCGAAGTACAAGAACATGGTGCTCAAGCAGGACCAAAACTCTATCTACTATATCGGATTGAACATGAAGCCGGTACTGAACGGCAAACCGAATCCGCTCAGCAACGTGAAAGTCCGTCAGGCGATGGAGTACGCGTTTGACGACAGCCAGTTTGTGAAGATCAACAACGGTGCTGTGCTTGGTCTGAATCAGCCACTACCATCGACGATGGAAGGCTACGTGAAGAATCTTGATCCGAGCGCAACCTACAGCCTTAACATCTCGAAGGCGAAGCAGCTTCTCAAGGAAGCGGGCTATTCGAACGGCTTGACCGTCGATATGTGGGACGAGAACAACGATGGAGCTAAGAAGGAAGACCAAGCGTTCCAGGCTATGATGAAGCAAATCGGCATCAACGTCGTCCTGCACGAAGTAACCTGGAAGGACTTTTTGACCAAAGCGATGTCTGGTACCGCTCAGGTTTACCAGAGCGGTTGGGTTCAGGACTTCCCGGACGCATCTGACTTCTTGGATACGCTCTTCAACTCGGACCAGATTGCTGCAGGCAACAACATGAACAACTACTCGAACCCACAAGTTGACCAATGGCTCAACCAGGCCGAGTATTCGACCGACGCTGCTCAGCGTGACAAGCTGTACGCACAGGTCATCAACAAGGTTATGTCCGATGCTGCATGGATTCCAACTATCCAAAATATCGGCTACTACTGCGTTCAGTCTTGGGTACATGGATTCTACACCAGCCCAGTTACGTACGACCCATTCGGTTCCATCTGGGTGGACCCAGGCCACAACAGCTAATACTCGATATCATTCGAATCAACCAAACACCGGTTCCGCTTCTCGCGGAGCCGGTTTTGCTTTTGAAGTCTTATTTTATACTGTCTCCCCGTGTCGATCTCGCTGCACCGACATTGCATAGCTTTGAACTCCCGTGATATACTAATACAGTTATTTTTACACATGAGCCATTAGCTCAGTTGGCAGAGCACCTGACTTTTAATCAGGGTGTCCCGCGTTCGAGTCGCGGATGGCTCACCAGAAGTACCCACCCCGGAAGGAGAAGACCGCTCATACGAGCGGTCTTCTCTCGCTTTTGCGCTCAGATATGAACCGTGAGTTGTCACGAATCGAGCATGCCGTCTCTGAGATAAAATTTCTATTGACAGACATTGTGCATGTCCTGTATATTATTTTGTGCAGTCTTCGATTTGCTAGTTATGCGGAAGTGGCTCAGGGGTAGAGCATCGCCTTGCCAAGGCGAGGGTCGCGGGTTCGAATCCCGTCTTCCGCTCCACAGAGGCACGCAAGTCGCGCTTCGCAACCGAGGATTTCCCTTCGGGGAATAGACTTAGGTCAAGTGCCTGGCAGCACTTGACTGTCGAATCCCGGTTTTATCAGTACCCAAACCACCGTGGAGAGGTGGTCGAGTGGTTTAAGGCAGCGGTCTTGAAAACCGCCGTGTTCGCAAGGGCACCGTGGGTTCGAATCCCACCCTCTCCGCCATATATGAAAAGGCTTCTCAGGATATTCTTGAGAAGCCTTTGTTGTAGCTAAATACATACGTTGCAACCGAATTGCAACCCTTCGTATTACGAAATAGTTTGGCCTTGTTATGTTACTCTTTTTAAAAGTTGAGACTCGACATAACTGACTAGGTAAACAAGTCAGGCAAACGCATCGATTCAGCTTATTCTGGGAGTGGAATGTGATGTCAGGGAAAAAATTTATTGCGGCAAAAGTAAATATCAATGAAAACATTTTTACGGGGAAATTGGACGACCTTGTTTCAAGGATTCCAACTGCCATTGAATCAAGAAAGCATTTTAAAGGGAGGACGTGGAGGTGGCAGTTTCTTGATGTTAAGCGAACAGAGCACGGGCTGGTTTATGGCAACCTTTCTAAGGCTAGAGATGAACGCCGCACCGTCGCCACTGAATCGTTCACTACGGGTTATGCGGAAATAAAGGATGCTACTTATAATTCATTCTTTGTGTATGACCCAAAGAACGAGATTTTGATGTTTCATGAGAATGGGCGGATTGATAGGGACACTTTCATTCATTACTGGGCCCGATTGGTTTATCAAGGTGATCCATCAATTGGGGATATCATTATTATTCCATTTCCTGTAGAGGAAGACCTTAAACTCAAGGTTAAAGGGATGGAGGTGTTAACACGAATCGAATTTGAAATCATCCCGCCGAATATGATAAAAAGGAAGACTCTTGGCTCGATGAGGCACTTGGTTCAAGACGCAAATAGCACGAAGACGAAGTATATTGCGGAAAATAAGAAGGAAGGTTTAAATAAGGATGGTCCACTCATAGATAGTGGTCTTGAGATGGTGAAGAATGCTTACGGATATGTGAAAGCTACCGGGTATGATACGTTTACGACCAAAGGTAGGGGCGGAAAAGTTAAAGTAACGAAAACACCGAGAATTTTCCGTTCCCGTGATTCGGTTTTTCACGATACGGTTCAAGCTTCGGAACCGTTGGAGATTGTTGAAGAGTTGAAGAACCTTTGGGGGCGGGCAAAGAATGTTGTCCGAGGTGGTGGAGATGATGAAACCAACGGTAAGAGCCTCTGACACAGTCGACGATTTAACCTTCCCTTCACTATTCAAGTTGTATGGATGGCGTGAGTTAGTTTTTACTCCGAAGTTTTTCATATCTCTTTTGCTCGCTGCCTGTGTTAAGTATTTTTATCTGTGTCCTTTAGCCAAAGAAACAAAACCCGATAATTTTATTAATGTAGCACAGTATATTGGCAATACTGGGGCTCAAATATGTGGTACGCTTCTAGGGATCGTAATTGCCGGGTTAGCAATTATAACTGCTTTGGCTGCAGGGAAGCTGCTCAACATACTTCTGAAGGATAATATTTTACATCAGTTGTTATTCCCATTTTGGTTATGTGCAATTTTATGGGGAATTACGCTTGGTAGTTGTATGTTACTTTACCCAGCTACAACACTTTATAGTGTGTATTCATTAACCTGGGCGTGCTTTGGGGTAATATTCTTTTTTGTGTACTCAACTATGGCTACCATCGGACTCGTTGGGAATAGTATTCAGATCGCTCTTCTAGCTGCTGAATATGATCCGAATCAGAGTTCGGATAACTAAGTCGCTAATCTGCTCATTTTGCCCAATCGATAGGAACTTGGTTCGATTCGATATAACAAAGGTTCTAACAAGTTAGGAACCTTTGTTTCGCTTCAGGGGACGGTTCTCGAAAATCATCATGTCAAACTTCTCAGCAATTTCTTTTTTGTGAACATCGGTTGTAAAATCCTCAATATAATCGGTTGAAAATTCCCTACCTAAAACCTGACAATCTCCCCTGGAGGGGAGAGAATCTTGGTCAAGAATGGGGAGTTTTTTGTGATTAGGGATATGCATGATAAGGGTATGAGTGTGTCACAAATTGCCCGCGAAGTCGGACGCGACCGAAAAACGGTTCGTAAGTGGTTACGAGAATCCGCCCCCGGTATATATAAACGTGGCACTTACAAACCAAAGAAAATTGACCCGTACCGGGAATACGTGTTGCAGCGTATGAGCGAGGGTTGCGTGAACGCGACCGTTATCTTTGATGAGATTTCAGAGATGGGATATGACGGTGGAATGACGCAACTGCGTGTATTTATGAAGCCGCACCGGCAAGCCGTTGAAGAGAAGGCTACCACACGATTCGAGACGCTGCCCGGTGAACAAGCTCAGGTAGACTGGGGTAGCTTCACAGTGAACTGGCATGGACACAGGAAGAGGATTTATGCGTTTGTGATGGTATTGGGCTACTCTCGCATGATGTACTTAGAATTTACGGAGAATGAGAAGCTAGAAACACTCATGGGTTGCCATGTAAGGGCCGCGGCATATTTCAATGGAATAACCGCGACATGTCTATACGATAACATGAAGACTGTGGTGGCCGGTCAGGATGACCGAGGCAAGCCGATTTGGAATGAGCGGTTCGCCGCCTTTGCAGCACACCATGGGTTTAAGGTCAGGCGCTGTAAACCCTACCGCGCTCGTACGAAGGGAAAGGTGGAAAATGGGGTCAAATACGTCCGAAGGAACTTCTGGCCAAGAGTCCGAACGTTCACTGGGCTTGATGATTTGAACCGGCAAGTAAGGTACTGGTTAGACACGGTGGCGAATGTCCGCGTCCATGGCACCACTCACCAACGGCCAATAGACAGGTTCCCAGAAGAACAACTTCTGCCGATGAATACAATGCCCTTTGAAAGTGCGGAGCGTCATCTACGCAAAGTACCTTCTGACGCGTTGGTTACATACGAAACAAACCGTTACTCTGTGCCGTATCCATTGGTGGGCTATATGGTTGAAATACAGGATGAGCGTAACGGTGTAATCCGGTTCTTCCACGCTGGAAAGCTGGTCGCCGAACACACAAAGTGCACAGGCAAGCACCAGGTTTCGAGGAACAAAAAACACTTCGAGGGGATTCTCGCAGGAGGCAAACAAAAGGTTCCCCAACCTATCCCACGCCTCATTGAAAATCCAGCACCCGAAGTGATGCGTCGCCCGCTCTCGGTGTATGACCGTCTTCTGAAAGAGGAGGTCGTACGCTGATGCTTGAACAACGAATTCAGCACGCATGCGAAGAATTAGGGTGGTCTCGGCTACCCGAGGTCCTTTACCAGCATGCTGAGCAGGCTTCCAAAGAAAATATATCTTACCTTGAATTCTTGGACAATCTCCTGCAGGAGGAACTGCGTGCCAAATACGAACGCATTATACTCACGCGGACTCGTTTCGCCAGGCTTCCGTTTCAGAAGACGCTTGAGGAGTTTGACTTCACATTTCAACCCTCCGTTGACGAGCGAAGAATGCGCGATTTAGCGACCATGCGCTTTCTGAGCCACCAAGAGAACGTGATTTTCTTAGGGCCACCGGGCGTTGGGAAAACACATCTTGCTGTAGCACTCGGACTGGAGGCGATTCGCCAACGGCATTCAGTCTACTTCACCACAGCAAATGATTTAGTTGAGTCACTTGAAGAGGCACATGAGAAAGGAACCATTCGCCGTAAACTGCGGCAATATACCAAGCCAGCGCTGCTGATTGTAGACGAGATTGGGTACCGAAAGATGAATAATGCTGCGGCACATTTATTCTTTCAGCTCGTGGCGGAACGATACGAAAAAGGGGCAATGGTCCTCACTTCAAACAAGTCCTATTCCGAGTGGGGAGATATCTTTGGAGACAATGTGCTTGCAACAGCAATTCTGGATCGCATCTTACACCACTCTACCACGGTAAATATCCGTGGAGAGAGCTTCAGGATTCAGGAGAAGAAGAAGGCCGGGTTCTTGCACATAGGCGAAGACGGTAAACCGATGACTCGCTAGGCGCTGAGGTATAACCGATAAAACTGGGGAATTTTCGGCCGATGATTTTGAGGAGTTTCAAACCGCTGTTGACATTTTGGAGGCTGGGTAGAACATGAGAGTAGATATCCAACGTGATGTTTATGGTCGAATGCCCTAACCGTTCCGATACCACTTTTGGATGTACCCCTTGTTGGAGAAGCAAACTTGCATGTGTATGCCTCAGATCATGAAACCTGATCTTGGGAACCTGTGCCCGTTCAATTGATCGGTACCATGCGCCGTCGAAGGTACGGGGGAACATAGGTCGCCCATCTTCACGGGCAATTACAAGGTCGTGATCCCTATACGCCGGACCATATTGTAACCTCTCCCGAGCTTGTCGCGTCTTGTGATGTTTCAACGCATCCATAGTCTCAGGAGACAGGGCGATTGACCTTCGACCACGGTCTGTTTTTGGCTCTTGGAATAATGGCTCACCCGATACAAAGGTGAGCGTACGATTTATCCTCGCAAATCCCGTTTCCCAATCAATATCTTCCCACTTCAGCGCAAGAATTTCTCCTTTCCTCATCCCGGTCATTATGGCGAGTAAGAACCCTATCCAATAGCGCTGCTCAAGGGGTTCACGCTTGGTCACATTTAGAAAGTGCAGCGCCTGCTCTGCAGTCCATACCTGGCCACGTTTTGGTTCCACCCGAGGAGGATCTACTGCATCAGACACATTTCTTGCTACGAGACCCCATTTAACAGCCCTGTCCAAGGCTTCATGAATGATAAGGTGAGCGTGTAAAATCGAACGATTTGACAGGGGGTTCTCGGCCTTGCTGAGCTTCGTATAAAACGACTGCAGGTGAAACGGCTTTAAGTCGGATAGTCCCAAGTTCCCGAGTCCGGGGATAATGTGTCTGTTCACAAGCCATGCGTACTTGCGATAGGTACCGTGTCGAATTTGAGCTTGCTTATCAGAGAGCCAGCGTTTGAAGTATTGTTCAATTGTTTCTTTTGTTGGATCGATGTATCCGCCCGACTCAACTTCGTTAATTTTGGCAGCCATCGCTCTTTCCGCTTCTTTTTTTGTTTCAAATCCGGAGAACCACTTCCGAATTCGTTTTCCATTTTCATCTTTACCTACATCAATGACAAAGCACCATTTGTTTCCGCGTTTGCGCACGTGTCCTCTCAAAATGAGTCACCTCATAGAGTCAAAAGTGTCCCATAGTTAGGAATTCCAGTTATAGATTGATTTAGCAAATCAGATAAGGGAGTGTATGATATGTTCTATAGTAGGCACATGAACACTCAATTTCACCAAGCCCAAATCAACGGCGAGTGTCGTTGCACGTATGTATTTCATTTGTTTCGAATACCCGACAGCCATTACTGGTCGTTCTGTACGCTCAGCCTTGAAAATATCAAGCTTATACTGCATGAACCACTCCGTTACTCCGAAATGTTCGGCAAGTGCACTAACGGCTGTGATGCCGTTTGCAAAGGCATTATCAAGTTTTTTTGTAGGAATCAGAAAAGTCGTCGCCCATTTCATGGCTGCAATGTCTGCAGGATGTTTTCTAGGCCAACACGAGGTGTATGGATAAGAGATATTTGCTTCAAAACTGGCTAAATGATGACCTAGCAACTCCGCAAGTACACACCTATAGGCGGGAAGGTCATTTTTCAACTCTCGCTCTAAAACGATGAAAGGTTGTTGTTTGTCTTGATCACAAAAATGAATTCCCAGTACAGGCTCAGGACTGTCCGTTAAGTTCTGAAATGAGAGGAATATGCCCTCTGTTTTTACGACACGAAGAAGTGAATCCAGCCTGTCGTCGCGCAAAGGTCATCACCCTACCTATGTTGAACTTCAATGTTGGATTATACCCAGTTTTAATCTCCTTTGGTTTGTTGGTCTTTCTTAAATTGGTCGAACTCCCTCAGAACATTGCGAATGACTTTATAAAGAAAGTTTGCCATCGCTGGATCGTGCTCATCGTATTCTGATTCCATCTGTCCAGAAATGCGTTTTATATCTGATTTCATAGCATCATCTAGTTTCTTGGAACCGGTCACTTCCTTGTCGCCGCTACCTTGAATCATATCAGTAACTGCAGTAGCCGGTTTTGGCGGGGTCGGGTCATCTGTTCGTCCTAAAAGATAGTCGATACTAACGTTATACAGATCACCTAACATGCAAATCGTTTTTAATTCAGGTTCGCGGCGTGATTGTTCATACATCGCGTACGTCGTTCGTGCAATCCCCAGTAGATTGGCGACATCTTCTTGTGTCCAGCCCTGATTACGACGTAACTCCGTGAGTCGCTCAGCAAATTTCATGAGCTACCAAAACCCCTTCTGCTAATGCATCAAATACTATTTTACTGATGCACAATGTGTCCGTAAATTAACTATGCAAAACGAGTCTAAAACGATTGAAATTACGCAAAACGCACCATAAAATGTTCTTTGTAGACGCATTGTACATATCGAAAGGAGGTATAGTTAATGCGAACATGGCTAGGAAATCGTCGCAAGGAACTTGGCTGGACCAAGTCCAAAGCTGCAGAAACGCTAGGTATTTCTCGCCAATTCTACGGGCAGATCGAGTCCGGAGAGAGAAACCCAACACTTGCTTTGGCAAAACGTATCTGTAACGTCATGAAACTCGATCCAGTAATGTTCTTTGTAGACGATATACACGATCAGCATAACCAAATTCACTCTGCCTGATGCAACTTGTGTCTAATTCAAACTGATTCCATGAAGGAGGAGCCAACGGTGTCTTATCAAGAATTACCCGACGTACTTACCATGACAGACGTAGCAAAATACCTTCGGATTGGTAGAACGAAAGCATACGAACTGGCCTATAATCCGGACTTTCCGGCGATTCGTATTGGCCGTTGTGTTCGCGTAACCAAAGATGCATTTCTTCGCTGGTGCAACGAAACACCACCTCTCAAGCAAAACGCCTAATAACCTTTTGTCCCTAGTCTATCGCGCTACGTGGAGCACGACATTATTCGGTTTGTAGTGATACCACGCATTTGTGTGGGAATTCTGCTACATCGCAGCGGCAGATTGTGAAATGAGGGAAAGCCAATGGAACTTGGCACACTGTTGAGAATCTGCCGAGAGAGAAAGCGTTTGTCACAACAGAATCTAGCATTTGCTGTTGGCATTGATCGTTCGGAGGTATCACGTCTTGAAAGAAATCTTAAACCCATTGACGTCATCACCCTTGAAATGTGGGCAAAAGCAACGGATGGAGGTCACATTATTGGTTGGTTTGTTGCGGAAATGTTGGGAGCTTCCGAAAAGCGGTGGGAACGGGCACTACGAGTAGAGATGCTTACAGAACAATTGAGACAGACACTAGGTGAGAAAGGAGCTGATTAGGTTGGTAAATCAGTCATTACTGATGAACTCGTGCTCAGAGAAATTACTCGGCTGTTTAGTGGAGATCAATTCATTCGAACTGCAATTTAAGGGGATTATGCACCAAATACAGGTTATCCAAGACCGCAGTAGTGATGTCATTTACGACCTAGACGATGAGTACACAACGGGCTACAAAACAGGCGTAGCAAGTTTGGCCGAGGCAATCACAAGAGATTTATCAATGTTGTATGGAGACCTAAGCAAGCTAAAAGAAAAAATCTCGGCTGCTGTGGTGAGCTAACCGAGTGAGAGTTTCGTAAATTTACGAGCTTCATGTTAGCAGATAGACGGGGTGCGAGACAAGAGGAGGTCGCATCAATGACTTGCCGATGTGGATTTGATGAGTGGCGGACCATTTACGAGTCTGTGCCCTATCAAATGGGTTATGCATATATGCCCGTGGGGGAAAGTTGTATGAACTGCGGAGCTGATTATAACGATGAATGGTGCGATGACTGCTCGAATCCAGAAGACAAATGTGAATGCGAACGTTGTCCTGAATGTGATTGCAAGATTGATGATTGTGAATGCGAAGGTGATGAAATCCAATGACAGCACAAGTTCTTGTCTCTACTCGCGAAATGGATAGAGCGGAATGGCTCTTGTGGCGTCGTAAAGGCATTGGCGGATCGGATGCATCCGCCGTTGCTGGTTTCAATCCCTGGCGTACGGTGCTTGAAGTCTTCTATGACAAAATCAATCTATTTCCGATTGAAATCAAAGAGCAAAACGAGCGGATGTATTGGGGAAATCTCCTCGAAGACATTGTTGCTAAAGAATTTACAATCCGCACAGGATTGAAAGTTCGTAAGAGAAATGCCATGCTCCAACATCCAGAACATAGCTTCATGATTGGCGATGTTGACCGCGAGATCATCGATAAGAAACGCGGTAAAGGAATCCTCGAAGTAAAAACCACTGATGCATTCAACCGTAAAGAGTGGGAAGGCGACAGGATTCCAGACCACTATTACATCCAGCTCCAACACTACTTAGCAGTCACGGGTTACTCATACGGATACTTTGCAGTTTTGATTGGCGGGAACAAATTCATCTATCGAGAGATTGACCGAGATGATGAATTCATTGAATCCCTAATCAAGATTGAATCGGAATTCTGGCAACTCATTGAGAACCGGACACCGCCAGAGGTTGATAGTTCGAAGTCTGCAACCAACGTATTGAATTCCTTGTATCCGAGGTCAGTCAAAAACGAAATCGCACTTCCAAGCGAAGCAAAGTTTCTTGTAATGCAGTACGACAAGGCATTGCAGGACGAGAACGATGCCAAAAAACGCAAGGAAGAGGCCGCAAACAAACTCAAGTCCATGCTTGGTGAAAACGAGGTCGGTGTCATCGGTGACCGCAAGGTGACTTGGAAGACCTCAACAAGTTCCAGATGTGACACGACAGCGCTCAAGGCCGAAATGCCTGATATCTACAAACAGTTTTTGAAATCGAGTGAATCCAGACGTTTTAGCGTCAACTAACCCTATCAAAAACGTAAAGGAGACTGAATCATGGGAAATCCATCTGCACTCAAAGGTCAACTGCAAAAACGAGCGGAGGAAGGCATCAAGCCTTCTTCCTCCCAAGGCGGATCAAGGTCAATTGAGGAATGGTTTCAGAATATGAAGCCGGCACTTGCTCAAGTGCTTCCGAAACACATTACTGCAGATCGATTGGTCCGTATCGCTTTGACAGAAATCCGAACGAATCCAACTTTGAAGCAATGCAATCCATCCAGTTTGATGGCTGGTGTCCTCCAAGCCGCGCAGCTGGGCCTTGAAATTGGGATGCTCGGACATGCCTACCTTGTCCCATTCCGTAACAACAAACAGCAACGTATGGACGCTCAAATGATCATCGGCTATAAAGGGATGCTCGAGTTGGTGAGACGTTCAGACCGGATTTCAAATGCGGTTGCCCGTCCTGTCTATGAGAATGACTACTTCCATCTGAAATACGGATTCAAGGATGAATTTGAACATGTGCCTTGGTACATGCGTGATGATGCAGAATTCACAGATGGCGGAAAGCTTAAGGGCGCATATTTCAAGGCTGAAATGAAGGACGGCGGGTACTACTTCAACTACTTGCCTGTCCAGAAAATCGAGGAACACCGCTTATCTTCGAAGGCTAAGAACAGTGGGCCTTGGGTCGATAACTACGAGGAAATGTGCTTGAAGACGGTTGTCCGTGCATCGTTCAAATGGCTTCCGGTCAGCATCGAGGTTCAGGCCGCAGTTGTCCAGGATGAAACGGTGAAGACCGATATCTTAGATGACATGACTTTAGTTCCAGACGTGATCGATGTTGAAAGCGAAGACGTCACGTACGAGTCACAGGGAAGTCCCGAGGACGTCACACAAGATGATGCAGAACAACAATCACTGAATTTTGAATGATAAAGCGACCACCGGAAGTCTCCGTTGGATTTCCGGTGGAGATCCGACGGAGGTTGCATGGAAATGGCGTGGATTGAACTTCATCAAACGATTTGGACACATAAAAAAACTGCCCTGTTGGCATCGCGGTTGAGGATAAAGAGGACATACGCAGCTGCGCACATGGCGCATCTGTGGTGTTGGGCATTAGACAATGCAACGGATGGGTTGCTGAATGTCCCTAATGAAATCATCGCTTTTGCCGCAGATTGGGACGAAAACCCTGATGAATTCGTAGAAGCCATGCAATATTCGGGCTTTCTTGTAAGTGATGATGAAGGTTATAGGCTCCATGATTGGGATGATTACGCGGGAAAGTTGATTGAACAGCGTCGGAAGAACAGGGAGCGAAAACAGAAATCACGTGCAAGGGCAAAGGCTTCGGAAAGTAATTCCGGTCACGCGGAAGTCACGGGGACGTCACATGACGGTCACAGGGCTACCGTACCTAACCGTACCGTACCTAACCATAAAGATATAAAAGAAGAAGACAAAATACTCGCTGAATCCGGTTTTGTCAATACCCAAGAACAAAAAAAGTCGTCTTTTGACCCTAAACTCGGTGAATTGGTTAGGCAATTTGAATCCGATGGTTTTGGCACATTGAACAGCACTATCGCTGAACAACTTGGTGCAATGTATCAAGAATTCGGGTTTGAATGGGTATCCAATGCGATGAAAGAAGCTGTTCTGTCTGGCAAACGGACTCTGAGGTTTGTAAATGGCATCTTGCAGAACTGGCGTAGAGAAGGCGGTATGCATCTAACTTCCGTGAAAGGTATTCAAGGGGTGAAACATGGTGGACGCAATAGCAAACGTACTGACCCAAGTGATGACGCAGAACTTGAAGCAATCGAACAAGCCTGGTTGGAAAGATCAAAAATGCACTTGGTGCGGAGCGAAGTTGGAGCCGCTCACTGAATTCGAAATCGCAGGCAAGAGGTTTCCCTTCGGCGCCAAGCGTTGCACATGTGAAGAAGCACAGACATGGTGGGCTGAGTATGACCGACAGAAAGCCGAGGAAAAGCGTCTGGAGGAAGAACGTGAACGGCGGGCGCGTCTGGATAGGTTATTCCAACTCAGTATGCTTCCGACCCGTTGGAAGTCTCGAACATTCGAGAGTTTTGAAGTGACCAATGACAACCGTGATGCTTTTCAAACTGCCAAGGAATACGTTGAACAGTTTAGGCCGAGCGAAGGAAAAGGACTCATTTTCACTGGAACAGTCGGACTTGGTAAGACACATCTTTCAGCTGCTATCGCGATGGAGCTCCTATCCCGGGAATACTCGGCAGTCTTCGGAACCGTAACGACATTGCTTGATGAATTCCGAAGCGCTTATGACAATGACCGGATTCATCATGCAGATGTGATGCGGCAGCTAACCCGATGTGACTTGCTAATCGTCGATGACTTGGGCAAGGAAAAGGTCACTGATTGGGTTGAGCAGATGGTTTATGAGCTTATCAATACTCGCTATGAGAACAACAAAAGTCTGATTGTGACCACAAATATGACACTAACTGACATAAGGGACAAGTATACAGAACGTGGGGCCGCGATTGTGAGCCGAATCCTTGAAATGTGTAAGGGCGTAAAGATGACAGGTCGAGATCGGCGCAGGATGAACATCGCAATCTAATTCGAGGTGAGGAATATGGCTTCGAAAACAAATCACACCGAACCAGGAAGCTGGGAAGTCCGGTATCCCGATGAATGTTGGGTGAAGATACCCTCCAAACCAACGATCGATACGATGGTGGGTTGCCTACAAAGTCTTATCTCTCAACTGCAGAAGCATGATCGGCAGCGTGCATTAGCGGGTATCAAGATTTCGCCCGAAGACAAGACCGTTCGTGTTCGACTGAAGGAACAAGAATCGTCAGAGAAACAGGACATCCGAGACAAGGCTTCTTGAAATCGAAAAGGGGGAATCGAAAGTGAGCCTGAGACTTGAAGACATCGGAATAAAGGGCGAGCTCGACCGATTCTATGAGTTGTTTGACGACAACCAACCAATCGATGACAACGAGCCGAAGTTGAGCCTAGTGTTCAAGACTCAGAAAAAATACCGAGTCGGTGACACTTTCACGGTGCAAATCTCAACAGGTACGGAACGGGTCAAATGGGGTCGCACATATGCGGCTGTGAAGACCGGAACCGTGATCCATGTTGGAAGACGATTCGCAGTATTGGATTTCGGGGATTATCGGGAATCGTTTTTCTTTGATGAATTGGATGAAAAGATTCTGAGGTGGAATTCCCGTTTTTAGGACAAATCTAGTTGGGCTAGTAGTTTTGTATCCGCCTGCTTAAAAACGCCTGAGAGGGGCCGAAATCGGCGTCAAATAATGATTCAAATGGAGGTTGTGACCTATGAAGGATTACATGAATGCGGCTGAGCAAGAAAACTTCCTGATGGCCTGGGGTGCTCAATCTGCAATCGCCATTGTCATCGATGAAGCGCAAGGGCATGTACCCAAAGAAGTCTTAGCAGACCTCAAACGTGCTAGGTCATTTACTGAACGGGCCTTGCGGAACTGGATTAAACCAAAGAATTTGAAGACCAAAACCATCGTCACGAAGAAAGCAGCCGGTGTGTCGATTGGTCTTCTGAATGATGCCAAGAAGAAAGCCGAACATGTTGCATTCCTCAAACACATGCAGAAAGTGCGCGAAGAAGCGTACAGGGAAGACCCAGATCATGTGTTGGACTTGGCTGAAATCACAATGGCTGTTGTCTGTAAGAAATGCAGTGGTAAGCCAAAGGCTAAGTGCCCTGTTTATCAAGCCTTTCAGGGCTTGGATATAGAGCCTTGGGACAAGAACCATCCCTCATGCGAATACGCAGGGGCAGGAATCACCCAGAAAGGAGTTTCTGCATGAAAAACATCAATCCCGAAGACCTACGCCTGACAGATGCCGAGAAGAAAGCCTGCTTGGAAGTTGGCGAAAAGCATGGATGGAGTTACTGGATTATCGAGAATGCATTGGTGAGAGTAAAGCTTGGTGAAAAGCCGCCAGAGCACATCATGAAGCTCGTCAAAGAAACGCAGAAAATCGCCAAGAAACTGGCCTAAATCCATAAATCAAGAAAAGGAGAAATGACGCAATGAAAGCTACTGGAATTGTACGCAAGGTGGACGAACTCGGACGTGTGGTTGTGCCGATTGAACATCGCCGGACGCTCGGAATCGATATCAAAGACCCACTAGAGATTTTCACGGATGGAGACAAGATCATCCTTCGCAAATATCAGCCAGGATGCGTTGTTTGCGGGGAAACCGAGGACGTGCAGAACTTCAAAGGCAAGCATATTTGTGCAGATTGTATCCATGAAATTTCCATTCAAGCTGTGTGACATCCCCTTGCACTTACGGAGGGATAAAGGATGACTCGTTTATATCAGTCCTATGCAAATCGAGGTATGGCGCTTGAAAATCTGATAGAGACGACGAATCAGACGTATTTGAACCGTGGATGGGCCGTTGTTCATAAACGGCCTACTCCGGTGAAGATTTTGAGGACTATAGGAACATCGATTGTTTCAGCTCATCTGGAAGCCCCTTCGACGGTGGACTTCAATGGTGTTTATCAAGGTAGAGCGATCGAGTTCGAAGCCAAAAGCACCAAAGAAGACAGATTCCCGTTGAAGAACATCCATGATCATCAAGTCGAGCATTTGAGGATGTGCAACAAGGTTGGTGCAATCACCTTCTGCATCATCGAATTCGCCAAGCATCAAGAAGTGTTTTTCGTTCACGCAAACATGATTGTGAACGCATGGGATGAAGCAAAGAAGGGTGGGCGCAAGTCCATTTCATACGATGACTTTGTGTACCAATGCGAAATCATACAGCCGACGCGAGGTGTTCCACTGGACTATCTAGCCGTGGTTGATAAGCTGATTGAAGCGAAAACTGCCTAGAGGAGTAGACGACATGACAAACGAGGAAATGCGTAAGACGATTCGATACATAATGAACGAAGTTCACCAAACGGCGGTAAGCAAGGGGTGGTACGAACAGCCTGTAGCCTTTACGACGCACATTGCGCTGGCTCATAGCGAACTTTCAGAAGCCCTTGAAGCAGACCGGAAGAACTATGGAGAGGACAAGATTGCTGAAGAACTAGCCGACGTCTTGATTCGGACACTGGACATGGCGGCAGCGCACAATTTGGATTTAGCGGGCGCACTCGTTGCCAAGATGGAGAAGAACAAAGGTCGTACATACCGTCATGGTGGATTGAAGTATTAAGGCGCAAAAAAGCCTCCGTGCTGGAGGCTGAATGTTGATTGCTTGGGTTATCTCGACTCTAGCACGGGGGTGAAGTCCGTTGCAATTAGCACTAGACTTGCCGAAATTGGACAGGACAAAGACACGACAAGCAGTTCGGGCTTATTTTGCTGTGTATCGTAAATACAAGTTGCTTCTGGAAATGGACGTCCTGCCGTTGCCACAAAAACTCGATGCATTGCCTGGATACGCAAATGCCATCGACCCTGACGTGATACGGGGTGGATTTCTCGGTAGCAGGGAACCAAAAGGAGAAAGCAACGAATCACCACGTGAGCGGAAAATGAACTTCTTCGTGCGGGATGTTGAATATAAAGTGGGGTTACTTCCCCAATATCAAGCGGCAATCATCCGCAAGTTGTATATGGGTAAAGACCCATTGCCGACAGACCAAGAGGTCTATAACGATTTGTACGATGAAAGGTGGTACGTCTCGGAACGCTATTACTACGAACAGAAAGCAGAAGCGATGATGACACTCGCCTATGCTTTTCGTATAGAGCAATATGCAGAATGAGGGCGAATTTCGGTTCGTCCTCTTTTTATTCGTGAGTAGATGTTTTTCACAGTTTATTGCAGAAAAAGTGGTGGTGGTTTATGCGTAGATTTTACATGTATATGCACATATCATATGCTACGCTTGTTGAAGAAACGGGCAGCATTCCTATAATGCAAGTTCTTGAGGATTGTATAGAAAACAACCCCTTGGTAGTGTTTGGATTGGCGAAACCAAAACACAAGAACCAGGAGGTTGTTCTGCAGTGAGTATAACGCAAAATGCAAAAATCCGTCGCGTCACAGATTCCACCTTGGTCGTCGGAGCAGATATTGCTAAGAAGGTTTACGTCGCTCGCGCCAGCGACGCACGCGGTATTGAGCTTGGCAAACCGTTGAGTTTCGACAACACGAGAGACGGTTTTGAGAGGCTACTCTCTTGGCTGGAGACGCTCATGGTCGAGTATGGCTTTGACAACGTCATTTTGGGCGTTGAGCCAACGGGTCACTACTGGATGGTGCGACATGAAAGTCGCTGTTAATCATGTGGCGCAAGCCCACCCACTCTGGATTGTGAGTGCGAGCCTATCACGACGTGGGAACCGGTGACGGAACCTACGGAGCGAGTGAGACAATGTAGCCATCGCTGGGAGGGTACACCCGGCTTGGAGCTAGGCTAGAGATGCATGGTAAACGTGAGTGAATCCCCTATAAACTGCGTCAAGTGTAACAAGCGAAACACCCTGACACGCTTGCGCCAAAATGGCATGTAGTAGGAATTGGTGCTCAACCATCACTAATTCACAATCCCATAATGCTACCGCAGAATTCGGGATACCTAAACATCTCGCTAAGGGGTTATCAGCGGAACATGGTAAGCCTCATGGGGTCTACGCCTCAGTAGTAAGCCAATCGTAAGAACGGCGAATCCCCAGGAGGTATAGGAGTGGGTAAAAAGCGAATGCCTCCCTGTAATCGGGTGGATAGGGACCATACAAGATGTCCTAACGCGAAAGCGTGCTGAATTACCCTCGGTCATCCAACTAGAAATCGGTTAGCATACCGACGAGAGGTGAGCCTGTTATGAACACATTAGCCGCGTCAAGCGAGTCAACAGGCTCAACGCGCAAGAGATCCCCGAAGCCCAGCGAAGATAGAATCATGGTGGCGTGGTTAGAGGCACAAGATACCTCATCGCCCAATAATACCTTCGGTTCAGGGACTGACTGGAACGAAATCGAGCAGCACGTCTGTAGGTTACAGCGCCAATTAGCAAACGCAGTCGAGCACGGAAATCGAAAGGCTATCCGCCATTACAAGTGGCTTATCCGCACCAGCCAACACGCTAAAATGTTGGCAATCCGAACCGTTACACAGGACAATAACGGACGTAAAACACCAGGAATCGATGGCAAACTCTACACTACGTCAGAAGCCCGTAACGAGTTGCTCACCCTAGTGAATCTCCGAGAAAAGCCACTTCCAGTGCGCCGGGTCTATATCAAGAAAAAGAATGGCAAGCAAAGACCGCTCGGTATTCCCACTATCCACGGGCGCGTATGTCAAGAGATACACAAAATGGCTATGGAGCCCGAATGGGACATTAGGTTTGAACAAAATTCATACGGATTCCGTCCGAGTCGTTCGACATGGGACGCCATCGAACAACTCTTTGTGGTGCTCGCAACTCGTCGTGCACCGCAGTGGGTTATCGAGGGTGACATCAGAGGTTTCTTTGACAACGTAGCCCACGAAAAATTGCTGAACAAACTCGCTCCAGAAGACAAGATGTTCGTCCGGCGAATTCTTAAAGCGCCTGTGATTGAGCCTAAACGAGGGCGAATTCCTAGCCTCAGGGGGACCCCGCAGGGTGGTATAATCTCACCCCTTCTCGCCAACATCGCGTTAAACGGGATGGAAGAGGCGTTAAGGGAACTGGCATTTAAAATGGGATTCGGACCTCAGAGAAAAAAGCCTGGTATTAATATGGTAGTTTATGCGGACGACTTTGTTATTTCCTGTAGAACGAAGGAACAAGCCGAGCAGTTTGTGCCAGTGGTATCCAAATGGCTGGAGGAAAACGTCGGAGTCGAACTAAGCCTAGAAAAAACGAAAATTACTCATATCGATGAGGGTTTCGATTTTCTGGGGTTCAACGTTCGGAAATACGACGGGAAACTGCTTATCAAACCATCCAAAGAGAGTCAGCTTTCCATCCTTCGAAAAGCAAAAATGCTGCTGGACTCCAATAAAACTGCCAAGGCAGAAACTATCATTCGAAAACTTAATCCACTGTTACGTGGATGGGCGAGCTACTACAGTACGGCTGTCAGTACAGACGCCTTCTCTTACTGCGACTATCGAATCCATAAAATGCTATGGCGATGGATTGGAAGAAGGCATCCAAACAAAAGCGCGAAATGGATGAAGGCAAAATACTTCGCGCGACGTGGTAATCGAGACTGGGTATTCACGGACGGAACATGGGACCTCTTCTATATGACAAACATGCCTATCATCCGACATACTAAGGTACAAGGAAATCGCTCTCCGTTTCGTCCTAGTGATAGCAACTACTTTGAACATCGGCGGAAGCAACTGCTCCTTAAACATCTCAATGGGTTTCAGAAGAAAATCGTTGAGAAAACGGACGGAAAGTGCGGTCTATGTGGACGTCCAATTTCGGAAGAACATTTTCGTAAATGGCGGCTTAATAGTGAAAACAAGATTTGTTTCCACCATGTGATTCCACATCAGCTTGGCGGTCGCTCCACGATTAACAACGTGTTTGTCACCCATCGTTGGTGTCATGAACTTCATTACAAGAGATATGGATATGACACCATGCCTGACAGACCAGAACGGTTTCTCAAGGACAGCGAGACCGTTATCAATGGAAGGGTCGTCTGGAAGAATGGTTCCACAGCTACAGACAACTAAGCTATGGACACTGCAGGATGGCTTGAGCCGGATGAGGTGAAAGCCTCAAGTCCGGTTCTTAAGGGGAAGGGAGCCGCGAGGCTCCTGACCTACCTGACAATCTTGCGCAGTTCCTCCGTCACCACGGCGTTAGTTTGGTTCTGGTAAATCCAATGCACGTGAAGAAGACCAAGGAGTTGGATGATAACAATCCAACGAAGAACGACCGGAAAGACGCTCGAGTGATTTCGCAGTTGGTCAAGGATGGACGCTACTCCGTACCCAACATTCCAGAGGATATCTACGCGGAAATACGCGTGGGAATGAATCAAAGAGGGCGTTTGATTGAGGACCTGAAGCGAGTGCAAGGGCGGGTTCATAACTGGCTGGACCGGTTCTTCCCTGAGTTCACGAGCGTGTTCAAGGACTGGGAAGGACAGGCTGCATTAGTGTGTTTGCACACGTTTCCGCTGCCAGTCGACGTTGGCAGTACGACCGAAGTGGAGATTGTTCGTGCGTGGCGTGATGGAGGCATCTCTCGAGGTGTCGGTGTCAGTCGTGCGAGGCAGTTATTGAGTGCAGCAAGTACGTCGATTGGGATTACCGAAGGACTCCAAATGGCCCGGCGGGAACTGCAGATCCTGTTGGGGCAGTATGACTTGCTACACGCGCAACTAGAAGAACTGCTAACAGAAATTGAACAGTTGGTTGGACAGATTCCAGGGGCAACGCAGATGATGAGTATGCCTGGCATTGGGCTTGTAACAGCCGCTGGCTTCATTGCGGAAGTTGGCGACATCTCGTCTTATGCACATCCCAGACAAATTCAGAAGCTGGCAGGACTGAATCTGAAGGAGAACAGTTCTGGGAGTCACAATGGACGCAGGCAGATCACGAAACGCGGAAGGCAGAAACTGAGGGCTTTACTATTTCGTTGCGTAATCCCGTTGATTGCAAAGAACGCGGAGTTTAAGAGCCTGCACAGATACTACACGGAGAGGCCAGAAAATCCGCTCAAGAAAGTTCAGTCGATTATTGCATTGTGCTGTAAGTTAATTCGCGTCATGTTTGTACTGTGGAAGCGACAAGTACCGTACGATCCAATTCAAATGCTGGGGCCAATCCATGCAGAACGGCTACAGGATGCAGCTTGAGAGTCTAATTTAATCCATGTGATTTAGCAGTTTTGTTAAGGCAATACCAGACAAACGAAGCGCGGAGCAGCCGGCACAACACTTAACAAGAGGGCAACGACCCTGGCGGGCAGCAAAGCTGGCCTTCACCCTTCGGCAGGCGGAATGATGGAATGTTAGGGACAGAAATGGACCCTGTGAGGCATGAGAGGGTAGGCCGCGAAGGTAGATGTGGAGATCCAAAAGCGCGACCATAAATTTCAAAAAAGGGCACAGCCCTTATTTGAACGCACCCTGACGACTGAAAAGCTCATGAAATCACGGCATTCTAAGCCAAACGGCTGGTTCAGAGCAAGAAGGAAACCGCTAAATGACTGGGAAAATCTTAGATCATTGAGAGAGTTTAGTCCCATAACGATTTATTAGCGATTTGTTTCCTTGAAGGTAATTCCACTTAGTTTCTGGTTTGTTTTGTTGAATACGATGTAAACGTACAATCCAAATTCGTGGTTGGTATTTCTCATCCACAACTTAAACGTCTCCTGGGATTCAGTTAGGGAGAGGTCTTTTCGCCCAACATGTTTATAGTCGATCACTAATGAGTTTGGGTATCGCTTTTTTGCTTCTTGAACTGCCAGTAACCCCCACTTGGAATATGTAGGCGTTGGCTTTGCGGTGTTCGAAACATCGCTCGCCAAGGCAATGGCTGGGGCTTTATCAAAAACACATACTGACGATATGCAAAAAGCGAGTAATAAAAACCATACCTTCATCGAAACCCTCTCCTATCATGGAATAACAAGGGTATTATCCCGTTCATAACAGAGACTATACGGATTTTTAGAACTACGAGGGCATAAATCGCATAAGCTCTGTTGCTGCAAACCCATGAACATACAGCCCCGGAGGACCGGTTGTTATTGCACTACTGGGTTAGTTCAATAAGACCTCCATCTAAAGAGGTGTTAAAATTATGAATACATATAAACGGAAGGTGTCTTATGTCTAACCCAAGTACCCCTGCTTTCGTGTCAATGGCTATGACGGTAATGTTCTCGTCAATATCCTTAGTGACTATAGGTACAGGGGTTTCTATTTGGATTGAGCAACGCCACTTACCTTACTTAACACTCCGTATCTCAGCGTTGACGAGCACTGCACTAAGTTGTATTTCAATAGTAATTCTTGCACATGGTCATCCGCCTTTTGTTATCTTAGGCATCTTACTCATGGTCATGGCGATAATCCTTTTGTTCATACGTATGTTGCTGGTTATACATAGAAAGTGAGTTTGGACTTACGGTGTACCTTTAAGACAGTCATAAGGCACTAGGTCGCAGAACTAGTGCGGTGTGCGGTGCATGGATATGCGTCAGCGAACAGCCGATTCTTATTAGACTCTTGGGCGATGTAGTTGAATTGTACAAGATATCGTTCGGGTTCTGAAGAATGCTTTCTCTCATACCTTTAAGAACCAAAAGGAGCGATGAACATGCGCTTAGGTGAGATCGTCTTTCCGCTAATGGTTATTCTCACAATCCTGTGGGATGTAAAATACGGATTTCGTGGGTTTATCTTTCAAGTGCTTGGAGCGTTATGTGCTGGAACAGCATTAAACGCCATTGTGTATCCAATCCTTCGGTGTCATTGGAGAAAATGTACATCGTAGCTTTGTTTTTCGGATTGTTAACGGCAGTATGCTATTCGTTAGCAAGGCACACCAAAAGACGATGAAATATGTCGCATACGGGCATGTACAATAAAAAAAGTAAAAGGTGTGCAACTGTCTGTCCTACACACCTTCAACTCATGATTATTTTGATGGTGCACTTACATATTCTCGTCCAAACATCTCTAAAATTTCATCTGGTGCAGTTCCAGTAATCTGGAAATTGGTGATTGTGCCATTAGCGTTTTTGTGGAATATTGATAATTCATGTGGATTCCCCATTCCAGGTGAGTTGCTGTTTGCCTGCATTATTTTAACCGGACTCAAAGCCGCAAAATCTGGATTAAAGCTGGTTAAGTATTGAGTGTTGGCTGGGAACTGCACATAGACGTTTGGATTGTTTGAGTTAAAATCGGATTTTTGCTGGAGTATTGCCACCCGATCACCGCGAGAATTTGAATAAACGTCAAGATATGTTAATGGACTCTCGGTCACTTTATCGGTTACATTTTGGTGATTAACCACATGCTGAACATACATGTGCGTCGTATAACCTTTGCTGAAGATCAAATTCCATCCAGATATGTGTTTCGGTTCGTATATGGGGAAATTTGCTTTAGCACGCGATTGATGTAAATCCGTTACATGAAACGCCCCATTCGTAATAGTACTCAGACCTGTGTTACTCCAAACTTCCGCAATAGTGGGCACAGGTTGTGTCGGTTGTGCATTAGTCACATGAACCCTATGCCACATGGTATAATGAATATGGAATTCTTCATAACCCCACCCACCCAGCGGTAAGACGATTAATGGAGCAAGGACGGCCATCCATTTGCGTTTCATCTTCTTTTTATTTGTGTGTTCGATCCTTTTCATAACATTGGCCTTAAACAGTTTCTTATCTTCAATACGAATTTGCATGCTGTCTAATTTAAATTTCTGTAATCGTTCGTCGAGATTCATCTGTTTCACCTACTTCCAGCATGACTTTCAGCCGTTCTCTAGCCCTACTTACGCGAGTACGAATTGTCCCTGATTTTTCACCTAAAATTTCGGCAATGACTTCCAACCGAAGGTCATGAAAATAATGTAAGACGATTGGGGTTCTGTATTTTTCAGGTAGGGAGTTAATTGCCATTTGTATGCTTTCACTACGTACCTTTTCCATTACAATTGTCTCTGGTCCATGAACTTCTTGTTCAGGAAGTATTGGTAGGACCAATTCCTTGTTTTTCCTGCTCCTTGATTTACATTCGTTTATAACGATACGAGCTAGCCAGGGAAATGGGCGATCCCTATTTTTTAATTGGGACGTCTTTTTATATGCTTTTACAAATGCATCCTGTAAACAGTCTTCAGCTGCGGCTCGATCATGGATGTAGGAACAGGCAATTCTCAGTAATTGGTCTCCGTAATTATCTATCCAACCCGAAAGTTCATCTTTAAAATCCACAGAGTGATGTCACCCTCTTTCGACAGTACGACGCACCGAAACTTCATTTCGTTTCAAATAGTGTGAGTAAAAAAGGCGCGAATAATTTGATTAGAATCGTGCTACGTAAGACAGCTTGTCATTCGTGCGGTCGTTAGTGGACAGGCAAAAGTCGTACAAACCAATTAGACCAAACGATAATTGAAGACGACAACCCTGATTACGGTGCTCCTGTCAAAAGCAAAAAGGAATCTTGGGTGCAGTGGAGCCGTTGGACTCAAGAGAGCACGATCATTACCTGGAGTTCTATTGAAGAGATTTGTTGGCGTTTTCGCATTTTCCACCTGCGCTAAAGGCGGCTTATGCGACAGAAGAAGCACAAGCCCTTATTGCGCTATTGGGGGCTTTGTTCAATAAGACATTTTGGTTTTTGTGCAGTTTTGATGCATTTTTGGTGCAATATATCCGCAGAATTCTTGCAGAAAATCCGCGAAAATCGGTGCTATCATAGGGCCAAGGGCAAGTCTACCCAAAAGGGTCATCTTGGGTGCTGAACAGGGGCGTTCGTACTTTGTACGGGTGCCTTTTTTCGCTGCCCTGTTATCACCCCAGGGCTTGCATAACAATCTCCATCCTCCCGAAAAGTGGCGCATGGTCACGTACACCAAAATGCATCACGTCCGTCACGGGTAAATGGCGTAACAGTGGCGCCACACCTCCTTTCATCTTGAGCGCGCCGCAGGGTGTAAGGATGGGGCTCGGCGGCGTGCAAGCCCAAATACATAAGGAGATGGCTGAATGGAAATTCGAGTGATTCCCGTTAGTTCCATCAATCCAGCGCCGTATAATCCACGCATTGATTTACAGCCAGGAGACAAGGACTATGAGCGTCTAAAGAAATCCATCGAGCAATTTGGATTCATTGAGCCGCTTGTCTGGAATGAGCAGACAGGGAACCTTGTGGGCGGTCATCAACGCTTCAAAATCCTCACAAATGAACTGCATTTGACTGAGGTTGAAGTGTCTGTGGTGGATCTGGATGAAATGCAGGAAAAGGCATTGAATCTCGCCCTGAACAAGCTAAAGGGTGGATGGGACGACGACAAACTTCGTGAACTCATTGCAGAACTGGATGCAGAGGAATACGACCTAGATTCCGTTGGTTTCTCCGATGAAGACGTTGAACGTCTGATGGTCGGATTCGTTCAGCCTGAAATGGGGTCACTTGCTGACTTGTCAGAGGTCGGAGAAAAAGACGTTGAACAGATGACCATCATCGTGCATCCAGGGCAGGCAGAGGAATTTCGCCAACGTCTGAAAGAGATTGCCGAACACAATCCCGACTTTGAAGATATCGCCCCTCTAGGATGGGCTATGGAGCAGGTGTTGAGTACATATGAACGACTTGCTAGTGGCCAACGTTGATAAAAACGTCTTAAAGAAGCTGATTTCAGCCAATCATTATTCGGGTACGTGTTCCTCTATCAGCGTCGGTTACGGCGTGAGGTATAAAGGCAAGCTGTCCGGCGGTATCGTGTTTTCCGCGGGCGTAGGACGTCATGCGAATGCTTATTGTCGCATCTGCAAGCCTACCGAGGTCATTGAATTGACTCGCTTGTGGTTGTCAGATGAATTGCCCAAGAACAGCGAATCTCGCGTGGTTGGTCTTGCTCTCCGTGTATTGCGAAAGGGACGCGGTAGATTCCGCGCTGTCTTGTCATATGCCGATGAATTCGCCGGACATGTGGGAACCATCTATCAGGCGACGAATTTCCGCTACATGGGATGCACCACAAGCAATGCAACCAAGATTCGCATAGGGAACCTTATCGTCAATTCCAGAAGCCTAAATTCGCGGTATGGAACGTCTCAGATGGACAGATTGAAGAAGATATTGGGGACAGATGACATCGAACGTGTAGGCGGACAGACGCGAAAGCATGCTTATGTGTACCCTCTTGACGACGTGGTAGCAGCTTGGCTAGAACAGAATAAGAAACCATACCCCAAACGTGCGTCTGTGGTGTAGCGGTAGCACGTCCATCGTTCCAGGTGGGAAGGGACGGTTTAACTCCGATCCAGACGCTCCAAAGACAGTTATATTAGGTTCTAATGCCATCCCCATTTTATATTGGTTGTCGATCCTACCGTTGTTATCGTTACAACGTGAATCAGGGCTAAAAAGTTAAACAATGCCAACAAAAATCCAATAATAAACATCAAAACTGCTAGGCCGCCAATGCTTGAAACAATGTCATGCGTGAAAGGTATAGTTAGAACATCCAAGAGAAACTGCAATATTGACAATAGTGCTGATTTCTTCCTATTTCTTATGATTTTTCCTTTTTTATTTTTTCGGTTGGCAACGGTCATGAGATATGACCCCAAGACCACCAAGACAATGCCAAGAAGGAACCACATTATAGTTTTGAGCAAGATATCATCCCCTTTTTAGAGTATAGGAACAATTTTCGCAAACAAACCCCATGCAAGAAGGTGGTGAGCATGAAAACATGTGGAGCGAAGACTCGCAGTGGTGACCCGTGCAAGAACGCTCCAATGGCTAATGGTCGTTGCCGAATGCATGGCGGGAAGTCTACGGGACCACCACCAGAGAAGATGAAAGGAAACAAAAATGCTGTAGTCACCGGGGAACGAGAAACGATATGGAGATTCAGCGATGATGAACGTTCTTGGCTGTCTTACGTAGATCGGGACGTTCTAATTCAGTTGGACCATGAAATAGACCTCGTGACAGTCAGAGAACGAAGAATGCTCCAGCGCATCGATGAATTGACTGCAGGCAATGAAATGGGGCCAGTGTCCGTTGACCGTTCCAGAGGTGAAGATGCCAACGGGCAATCCAGACATGAAACCCTCCACGCAGAAGCTAAACTCGAACGTATCCAACGCATCGAGGAAGCCCTAACCCGCGTTCAAAACACGAAAATCAAATTGCTTCAAGCGAAGTTTGATGTGCTATCTCGCATTGATAAGGATGACGAGGAAACGAGGGGCGTACTGCGTGAGTTGGCACAGGTCATTGAATTTAGCAAGAAGCAACGGGACGGTGAAGGCGATTGAGTTCCTTTGCGTTCAAGCCGTTTTCTCCGAAGCAGTTAAGCGTCATCGAGACTGCCGATGCGAGAGTAAATCTGCTTGATGGTCCTGTCCGGTCTGGAAAGACAATGGCGAGCATTGTTTGGTGGATCAATTACGTCGCCACTTCGCCACATGACAAGTTCCTCATGACGGGAAAGACCAAGGACACGTTGTATCGTAACGTCTTGAATGACATGTTCAGCATGGTCGGTTCGAAGAATTACAAGTACAACAAGTCCGAAGGCGTCTTGCATATGTTCGGCAAGGAAATCTACTGCGTGGGTGCCAATGATGAAAAGTCCGAGGGCCGCATTCGTGGTATGACCGTGGCCGGATGGTATGCAGACGAAATCACGCTTCATCCTGAATCATTCGTGAACCAAGGCTTGGCGCGTATGTCCATCGAGGGTGCGAAAGCCATGTGGACAACAAACCCTGATTCGCCTTATCACTTCATCCATCAGCAATACATCGAGGACGGAGAGAAGTACAGCAAGGGCATCGTGAAGCGATTCCCTTTCCAATTTGACGACAATTACGCGCAGTCTGATGAGTACAAGGAATCTCTCAAGGCTCTCTATTCCGGCTTGTGGTACAAGAGAATGATATTAGGGCTATGGGTTCTCGCGGATGGAAGCGTATATGACATGTGGGATGAGGAAAGACACGTCATCACCGGTGAACAACTTCCCAGTGGCTTGTCTAGACATGTTGTGGGTGTGGACTATGGGACGAACAATCCATGCGTGTTCCTACTCATTGGCTCGGTGTCTAACAAGTATTATGTCCTTCGCGAGTATTACTATGCTGGACGCGAGAACATGAAACAGAAGACAGACGCCGACTACTCGCGGGAGTTCAAGGAATTCATTGGTGATACGCCTATCAAGTCTATATTCATAGACCCTTCGGCATCATCCCTAATCACTCAGCTCCATCATGACGGAATAAACAAAATCACCCATGCAAACAACGACGTCCTTCCTGGCATCCAGACGGTAAGCAAGCTACTGGCTGATGGCGGGCTATTCGTGCATGAATCCTGCAAGAATGTACGCCGGGAATTCACCTCGTACATATGGGACGTGAATGCCCAAAAGCGCGGTGAAGACAAGCCGAAGAAAGAGAACGATCACTGCATGGATGCATTGCGGTATGCGATTCATACAGACGCCGCTTATGGCGGTTTGAAAGAGTATTACGAGCGGTTGAAAGGGAAGGAGAAGACAGGATGACGTCAGCACAAGTGAAAGCACAGATTGACCGGTTAGAAACTGAGATCGTCCAGTTCAAGGCTGAAATCCATGACCGACAAGAAGCGATTAAGCATTTGCAAACGGTTCATGACGTCCTAGAAGCCGAAGAACGTACAAAGGCACAAGCGCATTAAAAAAGCCCTGCCATACCTGGCAGAGCGTTATGCTTGAAGGGTTGATTCCCGGGCTTGCGCTTTTTTCTTTTTGCATCGGTCTCCGAACCATGCGAAGAACGACATGATGGCGAAGATAAGCGCAAAGATGCCCCAGAAAGTCAAATCCTTGAATGTAACGTGTGGGCCTACGGAAATTCCAATGATAAACGCCATGACGAATGGGAATACCGAGACGATTGGTTTTGCAAATACGAACGCTCCGCCAATGAGATAGAGCAGGATCAATAAAACGCCGGTTCCTGCTCCAGAGTGTTTGTCACTCAGAATAGCAGACCCCAATCCGACTCCCATCGTTTGAATTGCCATCACAACCATTAGGACGAGAGAAATGATCCCTGTAGCGATTTTCAAAGCACTCACTCCTTCGAAAACGTGTTCGTCATTTATGGGATTACGTATGACAAAACCCGTTTTTCAGCGGGAGGCGAACAGATGGGAGTAGAGCTATTCGGAAAATCTGTTTCAGCAGCGTCTGATTCGACCTCAAATTCGATTCTGAAAGTCGTAAATATGGTTTTATAGGTGACAATCTATCAATCTATTATTCTAACCTTGTCCCCTCTCTCATAAGCATAAGCAAATCTATTTAAGAGGGGTACAGGGAATGAACTCAAAAAAACTTCACCATGCCATTAACCAGTCCATTGCTACTAGCTTAACTTTCACAGTGTGCTTATTGGCAGTTTTTGGTGGAGGCCTCCTTGTATTCGGTCATTTCCCGCGCATGGCAAATCTAGAGGTTTCTGAGTTAGCGAACATGGAAGTCAGTCAATTGGTAGGTACTACGACTTACAGTGATAAACAAGCTTCCAACAACAATTCAATATCTGAGGCGATCAGTTCAATATTGCACTTACCGTTTTCTAATCCCTTAACAATGCTGACCGATCAATTACCGGAAACAAATATACAGATCGAGCAACAAACTTCAAATCAGTCGTCTATAGTTTCACCTATTACCTCTTGGGCAGAACAATCCAAAAAAATTGCTTTAGGTTGGTTGCCATCCACATCAACAGCAGCCTGCATAACTATGTTACAACAAAATCAAGGCATTAATGTTGCCGCACCAACATGGATTCATTTGAGCGATGCCTCAGGGAATATCTCGGAGGATATACTTCCTGACGTTGTTAACTACGCTCACAAACACAATATTAAAGTATGGGCGGTTATGGACAATCAAGTCGACGGGAATTTCAGTCCGCAAGTTGCACATGAAGTCCTACAAAACCCTAAGGCACGTATGAATATGGTCGACGAATTGGCCTATCAGTCCAAGGTGTACCATCTTAATGGAATCAACATCGACTTTGAGGATATTGATTATTCTGACCGAAATGCTTTTACCGCTTTTATCCAAGAGTTGCACTCAAAGTTATCAGCAGAGAATGTCAATCTATCCGTTGACATCTCACCAGACATTACTCCACTTGATGATGATGCCGCATTTTTTCATGCTGGACTTGCTGATTATGCTGATGAGGTTGTTCTAATGGCATATGACGAGCATTGGGGCAGTGATGCAGACCCAGGTCCTGTTGCGGATATCCCATGGGTAGAGCAATCTGTTAATGATTTGCTGGATACAGGGGTTCCAACAGATAAGTTAGTGCTAGCGATGCCATTATATACACGGTTTTGGTACGTACATAATAATGGAATTGTCACAAATGCCGCATACAGTGTTGGTTCTGTAGAAGGAATCCTTGCTGCTCACAACGCAACAGGTACTTGGAATGCCCAATTAGATTTAATGTACGCTCGTTACCCAAAACCAGGCGGATATATGGAGGTTTGGTATCCCAATGAGCGGTCATACAGTGACGAGTTAGCTATTGTCAATGACGATGGATTAGACGGTATTGGTGTATGGTCACTAGACTGGTTCGACAATAAGACGTGGTGGTCGTCAATGATCAATTTATTAACACAATAGTTCTTGTGACTAATAGTCGAATAGATACTTACTTCAACATTGGAACCCAACAGACTCCTACTCCTAACGGATAGGAGTCTGTAGCTTTTCTAGGGAGGTGAATGAATGGGAGTAGAGATATTCGGGAAAATGGTCTCGGGAAACGTTTTGAAACGGTCTAACATGGAGGCAGGACTTAATGTACTATCGAGCGCATTAACGAGCCTACAGGCCCAATTACAGGCGAATCAGAGCCCTGATAAAACATTGGGAACACCATTTGCATCACAACAGCCTAATGCCGATTGGTCAACCGTTGCTCAGATGGGACCAGGGAATCCTGCAACGCCGTTTCCGCTCGGTGGTGAACCTCGGCAATGGGTCTATCGGGTAGGTTGGAACTTCCCAACGCCTCCAGACAGCGACAGGCGCATTGACGGACAGCTGCTAAGACGACTGGCAGATATGACGTTCCTAATCCGTAGAGCGATTGAGATACGAAAGACGGAGATTTGCGCATTGGATTGGGACATTGTACCGAGCCAAGACGCACTACAAGACCCGAAGTATGGCAATACGCAACGTGAACGTGGAAAAACGATTGCCAAGAAATACGGAGACATGACCCGTGAAATCCGGCAGTTCTTCCAGTATCCCGAAGGTTACTATACGACCTATGATGCGAAGAATTGGATTCGTAAGGGCGAAATCAGTTGGAAAGACTGGTTGAATGCTGTGATTGAGGATTATTACGTGGGCGATTGGTTGACCATCTGGCCTCAGAAGACGCTAGGTGGGAAACTGGTCGCCCTTCGTCGTGTAGACGGAGAGAATACGAAAGTCTTGCTCAGTCTCGATGGACGTTTGCCTGCTCCACCATTGCCAGCCTATCAAATCTACGCATACGGCGTTCCACGGGCGAGCTTCACGCAGGACGAATTATATTTTTGGCCTAGAAACCTACGGAACATCACGCCATACGGCTTCTCGCACGTTGAACAATGCATGATTCTCATGCTCCTGCTCCTGAGATATGACCAGTTCAACATTGCGATGTACAACGATTCAACGTTGCCACTCGGTATTCTCGAAGCGCCGGAAAACCAAAGCCCTCAACAAATCCAAGACATCGCGGACTTCTTGAACGGTGCTGTTTCCACTGTCGCGGACAAGATGCGCGTATATCCTGCTCCTGCCGGAACGAAGTGGCAAGCTATTAAGCCTTTCGAATTCGATGTGACGTTCGCGAATTACGTCATCGACCTGGCTTGCGTAGCGATGGACGTTACGAGGCAGGAAATGGGCTTTGCTCCAAGCAATTCGAACGGTCTAGGCGGGTCAGGACATGCACAGGCGATGGAAGACCTAGAGAAACGCAAAGGTCTCATTCCTCTAGCTAAATGGATTGAAGAAAAGATGACGCGAATCATTCGCGATCATTGGGGTACAACCGACATCGAATTCAAGTTCACTGAACTCATTACAGAAGACCTGAATGAAAAGTACGAAGCCAACGATAAAGCATTGCGTAGCGGGCAAATTTCGCTTGATCAAGTGCTTGAAGAACTCGGTGGCGAAGGCATCGGTTGGGGTCACATGATAGAGACACATGCAGGCGTCATTCTTCCTGAACAACAGCTGCTGATTACATCACAAGGCGTCTTGCCTTTGACGCCTCAACAACAAGCAACGGGCGGATTTCCACCTACAGGAGACCCGCAGACGGACGCGCAGAACGCCGGAATCGTTGAAGCAATCAAGCAGCACCTATCCAGCAAAGCCGCTTCTCCAACGTCTGACGATGACGAGCGGAAGAAGCGAGAAGAAGAAATGACTGCCGGGTGGTTAGCCCTACTCCGCAAAAAGAAGAACGCAATCAAAAATGAATCATTCGTAACAAGCGCCCAAGTCAGAAGGGCGTTTTATTTTTCGGATGATGATGTGACCGAACTCGCGGAAATCATTGCTCAGCATCGATTGGAAGCCTACCAGGACGCATACAACGAACTTCCTCAGACCGATTGGGTTGATGGTGAACCTGATTGGTCTGAAATCATTTTAGGGGAAGTGCAGAAGGCCGCAGAACACGCCCGAATGATTGCAGATACATGGAACAGCGACTTGAACGAATCCGCAGTCCGGATTGAAGCGACAGGTGCAGATGTGGACGAACTTGTGAAACAACTCACTGAATGGATGGATGACCGAGCTGATTGGAAAGGTCAACAGATTGCAATCACAGAGGTCACAGACGCCGAATCTGACGCTGGAAGTGATTGGTCATCACACCATCAAACAAACGGCATCGGCTACATGAAGTGGGTTGCCAAGATGGATCACAAAACCTGTCGGGGGTGTAGAGAGTTGCACGGACGAGTCGTCGATCCTGAAGTCATCAAACCACCTCGGCATCCGAATTGTAGGTGCCAGTTAGTGCCTATCGGCACACCGATTCGCTTTGAAAGGAGGTGAGACTGAGAAATGGCGCAGACCTATACACCAACTGCATGGACGTATGCAGAGATCATGAAGGCTGAGAAGCAGGAAGACGGTAGTCTCCGCATCTATGGTCGTCCAACGAAAGAAGAACTGGACGTTGATGGACAGATTGCGGACAAGAAATGGGTAAAAGAAGCCCTGCCCGAATGGTACAAGTGGGCGAACATACGCGAAATGCATAGTCCTTCCGCGGTGGGCACGGGCGAGAAGCTAGAGTTTGACGAGAACGATGATCCGTTCATTCAAGCCCGGATCATTGACCCAATGGCTATCAAAAAGGTCGAGGAAGGTGTTTATAAGGGCCTGTCCATCGGTATCAAAGATCCGATTGTAAAGCGCGACCTTGAAGCGCCGAACGGGCGGATCTGCGGTGGCAAAATCGTGGAAATCAGCCTTGTCGATCGCCCTGCTGTGTCCAGCGCAAAGTTTGACCTTGTGAAGATGGCAGGGGCGAATGAATGGCTCGACTGTCAAACAGGATTCATCATCGAAAAGACCGCAAAGCCACTTGATGGTGACGAAGTGAACCCTGCTGATTTTGATGATGACGGAAACCCGATCCAACAGCCAGGGCATCTGAAAGACGATGGTGACGAACCGACGATCATATCTCAAGATGCTACGAGTGTCGTCGTCAAAGTCGGTGATGAGGTTTACAGGGTGCCCATCGATATGGATGGACAAGGCAATGTCATTGTCGGAGAACCGGAACAGGTTCCAGGCACTGAACCTGGAGAACAAGCCTCTGGAAAATCAACTCCAGATAATGACGAAGACGAGGACATGAAAAAGTCCAAAACCAAAGGTGCTACTTCTGATGCACCTAATCAAGATTCGCCCGGGGAGGTGGGTATTGAAGTGGACGAAAAGAACAAAAACGCTTCAACCGAAGGAGCGCAGACCGCAGAAGATATGGCTATCAAAGCCGCGATTGATGCGGCTATGGCTCGTAAGGTCCTTTGTCAGCAATGCCGTAAGGGTGTGACCATCGTTAAAGGTGCAATGGCAACTGAATTGGCGGGTGGTACTCGCGTATCCGGTTTTGCCGATTGTGGTCATCAAGTGTCTGCATTCGTGAAGTCTGCCGAAACGTCCAAGAAAGACGATAAAGAAGCAGACAAGACGCCGATGGACAATGAAAAAGCGGACGAGAAGGGCGCTACACCTGATGACAAAGGCGCTGAACCGGACAAGAAAACTGAGGACAAGAGCGCAGACAGTACAACCGAATCTGACGATGACAAGGTTGAAAAGGCTGTTCTGGCTGTCCTCAAAAAGTTTGGTGTCGTGAAAGATGCAGAACCCGCAGAACCGCAACCTTCCAAGCATGACAAGATGATTTCTGACTTGCGTACTGCATATAAAACATTCGGTGAGGTCATTGAAAAGGCCGCTTCCGCATTTTCAGGAAAGGGTGCGGACGCAGCTGAAAACCCGAGCCGTGTTCATGGAACAGACCCTAAAGAAATCATTGCTGAGCTGAAAGATCAAATCACAGCAATGATGACAATGATTAACCAAGGCGAAGATGAAATGAACCATGAGGAAGGCGAAACAGAGCCGAATCTTGGCGAAAATCCCGTTGCTCCTACATCGAAGCCAGAAGGTGATGGACAAATCAACTTCACGGCAGGCGATATGAAGTCTGTAGTCGCTGATGCGGTAAAAGCGGCATTGTCCGTCCGTAGCGACAAGACAGCTTCTGACGATATCGCAAAGTCAGTTGGTGAAGCCGTGAAAGGTGTCCTAGAACCTGTCATCAACAGGTTGGAGAAGGTCGAGCATATGTCTCAGCCATCACCTTTCATCTATGAAGCCGACAGAGCTTACGCATTGAATCCAGAAACGGAACAACGCACTTCTGCAGTAAAGAACGTGCAGGCGGAGATGCGGAAACTTAGCCCGAAAGACCAACAGCGCGTTATGGCAGCCGCCATCGCAAAAGCTCGCGGTTGGAGCTGAGAACTCCTGACTGCACAAAGAATCATCCGCTAGACCCGTTCTTAGGGGCGAAAGCCTGAGCGTGGTGTGGAGACGAACCATTACTTCACATTACGAAAGGACGTTAAACATAAATGCCAGGATACAATATCGCTGCTGATATCCGTGAAGTCGTAAGCGCACTTCAAGGATTCTTCGCAAGCCCTCAACAAGCCACACTGGATAAAGATGTGATGGCCGACCTCGCTAAATTCGGCATCAGTTCTGGAATGCAACCATACGACCTCGCGGAGTATGCTGTGTTCCTGCAACCGACATTCTCTCCTTTACGGAACATGATTCCTCGCATTCGTCGTCGTGGTCGCAATTTTGAGGCCAAGTCGGTCACGAATGTCGACGTTAACAATGTCTCTGGTATCGCAACGGAAGGACAACTCGCTCCGGCAATCGCTACGCAGTTCGCAGACGTTACAACTTACTTCATGAGTTACGGTATTTCGTCTGATCCGGTAACGATGGAGCAGTTGTTCGCAGGTGAAGGCAACAACGGTGATTTCTCCATCGATTCTCGCGCCGTTGCAGTTGCGAACCTCTTGAAAGGTCTTTTCATCAAAGAAGAACGCCTGTTCTTGGGTGGTGTTGGTTCTACTCAACAGGTCTTCACCGTGAACAATGGTCCTGTGAATGGCATCAATCTGACATTCGGTGGTGCAATGGGTAACGCTCCTGCAGGTGGTACTTTGACCACTGGCACCACGGGTGGAACAATCCCTGCAAGTACGACTGTTTACGCGCTATATACGGCTGTGTCTGCATTCGCAATTCCTACGGGTATGCCGACCAACCAAGGCGCGATTGCATATAGCAAGACCACGGCAGGTCAATCCTTGCCACAAACTGCACAGCTCTCCGTTGAAACTGGCTCCGGTGGTGGCACGAACACCGTTGTATTCACGCCTCCTGCCTACACTGGCCCTGTTCCGGTGATTGGTTGGGTATTGTACCTTGGTGCATCTGCAAATGGCCCGTTCTATTTTGCAGGATTCACCACGGGTGCTCCGTTGACGGTAACGAGCGTTCCGACCAATGGCTTGCAAGCTCCGACCATTGACCAAACCGCTTCTGTCGGTAGCGGCCCGAATGGTCTGAATGGTTCGTTCAACGGCATCCTGTCGTGGATTTTCGCGCAAGGAAGCAATGCAACCATTCAGGCTGTCAACGGTACGCTTACTCTGGATGATGTGAATACCGCGTTCTCCAACGCATTCACCAACCAGTTCGCAAACCCTGACCACCTGTACTGCTCCGCTTTGGACATTCAAACGCTCACGAAGCTGCTCACGGGTAACAACGGCGGGCAACCGTACTGGTTCGCTGCCCAACAGGGCAACGCACAGGGCGAAATGACGGCCAACTTCCGTGTGAGCCGTTACCTGAACCCTGTAACCTCGAAGATTATCCCTGTAGACGTTCATGCTTACCTGCCACAAGGCATCATGCTCGGTATCACTGAGCAACTCCCCGACTGGTATGTAGGTAATAACGTACCGGATGTTTGGACATGGGTTGGTGCAATGGATTACCTCGAAATCGACTATCAACCGATTTCAAGCAATCCGCAATGGATTTCTGAGATTCGCAACTTTGGTGCTCTCCATTGCTTCTTGCCTTCTCAGAACCTTGCTATCACAGGTATCAATGCACCTGCCGCTGCCTAAAAACCCATCAAACGAGCGCCTGGGCGAAATGCTTGGGCGCTCGTTTTGTGTAGGGGGAGTCTTGTATGTCACATCCGCTTGAAACCGTAAAAATCGGCATCGATGACCCGAATTGTCGGGGCGTGACCAGTTCAAACGGCCTTGTCCGCTATGACGCCAATGATCATGTCGTGGAAGTACCTCGGATGGAAGCTGACAAACTGCTCAAATGCGGTCATGGAGCCGTTACTAGCTATCGAAAATCGTGGTCTATGGGTATAAGTATCCAAGAGCTTGAAGAACGCGCCAGAAAACGCCGTGAGGGGGCTGAAAACTAATGTATGTGAAACATCCAGTAATGTGCGGAAACGGAACTGTAAGCGTAGTTATGCCGGATGGAACGACCAAACAACTTCCGATGGTTGAGGGTGTCATTGATTGGCCTGAAAATGTGCCTTTGCACAATGGATTCAAACCATCACCGGAACCAGAAGCCCTGCGCGAACTGAAACGCAAGGAGAAGGAAGAAGAATTGCGGCGTCTCGCAGAAGAACTTGGTTTCGATGTATCAGCGCAGAAAAAGACCTCTGGCAAGAAATCGGATGACAAGAAGGCTGAATAACCATGCTTCGCCTATACGCCACAGTGCAGGAGTTCTTGAACCATCCGACAGGACTTGAAGTAGATGATCTCGTTCCCGATGGAACTGACGAACAGCAAACCGCAGAACTGCAACTTGTCCTTCAAGCGGCGTCATCTGCGATTGATCAATGGGTCTACTATCCATTGTACGCACATCAACATACGGAAACACGCCAAGCACGTCCTAAACAATCGGGTGGTCTGGAAGTCCGTCTGAACCATTTCCCCATTCAACAAATCGTATCGGCACAATGGCGACAGACCGCCCGCGATGCGTGGCACCCAATCGATACGACATGTATCGACTTGTTTGGGGAATTTGAAGACGGTCATAAGTACATCGCCTATGACGCGGCTTACAGCGCTACATACGGATGGGGACAGCCGGCATTGACCGTCCAGACAACGTATGTCGCAGGTTATGCCAACACGCTTCTGACTGCCGATGTACAGGCTGGAACGAACGTTTTGACCGTGGACAATACAATGGGCATCAACCAAGGCGATATCATCAAGATTTATGATGGCGCGAATTACGAGGAAGAGACCGTAGATTCCTTCACGGATAAAACGATCACCCTCTCAGATAGCCTTCTGTTTGATCACAGCGCAGGTGTTCGCGTATCTCAATTGCCTGATGTAGTGCCTTTGTGTTGCATCCTCATTGCAGCCTATCTCGTTAAAGAAAGGCGCGCAGGTGGTTCGGTCATGATGGGCGGAACAGTGGAATCCATGAACGTCATCGATGCGGAAGACATGCAATTGGTTCGCCAATTCCTGCAGCCGTTGAGGAGGGTGATCTGATGTTCGCCTTTCGTGTGGAGGACGACAGCTTAACATCGATTATTGAAGGCATGGCGGACTCGGCTGGAAACTTGATGGACGCGCTTGTTCGCGGTGTATCAGAGACTATGACCCCATACGTCAAACAGCATGCGCCTGTTGGGAAACGGTATTTGCTAGACGGAACGATGATTATGGGCGGAGAACTCCGTGATAGTCTGCATTTCGTCTATGGACAATACGGGTCATATCTGGCAGGTGCAAGGCAAGGTATATGGGTCATCGGAGGAACGAAACCACACAGGATTGCACCTCGCGGTCCTAGAAGCGTGGTTTCAACACGGAAACAGCTTCCGCAATTCCCTCATTTGTCGTTCTTCTGGCCTAAAGTCGGCACAGCCGTGTTCCCAAAGGCTGTCAACCATCCAGGTACTGAACCAAACGATTTTCGCTGGGAAGCCTTTCAACAAGCGATGGACGAAATGGCGATACAGGACGTAACGAATCGCATCATGACACAGTGGGTATCGGGGGGCGGTATCTAGTGGCACGTGAAGACCAACAACTCGCCTTGTATGAGTTTTTTGGCGGATTCTCCACGACCTTAGCTGCTGATGCTCCGGCTGGTTCAACAACCATTTCCGTCAATGCATCGCGTCCGATTGATACTGCAAAGCTCGATATGGGGTCATTGTCCGAATCCGTGTCTATCAAGGACGTGACAGGGAACGGGCCTTTCACCGTTACGTTGAAGGCCCCGACACAATACGACCACAGCGCAGGGGCGGTTCTCGCTCCCTATCGCACGTCTCCATCTTCCACATTTCCAGATATCAAGACGGTTGCGATGGGTGAACCGTTCGAAGCCAGAAACAACATGCAACCGATCTTGTTTGTGACCTCTCCAACATCACAAGAAAAGCGCCAATACGCACAGGAAAAGTTGATCACCTACAACCTATCGGCTGTGTTGGTTCAAATTCTCCCTGCAAAGACACGCGGGGCCGAAGCTGAATCCACTCTGGATAGCTTTTATCGGATGTTGGATGAAATCGCAGCACAGATACGAACGAACAAGATGCTGATCACACCTAGTTACCCTCTCGGTGCATCGATGAAATTCGGTGAGAGTTTCCGCATCCAAGAATCCCATCAGAGGACGGAAGTTGAGCTCTACATCGTAAGCAAAATCGATATTGAGTCCATTGAACAAGTCCACGCTTAGTCTTCTCTGCATTTCTGCACAAGGCGGGTGAGAACATGAAGATCAAATATACAGGCACTGAACAAGTGTTCTTGATGCATGAGGGGAAAGTCTGGATTGTGAATCCGAACGATGAAATCCCTGAGGTGAAGGAACTACCACAGCTCCCGAATTTCGAAGTGGTCAAAGAAGTCGCTGACGACAAGAAGGGGGCGAAGACTAATTGAGTGGCGCAAAACTAACTAGCCTATCGTATCTCGGACTTGCAGTAGAAACGACACTCGGAAGCGCAGTTGCTCCGACAGCATTTATCCCTGTGCGCAGTTACAAACCGCAAGATAACCCACAATACGTTGCAGATACAGGGATGCGTGGACAGCCGGTAGACCTGATGTTAGGCTCAAATTGTGGACACACCGAATCGAGAATGCGAAAATGAGTAAATCGATTTGAGGTGTCTACGTGGCGAGTCAGTATGATAAAGAATTCAAAATGAATACGGTGAAATTGGTTTTGGAGGAGGGGAAGGTAGCGGCCCACGTCGCTCGTGACTTGGGTATCTCTGAAAAAACACTCTACGGGTGGATAACTCAATACAAAAATGATCCGAAGCATCCATTCGTCGGTACGGGCAATCTGAAGCCGGATGCTCAAGCAACACGAGATTTAGAGCGTGAAATCAGGGAATTGAAAGAGGAAAATGAGATCTTAAAAAAGCCGTGCGCATCTTCAGCAAAGACCGGAAGTAAGGTACCAATTTATCTATGACCACCGCTTCGACTTTTCGGTTCAGAGGATGTGCCAGGTTTTGCAGGTTTATCGAAGCGGGTACTATGCATGGCTTAAAAGCCCAGATAGCGCGCGTAAAAAACGACGGAAAAAGCTTATACAACGTATTCATCAAATCTTCTTGTCCTCTCGCCGTTTGTACGGGAGCCCAAAGATTACACAAGTGCTACGTAAGGAAGGATTGCGTGTTAGCCAGAAGACCGTGGCGGGAATTATGCGAGAGAACGGCCTGAAAAGCCGAACTGTGCGCAAATATAAAGCGACAACCAACTCGAAACACAGCCATCCCGTTCACGACAATGTGTTGAATCAGACGTTTCAGGCACAACGTCCAAACCAGGTGTGGATGTCGGATATTACGTATGTTTGGACCAACGAAGGGTGGCTATATGTAGCCAGCGTTATGGACTTGTTTACGCGGAAAATTGTTGGATGGAAAGCTGACTCACGTATGACAAAAGAGCTGGTCATAGATGCGCTAGAACAAGCGTATCAACGTGAAAAGCCCGATGATGGCATATTACATCACTCAGACCGTGGTAGCCAATATGCGTCAAGAGAATACCAGGATAAGCTGAAAGAGTACAAGATGATTGGAAGCATGAGCCGCAAAGGTTGCTGTTACGATAATGCCTGCATCGAATCATTCCACAGTGTCATCAAGCGAGAGCTCATTCACCTTGAAACGTACACCAGTCGTGCAAGAGCCAAACGAGATATCTGGGAGTATATCGAAGTCTGGTACAACAGAAGGCGTATTCATTCGTCTATTAGATATCAAACGCCCGTACAATTCCAGGACGAATATCGCCGTATGTCGCTTGAGAATGTTGCTTAAAACACAAGGATAAATTGTATGTAATATTATGAAACTCTCTGTTCGAGGTGTCCACCCTCTTGACCTAATACCAACCTGTATGGGGAATACCTTGGAACAATGTCGTCCACGTATGACATTGAAGGAGACGCTTATCCTTCGTCCATCGGTAACTTACTCGCGGCGATTTTCGGGACCGATACGGTGTCCGGGTCTTCGGCTCCATATACGCATACGTTCGGAACTGCATCATACCCAGGAAGCCTCACACTGTCCGATTACTACGTAGCTGGATTCCGTCAGTTCCCCGGGCAAAAGCTGACAAAGTTGTCTTTCAAATTCACACCGGATGCAGGGCTGACATATAGCGCATCATTCATCGGTTTTCCTTCTGCATCTGCCACAGCACCATCGAGTCAGACATTCGGAACTAACCCGTTCTTCCTTGGCTGGGAAGCAAGCCTGTCCATCGGTGGTACGGCAAATGCGAAGCTGAATTCCCTGACGTTGAACCTCCAACGAAAGAATTCGGAAGCCCTGTTCAGCGCGGCAAACAGCCAAAATCCGTTCGATATCTTCCTTGGCCCTCTCGCTGCCGATTGGGACATTGATTTCTACATGGAAGACGACTCGGAATACACGTTGGCATTGAATCAGGCTACAAAAGCCGTTTCTGTGACCCTTACACAGCCAGGAACGGGATATTCCATCACGTTCACATCGTCTGCTGTTCAATTCACAAAGCCGACGATTGATCGTTCTCAGGAATACGTACAGTCGTCTTTGAGCGGTTCTGCGATTTACAACGCTACTGATGCATCTGTCGTTACTGCAACGCTTAAAAATGGTGTTTCTACGGCCTATACAAGCTCCGCAGCAAGCTAAGGAGGGTTTTATATGCGAGTAGACCTAAACGACATTCAGACAGGCGCATATGCGGTTTTGCGAGACGTTCCACCTTGGGGATTGATGAGGAAAGTTGGCAAGTTCGTCGGAAAAGATTCGTTGACTGAAGACGAATCCTCTGAACTTCAGAATTTACTCTTAATCAATATGGTCAAGGAATGGAACGTCAAAGACGACGATGGGAACGCCGTGCCACTTCCAAGGAATTCGCAGGAAGGACAATTGGATTTCGTAGATGGACGAATCATGGCGCGTCTCTTGAAGGAATCCCGTACAATCTTGGATTCGGTGAAAGTTGACCCAAACTCCGAAAACGCCTCGTAAACGTCATTACGGGGCAAACTCCGCTTGATTCGTTACGCGCTCAGAACAATCAACCCCTAAAGGAAATCGTTCGTGAGTACGAGGAATTCGAATTGTGCTGTGCATTGCATATAAGACCCGATGAACTAGCCACGATGGACGCTGATAAAGTCCAACGGTGGCTTTTATTTATGGCTGCAAAACGTGATGCAAAGAAGATAGAAGATAGGCGAAAGGAGAGTGAGGACCCTTGGCGGAGATAAATGATCTTGATCTGAAACTGAATATCATCGCCAATGACGAGGCATCAGAAGCGCTAAAGGAACTCGCGGGTGTTCTGGATGCGTTGAAAGAATCTCTAGCCGAATTCGATGACCTGAATCCTTTCGCCAAGATGGACGAAGCCGCCACTGATCTGTCCGATCTCCTTTCAGAACTCGATGACCGTACAACCGATCTTAGAGACGTCTTAGATGCCATTGGTGAATCTGATGCTTTAGTTAGGCTGTCAGACGACATGGCGGATTTGAATGGTCAAGGTTCAAGGTTTACGGAAACTCTCGCTGACATGCGGGATGAGCTTGTAAAAACCCTCGATGAAGCGGAAAGAGACCCGTTCGAAGCGTGGAGCGCTCCTATCAAGGACATTCAAGATGCGTTACGGGCTGTTTTGGAAGACACGATGGCAATCGACAGTGACGCGGGGAAAGCCCCATTCTCCGACATGGTTAAGTCGGTACAGCAGCTGAATACCGAACTATCCACCACGGTCGATGAAGTCCAGAAGCTTGCCGAAGGTATGCGCGCTGTCGTATCTGGCGAGGAATCGGGTCTGAGTAGTGCTATAGCGGCACTTGGAAATGCGGCTAATGGCACATCATCTAGCCGAAGCGGTTCTAAATCGTTGCCTGAACTAACCGCCCAAGAAGCGACTACTTGGTTCTCCCAACTCAACGAATCGCAAGTGCCGGAATCCCTCAAAGAAGCCTATCAAAAGGCTCAGGATGAATGGCTTGGGTGGAACAGTACAACCGCGAACGAAGAAGCTCCACTGGAATTCTATAATCAGTTCCGCGATTACATGAACGCTCAGAACGCTCCAGCGCCGTCGAAGACGCCTGCGGTTACTAAAACGCCTGTTCCGTCTTGGCTAAATTCCGTCAATGGCGCCAATAGCTTGATGAATGAACTCCCAATGAAGTTCCTGACAACAGGCATGAACGCGATGATGGGCTATTACGGCATTCAGTCTCTTGTGAATGCAGGTAACAACTTCCAGTACATAAACCAGTTACGGACGATGAACAACATGAGCGTGAATGGTGCGGCGCAAGCGTACGCAATGCTCGCGTCGGCTGGAATGTCTGGTTCATCGGGCGTTAGTTTCTTGTCCAATCTCGCGGGTAATCTGCAAAACATATTTACTCCGCAGGTTGGTACTGGCGCGCTAAGTCAACAGGCGATTGAGCTAGAATCTCTCGGCATCAACCAAGCGGACACCGTGACAAGTCCGTGGGAATTGCTCAATACGATTGGCACTCAGTACAGAAAATTCCTGTCCCAAGGCCAAGGAACAAAGGCCTCTCAATTGTTGAACCTCACAGGGACAACGCAACTCGCTCCACTTCTGTCG
The DNA here is from genome assembly GCA_029166985.1 of Alicyclobacillus fastidiosus. GTDB lineage: Bacteria > Bacillota > Bacilli > Alicyclobacillales > Alicyclobacillaceae > Alicyclobacillus > Alicyclobacillus fastidiosus_A. Next base: position 3,549,812 of record CP119138.1, on the reverse strand, counting down.
AATTGGAACTCGATGGAACAACAAATGTCGGGCATCAACCTCAATATGACACCTTCGCAATTGAATAATGCTGTGAAGCAGAACATGACATTGCAAGGTGATATGCAACAACTCGGCCTTGCATTCGCTTCTCTCGCGGTTAAATTGGAACCCCTGGTTGGCAAAATCACGAATGCTGTTACGGGGATCGCAAATGCGATCAACAGTGGAAAAGGGCCGATTGGTGACCTAAAGAGCGCGATTGAAAGCGTAGCTAAGAATCTCGGCGCACTTCCGCTTGTCTTCACAGGTGTCGCGGCTTCTATCAAGGCGACCTCATTCACGTTTGACGTTCTTTCTGGAATGGGTGTTTTGGGCGAAGTGGGCGGAAAGTTGACGCTCGGAAAGCTACTCGGAAAAGGCATCGGCGGCATCGGACGACTACTCGGAATCGGCGGAACGGCTGCTGAAGCTGGTGAAGGTGCGGCGGAAGCCGGACTCGGCATTGCAGGCGGACTTGAAGCGGCGGGAGCAGCCGCAGATGCAACGGGCGTCGGATTACCTATTGGCCTTGCCCTTGGCGGTATCGGTGTTCTCGTTGCTGGCCTTACGGAACTAGGGACGCATTTCAAACAGGTATCCCAATTCACGAAGCAAGCCGGAAATGACATTTCGAAATGGTCCTCAGAGGCCGGACAACACATTTCATCATGGGCGCAGAATGCAGGAGATCATATTCACAATTGGGCGGATGTAAGCTCCAATGAATTCTACAACTGGGTAGGAAACACGTCACAGAGGATTAGTCAGTGGGCTACGAATACGGATTCTAATGTGCGGTCTGGACTGAATTCGATGTTCAATCGATTCAGTACGTGGGGTCAAGATTTAGGCTCCGACTTCCAAACGTGGTCTGGTGACATTCGTACCCGTTGGGACACATGGGGTACTGACTTACTTAGCGATTTCAGTTCGTGGTCTGACACCATTAAAACCGACTTCCATGCGTGGGGAACGGACTTAGGAAGGGACTACGATTCATGGTCTCAAACCATCCGCTCCGATTGGAACACTTGGGGCACAAACTTACGTAAGGATTTCGGTGGTTGGTCCTCAACGATTAATTCGGACTGGAATACATGGGGCACAGATCTACGTAGATACTTCTCCTCATGGTCTGGAACCATCGGTTCAGACTGGAGTACGTGGGGTAAAGACCTTCACACGGAATTCGGGTCATGGTCAAAGACCATTAGCGGATCATGGACGTCCTGGGGAAGCACACTGAACAAGGATTTTGGGTCGTGGTCTAAGACGGTATCGAACTCATGGAATAGTTGGGGAAAATCGTTGGATTCCGACCTAAAGAATTTCACCAAGTCCACTTCACTTACATGGAACAGTTGGATGACTAACCTCGGAAATTCCTTATCAAGCCTGTGGCAAAAGGTAAAAAACTGGTTCGGTGGGGGAAATGGCGTAACGTCAACACCCGTTAAGCTGTCCGGTACCGTCACGTCATGGATTAAAGATGCCATGAAAGATGCGGGTGTTTCGGGTAGTGCATGGTTGAATACGCTCGAACACTTGGTATCAGCAGAAAGTGGCGGAAATCCGAACGCCGTAAACTCGCAAACGGTAGACGGTCAACATGCTACAGGTATCGCACAAATGTTGCCCTCTACGTTCGCAGAGTACATGAAGGCCGGAATGAATAACATTTTGAACCCGATTGATAACCTCACAGCGTCAATTCGGTACATCCTTACCCGATATGGAAGCCCGCACAACCTTGTAGCAAAAACGGGTCTCGGAAGTTCAAACTACGTCGGATACGCAACGGGCGGTATTCTCCAAGAGCCTATCGTTGGTATCGGTTTGAACTCTGGAACGCATTACATGCTAGGTGAAGATGGCCCCGAAGCTGTCGTTCCGTTGAATGGCTCCAACACCAATGTTAATGGCGGATTGCCTACGGGCGGCACTGCACCCCGACGAAATGTAAATCAGAACTTCAATATCCAAGTCGTCTTGCAAGGTACAAGCAACAATGCGCGTCAAATGGCGCAACAGGTCGCGGATGAACTGGTAAGACAACTAAAACTACGTGGTAACTTCGATTGGTCGTTCTAAGGGGGGCCTCAATGGGTGTAGATATCCAGATTGAAGGCGTCTCATATATCGGAGGGAACAACGAATATGGCGCGTGGTGGGTTGACCTTTCTTCCGTCGAAGTTGACCAGGACATTGCATTACAACAAACCGAAGCCAATTTTGACGTGTGGATTCGCGGCATGTATTCGGGCGATCAGTGGCTGTGGCCTATTGACCGCCCACGTGCAGGTCAAGAAGTTGTATTCACCAATGCCAATGGAGAGCGTGAATTCGGCGGAATCTTAGTCAATGCCGAGGAAGAAGAAATGGAACCGAATACGATGGTCTATCACTGTCAATGCAGCGATTATTCTAAGTGGTTCGACCGTCATTTAGTGAATGCAACATACGCCCAAGGCATCACGGTTCAACAATTGATCGCGGAAATCGTTGAAACGTACGTGAATACGCCTGGTAATACGCGAACGTTCACAACAAACAACGTTCAACAGTTCCCAACGATCCCTCTCCCCATCTTGCAGTTTGTGTATATCCCTCCGTCCGAAGTAATGGGGCAACTTACACAGATGCTAGGATGGGGATTTTTTATAGATTTCTATCGGGACGTCAATTTCTTTAGCACAGAGAACTTTGTGAGCCCGCTTCCTAATAACATTTTGGACACAGACGATCTCGCCGAAGACCCGTATTTAGAGCCATCTAATCTGCCGAATTGGGTGGATTTCAAGGTCAGTGAGGACGTCTCCCAACAAAAGAATCGCGTGTACATCACGGGTATTTATGTCGCGCAACAAGCGTTGTATAAGCAATGTTTCACGGGAGACGGTTCAACCACTGTGTTCACGATGGATTATCAACCTCCGAATGACGTTTCCAGAATATCCGTCTTCGTCGGTGGAACGGCGTATCAGATTGCGTTGGATGGAATCGACGGTTATCCGGGGCAGACGAATACGAGTGCCACGAATGATCAGACGGTGTATGTGAATTTCTCGGCGCAGACGCTTAGATTCAATACAGCGCCTGCAAATGGAGTGCAAATCGAGGTTGATTATTACCCCATGCAGCAAACCGTTGTCATGGTGGAAGACCCACAAGCGCAAGCCTACATGCGAGCTATCGATGGCACGGATGGAATCTATGAATACAACCGCATGGACCCGAGTTTGTCTGCGGAAACTCCAACACTCGCGCAAACACGCGCCACGATGACATTAAACAAGTACGCCATGCCTCACATCCAAGGCTCCTTTACCTCGTATTTAAGCGGGTGGAGAGTTGGCCAATACTTCACATTGCGTAGCCAACGGAGATTTCATGGGGACTTAGACAACCAACAGATGTTCATCATCCGTGTTCAAAAGAAGATCATTCAAGTCGAAGAGGGTGGAGATTGGCTGTTCCAGTACACTATCCAGTTTGCTAATGTTCCCTTTGAATTCTGAGGTTAAATTGGATATTTATTCAATGTATTATATGTTAATCTTGTTGCGGTTAGCTGAAGATGATGCAGCAGATAAGTGATTTAAAAATGACGTAAAAATTGTTATTAAAATATTACCCGTACATTCAGGATGTAGTAATCTGGATGTTGAGGTGAAATCACTTGAATTTAAGTAAATTTATTACACATACATTGTTGATTTACATATCCATAATTGCTACTGGATGTAGTACGTTACAACCCGCTGAGAAAACAACCAGTTCTATGAAGTTGAGTACATCGAACCGAACTACACAACCTACCACCCATCAAGATGGTGATTTAATTTCTCTAACAGCCATCAGTGTTCCGCATACCAATTCAGGTATCGAAACGTACAAAATGATTTATTGGAGTCACGACACTAAGACTGAAGCGTTCTTAGCCGCTCCAAAGTATGCAGGGATGTATCCTCTCTTGGTGAGTCTCCATGGAGGCTCCGCTGTCGCATTAAACAGATCTCATCAGACCAGTCCAGCAACTTCGACCACGCTTCAATATGCCAGTGAGGGGCTGATTACTTTAGTCCCAGAGTACAGAGGATACGCAGACAGTGATGGTACAATACCAAATTTGCAGGGCGAGGTATCCGATGTTGATAATGCCATTAAAGCACTTCAGGGAACCGTCTATTCAGTCGAACCCGATGATATTTACTTAGAAGGAACATCTATGGGGGGCGCAGTTGCATTACAGCTTGCGGCAGAACGAAATGACATTCGATCCGTTATTGCTGTTAGTCCATTTACAGGTTGGGATATTGATGGACAGTGGGCTTCGAAAAACAAAGATACAAACACTTTAGCTTCTGAGGATTACAACGCTATACTAACCAACTATGGTTCATATTCAGCAGCAAATCCAAAATTAAAATCTGTATCAATTGACTATCAGAAAATACATGTCCCTACATTATTGTTACAGGGAACAGACGATAATAGCGTTGCCTGGCAAACAGTTGAATTGCTTTACGATGATATGAAACGGACAAATTCTAACGTAAAACTCGATCTGATTGCTGGTGGCAATCATGGTCTAAAAAATAAACAGGTTCAGGTGAAGCAAGCTATCGATGCGTGGTATGCCAAATATGGACAAGGAACTTCATCGTAAGGAAATTTGCAACAACCTTTCTTGAACAAACGGGGGCATTAACTGAAGAACTACTTGGTCCACGGATGCATGGTTATACGCCCCAATGAACTCAATCGCATCCCAAAGAGTTGTATGATGAAAAAATAAAGGAATGGGAGATTGCCGCATGAAAACATTGTTGTATGGTCTTTTGTCCGGTTTCGTTCTGATGGGCATACTATTCGGGATCGGGGCTATTGCCCACAATTTTCACTTTACACAGATATATATGATTCGGATTGGCGTGTTTCTGGTTCTCTTTGCTGCATTGATTGTGGGTGGTCTCAGTAAGTCACGTACGTTCAACCTTAGATTTTCCAATTCTTCGGATCGCACGGATACGGGTGCCAACTTGAACCTAGCTGGACTCATCTTTCTGACTGGCCTCCCGAATCTGATTATTGGGCTTTTCCTGTTCTACGCAAGTCACTAAAAGAGGAATACAGCAGCTATAACAAGTTATCAATATCAAGACACGGCATATCAGTAGGCCGTGTTTTTGTCATTCTTGAGGTGAGAGCATGCTCGACAATGTAATGCAGATGATTGTTCAGAATGCCTTGTCTCGTGCATACCCGCAGGGTCTTCCGTCGAATATCGTCTTGCAACAGTTCTCTAGTGCAAACGACACGGTTGGTCTTCCAGATAACGTGAACGCCATTCTTCGCGAAGTCGGATATCCTTATGGCTACGGCGAATTTTTGCCTCCGTGGTCCCAATGGAACTTGTCTGGATTGACCCCAAATCAATATCCTGGTTCGCTAGCTGTCTTGTCGGGGAATACAGGCGGAACAGCGTCAATCTCCCTCACGGAACCAGAAGCAACGGCGTGGCTACTTCGGGTGAGCAGTTACCTTCCAACTGGAACGTCCATTTCTCTATCCGGTTCCCAAGAGATAACGCCCATAAGTCCTGCACAGGTTCCGATGTATGGCGATCCATTCGATTGGTTTGGAGCTTGGTACATTCAACAGGATTTAACCAATTGGGGGACGCCGCCAGGATGGAATGATCCAAATGCCATGTGGTTGGGGCCAGACTCGAATTTCCCTTTTACAACATCCATCGGGCAGTGGTTATTGGGTAAATGGCTCTATGTTCCGGTCGATGGTTTGCATTACACCTGTTACCTTTCAGCGGACGATACAGCCACGCTTTACATCGATGGGCAAGAAGTCTGTAGTGGTGGACATTATTCGGGGTCTCCTGCAGTCGGGCAAATCCAACTGTCACAAGGGATTCACAAGCTCACAATCGATGCCATAAACTACGGGCTTCAACCTCCGGCGACAGGCGTTCTCTTGTCCATACAAGACCCACAAGGAAATGTGATCGAAAACGGAACGGGAGCAGATTGGATTACTACTGGATTTGTGAATCAAGTGTGGAGCTACACAGGTGAAGTACCTCTCATGAACTATTCGTGGTACGTGATTGATGCGCCAACATCCACTGATTTGACGCTGAATCTGGAACTGAACGGCGCGGGTGCCATCGTGAACAACATATGGTTATTCAGCATTCCGCCTTGGAAATGGGATGAAGGATCGTTGTATGACCAGTCTCAGAACAACACTCTTCCAATCAACGTAACCACAGTTGGGAGTGTGAATTTATGATAGCTGATAGTCTAGGCATTGCGGGACGTGTGATCCTTACACTTAGGGATGCACAAGGAAACATTCTCGAACAATCGGAACACAAGAATACAATCACCAACTGGACGCGAGCGCTGATCGCGTCTTTTTTATCAGGTTCAATGACCAATATTTTTGTTGGTACATCGCAGGTTCAACCTAGTTTGCCTTACGCCATTGCGCTCGGAACTGGAACGGGTACACCTCAACTCACGGATACAAATATGTATTCGGAGACATACGGTACGCGCCAACAATACACATATCGGGACGTCTTGAATGGGTACTATGCTCAAACGGTCGTCCAATATCCGGTCAATACAAGCGGAAATCCTATCACGTACACGGAGGCAGGACTTTGGGACCAGCTATATACGTCCACGACCTTAACAGGCCCTGTCAGTTCAGGAGATAGGGAAATCGGTGTAGATAATAACGCTCCATCGATGCTGAATGGTCAACAGTTGTACATAGCCGATTCGACCAATCCAGAATACGCAACTGTTTCTGGTTCATATTCAGCCGGACAAGGTTCGTGGTTTCTCCAAGGTGGACTCCAATACAGTCATGCGATGGGAACGACCGTGTATTGCTTCTCCGGCAATCTTCTCGCGCATGTCGTGTTTCAAGGTAACGGGGTGACAGTAGGCCCCGGTGAACAGCTTACGGCACAATGGCAGATTTACGCGCAGAACGGTTAATGGGGGGATATTAAATGCCAAACCAATATGGTCTCTATCCAATAAGTAAGGGCGCAATCCCTCAATCCAGTGATTTGAATCAGATTTTGCAAGGATTCTTAGGGCAATTGGACATGGGCGCGTTGTCCTTTCTAAGGCCACTCTCCCCTCCTGGGGCACCTACAGTCGGATTAAACGGATCGGGTGTTCTATCGGGCACGTACCAATACCTTGTGACGTTCTGTACAGGCATTGTTCAGAGCAACGGGACACTGAATATCATCGGTGAAACAGCACAGGGAACGGCAAGCGCGTCCGTCAGTCCTAGCAATCAACAAGTCATGCTCTCTAACATTCCAGTTGGTCCAACAGGAACGATTGCAAGGCGCATTTATCGAACTGAGGCAGGGGGCAGTTCGTATTATCTTCTCGCCACGATACCCGATAACACCACGACCACATTCCCCGATAACGTGCCTGATTCGGCTTTAGGAGCACCCACCCCCGTGGTAAATACGACAGGGACGCAATTCACGACTGCATATGCAGCTGCTGGCGTCAATATCCTTGGTCTTACCGCACCAACCAACGTACAGGCAACGCAAAGCACTGTAGCAAATGAAGGCCTTGTGGAAGGTGTGACATATTACTTTTGGGTCACGTCTTTGGACTATCAAGGTGGGGAAACCACTGTCGGTAACATGGCTAGTTACACGCTCAATTCGTCCAATGGGAATTACGGAATCCACATTTCATGGGACGATGTGCCTGGCGCAACGGAGTATAAAATTTATATCAACTCAAATGATACAAACCCTCAAACTGGTGGCCTTCTGGCTACCGTTAGTGGGTCAACGAATGATTATGACTGGGATGGCGCACCTTCGACTTCGGGCACACCTCCAACCACTAATACAACCGGCTTTGTTACTGCTAATGGCGGTATGACTGCTCATAATGGGGCTACAGTATGGGACGATTCTAATCGCGGATTCGATGTTTATATACCGATTCTAGCGCCGATTACGCCTGCTACGACTACCTCTACAAGCTGGAATGATATATCGGGTTCTTATTTTGAAGTGACAAATGACTTTGTTGGGTACAAAGCAGCGCTATTGGAAGCAGTGGCCTGGAACTCGACTTCAGGTGATCAGGCCCAAGTGGCAATTCGAGACGGAAACAACAATGTCGTTTGTTCATTCCACACGACAAACACCTACGGGACAATCATACGAACTCCATTCACACCGACAATAGGAACCCAATATAAGCTGTCCATTGCAACTCAATCGGGAGGCACATGCAACCTTACCCAAGCCAAGGTTGTACTTGTGTACTAACGAAAGGGGGTGAAAACGTGATTCTGTACTACGCAGAGGACGGAACCATTGTAGCGGCTTCTTCTGGCGGTCAACCAAACGATGCAGATACATCCTTTAGGCCACAGGGAGCGACACGCGTTTTATATCTCAGTGATACAGAGTATGCCGATGTGTATGCCAATTCCACGCGATACAAAATCATCAATGGTGAGCCCGTTCTTCAACCATATTTCACGGTGGAAGAAACGGACAACACAATCACTGTCACGCTCAACAATCCGCCATCTCCCGCTCCTACATCTTGCTCAATATCCATCGGGAGTACCACCATAACCGAAACGTTGACTAACAACTCTTGCACATTGAATTTGGCCATTCATCCAAGCGTTGCGAGTCAACGAATTCTCATTAGAGCATCCGCTTCTGGATGTGTTGATGGAATTCTGTTTATCGGTGGCCAAAGTAACGACATTGCATTGCAAGCCTATCTCCCGACAGGAAGCACGACATATACAGTCGCGCCATGCGGACAAGGAAGCAGGTCATTTCTTGAATCGTATTACGCGCTGTCTCCCGCTGACATCCAGTCACTTCTTGCAGACATTGGTACTGCGGTGAATCTCTTGACTGATGCGGTGTTCAACGTGATTTTGCCTGCATTACAGAATCAGACGTATACACCTATCAGCCTAACCGCGAACCAATCGAATGCAATGGCGGATATCAAAGCAAACGTCCTTTCGAATCTATTCACGACGCTATCAAACGTTTATCCGTCCGGTGGTTCGAAGCAACTCCAATACGAGCATTACACGAACGACCTTTCCAAGACGTATGTAGCGTTTGAACAGTACATGAACGACCTAGACAGCATCCCTAATCTCCAATAAACCAAGCAGAAGCCCGAAAGGGCTATTTTTTATGTCCGTGGGAGGGATATCAATGTCGCATATCACCTTAAAACTTCCAAAAGGACACAGCAATATTTAGGGAGGCCTGAAATAAAGGCAACAAGAGGTGAGCAACATGTACCTCGCAGAGCCAGGAGATATCCTGCTTTATAGAAAATACCCATCAATCGGTCATGACCTAATTATTGATGGAGAAATCCTAGAAGATGGGCGTCAACAGCGTGAATATTGGCATGTCGCCATCGCCCTAGATGTAAAAAATAAGATTGAAGCAGATGGCAAGACTGTTGCAATCCATCCCATCGACTACGGAAATTTTGATGCTTTCCGTCCTCCCATTGGTTCTCGTCGCATTGATCTCGCGCTTTCAGTCATCCGTCAATTCGTCGGTCAAGGTTATGATTGGTGGCTCATCATCGATGACGCCATACGATACGCTACGAAGCGCATCCCGAAATGTCTTGGTGGTCCTTGGCATCTGCCTGCGGCCTTCATCCAGAGTGAGGAACGTCGCGCAAAGGTATGTTCGTCCCTTGCTGTGGCGTACTTCAATGCAGCTGTGTGGGGGCCAAAATTGGATCGTAATGCTTCCCCTGAAGATATCTATCTGGCAGTCAAGGACTTCCCGATAAATGTCTGAGGTGGTGTTGGACATGGGCGAAAACTCACAAGAGGTACAGTTGGCAATCGCCACTAACGACATTCAATGGATGAAAGCGACAATTGCGGATATGAACGAAGGCATCAAGAACATGCAAGAAGCCTTGGAAAAGGCACTGAAAGCGCAGGATGAAAAATACGCGACGACTGAAGTGGAGGCACTACGAAAAGACGTTGAATCCCTCAAGGCTTGGCGTTGGAAGATTGGCGGCGCTCTTGGTCTTGCTGGGTTGATCATAGGTTGGATTGCAAATGCGGCTCACAATCTGCTCGGAAAGGTGTGATGACATGAAGAACCTTCTTAGTAAGGCCGACAATGCGATCATGTCTGGACTTGTGTGGGCGACAACCACCAAGCAAGCATTCTACGCCTTGAATCTTCTTGTCATCGCTGCTGTCTTAGCAAACCCTCCAACCAGTATTCAAGGGTGGCTCCTTGTAATCGTGTCTGAATACTATCAAGGTGTTGCACTTCCTGGGCTGGGCGCGGCTCAGAAAAAGGTGGAGGAGGCAACCAAGAAGGAAAACGAGCAGACACGGAAACTGCTTCAAGAGACACATGATGCTGTCATGGACGAACTTGCTGAAATCCGATCCATGCATGAGGCGCAAGTTGATGAATTGGCCGAACTGAAAGAAGTCCATCAGGACTTGCTTCTGAAATATGAACGACTTGCGCGGGCAATTGAAGCATTGGTAGGTGAATCGCTTGTCTAAAGTCGTAAAGGAACACATTCAAAAGCACACCATCACTGAGTATGAACATATTCCCGAACATGACGAACGCCGAGAGACATTGGAATTCAAGAATTCGAAGCATGAACTTGAATCCATTGAACACCTCGGCTGTTTTATTTGTGGGACCATGAATTATCGGGAATCCCATCACATCATAGAACGCTCAGATGCCAACGGAAGCGACCTGAAAAAGGTCGCTTTTTTGTTGTTCCATTTCCGTGACTACCACGGGCATTGTCACAGGGATTTCAAGTCGGCCGACGAGCTCTATGCGTTCCTGTCCAAGTTCGAAACGCCAGAACTGGCACTAGACACGCTGTATAACCAGTTGATCCTCTGCGCGGATCATCACAGAGGTATGAGCATAGGAATCCACGGCATGAGCGCGCCAATGTTCGATGCATGGCTTGTTCGCAAGGACGGATGGGAACCCACTTTCACACTGAATGAAGCTCAAAAATGGCTCAGTTCACATGAAGGAAAGTGATCTCATGACACCTGGAATCGATGTTTCTTCGTATCAAGGTGACATTACGTGGTCACAAGTTGCCCAAGCAGGCTACATCTTCGCCATTTGTAGAGCCACAATAGGCGCCACAGATAAGGATTCCACGTTCCCTGCCAACTACATGGGAGCAAGGGCGGCAGGGCTGATTTCCGGTGCCTATAACTTTGCTTACCCCGTGTCCTCAACTGCCATCGATGAAGCAAACGCCTATGTGGCTTATGTCAAAGACAATGGCGGGTTCGTAATTCCCCCAATCTTGGACATTGAACAAGCTGGCGTGGGGAATCTGGATTCCGCAACAATTCGCCAATGGTGCGCTACATGGGGAACACAAGTGAAGTCCCTAACCGGTATGCGCCCGATTCTGTATTCCAGTACGTCGTTCATCGAAGCGAATCAGCTTTACACATTGGCCTACATGTTTGACCTCTGGATTGCAGATTACGGTGTAGCTTCTCCGAACCTCGGCGGTTGGCCTACGTCCTATAAGTTCTGGCAGTACAGCGATACAGCCGACGTCCCGGGCATCAATGCCCAAGTGGACTTGAACTATTTTAACGGCACCTTAGACCAACTAAAGCAGTATTGCGGAATGGGAGTGAACAATGTGAGTGTCACCGTTTTAGCGGTCGGTAGCACAGGTGATGCAGTAAGGACCTTGCAAACCGATCTGAATAAAGTCCTTGGCACAAAGCTTACCGTCGACGGTGATTTTGGTCCTGCAACAGAAGCAGCCGTGAGGACATTCCAACAGTTGAATCATCTAACGGTTGATGGTGAGGCAGGGCCGCAGACATTAGCGGCTATCCAGAAAGCTTTGAATCAATCACCGACGCCAGCTCCTACTAATGCTCAAATCGTTTCTCAGGCCACAAGCCTTCTTCAACAAGCACAAAATCTGCTGAAAGGTGTGAAGTAATATGCAGAGTGTAGAACTTCAAATCGTTCAGGGTCTTCTTGGATTGCTATCGTTGGCAGGTACCGCAGGTGTGGCATATGTCGTGCCGAAGGTAAAGACCTTCATGGATGCTCGCCTAAGTTCAGAACAAGCAACCGTAGCGAACAGTGTCATCGATGGATTGGGGAACATTGCAGAAGCTGTGGTTCAGGAATTCAATCAGAAGGTCGTCGCAAGTGCGAAGCAGTACGGCACATTTACTCCTACCCTCGCTCAAAGCGTCAAACAAGATGCAATTGAGGCAGTCATGTCTCAAGGTTCGGGATTGATTGCCTTGGGTGGGGAAGCGCTTGGTGATGTTCAGAAGTTAGTCAGCAGTTTAATCGAGAAGGCTGTTGCAGAAAATCATATTCCAACGCAACAGAATTCGGCGGGTTGAAGAAAAAACGGTCTCGTAATAGCCCATGTGAAGCGTTTTTGATGACCTTCAGGTGATAATATATATGTCGACCCTGGTCATCAAGCGTTAGAAAAAAGGGCTAGAATGCGTCTTCTCGAAAATTCGGTTTTGAGCATACAAAAGGTGTCCCAATCGAGCATACAAAATGTTATAGTGAATGTATGATTGATTTCGACATCGTGTATCATTAAAAAAGGAGCCAGAGCTGCAACTCTGACTCCTTGCGATACATCGCCTTGAGTGACTGGGCTTCCCACACTCGGACGATCAAACAATCGCCACTATGTGGCAAGTCGAGATAAGTCACCCCAGAGGGCGCTAACCTATAGGGGTGACTTATTTATGTTTGCGACGGAGTCGCTTTGCGGCTTCTAGTACGACTTTAAAGATGGCTATTGAAGTCATAACCACCTTATAGACTGCATCTAATACTGCGTCTATGTGTACCATGCCCATGCCTCCCCTCAGTCCGAAAGACTGTGTGGGAAGGCGAATAAGTCACCCGCGGTTAGTATCGCTGGGATAATTTTATCATTCTTACCAAAACAATTGTTACTGCAATTCGTCGAATCTTGTCCGCGGTAGGCAAGGTATTTTTGTGTCTACGTCACCCATTTCCTCACGGTTGTAGGGTATGACAGTAGGATCACTATTGCACTTTGCTGCCCGAGAGCGACAGAAGTGTTGCCACATTGGAGCGATAACCATGCATCCGTGGACCAAGTAGTTCTTCAGTTAATGCCCCCGTTAGCACAACAAGAAGCTCTATAAATCAAACCTCTTCTTAATCATTTGAGCAACTTCCTGGGCACTTAAATTCGTATTGTTGATTCTTAGATAGTTTTCTCTGGTAATTTCACTATCGTACGAGTTCAATCTATGTTGTTCCATTGTCTCTTTTAGGTGAACTTCAGACCATTCGATATTTCTTTTTGTCGGTTTATGCTCAAGCCTGTGCGGAGTTTTGTTACGCTCAAGTCTTCTCTCTAAATCCGCTTCCAGCTCCACGAAATAAATATCTACACCTTTTGCTTCAAAGGTTTTGCAGACGTTGTCTACCCAATCCCAGTCGCTTTGTAAATCAAATCCCCATACATACGTGAAAATCAACCCGTACAGATTGCTTTTAGCCGCCGCTTCGAAAATGTAGCGTCGGAATAAATCCGATAATCTCCATGTTTCTTCTGCGGCCCCAAATATCGCAAAAAGTGGCTCGATCGTCATATGATTGTGGAATAACTTCAACTCCGTCAACTGTTCTAGTTCATGTCCAATCGTCATTTTACCGACTGCTTGTGGACCGAATAACAAAACGAATTTCTTCACACTTGCACCCCCATAGACGATTTACACAAATTATGCCAAACATTTTGACGGAGTTGATATTGGTCTAAAGCGCCCGCTAGTCCGTAAGCGCTGGATTTTGGAAGCGCATTATTATACAAGAGGGCACGAGCAAAGTTACGTTACTCTTGCCCCCGTTGATGACATACCTTAGACGTACTTTCTAAAAAGGCGGGCCTGACCAGTACGATTTCTTAACGTGTCTACTCCCACCCGGTCAGAGCATTTCGTGAAAAAAGTGCTGAATAGCATACAAGTCTGGTTCGGGAACAGTATTTTGTATTTCCGAGAAAACCACTTGTTCCTCAAGATGTACGTGGCTTTTTAATATCGATCCCAATTCATGAAATACATGGATATTTGCTTCATCAGTTTTGATTCTTTGAACGAGCATTCTAATCTGTACGTGCTCAAGCAGCATCCGAATCACATTCTTGTCGTCTTGCAATATTTTGTATTTCGCGTAGATCGGTAACAAAACTTCTTCTTCTTCGCGGAAGTGTTGATTCCCACCTTGTTCCCAAAATTCAATAACCTGTTGTTTCAAGGTGTCATTAGGATCATGTGCGCGGTTTAAATTCATCGCAAGAACTAACGCATGGTGATGGTGCCTCGATAAGTTTTTTAGTGCTTCGTGTCGTTGTAAACCTGTCATGCTATGACCTCCAGCAACAGCAAAATTGTGTGAGCCTCTTCCATTAATTCTGCATATTTGCGCTTCAATTAGCCAAAAATACATTCGTTCAAAAACGGTCACAAAAGATGTATATAAAATATGTCTTTTACATTGTAACCCATTAGTAATGGCAACTGGACAAACCATGTAGCGTATCTAGGAGGCGTGCAAATGCTGAGTCAGGAAACAAGAGATATTATCAAATCGACCGTCCCCGTTCTCGAGACCCACGGAACTGCGATTACGACGCGGTTTTATCAACTCTTGTTCGAGAGTCACCCCGAGTTACTCAACATTTTTAACAAAATGAATCAGAGAAAAGGTGACCAGCAAACCGCGTTGGCAAACGCTGTATACGCTGCTGCTGCCCATATCGATCATTTGGAAGATATCCTTCCCGCTGTAAAGCAAATTTCTAATAAGCATCGCGCACTTGGCATCGTTCCAGAGCATTACCCGATTGTAGGGGAAAACTTACTAAAAGCGATTAAGGATGTACTTGGAGATGCAGCAACAGATGAAATTATAGACGCTTGGGCGCAGGCATATGGTGCAATTGCGGATGTGTTCATCAGTGTTGAACATGAAATGTATCGAGAGGCAGAGACGCAAAAAGGTGGTTGGAGAGGATTTAGGCCGTTCGTGGTGCAAAGAAAAGTACCTGAAAGTGAAGTCATTTCTTCCTTTTACTTGGTACCGCAAGACGGCAAGGAGATTGCAGATTTCCTTCCAGGACAATATTTGACGTTCAAAGTCGATATTCCAGGTGAAAAGTATAATCAACGACGCCACTACAGTTTGTCGGACGCGCCTGGACAGGGGTACTACCGCATCAGTGTGAAACGCGAGGAAGGACGGGGAGATATTCCAGACGGTCTGGTTTCCAGCTATTTGCACAACCATCTCAACGAAGGAGACGTACTTTATGTGAGTGCACCTTCTGGAGACTTCGTGATGAAAAAGCCGGCTGATAAACCGGTCGTCTTTTTGAGTGGTGGCGTCGGCATGACACCGTTGGTCAGTATGGTCAAGACGCTTTTACAAGAACAGCCTGGGCATCCAGTAACGTATGTCCACGCGGCTATTCACGGTGGACTCCATGCATTGCAGGAGGACTTGAACACCCTAGCGGACACGAACACAAACCTGCACTACCATGTCGTGTACGAAAAGCCGAGCGAAAAGGACAAATCACATAAGCACTTCTCCAAAGAGGGATTTATCGATCTCGATTGGTTAAACCAAGTTGTTTCTGCGGACTCCGATTTCTACTTCTGCGGTCCCACGCCTTGGATCGTCAACACTAAACTAGACAATTTTCTTAAGGTGGATGGATTTGTATTCGACCGGTGTCGAGTAACCGAGCGTACCGTGAATTCTGATGTGGTTGTACCAGTGTACATAGTCATCTAATTCAAGCTTTAGTTGCTTCAAGCTTTCAAAATGTCGATCCCGAACAAATTCTGTTTTAAAGGTTTTGAATGTTGCTTCTGCTACGGCATTGTCATATGGGCAGCCCTTTAGACTCAGTGAACGCCTAATTTGGAACGCTGTCAGTGCCTCATCAATGAGCTTATTTTTAAACTCGTTTCCACGGTCCGTATGAAACATTCGGATGTTGCTCAGGTTTCCCTGAACCGATGCAATGGCTTGATGAACAAGCTGGGCATCTTTATGTGCACCTGCACTATGACCTATGATTTCGCGGTTAAAGAGATCGACGTATAAGCATACGTATTGCCACTTTCCCTCGACTCTCACGTAAGTTAGGTCACTCACAACGACAGCTAGATGCTCTTCTTGATGGAATTGCCGATTAAGCTCATTTGTCACTTGTGATTCGTTGCAGGAATCCACATGAGGTTTGTACTGCGCCACTGTATATACCGAAACAAGTCCAACTTCTTTCATGATTCTGCCGATTTTCCGTCTAGATACAATCAAGTTCCTTTTCTTCAGTTCAAACTTGATTTTGCGAGTACCGTAGGCGTTTCGGCTGTTGTAGAAAATCTCCTTAACCGCTTCGACTAGCTTGTCTTCAGACTGCTTTTCTTGGGCTTCGTAGTAATACGTACTTCTGGGCAATTGTAGGACGCTGCACATTGCTGATATCGAGTATTTGTGCGCATTGTTGCGAATCACATTTACTTTCGTCCTATTATCAGCGCAGCTTGCTTTAAAATATCGTTCTCCATGAGCAGTTGTTTATTTTCTTTGCGCAAACGAATCAGTTCTTCCTGTTCAGGCGTGAGATTATCCTTCTCTTTAAACGAGCCTGAGATTTTGCTTTGCCGAATCCACTTATCCAATGCAGATGGCGTTAACTCGTATTCACGGATGATGTCTTTCCGTGGTTTTCCACTCAGATAAAGTTGAACCATTTGCTGCTTGAATTCTGAAGTGAATGTTCTTCGTTCTCGCTGAGTCATTGTAGACGCTCCTTTATTGCGGTAGCTCAAGTCTACTCGACCTTAATTTTTCTGTCTAACAAAGTGTAGCCGGTCCACCTTTTATGAAGGCAATGTACCGGGCTCTCAAAGAGTGGGGCGTTCCAGATAACCAGATTCATTACGAATTCTTTGGTCCTCAAGGCAGCCTTGCAGACTAAGGCAGCTTATCTTGAACGTTGGTAAGGTTATCGGTTCATATCCCATCCCACTCGATGGGTCAGTAAAGAGATATTCCCGTGAATGCTTCATCGATTTCTGCGCCATGTGCGATTCTTGTGAACCCAAACCGTTCAAGCCATAAAGGGTCCACCATAAGCAGGGTACAATTCCCGCAGTGATGAATCCTGGGGATGGTAACGAGTAACTATAGCATACGGGAAGACCCGGAGTATGACGCCGCTCCGGGTCTTCTATAGTTACGTCCGTGCTTGTTCAAAAGTACATCCACAATGGCATGGCACATATACGTTTCCTTCGAAAAAGGTGTCTTTGCAGCGCAAAATAACTTAAATCCCCTTGAGCATACTCCTTCTCAAACTTCACATTTGTTCTTCGTATTTGTTGAAAATTGTATCTCAAAATACATGAGTGCGGGAATTCTGGGTAACTTATCCACACTGTCTATTCTGGATAAAGTGACCCGGAGTCGTCGTCAATCAAATAAAGGGGAGTGAATCTTGTTGGAGAGGGATGCTAATAAAGGACTTGGCAGAGTCTATTGGTCGATAATTCTCACGGTTGTGATCTTATTTACCCTAGCCGGAGTACTTTGGTGGTACGACGGATACATCCTTCATGAACACTGAATGGCCAGCATACTGCAAGGATTTAGTGAAACTACATTAAACATGGGTGAACAAGCCAGATCAAGACCCTGTGATGTAAATATTTGGAGTAACTAAACATGAATGGGGTAGAGTACACAATGAACAAATACGGGGATGAACCAAGAGCAAGAAAGAGACGCATCAATGCCAAAGTAGCCGTGATCACGATCGTTGGTGCGATCGTTGTGTTGCTCTTGCTTGAATTTCAAGAATTCTTGCACCTAAGTTCCAGATTGTTGTTCTTGAAGCGTTAAGAAAGGAGATGGACATATATGAGATTTTTACGGTTCCTCCCTTCTAGTAAGATTGCCCTCGTGCTCATCCCGTTTCTTTTAAGCGGGTGCGGGGAACAGTACTTACTTTTTAACACAGCAGGGCCTGTTGCCAAAATTGAACGCAACTTGATTCTCACCACTTTCGTCTTAACCGCGATCGTCGTAATTCCTGTCATCGCTTTGATGTTTTACATCATTCGACGATTTCGTGACGAGCCTAACAATTCTGCGCCATATCGCCCAGAATGGTCGCAAAGCCATAAACTTGAGTTCTTTGTGTGGGGAATCCCAGTGCTAATTATCTGTGTTCTCGGAATTCTGACGGTCCGGGATACATTCCGGCTGGTACGCCCAACAACCAGTATGAACGGGGCACCCTTGACCATCCAGGTAACTTCTTTGGACTGGAAATGGTTGTTTCAATACCCGGATCAAAAGATCGCGACAGTCAACTACTGTGAAATTCCTACAAATCGTCCGGTTCGTTTCATCCTAACTTCCGACGCACCCATGAACTCATTCTGGGTTCCACAACTCGGCGGTCAAGAGTACACGATGCCTGGCATGGCGATGCGTTTGTGGCTTCAGGCGGACAAACCTGGTAACTACTTCGGGAGCGGGGCCAATTTCTCCGGTCGAGAGTATGCGCATATGAAATTTAACGTGGTTGCCAAACCTGAAAGCGATTTTCAACAATGGATCAAACAAACTAAATCCACGGCCCCTGCATTAACAATGGATGGTTATAAGAATCTCGTACAGCAAAGCGTCGTAGATAAGCAGACCTATTCTTCATTTCCGCCTGGGGTATTTGAGCAGAACATTAAGTCTGAAGGCGGAATGTACATGAAACATGAGTTGAAGGAAGCAACTGACTAAATACGAACGAGGTGTGCGTACGTTGACAGGCATTCAAAATTTTGCAAGCCACTTCTTTGTGACTGGGGAACCGATGATTTACGGCGCAGACGTTTCCATTGTTTTGGTGACGATTGCCATTCTCTTCGTCCTTACATATTACAAGAAGTGGGGATGGCTGTGGCGTGAGTGGTTAACCACAGTCGATCACAAGAAAATTGGCATCATGTATCTGATTGCCGCGATACTGATGCTATTCCGTGGCGGTGTGGACGCGCTTTTAATGCGTACACAATTAATCCAGCCGAACATGCACTTTTTAAAAGCGCAACACTACAATGAAATCTTCACCACCCACGGGACACTCATGATTCTGTTTATGGCGATGCCGTTTATCTTCGCCGTATTTAACGTTGCGGTTCCTTTACAAATCGGTGCAAGAGACGTGGCTTTCCCTTACCTGAACGCAATTAGTTTCTGGCTGTTCTTTTTCGCTGCGATGTTGCTCAATCTTTCCTTCGTGATCGGCGGATCACCAGACGCTGGATGGATGAGCTACCCGCCCCTCTCCGACCTTCCTTTTGACATGGGGCCAGGAGAAAACTACTACATTTTGGCTTTGCAAATTACGGGTATCGGCAGTATTGCGACAGGGATCAACTTCTTTGTTACCATCCTGAAAATGCGGGCGCCGGGTATGACATTAATGCGCCTCCCGCTATTTTGTTGGAGCGTTCTTGGCGCTTGCATTCTCATTATTGTCGCTTTCCCCGCGTTAACCGCTGCCCTTGCATTGTTGTTGATTGACCGAATTGCAGGGGGTCACTTCTTCACAATGTTGGCGGGCGGCAATCCAATGATGTACATCAACTTGTTTTGGGTGTGGGGACATCCAGAAGTATATATCGTGGTCTTACCCGCATTCGGTGTCTTCTCGGAAGTGGTTGCCACCTTCTCACGGAAAAGAATCTTTGGGTATACGTCGATGGTCGCGTCGATCATGGTCATTACCGTCATCAGCTACCTCGTTTGGGCTCATCACTTTTTCACAATGGGCGCAGGCCCTGGTGTGAACAGCTTCTTTGCAGTCGCTTCAATGATTATCGCCATTCCGACGGGAGTTAAGGTTTTTACCTGGCTGTTTACCATGTACGCTGGACGAGTCCGAGTTCCAGCACCCATGCTTTGGACACTCGGGTTTATTCCGAACTTCGCGATCGGGGGTGCTACAGGCGTCATGTTAGCTGCCGCACCCGCTGATTATCAGTACCACAACAGTTACTTCCTGATCGCTCACTTTCACCAAGTGCTGATAGGTGGCACTGTGTACGGCATGATTGCAGGGATGTATTACTGGTGGCCGAAAATGTTCGGACATCGGCTAAACGAACGTCTGGCGAAGCATGCATTTTGGTGGTTCAACATTGGATTTTACGTATGCTTCATGCCTCAGTACTTCCTCGGATATATGGGAATGACGCGGCGCATTTTCACGTATTCTCCGGGCATGGGCTGGGCAACGTGGAACCTCATTTCATCCATCGGCGCATATATGATGGGCATCGGCTTTATCTTGATTGCAGCTGATATCATCTACAGCGCATTTTATGGTGAGCGAGATACGACCGGGGATATTTGGGATGGACGTACGCTAGAATGGTCGTTACCGAGCCCAGCACCGCACTACAACTTTGCGGTCATTCCGCAAGTAAACGATCGCGACGCCTGGTGGGAATCGAAGCAACAACGGCTTGAGGGGAAAGAGGTAACAGCCCTTCAATACAAGAGCCCACTCCGCCCGATTCACATGCCGAAAAGCTCGGGTCGTCCGTTTGTTCTTTCCGTCTGCTTTTTCGTCGCCGGATTTGGCCTGGTCTTCAACTGGTACATACTTGGCATTCTCGGATTTCTCGGTGTTGGTCTCTGCCTGATTCTGCGGTCGTTTGAATTCGATACCGACTATTACATCCCAATCGACGAAGTTCAACATACGGAAAAAGCTTACGGGAGGTTATTACATGGCGAACAGTGAAGGAACAATCCATTCGCTGCCGCGAGCGGCACATTTACCGATTGAATATTCAACAGAAGACGGGTCCCTTCGGATTTTTGGATTTTGGGTTTTCCTCGTCACAGACATGTTGTTGTTCTCCTGTTTTTTTGCAACTTTCGCCGTCTTGTATCGGCATACCGGAACAGGACCGAAGCCTTCTGCGATCTATGATGTTCGGGGATATACAGCAGAGACCATTATTCTGCTAACCAGCAGCTTTACGTCCGGTATTGCCACCTACTTTATGCGACGTGATAACAAATCGGGGCTCGTCACTTGGCTTGTAATTACAATCGTGTTGGGGCTTTCCTTTATCGGTCTAGAAGTAAGCGAGTTTGTATCAGATGCGGTTACAGGCGCTACCCTGCAGCGTAGTGCTTTCTTATCCTCATTCTTCACCTTAGTTGGAACACATGGATGTCACGTGTCCTTCGGAATCATCTGGATGACATGTCTGCTGATCCAAATCTCGAAACAAGGGATAACACCAGTCATTGCCCGCAAGGTCTTCATTACGGGACTATACTGGCACTTTCTTGATGTTGTGTGGGTTTTCCTCTTTAGTGTGGTTTATCTGATTGGGGGAATGTACTGACATGGCAACACCCGATGAAAGTATAAAACAATCACATCGCGAGCATGGACTGGGTTTACCGATACTTGGTTTCGTCTTGTCCATCGTACTGACGGTTATCGCCCTATGGTTACACACTCACGGAAACATGGGGCGCGGAGCGCTGGTTACTACCATCCTGATTCTCGCTGTGATTCAAATTGTTATCCAGCTGTTCTTCTTTATGCACGTGACAGAGACGGATGCAGAAACCGCATGGCATGCGTGGTTTCTAGCTCTAGGATTATTCTTGGTCGTCGCCGTCGTGGCAGGATCGATCTGGATCATGACATTCGGTGCCGAGGCATACTGACATAAAGGTGGTTTACGTATTGGGTGTATCAGAGCAATCAGTGAGGACACTTGGACTGTCCAACATAAAAACGGTGACGAAAGCTTATGTGTCCTTGACGAAGCCACGCATCATGCTCTTTCTGATATTTACAGCGTACTGTGCAATGTTTATCGCGCAACGAGGGGTCCCTAACTTACAGACGATGATAGTTGGTCTCGGAGGCTTAGCGTTGTCTGCTGGTGGCGCGGCTGCCATTAATATGTGGTACGACCGTGATATTGACCGAATTATGCAGCGTACGGCCAAACGTCCTATACCCATGGGAATCGTAACACCTTGGCATGCCTTGGTACTTGGCATAGGCTTAGGCATATTGTCTGTAGTTATGTTGGCTCTGTGGTGTAATTGGCTATGTGCAACCTTTTCACTAATGGGATATCTCTATTATGCAGTCGTGTATACGATGTGGCTCAAACGCAAAACGCCTCAAAACATTGTTATAGGGGGCGGTGCTGGTGCATTTCCGCCACTCGTAGGCTGGTCTGCAGTGACGGGACATCAAGGCTTTGCTGCATGGATCATGTTCGCAGTCATTTTCCTGTGGACGCCTGCGCATTTTTGGTCGCTAGCCCTGTACAAAAACGACGATTATGTACGGGCTGGTATCCCAATGATGCCAATTGTATGCGGAAGTAAGACCACGAAGAGACAGATGGTTATTTATACGTTTTTGCTTCTATTATCGTCTTGGTTGCTTGTCGGGTCACTTCGCGCACAGGTACTGTACATCATAATGGCTACTGCTGCAGGACTTCTATTTTTGCGCTCGACCTTGATTCTGATGAATAATAAGGAAGACCAGATGACCTTGGCTAAACGCACATTCCTAGTATCTTTAATGTATCTCCCTGCGGTTTTTGCAGCAGCAGTTGTTTGCGCGCTGATATAAATCAGGGACGTCATGAAAGGATTAAGACCCTACCGGTTCCGTGTACAATTATGGAACTTTATTGAATGTCCCTTTAACTGAACAAGGGAGTCGCGATGTCTTGGTGTCTCATAAGCCCATGTTGATATAAGGAGTGATACCGATTTTGGACATTCGCTCCATAAATTTAAAAATAATCAGTACCTTTGTCCTGCGAAATGTAGATTCAAGGTCACTCATGTCGTACGTAGAGCGCGCCGTTTGTAGCTGTAACACTAGCGTTTCAAAGTTTACAGGTTTTATCGCAGAATGGTTAGGGGAAAAATTTTGAAGACGCTCTTGTTGGGCGAAAAACTTATCACGAGGGTGCTATGCTGACAAAGGCTCTTGAACAACTCAATCCGGGCTATTTTTCAACCGTAATGGCAACGGAGATTATATCACTTGCGCTGCTCCTGAATGAATATGATACGCTGTCACAAATCTTCTTTGGCTTAGGAATCGGTCTCTATGTGGTGTTCATCGTTCTATATCTCCTTCGAGCGATTTGCTTTCCGAAGCAAGTCTGGGGCGATCTTCGGAACGCTAGTAGGGTGTTTGGATACTTCACTTTTATCGCTGGCACGAATGTTCTCGGTACTCGCTTGGCGTACTCCAACCAATATAGAATTGCCCTCGTATTAGGTATTGTAGGCGTTGTATGCTGGATCATTTTTGTTTACTTTGTCCTGGTGATTTTGTTGTTTTACAATCAGCAGCCGTCAAACAAGGTTCTCAGCGGGACGTGGTTGCTGACGACCGTCAGCGCTGAATCTATAGCGAGTTTAAGCTCTGCGTTAGCGAGTTTCTTGCCTCAATATCATTCGAGTTTATTATTTTTATCGTACACAACTTGGTCCATTGGAATTGTACTTTATTTAATCTTAATTGCACTGATCCTGAATCAATTCTTCTTCTCCCATGTAAGCCCGAGTGACTTAAGTCCACCCTATTGGATTAATATGGGTGCTGTAGCGATCACAACTCTCGCCGGCTCTCGTCTGATTGTTTATCCATTATCAACACATTTTGTGATTTTCGTTCAACCGTTTGTGCAGGGATTTACGATGATGCTGTGGGCATGGGGTACTTGGTGGATTCCTTTTTTGGTATTAATCGGCGGTTGGAAATACCTTGTTTTCAAACAGCCCATTGTGTACGAACCAGGGCTTTGGAGTGCGGTGTTCCCGCTCGGAATGTACACGGTTGCTACGTACACCCTCAGCCATGTTCTCGGACTACACATACTACGTGCGATTGTCCCGTTTTGTCTTTGGATTTCCACCGTAGCATGGGTCTTCGTTTGCGCGTTATTTGCAATCCACTGTGTCCGAACAATACGGCACTCTTAAATCGCGTGGTTGTTGCATTATTCTGTCCGCTAACTCCATAAGACATCGGTGTGAGGAAGTGCATATGCATGAATGAATGCGCAAGCTTGTGGGACTAATGCCCCGTAGCACCAAATACGAACTGTATTATGAACCTAAAAGACATCCATTTCTTTAATGACGGATCAATTTATTTCTGGAATCGATTGGTCATTCTCCGCCATAATTCCGATGTACATATCGTCAACGCACGGATTGGTCAAATAGTGACCATTGGTAGCTTTAGTCAGCGTCGAAGTGTGCAAGCCCAAAAGTTCTTCCTTACCAATCCGAAATAACTCCTCTTCATCAGAGCTCTTTAGATATCTGTCTGAGTTCAACTGTGATGGCCTTTGGCTTTTTCCAAAACCGTGACATCCCAACTGGTGCCAAGGGTGGTGCCAAACTACAAATAACTGAACGGACAGGGTGGAACAGAGTTCTTGAAGAATCCCTATAAATCAAGGGAAAACGCGGACGCATTGAAATAAAACGAACCGATTCGAATGGGTAGAAATCTGAGGTAGTCGTCTTGAAAACGACCGCCAGTAAGTAGCGAGCGGGCGCAACCAAAACTGCAACCCAACTTGCAACCGTACTTGGTAGCACACGATGGACAGGATGGAAGAAGGGTCATGAGAAACGGGCTAAAGTGCGGATTGTACGGACTACAGGGTATGTATTGAAACCATCTAAAACACCTAGCGGGGAACTTGAAAACCGCCGTGTTCGCAAGGGCACCGTGGGTTCGAATCCCACCCTCTCCGCCAAAACCTTGATAGACTAAGGATTCTCAGTACAGTCGGGAATCCTTTTTCCTTTTTGCGGTCTTTTCGAAACCGTTTTGGGTAAACTTTGGGGTAACTCCCGCGCTCCGTTTTTTTGCTTCTCCAACGTGCTAAATACGGCCTTTCCGAACCTATGTGCGGTGTCCTCTGCAACATCGGGATAAACATGTGAGTAGGTATCTAGCGTAATGTTCACTGTGGCGTGACCTAATCGCGTACTCACAACCTTCGGATCAATGCCCAGTTTTAGCAGCAGATTTGCATGTGTGTGCCTAAGATCATGAAAGCGAATTTTGGGGACCCCAGATTTTTTCAGTACCGAGTACCATTGAGTATCCAGCGTCCTTGGATAGACTGGTTCACCGTTTTCCTTTGCTATAACTAAGTCGTTGTCCTGATACATTGGCCCTAGCCGAACTTTCTCCCGTAATTGCCGCTTATAATGTTTTGCTAGTTCGGAAACAACGAAGTCGTCTAATGGGACCAAGCGACGACTTTTCTTGGTCTTTGTTGGCCTAAAGACTGGTACCCCATTTTCAAAATGAAGGGTCGTAGTAACGCTAAGTTGTCCTCGTTTTAAATCTACATCCCGTCAGCGAATCCCGCCGATCTCTGATTTTCGCATTCCCGTGCCTATGGCGATGATAAAAGAGATAGTATCGTTTTTTCACCGCTTCTTCTAGAAACGCGCTTATGTCTTCCTCTGACCAAAGACTCATTTCATGGAAATCCGGTTTTGGCGGCTCCACTGCATCGGCGACATTCCGCCCAACTAAATTCCACTTTACGGCGCGATCTAATGCCTGATGTAGCAAATTGTGGATGTGCAGTACCGACCTTTTTCCAAGTGGATCGTCCATTGAGAGCAAATTCGTGTAAAAGCTTTGAAGTTGTTGAGGCATCAGTTTTGACAATCGGATGTGGCCGATATGCGGAATGATATGACACCGCACCAGCCACTCATACTTACGATAAGTGCCAAACTCAATACTTGAACTTTTTTCCTCAAGCCACTGGGACACGTAATCCTTGACTGTTTGATCCGTCGGGCTGTACGGTATGTCTCCGACCATTGAGTGTGTAAAATATTTTGTGTAAACTCCCAATCCCCAAAAGGGAGTATGTGACTGGGAGGACATAAGAGTGACTAAGGTTTCAAAAGAACAGCTCAGAAAGTTTATTAAGGAAAACAATTTGAAGTCCACAGAGGATGTGCAAGCTGCACTCCGAGATTTGTTTGCAGGCACCATGCAAGAAATGCTGGAAGCAGAATTAGACACGCATTTAGGATACGCCAAACATGACACTAAGAATAAGACTACAGATAATAGCCGCAATGGGCACAGCCGTAAGACCCTAACATCCGAGTATGGTGATGTTGAAATTGCCGTCCCTCAGGACCGTAAGAACGAGTTCGAGCCAGAAATCGTGAAGAAGAATCAGACCAATACGGTTGGTATTGAGAAGCAGGTCGTTGCACTATATGCCCGAGGTGTTAGCACTCGAGATATCGGTGCTCACCTTCAGCAGCTTTACGGATTAGATGTATCCCCAACGCTCATTTCCAACATTACGGACAAGCTCATCCCCCTCATTAAGGAATGGCAGAATCGCCCCCTCCAGACGGTATACGCAGTCGTATTTCTTGACGCCATTCATTTCAAAGTGAAGCAAGAGGGTCAGGTGGTCAACAAAGCTGCCTATATGGTTGTGGGCATTGACCTGGACGGTAAGAAAGATGTACTTGGCATTTGGATTGGCGAAAACGAATCGGCAAAGTTCTGGTTGTCCGTGCTCAACGAATTAAAAAGCCGAGGCGTCGAAGATATCCTCATCACTTGTGTCGACAATCTGAAAGGCTTCAGCGAAGCTATCTCTGCATGCTATCCAAAAGCAGACATCCAGAAATGCGTTGTTCACCAAATTCGCAACTCCTTGAAATACGTGTCTTACAAAGACTATAAATCTGTGACAGCCGCGCTTAAGCCCATATATAAAGCCAACACAGAAGATGCTGCTCTAGTCGAGTTGGATATGTTCGAGGAAACTTGGGGTAAAAAATACCCGCTTGTCGTTCGGTCTTGGCGGGCGAACTGGGACGAACTAGCCACCTTTTTCCGTTATCCTCCAGAGATGCGGAGAATCATTTATACGACCAATCTGATTGAGGGATACCACAGACAACTTCGAAAGGTGACGAAGGGCAAAAGCATCTTCCCGACCGATGAGTCGCTGACCAAGATGTTGTACCTAGCCACAATGGAGGTCACAAAACGCTGGACCATGCGGGTGCAGCACTGGGGACAGATACTCAGTCAGTTAATCATATACTTTCCAGACCGAGTGGAGAAATATATCCGCTAGTTTTATCGAACGGAGTTTACACAAAATTATTGACAGACCCGCATAAGCCCTTCTTGAACATAAGGGGCGAATGTCCCAGAAGGACTTACTCTGACGAATACATAAATATACAGTATTAATTCTGCTCTGTTACTGCGCTAAAGGAGCAGGATTAGCTCAACAAGTAGGAAATAAGCCTAATCAAAATCATACAATGTCCTATATGGAATATCTAAAAGTGAGGGGGATAACTGTATGCAACGTTTTCATGTTAAGGGAAAGAAATTTTCTCGGTTTAGAATTGTGTTGTGTATAGGTATACTCCCCATTTTTTTAATATCTCTCATTGAGTTATACAGAGGTATAATGCCGTTCAACACAACAGATCCCTTGTGGAAAGATGTTACCGTCGGGGAACCCGTTATTAATGGGTGGGTATACGGAGGATATGACGAAGAAGGTTTTCTGAAATTTTATAAAAATGGGATGCTACATACGTTATCACCAAGTTCACATTTGCTTGCATTAGACGGTAAGTTCGTCGTTATCGAGGAGTCGTCGGAAAACTCCCTTACATTCGCTCCGAGATTGTATGAGGCGGTTCCGTTAAAATGGGATTTTATAATTTTTGGAGTGTCATCTGCAATATCTATAGGTGGGAGCTATTTCGTGTTAAGACGATACACAAAGGTAATACGTCGAAATTTCAACTCAAAGACATTCAAGCCCCACAGATGATATGCCATCATAAATTAGTGACTAAACTCGTTAAATATAGGAGGATTCTAACAGTGCTTTCTTTTGACGAATTGAGATCGCTCCCGGACTTGGGGGACGTAAGTCTCAGAAACTCTGTGGCATCGGAGTGCATGAAACATGCACCTCCACATGAGGCTGCCTTGTGGAACATCAGGGCAGGAATGTGCAATTAAGTCGGGAGAGCACGTTATGCCTTAAAGTAACGTACTTCCCCACCATGCACCGTGAATATTGTCTTTGACTTTTATGATTTCACATAACGGATATGGTTGAACATTGTGATTTTCAAGCTCATCAATTGGAACCCAATAAAACTCCAAATGGTCTTCCTTTGAGGTTGGATTGACCAAAGGTGTTGTGCTCATGAGCGTTACCTTAAACAGGTGGTTCATTTCAAATTGTTGGAGACCATCACGAGTCCAAGAATGCTCTAACGCACCCAAATACGCACTAATAATGCATTTAAGACCTAATTCCTCTAACAGCTCTCGTTCGATAGTTGTAATGACGCTTTCTCCTATTTCCACATGACCACCAGGCAAAAAGGTACTGGGAGACTCTTTCTCATGAGCTAAGAGAATGTGCTCCTGCTCAATAATTACTGCCCTTGCAAGAACGTGAAAAGGAGTTTTATTGATACAAAACATCTCCCGTGGGTGTTTTGATTTTAGCATATAATTCCTGTTGAAGGGTCTATATTTTTATTGCGGGCAGAAGAGTTCAATAGCAACTTAGTCGAAGAAATCCGTATACTCAGTATAATTACTCGTTTGTAGCCAGGGGGATTTCGATGGAATACAAAGCCTTCATGAGTTTGGAAACGCAATCCGATTGGTATAAGAGTATGTGTTCATTACATAGTACCATCTTCCCATCTCAAGACCCTGTTGCCATAGCAGAAGAGCTGTCTTTAAGAACGAAGTTCCTTATTCTTGTTGCCCTAGATGATGCCCAAGTTGTTGGATACAAAATCGGTTATCAAGACCGTAAAACTCGGTTCTACAGTTGGCTAGGTGGAGTGTATCCAGCATATCGAGGTCAAGGAATAGCGTCAGAACTCATGCTTAGACAACATGAATGGTGCAAGAGTCAGGGATACAGCGTAATACGAACTCAAACCAAAAACACATGGCGAAGTATGCTCATTTTGAATTTGCGACATGGTTTTGATGTTGTTGGAACGTATACGGATGAAAAGGGAGAACCGAAAATCATTTTGGAGAAACGCTTTTAATCCAAGTCGTTCTTAGACAAACGGGCAGCATACGCAATATGAACGTAATCGTGAGGTGAAGAGTGTGGAGTCTGGTGGAATCAATCATTTGTTATTTTCCGTATCGAATCTTGAGCGTTCTATCGAGTTTTACCAGAATGTATTTGGAGCAAAATTATTGGTTCGTGGACGAAAATTGGCTTATTTTGATTTGAACGGCTTATGGTTGGCCTTAAACGTGGAAGAGGACATCCCCAGAAATGAGATTCACAAATCATATACCCATATCGCCTTTTCCGTTCGTTCTGATGAGTTTGAGGCGGTTGTCGAGAAATTAAAGGAATTGCAGGTGAATATCCTACCTGGGCGTATGCGTGATGAAAGAGATAAGGCATCTATCTACTTTACTGACCCAGATGGCCACAAGTTCGAATTTCACACTGGGACTGTGAAAGACCGTCTGAATTACTACAAGGAAACAAAACCCCACATGCAGTTTTTCGACTAAACCAAGCAAATATCTTCTTCAGGCAACGGGTGCCAATGTACAAGAAGGATTCGGATTCCTCAATACATAAATATACAGTAATGGTTTGAAATTGTTACTGCATTAGCTGGCAGCTTAACTGAATAAGACGCCAAATTACGGAGCTGGGGTACATTGATAAGAAGAGTGTTGTTGTCAGTTTCATTTGTCATTCTGATAATTTCTGGTTGGATATGCTTGCGGTATATCCGAATTTATCAAAATCTTAAACATGCCTTATCCAACATTCCCCCATATGCAGCAGGACCGCCAGACATGTCTCTTGAATTCCAAAGGATACACAGTTTTTTAACCATTTTTGGTGTGCTTTTCGTTTTGTCGTTAATTTTGATTTTTTACATTGTTGTTAACCGAACAAAGAAATGATTAGAACTATTCGTCGCTTCTTGAGAAATATCGGATGCTAGACCTGAGTAAGACGGTGCTTTATCACTTGTATGAATATACGGACTGGAATAGATACCGTTTCTGTCGCACTTGGGCAGTTATGTTGAAGAGGACGGATATAAAATGAAGATGTGGTTGTTGTGGTTGGTACTTGTTCTGATTGGAGCGTTTTTTATTGGATTGGCTGAAGTCGTGGTAAACAAAACAAAGGGGAAAAAGAGTGTATCTTGGTTTGGAAGATTTGCTGATGGGGTTCTTAAAGTAATAGCAAAAATTTATCGATGTCATTACGTTTTTTTGGACTCCTTAGTAGGGTCTGTGATGATTAAGGTGGGCATTAACTGACGAACTACTCGACCGATGGATTGCATGGTTATACTCCCCAATGCTGCAACACTTCGGTCGCTCTTGGGCAGTTTATCGACATAAGCACAAACGGTCAAAATATCGAAAAATTTTCGTCCTATAAACAATCGAGGTGAGTACAAGTTGAAGAAGTCACTATTTTACATCATAGGAGGTTTGCTGATTTGTTCATTTGCTTTGAATTCAGTGCAATTACGACGCACAGAGTCTAATAATAGAAGCACCTTAAATGCGGTTATGGTTAGTTTCGCAGGACCTATTAATACCGCTACGGAGGGCTACAAATTAAAGACTCCTGAACAAATACGAATAATGAGTAAAATGTCGCTTCTTTCTCAATCTGTAGGTGCGTTGAATGGAGGTATGACAACATTAGATGCAATGGGTATTCCCCACCAATATTCTTATAACATTTTAATAGCGAATGAGTCCGCAGTTGGTGCATTACAGGGCGGATATTCCTCTACAGACCAACAGAAACTTGATAAATGGGTAGATACCGAAAGTTCACTTTTGCGCATCTATGAGACACAACAAAATCTACCTAATATCCCTCTTTTGAAAAAAACATTCAAAGAGATATATGACGCTATTCCAATCCACGTCATAAATGAATGACTATGAGACTACAGGGGCTGTAACGACATAAGCGTATTGAATCAAGGGGCTTATGCGACAGAAGGAATATGAGTGCTTATTGCACGATCGGGCAAACAAGCGACTGAATGTAAATAGTAAATCATCGTTCCACTGAGGGAAACGGAGAGAAACTTAGGTGAACACTTGGTATGGTTCAGCTGCGTGCTGCTTGAATGAAAATCACCAAATTCTCATGGTACTGCAAGGAAAACCTGACGAGGAACCAAAGTGGTCCGTTCCTTCTGGCGGTCTAGAGAAAGGGGAAACTCTAGAAGATTGTTGTGTTCGGGAAGTATGGGAGGAGACTGGCTATAGGGTTCGTATTGATCAGAAGCTCTTTGAAAAAAGAGGACAATCATACGGCTGGAATGTTGAGGTTCATTATTTTCAAGCTACGGTTGTGGCTGGGTCTGCATGTATCCAAGACCCCGATAGACTAATTCATGAGATCGGCTGGAAGTCTTGGAATGATATTACGACGCTGAGCTTGGCATTCCCCGAGGACCGAGAATTTCTACTTCAATTTACACATAGAGAAGTATAGCGTCTGCGTGCGCATTGGATAACTATTCAGCTGTGTTCGAAGGACGCGTGTATCGCTTTCGGGCAGTAAAGCTGAATATGGTTCATGATGTTTTTATCGATAGAATGGGTATTGAATGCATGTGCATAATTCTTTGTACCGTATTTATTCGAGGTGACTTCAATGGAACTGGTTCAGGATTCAAAAGCTGTTTTAGGTGAAGGGCCGTGTTGGGACGAGGAAAGCCGAAAACTATATTGGGTGGACATTAAAGGACGCCACATACACATATACAGCCCTGAAGCGCATCAAGACGAGATAATTGACGTGGGGCAATATGTCGGAATAGCAATTCCAAGGGTCTCAGGGGGACTGATCATCACCCTTCAACATGGCTTTTACCACTTGGATTCATCGTCTAAAGCAATTTCTCTGATTCGGGAAATTGAGTCGAAGGACGTATCTATTCGATTTAACGATGGAAAGTGTGACGCTGCTGGTCGACTGTGGGCTGGGACAATGGACATTCAACATTCAAAGAAATCTGGAGCACTGTACTGTATGGACAATTCTCTTAAAGTGCGAAGAATGTTGAGTGGGGTAACCATATCAAACGGATTAGGCTGGAGCCCCGATAACAAGCACATGTACTTTATAGATACCCCCACACGACAAGTCGTGTGTTTTGACTTTGATTTATCTACTGCAACAGTTAGTAACTGACGAGTCATTATTGAAATACGAGACGGTTTCCCAGATGGAATGTGCGTTGATGAAGAAGGGATGCTTTGGATCGCCCATTGGGGTGGATCAAAAGTTACAAGGTGGAACCCTAGATCAGGAATGATGCTGGACGAGATAACACTTCCTGTTTCAAACGTAACATCTTGTGCGTTCGGAGGACGACAACTAAACGACCTATACATCACGACGGCAAGAGACGGATTATCAGAGGATATGCTGATGGTTCAACCTCTTGCTGGTGGATTATTCATGGAAAAAACAAGAGTACAGGGACAGCCATCATACGCCTTCAATGGTTAAAATTTGTGCGACTGGCGTTTGTATAAACATGTGTCCGCGTCACACAAGCTCATATTCAGATGTGGGGCAGGAAAACTCAAGATGAAATCAGGAGAAATGGCATGAATATAGAACAAAAATTGTGCGATTCAGCACTTGGATTAATTCAACAAAGATACCCTATCGGTTGGGGGGGTGCTGCAGCCATGTATACAAAGGGTGGGCGTATTTTAACCAGTGTCGCACCCGAGGCACTTGTTGACGAAACCAACGTATCCGTTGAACTGGAGCAATCCTAGAGGCTCATAAATTTAATGATCCAGTGACCCATTCCATTTGTGTGGTTTGTGACGATGAACATTCGAAGTTCAAGATTTTGACTCCATGCGGTATTTGCCAAGAGAGATTGTTCTACAGGGGGGAAGATGTTAAGGCTGCGGTGTTCACCGAGAATGGTGAATTGGATTACAAGACACTAAAGGAAATTCAACCATATCATTGGGCGAAGGCATATGCGGAGGGAGTTTAACAAAGAAAGATGCAAAATTTAATTAGATTTTCTGAACATATTTTATTTTTAGAGCCAAGTCATGAAACCGATCGTCCACTTCTAGCCGCGATTGTAGGTTCAGAAAGAACTCTGTTAATTGACGCTGGAAATTCCTTACGTCACGCCAATTTATTTCTTAATCATTTGAAAACCTTTAACATACAAGGTGATTGGCTAGCGATTACCCACCATGATTGGGATCATGTGTTTGGTTTGAGCGAATTTAAGATACCAGTAATTGCACACTACAGTACACGCGATGAAATTAAAAAATTACAGTGCTTGAGTTGGGCGGATGAAGCTTTGGAGCAACGGGTTAGAGACAAAACCCAGACTTCATTTTCGGCGATAAACATTAAAAAGGAACTTGGCAACGAACGGGATGTTGTTATTCCATTACCCAACATTACATATATGGTTCAAATGTCGATGGATTTAGGTGGAGTTAGTTGTTTAATCGAACATGTAGGAGGAGACCACGCTTACGATTCAAGTGTTGTTTACATCCCTGAAGAGAAAGTGCTCTTTGTAGGGGATGCGATGTATGCTAATACGAAAACCTGGAGCTATACAACTGAAAATACACTTAAATTAATCCATAAGCTAGAGAAGTATGATTTGGAAGTTTGCTTTTTGTCACACCAGGAGAAGCCTTTAACTAAAGCAGAATATTTACATGAACTCAATGTGTTACGAGACATCGCTGTTCTAACGGAGAAATTCAAAGGGGATAGAAAATCTATTTCTGAAGAATTAGCTAATCGATTAGCGAGATCGCTAAGTGAAGATGAAATAGAGACGATTGACTTTTTCTTGAACGGATTTCACGGAGCTACTTGAGGTTACTGCTGCTTAAACTAAAGGGTGCATTAATCTCGTAAGCTCTGTTGCTTCAAACCGCATGAACATACAGCGACTGAGGACCACGTGTTATTGCACTATTGGGCAGGAGTGTTCAATATGACAACAACTCATTAATTTAACATATATGGTATTATAAGTAATATGTTTGGTGGTTAAAGGGGTGTGTCTGTGAAGTTGTCAAAAAGGTCAGTTTGGATTGGTATTCTTGTTATTATAGGAGCATTCGTTTTATGGTGGGCATATTTCACTTATTGGGTGCCTCGATTTCACATGGATTCTAAAGGAGATTTGGTCTCAGGCAACACGAAACTTGTCTTGGTGTCTCAAATGCTCCCCAATGATAAAGTGAAGATTACAACTCCTCGCATGATTCCTTTTTGGAAATCGATTGGAATCGTTGATGGAAGTACACCTGGTCGCCTTTGGAACTTCACGTATAACGGTAATCAATATGTGCTTTATGAGCCAAATGTTGAAATGCCTTGGAAAACGGTATACAAATACGCCACTAAGTAAGATTTGATTCGAAATTCCCTTACAAAATAAAGTGCTATGCCGAAAAAGTTATTGAACTAAAGTGGGCGAATGTTTTAGAAGGATTTGGTCAAATGAATACATAAATATACATCATCGGTTCGGAGTCGTTACTGCGTTAACGGGCAGATTAATCGAATAGTATCTCTTAAAATTCCCGAAATAAATTTCAGACAACTCTGATACACTTACTCTGTTGAAAGTGAAGTTGAGTGAAGGAGCTAATTTTATGTCTGAACGATGGGATCTTAAAGCCGATAATCAGCAGAAACCTACAGTCATTTTACTCGGAGTATTTCACATGGCGAATCCTGGGCTCGATGCAGTCAATATCGAATTTGATGATGTTCTTGCGCCAAAGAGACAAGAAGAAATTCGTGAATGTGTGAACTTACTTAAGCTAGCTTACCCCACGAAGGTTGCTGTCGAGTGTGTACTCGAAAACGAGGACCAGCTAAATGAAGAGTATCTCGAGTACCGTTCAGGCGAATTTGAATTGGGCAGAAACGAAATTCACCAATTGGCATTTCGTATTGCTGCAGAACTGAACCATGACAGTATCTACGCCGTGGATTGGATGAAGGTTGAGGGCTACGTTCCATATACTCAGGAGTATGTTGAACACTGGACGAAGGAGAACCAACCCAACCTCTATGATCTGTTGGAAAAGGAAGTACAAAAGCTGGCTACTCGACTTCATGAAACGGACGTGCAGGCCAGTACTATTCGAGAAATACTTGGTTCAGACCTTGAAGACGGCAAACGAACTCATCAATTGTATTTTCAGCAGGCTCGTATCGGAAACGAATATGAACATCTGGGTATAGATACGGTGATGTGGTGGTATCGGCGTAACATGACAATTTTTGCGAATGTCACTCGATTAGTCACATCGCCAGAAGACCGTGTATTGCTGATGTTTGGGAATGGACACAGCTACTTGTTAAACCAGTTCTTCCAAGAGAGCGGACTTTTCAATGTAGAACTAGCCGATAAGTATTTAAAATAGAGCACCAGTCTAGTAAGTGACGTTACTCAGATACCGGGGGCATAAATTCAATAAGACCATGAACTGAGGGCTGTATGAATATGCGTTTCATTTTAGAGAGCCGTTGTGTCGCTCTCGGGCATTAAATCCAATAAGGCTTCAATCAACTATACTGCAAGAAATGGGATAACCCAAGGTTCTTGGATGGTCGGATGGAGGGGTATTCATGGGTGCGGCAGCCGCTGTTTGCATAATGGAAGGTAAACTGTTGATGGTTCTGCAGGGGAAACCCGAAGAATATAAGACATGGTCTGTTCCTTCAGGGCAAATCGAGTTCGGGGAGACTTACTAGAATGAGAGAGGTTCAGGAAGAGACAGGGTTCACTGTTTCGGTCAAGAAGCTAGTACACACCAAATTCAACGGTGACATCCAGTATTTTGAAGTAGAAATTGAAAGTGGTGGGCCAAAGATACAAGACCCAGATGGTCTGATTTACGAGATTAGTTGGGTTTCCTTCGAGATGCTTCAGGAATTGCCATTGACCTACGAAGAGGACAGGGATTTCTTATCACGCCTACTTGAATCAGGTTGGACCACTGCATGAATATGTAGACCTGTTCACTAATTCTTGCTGGATTGTCGGGCAGGAATGTTGAATAGCAAGCCACCGAAAATAATCCGTATTTTGAATTGGATTGGATTGGGAGGGGAAATGAATGTCCACAAAGGTAGCTATAATTACAGACATCCATGGCAACATCCCCGCATTACAGGCTGTGTTGGAGGATATCGACCGTCAGGCGGACGTTGAGTACATCTACTGCTTGGGAGATATGGTAGCCATTGGACCTGACACGAACGAGGTCTTAGCCGCACTGTTCGAGCGGGCAGATGTAACTATGGTCACTGGCAACCATGAGGATGCGGTTTTGGCGGTTTTTGAAGGTCGGGAGCCAGAGTCGCGTGGTGGGGAGCGAGCACACCACGAATGGATTGTCGAGAACACCGATGAAGCCTTCCTCCGAAGACTGTTGGACTTGCCCCGTGCATTAAGAATTGAACACGAAGGGAAAAGCCTGTTATTTGTCCACTACCACTTGGATTCTGCTGACAACTTCCTGCCAATTGACCGAGACCCTTCGTCAGAAAAGCTGGATACAATCTACAACGGGGACCAGGCTGACATAGTGTGTTTTGGACATCACCATCCCGTTCACTTTTTCGAGTCCGCTACAAGAACATATCTGAACCCTGGCTCATTAGGGTGCTGTGACCGCCCTGTAGCTCGATACGCCATTCTGAACATCGACTCGCAGGGCATTGCGGTTGAATTGAAGGAAATCAGTTACGACAATCGCCAGTTTCTTTTGTCTTATGAGCAATTAGGGGTGCCTGCAAGGGAATTCCTACTCATGGCTTTCCACGGCAATCAGCACATGGGTATCACCAGTGAAGAAAAATCATAGTGCCTGAGCTTCCTCGTTGTGTATGAAAATTCATCCGTGTTGAGGAGAGCCTTACGGAGCTCTCGGGCAGTTTAGCTGAAGATGCAGCTTCGATTTAGAAAGGAGGAAGTATCTTTGCATGAGTCACTTTTCGCCAAAAACAAGGATTTTCTTCGTTGTTTAGTTGATACAAACTTCAGTGATTCCACCATAGAGATATCGAATGTCTTTGACTTGTCGCTACAATTGATGGATAACCTGCACTCGATAGACTCCGAACTTCGAGACCATCTTTCGTACACAATTTTGGAACGAATCATTGCAATGCAGAAGCTTTTGGATACCGAGCTGTACCGACTTTTGGATTTGTCCTTGAGTGAAGAGTATTTACTTCGAGGACTCGGAGAAACGAATACGGATACCGTGTTTACCAGGACTTTTTCGATTCTCATTGTTGCAGCCATCATGCAAGCGGATTATGAGCGGAGATTTCTGACCGCTGAAAGAGTCCACCGTGCCACTCGTGTCGTGTTGTACTATGCATCGGCTGAGCAAGACAGAAGAGGCTTTGTGGAAGGCAAGGGGTGGGCGCATTCGGTTGCACATACATCCGATGCGTTGGATGCCTGTGCACAACACCCGTTAACGACAGTCGAAACACAAAAGGCAATACTTGTAGCAGTTACCGAACTGGCATCCCTTGATACACCTTTACCATATTTGGAAGATGACCGATTGGCGTTTACAGCACTACGCCTGATTTTGAACGGTCAACTTTCACTACAAGACCTGCAATCATGGGTGCAAACATTTGACATTGAACAAGACACTTCACACAAGACGACACTTAAACATTCCAACGTGCAGCATTTTCTACGTAGCTTATACAATTTATTGCTTTGGGAAGAAGCAGAGCATCCGTTGTTACCCATAATTTCGGAACAGCTCAAACGGCTTAACATCTTCTATCGTTATAGCATGCTTTGAAATGATGGTGGTGTCTTATACGACCTACCGAAATGTGTCGCTAAAGGGGCGAATATCGAAGAAGGACTTGAACTCATCATACATAAATATACAGTGTTGTATCGGAACTGTTATTGCGTTAGTCATAATGAACGACACCGGCTCCGTTTCGTACACTCGTGGATTACACTGAATCTTGAGAAACCAGTGCAGAGCCACATACGAAAGGAGCCGTTGCTATGAAGAATATCACAAAGCTTGTAGGTTTGGATGTATCGAAAGAGAAAATTGCGGTTGCAGTGGCTGAGGAAGGAAGACAGGAGCCACGCTTTGTCGGAATGATTCCGAACACGGTAGAAGCGATTCGGAATTTGGTTCGTCAATTACAGGCCGAGGATGTTCACTTGGAATTCTGCTATGAAGTGGGTCCGACGGGGTACGGGTTGTATCGTCTGTTACACGTAATGGAGTTGTCGTGTGCGGTTGTTGCACCGTCTCTTATCCCGACTAAACAAGGCGATAGGGTGAAAACGGACAAGCGTGACGCCTTACGGTTGGCGAAGTTATTCCGTGCCGGAGAGTTAACGCCTGTGTTTGTACCGAATGAAGAGAACGAGGCATTACGGGACTTGGTACGAGCTCGGGAGGATGCGATTGAAGACAGACTCAGGGCAAGGCACCAATTGTCAAAGTTTCTGCTAAGACACGAACGACGACCGCAAACAAAGCTTCGAGCTTGGGGAAAGATGCATGAGCGATGGTTAGATGGACTGAGTTGGACGGATCGCCGGGAGCAAATCGTGTTCCAGGAGTATCGCCATCACTTACAGGAAATCGGGGGGCGAATCAGTCGTTTAGAGGCTGCCATTCATATGGAAGCAACTGAAAGTGAGCGTGCTTCGGTTATTCAGGCACTGCAAACTCTGCGTGGTGTGGCTGAAGTTGTAGCCACTTCGTTGGTTGCTGAGGTTGGAGAGTTTAAGCGATTCCGCAATCCAAAGCAGTTAATGGCGTATGCAGGCTTGGTACCAAGAGAGTATTCAAGTGGATCATCCAGGTGGCAGGGTGGGATCACAAAGACGGGGAATTCACACTTGCGCCGAGTGCTTGGAGAGGCTGCCTGGTGCTATAGGTATAAGCCAGCAGTCAAGAGAGCGATTAAGAAGCGCCAGGAAGGACAAAGTCCGAAGGTGCAGGACATCGCTTGGTGGGCACAGGATAGGTTACATCGAAAGTATACGAGAATGGTGTCTAGAGGAAAGCATCACAATGTGGTAGTGACATCGGTATCGAGGGAATTACTTGGATTCATCTGGGCCATTGCATGTGATGTAGAGAATGAAATGGCAGTATCGAGGAAGGCCTAGGTATTTGTAGAACACGATAATGACATAAATCATGAAAAGGTTAAAGGTTGGGCCTGAAGGCAGAGGAATCCGGTACATGGAAACCTCGTCGCCCGTTTGTGCACGGTATCTATACCCGACGCACGCTGTTAGTCCGAGGCAGCCCTTTGACGGAGGTACGAAATGCGATAACCAACCCGCGCATATCAGTCTGCCAACCGTCCACGAACCTTGCCTTCGGGCCGAGCCTTTAACCTCATCACAACGCGGGGCTTGACAGGTGTCGTTCATATCAACGGGCAGATTAGTCCCATGAGAAACAGTTGAGGGAGATGTATTATGACGAAGAGTATACGTTAAATCTCCAACGTGACTTTGACAATGAAGAGGAGTTTGAACGAGATTTCGATAATGTAGGCAGGGTAATGGTTTTTGATGAAAAGGGGAACGACATCACAAAAAAATGCAGGGTACAGATCATGCTTACCAAGAACGGAATGATTGGTCTGGGAACGGAACTTATTAGAATGGCGCATAATTTTCGAGACGGTAGTTACACTCACATAGACCCAGCGCAAGTAGGCAACATTTTTCATCATGTTGCATCCCGAGAGTTGTGAACTGATTGTTTGTTGTGCGGATTTCCCAGCAGTTACGGAGTTGTTTGAGGGTTCTTCGAGCGAATGAGGATAGTTTGTGTTATTGAACAAACGGGTGCACATGTCCCAGAAGGAAACGCCTTTGGATTCTGCATGAAAATACGGTAGCAATGTGACCAAGGTTCCGTCGCAATCGGGTAGGTAAACGCAACAAGGAACTTGGAGTAACAGAGGGATGTCAGTGAATTTCGCTGAACTGTTGAGTATAGAGGGGTACATATTTCTAAATCGAATATTTGAACCTGAGGACAATTCACTCAGACTCTTGATTGAACGGGGCAGAGTAAGTGATACTGAGGAGAATCTCGAAATTGCTAACACGATCTTAAAGGGTATTCGTCCAATTGATGTTGATGAACGATCACCTTTACTTCAAATTGACTTTGACACATACATTGCATATTCAGTGAAAAATGAGTCCTTTACCTTCTGGGATGATTACGAGAAGTTTAAAGGGAAGCTCTTCCGCATTTATTCGAAGTCAAGATACTTAGACTTCGTTGCCGTTAGTACTTTTGCTACTCATGATTTCCCTGGTCCATTTCAGCACTACGGAATTGTCACAGAGAACCACGTAATTGATGTTATAGCAACTGTCATTCCTATTGTCACTGAAATTAAAAGAACGTGATTTGGGGCTTTAGGCATAAACGTTTTTGTATTAACGAGAGATTAATTTAACAACGGGTGACGAGCAGGGAGGCTACAGTTATGAAGAATTTTCAGGTTATAAGCGGTGCCGTGAACAGTGTTTTTGAAGTGTATGAGGTTTCAGATGAGGTGTTTGAAAGCCTCTTTCCGAAGGGAACGGATGTTGCATTTGTAAGCGACTTTGACTCAGACGATGTGGATTTTTGGAATGAAGTGTACAGAAGGCAAGTCGACAAGAAATCAGTGTGTGGCATTCATGGTACACTGCACGTAACTGGAAGCCACGTGGAGAAGGAATTCTTCCTGAGTAGAAGAGAGACCGATGTAAGAACGCCTCGGTATTAATACGATATTCTTCTTCAGCTAACCGCAACAAGAACTGAAGAACATAGCCGAAGCAGGTTTGCATGACTATGCAGGTTGAACTGCTTTGGGCTTATTGCACATCAGGGCAGTAGAGTGCAATAGTATGTCTAGTTGAGATAGAAATATAATACACAGAATTATATAAAAACATTGTATTTAGATGAAGTGTAGGTGGAAGATACGGAGGTGTTTTCATGATAAAGGTATTCAACTACATCGAAGAGCTCATACACGTTGATGATGATACGCTTGCTAATACTTTGGAACGATTGAGTGATGAACTTAGTAAAAATCAACCGTATCCGTTTAATTTCTTCGTTCAAGCAAGTATACGTAATGCAGTCAAGCCATTTGTTTCCGAGTCAGCACGAGATGAGAGATTACAACGATTAATCAACCTTAATTTGACGAATGTTGCAGAGGAAAGTTGTGAACGCGTTTCGACCCTTTTACCTTCACCAATCGAAGATATGGAAATCCATATTTCCCCTGCATTCGACAGTGGTGGAGGATGCACTATTGCTCCAGGCAAAGTATTTGTGAGTGTCAAGATTGATGAGCTCGCCCCAGTAAGACTTCAACGGAATATTGCGCACGAATACAGTCACAGTGTTCGAATGACCCAAAAACCACAAGCCGCGGAGCATGGGTATGGCGAAGAGATCCCATACACAGTTAGGGATTATCTGACTTTTGAGGGTTTAGCAATGGTATGCAGTGACATTTTGTATCCAGCCCAGATTTCTCCCATCGAATTGTCGGAAGCAGATGAGGATGCATGGTGGAACGAGGCAAACTTAGATGCTGTTGGTGGTGAGGCATATGCAAATTACATTGGTCAAAGGGCCTACGAAATTGGCAGCCGTATTATAAGAGACTATATGCAAAATCAAGGTGTATCTGTTCTGGAAGCCCATTACGTCACCGATCACGAACTCTATTGGAATAGCGGTTACAAAAAAATCAGATGAAATGACGGCGTAGCAGCCGTACTCAACAATCGGGGCGCATCTGGAATATCGGTGCGCCCTGTCTTGTGTATGAACTTGCGTTTCTGAAGCCAAATCGTTACTAAGCTATCGGGCATAAGAACGCAATACTGACGCTCGCATAGTTTGGTG
Source organism: Alicyclobacillus fastidiosus (assembly GCA_029166985.1). Taxonomy (GTDB): domain Bacteria; phylum Bacillota; class Bacilli; order Alicyclobacillales; family Alicyclobacillaceae; genus Alicyclobacillus; species Alicyclobacillus fastidiosus_A. The sequence goes on along the minus strand of CP119138.1, from coordinate 3,507,477 downwards.
GTAATGTAGTGAATATCTGAGCTAATTCAGAGAGGATGATTATTTTGCGTACACGCCCCTTATCTAATGAATATCCAGATTATTATGATAGATATGTGAGTATGGTCCCAGAAGGAGACATTGAGGAGATACTTCATGAGCAACAAACTAAAACCATTACCCTGTTGAACAGCGTATCAGAAGAGTCTGTATGGAGAGCGTATGCACCAGGTAAATGGACTTTAAAAGAAGTAATCGGACATATGTCGGATACAGAACGTGTGATGTCGTATCGTATGCTTGCTATGGCTCGAAATGAAGGTACACCATTGCAAGGAATGGATCAGGATTTGTATGTTTCTACCGCTAAATTTAATCAATTTTCTTGGGCGCAACTACACACTGATTTAAAAACGGTACGCTCGGCGACGTTAAGCCTTATTTCTACCATTGATGACGAAGCTTGGATTCGTAAAGGAACTGTGTGGAATGTTCCTGTGTCAACACGCGCTTTTGCATACGTTATTGCTGGGCACGAGTTACATCATTTGAAGGTGATATGTGACAAGTACCTTTGATTGCTTGAGCAGCCCTTCTTGGACTAAAGGGTGCAATAGTTGACGAATCCAATTCAGAAACAACTGCATGGCTATTCGGTACGGATTCCAATCCTGTTACGTCACTATCGGGCAGAAGTGTCCCATATCACGGATATGTATGAAACTGATAAGGTACGGATAGCGGTTAATAATCAAGAATCGGGAGATGATTGACAATGCAGGGTGAAGAGTCACTGGCAGGCGAGATTAACGCGAAACGGATAAATATTGTCGACGACAACGGAAAAATTCGCCTCGCGTTATTCAACGGAAGTAACGTTCCTGATGCGGTTGTGGACGGGCAAGATTTGAAACGGAGTGTAGATCTGTCTGGAATGGCGGGCTTGGCTTTCTACAATGAAGACGGGGATGAGTGTGGGGGGCTAATTTACGGAAACAAGCGAGCGGTACTGGCGTTTGATCAGTACAAGCAGGATGAAATCCTCGGGCTTTCCTACCATGAACGTGATGGGAAGCGTCAGTACGGTTTGTACCTCGAAGAGCGTTCCAACACCCCCATGAAGGAAATGCTGTCAATCGTGATGCCAGTAATGCAAATGGAGGACGGATCCGAGAAGAAAGAGGCACTAGAGGAACTTCGTAAGCAAGGGTTTTTGGGTGTGCCAAGGCTATCAATCGAGAGAAAATTTGAGGGAGAGGTTTCGGTTGAACTGGCGGATTCTAAGGGACAACCTAGACTGAGGATGAAAGTAGACACCGATGACAATCCACGGATTGAATTTCTAAACTCATGTGGTGAAGTAGTCTATAAACTTCCTCCTGATGAGATAAGTATGGATTAACCGAGAGATTGTTCTGCAGCTATTGGGGGCGTTCGTATTATGAGGTCAGCCAGTTTTTACTGGTTGACCTCATTGTTTGTATGGGGTTGTACTGCGGTAGTCGGGTCGAACGTCCGGGGGCGTGGGTCTTTGAACCCGAGGATTAAAATGTTCACCTCTACTTGTGGAAGCATGTTTGAAGCTGGTTGGGGCAACGACCTCGTATAACAAGCGAAGCTATGAACCGCAAGAAGAATAGGGGCGTTTGGGGACTTGTATTCGAAGGTCTCATTGCGTGTTTTATACGAGTTTCCCACGGCGCAAACCGTCCTTGATGTTCCGGAACCTGAGCTAGCCGAACGAGTCGCAGAGTACTGCCCAAGTCGTTCCGACCGTTGGTCAGCAACGAAAGCAAACCAAGTTAGAGAGGCAGCCATAAGGAATCCGTTTCGAGGGTCGAAACTGGAAAGCCACGTCTTCAGTTTGAATATGTACATTAAAATGCTCTTTCAATACCAAGAGCATCTATCCGCCCTTGAAAACATGATAGATGCTCTCGCCTTGGAAATTGAAGAATATCAGATTATCCAATCTATCCCCGGCATTGGCGGGAAAATCGCGGCAACGATTATTTCCGAAATCGGAGAGGTAGATCGGTTTAATCACCCAAAGAAACTTGTGGCTTTTGCAGGTGTAGATCCGAGAGTATTTGAGTCTGGTAAGTTTAAAGCCACAGTTAATCGCATTAGCAAACGTGGCTCCAGTGGGCTTCGCCATACATTATTCGTCGCCGTGCTGTGTTGCCTGCGAAAGACTGGCAGTCGGAGATTGAAGGCCTTTTACGACCGAAAGCGCGAGGAAGGAAAAGCTCACAAGGTCGCCGTAATCGCCTGTGTCAACAAACTGCTTCACTGGATTTACGTCTTGCTCAAACGAAGAGAGGCATTCCAGGACACGCCTTAATTGCTAACCAACCGTCTGGGAATGCAGGACCTTCCAGGGCTCCGTGGAAGGTTATTTAGCATGCCTGAAATTACTCTAACACAGCAAGAAAACATTTTTCACTGGCAATCTTGACAAACTATTAGCTGGGTTAATCCAATAAGCTTTGTTGCTTCAAACTGCATGAACATACAGCGCCTGGGGAGCAGGAATTGTTGCACCATAGGGTAGTTTAGACCAATATCAACTCCATCAAAATGTTTGGCATAATTTGTGTAAATCGTCTATGGGGGTGCAAGTGTGAAGAAATTCGTTTGGTTATTCGGTCCACAAGCAGTCGGTAAAATGACGATTGGACATGAACTAGAACAGTTGACGGAGTTGAAGTTATTCCACAATCATATGACGATCGAGCCACTTTTTGCGATATTTGGGGCCGCAGAAGAAACATGGAGATTATCGGATTTATTCCGACGCTACATTTTCGAAGCGGCGGCTAAAAGCAATCTGTACGGGTTGGTTTTCACGTATGTATGGGGATTTGATTTACAAAGCGACTGGGATTGGGTAGACAACGTCTGCAAAACCTTTGAAGCAGAAGGTGTAGAGATTTATTTCGTGGAGCTGGAAGCGGATTTAGAGAGAAGACTTGAGCGTAACAAAACTCCGCACAGGCTTGAGCATAAACGGACAAAAAGAAATATCGAATGGTCTGAAGCTCACCTAAAAGAGACAATGGAACAACATAGATTGAACTCGTACGATGGTGAAATTACCAGAGAAAACTATCTAAGAATCAACAATACGAATTTAAGTGCCCAGGAAGTTGCTCAAATGATTAAGAAGAGGTTTGATTTATAGAGATTCTTGTTGTGCTAACGGGGGCCAGAACTGAAAAATACAGCCCAGCGGGATTGAATGAGTATGCACTTCGGTTGTCTTAGGCTGTATTGCACAACTGGGTAGGAGAATGCAGTAGAATTACTTCCAGACACTTAACTAGACGAGTCATTTTTTGATTGTGGAGTGACTAGCGTTCAACGAAACTTACACTGGTTAGCTTAAATGAACATAATTAACGCCCACGTAGACCGTCACATATTACGGAAAGGATACGCTCAGGTAACTCGGGATCGTCACTGTACTGTTCCATGCTTCGTGCCAAACCAAATAGAATAGCTGTGACATCGGCTACTCGAATATCATCTCGAACGGACCTCGCTTCCTGCGCGTGTTTCAACAGTTTCTCGAGTATATTTTTAAAATCCAGTGAGATACCCGTAAGCTGACGATGGTCATTCACTGGAGAACTTGATATAGCGGCGATAATGGACCTGTTCACTGAGCTTTCCCTCAGCATTAATGACAGAAAGTTATAAAAAGCCGCATCTGGATCGTCCTGCTCAAGCATTTCTTGGGCTTTCTCGATGAGATGTTGCTTAAAGCTGACAATTACGGCTTCAAACAACGCTTCTTTCGTTGGAAAGTGACGATATACAGTTCCTATTCCCACACCCGCACGATCTGCAATTTCATCTATTGGGGCGGCTAACCCCTCAGTGGCGAAGACCTTCGTTGCGACTTCGAGTACACGCTCTCTGTTTCGTCTCGCGTCCGCTCGTAATGATTTTCTCTCTGAAGCTGTATCTGTTGAATTATCACCTTCATTATCCCGTGATGCGCAAGGCTTCTTCATTGGCATATTTACGACACCCCTCAAAGCATATTTTACACCACATTGACAAACGGAGTATGTGTTCCGTATGGTAAACGGAGTATATATTCCGATTAATATACGGGATGTACTTAACAGTAGTGGAGGGATGAAATATGTCATTGCAAAATCATCACGCCGTAATCGTTGGTGGAACTTCTGGCATTGGTTTGGCGACTGCGAAGTTATTTCTTTCTCAAGGTGCTCAGGTCACCGTTGCCAGCCGCTCACAAGAGAAAGTAAACGCTACGTTGCACGAACTCGGACCGAAAGCACAGGGGTACGCCATGGATTTTCAGGATGAAAGCCAGACCAAACAGTTCTTTGAAAAGGTTAGTGACTTCGATCACCTCGTCGTTACCGCTGCTGGGGGTGGGTCTTCCCATGGGTCGTTTCGTGCTTTGGGAATCGATGTTGCGAGAGCGGAGTTTGAAAGCAAGTTTTGGGGTCAATACACAACAGTGAAAGCAGCTTTGCCTTTTATCAGTAAGTCCGGGTCCATCACGCTGACTTCCGGTGCAGCTGCCGCACGTCCAATGAAGGGTGCCTCGACGCTGGTTGCGATTAACTCAGCCATTGAGGGTCTTGCCCGCGCTCTGGCGATGGATTTGGCTCCGATACGTGTCAATGTTGTGTCGCCAGGGGTAGTTGATACACCTGTTTTCAGTGAAATAGATGCTAAAAGTCGCGAAGCGATGTTCGAAAAGATTGCCCAGTCAGTTTTACTGCAGCATGTTGCAAAGCCTGAAGAGATCGCTGAAGCGTACGTGTACTTGGCGACAAACACATATACGACTGGGGCTGTGCTTCAAGTCGAGGGTGGTGCAATCCTGTCTGGTATCGGCTAAGCTGGGATACTCTAGTACGACCCGGTGTTAAGCGAATGACTCAGGAACGCTTCGGATGGAGACCGATGCACATTACACTGATTTTAGACCTTGAGGAAGTTCGCTACTTGAACGGGGTAAGCACTAGGAATGAAGCGAGGTAGACTATAACTAAGTAAATCAGAGAAAATCAATACACTAAGATAGCAGGTCTCATTAAAATGTGTGAGACCTCTTATTTTTGCCCGAATCTAGTTCAAAATCTACTTGGACAAACGGGGGCTTATACGACAGATGGCATCGGCTTCCTTCTTCAGCTAACGAGCAGGATAATTGAATAACTCACGCTTTTCTTTTGTAGGATTTAAATCTCTACCCGTAGGTAGACTGATTTCTCACTGAGCCGTGATACAATGGCAACAAAACAACATTAGAGGGTAGAACACAGTGTTGGCAACTTATGTAGCTTGTATTGCGATTGCCTCATTTTTGATTAGAACCATAATTAAATACCGAAATAAAAAAGACAACATTCCAAAAACAAAACGCAAAAGTTGGTATTACTATATATTGAGCTTGGTCGCAGGACTTGTAGCAACTAATGGTTTTTTTCATTTTTCCCATGGGATTTTAGGGGCTGGTGACTTTCCAGCACCATTCTCCAAACTATTGGGAAAAGGAGTTCCTACAATCGTTTCGAATGTTGTATGGGGAATTTTTAATTTTATTGTGTCATTCTTGCTTATTATTAGTTGCAGAAAAGGTCAGTCAAAAAAACTTATGACTTTGTTTTTCATTATCGGCGTTATCGTAATGAGTATATTTTTGACAAGTGTATTCTCAGGGTATTTCCGCTCCCATCTATTCTAATGCGAAACAGATTTGATTTCGATGAAAAATAAAGGATAATCGACGGACAATTACTATTAAACAAACGGGTACGTAAATTCTACAAGCGATTGAGTTCACTCATGCATGGATATGCTTCGTGCCTCATCGACCAGTTACGGGACTATCGGGCAGAAGAGTTCAAGAAGCGTTAAATGACGTGCCCCTTGGCGGGACACGTCTATACTCATGTTTTTGTTCTAAGCGTGACTATCGACTTTGGGATTAATTACACGGACCACGAACAGCGACAAAATTGCTGAAACAACAATCAAGCATAAATTTAAAACCATGGGAAGAGTATAGTTCGTCTGAAAGAGGGAACCTGCTATCCACCCAACTGGAGTGCCTATCAGCAGAATGAAAGCAGTGATGAAACTGTTTACGCTCGCTCGCTCCTCGCTTGGGATAACGACTGACATAATTGATTCCGTCAACGGACCCAAAATGGCGAGGGAAAATGCCTCGCAAATGGCTGAGAGAAATACGATCCATAGCAAGTAAATTCTCAGCGGCTCCCCTACCAGCAGTACGACTATCCCGATTGAGTGAAGCCCAAGTCCAGCAAAAAGAGGAAAGCGGACTGAACGAATGTTAATACGTGGAATAACCAACATGTAAACCACAAGCGTTGTTAGAGAAGCCACTAATGGAAACACAGAAAGCATAGAATTGCTCACGTGGTATACTTTTGTTACGAATAGTGACCAGAACGTTGTCTGTACTGTGCTAAAGCTGCTCAGAAGGGCCATTAGCATTACACACAAGAGCAAACGTGGTTGACGGAGTTCAGAAACGAATACGCTCCAACCGCGGAAGGTCAGAGTGAGGACTGTTTGACCTGCACATTCTTTTATACGCCGTTTACCTGTTGAACTCTCATACGACATGTAATACTGCAGGATAAACCTTAGTGTCATCATCACCATGGAGAAGATGTATATTGCTCGTAGGGTGGGAGTCAGAGTGAACCTGTCGATGAAGATACCAGTTATAGGCGAAATAAACCCCGCGACCAACCCAGTTAAATTAATCAACGTCCATATATTTACAAGAATATCCATATCGCCGTCTTCAACGATGATGCAACCGAAACAGTTCCCTGTGACTTGCCACATGCTGTTAAAAACAACCGCTAACATAAAATAAAGGTAGCCATGCGCGATTGCCCAAAGCATACAGGGGATCGTCCAGCTTAACAGTCCGAACACTAACATCGTCTTGCGTCTGCCGTATTTATCAGCGATTGCTCCCGATAGTAATGCCCAAACGAGTTGCATGGCGAGTCCAACACTTACCGTCGTTCCAATTTGTTCTCCATGTAACCCGATTGCGACCATGTAAACCGATACGAACGGCATGAACAAGTTGTTAGGAACTGACCAAAGAGGTTCAACAACTACCGCCGCTCTTTGGTTCCCTTTTAAAGAACGCAAAGTCCTCCACAAAGGATGAGCATATTTCATTTTGGGTATCTCCTTTAATTTTTAGTGGCATCAGCTCCTTCCAATGAAAAATAACCCGTGAAATATGAATGGCTGAAGAAATCTTCACTCCACATACTCGTGTCTCCAATCTGACCTAACATTTTAAGCTCATCTCCACTGTAACACCAGTCACCTCTGTATCACTAGCTATAGTCTTGCTAGAGAAGCCTTATCGCGCTATTAGGGCGAATGTCCGACAAGGACAACAAACCGACCGTTGCATGAATATACATTTCTGTGGTGACTATGTTCTGTCGTTAACGGGCAGAGGGAAGTCCAACTTGTTGAATATCAGCAAAACGTCGTTGTCTAAGTTCGTGAGGGAACATAAAATCAAATCACAGATGTAATTACGCTTTGATTGCGTGGTGTTTATGTGGCTGGTTCGCTGTTGTCTGCTGCATTTGTACTGTGTATTTACGTGGCTTCCGTAGGTTATTTTTTAATGCGCAATGATGTCGCAGGGTGGAAAGCAGGGCATTTGACGCCCTTGGTTATCCTTGCACCGATACTATTTTTGTTGCAACGTAGCTTATCTGATTCTGACCAGAGTCGAGAAGTACAGCGAACCGGTGGAAGGCGGATGTTTGTCGAAGGCGTTGGTTGTGGGATTGTTACGTTAATTGTGGCTGCTGTGATGCCGCAAGTACCCGCTGCGGTCATTATGTTTGTCATTGCATGGGGAACATTGTTTTATACCGTATTTTCAACAATGAAGAAGCGCTGATTTTCAAACGGGTTACGGTCGTCCGGCGGATACTGGAAAATTATTCTTTCTATTAAAAATTCCACACGTTTGCTATCGAACTATGGGGGCGTTAGTTGAAGAATCCGCAAGCAGTGGGTTTGCATGAAAATGCATCGGCGTTCCACTTCTCTTCTCCGAGCTTATGGGCAGGTTAGTGCAATAGCGACATAAGAAACTCAAATGACTGCGCCTGCGGTTGTGGAATATTCACCCACGACCGCAGGCGCTTTTGATGCTACGGGACATTTTTTTAGTGAGTAATTTATACCTATTCATAACAGTTGTTTGCGAAAAGCAAATAAATGCGGTATAGTCTCATTGCACGAATCGAAATTCATCCGTCCATAGAAACTCATGCAACTACGTAGGAGGTCGGAACCATGGCGAAGATCCCGAAGCAAATTGTTTTTATTTATCGTTCGCTGCCTGTACTTTCTGTGATTCATGTCATCATCCCAGTTATTATGTGGCTTAATAAAAGCACGCTAGTAGCCTCCATCAAAACGAGTTCCCCAGGTCTGTCAAAAGCTCAAATAGCAAGCTACACAAACATCGCTTTAAATGCTGGCATTGTATTTCATTTGATCTTTGCCTTCGCATTTATTATTATGGCTAAACCAATTTTCAAAGGCTCGAAGAAGGCACGGACTCGTCTCACCATTTGGCTTGTCATCAATTCGTTGGCGAGTCTTTTGTCATTTTATTTTTCGCCCATGTTTAGAATCGTAATACCTCCGTTAGACGTATTTCAGCTCCTATTGGTTGTGATCCTATGGATGCCAAGACCGTCTCAGTCCTTCTTCAAATTTCAGGCAGGGCAGGCACGAGACTAGATGTACGACCTCCTTAGGGTAATTTGACAGACGCCAGTTTAGGGAACGTGGTAGAACAATATTTTGGGGTGAGATTCTTTGATAAGTCGAGATGATATTCGGAGTCTGGCTCACGGGATGATGAGTCTGATTGAAGAAATACAACATGGGCAAGACCGAGCCATTGATCGTATTTCTTTAACCGTTATGCAACAAGCGATGGTGAGTGGAAAAGTACGACCTTCTGATATAGCCAAGACTTTGCAAGTGAACCCGTCCTCCGTAACGCGGCGAGTTCAAACTTTGGAGGATGAAGGAAGGGTTAGCGTAGTCGTTGATCCCAATGACCATCGGTCATGTCTTATTGACATAACGGACAAAGGTCGGGAAGAGTTGAATCGCCTTGAAGACGCTGGATTAGACGTGTTCAGCAGAATTCTTGAGGGTTGGAGCGAAGACGAAGTTTGTACGTTCGCTAACCTTACATTACGGTTCGCAAACTCTATGAAGAATTGGCGTCTTTCACATCCAGCGACTCAGGAAAGCAAGTCGACTTCACCAAGGAAAAAGCGATGGAGATAAACCAGCACGTTGTCATTCGTTGACCATTTGCGTTGCATAACAAGGTTACATCGTACTCCGTATGACTTTATTCTATATTTGGCTCGTATGGAGGGATGTTTATTTATAACTCGATTGTGTTACTCATGGTTCTGCTTGTCGTGTGGAAAGGATATAAGCGTGCACGTATCTTGATTGGTTGGCAACCCGTATGGAGAATTCGGGTATGGGGGATCGTAGCTTTATTGGTAGCGGCATTGGTGCTTGTGCTTATGGTAGTGGCTTCAATTTATTTTGCTACACATCTGTTCTTGTTGCACAAGGTCAAATGGAGCCAGCCTTCTGATGTAGGGACTAGCATTCACTCTGTCTCTTGGATTTTTGACATCATTGGCATTTTCATTGGATGCCTGTCAGCCATCATCGCTATTCATACCACACAGTTTGAGATGCGGAATGGCGATTGGCATTACAAATCAAACGTGTATATTAGTCTGGGCGTTCTTGTCATATTCGTGGCTTGGATTGCTTTTCGGATTGATTACATCTATTGGATTGTTCAGCATACCATCACTGTTCTTCATTCTATCCACCATCGTTCTGCTGCTCATGGAGCTTTAAGTGAAAATGAGGCTCAAGCAAAATTGACTTCGGAGATGAAAGCACAAGTCATCACCCAATTGCCTTCGTATTTCGAAGATCCATGGGTAAAAACTCCGTTGATGTTCACTGTTAGTTACTACGTGTACTATTTTGGAACGCTTCTGTATAAATCACGACATCTCAAACTCACAAAGGGCTTATTCAAGCAGAGAGCAATGAAATGATATTCCCAGACAGCGCGTGCATACGTAACTGTGGAGAGTTGCGTGGATATTGGGGGTTCAAAGGGTAGCAAATGATTGCCATATATATGTCCAAAATCTCGGTATTCTCGACGAATATTTGGGAGCGAGTTTATTGCGCATAAGGGGGCACTAACTGAAGAACTACTTGGTTCACGGATGCATGGTTATACGCCCCAATGCGGCAACACTTCTGTCGCTCTCGGGCAGAAGTGTGCAATAACGCATGTACTATAATGATTTACAGATTATTGGAATTCTCCATCGGGAATTTCGGAATGGAGGCGATGAAGATTTCTCAGTTTTCACCACCCAAATTCACAATCGTTTCGTTGTCTTTATTGGCTATTGTGACTTTAAGGGGGTGTGCAAAATCCCCACAAGATTTGAATGTGGCAACCCATAACGCTTTAAATTCGTTGGAACCCTCTCCTACTTCAAGTGCGTCGGATCAAATCGTTAGCATAATGCACATTTCAAAAGCGGTATTACAGGAATATCAGAAAAAGGCGGCAAAGGAGCCTAACAACTATCAAGCTCAGATTAGGGCGGCAATCGGCTATCATGTGCAAGGAAACGATGGGCAAGCCATTATTTATTACAAAAAGGCTATACAAATTAGCCTAGAATCAGGCGAGGCGTATAATGATATCGGAAACATTTATTTTCGTGATAAGCACAAACCATAAATTTCCATTCCGTATTATGGAAAAGCAACAAAGGTACAACCAAGTTACGGGTATGGTTGGTTAAATTTAGCTATGGCTCGAAAACAGGTTGGTAATGTGTCGGGTGCAAAATCAGCGATTCAGAATGGGTCAAAAAAGGTAAGTGATCAATCAGGATCGGTTTACCAGATGCTCAAGACATATGAGAAGCGGCTTCAGGCATCAAGTTAGAAATACCTGTTATTCTCCGAGTGCTTTCTGCCGTTAACGGGTTATGAACGTAGTAACCGTTCTTCAGCTAAGGGGCAGTCTAATTCAATTCCCAAGTCTTGCACGGAACTCTGGAGGTGTGACAGCAGTGGAATTTTCGTTCGACGTCGGTACTAGCGAAAACCACAAGGTATATTTCTATTTCGATCGATTTAGCGGAAAATTCAAAATTGAAATTGACGGTCACATGCAAATTGGTGACTTCAGGACGTACTCGTTTAAACTAACCAAGGTGTACGAGTTCCCAGTCGGCACTGAAGAGCAACATCAGGTAAGAATTGAGAAGAAGAGAAAATTATTGATGGCTCCATTTAGAAAACTGATTATCGCATCTATATAGATGGACTCCTAGTTGTGAACATCGGTTGTAAAATCCTCAATATAATCGGTTGAAAATTCCCTACCTAAAACCTGACAATCTCCCCTGGAGGGGAGAGAATCTTGGTCAAGAATGGGGAGTTTTTTGTGATTAGGGATATGCATGATAAGGGTATGAGTGTGTCACAAATTGCCCGCGAAGTCGGACGCGACCGAAAAACGGTTCGTAAGTGGTTACGAGAATCCGCCCCCGGTATATATAAACGTGGCACTTACAAACCAAAGAAAATTGACCCGTACCGGGAATACGTGTTGCAGCGTATGAGCGAGGGTTGCGTGAACGCGACCGTTATCTTTGATGAGATTTCAGAGATGGGATATGACGGTGGAATGACGCAACTGCGTGTATTTATGAAGCCGCACCGGCAAGCCGTTGAAGAGAAGGCTACCACACGATTCGAGACGCTGCCCGGTGAACAAGCTCAGGTAGACTGGGGTAGCTTCACAGTGAACTGGCATGGACACAGGAAGAGGATTTATGCGTTTGTGATGGTATTGGGCTACTCTCGCATGATGTACTTAGAATTTACGGAGAATGAGAAGCTAGAAACACTCATGGGTTGCCATGTAAGGGCCGCGGCATATTTCAATGGAATAACCGCGACATGTCTATACGATAACATGAAGACTGTGGTGGCCGGTCAGGATGACCGAGGCAAGCCGATTTGGAATGAGCGGTTCGCCGCCTTTGCAGCACACCATGGGTTTAAGGTCAGGCGCTGTAAACCCTACCGCGCTCGTACGAAGGGAAAGGTGGAAAATGGGGTCAAATACGTCCGAAGGAACTTCTGGCCAAGAGTCCGAACGTTCACTGGGCTTGATGATTTGAACCGGCAAGTAAGGTACTGGTTAGACACGGTGGCGAATGTCCGCGTCCATGGCACCACTCACCAACGGCCAATAGACAGGTTCCCAGAAGAACAACTTCTACCGATGAATACAATGCCCTTTGAAAGTGCGGAGCGTCATCTACGCAAAGTACCTTCTGACGCGTTGGTTACATACGAAACAAATCGTTACTCTGTGCCGTATCCATTGGTGGGCTATATGGTTGAAATACAGGATGAGCGTAACGGTGTAATCCGGTTCTTCCACGCTGGAAAGCTGGTCGCCGAACACACAAAGTGCACAGGCAAGCACCAGGTTTCGAGGAACAAAAAACACTTCGAGGGGATTCTCGCAGGAGGCAAACAAAAGGTTCCCCAACCTATCCCACGCCTCATTGAAAATCCAGCACCCGAAGTGATGCGTCGCCCGCTCTCGGTGTATGACCGTCTTCTGAAAGAGGAGGTCGTACGCTGATGCTTGAACAACGAATTCAGCACGCATGCGAAGAATTAGGGTGGTCTCGGCTACCCGAGGTCCTTTACCAGCATGCTGAGCAGGCTTCCAAAGAAAATATATCTTACCTTGAATTCTTGGACAATCTCCTGCAGGAGGAACTGCGTGCCAAATACGAACGCATTATACTCACGCGGACTCGTTTCGCCAGGCTTCCGTTTCAGAAGACGCTTGAGGAGTTTGACTTCACATTTCAACCCTCCGTTGACGAGCGAAGAATGCGCGATTTAGCGACCATGCGCTTTCTGAGCCACCAAGAGAACGTGATTTTCTTAGGGCCACCGGGCGTTGGGAAAACACATCTTGCTGTAGCACTCGGACTGGAGGCGATTCGCCAACGGCATTCAGTCTACTTCACCACAGCAAATGATTTAGTTGAGTCACTTGAAGAGGCACATGAGAAAGGAACCATTCGCCGTAAACTGCGGCAATATACCAAGCCAGCGCTGCTGATTGTAGACGAGATTGGGTACCGAAAGATGAATAATGCTGCGGCACATTTATTCTTTCAGCTCGTGGCGGAACGATACGAAAAAGGGGCAATGGTCCTCACTTCAAACAAGTCCTATTCCGAGTGGGGAGATATCTTTGGAGACAATGTGCTTGCAACAGCAATTCTGGATCGCATCTTACACCACTCTACCACGGTAAATATCCGTGGAGAGAGCTTCAGGATTCAGGAGAAGAAGAAGGCCGGGTTCTTGCACATAGGCGAAGACGGTAAACCGATGACTCGCTAGGCGCTGAGGTATAACCGATAAAACTGGGGAATTTTCGGCCGATGATTTTGAGGAGTTTCAAACCGTTGTTGACATAGTTAAGGATTGCTCAGGAAAATAGGGTGTGCCTATCGCAGAGGGGTACGGAGTTCCTTGCTACGATAACGGGGGCGAGAATTGAACAAGGTCATGCATCGATTGGTGTATGGTTATTCAATCCCATGATGAATGCTGTAATGCCGCTTAAGGGTAGCTACGCGACAGATGGTTCCAATAAACGTGTTATTAAAGCACAATAACTATGTATCAAGTCCTTCGGAAAGGTTTGTGTTGTATGTGGACGGTGAAGGTATATGTGAAGAGGGAATGTATCGAGAGCCATACTTATAAGTCCACGGAAGAGGCAATCGCCAAGAAAGAAGAATTAAAACAAAAGTATCAAAATGTAGTTCTACTTAAGGAAACCGTATGGAAAACGGGAATTCAGACTGTAGATGCGTTTGTTTCATTTGCCGTTGCTACAGTTGAGGTGATCCTCGGGTCTATATTTCGTTAGAAATGGTCACAACTTCAGAAACGGTGGTATCCATAATCATTTAAACCGTTACGGCGAACGAACATGAAACAATCCCTTTCAGTCATTTTTGTTCGAATATTCACGTATCTAAAGTAATTGAATGATGTGCATGAAAATGCATCGTTAGAAATAGCGTCATTGCTCAACTATGGGGCAGGTTAGCGACAGAAGGGGACCATTCTTGTCACTGGGGTAATGTACATAACAGCTACAATTTGTATTCGGAACTTTGGGGGCTGCTGAGAGGGGCAGCTCTGTTTTCGTTTAACGACAAATTATGCGTTTATTATTTGATCGTATTGTGACCTCAGGCGCTTAATATCCTCTATCGGCGGAAGTCCAAACATGAGGGAATATTCACGGCTGATTCTTAATCTTGTGATGGCTTACTGTTACATGCCATTGTGTCATCGGCCACGTTCGACCAGATAGGCATCTAAGCGACCGCCCACTTCAGCCGTAGTAGGGACAACGCATTTTCTTGTCGCCTTTCCCACGATTCACGTACACCAGACCACCACGCTTGAGTTCCACGTCTGTTAAATGCGACCAGCTCGCCAACCGTAACAATCGATTCCGTTCGTTCTTCTCCAGTGACTTGGGAGTGCGCTGGAGGATCGGTCTTTGCTTGACTACACGGATGCAATCGACCTCAGATGCTTGGTTTAACCACTTGGCAAAGCTTCACAAATCGCATTGTACGCCAAGTTCCCCGTTAAGGCCTTGCGACCAATTTGTCATGTGTGTAATGTACTGTTGCACATCGACCCGTCCTATTGGTTCGTCCATCAACGTTCCGATATTATAGCTTGACACCATCCACTCATGCAGTGCTCCAAAACCCCACCGTTCGGTGACCAGTGAGGTTCTCGGAGGGGACTTGAATATCTCTCAAATTCGTAGATGCAAGCCGCAAGGATAGCCTTGCAACGTCACAAACCTATCGCATTCATTATCAACTTGTCATGAAGAATTGGGTTCTCAGTCCAAGTTTGCGAACGGTAACGATACTGTCGCACCACTCGAGGAGAAATCGCGCAGAGAAGCTCATATGGAATGGTCCCTGCAATGTACGACAGTTCCTCCAATGTGTTATGGTCGTACACCGTGACGATGTCGTTTTCCTGTACGTCCCGGACTTTCGTGACGTCGAGCATTATCTGATCCATACAGACTCGACCTAGAATGGGACATTTTTGGCCTCGCACGGTGAGGAAACCGTGGTTGGAAAACGATCTTGGAATGCCATCCCCGTATCCGATGGGTACAGTAGCGACCATTGTGGCCCGCTTCGCAACAAATGTGCCACCATACCCAATTGAGGTACCAGCAGGAACGTCTTTCAGGTAAACAATCTTGGAGTGTAGTACCAGCGCTTGTTGCAACCGTACTCGATCACGATTTACCTGACGAGAAGGATATACCCCATACAAACTAATGCCGAGACGGACCATATTCATATGACTCTCTGGCAATTCAAGAATTCCTGCAGAGTTTGCAACATGAAGAATCAGATGTTCAGGATACATTACATGTTGCCTCAGGAGACCAAAGAGGAAGTTTGCTTTTTCCAGCTGTTGTACCGAATAACTTAGATCACCGCTGTCGGCCTGCGCAAGATGGGTAAATGCACCTTCGATGTTAATACCGGGATGAGACAGGATCTTTAACTCTAATCGTAACTCATCGGCTGTTCGAATCCCCAAACGCCCCATCCCCGTGTCAATCTTGAGGTGCACTTTCAGATGTGACGATGGAAGCAACTGGACAGCTTGGAGCAGTTGCTTAGCATGCTCAGGGGAAATGACGGCGAGGGTAATGTTAAAGTCAGACGCTGCCTGAACATGCGCACTCGATACGTAGCCCAATACTAATATCGGGGCCTTGATTCCACCCTTCCGAAGCTGTATTGCTTCGTCGAGAGTTGCCACCCCTAGGTACGATGCCCCGGAATCAAGGGCAACCTTCGCAACTGGAATCGCCCCATGGCCGTACGCATTGGATTTAACGACGGCCATCAGCCGCGTATTCGGGCGAAGAATTGATTGAATCACGTGTACATTGTGGGCAATGCAATCCAGATTCACCTCAGCAAATGTATCCCGATAAAACACCGCTTCACTGAACGATTCCATAGCTCAGGCTCCTTGCGGATTTATAATTAGGCGATGATATGTTGAATATTTTCAAACGGAAGATTAAGTGCTTGTGCAACCGCTGAATGCGTGATATAACCATGTGCTGTGTTTACGCCAAGGCGGAGTGCGCCGTTTTGTTCCACGGCTGCTGTCCAACCCTGGTTTGCAATTTGCAATGCGTAAGGCAACGTAGCATTAGTCAGCGCCATCGTCGAAGTGCGTGCGACAGAGCCCGGGATATTCGCGACTGCGTAATGAATGACGTCGAACTTCGTGAACGTCGGATCCTCGTGGGTTGTAATCCGATCAATTGTTTCAACTGAGCCGCCTTGGTCAATGGCCACGTCCACAATCACTGACCCCGATTTCATGCTTTGAACCATCTCGGTGGTGACGAGTTTTGGCGCTTTTGCCCCAGGTATAAGTACAGAACTAATAAGGACGTCAGCCGATTGTGTACTCTCTGCAAGTTCATAGTCATTGGATGCCAGGGTTTGTACACGTCCGTTGAACAAATCGTCCAAGTAATTAAGACGTTCTGAGCTTTTATCAAGGATGGTGACATGCGCTCCCATCCCCACGGCAATCTTTGCTGCATTCGTACCAACGGTTCCACCGCCAATAATCACCACATTGGCTGCGCGTACGCCGGGTACTCCACCGAGTAAAACGCCAGGACCTCCATAATAGTTCGTAAGGAACTGTGCACCAACTTGCGGAGACATACGGCCTGCAATTTCACTCATTGGCGCTAACAAGGGCAGTGCACGGTTCGCCGTCTGCACCGTTTCATATGCAATCCCAATGGTGCCTCCTTCAATGAGCTTTTTCGTCAATTCCGGTTCTGCAGCCAAGTGCAGGTATGTAAAAAGAATTAATCCCTTTCGAAAGAAGCCATACTCGGAGGGTTGTGGTTCTTTGACCTTCATCACCATTTCAGCTTCCGTCCAAGCCTGTTCATGGGAGACAATTCTAGCTCCTGCAGCAAGATATTCCTCATCGCGGAACCCGCATCCACGACCAGCGTTTTGTTCCACAAGGACTGTGTGTCCTTGTGCGGCAAGCGCCTTGGCGCCTCCCGGTGTTAGGGAGACACGATTTTCGTTGTTTTTAATCTCTTTCGGAACACCAATAATCATCATAAATTCCTCCCAGGTACTTTCATTTATCTTTTCCAACAATGCGTAAGGCATTTTGAAATGCGAGTTGTTCAACTTCTCTTTCAGTGAAGCCGCGCTTATATAGTCTCTCGATAAGACCGGGTACATCTGAAGCGTTTGTGAGCCCTGTCGTTTTTTCCGAAAACCCAAAGGTATCTGGTAAATAGTCCATAAAATCAAATCCGAGCGCTACATGTTCAATCCCAATCAAGTTGGCGATATATACAACGTGATCGACGTATCTATCAACCGTAGGATTAACGGGGTCGATAAAATTGGCGTATGCATTGATGCCAATCACACCGCCTCGATCACCGATTTTGCAGATGTGTCGGTCACTCAGGTTTCGCGGATGGTCGCACAGTGCACGAGCGTTGGAGTGAGAGGCAATGACAACGCCTTGTGTCGTCGTCAAAACATCCTCCGTAGAGGTTTCATCGAGATGTGAAACATCGATAATGATATTCGACCTATCGAGTTCCTGGACGACATGTCTACCAAAGTCAGTAAGCCCCACTCGACTGGCCTCGTCAAAAAAGGTACCAGGGCCACTCGCGATTTGATTTTGTTCACCCCACACCAAAATCGCATGCCGAAGTGTAAATTGATTTAAAATGCCAAATGACTGCCTGAATTTTTCGTATAGAGCATCAGACTGTTGCCAATCCGCCATGTTACTTGTGCCGCCCAACGACCATTGCTCAACAAATGTCATTCCCTCGACACCGAGGAATACTGCAAACTTCCCTCTACCAATACAATTTTTAAGAGACTCCTCGTTGCTGACCAACTCAACGCAGTCGCTGGATTCATGGAGGTCGGCTATGAGCGCCCCAAGCAGTTCGACAATACGCTGTGCACTCCGACATCGATGTTCAGGCTCGACCCATAAGACAAGAATGGCAGCCTGGATGCCTCCTTCAACTAAGCGCTCGAAGTGGCGTGTTTTGAAAACTGCACGTTCGCCAAAGGCTCTTCTTCTCGCGATGTCGACAGGAATATCTGAGTGTAAATCGAACACAGGAATCCGAGTTTTCAATGAAAACACCTCCTTTCCCTGGTCCAAAGTACTTCACACCTGACCGTGGCTGCATTCTTTAAACCTTCACGGCAATTATAGGAGTTTCATTTCATCAATTCAATATATTTAATTTTATTACATGTGATTTAGTATATTGAAACGTACATCTATCGTCAGTTTTTTTTGTAGATTTGACAATCCTGTGTCTGTCAATATAATGAAAAATATTAAATAAAGATGCAATATACTGAAATATAGTTGTGAGGGTGAGTGATCAAAATACTGAAAAAAACGTGACAGACATCTGCGTTTATGAATCCGTTTACACAAATGAGGGGTGAAATTCGTGCAAAGTGAAGGGCCAAAGCAAGACGGATTTAAACAGGTACTCAGTCTTAGGCAGGTTCTTGCCATTGCAATTGCAGCAATATCTCCCACGACCTCCGTATTCCTCGTTTACGGTGCGGGTCTTTCGTCAGCCGGTACAGGCGTGTTTTGGGCATTTGTTATCGGTGCGTGCATTGCCCTCTCCATGGCGTTTTGTTACGCGGAACTCGGTTCTGTGTTTCCTGGAACGGGAGGGGCTTATACCATTGTACGTCGAGCCTTAGGCAAACCCATGGGATTTATTACAGTACTACTTTTCCTGGTTCTTGGTGTAGTCATCACGGCAAGTATTCTGGTTGCTTCTGCAACATATCTCAACTCGCTGGTTCCGCAAATTCCGGTCAACTGGGCTGCGGTCGTTATGATGGCGATAGTCGTCTGGTTTTCACTTGAACGGATCGGTGCAACGAGTTGGGTTGCAATGGTGATGCTCATTATCGAGCTCGTTGTGATTTTTGCATTTATTGTTATCGCTTTCGCAGGTGCACGTCATCCGCTGCCATTTATTCTGAACCCAACCACTATTGACGCGAACGGCCACCTTGCAGGCATCGGAATGACCGGTATGTTTGCAGCTGTGGTCCCCGCACTCTTCGCATTCAATGGTTATGACTGGCCTCTCTACTTCGCAGAGGAGACCATGAACGCACGTCGCGTCCTACCGCGGGCCGTCATGATTGCGGTGGTTGCCTCAGTCGTCATCGAGTTATTGGCTGTCATCGCCGCTACACTCGCAATTCCAAACCTCTCAGCCGTCATGAAGTCCAATGCACCTTTGACTTACATCGCACAGTCCGTCGCGGGTCATGTGGGCGCCACCATTCTCATTATCGGTGTCGTTATCGCTATGTTTGACACAGGTCTGAGCGGAAACTTGGCTTACGCCCGCATCTATCTTGACTCTGCGAGAGAGAATAGCTGGCCCGGGCCAATCAACCGTTTCTTTGCAAGTATGAATCGACACAATGTTCCTAAGTGGGGATTCGTATTCCTCGGCGTTGGGAACATCCTGCTGTGCTATTTCACCTCATTGAACAATCTCATCACGTTTACAGGCGTAATTATTGTTGTGATTTACTTGCTGATTGCCGTGTCTGCAATTGTGAGTCGCTATAAGAACCGTTCAGCTAAACGTCCATTCAGAATGCCACTGTGGCCTATCCCGCCAATTATTGCGATTGCAGGAGTCATTTTGGCGCTAACACAGCAAGCAAAAGGAGATCTCATAAAAACCGCGGTTATCATTGTCATCGGCATTATTTATTGGTTTGCCTATCTCCGTGTCAAAACTATCCGAAATCAAACAGCCCCAGTGAGTACAGTATCTGTAGAGTGATTTTGGTAAAGGATCATGGATGCACCTCGGAGCGTGGGAGGTGCATCCTTTGTTTTTTGCATGCATAAATGCCGTGTATTTGGTATACTTTTCAACAATCGCTGGGAGTTTCTTCTATTGGTGAAGGGAACAGAGACACATGGAATTCGATTACTTAAAGTTGCGAGAGATTCGCCAATTAAAGGGTTTAACGATTAAAGATCTTGCAGATAAGTGCGACGTCAGTCAGAGCCTAATCAGTCAGGTGGAACGTGGTAAGGTGACACCTACCCTCACAGTGTTCTGGCGATTATGCCAAGAACTCGATATCCCTATGCATTACTTTTTTGAAAGTCAACAGGACGAGAGCATGGTGGTACGGAAAAACCATCGTAAAATTATTCAGATTCCCAATTCCAATGTTCAATATCAATTACTCAGCCCAAACTTAAGAGGACAAATTGAATTTCTGCTGGTGGAAATCGAATCAGGTACCTCACACGATCCGGAGGGTATGGTTACCCATGCAGGAGAGGAATGTGGTTTTGTTCTCGAAGGTGAATTAATTGTACGGCTAGGCACTCAAGAGATTCACCTAAACGAGGGAGACAGCATTTGTTTCCCTTCCTCAACACCCCACCGGTTCATGAATCCGGGAACCTCAATTTCGCGGTCCATTTGGGCCATGACTCCGCCAAGTTTCTAGACTGTGGAGCAGGATCACTAATCTGACATGTTATGTTACCGTGAGGTCGGCTGTGTCGTGGACTGATCAGTCCACAGGCATGGTGGTGGAGCGGTGAGGTTTCAATTCATGGGTTCAACTTCCATAAGTCCATGGAAGTGATTCATCGTGGAAGACGATCCTTGCTTCAGCAAACATCAGGTTAGCGACACACCGCACAAGGTCTTTGTCGTATTACCATTAATGGATGGCCGTAAACCTTCGTTTATTAAACCAGGGGATTACTCAACGTGAGGCTGCCGGGATGGCAGCTTTATTGCGATAGCCTCTCGGCATTCAGATGATGAAAACGGGACGAAAGCGGAATCTTTCCCAAGAATCCACTGGAAATCCTATGAGCAACGGCTGAGGCAGCGGCGTTCTTTGAAAAAGGGTATAGCAAACAGAGCGATGACGATCCGATTTTTCAAAGAGCCATCGCTGGAGATGGTATGATTGGAGTAGCTCAGGCTGACAAGAGTAGCGAACTCAGGTCGAGCGTACTCTCCTGGAACCAAGCATCCATGTGTTGGCACATAGCAATGCCATAGATGCGGACGGTCCACATCATGGTACTGCGATGCTTGGCGGCTTCGAGGAGAAAGTCCTCTTTTGCCCGCTTGTTGCTACGCTCGCAGGTGGTTCTGCGTTTGTAGACTTCGTTCCACTCGTCGCTGTTGCGAGCGACGGGTGGGAACAAGCGAGGATTGTGTTTGGTGTATGTGTGTACGCATCTTCCGTAAGGTGAATCGGAGCAAGGCGTATCACAAGTCACCACACCTTTTACGACGAGCGGACAGTAGTATTTTCTACGACCCCGTGTGTAGTCGTAACCACGATCCTTCATCTCCAGCCCCTTTTTGCAAAACGGAACCCCAGTCGGGGAGAACGTGATGTCATCCTTTTTAACACCTTTGTTTCCCGTGCTTCGTGGATTCCAATCGATAAATGGCTTTACGTTTCGGGCGTGAAGATACTCATAAATGGGCAGTGCGTCGTGTGCGGCATCTAAGAGTGCTTTGTCCCAGGTGTAGTCACGAAAGCGTACGGCGAACTCACGGGCACTGACCACCCAGGAAGTTGAATCATGGCGAGAGGCTCGTTGAAGTCTCGGGTAAAGCGGCAGGTCGTAAAAGCTGTCGGCAGCCACGAAAGTGTAGAGGTGATAGCCGAAGAAGTACCTGTTTCGGTAACTGTCCCAGCCCATGTCACAGTCGGGTTGGGAATAAATGCGATAGCATCTGCATAGCTCGGTGCCGAGTTCACGACAGTTGCAAAGTCGTCGATTCCGAACCTGGGTTGCCGTTTGAAGCGGCGTTCCATCCCCAGCGATGGACAGGGCATTCGTGTTTCCAAGCAAGCCTAGATTGGCAGACACGGTAAGGAACTGCTGTTGAAAGAGACCAAGCAATCTGTCAAAGGGCTGAGGCTTGTTGGCTGAGCGCTTTTGTAGCTGAGCCATGAGATTTGCGATTTTGCTGTACGCTTTGGTTGGTGCCTTTTCTCCTTTCTTGCCACCTTTGAGTTTCTTTCGATTGAGTCTGAGTTTTGGCGAAAGGTTCACGGAGGTGTGAGACCAAAGTCGCTTGAAAAAGCTGTAGAACGTACCGACACCTGGTGTCTGACCGTACTCAAAGCCACTAAGGATGGCATACAGCGGGCAACGACGCAACTGATTGACCCACTCTGTAATTGATGGTTCTCGGACCTGCAACATAAGTAAATACGAACGAAGTAAGTCCGCAGGGTCAATGGATTTTGGACCTCGACACGAAAAAGCCCCTTCGAGTAATTGAAACGTGTCGGAGAGATCCGTAATCCAGAACTTCTTCACAAGCGACCAGTCCTTGGCGACAAAGAGAAGCGACCCATTCCCGTAGTGGGTACGAAGTTGTTGCTCCACAAACAATTGATACTGCTGATGAGACCGTACCATTGGTAACATAACGCAGCCCCAATTCTGATGAGATAGAGCAGTTAAGCCCTTCTCGGCGATTGTTGGGGTGTTTCTCAAAAGTCAAGTATTATTTGCTGTAGAGCATTAAAATTTCCAATTCCGATTTGTCAAGTCGGGCACAGCAGCATGGGGGCAAACGAACAGACCTCGGGCACAGAACCGTTGGTGGTTCAATGAAAACCCAATGCCGAGAGGCTATTGAATGAAAGGGGGCAATAGTTCAAGAGCGAAAGAAACACAAGTATATTGTGTTTCTTTAAAGGCAAAGCCGAAGGTGTGCACACCTTCGGCTTTGCCTGATAGACTTCATGGAATGAAACTCCCACGAGTTCATTTTTGGATTAAACTTTAGAAAATGAGGAACATAATTACATTTACCAACCAGCCGATAACCAAAAACAATAGAAATGCGGACTTCTTTCCTGCTTTTCGTCTGGCAACGTATACAACCGTAAACATAAAAGCTAGAAAAAGGTTCCCTAATAACGGGTACACGACAACGCTCCTCTTTCAATTTGTTGACGTACTATGGATATGTAAAAAACATTTCGTTTAACCTATTTGATACTCACACGAAAGAAACACAAGGATATTGTGTCATAGGTCTTCTTGAACTAACGGGCAGCATTCCTATAATGCAAGTTCTTGAGGATTGTATAGAAAACAACCCCTTGGTAGTGTTTGGATTGGCGAAACCAAAACACAAGAACCAGGAGGTTGTTCTGCAGTGAGTATAACGCAAAATGCAAAAATCCGTCGCGTCACAGATTCCACCTTGGTCGTCGGAGCAGATATTGCTAAGAAGGTTCACGTCGCTCGCGCCAGCGACGCACGCGGTATTGAGCTTGGCAAACCGTTGAGTTTCGACAACACGAGAGACGGTTTTGAGAGGCTACTCTCTTGGCTGGAGACGCTCATGGTCGAGTATGGCTTTGACAACGTCATTTTGGGCGTTGAGCCAACGGGTCACTACTGGATGGTGCGACATGAAAGTCGCTGTTAATCATGTGGCGCAAGCCCACCCACTCTGGATTGTGAGTGCGAGCCTATCACGACGTGGGAACCGGTGACGGAACCTACGGAGCGAGTGAGACAATGTAGCCATCGCTGGGAGGGTACACCCGGCTTGGAGCTAGGCTAGAGATGCATGGTAAACGTGAGTGAATCCCCTATAAACTGCGTCAAGTGTAACAAGCGAAACACCCTGACACGCTTGCGCCAAAATGGCATGTAGTAGGAATTGGTGCTCAACCATCACTAATTCACAATCCCATAATGCTACCGCAGAATTCGGGATACCTAAACATCTCGCTAAGGGGTTATCAGCGGAACATGGTAAGCCTCATGGGGTCTACGCCTCAGTAGTAAGCCAATCGTAAGAACGGCGAATCCCCAGGAGGTATAGGAGTGGGTAAAAAGCGAATGCCTCCCTGTAATCGGGTGGATAGGGACCATACAAGATGTCCTAACGCGAAAGCGTGCTGAATTACCCTCGGTCATCCAACTAGAAATCGGTTAGCATACCGACGAGAGGTGAGCCTGTTATGAACACATTAGCCGCGTCAAGCGAGTCAACAGGCTCAACGCGCAAGAGATCCCCGAAGCCCAGCGAAGATAGAATCATGGTGGCGTGGTTAGAGGCACAAGATACCTCATCGCCCAATAATACCTTCGGTTCAGGGACTGACTGGAACGAAATCGAGCAGCACGTCTGTAGGTTACAGCGCCAATTAGCAAACGCAGTCGAGCACGGAAATCGAAAGGCTATCCGCCATTACAAGTGGCTTATCCGCACCAGCCAACACGCTAAAATGTTGGCAATCCGAACCGTTACACAGGACAATAACGGACGTAAAACACCAGGAATCGATGGCAAACTCTACACTACGTCAGAAGCCCGTAACGAGTTGCTCACCCTAGTGAATCTCCGAGAAAAGCCACTTCCAGTGCGCCGGGTCTATATCAAGAAAAAGAATGGCAAGCAAAGACCGCTCGGTATTCCCACTATCCACGGGCGCGTATGTCAAGAGATACACAAAATGGCTATGGAGCCCGAATGGGACATTAGGTTTGAACAAAATTCATACGGATTCCGTCCGAGTCGTTCGACATGGGACGCCATCGAACAACTCTTTGTGGTGCTCGCAACTCGTCGTGCACCGCAGTGGGTTATCGAGGGTGACATCAGAGGTTTCTTTGACAACGTAGCCCACGAAAAATTGCTGAACAAACTCGCTCCAGAAGACAAGATGTTCGTCCGGCGAATTCTTAAAGCGCCTGTGATTGAGCCTAAACGAGGGCGAATTCCTAGCCTCAGGGGGACCCCGCAGGGTGGTATAATCTCACCCCTTCTCGCCAACATCGCGTTAAACGGGATGGAAGAGGCGTTAAGGGAACTGGCATTTAAAATGGGATTCGGACCTCAGAGAAAAAAGCCTGGTATTAATATGGTAGTTTATGCGGACGACTTTGTTATTTCCTGTAGAACGAAGGAACAAGCCGAGCAGTTTGTGCCAGTGGTATCCAAATGGCTGGAGGAAAACGTCGGAGTCGAACTAAGCCTAGAAAAAACGAAAATTACTCATATCGATGAGGGTTTCGATTTTCTGGGGTTCAACGTTCGGAAATACGACGGGAAACTGCTTATCAAACCATCCAAAGAGAGTCAGCTTTCCATCCTTCGAAAAGCAAAAATGCTGCTGGACTCCAATAAAACTGCCAAGGCAGAAACTATCATTCGAAAACTTAATCCACTGTTACGTGGATGGGCGAGCTACTACAGTACGGCTGTCAGTACAGACGCCTTCTCTTACTGCGACTATCGAATCCATAAAATGCTATGGCGATGGATTGGAAGAAGGCATCCAAACAAAAGCGCGAAATGGATGAAGGCAAAATACTTCGCGCGACGTGGTAATCGAGACTGGGTATTCACGGACGGAACATGGGACCTCTTCTATATGACAAACATGCCTATCATCCGACATACTAAGGTACAAGGAAATCGCTCTCCGTTTCGTCCTAGTGATAGCAACTACTTTGAACATCGGCGGAAGCAACTGCTCCTTAAACATCTCAATGGGTTTCAGAAGAAAATCGTTGAGAAAACGGACGGAAAGTGCGGTCTATGTGGACGTCCAATTTCGGAAGAACATTTTCGTAAATGGCGGCTTAATAGTGAAAACAAGATTTGTTTCCACCATGTGATTCCACATCAGCTTGGCGGTCGCTCCACGATTAACAACGTGTTTGTCACCCATCGTTGGTGTCATGAACTTCATTACAAGAGATATGGATATGACACCATGCCTGACAGACCAGAACGGTTTCTCAAGGACAGCGAGACCGTTATCAATGGAAGGGTCGTCTGGAAGAATGGTTCCACAGCTACAGACAACTAAGCTATGGACACTGCAGGATGGCTTGAGCCGGATGAGGTGAAAGCCTCAAGTCCGGTTCTTAAGGGGAAGGGAGCCGCGAGGCTCCTGACCTACCTGACAATCTTGCGCAGTTCCTCCGTCACCACGGCGTTAGTTTGGTTCTGGTAAATCCAGTGCACGTGAAGAAGACCAAGGAGTTGGATGATAACAATCCAACGAAGAACGACCGGAAAGACGCTCGAGTGATTTCGCAGTTGGTCAAGGATGGACGCTACTCCGTACCCAACATTCCAGAGGATATCTACGCGGAAATACGCGTGGGAATGAATCAAAGAGGGCGTTTGATTGAGGACCTGAAGCGAGTGCAAGGGCGGGTTCATAACTGGCTGGACCGGTTCTTCCCTGAGTTCACGAGCGTGTTCAAGGACTGGGAAGGACAGGCTGCATTAGTGTGTTTGCACACGTTTCCGCTGCCAGTCGACGTTGGCAGTACGACCGAAGTGGAGATTGTTCGTGCGTGGCGTGATGGAGGCATCTCTCGAGGTGTCGGTGTCAGTCGTGCGAGGCAGTTATTGAGTGCAGCAAGTACGTCGATTGGGATTACCGAAGGACTCCAAATGGCCCGGCGGGAACTGCAGATCCTGTTGGGGCAGTATGACTTGCTACACGCGCAACTAGAAGAACTGCTAACAGAAATTGAACAGTTGGTTGGACAGATTCCGGGGGCAACGCAGATGATGAGTATGCCTGGCATTGCGCTTGTAACAGCCGCTGGCTTCATTGCGGAAGTTGGCGACATCTCGTCTTATGCACATCCCAGACAAATTCAGAAGCTGGCAGGATTGAATCTGAAGGAGAACAGTTCTGGGAGTCACAATGGACGCAGGCAGATCACGAAACGCGGAAGGCAGAAACTGAGGGCTTTACTATTTCGTTGCGTAATCCCGTTGATTGCAAAGAACGCGGAGTTTAAGAGCCTGCACAGATACTACACGGAGAGGCCAGAAAATCCGCTCAAGAAAGTTCAGTCGATTATTGCATTGTGCTGTAAGTTAATTCGCGTCATGTTTGTACTGTGGAAGCGACAAGTACCGTACGATCCAATTCAAATGCTGGGGCCAATCCATGCAGAACGGCTACAGGATGCAGCTTGAGAGTCTAATTTAATCCATGTGATTTAGCAGTTTTGTTAAGGCAATACCAGACAAACGAAGCGCGGAGCAGCCGGCACAACACTTAACAAGAGGGCAACGACCCTGGCGGGCAGCAAAGCTGGCGTTCACCCTTCGGCAGGCGGAATGATGGAATGTTAGGGACAGAAATGGACCCTGTGAGGCATGAGAGGGTAGGCCGCGAAGGTAGATGTGGAGATCCAAAAGCGCGACCATAAATTTCAAAAAAGGGCACAACCCTTATTTGAACGCACCCTGACGACTGAAAAGCTCATGAAATCACGGCATTCTAAGCCAAACGGCTGGTTCAGAGCAAGAAGGAAACCGCTAAATGACTGGGAAAATCTTCGATCATTGAGAGAGTAATCATCAATAAGGGTTCATTTTTGTACATGAAAGAGTTCCAAAAAAGTGGAACGTAACAAAACGAGTAGTGCTCTCGTCTAATTGGTGTTCAACAAGGGGGTTAATTAAAAAGAATGAAACGATATAAGCAATTGGCAACAGCAGGTGTAGCATTATAGGCATTCTTGCTGGGTGTGGAACAAGCCATACTACAAACGGAAACACAGGTACACCAACTAACACCACGACCAAAGCCGTGACGAATTACCACGCTACTCCTACTACGCCAATTCAAACAGGTTTTGATTACAAAAAATTGTTGGGATTTCAACCATTGATCCCTTCAAAAGTACCAAGCGGATACGCTTTAACGAACATCCAAGCTGAGATAGATACGGGTGCCAAAATCGGCAATTCGTATTCAATCAAAGCATTGTATCAGAATGAAAACCGTGAATTTCGCATATGGGAAGCCAAGTCGACAGTTGCTTTGACATTTCCAAGTTTTGCTCAGAAAGCCACACTCAACGGGATAAGTGACGTTTTGTATCAGGCGGATGGTTACAATTTTCAGTTTAACAAGAATGGGATCGTATATCGCGTAGAAGGTGGTAACCTTACTTACCAACAAGTCGGAGCTGTCGCATCGTCTTTGGGTAGTGTCCCGTCAAGTGGTGTAAATTCGAGTGCAACCACATAGTGCGGCTATTTATGTAATACTGACGTGGGTGCCAGTAGTTGCTGTTCATCCGTTCCGGTGAGTTTAGCCATCGACTCGCGGCTAAAGTAGCGTCTCGCGACGACCCACTCATCGTTCTGCTCCTGGAGAATGGCTCCTCCAAGACGTACGACAGAATCCCGATTCGGGAATATGCCAACGACATCGAATCGGCGCCGTAGTTCGCGATTCAATCGCTCCAGCGGATTGGTCGAACAGATTTGCTTCCAATGCTCCTTGGGGAATGCCATGTATGCTAAAACGTCTTCCTCAGCCCGCTCCAAAACGTTCATCGCTTTGGGGAACTTTGCCTGAAGTTGCTCCAGGACGACAGCCAGTTGTTGCTTGGCTGTTTCTTGCGTTGGCTGAGCAAAAATCGTCCGGACAATAGACGAGACCATCTGTTGCGACGCCCTGGGCACCTGGCTTAGGATGTTACGCATCGTGTGAACACGGCAACGTTGCCACGTCGCTCCTGTCAAGGCAGAACCAATTGCATTTCGTAGTCCTTCGTGTGCATCGCTAATCGCCAACTGTACACCGCTCAATCCACGGGCAACGAGGCTACGAATAAATGTGAGCCAGAACGAGCCATCCTCGCTCGTGCCAATATCAAAACCCAGCACTTCTCGCTCGCCGGTATCTCGCACGCCAATGGCAATCACAAATGCCATACTCTGAACTCTTCCGCCTTCTCGAACCTTTGGGAACGTTGCATCTAACCACACATATGGATACGCCCCTTCTAGAGGACGATTCTTAAACGATTGCACCACATCGTCGAGTTCTTTGCAGATGCGGGAGACTTCACTTTTGCTAATACCCTGAATCCCAAGTGACTCAACCAATTCATCCACCTTACGCGTACTTACACCATGCACGTACGCTTCTTGGACAACGGCCAGCAGAGCCTTCTCCGCCTTCCGACGAGGCTCCAGGATACTGGGGAAGTAGCTGCCCTTTCGAAGCTTTGGAATTTGTAAGTCAATCGTTCCAACGCGAGTATCCCATTCTCGCTCTCTGTGTCCATTGCGACTATTGCTGCGCTTTTCACTACGTTCATACCGTTCTGCACCGATGAGTGAACTGACTTCAACATCCATAACGGCTTGGGTGAGGATTTTCAGTCCTTCTTTTAGAAAATCTACATCCCCATCTTCTAACCCGATCTTGCGAATCAAATCCAAAAGTGCGATCTTATCCATATAAGCCATCGATGTGCCTCCTCTACTGATTGCTCGTCACTTTTAGTAGATTGCACTCGATGGCTTTTTCGTCAAGATGCATCTTCCGAATTTACACCACTACCTGACACTCTAACCGTCTTTGACGTCGCTGATACAAAAGATACCCAGTAATATCATCCGACGTACGGCAACAAAGTGAATTACTTGCACGCAAATATGAATGTGATTAGCACAACTGTCCTGTCAGGGAGGTTAAGTTAATCGTGAAAAAATCTGTTCTTGCCACAGGACTGATAGGAAATCTCTGTGGGAGTCGTCGGATGTAGTCCGTCTCAATCCACCCAAAACGAAGTTAATACTACTAACTCAGTGAGTACCGTTCCACTAAGCCAGATTGATGCAAAATTCCACCTTCCGCTAGTTAGTTCCGATGCCAAGATGAAGACCAGTATGGACAGTGCAGAACAGTTAGGAAAAACAAACCTAGAAGATAACTCAAAAACCAAAAATCTTGTTTTCGCTCAGCGCATTCCCGGACTGAACATCCAGACCGTTGTGCTAAATATGGAAAAGAGTTTAAAATTCACTTCTGGATTCAGGGATAACTTGTATTATTATGACGGTACGCTAGGAGATAAAACTGAAGGAGTACAGCTACTTTACTCTGTATCATGGTATTCTCCAACGCAAATCCTCTCCATTGGCTGCACTGTGGTTTCAGATGTTGTCGGGAAAAACGTATCTGAATCTGAATTACGGTCAGTAGCTTCGAATTTTTTGGGCTACTGTGCCACGTTATCGTATACCAATAGCAACCCGCAACTTGCTAAGGAATGGGTAATCGACCAAGCCCCACATCCAAGCAAAGGAGCGAGACAATACATCGGAAAGATAAATTTGGTGTTGGAGAGATTCAACCTACCAGCGAACAGAGCGTTATTCAACTGAGTATAGTTGGGACTGCACAATGAATTTGTATTGCATAACGTGAAGAACGATAAATGTGGTCTTTGGTTATTCATGACTGTCAGAGAAAAATCTATTACTGAATCTACTTGAACAAACGGGTGCGAATGTCTGAGAAGGACTCACGACTCGTAGATGCATAAATAAACAACATTGGTTCACAACTGATACTGCGTTATCGGACAGAAATGCTGAGTGCGCCATGAGGCACTATGTGTTGAAGCCACCGACTCTGGTGGTTGCTGAGTACCTCATCTCGCCAAGGCTAGGATGGCATGCGTTGGGTTTGAGCAGGCCCAGGGTTTGAAGCCCATCCAACAATGTACCCGTGAAAGGAACAAACCTCACGAGATGCCGGGCTAGCCTCGAAGAACTGCTATTGTCAGCGAAAGCGAAGCCATGTCTGAAGCGTGGTGAACTGCAACACGCGAAAGCATTGGATGATGCGGGTGGATTGAACGAGCATGGTGCCCTTGAGTTTGGCATCATGACCGGCCTGCAGGTGGTCAGGAACGTACCGAGGTTTAACGGAATCTTCGCCGCGTATAGTGGCGACCTAAGGCAGTGAGACAGTACATAGTGAACATGGGAACCAATTCATTTGTCCCAACCGGGATGGACAGCTACGTTGATGTGGATGCACCGGGACGGAGGAACCGTAGTAGTTCGCGATGGGTAATGACCATTACATGGCGAAGGGTTCCAGTTTGAAGCAGGTGAGCGAAAGTAAAGTAAGACTCCTCTTCGGAAGTAGATTGCGATTTTCCTTCCATCGCTCAAGTTTAACTTGAGATCCGAAACATGGCGCGTATGCGGCATGGAGACATTTGTGTGAAATGCCTTGGATGGAGATCCGGATGCGGTGAAACTCGCAAGTCCGGTTCGGAGGAAAAGTCCGTCCCAGAAACAGGGGATGTTTGTGGGGCGGACAAGAACGTATGCATGCCATAACCTGAAATCCCCAATGTATATATTTACCACTACGTTGTCGCAAGTTAAGAGTTGCCTTTTCCTTTTCATCTATTCGTCATTACGATGACTGCAATAATAATACTAACTGCAGTTATCCAACTGTAATTGCTGATGCGTCGTACATGCCTGATAGCTAATGCCGTCTCAAGTTTATTTCCCGCTAACTTCTTTAAGTTGACTGATATCATGCCGATAAAGGCGCTGATCATTAATAGTAGTATAAGTGCAGCCAAAACCCAGAGGGTAGACGGTTTGTTTGTTGAACTGAAAATCAACCCACCGCCCGTAAGTAAAAGTAGAATCAGAGCGTAGTGTCCTACCCGGGTAAAGCTGTTTAGCGCTTTAACATAACCGTGTCTCTCGGTATTGGAAATAGTCTCTAACCGACGAATCATCAGAGGAAGTGCTAAGAAGCTACCAAGTAAGAGCGCGCTGAACACATGGAGAAAAACCAGGGCATGCAACATAACTCTTCACCTCACTGTGAATGACTTAAAAGGATTTCATGTGTGTCCCGAGAGTTAGTTAAGAATAACCTGATGACAATACTTGAAATAACGGCATTTAATACAATGCTTCCGTATACGCTCATCGTATAACTGAGGTTGTATGCAATACCGATCAGGAATGAGTAAACAAACATAAGAACATGAATCCATAAATTCGTGAAGCAGAACACATAGCTTCGAACCATCCACGTTCGATGTGATATCACACGTTTTCTTTTGATTTGTATGAATGCGGTAGCGGTCGTAGCCATCCAGAGCATATTCATTAGATTGAATGCAATACTGTCTATCGTTCCACCTGTGGCAGTAGGTGCCATGTACCCAGAGGTCCCGCAAACTATAAACACACACAAGAGGTACGCATAGCCGTTACCTCTATGCAACTTTCGATTGTCCCTCCAAATTCTTGTTGCAAAGTTGATTGCGCCTGAAATCAGAGCCAGACAGGCAAATGTAATGTGTATATGAAGGACGTTAAGCCATGCGTGAACGTCCAATGGGTGATTTAAGTGCGTTTTGTGGCTTAGAAATGAAACAGCGTTTGGATCGAAGATAAAATTATTCAATACCGTCCACACAATAAAAATCCCAGATATCAGGATCATGCTCCTATACAGTAATTTGTGTATAGACTTATTCATTAGCTGAAATTACCCCCTTCGGTTCGTCATACGCTAATTAACCTATTTGCATGGTAAGGACAGAATGTTTCAAAGTGAGTGTGAAAGTATAACAAAGTGGTTAACGAGTAGTTACGAAATGCACCGGACAGATCCTTACTGATGTACGCATGCTAAACTGAAAACAACTTATGCAACCTAAATCGTAATGAGTGGGGTAGACGACAATATCGGGGGACTTGTTATGATTGTGCAACCGACCGTATTAGTTGTAGATGACGATGACCGTATTCTTCAATTGATGAAGGATTTTTTAGAACATGATATGTTTCACGTAGAAATTGCACATGGAGCTAATGAAGCGAGGAAGTTATACGAAAATGCTGATTGTATTATTTTAGATGTCATGATGGCGGAGCAAAATGGCTTTGACTTTTGCCGCGAGATTCGAATAAGCAGTGAGGTTCCAATTTTGTTCTTAAGTGCCCATAGCCATGATGTAGACAAAATCCGTGGATTGGCTTTAGGCGGAGACGACTATATTGTAAAAACAGCTACTCCGGGAGAAATTGTTGCAAGAGTAAAGGCAGTTTTACGTCGTACCGGGTCTAGGCAGAAAGTAGCGAAGTTTGGAGCGTTAGAATTGAATTTCTCGACAAGAGAGGTTTCTGTCCATGGACAGGAGGTTTCACTGTCGCCGAGAGAATATGATCTGCTTCAGTTGTTTATCGAACACCCTCGACAGGTCTTCACTTATGAACATTTAATCTCAAAATTTTGGAATGGTGTGGGAGATAAGGGTACCATTCGAGTTCATATCAACCGATTACGAGAGAAAATTGAAACGGACCCGAACAAACCAAAGTACATCGTGAATGTTTGGGGTATCGGATATCGGTTTGAGGGGAAATAGTATGAAAACCGTTCGAATACGAACTTTCTTTGTCTTGGCATTCATACTCATCTCTACTTTTCCATGGATCGCGTTTGTAGTCGTCCACTGGAGCCTCACCAACCGACTGGGCATGGGAACAGCTGGATCGAAAAATCCGATTCCAGCGAATGCAATGATGACGACATCAATGAATCTGTGGCTAGTGTTCGCCGTCGCGTTCGGGCTCGTTTTCGCTATCTTTCTAATAGGAATTGCTCTACGTCGTTACATCATTAAACCACTCGATGTTATGCGACTTGCAGCTGCGCAAATCGCCACAGGTGATTTAGACGTAAACGACTTATCAAAGTCTCGAATACTAGAAATCGCTGAGGTACGGGATGGATTTGAATCTATGGTTCTCGCCTTGCAAGATTCGTTTCAAAAACAGGTGGCGTTAGAGGAGGAGCGAACCTTTATCATCAACTCTGTAGCCCATGACCTGAGAACACCCTTATTTTCCTTGAGGGGATATTTAGACGGTCTTGAACGGGGAATTGCCAACACGCCTGACAAAATAACGATGTATGTGAACGTTTGTAGAGAGTCCGCTTCGCAACTGGATCGCTTAGTGGCTGATTTGTTTACGTTTACACAAATGGAGTACACAGGGTCAGATGGCTTTGAGATTGAAGGGGACGTCGTGAATATAGTTGATATTGTCACGTCATCAGTGGATAGCATACGTATCATAGCGGAGGAAAAGGAGATTTCCATTCTCGTTGAGACGCTGTCTGGAAATACATTTGTTCATGGTGATACACACTTACTCACACGAGTAACCAACAATCTTATGGATAACGCTGTAAGACACACACCTCGAGGTGGCAAAATAACGGTCCAATCGAAAGTAACTAGCGGAAAAACATATGTTTCTTTTCGTGATTCAGGCACAGGCTTTACGCCAGAAGATTTACTTCATGTTTTTGAGCCGTTGTATCGGGGGGACAGGTCACGAAACCTTACTACTGGGGGAGCAGGCTTAGGGTTAACCATAGCGCAACGAATCATTAGACGACATGGTGGGGATATCACGGTCGAAAACAATTCAAATGCTGGAGCGACCGTTACTTTCTGGTTGCCTGTACGGACTGTAGCTGTTACTTGAAGACCCAGTCATTTGTTACAGACTGGGTCGAGTAAATCACTTCTTTAGTTTTTTATATAGAGTCCTTGCAAATCCAAGTATAGCAACGACTAATGCACCTATAATCATATATGGTCCTCGTTAGTACGAGCGCGAAGTCGGGTTCCCTCTACTTTGGATGGAGGTAGAAGTCTAGCTTTTGCGATACCGGTCATAGCGTTGTCGGTAACAGTGACCTCGAATTTGAGGTTTAATGCCATTGGCTTTGTGACTCGTTGCGACCAAATCAATCGATTTCCTCTAATTAAAGGATTAACGAACTCTATTACATCTCCGCCTTGGGTAGCTGTACCCCTAATTAGTCCGTCTTTGGTCGAAATTTGAAAGATGACATTTTGCTTTCCAATTGGGGTGGAAATCGTAACTTCCCATGTACCGTCCAACACTGGAGTCTGGTCAGAAGCTACTACAAATCCCCTTTCGTTTGTTACTTCGGATTCCTCAATACTTGAATTAGATTCAACTAAATCGTTCGTAGGGATAATCCCTTCAGCACGCCAGATCGTTCCTCTACGCTCGTATTCAAACAGTTTCTCGACCGCATGTGCGACTTGTGGACCTAACTTTTGTTCAACAATGTACAACGCAACATCAAGACCTGATGTCACACCGCCGCCCGTAACTAAGTTGCCATCCTGTACAACTCGAGCTGCAACTGGAACTGCACCGGTGGCAGCCAGAACTTCCATACCTAGACGATTTGTAACGGCACGACGTTGGTTTATTAAACCAGCCATTGAGAGAATCAAGGATCCTCCGCAGACTGTAGCAACAATGGTACCTTGTTGATCCAGGCATAATCGAATCAAGGGAACTAGCTGCGTCCGTGCAGTCCTGGCGAGAATTGCTGGGACTGAGTCCGGTCCGTTACCAACCAGTTCTCCCGCTGCTCCTGGGACAAGAACAATCTCAGCTTGCGTTGGATCAAGTTTTCCACTGGCCTTAATTTCAAGTCCAGTAATTCCACTTGGAACCATTCTTTCACCATCAGCAGTGACAAGCTCCACACGCATGACACCGCCAGCCAAAGCACTAGCAGCTACAAACACTTCGTAAGGAGCAAGGGCATCTAGCAAATCAAATCCGTCGAAAAGTACAATTTGGACGACCATTGTTCTCCTCCTATGATGACTAAACAGTATTTTTGAGACTACCTTTGAAGGAATGTCATGAACTTCATATACTCTTCTTCAGTTATTTCACCCGAGACATATCGATACTTCAGTACAGCAAAAGCATCGTTTGCTGTCCGTTTATCAACTTGGTGTCGAAACATTAGCCGATTAACTAAAAATACTGCCAAGAAACTAAATAGGGTTAAACAGTACAACAATCCAAAGGGTGCAAATGAAAAGTGTGGATGTCCCATGTGAAACCTCCTTTTGTCCGTTGTTTCGATGAAACAGTGATTACTCACTTTGCAGAATAGTGGGCGAAAGTTTCAAATCACGATTGGAAAAATAACAAAATCATTAATACCGGACAAAATGTTTAACTCAGGGGAGTGATTAGAGGAAATCGAGGGACCCGAGCCATTATTCCAGATATTCCAGAATAACTCAGGGGTAACGAACGTCCTATTGTATGACACAGCACGTCTATTGACGATGTTTTGGAACGCTGCAACGATACGAAAATAAACTTCGCCCGTCGCCTGACATGCCGATATTGAGATAGTTCTTCCATGTTACTGGGACATCAGTATGTCAATAAAGAATTTTAATTGCAGAGTATTGACTGACCGTTCAAACAAGAGGTATGTTATACATGTAATTTGAACGATCGTTCAAAGAAGAAGGAGGTAGTACGTTGGAAAACGACCATGTCGCAGCAGATGGCAGGAAACAAGCCATAATGGATGCAGCGTACTCATTGTTCGGAACGGTTGGTTTTGCGAATACATCCATGAAGGACATTGCAAAGAAAGCTGGTGTCGCACAAGGGTTAATCATTTACTACTTCCAAAGCAAGGATGGACTGTTGGTCGCCATTGTCCGCGAGTGGATGATTGGTCGTGGAATTCCTGATGCGTTGAAATACCTTGAAGGAATAACAGACAGCGATGCGTTACTCCTTAAGGCATTCGAGCACGTAGTCAAATTTCGCCGAGACAATCCTCAATGGTTTACCCTGCTAATCAGTCTTTGGTTAGAGAGTAGGCGCAGTGCCGAGTTATCGACGCAACTAAAGAATGTCTATTCGGAAATGCGCTTAGGCGCGGCGAGGGTGGTTTCGCGTGCATTCCCGGACTGGAACAGTGAACAGATTGATGCCTTTAGTTGTGTCTTTCAAGCCATGTTAGACGGTTTAACATTACAAACAGATTTTGAAGATACGGAACTCACACATCTTGTTAAAAATGGATTTTATGGAGTTAAGTGGCTTGCTGCGGTCCGTGCAAACTCATAAATTAAACCAACATAAGGAGATGTTCATATGAAAGAACTGTATACGGAAATAGAGATCAATTCCTCAGTAAAAGAAATTTGGGACGTCTTGATGGACATTGGGAGTTATTCGGAGTGGAATCCATTTATGCGGATTCAAGGTGTTCTAAAAACCGGTGAACGGATCAATGTTAAGATACAGCCTTCTGGAACAAAGGGCATGAATTTTCGTCCTAAGATTCTTAAATTGTCCGAGCAGCACGAACTTCGTTGGATTGGAAGACTTGGTGTACCAGGAATATTCGATGGCGAGCATAGTTTTGAGCTGAAACCGATAGACAGTCAGCACACGTTGTTTTTACAAAGGGAGGTTTTCACTGGCATTTTGGTTCCGTTCGCGACCAGAAGTTTGGACAAAGACAGCAAACGTGGCTTCATGGAGATGAACGTTGCTCTAAAAAAGCGTGTAGAGCAAGGCTTATCAACGGAACAGGTGGTACTGACGAATTGACGTTATAAAATTGCCTGGGGTGGTAGCATGACAACGCTGTTGCGGTTGGAATCGCTTGTGATGGGTTTATTATGCATGTGGTTTTACTATGACCACCATTTCCCGTGGTTAATATTCTGCGTATTGGTCCTGATACCCGATTTGTCCATGTTTGGTTACTGTTTTGGATCAAGAGTTGGGTCACGATGCTACAATCTTTTTCACACATACGTGTTCTCATTGCTTTGTATTTGCATGGGTTTGATGTTAGAGAATTCGATGTCGACCATGCTTGGAGTGATATGGACTGCGCACATAGCGTTTGATCGCTCTTTGGGATTTGGGTTGAAGTATCAAGACAACTTCAATCATACTCATTTAGTACAACAGGACCAGCGCCGATAGAACAAATTAGCTTTAGACCACATTGACTGGCCGTTCAATCACTATCTCATTTGTTGCTAATGGAAGCAAGGACTGAAGAAGCACGTTCGGTATAGATTACATAAATATTCTGTTTGATTCTTGTGGTCTTATTGTGCATATGGGCAGGAGTATGCAATAGCGCCCCTTCTAAATAAATGGATAGAGAGTTTTTGATCATTGAGAGAGGAGAATGCAACAAAGCTGAAAATAAAAAAGCCATGGTCAGAAAAACCATGACTTTCTCCAGTTCTATACCTGTCTGGCTGGCGTCAGTCATTACGGTCAACGTGCCTGAGGAGAAAAGTACGAATGTATGATGCCACCGCGTCGGGCGCTTCAACTGGGGATAGGTGCCCGGTGTCCGGTACGATTTTTACTTCTGCATTCGGGATTCGGCTTGCAACTTGCTGATTCACGGCGTCTACCGGGTCGACTGGGTCATATTCTCCAGGTAAAATAAGTGTGGGGACATCGATGTTTGGCACCTCATTGGAGATATCCTCCATCATGGCTACCAGCGGCCACGCGTTCCGAGCATTAGGGGCAGTTTTCTGCATATCTTCTATTAACATCTCATATGTTGCGTTCGTTAAAGGCAACCTTGAAATGTCTTGGACAGCTTGTTGTGCACCTTCTCTAGTATCATAAAAATGAGCCATCGAGTTTCGAAATTCCTTCGGCATATCACCTGGAGTTGGAGATGCTGGTGCTATTAACACTAATCCTTTTAATCCATCTGGGCGCATTGAAGCTAGCAATAGCGCCGCCTTTGCACCCATTGAATGTCCCACAAGTACAAAACGCTTGAGCCCTAACGCGTGAATGAGTTCAGATGCGTCACTAGCCAAATCCGCAATTCTATAGCTGTTCGCAGACTTATCCGAATCTCCATACCCGCGCTGGTCATAAGCAATACAGCGATAGTCTTCCTGTAGCCGCTGGATAAGCTCCCCCCAGGTTCGTAAAGAACCACCGTAATAATGTAGAAACAGCAGAGTTAATTCACCTGTCCCTTGTTCTTGAACATGAATCTTCAAACCGTTTATGTCATGCTTCATGAGTGACTGATCCTCCCGTAGAATTTGATTAATATTCCCGTAAGTTGTTGTCCCTAAAAGGTTTAACATTCTGCGCTGTTCTGCATGGTCTGGCAGTCTTCGCTAAGCGCGCGTTGGGGTCCCGTGCACAAGTAGTTATGCATTTATCACCACCTTATAAGATAAGGTCAACGAAGACTTCTGCACGAACTGATGGTCACAAATAAAGAACAGTAACCGTTACAGTTACTATAAAGGGAGGGCGTATAAATTGCAACAGTAACTGTTACAAAATGTTGACTTACTGATTACGAAGTGGATGTATTCTTGCTCATGATGTCTTGTACAAGTGTGTCTACCGTAATGGAGGCAAGTTCACCTTGGAGAACTAGTTCGATTTTTGTGTATGTGTCTTCCAATAGTGAAGGAATGTGGCTTCCAACCGGACAAGAGGGGTTTGTATTTTTGTGGATCACAAATAGATCATCATTGCTTGGTTGTATGACGGCACGGTAAACGTCCAGAAGAGTAATATCTTTTACCGGACGTACCAATGAGATATTTGCATTTAACCCGGTAGTCGTATTGATTAATTTAGCCTTTTTCAGCAAGCTGGTAATCCGTCTAACCACAACTGGATTCGTGTTGACACTCATTGAAAGCAGTTCGGACGTAATTCTTTCCTGTTTAAAGAAATCGAGAAAACAGAGTATATGAATAGCGATGGAAAAGCGCGTGCTGCTTGTCACACTTACACCTTCTTCGTTGAACATGACATTATTGTATCAATTGTAGTTACAGATGAGTGGTTAGTCAAACACACTCACGAAGGGTGATTGCCGTGTGTTATTACATAGATGGTCCTGTGACTATCTACTCTACGGGCAATCTATAGTAGTGTATTTATTGTACTATTGGGGGCAATAGCTGAAGAATCAAGTTCAGAAACAACTGCATGAATATTCGATATTGATTCCTATGCTGTTACGTCACTATCGGGCAGGAATATCCAATAGCAGGTCTGGTGTTATTTGGGTAATAATCTCTAGGGGGAAACCGTTGGCATGGTAATTGAAGTGACGGTTCAGGTTCGAGTTTCGGATTTCGAAAAAGGTTTTAACTGGTACAGGACGTTACTCAGGAGAGAGCCTAAATACGCTCCGCATGAAGGTTTTGCAGAGTGGGAGTTGATTCCTGGAAGCTGGTTACAAGTAGCCGAGGGTAGGCCTACAGAGGGGAATGGACCGCTTCGTCTTGGAGTCACTGATATTGAGGCAGAACGAAGTCGGGTAATAAGGGAGTTGGGTGTTGAACCATTTGAAGTTCATTCACGACAGGAAGTAAACGCAAAGTGGGCTACCTTTTCAGACCCATGGGGAAATGGCATTGGTTTTTTTGAATATCTGGACAAAGCCGAAGAGGAACAAACTATTAAAAAAGTTCTCAAACGATAAATGACCATGTTGCACATACGGGGGCATAAACGCAAGATCACCTTGGTCATCGCACTACATGAACATGCATCGGTAAGTCATCCGTTCTTGTGGGACTAAGGGGCAGTTATGCGACATAAGGGCGTTCTTTCTCTCATGACGATTTAACATGGTTGTTCTTCTATAACCTTGGGCAACCTAGTGGAGGTGGAATATACTCCAAACGTCTTGAGGATGATTTCATTGCTAGTTGCCATTTCCCTGTTTATTGCATGGTTCGTAGTTATCTTGCTGGGTATCATCCCTAAGAAATTGTCTGAAATTGAAATGCTGTTTGTGTACCTTGTAACCTGCAGTGTGATTATTATTGTATTTGCTTACATAAATTTGAATTTCAAAAACATTGTCATCGGAGCAGGTGCTGACAAACAAATCTCAATTCAGATATACCGCCTTATTGCAGAACCGCTCATTCTCCTAATCGAATCAAATTTGTTCCTAAGTGCGAATAAATTTATTCGGTGGACAAGTACGATAACTACAATTTTATTGTTATCACTCTTACGACAGGGTTTAGCGTGGATAGGTATCGTAACATTCCGTAATTGGAATCTTTTGTACTCCATCCTATTAGCCATTGGCTTTGTAGTTTTTTCTCAATTTATGGCTTGGTTAATCGTTAACGTAGGACGTAAAGAGGGAAGACTCACTTCATGACTGTTTATGATAAGGGAATTAGATTTAACGAATGGTTCGTAATTATCGGGATGTGTATCGGAACTCTTGCTGTCATTTTCTTGCCACGACGGTTTTTGAAACAGTATGCGACCGTCTATTTCATGTTGGGTGTTTTCTTTGGCCTCTTCTTTGACCATGTACTTCAGGACTTTTACGATATAAGTGACCGTTCTACTGCCGAGGTTATGGATTTCCTTACTTGCCTAATGTACGGTCCCTACAGTTATTTGTATTTTTATATTCTCGACTATTTTCGGATCACAAAATCACTGTGCCCACTTTACATACTAGCGTGGTCGCTCATTTCACTCGTAATGGAGTGGGGAGCGATAGTCTTTGGAGTGTTCCACTATAGAAATGGATATCATCTGGGCTATTCATTTGGTGTTTATTTGTTAGTCTTTAGTGTGTGGAGTATGTTGTATTACAGGTACGACAATGAGAAGGACTTTGTGTCTTGAATGCAGATGAATGGGATACCTTCTAGGACTACAGGGGGCTTGAGTTCAATAAGCCATTTTGGATTTTGTGCAGTTTTGGCGCAAAATCATTGCAGAATCTGTGCAGAAAATCCGCGAAAATCGGTGCTATCATAGGGCCAAGGGCAAGTCTACCCAAAAGCGTCATTTTGGGTGCTGAACAGGGGCATTCGTACTTTGTACGAGTGCCTTTTTCGTTGCCCTGTTATCACCCCATAGGGCTTGCATAACAATCTCCATCCTCCCGAAAAGTGGCGCATGGCACGTACACCAAATGCATCACGTCGTCACGGGTAAATGGCGTAACGGTGGCGCCACACCTCCTTTCATCTTGAGCGCGCCGGAGGATGTAAGGATGGGGCTCGGCGGCTTGCAAGCCCATATACATAACCGATAAGCTTGGAGGTGATTGCATGGAAATTCGAGTGATTCCCGTTAGTTCCATCAATCCAGCGCCGTATAATCCACGCATTGATTTACAGCCAGGAGACAAGGACTATGAGCGTCTAAAGAAATCCATCGAGCAATTTGGATTCATTGAGCCGCTTGTATGGAATGAGCAGACAGGGAACCTTGTGGGCGGTCATCAACGCTTCAAAATCCTCACAAATGAACTGCATTTGACTGAGGTGGAAGTGTCTGTGGTGGATTTGGATGAAACGCAGGAAAAGACATTGAATCTCGCCCTGAACAAGCTAGAGGGTGGATGGGATGACGACAAACTTCGTGAAC
This sequence comes from Alicyclobacillus fastidiosus, assembly GCA_029166985.1. GTDB lineage: Bacteria > Bacillota > Bacilli > Alicyclobacillales > Alicyclobacillaceae > Alicyclobacillus > Alicyclobacillus fastidiosus_A. The sequence continues at coordinate 3,464,966 of CP119138.1, read as the reverse complement.
TCATTGCAGAACTGGATGCAGAGGAATACGACCTAGATTCCGTTGGCTCTCCGATGAAGACGTTGAACGTCTGATGGTCGGGCTCGTTCAGCCTGAAATGGGGTCACTTGCTGACTTGTCAGAGGTCGGAGAAAAAGACTTTGAACAGATGACCATCATCGTACATCCAGGGCAGGCAGAGGAATTTCGCCAACGTCTGAAAGGGATTGCCGAACACAATCCCGATTTTGAAGATATCGCCCCTCTAGGATGGGCTATGGAGCAGGTGTTGGGTGCATATGAACGACTTGCTAGTGGCCAACGTTGATAAAAACGTCTTAAAGAAGCTGATTTCAGCCAATCACTATTTGAGCCGTCTTTTTATTTTCCCGTGAACGTAAAAACGCGGTTTCACAAACAAACTCCATGCAAGAAGGTGGTGACGTGAGAAGGTGTAGAGCCAAGACCCGTAGTGGGCACTCATGTAAGAACGCGCCGATGGCGAACGGACGATGCCGCATGCATGGCGGAAAGTCCACCGGGCCACCGCCTGAAAAGATGCGAGGAAATAAAAACGCCGTAGTCACCGGCGAGCGTGAAACAATAACAATATGGAAAATTCCCGAGGATGAACGTTCCTGTTTGTCTAACGTGGATCATGACGTTCTGGCTCAAACGATCACGATATCGACCTTGCGTTGATCCGTGAACGTCGAATGCTCCAACGCATCGATGAACTCAACGCTGGCAGCGAAATGGGGCCAGTAGCGATTGAGCGATCCAGGGGCGAAGACGCCAACGGTACTTCACGCCACGAAAACCTCCACGCAGAAGCCAAACTCGAACGAATCCAACGCATTGAAGAAGCCCTAACCCGCGTCCAGATAATGAAAATCAGATTGCTACAAGCGAAATTCGATGTGATTTCTCGTTTGGATAAAGACGACGAGGAAACGAGGGGCGTTCTCCGCGAGTTGGCACAGGTGATTAAAACTAGCAAGAAACTACGAGATGGTGAAGGTAGTTGAAGAAGAAGCCTATAATCGACGATTCAATTTATTGGAAATATAGAAATTAGTTAACAAAATGGCGATGATCAAAGGATAAGCCAATGATGAATACCACCATTTCCATCCGTTGTAATAAAAGAATCCAGACTTAGTTGCAATGAACTCGTACACAGAGCAAACCACGTCAATGCCTACAATGTATAGGAATTTGACTAGGCGGGATTGCATGAACGGGTAAAAATTGAGGATTATAGCATTCCCGGGCGGGTATAAGCCAAAAATTACAATTAGCGATTGCCACTGGGGCCCAGGTACGAAATATCCGTACAAGTTATATTTCAGGTCTAAATAGACATTAGTACTGAGTTCAAAGAACAGCGCAAACCACATCGTGTTGTACATGTCTGCCCAAGTCATTCGTTTGGGCATAAACATGACGATTCCGTACAATACAACGATTGTACAAATGAGAAATACCATTCCGCCACACTCCCCAATTCCTAATATTGACTCGCGAGTTGCTATTTAGACGCCGAGTACCAGACAAAGCCCACGAAGACCTTGGAGGTATTTAAATGGGTTATTTTGTGGACGGTGAAAGATTTGCGTTCCTTTTCCTTAAACTGTTCTCCCTGAAGCAGTTGGGCGTCATCGAGGCTGCCGATGCGAGAGTAAATCTGCTTGATGGTCCTGTCCGATCTGGAAAGACAATGGCGAGCATTGTTTGGTGGATCAATTACGTCGCCACTTCACCACATGACAAGTTCCTCATGACAGGAAAGACCAAGGACACGTTGTACCGTAACGTCTTGAATGACATGTTCAGCATGGTCGGTTCGAAGAATTACAAGTACAACAAGTCCGAAGGCGTCTTGCATATGTTCGGCAAGGAAATCTACTGCGTGGGTGCCAACGACGAAAAGTCCGAGGGCCGCATTCGTGGTATGACCGTGGCCGGATGGTATGCAGACGAGATTACGCTTCATCCTAAATCATTCGTGAACCAAGGCTTGGCGCGTATGTCCATCGAGGGTGCGAAAGCAATGTGGACAACAAACCCTGATTCTCCCTATCACTTCATCCATCAGCAGTACATCGAAGACGGCGAGAAGTACAGCAAGGGCATTGTGAAGCGATTCCCGTTCCAGTTTGACGACAATTACGCGCTGTCTGACGAGTACAAGGAATCTCTCAAGGCTCTCTATTCAGGGCTTTGGTACAAGAGAATGATATTGGGTCTCTGGGTTCTCGCGGATGGAAGCGTATATGACATGTGGGATGAGGAAAGACACGTCATCACCGATGAACAACTTCCCAGTGGATCGACTAGACATGTTGTGGGTGTGGACTATGGGACGAACAATCCATGCGTGTCCCTACTCATTGGCTTGGTGTCTAACAAGTATTATGTCCTTCGCGAGTATTACTATGCTGGGCGCGAGAACATGAAACAGAAGACAGACGCCGACTACTCGCGGGATTTCAAGGAATTCGTAGGGGAAACGCACATCGATACGATATATATCGACCCTTCGGCATCATCCCTAATCGCTCAGCTCCATCATGACGGAATCAATAAAATCACCCATGCAAACAACGACGTCCTTCCTGGCATCCAGACGGTAAGCAAGCTACTGGCTGATGGCGGGCTATTCGTGCATGAATCCTGCAAGAATGTACGCCGTGAATTCACGTCATACGTGTGGGACGAAAACGCACAGAAACGCGGTGAGGACAAGCCCAAGAAGGAAAACGATCACTGTATGGACGCTCTGCGGTATGCCATCCAGACAGACGCGGCTTATGGTGGTCTGAAAGAATACTACGAACGTTTGAGAGGAAAGGAGAAGACAACTGCATGACGTCCGCGCAAGTCAAAGAGCAAATCGATCGCCTGCAGAATGAGATTGGCCAGTTCAAAGCTGAGATTTATGACCGAGAGAAGGCAATACAGCATTTGCAAACCATTCATGAAGTGCTGGTCAATGAAGAGACGGTGGTAAGTAACTTGGAAAGTAATTAATGTACCCGTTTTTCTGTAGGTTTATGTGTTAAGGTTAGGACAATAATCAAATGTCTGGAAATAGAGAGGACACTTCCAGTGACTGCAATACATCAGAACGACAATCCGTTGCAACACATCTCTGACAGTGGACTGTATAAGTCATTTTTTGAAAATCCAGATGCAGTTTACGTTTTGGATTTGCAAGGAAACTATGTAGACGCTAATCAAGCCTGCTTGGATATTTTCGGATATACCCGTGAGGAACTTTTAAATATGTCGTTCGTGGATATAGCGGTTCCGGAAAAACTCGAACCGTGGTTGAGGTGTATTGTTAAGGGATGGGCAGAGGGTAAGTCCCAGACCTTTGAGACAACTGTTTACCATAAAGATGGGCATCGCGTGGAACTGAATATTACCGACACACCAATTATTAATGAAAACAGAGTTGTTGGTGTGTTTTGCATTGCCAAGGACATAACAGAACATAAACGGACAGACATGTTGCTCCAATCTGTCTTTAAACATGCCAAGGACGCATTTATCGTCCTTGATTACCAAGGCTACGTCGTAGCTTGGAACCATGGTGCCGAAAGTATCTTTGGATACAGTGCTCGTGAGCGTGTTGGGGAAAAGCTTTCCCTTATTATACCTGAGCGTTTTCGAGACGCCCATCATCGTGGATTGGAACGGTACGTTTCTACGGGCGAAAAACGGATGATTGAACAAACCGTTGAGACAGTCGGGGTGCACAAGGATGGGCAGGAAATACCCATGGAACTCTCAATCTCTACGTTTGGTGAGGGGCAGCAAACGTATTTCATAGGAATTATTCGGGAAATCACGGAACGAAAACACCATGAACAGCTGTTGCGACAGGGTAGGGAAAGATATGAGTCTTTAAAGCGATATAACCCGAACGGCATTTGTTCTTTTGATTTAGAATGGAACGTTATGGGGGCAAATCCTGCTTACGAACGAATCACAGGATATACGTTGGACGAACTTAAGCAGTTGAATGTCTGGGAGACGTTGGTCTTTGAAGAAGATGTCGAGTGGAAACGCAAAGCCTATGCACATCACTTTTTAGAAAATATCGAAACGGCTTTTAGGCATAAAGATGGACATCGTATCGATGTAAGAGTGACTACCGTACCTATCATTGTTGACGGTAAAAACATAGGTGTTTACACGATCTTAGAGGACGTCACGCAACGAAAAATAACCCAACAGCAACTTGAACTGTCTGTAGAGCGCTATCAACGTTTAGTAGATAACTCTCTAGACGCCATCGTCATTATTCAGGATGGTAAATGGGACTTCATGAACAGTGCAGCTTTGCAAATGTTTGGGGCAACACATGAAGACGAAATCATCGGGAGGAACTATATAGATTTTCTTCATCCCGATCATCATGAGGATACCAACGCGCGCCTTGCCACCATACTGTCAGACCAACCAGTTGCTATCGTTGAGTTCAAATGGAAGAAATTGAACGGAGAAGTCTTCCACGCTGAACTGCGCGGAACCAAGTTCAATGATACGGCCGTTCAAGTAGTTATTCGTGACATTAGCGATCGAAAGCAATCCGAAGAAACCATTAGGCAATCTGAGAAACTTTCTGCAGTTGGTCAATTGGCTGCGGGAATTGCTCACGAAATTAGGAACCCACTCACAGCACTTAAAGGCTTCACCCAGTTGCTGCACGCAAAGTCGAGTGGGGCCGACAGGCACTACTTCGAGATAATGCGTGGTGAAATGAATCGTGTTGAAGGAATAGTGGATGAACTACTGGTGCTCGCGAAACCTCAAACGACAAACTTTCAGCCACATTACGTACAGCTAATTTTACAAGAAGTCATCACACTGCTGTCCCCCCAGGCATTGCTGAAAAATGTTCTGATTCATGTCGATTTCGAAGTCAATGCACCCAAAATATTTTGCGAAGAGAGCCAACTGAAACAAGTGTTCGTGAATGTGATTAAAAACGGAATCGAAGCCATGCCTATGGGCGGAAACATGTTTATTCAATTGAAATCAGATAACGGTAAGCTATTTATCGAGTTTACAGATGAAGGTAAAGGAGTACCGCAAGACCTTCTCCCAAAACTGGGGAAACCGTTCTATACCACCAAAGACCGAGGGACAGGACTCGGGCTAATGGTGAGCTACAACATCATTCGAAATCACCGTGGAACAATTGCATTCTCTAGTGAAGTAGGTAAAGGTACCACGGTTAGTATCACACTACCTTTGTGACTACGACCGCGTAGAAGCGATTAAGCATATGCAAACGGTTCATGACGTCCTAGAAGCCGAAGAACGTACAAAGGCACAAGCGCATAAAAAAGCCATGCCGTTCGGCAGAGCTTTATGCTTGAAGGGTTGATTCCCGGGCTTGCGCCTTTTTCTTTTTGCGTCGGTCTCCGAACCATGCGAAGAACGACATGATGGCGAAGATAAGCGCAAAGATGCCCTAGAAAGTCAAATCCTTGAATGTAGCGTGTGGGCCTACGGAAATTCCAATGATAAACGCCATGACGAATGGGCATACCGAGACGATTGGTTTTGCAAATACGAACGCTCCGCCAATGAGATAGAGCAGGATCAATAAAACGCCGGTTCCTGCTCCAGAGTGTTTGTCACTCAGAATAGCAGACCCCAATCCGACTCCCATCGTTTGAATTGCCATCACAACCATTAGGACGAGAGAAATGATCCCTGTAGCGATTTTCAAAGCACTCACTCCTTCGAAAACGTGTGCGTCACTTATGGGCATCTGTATGACAGGAATCGAAGGATAGCTGGGTGCATGATGTTAAACTAACGGGCAGAACAGTGCAATAGTACCTCTCAGACCAAATGTGATAGAACGATCAGATTGAATACTTCTTACTCGAACTCCCAGAAAGAATAATAGGGAAGTTACCGAAGTTTAAACACAGTATTGGCCTCCTGTAGGTCACTCATCAATGCAATTTTGCTTTCCAACATTCTCCGAAGAGTTCCCAGAATCTGTCCGAATTCGTCCCGTTTACGTTCGGTCTCCTTTATCTTTTGGCTAAGCAGTTCAACCACTTGTAAAATGGTAAGCCGATTGGAATCATGCTCGTGAAAGACATGCTTCAATTCGGACAAAGAAAAGCCCACGGTCTGAAATTTCTTTATCATCGTTAAGTGAGTAACAGCCTCCTCCGAATAATCACGATAATTATTCTCCAGTCTAAGGACATGACGTTCGTCCAACAGCCCTTCTTTTTCATAAAAACGTATTGTAGGGGCTGTTAATCCAGTTTTTTCTGCTAACTCATGAATCTTCATGTAAATCTCCTCTCGGAACGCTTGACCTTTAAGTATACTTTATAGTTTACACTCCAACTGGCAAGCTACTGGACCAGGGAGCACATGAGTCCATGTTGCTGCTTACCGTGAGATGAAGGAGAGTGCGAATATGAATGCTGCTATATTGCGTTCTTTTGGGGAGTCATTGGAGATTGTAAACTTGCCAGATCCCAGTCTAGGTACAGGGGAAGTTATTGTTGATGTTGTGGCAGCACCGGTCTTGTCTTATATGAATGAAGTAATCAGTGGAGAACGTCAAAATTTGTTCGATTTGCCTCAGGTTCCTGGTGCAGGAGCCATTGGTCGTGTTCGAACCGTTGGACCCGACGCAACGAGGCTCTCTGTTGGTGATTGGGTATTTTGTGACCCGGCTGTTCGGTCACGCGATGGAGCCTTGACTCCTGATATCACTCTTCAAGGATTGAGTGCTCGCGGGGAAGGTGGATTGAAACTTCAAAAATATTTTCGACACGGATCGTTTGCTGAACAGATGAGGATTCCGACAGAGAACGCTGTTCCGCTTGGCTCAATCAATCAGGCTGATGTGGTGCAATGGTGCGCAGTAAGCACGGCACTCGTACCCTACGGCGGACTCCTTGCAGCCAACCTACAACCGGGGGAGACAATCTTAGTCAACGGTGCGACTGGGAGTTTCGGGAGTGCATGTGTAGCTCTTGCGTTGGCTATGGGCGCAGGATGTGTAGTTGCACCTGGTCGAAATGAATTGGCGCTCGAAGATTTATCCCGACGTTTTGGTCATCGTGTACGCACGGTAAAACTTTCAGGTAATGAGAATGTGGATCGTACAAACATGCAAGAAGCAGGATCGGGTTCGATTGACTGTGTTTTAGACATCCTTCCACCGTCGGCAAGTACGAAGTCCGTGCGGGCTGCGGTCATGTCCGTTCGCCCTTATGGCAGGGTTGTCTTGATGGGTGGCGTTGGAATGTTGGGTGGACCTGACCTCGAAATACATTACCCTTGGATTATGAGAAACTGCATTACAATCCTTGGTCAATGGCTGTATCCCATGGAGGCACCCAGTAAATTGATTTCGCTTGTCCGTGCTGGACTTCTATCACTCAATCAGTTTGAAGTATCGACATTTTCGTTAGACCAGGCAAATGCCGCAGTTGAACACGCAGCTGCAAACGTAGGTCCTTTTAGAATAACCGTGATCCAGCCTTAATCTCACTGTCGCAGTGAAATAGCTCACTTGGAGTCAGTCATACAACATCAACTATCGGTGGTCGTTGAATAGAGTAGGTCTCGCGAATAATGTGTGAGACCTACTGTTTTTGTGGGAATCTAGTTCGAAATCTACTTGAACAAACGGGGGCGAATGTCTGGAGGAATCCAAACGTTTCTACGAAGAACTTGGATTTAAAGTTAATTTTACTGCAGAAATTGGTGGCAAGGCGGTACATCACGAATTGGCGCTTGACGGGTTTACTCTAGGCATTGCAAGCAAAGATTCCGCACAGGAAGTTCATGGTCTAAATCCTGGTGAAAATGCCGGTTGCGAGATCGTATTATGGACGGACGACACGGATTCAGCCATTCAATGCTTGTTAGAAAATGGTGCAACAATATACTCAGAACCGCATGACTTTCTAGATGGCGGATTGAGAGCCGGGTGGGTGCGTGATCCAGATGGAAACCCGATTCAAATAGTCTCAAAGAATTCAAGGAACTGATGCTGATATTAAGAAATGGGGCGAGACCTGGGCAAGAAGGTCTTGCCCTTTGTGTATGAATATTCATCTCAGTTGGTTGCCTGTTTGTTGAACATTTGGGCAGAATAGCGACATATACACACTACTGTGTAATTACATAGAGTAATAATTTTTAGAGACACGACACTGACTATGGAGGAAATTTATATGACTTTGATTTTACGAGTGAGCGGTTGACGTTTACGAAATTAGCCGAAGCCGATTCCTCGATCAGAACGGATGAGTTACCTACGAATGAACATGATAAAGACAATGCAATGCCTTCCCTGCCGTGTAATAATGTGTTTACGTCCTAGCTGGGACAGCAAAGGCTCACCAAACATCCGCATGCGTGTGGGTGGGCCTTTTTCGGTTGGATACTTTCCTCGTGATGACTACTTCCACGCGTAACGCCCTACTAAGGAAGAATTCGTAGGACTCTGAGCTCTCCTCCGCACTTCAGCAATGTAACTCAAATTTGTATACTGGTAATACAGTAAAAATTTGAGCGAGTGTTCATAGGACGAGGTGCAACGATGGGCGACAACAAGACGCAGAAGTTAATTAAGGCATGGCTTCAATTCATGGACTTAGAAGAGAATCAAAAAATAGAAGTACCCCCCCAAGACTGTCTGGACCCAAAGGAAGACGAGTGGTCTTTGAAGGGGAACATGTTACGCTTGTCCGAACATGTCTTCCAAAGATTGAAGCGTGCATATCAAACAGAACACAGCGGAGATGGGGCCGAAAACGCCCGCGGCATCTACGTGACATTTCCTCTCTTAGAAGGATTTCGTCAAATGCGTATACCGCTTTTTGGCATATCCATGGATGAGATATTGCAGGGCGAATATACCGAGGACGGCTGGGACTTAACACAGCAACCGTCTTTTTGTGCAATGCGAAACATGGTTGCGTCGTTCGACGTACTCACCGAGGATAACATCGCGGACTTGGATGCCAACGCAAATCCCTTGTCGTTGCTGTCTGCCGTTGCGACCAAACACTTCTCTAAAAAAATTCACTCCTTGTGGGAGTTGTACGAGGTCATTGGAGCTTGGATAAAAGGTAGGCATACGGAACGGCTCTATGTATTTTGGAGAAGTGAAACGGTTGTCGCAAAGAATCTCAAAACGGACTTAAATGATGCCTTGAAGAGTGAACTAAAGAACATGCCGCTCGTGGAACAGCTTCTCTATGGAAAGTTGCCTCAGGACCCAGGGCAGAGATTTGTCTACGGTCGATTGGGGAAAATCCCTGCGAAAACCCAGCGAGAGGCGTTGGTGCACCAATATAACCACGCATTAACCGTGGTACAGGGGCCACCAGGTTCCGGGAAGACAACACTCATCATGAATGCCATCGCAAGCTATGTGGCGCATAGTTACCTTGGCCAGCGATCTAAGCTTCCGATTGTCATCACCAGTTCGACCAATAAGGCTGTTGATAATGTCCGCGACAAGTTTCAGGAGATGGAACTCGGTGATTACTACTTAGAGCTCGGTAGCGCTCAGAAATCTCAAGCTGCGAAGAAACTCATTTCAGCGATGATTGAAACCCTTCAGTCGACGACGGATGAGGACCTGTCCAGGAAAATAAAGGATAATAAATCCCGAATTACAAGTATCACAAATCAGATATGGGGGCAAACGGACACAGCGCTCGAGGAACGAAAATCCGTAGAGTCACGTATCACGAAACTGGAAAAATCCCTAGAGCGTCTTACCGAACAATTCGGCCGACTGACAGTTCCTGAACTGGATTCTTCCGCGTTGGAGGAAGGGCTAAAGTACCTCCAAGCACTGATTAGTCAATTACAGGGCCGGAGTATTGTCTCGAAGTTGTTGCGCGGGAAAGGCTTATCGGTGGAGGAGATAGAGCTCGGAACAAAAGCCGTGACGTGTTTGAGAGCGAGCGGTGCGGTAGTTGGTGAGCAAACAGAAGACTTGTTGACCCCACAGCAATGGATGAAACTTTGGAACGATATGAAAGCTGTGAAATCCGCATGGGTGGAAAAGACAGAGACTAAAGAAAAGATCGCACAGGTGCAAGAGACCATGCGCAGCGAAAAGGAGGCTCTGCAAAAGCTGCAGGACTCCATTAGCGTAGCGGAACAACAACTCTATTCCGAAGACATCCATGCGCTTCAGGAGCGCCTGTTTTATGAGATTGTGGCGCATAACCGCTTGATCGCCCAGCAGAATAAGCAATCCGTAGTCGTGGCCCTAAATCGCTATCAAGAGTACATGGATGGAAAAGGCACGGTGTCAAAGGACGACTTGTACTGGGTGTTCATGTGTTTCCCGTGCATTGGAACAACGCTTCACTCCTTCAGACGCTGCTTTCCGTTTGCACCATCACTCATTGGCAAACTGATTGTTGACGAAGCCGGCATGATTTCTATTAATCAGTTGTTCCCAGCGGTGTGTCGAGCAGAGACCATGTTGGTTGTTGGGGATACCAAACAATTAGAACCGGTTGTTACGGTGGCTGTTGAAGATCAACAAAGGTACCGGGACAATGCGTTTTATGCGCAGGGATTAACGGACGACGATTACTACGCGTACTCTCCTTTGTCACCAGGAACAGCAACCTCGCACCACATTGCGTCTGGTGTGACCCGTAACGGGCAAAGTGGTGAAATTGGCCTGAAGGAGCATTTTCGATGTGTTCCGCCACTGGCGAAGTGCTTTGATGAAATCGCCAACTACGATTTGATCATTCAGAAAAAAGACATCACGACACCGTTTGGGGTTAATCTTCTGGGATATCACGTGGATGGATTTGCCCTGCGGAACTATACCAACCCGATGGAAGCCGAGGGCATCTTGCAGGTGATGGACCACTTGCTCAGTAACGGGTACAAATTAGATGACATCGGGATCATCAGTCCATTTCGAAATCATATCGACGCGTTGCGCCTCATGATTTGCAACAAGTATCACCTTCCCTTAAAAGAGGGATTCGCGAAGGAGCAAATTGGTACAGTACACACGTTTCAAGGGGCAGAACGCCGCGTGATTTTATTTTCCACCGTTCTTGGATATGGTCCTGTACAGGGCCTGCGAATGTTTGAGAAGCCGAATTTGCTGAATGTCGCCATATCCCGGGCACAAGATCTCTTTATTCTGGTCGGAAACACGAACGTCATTCATGGGGTAAAGAACCGGTACCTAGACATCTTAATGAAGCACATTTTGGCCAACGGAAAGCTTGTCCATTTGGCGGAGGAGGTCAAAGAGGAAAAGTACCCGGTAACACGATTGATTCAAAACTGCCAGCACATCACGGTGATGGAGCGGGCGATCAAGGATGCAAAAGAAGAGGTTATCGTCATTGCACCTTGGCTTCGGCAACAGCCGGTAGATCAGTTCTTAAACGTCGTAAAGGACGCACCGTACCATCCAAAAGTACACGTGCTTTACGGATACGATCGCTTCGACAAGAGAGAACCCCTTGAAAAGATGGATGACTTTGTGAGGACGATTCAAAATACCGGCGGTAGCGTACAAAACTACGCGACCGGGCCACAACGGGGAACACATGAGAAAATTATGATTGTCGATCGTAGGTACGCGATTGTGGGCAGCTGGAATTGGTTGTCCCATGGGTACGGAGATCGGTGCAAGGAGGAATTTGAAGATCTGAAGGCCCGGAAAGTCATGATCCGGAATGAAACAAGTGTCGTCACCCAAGACAAAAATGTGATTTCGAAGCTATTGGAACGTTTTCAGCCCGTTATAGAAAAAGCATAACGACGACAGAGGATCCACGCATGTGATGGCATAACGGGATGTATCAGGACGTAGAGGTGTGGATATTGGAACATTTCTGTCTTGCATGTCATGGTTCCGTCACGGAAGATGAAGAATACTGTCTCACGTGTCGCCACAGACGAAAGGCGTGACGTAAAGAGGCGCGAACAAGAGCGCGAGCGATTGAGCAAAGACTTGCCTTGATGATGAAAGAGCGGACACTGGAGCTTGGACTGCGGTTTGACTTTGACATCAACGATTTTCGGGCATTGAAAGAACGATTTCATTGTGTCTCCTTTCCATGCTTTTATTTACCAAAATAGCTGTTCCAGTAATGGGGTGAGAACTGAATAGTAGCTGTCGCCCCCTGGTGCATCAATATTCACTGTGAAAGCAATCGGTGATCTTCAGGTAATGGGCAGGTTAGCTGAATAGTGGGGTGATTCGACAATGGTGTTTATCCACGTGGCATTTCATGTTGCTGGCGATACGTTCTCACCAGTAACGGCTGAGAAAAACACTGGATTGAGTTTCTTTAGAAAAAGTGAAATCGGGGATATAGGAACCATTGGTATGCACAAAGGAAAACCCATTTCTTATGGTGCAGCCGAACTACGCCCTCCTTTTGAACATGTGTATTCGAACCACGAACATACGCCGTATTTTATTGTGACTTCGGACTACATTGGATAGCTGATGCTCTAGAACAACATTCAACTGCACTTGTTTCCTGCGGTGTAGACCCCGAACAAATGTATGTATCACTAGGAGTTTTTTATCAAGACCAATGTAAACTGTCAATTAGTCCCGAAGCGATGAGGAAAATCGGGGCGGTGTGGAATACCTTTGTACATAAGCTGTTACGAAGAAGACGACCTCACTCGTTCTGTTGAAAAATGGAAAGTGGACGATGAAGCTAAACAAGGCAACGGAGAATAGGATTTTGTTCTTCATAGCAGCGCCATTTAGACAACTTTGACTCAGGCTTCCGCCAACAAGGCGATGGACCTCCTGCCGTAACCATGGTGACCACTACATCATCGAAAATTGAAACACCAAACCGTGTTGCCTCGTCTAGATACTGAAAGCTAATGCGAGGAGGTTCATCATGAACAAGCATTGTGCCCTAATACCGATCACAGCACTGGTGTTGTTAACCACAGCGGGATGCGCCACTCTTTCTAATGGAAGTGACGCTAACAATAATCGAGTCGCAAATGCAACATTAAACACGTCTGACGTTAACGTTGTATCCAATTCAACTGGAGTGAAAAACAAGACAACTTCAAATGCCGACAATACTACGACTGACATAAGATTAGACGTTGTGAAAGTGTTTGACAAGGCGTTACATGTATCCCCTGATAATTCTCGCACCAATCCATATAGCGATGTGCCAAGCGCAGATTGGGGTTATGTTCATGCGGCTGTAGAAAAAGGGTATTTTACTGCCGATACGTCAACCCACTTTGGCTCAGATGATGGCATGGATTTAAAAGATGTAGACCATGCCTATCAGCTTTATGTAGGGATTCCAGACAATCATATGGCGTGGAACGCAGGAGGAAGCACAGTAGGCTTTGCGAACGCGATAGGACTGAATACTGATCTTTCAAATGTCATATCTCAGAATAACATAAGTGCATTATCGATCAATCTCTCAAGTCTATATCAAGGCTACTACAAAGATAAGAACGGTGTGTATCACGTCGTATTCCAGCCTTCCGATGAATACAGCTTTTTCGTACCGAATGGAAAACCAATGCTTCCACAAACAACTATAGCAAGCGAGTTGGCAAACGATATTCAACTTGCAGACGATACAACACTCACCATTCAGGGAAATACTGCAACCGTTCATGTGGATGGACTTTCGAGTCACAGTAAACAAGAAATCGCCGCAGGATTTGATGGGAAAACTGAGTACAGCATAAATGGTGGACCGTGGCACCAAACCCCCAATTTAATCGGTTCGGATTACGACTCACACTCGCCAAGTGCTGGCGGGGATGCGACGAGTGGAGCGGCAGCCGATGCACCGCATTCCGTTGTGCTCAAAGGCTCGAACCAATTCGGCTTCACGACCTACAGTTGGATAGAGAATCAGGATATTGGATTTACGCACGGAGAGCTCAGCTTCTCAAATTCCAAAATTACCTCTGTTCAATACCACTAAAGTGCCAGGTTACCGAGAAGAGCCCGAGTACTGTAAGATCCTTGCTTGCAAATGAAATTGCCATGATTTGAACAACGGTAATGCATTTTCTTCTGTCATTAACGGGGGCAATAGCTGAAGAATCAAGTTCAGAAACAACTGCATGAATATTCGATATTGATTCCTATGCTGTTACGTGTGAACATCGGTTGTAAAATCCTCAATATAATCGGTTGAAAATTCCCTACCTAAAACCTGACAATCTCCCCTGGAGGGGAGAGAATCTTGGTCAAGAATGGGGAGTTTTTTGTGATTAGGGATATGCATGATAAGGGTATGAGTGTGTCACAAATTGCCCGCGAAGTCGGACGCGACCGAAAAACGGTTCGTAAGTGGTTACGAGAATCCGCCCCCGGTATATATAAACGTGGCACTTACAAACCAAAGAAAATTGACCCGTACCGGGAATACGTGTTGCAGCGTATGAGCGAGGGTTGCGTGAACGCGACCGTTATCTTTGATGAGATTTCAGAGATGGGATATGACGGTGGAATGACGCAACTGCGTGTATTTATGAAGCCGCACCGGCAAGCCGTTGAAGAGAAGGCTACCACACGATTCGAGACGCTGCCCGGTGAACAAGCTCAGGTAGACTGGGGTAGCTTCACAGTGAACTGGCATGGACACAGGAAGAGGATTTATGCGTTTGTGATGGTATTGGGCTACTCTCGCATGATGTACTTAGAATTTACGGAGAATGAGAAGCTAGAAACACTCATGGGTTGCCATGTAAGGGCCGCGGCATATTTCAATGGAATAACCGCGACATGTCTATACGATAACATGAAGACTGTGGTGGCCGGTCAGGATGACCGAGGCAAGCCGATTTGGAATGAGCGGTTCGCCGCCTTTGCAGCACACCATGGGTTTAAGGTCAGGCGCTGTAAACCCTACCGCGCTCGTACGAAGGGAAAGGTGGAAAATGGGGTCAAATACGTCCGAAGGAACTTCTGGCCAAGAGTCCGAACGTTCACTGGGCTTGATGATTTGAACCGGCAAGTAAGGTACTGGTTAGACACGGTGGCGAATGTCCGCGTCCATGGCACCACTCACCAACGGCCAATAGACAGGTTCCCAGAAGAACAACTTCTACCGATGAATACAATGCCCTTTGAAAGTGCGGAGCGTCATCTACGCAAAGTACCTTCTGACGCGTTGGTTACATACGAAACAAATCGTTACTCTGTGCCGTATCCATTGGTGGGCTATATGGTTGAAATACAGGATGAGCGTAACGGTGTAATCCGGTTCTTCCACGCTGGAAAGCTGGTCGCCGAACACACAAAGTGCACAGGCAAGCACCAGGTTTCGAGGAACAAAAAACACTTCGAGGGGATTCTCGCAGGAGGCAAACAAAAGGTTCCCCAACCTATCCCACGCCTCATTGAAAATCCAGCACCCGAAGTGATGCGTCGCCCGCTCTCGGTGTATGACCGTCTTCTGAAAGAGGAGGTCGTACGCTGATGCTTGAACAACGAATTCAGCACGCATGCGAAGAATTAGGGTGGTCTCGGCTACCCGAGGTCCTTTACCAGCATGCTGAGCAGGCTTCCAAAGAAAATATATCTTACCTTGAATTCTTGGACAATCTCCTGCAGGAGGAACTGCGTGCCAAATACGAACGCATTATACTCACGCGGACTCGTTTCGCCAGGCTTCCGTTTCAGAAGACGCTTGAGGAGTTTGACTTCACATTTCAACCCTCCGTTGACGAGCGAAGAATGCGCGATTTAGCGACCATGCGCTTTCTGAGCCACCAAGAGAACGTGATTTTCTTAGGGCCACCGGGCGTTGGGAAAACACATCTTGCTGTAGCACTCGGACTGGAGGCGATTCGCCAACGGCATTCAGTCTACTTCACCACAGCAAATGATTTAGTTGAGTCACTTGAAGAGGCACATGAGAAAGGAACCATTCGCCGTAAACTGCGGCAATATACCAAGCCAGCGCTGCTGATTGTAGACGAGATTGGGTACCGAAAGATGAATAATGCTGCGGCACATTTATTCTTTCAGCTCGTGGCGGAACGATACGAAAAAGGGGCAATGGTCCTCACTTCAAACAAGTCCTATTCCGAGTGGGGAGATATCTTTGGAGACAATGTGCTTGCAACAGCAATTCTGGATCGCATCTTACACCACTCTACCACGGTAAATATCCGTGGAGAGAGCTTCAGGATTCAGGAGAAGAAGAAGGCCGGGTTCTTGCACATAGGCGAAGACGGTAAACCGATGACTCGCTAGGCGCTGAGGTATAACCGATAAAACTGGGGAATTTTCGGCCGATGATTTTGAGGAGTTTCAAACCGTTGTTGACATACGTCACTATCGGGCAGAAGAGTTTAACAATGGATTATACGTTGTTCCCACGAGATATGGAGAAACTAGAGACAAAAACATTAGGGGACTGTATATGTCTAACCACAAGAGAAGGAAAAATTTCTGTACTGTTTCGGTCTTGGATTAAAATTGA
The DNA here is from genome assembly GCA_029166985.1 of Alicyclobacillus fastidiosus. Lineage (GTDB taxonomy): Bacteria > Bacillota > Bacilli > Alicyclobacillales > Alicyclobacillaceae > Alicyclobacillus > Alicyclobacillus fastidiosus_A. Next base: position 3,448,476 of record CP119138.1, on the reverse strand, counting down.
GCGACGTATTGTTAACGGGGGCGAGACCTGAAGCAGAGCGACCTTCCCAATTGTAGGACACGATGAATTTAAAGATCATGATCGACCAAGCTATACATATGCATGTTAAGTCATCTTAAGAGGATGATTGTGATGTCCCTTGCGATTTTGGCTTTGATGGGCTGGTTTGTATTGATTGTATTCGCTATGGTTCCCAAAGGGTTAACCCTTACTGAAATGGTTTTTTTGTACTTTGTTATCGGAATATTAACGATTACCCTGTTTACCATCCTTGATGTCAATTTACACTGGGCTCCACTCACTCGAAGTGTCGAAGGAGCATTTGCCATGTATATCTGTCGCTTTATCGTGATACCGTTTCAAATTCTCTTGTCTGTAAGTGTGCTCCATTCGAATTTGAAAGCGACATGGAAATGGGTATTACTTGGGACAATCCTATTGTTCTTGTGCGTGGAAGACCGGGTATATTTATGGTCCGGTCTCATGTCTTACGTTAAATGGAATGAGTTATATTCCGCTTTAATGTATGGGGCATTCATGGCTTTAACATGGTGGATAGCCCGATGGTTTATTCACCTAGAGAGGGGAGGACTCAAGCGACCTTGAAAGTTGTAATGTATGATAATCAATTTAATGCAAACGAGTGGTCAATCATCATTTCAATCGTGGTCGGAATCTTGGTAGTCCTGCTGCTTCCCAAACGATTTACGAAGAAAACATCCGCTATTTTCTTACTTTGTGGAGTGTTTTTTGGCTTCTTTTTCGACCACACGTTAAGCGTGTTTCCAGTTAGTTTTTATGACCTAAATGATACCTCGAAATTTGAAGTGTTCGATTTTTTATCCCATGTGATGTACGCATCTTATAGTTACATCTTTTTTTACCTATATGACGTTCTAAATGTCAAACCACGGCTATCCTTGGTGTATATTTTGGTGTGGGCGTTTATAAGTATCGGGATAGAGAAATTAAGTTCAAATATCGGGATCTTTCATTACCAACATGGATACAACATTTTCTATTCATTCAGCATTTATTTGTTGGTCCAAAGTATTTGGGTGGGAGTTTACTACATCATCGAGACACACGGTGAGAAGAAGTTTTAGTTGTACTAAGACAACCGTTTTAAAATTGAACCAGACCAAGCATGTCTTAAGGATTACATCATCTCACTTAGACGACTCACCCTTCTTCAGCTAAAGGAGGCAATAGTTCAAGAACGACTGATTAGATCACCTGGATGAATATGCAATATTGTACATAACCTCTCTGTTCACACGCGACCTTTTCTCTTTCTGTAAGCATGCTGCAATTCCTATAGAAACCAAAACACATAGCCCCGTCGATTAGGAATACGGCATCAGAAAAAAGGGAGACGGACCGCATATAATTGTCTGCCCCGTCCCCCTCATTTTGACTCATAAAATGTACAACATTATATTCAAATACAAAGTGGTTATTGGCTTGGTGACGAAATTCGCCTAATTCAATAAAACCGAAAGACTGTCTGGGAAGGCGAATAAGTCACCCGCGGTTAGTACCGCTGCGATAATTTTATCATTCTTACCAAAACATTTGTTAATGCAATTTGTCGAATCTTGTACGCGGTGACTTTGCTTTGTATAATCTGTCCACAAACAAGCTGTATTACAATTAAGTAGTGACATTAATGATGTCATGAACTATAGCTGTTAGAATCGGCCGGTCAGTACCCGTTTAGAACAGTTTGAGTGTTTTTTAAATCCTCAAATCCAACGGTACTTATCGGCTATTTTAAAATATAATAAATGTCAGAGACTGATATTTGAAAATTTAGATCAATGTGTCGTGCTCTACAGGAGCTTTCATTCATGTGATTCGTAAACGAGCTGTGTCGATGACATCTTAGATATCGAAAGGTGGAAGCACAATGAATTCAGAGTTATCCACGTGGAAATTATGGTTAAAGGTTGCAGTGATTCCAGCGGTAATTTCAATCGTATATTTTTTACTTGTTTACATGTGCTGGCATTATATTGGGTACGGAGGGCTTGGAGTTTTCTTTGGTATGCTAATATTTTTTGTCAAATGTGGGGCCTTTCCAATTTGGTCGTCAACGCGTGTTAATCTAATTCGTAATTATTTTTCGAACAGGGCAATAACATCTATAGTTTTCGTTGTATTTGGCGTGTATTTAATTGCATGTATATACCTAAACTATTGGATCTATCTTCATGCTTCTGGATACTACGACCAATTTTTTATTGGTCCTAATCGCTCTAATGAAACTATTGGTATAGGTAGTTATTTAACCATATTTCTATCGATCATTGCGATAGCTGTTTATATTATATCCTTTTGGATAACACGTAAAAGCACTACCCATATAACGGAGGAAAATCAAATGAGTCGTCATTAATGAATGAGCTACGTGACAAATAAACAGTCATTCTTACGCCAAAAAGAGGTAGGCTCAGCTCGCCTCCTTTTGTCGTAACTTACTGTGAACAATCGATTCTGCGGTGATCCTTCTTGTCAGTCTGTCAACCAGGTAATGCGCGATGAAATAAGATTATATAAAGTTAATCTAGATTATTTAATATTATATAATATAATTAAATGTAATTTGAGTTAAAGAAGAGTAATTAGGATGTGACGGTGAACTACATCCAGGTACCATCAATACGGTTAAAACGCTTATCAGTGAAAGCTGTATAAAGCGCATATTATCCCTCGTGTGGATACATTTTCCACGACCGAAGGATGTAATCTTTGTAAATCTGTATTGAACTATACTGCCCGATCGTATTATGAGCTCAGCCAGTTTTTACTGGTTGAGCTCTTTCAGTATAAGCGTTTTATACTCCGGTAGTCGGGTCGAACGTCTCTGCCCGTGGGTCTCGGAACCCGTGCGCTAAATTGTTCACCCCCTACTTGTGGAAACATGTTTGAAGCTGGTTGGGGCAATCGACCTCGTATAACAAGCGAAGCTATGGACTGCAAGAGGATAGGGGCTGCCGACAAATCAAGTGAAAGGAGCTGGTGAGGTGAATCCAGTTGTAGGTCTAGATATTGCTAAAGGTGAAAGCAAAGGACAGGTGTTTCTGGACAAGGATACACCTCATGGAAAGAGCTTTAATATTCTCCATACGAGTGCAGGGCTCGATCAGTTTCACGATGTACTGCGTTCCGTGGAAGAACTGACCGGAGTATCCCCAACCATCATCTTTGAGTCGACTGGGCATTATCACAAACCGATCACCCAGTTTCTTGACGAGCAGAACTATGTATATATCCTGGTTAATCCCTTGATTGCCTACCAAGCAAAGAAAACCAGCCTGCGGAAGGTAAAGACAGATGCTCTTGATGCTTACAATCTATGTAAGCTCTACTACAAAGAAGAGTTTGAGCCGTACAAAAAGCGAGGCATACAGCTGCTCGACCTCCGTAACCTCACACGGCAGCATGAATCGATTACCGGCTTATGCATTCAGACGAAGCTACAGTTTCAGGCGATTTTGGACCAGGTGTTCCCGGAGTTCAGGGGTGTGTTTGGAGATCTGTACTCGAAAGTGTCATTGCATGTCTTGTCCGAATTCCCTACTGCAGATTCTGTCTTAGCTGTGACCGAGATGGATTTAGCATGCAGGATCGAACAATTATGCCCTAGCCGCTCCGAACGTTGGGCTGTGGAAAGAGCGAAGAGACTTAGAGCAGCCGCAGCGAGGAACCCGTTTCGTGGGGCAAACCTGCAAAGTCACCTATTTAGCCTGAATATGTACATTAAAATGCTCCTTCAATACCAAGAGCATCTATCCGCCCTTGAAAACCAGATAGATGCCCTCGCCATGGATATTGAAGAATATGAGATTATCCAATCCATTCCCGGTATAGGTGGAAAAATCGCGGCAACGATCCTTTCCGAAATCGGAGAAATAGATCGGTTTAATCACCCAAAGAAGCTCGTAGCGTTTGCGGGTGTAGACCCTCGCGTGTTCGAGTCTGGTAAGTTCACAGCAACTGTTAATCGCATCAGCAAACGAGGTTCCAGCCGACTTCGCCATACGCTGTTCGTCGCCGTCCTATGCAGTCTGCGTAAGAGTGGCAGCCAGCGATTAAAAGCTTTTTACGACCGGAAACGCGAAGAAGGAAAGCCACATAAGGTAGCGGTAATCGCCTGTGCGAACAAGCTGCTCCATTGGATATACGCTGTGTTGAAACAAAAAGAGGCATTCCTAGACATGCCATAATTTCCACGTGGAGACCGACAAATGAAATGCCTCCCAGTGTTCGGGGAAGGTCTATTTGTCATGCCCGAATTCACTCTAACACAATTATTAAGCCAGTTTCACTGGCAATCTTGACAAGCTATTAGCTGGGATAGTGACGTAACAGCATAAGAATCCATGTCGAATATTAATGCAGTTGTTTCTCAACTTGATTCTTCAGCTGTTGCCCCCGTTAGTTCAAGAATCTTTTCTGCTCATAATTTAACTTTGTGCCTTTTGCACATGAGCATGAGCGCAAAGGCGGCAAACGATAATACAATAAGACTAGCAAACCAGCGCTGCAAATGTGGTAAAACTTCGGCTGCTTGTATAAGCTGGGCTGTACCATGAGGCCCCTCGCTTTGTCCCTGTAAAACATACGCGACTTCTGCCTCATGTTTGAACCAAAGATAACGCATCCCATAAAATGATGTGCCTAGAATAGCGAGTACCCAAATCGAAAGCACTAAATATAAAGATTTGAACATCGATCATCGCCTCCTTCTAATCTATGTTATTTGGATTTCAGCAAGATAATTCTTATATCACTTAGCTGGGTGGTAATATTTCATCCTTAGTGTGATGTGCTCTGGCTAGCAACCCGTGTAATATGGCTCTTGAGCGAAGGAATGGATTGTCATATTTCAGATTTGTCTGCTTGGTATCTGCGACCACTCGTCCCTTATTGTCGACACCTTGTACATACATGTATTGATAATCAAGCATGCCCTTTAATGCATAGGGTATTTCTATCAGATAAAAACGGTTGTCTACAGGCTGCTGATAAAGAGTAACCCACCCTAGTTTGACTCGTATTTGGACAATGGATCGATCGTTGACAACACCAAGTAACCGTGTTCTGTGTTCATTCCACCCCATGATACAAGTAAGTTTTGGGTCGTGAAAAAGCGGAGCTGTTACTTCCACATGTACAGATTTTCCATCATTGGCTGGTTCAGAAATACTTGCAAGACCGTAACTGGGCTTTTGGTCAAGCGTAAAAGTGAATATAACATGGTCACTGTCGCACCAACGCACAACTTGGACATCATCCACTTGTTTATGTCTTAGGCTGTAAACTGATGCAAGGTGTCGGTATATCCCATCATGTACATATGTAGTTGCCTGCGATGGGGCTGGAGATGTGATTGTGACAGGTAATCCTTTCCATGGACTAATTACCGTAGTGGACAACGCCAGCACCCCAGCAAGTAATATCTTCAAAAAGACCCGATTGAATCGCATTTCTCAACACCTCACTTATACAAGTAAGGTGCCGTGAAATTTCCAATCGATGCACTGTACTACTGTTTTATTTTTGTCGCTAACCGAGTGTGACATAAACTCTACTGTCGTTAGCCTGCCCATTACTGACATAAGTACATCACTTGTAAATGCATGAGTAAGCAATATCCGTGCATAACTGACCTCCGCGTTTTTCTACATTCTAAACTGTGGAATATATCCAAGAGGGATGAAGAGCTTAAAACTAATGTTTCGTCTTTCGTCAAGGGGCGATCTTTTCCTTCTTCCGCCAAATAACATGCCTTTCAATCCGGTGCCACTATCTCTTTGAATCAATGAAGAATGGGTTCTTGTTGACGATCCTTTAGATAATGAATATACTCTGTATGAGTGTACCAGGTGTATCGGTACTCACGAACAGAAGGTGGAGTGAAGTGGATGCGGTTGGACATCAACCCAAGAGCGAGCGATCCGATTTATCTCCAAATCATTCGAGGTGTTAAGTCGGCAGTGGCACGGGGGATCTTGGCTCCCGGTGACAAGCTATCGTCTGTACGTGAGCTAGCCACCGAACTTGCTGTGAATCACAACACGGTTGCCAGGGCTTATCAGGAGCTAGAGCGAGATAAGGTGATCGAGGTCATTGTTGGCCGAGGGACTTTCGTCAGTCTGAATCCGAAACCCCCAAACCTTGAAGAGCGCATTCAAGAGATGAAAAATTCAGTGAAAACGTGGCTCGTTGAGGCTCATCACCTTGGTATGACAGCCAATCAGTTTTTAGATATGGTGCAGCAAGTGGTTCGGGAATGGAACGATTTGGAGGGGGAACGTAGCGATGACCACAAACTTTGACAAGGCTTTAGTTTCGAATGTTATAGAGACTGTTGAGGTCTCCAAAGTCATTGATGGCCAAGCTATCCTACAGAATATCAATTTTGCTGTAAAGGATGGTTCAGTGCATGGCCTCGTCGGGTCAAATGGGGCGGGGAAAACTACCTTACTTCGATTGATAAATGGTGTGTATGAGGCATCCTCCGGTGAGATTCGAGTGTTCGGGAAGACTATTATTCGTGATGTAGCGAACATTCGGCAACGTGTGCACTTGGTGAGCGCAGATGGCGCGTTCTATCCAGGATTTCGCGTGCAAGACCTCTTACACTATGCATCGTTGCTTTACGACAAATGGGATGAGACCCGCGCCAAAGACTTAATTAAGGTTTTGGAGTTGCCGCTTCACCAGCCGATTCGGAAACTATCTTTGGGGATGAAAATGCAGCTCCGCTTAGCGGTGGCCCTTGCAAGTCGACCAGACGTGCTGCTATTAGATGAACCGACGAATGGGCTTGACCCAGTGGTACGCCGCCAGTTCCTTGGCCTCATCGTTCAAGAGGTGGCTGGTACAGGGTTATCCGTTGTTTTCGCAACTCATCGGTTGGAAGAACTAGAGGCGGTTGCAGATGACATTTCTGTTTTATATCGCGGTCGGATGGTACTGTCAGGGAGTCTTGAAGGCTTTAAATCACATTATCACGAGATTGTTGCAGTGGCGAACACAACGATTGCGGACCATGTCTGGGAGCATCCTAGCGTATTAGCGGTTAGTTCTCACGGGAAAATACAATCCTGCATTGTGAATGGGGATACTTCAGTTCTCCGACAAAGGCTCGTTAAAGCAGGCGCAGTGCACGTGGATGAACAACCGATCAAATTTGAAGACCTCTTTCGTGCTCTGATGGAGAAGGAGGGGTATACAAGAGATGCAATCCTACTTTCCTAAGGCACTTTTGTTTAAAGAATGGCGTCTAGGGCGATGGTATCTCATTTTGGGGATTCTCTCTTTTTCGCTCGGACCGCTACAGTCGTTTGTGTCTACACTCTCGCTTTCCCAGGATATCACGCGGTCATCACTTATCGTCGAGCAAAATATTCAAAATGCTAGCTTTGGCCTACCAGGCACGGGGTTTTTACTCATCTTTTTTAGCGCAGGTTTGGCTTTGGTTAGCTTATCGGAGTTTTTTCGCAGTACCGGTGTTCAGTTGGCTTCTGAGCCCATAAGACTCAGTACTGTTCTTCTCACAAAGTTCCTCTTCGGAATCGGGATTGTTGTGGTGAGTCAAATGGTGACGTCCTTGTGGGTTTGGGGAGCACTTAGCTTTAGACATGTGTCAGGGCCAATTGAGACCATCTATGGGTGGTGGCTTATCTGTACAATCATAGAGCTTACATTTTACTCGATGACGTTCGTGATGGTACTCGTTGTGAGGCCAATTGTGGTTTCAATTATCTTAATGTGCGCAATATTGGTCGCACCCTTGTTTTTAGCCCAGTGGTACATCGATCACTGGAGGCACTACTTGCCTGGAGGAGGGTCCGTCGAAATGAACATTCCGGGGTGGGGAATCGATACATATAGCACAATTCAAGATATATCTCCGTACGGAATCATTCACTACGGGATGAATTCGATGGTCCAAACCCCAGCGCGCTTCACTATTCATGTTTTGGAACCCTTTGGGTGGAGTATTCTTGCGTTCTTTACTGTCCTATGGCTAGGACGAAGTCGTTGGTCCGCAGCAGAATCACAAACACCTACAGTCCCATCTTTGGAACACCCTGTGCTCATTGTCATTCGAGCATTCAGTACACTTTGTGCAGCTATGATCGTAGAGCACTATGTGTTGCATACAGACATTCAGCGTACAGGGATAAAAATTATTGTCACCCTTTTCTTGTGGTTGTGCTGCCATTTGTTAGTCCGGTCTTTCATGGGGTATTGGGAGAATGGAAACCAAGGGAAGTGGAAGAAATGGAAAATTGGTGTCGTACGAGGAGGAATGAAAGGGTGAACTCATATCGGGTAAAGCAAAGTGATGTGCACCGGTGGAATATGTTTTACCATGGCGTTCGTGCACTCCTACTTCGTGATTGGATTGTAATGCGTACCTGGTTATTTAGTCTTACCCTTGTCGTTTTGGCAGGCCCTATTATTAATTTGTTGAATGCAATTGGCGCACCAAGTAGTATACGTCTTGCTTCAACCTTTGAGTCTATTTACACGACTAGCCTAATGTCGATGGGTACTATCGATTCCGTAAATCATCAAATTATGGCGATAGGCTTTCGGCCTCACGTCCCAATTCTCATTCAAGGATATCCACCGGCAAGTTTGTGGGTTATCGGTGTTGCTACTATTATTGGAGCCTTGCTGGCCACGTTTGATAAACAGACATTGGCTATTACGGATACATTTAATGCACCTGTACACAGAAACGAATGGATTTCAGAAAAGCTTCTCTTCGGTACGGTGTTTATTGTCGTTATGGTGGTCCTAAGAACGATGGTTCTTTGGGTGTTAAATATACTGTCGCCGTTTCACTTTTCCATAAGTACACTGTGTTTCTCCGGTATGGTTAATGTTTTGGTTGCACTTACCACATTCGTTGTAGTTTTCTTCACGGGGCTGCTGGTGGGCAATGTTCTCTTGGGATGGGCGTTGGGATTTTCCGCCTTGGCGTTCCCGCTGACTATTGGTGCGGTGATTCGATTTTTAGGAGTCATTCCCGGTTTTGATCAGGCAACTTATAATTTAGAACACTATGTCGTGCTCAAGTTATCGCCATTATGGTATACGGACTACAGCACAAATCTTGTTCAACACTTGTCTACACAAGCGCAACATTCAGTTGGGCTAACTCCAATCACCAATATAACAATGTACACTGCTGTCAGCCATCCTTGGTGGTTGGCCATTGGGGCCTTCATCATTTGTATCATCTCGTATGTTTGTTCCATATGGGTGTTTGCAAGAACAAAGGCCGAGCACTTTAATGATCTGTTTATTTCTTCACGGACCATGCACTCTTGCCTCACATGTTTCAGCTTGATGTTTGGGTCGATCGCAGCACAGGTTTTGGGCCGCGTATACATCCCAGCCTTTCTTAGTGCGGGTGTTCTATGTTATGTCGTGCTTGGGTGGGTATATCGAAAACTTGAGGCGATCAGCATTTCACGTGAGCGGCGGGAGTATGCCCATGACAACGGTTCACCATCTTGATTCATTTAATCCATTGTCCTCTGGTGAGTCTTATGATAGCAACGAAAGGGGTTATCCTGTGACAACGACAGCTAGAACCATGAAGGATGTAGAAAATCTATATCTTCAGTACGCATCGGATCTATATCGCTTCGCCTTGTTGTCCTTACGTAACTCCATGGAGGCAGAAGACACTGTACAGGAGGTATTTTTGCGCGTAATCCGAAATGGGGAGCAATTTAGAGGGGACTCACAGATAAAGACATGGATGTGGCAAATTGCACGAAATTACATTGCAGATACAGTACGAAAAAGCGTCAAGGATCAAAAGGCTATTTGGGATGTTTCCAAAAGTTACTCCCACTCTTTACTTGATACGTTAGTGGAAGTTGAAGATCTCCTAAGTGTCCTGCCGGAGTGGCAAAGGAAGGTATTTGCTCTACGAATGATTAAGGATTTTTCCGTAGCGGATACCGCAAAACTCCTTGAGTGCTCAGAAGGAAAAGTTCGAACAGATACTCATCGTGCTATCCAGCGTCTAAAGAAATTCGCGAGGGATGGAACTATGTCCTAATGACACTTGTCGTAATACATCGCGTCATTTTTGTACATCGTTCATGATTTTGACGGTACCGAAACTCATATGTAGATCATGTTGGCGACTATAACCGAGTTCGGCGTAAGGCTATCATATGGGGGACGATCAAGGTCCAACTGAATGCTCAGTGCCAGCGGCCAAGATTATAAAACGGTATTTTTCTAATGATGAGGTATTCGATCAGACTCCGTCACTGCATAGCTACTTAGCATTTCTGTAAGGTGTAAGGAAATCCTGAAGTTGCCTTGGGTTCTTATTGAACATAATTGCCCGCTCACGCAATAACAGTTCCGAACAATACTGTATATTTATGTATTGGTGAGTTCGGGTCCTTCTTCGATATTCGCACCCGTTAACGCAATAACGAACCAGCCGCTTCACTTTTTGTAATGTCGCCAATGAGGTGGTAACTCGTATTAACGAATATGTTCAAATTTCTTCAATTGAACATTACCTCCACCGTGTATTTCAAATATCATGTGATCCAATCCTACATCAATATGTGGACCAACTACGGCTTGGGTGCGAATACTCAACGAAAACATAAACGAACGGTAACCTTGTAAACGTTTAACATCTAGGAATGTTACTTGGTAGGGATATACAATCGGGGAGTACTTATATTCCTTTGTGTAATACGAGTCGATTTGTTTATCGATTTGAGGCATAAGTAAAGAAACAATGATTGGATATTATGGTTCCCAACAATATTCAATATTACTGCCCCGATACTGGCGCAACAACATAGGAATCCGTATCGAATATTCATGCAGTTGTTTCTGAACAACTGGATTCTTCAGCGTGTCCTAACCGTTCTTGAGAGAAGCGACAATAGAGTGGTCAGAAGATATCTGTCTGAAGGTCAACTGTGATGGCCTTTGGTTTTTTCCAAAACCGTGACATCCCAATTGGTGCCGAGGGTGGTGCCCAAGATGGTGCCAAACGACAAATAACTGAACGGACAGGGTGGAACAAGGTTCTCGAAGAATCCCTATAAATCAAGGAAAATCACGGACGCATTGAAACAAAACGAACCGATTCGAATGGGTAGAAATCTGAGGTAGTCGTCTTGAAAACCGCCGTGTTCGCAAGGGCACCGTGGGTTCGAAACCCACCCTCTCCGCCAAGAAAGTCAATAACGACGCGGGTTCTCGGGAATGTGTTTATTCCCGGAAACCCGCGTTGTTTATTATCTTGTGTGCCTTCAGTGTGACTAATTGTTTTGTGTGCTTTTTGTGATCCAAGTAGCGTTCCCATGACTTGAAGTACTTGTTCCTGCGTACCGAGAACGACGTGACTATACGTGTCCAGAGTGAGGTTTGTAGTGGAGTGCCATAACCGTTCTCTTACGTAAGATGGGCTTGAAATGACGTTTAGATATTTTGAAAAATTATGGAATAAGTTCCTGTAACGGTCCTCGTGTTCAGCTTTATTGTGTGCCTCATTCACATCTTTGCTTACACTCGAAGAACCGTTCCGACGAATTGTATAGTTCCCTTTTTTCTTTTGATATGTATCGACGGTGCGTCTTAGAGAGACCGGATGATACAATTCAGTCAAACATGAATGCGTTTACATTGCGAATTCGAAATTCCCTAATCAAAGAGGGGGACGTGAAAATGGGTGTTATGCGTCTTGGTGTTGTCGAAACACGTGTAATGGACTTAGAGGAATCACTAAGGTATTACACACAAGTTGTGGGTCTTCAACTAACGGGCCGAGAAGGGAACAGAGCCTACCTTAAGGCATGGGATGAGGAAGACCACCACAGTGTCGTTTTAGTTGAATCGGATCGTCCTGGATTAGAGCATATGGCGTTTAAAGTACGGTTTCAAGACGACTTGGATAAGTTTGAAAAGTCCATTGAACAATATGGAATTAAAGTCAATCGGGTATCGAAGGGGGCTCGAATGGCTGAGGGTCAAGCGATTGAGTTCAAGCTTCCTACAGGGCATATTATGCAACTTTACAATGAAATCGAGAAGGTTGGAAATGGATTAAAGCTCAATCCGGATCCATGGCCTGACAATTTAAAGGGAATGGCGCCACCGAATTTGGATCACCTTTTATTAACCGGAGATGATATCCAGTCTGTGACGGATTTCATGACCAGGGTACTCGATTTTCACATTAGCGAGCAGGTTGTCTCTGTGGACGGGGAACAGTTGATTGGAACGTTCTTGTTTCGAACGAATTCCCCACACGATATTGCATTTATCAAAGGACCAGACAGTAAACTGCATCATTTTGCATTTCATCTGGACAATTGGAATGAGGTCCTGCGTGCAGCCGACCTTTTAACAAAAAACGATATCGCATTGGATATTGGACCTACACGCCATGGACTTACACGGGGTACGACGGTGTACTTTTTCGACCCGTCTGGGAATCGTAATGAGGTCTTTTCAGGTGGATATGTGCCCTGTGCTGACTTTACTCCGATTACATGGACAGAGGACCAGTTAGGAAAGGCAATCTTCTATCTTGAGCGACAACTCAACGAGAGATTTGTTACCGCGCTTACTTGATTCGTTTGTCGCTAGGCCAGCGATATAGAGGCGTCTGGAGGCTCGATCATGTCTTATCAAGTCCATGTGTTAGAGAGCGGGCAAGTACTAAACGTCTCTGAGGGGGAAAAACTTCTCGATGCCGCTGTAAGACAAGGGGAAAGGGCGATTTTGCAGGGATGTAGAGGTGGAGGTTGTGGCATGTGTAAGGTTCGTGTCATAACCGGTGACTATGACCTTGTCGGGAAATGTTCTGTGGTCGTCTTGCCACCGGGGGATCGTCAAGCGGGATACGTACTCTCTTGTAAAACGGTCATGAAATCCAACGCGGTAATTTCAGTAAGTTCAACGAGTGAATCCTTTAATACATGATAGGGATGCCTAGACAGGCTTAAGAGGAGGGCAGTGCGATGGTGGATTCGAAACGCTCCCTAACGCCAATACGACGTCAACCTTGGGACTGGCAAACCAGGAACGAATACGAGGAAGTAACGGTACGAGAACAGCCGTATCTTCACGGTCACTATCGAAACAAGTACTACAAATCAGATCATGACATATACGATCCACGTTATACAGCTTTGCGTTCGAGCAACTGGGACGCATTTCGCGACCCGAAAAAGTATTGGTACACACCTTATGTGCATAGCCGCAAAAAGTTGGCAGACTCTGTAACAGAAGTGTTCGATCGCGCTCGACGTTTGGGTATCTATTACACAATTAGAGAACCGTGGAAGTCTTTTAGTGCGCAACTTTACATCCCCTTACGTCACTATGAATATGCCGGCGCGTTGCAGTTACAGCACGTGATTCGGTATGCCATGGGTTGTCCCATCGAGCAATGTGCAACTTATACGGCTTTTGACAAGCAAGGAAGGTCTCAGTGGCTTACCGAATGGGGTATTACATTTCCAGGAAATGAAACGGATACCGCTTTACAGCCAAGTAAGCAAATGTGGATGGAACATGAATCTTTCAGAAAATTAAGAGAATACATGGAGAAACTGTTGGTCATTGAGGATTGGGCGGAGGTTATCGTAGCATCGCATTTGACAATAGAACCTTTGCTGGGACGTTTAGTGTATGGGAATCTCAATTCCACCGCTCTTCAATATGGGGATGTGATTATTCCTCAATTATCTTTAGTTTGTCAAGACGAACTCATGTGGGAAGAACAATGGACACAGAAATTTATAGAGTTCATCGTCAATGATCCGGTAACAAATCGCTGGGAATACCTACAGTCCTTGGGTTACGCCGATTGGCCTGGGGATTATCGATGGGGAAATACTCTGTCTGATCCTCGCCAAACACCGGAAGATCCACGCAGTAATCGAGAAATTGTGTCAGAGTGGATGAATCAATGGCTTGCGACCGCAATTGCAGCCATTCAACCTTTACAAATGCTGTTTGACGAGCACGGGATACAATATGAGGTCCAAGATTCTATCGATTCGGTTATAGAAGAGACTCTGATACCTTTCATAAAGAAAATGAATCTCGAGAATGTTCAAGTATGACGAATGGTTTGAGAGGAGGATGGTAGATGAGCGCATATGTAGGAATGGATTTGGATAAGAATTCGGACGACGTGGTGGAAGCCATTGTAAACGCATTAAAGGCCCAAGGTGACGCCGTTGTGGCAGACGATATGGGTGTCTTTGTTAAGGTAAAGGTTCCAGGTCGGCTGATTTTACGGCGTGAAGACGTAGAGAAAACTCTGGGACGTGAATGGTCGATGGATGAGTTGCATGTATGTATGGCGTCCTACTTTGGCTATATCAAAGAATGGGATGAGGAACATATTGAGATCAGTTGGGGTTGAATCACAATCGTTTTTCAATAAACCTTTGACCCCAAAATAGCTCATCATTGAAAACGAGTTTAGGAGTGAACGATATGCCCATGGGTACTTCTCAACGGTATCGCGCATTGACGCGTGACCTCATGTGGGATCCGAAAACAGTGAATACAAAGAAAATATATCCTTTAGTAGAGGCTGAAGGTATTCGGTTGAAAGATCCGTCAAAGTGGGAAGATCCATTTAGAATGACCTTTAATCAGTATGTCAAAATTCAGTCTGAGAAGGACCAGTTACATCATGCGGTTCGTACTGCGTTCGAGGCTAATTACGGCCATACACGAGTCATTGATGGTCGCTGGTTTGAAGGTGTGAAAGCGTTTGCTGTGGCTGTCCAACCGGCTGAGTACGCTGCGCATAGGTTGATGGCTTATATTGGACGTAATATTCCCATAGAAGCCATCCGATTTGCAACGTTTAACCAGGCCATCGATGAACTTCGGCACGCTCAGATTGAAATCAAGCATTACGCGGATATGAGCAAGTATTACGATGGATTACATGCGTATGCGCAAACAAATGAAAATCTATGGTTTAATACTGTACCTAAATCATTTTTCGATGACGCACTCACAGCTGGTCCTTTTGAGTCTCTGATAGCAATTTCATTTTCATTTGAATATGTTTTTACAAATATTTTGTTTTTGCCATTTGCATCTTCCGCCGCAGCAGTGGGGGATGAACACTTCGTATCTGTTGGGAAGAGTGTTCAGTCAGACGAATCCAGACACATGGCACTTGGTATGTCAGCACTTCGGATGTTGCTAGAAGAAGATGACCGGAATGTCCCCTTAATCCAGAGCTGGATCGACAAATGGTATTGGCGAGCTTATCGTATCTTTTCCGTAATTTCTACGCTGGTAGACTATTACCCACGGGTGAGACCTATTTCGTGGAAGAAAGCGTTTGAAATTTACGTTGAAGAGCAAGTCATCAATGGGCTCTTTAAAGACCTGGCTCGGTATGGCATTCGCCCCCCTCGAAATTTTGAAGACTCGGTTAAGGAAAAGGAACATTATTCGCACGCCACAATGCGTATATTAGAACATTACAAGCATGCAAATTACTTCAGAGGGTTTCGTTTGCAGCCCGATGACTACGAATGGCTATCGAATGAATATCCCAGTACTTTCGATAGATATTACGCACCGTTCTTTAGAAGGATGGATGACCATGTGATGGCGGTTGCATCACCGGGTCTACCAGCTGTATGTGCGGTGTGCCAAATCCCGGTTGAGTTCCCAGACCCAGATCACCCAGAACGCCCCTGGACTCAGTACGCCGAGCATAATGGGAAAACGCACATGTTTTGCTCACCTGGATGTAAGCAAATATTTGTGGAAGAACCACATAAATACGTGCAATGGTGGTGGCCCGCTGAATCATATCTAAACGGCGAATTTGGTAATAGTTTAGAAGATATGTTTAAGTATTTTGGCTTCGCACCAGAGGAAGCAAACGAATATTATTCGTCTCGGGATTACCATCGCTGGCTGAAGTATCGTCAACAGTTAGGTCTTGATAAGCAGTATGGTAGTATCGTAACCGATTGATCCACCTTGAGAGGAAAGGTGTTTTATATGAACCTAGTTTGGGTGCGCGTGCCTAATGACAGCCGTTTTCTTGCCCCTCAAGGAGTTGCCATGGCATCAAATATGACGATTGACGACTTAGTCGAAGAGAGTAAGAAGGTATTCGGCATGCAAACTGTTTTGGGTGGCCGATTGTTTCGTGTAACAGAGAACGACGTTTATGAACTGTCTGGTGAAATGAACGCTGTGGAACTAGGCTTGCGCAATGGGGATCCGCTGGACCTTGTTTTTGACAAAGAATGAATGTAGTGAGATAGAACAATCGCTCAACATATTGGGGGAGACGCCATATGATTCGAGAGAGATTTGTGGAAGTCGATGGGATTCAAACTCGCTATCTCCACGCTGGTAATCGTGTATCTCCGTCGCTTTTATTGTTACACGGCTCCGGACCAGGTGTGTCAGCACAAGCCAACTGGTCCAAGATCATTCCGCTACTCGAAGAACATTATGAGATTTATGCACCTGATTTATTGGGGTTCGGGCAAACACAAGCACCTTCAGCGAATTACGGACGGTTTACAATGGATTCATTATCGAATCACGTTCAACGATTTATTGAGAAGCTTGAAATAGGGAATGTATTCGTGATCGGAAACTCAATGGGTGGTGCTTTAGCCCTTCGACTCGCTTTATGTATTCCAGAACAAATCCGTTCTATGGTGTTAATGGGGGCTGTAGGAGTACGCTTTCCTATCACGGAAGGGTTGCGCGCGGTATGGGGGTATAGGCCGCATAACCGAACCGATATGGAGCGGATCATGGACTTCTTCTCTTACGATAAATCTCTGCTCACTTCGGAATTAGTGGACTTGCGCTATCAGGCGAGTCTTGAACCACGTACACGAGAATCATACGAACAAATGTTTCCTCAGCATTTACTTCAAGATATACTTGACAACATGGCAACCTCGGAAGAGGACTTACGCCGAATTACCACCCCGACACTGCTTGTACACGGTCGAGAGGATCAAGTAATCCCAGTAGAAGCTTCAGTACAATTATCACAGATTATTCCGCAAGCAGAAATGCATATCTTTAGTCAATGTGGTCATTGGACACAAATCGAAAAGACGCGACCCTTTACAACATTGAGCATGGACTTTTTTTCGCGAAACTCATAATTCAAATGTACTCACTGGGGTGGTCGTGTGAAACCAAAGAACATGACGCTTCATCAACTTATCGATTCCGATCCACGCACTGGAGAAATAAGTATCAACAGGGGACGCATGATTGTTTGGTCCGTACATTCTATCGGTCTGTTGCGTCGCGATTTGGTGAGCACTTTGGGGTGGGATCGAGCTAAGGGCTTTTTGATGCGTTACGGATGGAATGCTGGGGTACACGACGCTAAAATTGTGCAGGAATTGTTTGTTGGGTATTCAGTTGAAGAACTGCTTCTGGCAGGTCCTGCCATTCACACGGCAGAAGGTATTGTTACGGTTGTACCGACCCTGCTCGAGGTTGACGTTGAAAGTGATTACCTGTTGTTTGAAGGTGGTTGGGAAAACTCGTATGAAGCACAGGAGCATGTTCGGCATTTTGGTACAAACACGCATGCTGTGTGCTGGACATTGGCGGGATATGCGAGTGGATATTTATCAACCATCATGGGTCAGCCAGTTGTTACGGTAGAGCCGACGTGTCGCGGGCGTGGAGATGCGACGTGTACCTACCATGCCACAACTGTTGTTCATGCAAATGAAGCGGATCTAACGGATTTTCACTATTACGAGGCAGTGAATTTATCTGAGGAATTGGATAGGGCGCATGCTTTGTTGGAAGAGAGAAATAGAGGCCTTTCAAGAGCACATGAACTCCAAAGTAGAATAAATAGAATACTCGGTAAAAACCATAGCATACAAGAGGTTGTACGAAATATTGGTGAAGTGTTAAATCGGTCGATTGTATTGCAAAATGGTGCAGGACGTATGCTGGCTGCTTATTGGCTAACCCCAGCGCACGAGCATGTTTGGTGTGAGGTTAAGCATCTATATGAAAAGACGGAGCGTATGGACTTAATCTCCAGTTACCCAGAAAGTGTGGAGAATGTGTATTGTAGTCGTCGACCTGTCGTAGCCTCTGATATTGAGTGCGGAATGGCAACTGTCCTGGGTGACCGTCAAATCTCTTCAGAGGATGAACTACTCTTAGAGCGTGCCCAAGAAATTCTTGCCATTGAATTGTTTCATCGACAGTTGTTAGTCCGTGCTAGTCATCAGAACTTCGAAGATCTCTTTCGCACTTTGATTGACGATGAGGGGCAGACACCCGGATTGATTGAAGATCGGTGTGATAGGTTAGGGTCGGCGCTTGACAGGTTACCTCTTATCATGCTTGTACGTATCCATGATAGAAGTCAAGTACAGAGCGTGATCGACCGATTAATTGATTTAAGGACTGAATATCCACCGTTTGTGTATAAAGGGGACGTTGCGCTCGTTGTGTGTCAAGATATGCGAAATCGGCATGCGGCAAGTACTAGGGACTTCCTGGAGTACGTGCATACTCATTTAACCGAGAGTATTAAAGGTATGAGGCCAATCATTGCAACAGGACAATGTGTGAAGGATTGGTCGGATTTATCAAAAAGTTACCGGCAGGCGCATGACATTGCTGGATTCCTTAGAGTTGTCAGTGCAGATGACAATTCGATGGCGCCTATCGGGAGCTTTGAGCAATATGAATTGGCATTAATGTTTATTCACAACACGCATCACTCAGATCTACTTGCGCTTTATCATCGGTTGATCGATCCGCTCGTAAGAGAAAATAGTGAACATCAAACACAATTGATTGTAACCGCTTTCGAATTCCTGCAGTGTAACGGTAGTTATTCCAAAGCGGCTGAGCGTTTGCACATGTCGGTAGCGGGATTACGATATCGGCTCGACAAGATTACTGAGTTGTGCTTAATCGACTGGAGCAATATGAATGATCGAGTAAATCTTTGGGTAGCACTAACAATTCATTTCTCGCTACACAACGGATTCTAGAAATGGAGGTTGAAATCAATGGGGTGGGTAGCGCTGCAAAGGAGGAGGGCTCGAGTGATGAGATTAGCGCAACGACTACGTTTGCAGTCTGCTCATATAAGAGAGATGGAATTAAAAAAATTTCAAGTGCTCCACCAGATGACTGACCTGGAAGAAGTAGATACAACCACGAATGATGGTTCAGACCGAAGGCAATCGATTGGTGAATACAGAGCATAAGAAAGCGATTCTAACCTAGGGAAGTGGTTTCAATGAGTATTATGAATATAGGAACTGAAAAGTTTTCTATTCGGATGGAGCCCAGTGGGGTAGAAGTCCGCTGCGGATCAGACCAGACCGTTTTAGACGCCGCGATTCGGAGTGGGATGTCGGTTCCATACGGTTGTCGCCATGGTAATTGTTCCTCCTGCAAAGCGAAGGTAGTCGATGGGGATTACGAGTTAATGAATCGTGTTTCCGAGTTCGCCTTGATGGAATTTGAACGACAAGAAGGATACATTTTAATGTGCAGTACTTGGCCGCGTAGTGACATGATCATGGAAGTCGAGGAGGATGAAGAACCGGGGTTACAATTATTTCCGGTTTGTGATTTTAGTGGGGAAGTTGTTAGTAATGAGAGAGTGACTCCAGATATCCATGTCATCCGGATTCAGTTGAATGAACCTCGGGATATACCGTATGCGGCTGGGCAGTACTTTGAGTTTGACGTTCCAGGATTGGAAGAAACGAGAGCATATTCTATGGCCAGTGAATACGCATCCTCGGGACTGGTAGAATTTCACGTAAAGCTGATCCAGCAAGGTAGGGGATCTTCGTATTTGACATCATTGCGTTCGGGGGACGTGGTAAGTGGCTCGGGTCCGTTTGGACGTATGCAATTACGTTCATTAGATAACGACATCGTGTTCGTTGCAGGTGGTTCCGGTCTTGCACCCATCAAAGCCCTGCTTGAGTCTGCGTTTGCTCAAGGATTCACCCGGCAAGCTTGGCTATTCTACGGAGCTCGTACGTCCAAAGATCTGTATTTAACAGAACAGTGGTATGATTGGGAACAAAAATACCCTAATTTCCATTTTATACCCGCTTTGTCAAACCGAGAAGACGGTGAAGCGTGGGATGGCAAAGAGGGTTTCATTGCCGAGGTGATGGCACAGTCGTTTGAATCATTGAATGATACGGTTGCCTATCTGTGTGGGCCACCCATCATGATTCAGACCACATTGAAGAGTTTGTATAAGCTTGGAGTTCGTAGCTCATCGATTTACTATGATGAGTTCTAATAGCTCAATAATTCTGGTAGAGGCTGTCCCAAAGGGTGAGGGATGGCCCGTTTTTGTTTCGGCAAATTCAATCGATGATGTGCAGATATAAAGCGTCTTCATAATAGTTTCGTATTTTACTTTTGTTTTGGACTTTTACCGGTGCAATCGCTTTTTCAAATCAAGACCATCACCCGCAATGATATTGTTAACAAAAACGTTGGCTATATTGTGGGTGTTACAGCACAATTCAACCAACGGACTATCGCGATTCTGATGAAGTTACCTACGTAATGATGATAGGGTGTCTGTGCTAATCGATAAGTAAATGAGGTGGCAAAACTGAGTCGTCGCAAGAGTCTTGAAATCGAGGGAGATACGCACGGGAAAACGCCCATTTCATAAGGTGCAAAAATTGGGCCTTTCGTATTCTCCTCAACCATTGCCGGGTTTGATCCGTCCACCGGAACGACTCCGGAGGATCCTGGACAGCACACTACCCGGCGTTCAGACAGTAAGCAAATTGCTGTCCGATGGCGGGCGTTTTGTCCATGAGTTCTGCAAGAATCTCCGCCGTGCATTCACGTCCTACATATGGGACGAAAACGCGGTGAAGACAAGCCGAAGAAGGAAAACGATTCACAACATGGACGCATTGCGATATGCAACATACAGATGCAGCTTATGGCGGTTTGAAAGAGTATTACGCACGTTTGAGAGGTGAACAGAAGGCCTGCCACTCCCCTATTCGTATCTAGGAACCGCCATATCGACACTCACTTCTGGATCAGCTGACAAGGGAAGAATGATAGAAAAGCATGTTCCTTCTCCTAGTTGGCTTCGTACCTGAATCTTTCCCTTCATGATTTTGATGAAACTGTAAGTCGCCATTAGCCCAAGTCCTGTTCCAGAGGTTTTTGTTGAGTAGTAAGGTTTACCTAAGAGTTCAACTTGTTTTTGAGTCATCCCGACTCCTGTATCTGTAATATTGACCACAGCTAAGTCCTTTTCACGAATTACGTCCACAGTAAGGGTCCCGCCTTCTGGCATTGACTCAATACCGTTTTTCATGATGTTCATAATGGACTGCACGAACTTGTGAGGGTCGATCATCACGTACAGGTATGGTTTCAATTGATGAACAATAGTCACGTTTCTCAGCATGGCAAATGAGGAAATTGTATTGAGTGTTTGCGAAACAAGTTGTGATAGGTCTGCGCACTCAATTTTGTGAAGTTGTGGCTTAGCGAACGAGAGGTAGTCATCAATAATCGAACTAGCCCGGTCTAACTCAGATAAAACGATGCTTGTATAGCTTAACTGTTTTTTATCGGTACTCATCTCACTTAAAAGCTGGATAAAGCCACGACAAACTGCGAGAGGGTTTCTGATTTCGTGTGCTATGGATGCAGTTAAACCATTCACCAGTTGAGTTTTCTCCAGATTCTGTACATGACGAGCGATGAGGATTTTATCCGTTATTGTTTCAATTAAAAATATCATGAGGCTAATTCCGGCTACATTTATGAAAGCCCACAACAATAAGTATAGAATGTGCTGAAAAGATACTGTGTCTCTAGAAAGCGTTATTGCGATGTTTTCAGTGGCGATAGCAAGGTCCAACATGACTGCAATGATTGTCTTCTTGGCTCTTGATTCATGCTTAAAACTGGTGTGAAGATAAAACGCAATAGCTAGTACGGGAGCAAATGTGATCACCATTTCAAAAAATCCGGTGCCACTGAGGAGATATCGATAAATAAAAGAAATCATCGTTACAGAAATTCCTGCGCCGTATCCCCCATACAGTATTGCCAGAAGAAGTACGGTACTTCTCATGTCATAAATATGTCCTGGATCTAACATCAACGGAAATGACATACATAAAACTGAAGCCAAACTAGACAAACAACCGACATTTATTGCTAAAAATTTATCTTTAAATAAGTGATTTAAGCCAAATGATGAGCATATGGACAACGCGATAATGAGGACGTTTACTAGTAGGTTTTGAATTGGCAAAGTATCACACCTTCGGATTAACATGCGAGATCCAATTGTATTATGGGGGGGGAATCGAATAATTGTAAATATTATTTTGTGTGTATAAAAATTACAACTCATGTGTGCGCTTTGCACAGGAATTATGTATTTTTCCAAGAGTGGGCGATGAAATGACGTAAGCACAAGTCAAAGAACAGATTGACCGATTCAGAACGAAATCGTCCATTTTAAGGCGAAAATTCATGATCGGGAAGAAGCGATTAAGAATCTGCAAACGATACATGACGTACTGGAGGATGAGGAGGATTTAAGGGATGCAAGGGTGCACAAATTAAACCATCGGATTCTGATTTGGTTTAGGCGATTAAGAGTATGGGAATCCTGGTAGACGGTATTTTGGATTGATTGTAATGGTGTATCTGTATCAATTGCTTTTATCTGTGAGTGAGGCGATCCGTGTTTATGTTTATATTCCCTGGTATTTCAACAGTTGTCGCCTTACTCATTGTTATGTTAATGCCCAAGAGACTGTCTCGAAAAGAAATGTACATCACATATATGACCATGGTCGCTCTGACCATGGCAATAGATGTATTTTTAAATGCGTGTTTGAAGTTATACAGCTTAGGGACTCCTAGAATGGAGTGGCAAGCTTGGCTCATAGAACTTTTACTTCCACCCTTAGGTGGCGTTATTTTCTCCAACTTTATGCCATTGAAAATCAGCAGATTTATTGTCTATGTGATTTTCGTGGTTTTAGTTTCGGCTGGGTTCGAATTGCTTAACATCCATGTTCATTACATAAATTACGGAAAACATTGGAACATGTTTTATTCAATGATGGTTTACACGCTTGGGATGTTGTTTCTTCGGTGGCATCTTCACTACTTACGATCGCCAGAAGTCTCCACGTTCAAAAAAGAGCGATAAAAGCATCTGCAAATCATCTACGACGCCCTAGAATCCAAAGCATGCACAAAGGCACAGCGCATGAACAAAACAATGTGTTCCTCCTTAAAAATGTGTTGTCACGTATGGGTATCTGTATGGCAAATCCCACCGTTTGAATCGAATCGATTTATTTATATTGGGAAAAATTCCTCGTAAAAGTCCTCAAAGGAGACCAAAATGTGTGGTCATTTCCATTTATTCATTTGGATTCCTAGTTGCGTTTATTATTACAAAATCGTACAGATACTTTGGACGGTATTATTCTTCAGTTCACTATGTTGCGTGTTTATCCATTCTTTACACTTTGGTTTGTAGAGGTTACCCTCTTTGGTCGTTTCGACCGTGGTGGATAGTCACCGATAAAGTATCACAGCTGATTCAGTTTGCAATCTTGTTTCCGTGTACAACGGTTTTGTTTCTCCGATACATTCCACGACATACTCGGCATAGAATACTGCACTTTCTTGGATTTTCCGGGTTATATGTGCTGTTGGAATGGCTCCTAGTTAATCGACATGAAATTATCTATTCCCACGGCTGGAACTTTTCCTGGTTAGTGGTCATTGATATTCTGCTTTTCACTCTGACATGGATTCACATGAAGAGTTGGAAGATCGCAGTGTTGATGTCGGTGTGTATTGTCTTGTTTTTAATCATGTGGTTCCGGGTTCCTTTATCGGGGTAAAGGTGGGAGGTCAACAGATGGGAGTAGAGATATTCGAGAAAATGGTCTCAGGAAACGTTTTGAAACGGTCTAACATGGGGGCAGGACTTAATTAATGTACCACCGAGCGTATTAACGAGTTTACAGAGCCAATTACAGGCCCAATCAGAGTCTTGATAAAACAGTGGGAACACCATGTGCTTCACATCAACCGATTGCGGATTGGTCAACCGTTGCATAGATGGGACCAGGGAATCCAGCAACGCCGTTTCCTCTCGGTGGTGAACCTCGTCAATGGGTCTACTGGGTCGGTTGGAACTTCCCAACACCCTCAGACAGCGACAGGTGCATCGATGGCAAACTGCTGAGACAGGTGGCAGATATCACGCCTCATTCGGCGAGCTATTGCAATCCGCAAGATGGAACTATGCGCTTTAGAATGGGATATCGTGCCGAGCGAAGATGCAGCAAGACCCCAACTATGGCAATACCCAACGGGAACGGAAAGCCATTCAGAAGATGAGTGGCGATGTGATTCGTGAACGGGCAAACGTCCGTCCAGACTGTTGCGGGGGTTGCTGGATGCAGGCGTTGACCGAGTGACGGTTGCCAAGCTGGCTGGCCACAGCGATCTGAATGTTACTGGTCATACGCAACGCCGAGCACTGACCAACATGGTCGATGCTATGGAAGGGATTGACAGTTGCTAGGTAACGCATTGGACGTTCCTTCGGGAGCGTCTTTTTTATGCTACACGATGTCTTTGTGTATGATTCGAACAATATCATAAGCAATGTTCTCTTGGAGTATCTTTAGATAGAGGTACAAGCTAGAGAGAGTGGTGATCTGAATGTTGCCTGGATATAGAGTTATCGATTTAACAGTGACTATCTCAAGGAAACTACCTGCTGTGTGGCCGACGCATATGCCTTTTGATGCAAAAATGTGGAATTACTACGTTCCATTAGTAGAAAGACAAGGATACGTACCGAGCGAGGCTCCATATCAGACTCGATATAGCATTTTAGGGGACCATGTTGGCACTCACTTCGATGCACCTACGCATTTTATTCCACCGCCGGATTCAGGGTTACCTCATGCAAATGAGTGGGGGTTGCAAACGGCTGATAAGGTTCCACTTGACGATTTAATTGGAAGTGGTGTGGTCATTGACTTAACCAGTCTTGCGAAACACGGCACGTTGGGGGAAAGTCCGTGGATCACGATTGAGCATATCAACGAATGGGAGACAAAAAACGGTAAAATAAAACCAGGCTCCATCGTGCTGTTCTATACAGGCTGGGACAAATATTACGTAGAAGGTGTCGAAGGGCTAGCCTATACGAGCAATCCGTTAAAAAAATCGGTCATTGGGTGGCCGGCACCTCACTTTTCAACGATAAGATACTTGTGTCAACGCGGAATAAAATGCCTAGGCACGGATGCGCCGAGTATTGGTGCAGTACAAGATATGACTAGCGGTCATGTTGAAGGACTTGGGAGAGGTATGCGGTACATTGAAGAACTTACAGGTTTAGAGAAATTACCACCCCGAGGTTTTATTTTTATGTTTCTTCCCGTTAAAATTGAGAATTCAAGCGGTGGAACGGGAAGGGCAATTGCATTACTTCCAGAGAGTAATTAGCGAGCAACCATATTCAGACGAAAGCATTATGACGCGTCCTTCGGGACGTTCTTCTTATGTCCAGCGCACAATGTCCGGTTTTCATTTCGTTAGACTCCGATGATGCCGATGTGGCGTATTATTTCGGGCTTTGTTGGATATGGGAATTGGACATTTTTGGACATTTTGCTGTAGAGCAAACACTCAAGCCGTGTGCCATCAAACAGCCAGTTCGTGAAATCATCAATAAACTCCGTTTCTTTCCCCATTACAACCCACCAAATTCACCAGAAACATGAATTTATGAATACACGCCGATGGTAAGGAGGTTGTTGATTAGCTTAAGCTGTAGTTGTTCGCTGAGTTTGCGCGTTCATGCGCCTTGTATTCTTGAGAAGCCTTTGTTGTACTTAAATACATACGTTGCAACCGAATTGCAACCCTTCGTGTTGCGAAAACAGGATTTCAGGAGAGCGCGCGCAATTGACCTACGGCCACGTTCAGTCTTCGGTTTTTGAAACAATGGTTCAGTCGCTACAAACGTAAGCGTATGATTTATCCTCGCAAATCCCGTAACCCAATCAATGTCTTCCCAATTGAACTCAAGAAATTCTCCTTTCCGTATCCCGGCATTATGGCGAGTAAGAGCCCTATCCAATAGCGCTACTCTCATGGCCCAAGTTTATATACGTTCAGAAAATGCAATGCCTGTCCTCCGTCCACACTTGACCACGTTTTGGTTTCACCCTAGGAGGATCAACTGCATCAGCCACATTCCTTTCGACGAGACCCAATTTCACGGCTTTGTTCAAAGCCTCGTGAAACATGAGGTGAGCATGTAAAATCGAGTGATTTGAGGGTATGTAGATGGTCTTGCTGAGCCCTATACAAAAAGACTGTCGGTGCCCATCAGCGTCCTTCTTCGGCTATTCATTATTTAGTTTTGGAAAGATCCCCAGAAAGATCACCAATCAATTGAGGAAACCACCTAATGATATTCAATCGTTGATGATAAGGAATAATCCATTTTTATTTTGGAAAAATATGTTCGCTGAAGTTGGAGGTGAACTAGGTGAGATTACGCAAGTCCACGCTCTTCAGAGCGATTCAGGAATTAGAGCGTAATGGCACATTACTTCCGAACGTCGATAATGAGTTGTTGGATACAGATGTCTCCATTAATGAACGGGTACTAAGAGGGGTATTCCAAAATTGTTCGGATGTAATATTCCGCTCGATTATGGCCGGGAAAATTAAAATGCTTTTCGTTTACGTCGATGGTCTAATCGATACAAAAATGTTGGATCAAGTGGTCTTAAAACCATTGCTATTCGAAGGTATGCCTAATGGAATGGAAAGGGTTCGATCGGTTTCACAAATCGTTAAAGACCAACTGATTGCCATTGCAGAAACTAAAGTAGTTCATAAAATCAGCGAAGTCGTGGAGGGTGTATTGAAATCGAAACTCGCCATTCTCATTGAAGGGGAAGGCGCCGCATTAGTGGCTGATTTAAAGGGATTCGAGAAACGAAGTGTGGAAGAACCAGCCGCGGAAATCGCAGTACGTGGTCCACGAGACGGTTTTACGGAAACGCTTCGAGTCAATACAGCATTAGTACGAAGAAGAATTCGGAGTCCAAAACTAAAAATGGAATCCTCGACGGTGGGTAGCCTTTCTCAGACAGATATCGTGATTGCATATGTTGAAGGAATTGTGCAAGATTCGGTTCTGAATGAGGTACGCGAGAGAGTTCAACGAATCCAAATAGACTCGGTTTTAGAGTCGGGTTACATAGAGGAGTTTATTGAAGATCATCCCTATTCTCCCTTCCCAACAGTTCAAAATACCGAACGACCTGATGTGGTCTGTGCATCTATTTTGGAAGGGAAAGTCGCGATTTTCGTCGATAATACACCGTTTGTATTAATTGTACCGTTAACTTTCTGGACAGGATTCCAAGCAGTGGAAGATTACTATGAACGCTTTGGCTACTCGACCTTTATTCGTTTCATACGGCTCGTACTGTTCAATATGTCCTTGTTCTTTCCTTCTTTATTTGTTGCTGCTACAACTTTTCATCCTCAGTTGATTCCTACAAATCTGTTGATCAGTATTGCCGCAGCCCGTGAAGGAGTACCGTTTCCTGCGGTCGTTGAAGCATTACTCATGGAATTCATGTTTGAAGGCTTGCGGGAGGCAGGTATTCGACTCCCGAAACCCATTGGATCAGCGGTGAGTATCGTAGGTGCGTTAGTGATTGGGGAAGCAGCGGTACAGGCAGGGATCATCTCTGCGCCCATCGTGATTGTTGTCTCGACCACGGGCATCGCGTCGTTTGCCATACCTCGATATAACTTTGGAATTGCCTATCGAATGCTGCGTTTTCCGATGTTGTTCATGGCGGGTATGATGGGTTTATATGGGGTTGCCTTTGTCGCCCTTATGATTTTTATTCATCTTGTGAATTTACGTTCGTTTGGGATTCCGTATCTCACACCAGTTGCACCGCAAATTCCCGGAAACTTGAAGGATATATTCTGGCGGTCGCCAAGGTGGACTATGACCCATCGCCCAGCTTTGATATCCGGTAAATCCAACAAGAGACTTCCAGAAGGTCAAAAACCCAGTCCAAAACGCGGCAGGAACTCCAAATGAAGAGATCACTCCGCTTAGGTTTCATATTGACGATCTCTTTAGTGTTCGCCACGGGTTGTTGGGATCGCACGGAATTGAACGATATTGCACTGTTGTTAGGTTGGGGAATGGATTATAAGGATGGAAGGTATATAGGGACTGCCCAAATTGTAATTCCAGGGGCGGCACAGAGTGGCCAGCAGGGAGGAGGGGGCGGGAACAACAATGCTTATTTTACAGAAACGGCGATAGGGAAAGATATAACAGATACGACCCAGAATTTGCAGTCCAAGCTTTCAAGGCAGATTTTTGCAGGTCATCGAAAAGACGTATTTATTGGCGAGGAACTAGCGAAACACGGCTTATCGAAAATGCTCGACGAATATAGCCGAAATCCGGACGTAAGACTTCGCACAGATATATTTGTTGTTAAAGGTGGAACTGCAGAAGATATACTTAAAATTCCTAACCCCTTAGAAAAGGTCCCAGCGCTGGCTGCATTAAAATTACATCAACAAATCGGCGGTTTAGGGGATGTTACACTTGCCAATTTCCTGATTGATGCCTCTACAGAGGGCAGTAGTCCTTCCTTACCTGTCATGGAGATAGTAACTAGTTCTCGTCAGCAGGATCAAGAACAAGGATCTTCAACGAATTCAACTAGCTTCGCTTATGCAGGAAGAGCTGTTTTCAATATGGATGAAAAATTGGCTGGATACCTCGATCGGGGTGAGGCAGAACTCGCGTGGTGGGTAAAGGGGTTATTGAAGTTCTATAGGGTTACAGGGGTTATTCCACAACGGAACGGCACTGTCAGTTTAAATTTATCAAAGCTCGGGGCACATATTCAGCCGTCATTACAAGGCAATAAGATAAAATTTGTTGTGACGTTAACGGGGGAAGGAACGATTCCAGAAAACAACACAAGTTTAGACCTTTCTCAAACCAAAAACCTTAACTTGATTCAGAATGCCTTTGATAAGCAATGCCAACAACAGGTTCAGCAGGTCATCTCAAAAGTGCAACAAGAATACAAGGCGGACATCCTCGGATTTGGTGAAGCCTTTCATCGAAAATACCCGGAGCAATGGAAATCTTTGAAGAAGAATTGGGGAGAGGAATTTCCAAAGTCGGATGTGACGGTCAAAGTGAATCTAAAGATAAAACGAGTGGGGCTCACAGGTCCTTCTTTAGGCCTCAAGGAAAGTCAAATCAAAGAATAAGACGGATGGTGTCAATGGGGAATTCCATGAAAATCTCAAGTGTTCAAATATTCTGGATGATGGCATCGATGGAAATCGGTATGACAGTTCTTCTGTCAATGTCACCATCCATTGGCGATGCGAAGCAAGATGCGTGGATTTCCATGTTGATTGCTACGAGTGCAGTCTTATTGATCGTGTTTATTGCGACGAAGCTGAGCCTTCTTTATCCTAACCAAACCTTGATTCAGTTCAGCCAGATCATTCTTGGGAAATGGTTGGGGAAGATCATTGTAATTCCTTTTTTTGTCATGTGGTATACGGTGACAGGCATCATCCTGCGCCAGTCCTCCGATTTTTTACATCTAGCGTTATTTCGGAGAACGCCATTATGGGCTATCATTTTACTGGCTTTGATTTTAATGGTTTATGCGACGTATCTAGGAGGAATAGAGGGAATTGGCCGATGCAGTGAGTTTTTGGGACCTGTCATCATTATAGCCCTAACAGTTGTATTGGTATTGAGTGTTAAAAATATGCACTGGACTAGGATACTTCCTGTTTATCACGATTCAGGGGGGGCAGCTATTCTTAAGGGAGCGATATCGCCTTTCTCGTTTTTGGGTGAATCAGTGATGATAACCATGTTGGTGGGGTTTATGTCGAAACCACAGGAAGCACTTTCTCGCGCCATGTGGGGCGTGGGGTTGGCTTGTGTCTTTTTGATAGGCACAACCCTTGGTGTAATTTTAACCTTCGGTAGCTTGGCCGCAAAGATGTGGTATCCATTTTTCGATATGGTCCGATATGTGTCAGTGATGGAGTTTATCCAAAATATTGACGCCGTGATAGTGGTTGTTTGGCTTTGCAGTGTATTTATTAAATTATCTTTGTACACGTTTATCGCCAGCTATGGAACCGCGCAGTGGCTCGGAGTAACGAACTGGCGAAAACTGATTTGGTTTGTTTCATTGATTGTGTTTATTCTAGCACTCGTGCCCGCAAACGCAGATGTGTCGTCCATTGACTATCCGACGAAATTTTGGGTTCCTTACGTAGTACCTATAAACATGGTAGGCATTCCACTTTTATTATTAACCGTTGGCACCATTCGTAAAAAATGGGCGAAATAGGTTGGTTTAATTTCACCATTGAGTCTTGAATGTCCGCTTGTTACAAGCCAAATTTGATGCTCGTATTTATAAGGATGACGAAGAAACCAGGGCGTTCTGCGTGAATTGGCCTAAGCGATTGAATCGAGTAAGCTTTATAACCTACATTCCGGCTAAAGAACTAGTTCATGTGTGCAATCGTTAGAGGATTGAAGTACGTAACATGAATCATCTTCTCTCGGGTAGGGGGTGTTTTCATGGACGGCGTATTTGGAGGATACACACGATGGGCTGTTGTATTCCTTATCATCTTTGTACTCTTTATCTTGCTGGTTCCGTATACCGGTTACGCTGGTGGCAGCTCTTGTGGTGGTGGAGCAGGTTACGGCTATTGAAACTAATTCCCTGGCTGCTCCAGGGGTACAAGGTCGCATACAAAATGCGGCCTTTTTCCATATATAAAGCACACAACTGCGGTGGATGCAATATGTCCTCTACACGTTGTACTGTAACGTGCGAAACGATATGTTGAGCATCATTGGGATGAAGAATTACAAGCACAACAAGTCCGAAGGCGTCCTGCACATGTTCGGCAAAGAGATTTACTGCGTCGCAGCGAACGATGAAAAGTCTGAGGTACGACAGTTACCGGATCGTATGCGGACGAAATTACGCTGCACCCCGACTCATTTGTGAACCAAGGTTTTGCGCGTATGTCCATCCAGGGCCAAAAGCTATGTGGACGCCGAACCTCGATTCACCTTATCGCTTCATCCATACGCAATACATTGAGGATGGTGAGAAGATAAGCAAAGGCATTGTGAAACGGTTCCAGTTCCAATTCGATGACAATTACGCGCTGTTGACGAGTACAAGGAATCTCTCAAAGCCGTCTATACCCGCTTGTGTACAAGAGAATGATATTGGGTCTCTGGATTTTAGCGGATAGAAGCGTGTATGACATGTGGAACGAGGAACGACACGTTATCACCGAAGAACAAGTACCGAAAGGAATGTAGCGCCATATAGTTGGAGTTGACTACGAACAAATAATCCGTGCGTTTTTTACTCATCGGCATCGTCATTGATTGCTCAGTTTCACCATAACGGAATCAGCAACATTACATATTCGAGTAACGATGTACTCCCCGGCATCCAGACAGTAAGCAAATTGCTGTCCGATGGCGGGCTCTTAAACTGTTCACCCCTACTTCTGGAAGCATGTTTTTAGCTGGTTGGGGCAATGACCTCGCATACTCAATCTGGGAGCCACTTCTATGTGGCTGGCGTGGAAGTCGAATTCGACACGTTGAGCATATGGGGCGCAACTGACAGTCTAATGAGCGCCACCAATCCGGTGCAAAGGGAAAACCCGTCGGCTACACGCCCGTTCGCACAACTGGAGGATGGAACTTCACGAATCCAACAGCCGACGCCTGCTCATCAACTCCAACGAACGCCGAAATCACCTCCCAAGTCACCACCTACCGTAACGAGCAGTTGAAAAGAATGTAGAAATATTTCTTCTGTCTGGATTTTTGGGGAGTGGCAAAAGCACGTTACTGAGTCATTTAATTGAGTATGAAAAACAACAGGGGCGGCGTATTGGGATCTTAATGAATGAACTTGGGGAAGTCAGTATCGATTCTTCTTTTGTACCTGAAAATACACCTGTTCAAGAAATGTTAAACGGTTGTATATGTTGTTCGATTCAAGGTGAACTCAGTTCTAAGTTATATCAATTGTTAGAAAACTACGAACTGGATGCTATCTATATTGAAGCTACCGGCGCGGCCCACCCGATGGATGTTTTGGATGGCTGTACCCATCTATCCATTATCGCCGGGGTCAAGGTAAAAGCCATCATCACAGTGGTTGATGCTAAACTATGGCATAACCGTAGTGAGATGAAACCTCGTCTAAACAAATTGATTGAAGAGCAGGCCAAATACGCTGATGTAGTTGTACTTAATAAAATTGATACTGTAGTCGAAGATGATTTTGAACAAACTAGTGTAAGTATACGAGAATTCAATCCAGGTGGGTTGCTGCTACCGGTTACTAATGCCGCTATTGACCCGCTGCTCGTATTATCAACTAAACACAACCAGAGCATCTTTACCGAACACACAGAATCACATGTGGATCGCCATTTGCATTTGCGTACCTTTACTCAACAGTTGTTTCGACCGTTGGATCGAATCGTCTTCGAGAAATGGCTGAAAACATTACCGGGACGTGTTTTTCGGGGAAAGGGATTCGTGCAACTGAATGAAGCACCCGGCGTATTCATGTTTCAATATGCCTATGGAGAGCCCATGTTCACACGGTGTAGTTTGAATAAATCGTATCAACCAGTGATCGTATTGATCGGGGATGAGTTGGATCATGAGCGAATCAGGGAGCAGTTACTCGAACT
The DNA here is from genome assembly GCA_029166985.1 of Alicyclobacillus fastidiosus. Taxonomy (GTDB): domain Bacteria; phylum Bacillota; class Bacilli; order Alicyclobacillales; family Alicyclobacillaceae; genus Alicyclobacillus; species Alicyclobacillus fastidiosus_A. The sequence continues at coordinate 3,415,524 of CP119138.1, read as the reverse complement.
ACAGTACATTGTGCACTGATTGCTGATAAAGTCATAGTCTGGCAATCGTTTCACGTGTCAATACTAACGCACGTATACGGAACTAACCCTTATATTCAATGCCATCACTTAACCACTTTTCTGTACGGAGTATCATTGATACGATTTTTCGTCGCTTTGCCGATTAGACTGTATGGGTGATAAACATCAGCACCAAGCGGACCCTTCGATTCAATTCGGACCAATTGATTATTGGGGCGCGGCTCTTTCCAAAGAGGAACAGCAAAATATCTTTAACCATGAACCTGAATTGCTGCAAACACGGGACCCATCTGATTCCCCAAGTATTCCTCATCTTGTTTGGAGTTATGGCACTCGTCCCACCAGTAGCTGGAGAAGGACATGAACCCTAAAACATGGGGAAAAGTCCTTCATATCGGAAGGGACTTTCTAGACAATCTAAGGAGACTGGTCTTCTTAGATTAGACAAAATCAATTGTACTATTCAATAAATGTTTCAGCGTCTATTTCGTCAAAATGTCGGTCCTCGCCCTTTATGACGCTGAGAGGCATTGTTCACAATACCCATATATTTCAAAACGATGGTCCAGCACATTGAAATTACTGATTGTTGCACTCAGGCTTTCCATTGGACACGCATCAATAGGAAACGTGTTTCCACACTGGAGACAAACGAGGTGATGATGGTGTTCGTCCTGACATTTCAGGCGATACTTTGCTGCGTCATCACTGAATTCCATGTGCTCAATGACTCCGTGTTCCAGTAACGTGGCTAAAGTTCTATAAATCGTGTCAAAGCTAACGCTCGGAAACTTCTGTTTGACGTGTTCGTATACTGCTTTGGCAGACAAATATTTGTCCTTGTTACGCACAAAGAAATCTACCGTTTCCTGGCGCTTTCCTGTAAACTTAAGACCTTCGTCTTTCAATTTGCGTAATATAGCATCTGTCGTAAGTTCCACAGTCCTGTCTCCTTTCAGTCCGTCAGAAAATCTGTGATTCAATGGCATGTTGTTGACCTTATTATGACCCGCATTCTGCACCGTCGTATATCCATTTTTATGACTCACCGTATCCGAGACACGCAAAGCAAATATCAATTGGACGCTGACCATGGCTGCTCAATACGGCATGGTTTCAACGTTCCAAATAAAACGGCCCATGTTAGAACGAACAGTTCGACCAAAATACACAGCTAATCATACCGAAATTCAAGTTTTGAACCAAGCCCAGTATCCTTGATTTAGTCCCAATTCTGCGAGCTGCGACCTGAAGAGCTTGAATCATACCGACAAACAGTCGAGAGAAGCAAGGGGATCACTCCCTGGATGTATCGAGTGATCCCCTTGGCAACGCTGTCAGTGTGCGACACACTTTTCGAAACCTTTTTGAAACCATTCGCGATCCAGATTACGGCCGATTAGTACGACTTCACTGACCTTTCTTTCATCCTCTCGCCATTCTCGGTCACTAGTGGACTCAAACAGCATATGAACACCCTGAAAAATCACTCGCTGCTTGACACCTTTGATGTAGAGAATTCCCTTATAACGAAATACCTCTGTGCCGAGGTTCACAACCCATCCAATCACCCATTTATCAATTTTATCCATATCAAGAGGTCGTTCCTCCCGTAACACGATGGAAGATACAGAATCGTCGTGCTCGTGGTCCTCCTCTTGTAAGAATCCCGGATCGATCTCTAACTTTTGATCAATATCAAAGGCATTGATGCCAAGTATTTTTTCCAACTCAATGTTGGACTTATGAGTTTGATAAATCTTGGCGTGCGGATTCATAGCGCGTAAACGTTTTTCAAGACTCTGTAATTCGTTCGTATCGACTAGGTCCACTTTGTTTAGCAATAAGACGTCGGCGAATGCAACCTGTTCCTGAGCTTCGTGGCCTTCATCTAAGTGCTGGTCCGCATGTCTGGCATCCACCATGGTGATGACAGAGTCGAGATAGTAAGCACTATCGATGTCTTCGTTGATAAAAAACGTTTGAATGACAGGGGCTGGATCTGCCAATCCTGTTGTTTCAATGAGGACGCGGTCGAATTCGGCGTATTTCCCATTCTTCCCATCGCGCGCATCCAATAGGTCGCTCAGGATGCGAATTAAATCCCCACGAACTGTGCAACAAATACATCCGTTGTTCATTTCGAAAATTTCTTCGTCCGCTCCAATGACTAATTTGTTGTCAATTCCTACTTCTCCGAATTCATTGACAATCACAGCGATTTTGTGTCCATGGTGTGCCGACAGAATGTGGTTCAACAATGTGGTTTTGCCTGCTCCCAAGAAGCCTGTTAATAAGGTGACGGGAATTCGCTCGCTTGACACTGCGTTGTTCTCAACCGCCATTTCTGAACACTCCTTTTAAATTGAACAATTGTTCTTAGCGGCGTAATTATTAAATTAGAAGAAACTCGACCGGCTCCCAATGAATGAAGGCGATTTTCTGTCCAAACTGAAACTCGACACCTTCGCCAGTGGTAGTCGTGCTTTCCGTCAAAAACGTCTCGACACACTCAGGGGTATATTTATCTGCCGGAACAGATTGACGGATCGATCTATGCAATTCTTCAATAGTGTTATAGTGGACACGTTTTTCAACATCGAGGAACTCAAGCGTTGGGTCAATGCCCATTTCATACAGAATCAACAACAGGTTTATGTAGTCTCGATGAACCCCGTACCCCGAAACGCCAAGTTGACGAAACAGACGTTCAAATCGTGACCATGGCTGGGTCCACACCAAGACAACACGTTGACGTGCGATTTCGTTCATTTTTGCGAGACATTTTCGAATATCCAACATGCGATAAACCGCATTGACCAGAAAAATTCCATCAGCCTTGCCAGGCTGGACATCCTCCCATTTGCCCTGCATCGATCGAACGTTGTGAATACCTTGGTTAAACAGCTTGATGTGCAATTGTTCTAGCATGTCTTGTGACATATCCACCGCAATGACTTCTTCAAAACACCTGGCAAGAGGTACGGTAAACTTACCTGTACCACATCCAATTTCCAGCACCCGTTTGGCATTTCCGAGCAACGAAAGAATCTTCTCTGCCACCTGCGGCGCATAGTCGATGAGTTTTGGCGTTTCGTCATACCTCTTAGCGACATCTTTCCAAAACGCTTGTTCTGCCGTATCATCCACCATTCGTGGTGGAAACGCCTCTGCCGACGTTTTGCAAGCCTGTCTCCATAGTGCCTCAAAATCAATCTGATGCTGATCACGCAACTCGCGAATCAACCTACCGTTTCTCATCAATGCAACTCCTCAATCGAACGGTGGGGCAACGCGTATAAAGCGGTCGCCAGAAAAATGATGGGTGAGACAGGGGTGACTGGGTATATATCCTTCTAAGTACGCCTTCACCATTTCCCGTCCAGATTCTGGCGTGGTATGGCGGAACCAATGACCCTCAGGGTAGACGATCGTGACACACGCATCGTCGCACCGCCCGTTGCAGCGGGTGCGCGTGGTATGGACCCGATCAGCAGCACCCTGTCGCGCGATCTCGTCACGGATCGCTTGCGTCACATCTTCTCCTCCATTGCGCATGCATGTCGCGCCGTTACACATCAAAATGTGGTGTTCTACCCCGCTAAGGTTTCTGGTAGTCAGCGTGATCACTCCTACACACTTTATTTCGTAATGATTACGATTTGACACCGTTGATTATACACGGAAGGTTATTAAAATGTAAACCGTAGAAATTACGATTTATTTGGCATGAGGGTCTTCCTTCAGCATAGGCTTGACAACATAGCCATTTAAGGAGGTTTATCATGCAGCTTATTTATGCGATCCCGGCCGCGATGGGCTTGGGTGCCCTGCATTCTTTGGAACCTGGTCACGGGAAAGGAGTAATTTCTGCGTATTTGATTTCGCATCAGGGAAAGGCTAAAGATGCCATTTTAATTGGCTTTGTTTCCGCAATTGCACATACGGTATCCATTCTGATGCTCGCTCTCGTAGCTACATCGTCCATTCATGCGTTTGTACCCGAGCATTTGATTTCGTGCATTGAACTTTGCTCGGGGCTAGTGGTCAGTTGGATCGGTGCACGAATGCTTTATCAGAAAATGCGTCCTCAAGTTGTCGTGGTTAGAAAGCTGGGGCTGGCGCAGGCAGAGACGTGTACGAATCCACATCATCACCATCACCACGTCCACTCTGACCATTCCCACAAGGATGGGCAGCCTTCTTCCATAGGGCACTTGTTTACCGTTGGATTCTTTACCGGCCTTATTCCATGTCCAAGCGCATTGGCCATTTTGTTATCATCCATTGGCCTTCATCACGCTTCTATTGGAATGACTCTGGTGATGGCATTTTCCATTGGAATGGCCTTAATGATGTGTACCATTGGTCTACTCGTTGTAAAGACGGGTGATACTATTTCACAACTCGACCACTGGCGGGTAACAGATAAATTGACTTCTCTATCTTCTTTGCTTGTGTTTCTGATTGGGTGTTTCGTTTCCTGGGAAGCAGTGAGTCACCTACTGTAATAGTTGCAAGGAATGATGTCTTCCACATTAGATGTATGCCGCGAATATTTCTGCTGTAGAAGCGGAGTTCTATATTTGTAAACGCACCTTCATGTTGTCGTAATAATTCCTATTTACAAATCGTAGTTATGTCGATATACTAGCTAGCGGAGTCGAGAACGCAAAGAATGGGGAGCTGGAGTTGTTGAACATTCGCGGGAAACAGATCGCTATCGTAGGGGGCACACTCGGATTGGTATTAGCGGGTATTGTCGGGTGCGGTACGGCACAGTCGACGCCCTCACAGACCAATAATACCGATGCAGCAAGTCAAAAAAATACTGGTTCAGCGGGAAACACGTCCCCTATTCAAGTGGTCGCAGCAGAAAATGAGTACGGCAATGTCGTCTCACAAATTGGTGGGAAATACGTTGATGTTACGTCCATCATGAGCGATCCAAATACCGATCCGCACACGTACGAAGCGAGTCCACAAACCGCGAAGGCCATTGCCGGCGCTCAACTGCTCATCCAAAACGGTCTCGGTTATGATGATTTTATGGGCAAACTGGAATCTGCATCGCCGAACGCAAACCGTAAGGTCATTGACGTTCAAACGCTGCTTGGTTTACCGGATAGTACTCCCAATCCTCACCTATGGTACAAACCGACCACGATGCCACAAGTTGCGAAGGCGATTGTAAAGGATTTGTCAGCAATAGACCCAGCACAGGCTTCCTACTTTCAGGACAATGAACAGAAATTCGAACAATCATTGCAACCTTGGTACAAGGAATTGGCCGCTGTTAAGAAAGAGTTTCCGAACGCACCAGTCGCAACCACCGAGCCCGTATGCGACTACATGCTTGAAGCGAGCGGCATGAAGAATATGACACCGTGGGCATTTCAAGCGGCCGTCATGAACGGGACCGACCCTGCGCCACAAGATGTCACCCTTCAGAAGAACTTGTTTACGCAGCACAAAATCAAAGTGTTTTTGTACAATCAGCAAGTTACCGATACATTGACGACGACCCTGTTGAATCTGGCAAAACAGAACGATATTCCGGTAGTTGGTGTGTATGAAACCATGCCGTCTGGCCACACATATCAATCCTGGATGCTGGATGAAGTACAGGATTTGCAAAATGCACTGAAAAATCACGTGTCTACGGAGACGTTATCATGATGCAAATGAAAGAAGAAAAGACTGGCGACGATGTACTGTCGTTGAAGGGAATTCAGGTGCGGTTTGACGACCGACTGGTGCTACAAAATATCCAATTCTCCATTCGACCTGGCGAATTTGTCGGGCTGATTGGTCCAAATGGTGCCGGTAAGACAACGTTGCTCCGCGTTATCCTGGGTTTACTCGCTCCCAATAACGGAACTGTAACCGTCGCTGGACAGCCTGTAAAACACGGTAACCCGCTCGTCGGATACGTGCCACAGAAAATCCATCTCGACTCAGATACGCCACTTCGTGCGCGAGATCTAGTTGCGCTGGGCCTTGATGGACACCGCTGGGGACTTCCCCTACCATCGCGATCACGCCGACAAAAAGTTGACGAGGTGCTGAGGGCGGTCGACGCCCTCGGTTTTGCAGACTCTCCAGTTGGACGACTGTCTGGGGGAGAACAGCAACGATTGCTTATTGCACAAGCCCTATTGACACAGCCTAAAGTCCTGCTGCTGGATGAACCTTTGTCGAATCTCGATATCCGCAGTGCGCACGAAGTAGTGCGCCTTGTAGCTCGCATCGCGCGGAGCCAAGGCATCGCAGTATTGCTTGTGGCACACGACATGAATCCACTACTTGACGTGATGGACAAAGTTGTTTACTTGGCGGCAGGAAACTCCGCCATCGGAACGATTGAAGAAGTGATTCAAAACGACGTTTTGAGTCGTCTGTATGGGTACGATGTAGAAGTACTCAGGGTGCGCGGTCGCGTTCTGGTGGTGGGTGGGAGCAACGACACCACGACCGATTTGCTTCAGCCAACACACCACTCGAACCTGAGGAGGCTGGAAGAGAGTGACTAAACTACTCCATGTTCTCTTCGCACCCGGTCTCTTCACAGATGCATCGGTCGCTAACGCGGTTTTAATTGGCACCGTCGTGGCTATCATTTCGGGTGTGGTGGGCGTCTTTGTCGTCATTCGAGGCCAATCCTATCTTGGCCATGCGCTGGGCGATTTTGGCGCAACGGGGGCGTCTGTGTCCTTTCTCTTTGGGCTGGCTCCTCTATGGGGATTTCTCGGCAGCGGAGTTATCGCAGGTGCGGGAGTCGACGTCCTGGGACAGGGACATCGACGTCGCGGTCGGGATGTGACCACAGGCGTCATACACGCCTTTGTCATGGGACTAAGCGCACTGTTTCTGTATTTCGACACCACGCACACGAGCACCACGGGGGCACCGATGACGATTCTATTCGGTTCGATTTTCCTCATCGATCCGAAGCTAGTTCCGACAACTGTCATCCTCGGTGTGTTGACCCTCGTACTCCTGTTGGTCCTTTACCGCCCTCTGCTACTCAGTTCCCTGGATGCAGACTTGGCGAAGGCACGCGGAATTCCAGTACGCTGGGTAAGCTTTCTTTTTATGTGCTGCATGGTGATGGCCGTTAGCCAATCTTCCTTAGTTATCGGTGCATTACTAAGCACCACACTCCTCATAGGTCCGGCTGCGACAGCCATTCGGTTGACGAAGCGGACCGGCTTAGCGATGATTTTGTCGGCGGCAACTGGCACTGTCGCGACATGGCTCGGTATCGTGCTCGCCTACGATAGTTTCAATTGGCCACCTACCGGGCGGGGTTGGCCGGTCAGCTTTTTTGTGACCAGTCTGGTGCTCTTGTTCTATTTGATTTCCCGCTTCAAGCGGCAGCAGCCTGTTGTGGCACGGAGACCCAAAGAAGAGTCTTCGATGAAGGAGGTAGTGAAGCATGGGTACCGTATGGAACACAATTCTTAGCCCCGGCATGTTCTCGGAAAGTTTTATGATAAACACCTGGATAGGCGCGACGACCGTGGCTGTTATCGCCGGGGTTGTCGGGTTTTTTGTTGTACTCCGTGGCTCGGCATTTGTTGCACACGCTCTACCCAAAGGAGGATTTGCTGGCGCTGCTGGTGCTGCCCTTCTGGGCGCCAATACGGTGATCGGTTTAGCCGTATTCTCTGTGGCAGGTGCACTTAGTATCGGTTGGCTCGGAAAACGCGGTCGCCATGATGTGGTAACTGCGCTCATTTTGACCTTTCTACTTGGAGCAGGTGCGCTGTTCCTTAATCTACATGATGTCTACGCGCCAGAAATCTATTCGCTGCTCTTCGGGGAAGTTTTAGGTGTCAGCGGCATAGAGATTGTCGACACAGTTGTTTTGGGTATTGTCTGTATTGCGGCGTTGGCTATCCTTTATCGACCGTTGATGCTGGCGTCCGTCATGAGCGAGAGCGCCGAAGCAAGGGGCATTCGAGTACGTCGAATAGAAATGTACTTCCTTGTAATTGTGGGCCTCGCGACTGCTATCACCGTACCTATTGTTGGCGCGTTGTTGACCTTTAGTCTCATGATTGCACCTGCTGCAGCGGCACGCTATTTGACCCATCATCCCATCCGGGCTGTAGGGGTGTCGGTAGCTATCGCCGTCATTACCGTTTGGATTTCAATTTTTCTTTCCTACGATACCGGATGGCCTGTTGGTTTTTTTGTGGCCACGATTGCGGCTATTGTCTACAGTTTAGCGCGGGTATGGCGTTATTTGATAAATAGAGGGAAGCTCCTCACACGTCGTTCACCAATCCTCGACAGAGCATAATCGGTCTTCGTAATATGAAGCATTCCCTGCTAGACACCGATAGTTTATACATCAACGTGGAATAGAGGACTGGGACAGCACCAGTCCTTTTGTCAAACCGTACGATCAGCGGTTTTGTCTAGCTTTACTAGGCGCTCTCTTGCACTATGTATGTTGAATCACTCTATGTACATTCAGGGCTCCTTTAGCTGGATTAGTTCAATAAAAACAGTCGTTTGTGTAGTAGCTGTTGTTGATTTTCGTCAACCGGTGCGTCTATGTCTATCAGTGGGTTTCGATTTCCTGAAACGACTGTTTCTTAGGGTGCCAAAGTGGTGCCAAACTACAAGAAACACTACGGATAGGATGAAACGATGGACTCAAAGATCCCTTATAAATCAAGGTAGTATCACGGACGGAATTACTTGGAAGGGCCAAAATCCGAGGTAGTCATATTGAAACCACCGCCAATGGGTGAGGAGCGGTTGCAACCCATTTTGCAACCGCACTAGGTAGCACAGAGAGAACTGTCTGTATCGCTGTTGCATGTGGAACCGCGAGAAATACGGATTTCACGATGCTAAAAATTGTTTTCTAACAACATTCCCACTCGTTGTGCCATGACCTGCGGCGAGCAAGGTTTTTCATTCTTGAACCACCATTCCGCTATCCCGACAAGAGCCGCTCCAAAAAATTGAACTTTAACTTCATCGTCCTCATTTAATTCTGTTGTGCATCGTTCGTTTTTTAATTCCTCGATGACAAACTCCAGGAACCGACTGCGAAAATAAGGGGCTCCCTTACTTACCAGCATCGTCGAGAAAAACAGGTAATTACGCTCAAAGTATTCGAACCATAACAATTCAGCGTCGACATAATTCATATCTGCTGCCGCGTCGCAGAGCTTTCGTAGGTCGTTAATGTGTTCTCCCGTAAGTTTATCCAGCAAATCATACTTGTCCACATAATGAAGATAGATGGTCCTTCGGCTTACATCCGCGCGATCCGAAATGTCTTGTATCGTAATCTGATCGAAATTTTTCTCGCCCATGAGTTCAATAACCGCTTTTTTTATCGCCTGTTGCGATTTGATGATTCTTCTATCTACCTTAGACATTCGAAAATCCACCACTTTCTTGAATAAAAGTGCACACTTTCAATCAGCCTGTGCACTAATTCACGAATTCAATTCATTTGGTCATTGAAGAGATCGTCATTCTCATTAAAATAATACACATATGTTACTTAATATATCACGGTGCATTATATTCGGGAAACTGGATATGGGGAAGTCTATTCAATGCACTCAATTTTGGCGGAATGATACCGCAGGGAGAGATCCACATTGAGCAAAAAGAAGGCTTGGTTTATTACCGGTGCCGGTCGTGGCTTGGGCGTTGACTTGACAAAGGCTGCTTTGGCAGCCGGACATCAGGTTGTCGCCACGGGACGTAATACCGATAAAGTGAAAAATGTCGTCGGCGAAGCCGAAAATCTGCTGGTTGTGAAACTCGATATCACCAGCTCTTCAGATGTCGAGGCCGCAGTCAAGGCGGCGGTTAACAAGTTCGGCCGCATTGATGTGCTGGTCAACAACGCGGCCAACTTCTACGCTGGCTACTTCGAGGAACTGAGCCCAGAGCAAATCGACCGTCAAATCTCCACCAATCTTATCGGCCCGATGACCGTCACCCGTGCCGTGTTGCCTGTGTTGCGAAAGGCTCGGTCCGGCCACATTATTTCCATTTCTTCAATTGCGGGCCTCGTCGGACAAGAGTATTGTGCTGCTTACTCCGCTTCCAAGTTCGGTCTTGAAGGCTGGATGGAGTCTCTGCGTTTTGATGTCGCTCCATTCGGCATCAAAACTACCATCGTCGAGCCTGGTTTTTTCCGCACTGCACTTTTGGAGCCGGAATCCACATCCTGGCCTGAGCTATCCATCGATGACTACGCCGAGTGCAATGCGAAAATCCGCCCTTTGTGGGAAGCTCAAAACGGCAACCAGGTTGGCGATCCTGCTAAGCTTGCTACGGCGCTCATTACAATTGCAAGTGAGGAGGAGCCACCGCTTCGCTGGATCGCTGGTGCCGATGCGATTGCTAGTGCAGAGCAGAAAGTTGCTGAACTTCAGCAACAGATTAACGCCTATCGTGACCTGTCGACCTCCCTTGCGTACGACGACGAACGGAATAACAAAAGATGAAATTGCAGAAATCATCACTCACCTGTCGTTCTATGTAGGATGGCCCAAAGCTTGGTCAGCATTTAACATAGCAAAAGAAATCTATACAGATTCAAGGAAGTAGCGATTAAAATGGAAAAACATGAAGAAGTAAAAAATGGCGTTATTTTCCCAGTGGGAGAGAGAAACGAAGCATATGCACAATTTTTTGTGGGACAAAGTTATCTTAAAACATTAATTGCTGATCCTAAAGTGAGTGTTGGTGTTGGAAATGTGACCTTTGAACCGGGATGCAGAAATAACTGGCATATTCATCGTGATGGATTTCAACTTTTGTTAGTAACGGGTGGCGAAGGTTGGTACCAAGAAGAAGGAAAACCTGCTCAATTCTTAAAAGCTGGTGATGTTATTGTTACCCATGATGGTGTAAAACACTGGCATGGTGCGACAAAAGACAGCTGGTTTGAACACATTGCAATCACTGCGGGTAGACCGGAATGGTTGGAACCCGTCGATGATCAAACCTATAACAAATTATAAACCGTTCCAAATTAGCTTGGATATGACTAGTCCGCTCCATTTTATGTTGGAGCGGACTCAATATTTGGGGGGGATTGTAACTTCGGGAAGCACTTTTGGAAAACAATCAGTCTACTAAATGAAAACTCCATTATCCGACAGAAACTTTATTGAACAAACGGGGCACTAACTGAGGAATTCCTTGACGATGGATTGCATAATTAAACGGTCCGAAGCAGCACACTTGTGTCGCTTTCAAGCACGTGCGCATGCATTTCACTTGTGGCCGTGAGTCAGTTGATTCATTAGATGTACCAGTTGCCCTACGACGTTATTGCTCGTAAATTTGGATTCAATGTTGCCATAAAAGTTGACCTTGACCTTGCTCAATAGTGTCGGATTGGCACGGGCTATGTGCTGTAATGCGTTAATGAATGGCTCTGGTGTACGAACGCCGTAAAAGTCACCAAAATAAGCAAACGAAATTGCGGGTTGTTTACCCGATTCCCGTTCATGTGTATTTTGTCTGTTGTAAAGTTCGGGAACGTAATGATGCGGCAATACGGTTGATTTTCTACTTATATTAGGGAACGAATACGCTTGGTCGTAAAGATCGAGGATTTCGCAGGTAGGGAATACCAGGAAATCGGCATGGTTGACTAGTTGTTCCTCCCAATGCATATCAGATGCTTTACGAATACGTGTATGATTCGTGTGATACGGGTTTTTACTCCATGGATCACTAAATTGTGCGATGCATGACGGATTTCAAGAACGGATTACGTGTTTGGCGTTACGATGTAGGGCCAGTCCAACTAGCAACATCAAAATCGCAGATAAGTCGAACGCGAGATCATACGTTACTTGGTTTGGATCTCCGGGTCTAACATGATGAATTCCTAAAATGTGATGTGAGAATACACCGTCAAGAAGATTAAAGGATCCGCCACCAAGAAATAGTCCACTCCAAAGAGTCGTGTTTTTTGCTGACGTTGATGTGGGGTTACTATTCCATAGCACTATCGCTCCTAAAACTACGAAAGCTGTGGCGATTGCATGCAGTACACCATCACTGAAAATTTGGACAAATCTATTGGGGTGCCACATGTACGTGCTGTGCCACTGTAACAATTGGTGGAATACAATACCATCAATCATCGCGATCAAACCAAATCCGAAGAGAAATGCTCCAAGCAACGTACGGTCCTGGTTATTGCTTTTTGGATTCAACAATCCCACCCTCACAGTACGATGATTCTACAGCCCTAATTTGTTCGTTGTTTATATTTTTCATTTGTTGGGTTGATATGCACTCAGTTAAAAGAGAAGATGGTGACCATGAAAAAGTGCGGAGCGACAAGACGTAGAGGAGTACCTTGCAGAACGCCGTGATGGCAAATGGTCGCGTTCTAGAGGCGAAGACGCTAATGGTTCATCGCGCACTGAAACACTTCACGCCGAGGCAAAAATCGAACGAATCCAATGCATTGAAGAAGCATTGACGCGAGTCCAGAACCTGAAAGTCAAGCTGTTACGGGTCAAATTCGACATACTATCCCGCATTGATAGAGAGGACGACGAGACTAAGGGCGTTCTGCGTGAACTGATACAAGCGATTGAATCTAGTTCGTAAATGATGGACGGTGAAGGGAGTTGAGTTCCATTGCGTTCAAACCGTTTTCCTCGAAGCAGCTAGACGTATTCGAAACGCGAACCCACGAGTCAAATTACGCTACACCCCGAATCGTTTGTGAACCAAGGCTTGGCGCGTATGTGCATTGAGGGCGCAAAAGCATTGGGACTACAAACCCCGTTTCGCCTTATCACTTCATTCATCAGCAGTACATTGAGGACACCGAAAAGTACAGCAAGGGCATCGTGAAGCGGTTTGCATTCCAGTATGGTGACAAATACGCGCTATTTGAGGAATACAAGGCATCTCTTAAAGCTCTCTATTCCGGCTTGTGGTACAAGAGAATGATCCTTGGCTTCTGGATTCTAGCGGATGGAGCTTTGTATGACATGTGGGATGAAAAAACTGGGAGAGTGATGATTTTGTAGCGGTGGATACGACAGAAAATGCTGACATTCACATAAATATCACGAATTTTCGATTGGTATGGATAATAGGAATTAATTACAACTGAGTAGAAGAGGAGAAAGCGAAATGGTTCGAATTGGATTCGTAGGTGTAGGTGGTATTGCACAAGAGCACTTAGAAGCCATAAGGAAATCAGGGTTAGGGATCATTGTAGCTGTTTGTGACATTGTACATGAAACCGTAAAATGTGTTGCCGAGAAATATCAAGCTACACCCTATACCGATTATATTGAGATGTTAGAAAAAGAGGTCTTAGATGCTCTTTATGTATGCGTGCCACCGTTTGCACACAATGATATTGAAGAATTAGCGGCAGGAAAAGGAATCCACTTATTTGTAGAAAAGCCATTGGGACTGGATATGCCCATAGTTGAACGAAAGGAAGAGGCGATAAAACAATCTGGGATTATTCATGCATCTGGTTATTGTTTACGATATTTAGACATTGTCCAAGAGGCAAAAGAGTATTTATACGATAAAAAAATTGCTATGATTGATGGTTATTATTTTACCTCTTTTGTTCAAACTCCTTGGTATCGCCAAATGAATCGTTCAGGTGGGCAACTGGTTGAACAATCGACCCACATTGTAGATTTGGTTCGCTATTTGGCAGGGGAAGATGTCAGTTCTGTTTATGCAAGTATGGCGCTAAATGTATCTTATGACATTGAAGGAATCGATATTTACGACGTCGGTTCTGTAAATCTAAATTTTTTATCTGGAACGATTGGGCACGTTAGTACGACGTTTACACAACCAGACCATCGGACAAGTGTTGAAGTACAAGGAAAAGATTTTAGAATCCAGATTATTGACTTTAAAACTCTGTGCATTGTAGAAAAAGATAATGTAATAGAAAGGAAAACCAATATGAACTTCTACTTTGAGCAAGATGTGACGTTCCTAACAGCAGTAAGAGAGAAAAATCAAAGGTTGATCCGGTCATCTTATTCAGATGGATTACAGACACTAAAAATCACGCTCGCTGCAAATGAATCTTCGAAAAGTAATGAAGTGATTAAGTTGTATTGATTAGAAAAATGGGTCGTGTAAGAATGCCAAACGATTTAGCCCATACTCTAAATCACCTTCTTACGGGTTTCTTTGAGATCGATTCAGGAAACAGAGTTTAAGATTGTAAGCAACGGAGTGAACGAATGAGCACACATGCCCCCTCAATTTTATGAATATTATTTCTATTTAATACGTTATATATAACGTAGTTGTTCTTGATATTAAATAATAAACATATTGTTATGAGTATTCAAAAATGAAAGGGGTACATACGGTGGGGAAATTAAAAATTATAGCAATCATGACACTGCCGGCACTACTTCTTGCTGGATGCGGGACGGAAAATAATAGCGCTAGTAATGGAGGAGATAATAGTAGTTCATCGAAGGTCGTAAATTTAACGGTATGGGATGATTATTCAAGAAGTACACCAACTGGGAAGGCATATCAAAAACTCGTTAATGAATTTAACGCTACCCATCCGGATATTCATGTTAACGCTCAGTATGTAACGGATGGTGATCAACTGGAACCAAAACTGGAAACGGCACTCGCTGGGAATCAAGAACCTGATATGGTTGCCGGTGGCTATCCAACATGGGGCCCAGGACTGATGGATAGTGGAAAAGTGGTGAACTTGACGCCTTACTTGGATAGTTCGAAAACATTAAAAGCAAGTGATTTTTATAACGGTATGTTACAAGTATCCACTTATAAGGGACAAGTGCTAAGTATTCCGAATGACGGTGGAGACTATGGGTTGTTCTACAACGAACAAATATTCAAAGAAGCTGGCATTACTTCTCCACCAAAAACTTGGACACAAGTTGCACAAGACTCTAAGATTATCAAACAAAAAACGGGCAAATATGGTTTTTATGTACCAATTGGCAACACAGAATGGACCGTTTGGACATTCGAAGGAATGCTTTGGGCGAACGGTGGTACATTCATCGATACTTCTGGTCAAAAGGCGAAAGTAGAATTTAACAGCCCAGCTGGCGATGAAGCGTTGCAAACATGGGTAAGCATGATCAAGAATGGAGATTCACCAAGTACCGCCTATCCAGTATCAATGTCTGTCGCAACCTACCTTCAAAAAAATCAAGTCTCCATGGCACTTGATGGTCCTTACGATGTTCCGACTTTGGAAAGCGCAGGTTATCCACTCGGCACGGAAATGTTCCCGAAAGGTACTGTGTCAACCGCAACGAATTTGGGAACGGATGCATTTTTTGTGTTTAAGACAGGGACAGCACAAGAAAACGCATCGTGGAAATTTATCGAATGGTTCATGCAACCATCGCGTTTGGCACAATGGGATATCGCAACAGGGTTCTTGCCAACAGAAACAAGTGTTTTGAATACATCTGCTTATAAGGCATTCCTCGCGAAGAACCCTAAGATCGAACCGCTTGTTGAAAACCTAAAATACGCCCAAGGTCGTCCAACGTTGAAATCATACACAGCTATATCGACCGAGCTGGGTAACTACATCGAAGAAGCATTTTACGGCAAGATTTCGGTTCAGACTGCACTCAACGACGCGGCTGCACAAGCGAAAACAATTCTTACACAAAACAATGAATGATTCTAATAAGTCGTTGGATGCCTAGCTCATCCAACGACTTATAGTTCAATCGAGGTGGTAAAAATGTCAATTGGTGAAAACAAGCAGCGTTCTCTTTATTCGTATGTTGTACCATCAACTCCAATTAAAAAAGAAAAAAAGCAGTTTTCAGCTTACGCATTTATTGCACCAACAACTATCTTGTTTGCAATATTTTATTTTTACCCCTTAATTATGTCGATTATTGATGGATTTCGTAATGTGAATCTAATGGGTGGTACTGGAACCTTTGCAGGTTTACACAACTATAAAATGATATTTTCAAACGGTGATTTTTTAAACGCATTTAAAAACACCTCGATTTATACAATTGCCATTGTTCTATTTGGAACCTTTATTCCAATGGTTGTTGCCGTTTTACTTAATCTAAACATTAAAGGTAAATCAATTTATCGCACATTGTTTTTTCTGCCCATGGTGGCACCGAGTGTTGCTTCCGCAATGGTTTTTTCCGTTCTATTTGAAAATGATAAAACAGGAACAATAAATGAAATACTATCATTTTTCCACGTCAAACCGATCAATTGGTTAGGCCAAGCGAGTGGTATATTGCCAATGATTGCAGTGATTATTTTTGGTATATGGGCATTGATTGGCTACAATATGTTGTTGTTTTTAGCTGGATTACAAAACATTTCATCTGAATATTATGAGGCGGCCAAACTCGATGGTGCGAGTGGATGGAGCTCCTTTTGGAAAATCACCTTTCCTTTGCTGTCTCCTACGACATTATTCGTGGTTGTTGTCACTGTTATTGGTGGATTTCAAGTATTCGATCAAATTTACATGTTAACTGCGGGCGGTCCGATGAATGATACCACGACAATGGTTTACTACATTTATCAATCCACCTTTGTGAACCAAAATCCTGGCTTAGCCTGTGCGATGGCCACAATTCTGTTCATTATTCTTCTGATTTTCAGCATTCTCCAAATCAATATTAGCGGAAGAAATAAAGTTGAGGTGTAACAAATGAAGACAAAATTTGGGCATCTTGTCGCACATATTATTTTGATTATCGGTTCGGTCATTATGGTTATTCCATTTATTTGGATGATTCTAGCGGCTTTAAAGCCAAATAGCGAAATGGCATCTCCGAATTGGATTCCGCATGATTTTGATTGGGGTAATTTCGCAACAGTTTGGCATACAACTGCAATCGCAATATGGTTTAGAAATAGTATTATCGTAACTCTTTGTGCTGTTGCTGGACAAATCATTACGAGTGCGTTAGCTGGTTATGCGTTTTCGAAAATGAAATTTCACGGTAAAAATTTTATCTTTTTTGCTATTTTGGGTGCAATGATGATTCCAATACAGGCGATTATCGTTCCACTTTACATGGAACTGGCAGGCTTGCATTGGACAAATTCACTTATTGGGTTGATCGTACCAATGATTCCCTCTGCGTTTGGAACGTTTCTCTTTAAACAATTTTTTGACGATATCCCCAGAGAGTTAGAAGAAGCTGCTTTTATGGATGGAGCTAAGAGGTTAAAGATATTAACCAAGATCTTCATACCGTTATCTAAACCTGTAATTTCTGCTTTTGGTATCCTGTCATTTTTGTTTAACTGGAATAACTTTTTCTATGCCTTGATTGTTGTTACAAGCACTAAGGTTCAGACCATTCCAGTTGGATTGTCGTCGTTTCAGTCGGGTAATGTATCGTATGTAAATTTGGAAATGGCGGCTTCGACAATGGCAATTGTTCCAGTTTTAATTGTTTTCATTTTGTTACAGAGATATTTTGTCCAAAGTCAAATGATGAGCGGCATAAAGTAAATGGTCCTACAGCGACGTTTCACATTGTTGACAAAGCCCTGGGATCAAGTCCGAACTTGTGTGTACTTTCCCTATTCGGTTATTTCTTAGGCCGGTTGCCTAGCGACCTGGGTCTGGGTCCATCTCCAGACCCAGTAATCGTCCATCGTCGGATAACGGTGACCGCTTGTCCTCTTCTCATCGACTCCATCAACAAGGTACCCAGCAGACTCATGGCGGATGTTCGCCTTGGGACGATGCGTATCAATCGTTCACGTTTACGAATCTCCTCGTTTAACCGTTCTACGCCATTGGTTGTGAGTAGCCGTGCCTGTATCGCTCGGGCAATGATAGCACGGCTGTTGCGTCGTCAAAGCCATCCTCTACTACTTGCATCGCTTTTGGTGTCTTGTCTGCATATTCGCGGAGTACCTGGTGTAGCAGAAACCGTACTGTATCCAAATCAGGTGCATCCAGTACCGATCGCACTCTCCGTCAAATCTCAACCTGCAGTGATTTTGGTGCTACATCCAGCATTCGGACAAAGTGTGTTTGAAGGAGTACGAGTTTCGGCGCATACATTCCGGCACATGTTGCCTTGCATTGGATAAAGGCAGGCGGAGATCCATTTTCGCTGTAGAAGATGCTTGGGCATACGGATATGTCGATGGTGAAGAGGTATGTGCGGTTGAGTGAGACCGATGTGAGGGACAAGCATCACGAGTTCTCGTAGTGAAACAAATACTCGGCCGCATTTAATTTACGAAAATGATAACGGGCAAGTCATCTGTGTTGCCATCAAGGATTCATGTGGAGCCCCTCTTTGAGGGCTCTTTTTCAATATGTGTTAACCCCAAAAATCCTCCGCACTGATATCGGTGCCGTATCAACACAGAACACAGGCTACCCTCCGTGCCGTCTCCATGGTTAGCGCTGTTCTCTTTCCTGTTACGAGTTCACTGATCGTCGTGTTTGATACACCAGTTTGTTTGGCGATCTCGTCCTGGTAATTCCGTGTGCGACATCGAGGTACGGAGTCCGTATATACTCGATAAGGTGCTCGCATCGGCGGCGCGTGTGTTGACGCCCCGACAACTGGCCACTCACCCGGACCTACGCGACCGCCTACGTCCAGTTACACGGGCACGACAGTTCCTCTGTGAGCACCTTGACACGTTTGAAATGGTGAGGGGATCGGGTAACGTCCCGTGGTTATGGCGGCTAGTGAGGCTAAAGGCCGATATGGACTGACGTTTAAATCGATCGCAGACGATACACAACGTCGCGAGCACTGGTTAGGGTTAGGTGATCTATGGTTGTCCCTAACGTATGCAGGCTGCAGATCATTATACTGGAACACGGAACCGCATGCGCCATTCGATATAATGCTTGAAAAATGTTGTAGCTCTTGTGTAATATCAGCGTACTCCAATCACAACAAATCAATGGGCCGAGAAATGGCGCAAGCGGCAATAAAGTGAAGTGTCGCACGAGCGAAGTACGAACCGCGCTCAGTGGCCTCGGCTAACACAGTCGGGGTTTTTATGTGAAAGTTTGTACATTTCCCTGGACCGTGTTGACCGCGACTTTACGGATGTGGAATGTATCATTAGAACACACGCAAACATGGGGGAACATGTAGATCGTTTAGGCGAAATAAATGACTCAACCCACGCGATTTTTTGATCACGCAATCGGTTTACTCAATGCGAATCTTTTTTGTTTCTTCATGCATTTTGCTGTTGCACATCGGACATTTGGGTTTATCGTCGCTAACAAACTCTTTCCTGGACCAACAGTTACACTCTGAGCACTGCCAGATAACAGTGTCGGCGTAGACAGGCTCAGTGGTAGGTCTTCTATTATTGAAGTACATTCCACTACCCTCTTTCTGCCCAAAAGTAAAAAGCCCATGCAGAACGAAATCCGCATGAGCAGCACTGTACTTGTTTAGCCTACAACGACTACGTTAGCCGCTTGTGGGCCTTTTGGGCCATCAGTAACGTCGAACTCTACGCGTTGGCCTTCATCAAGTGTTCTGAAACCGTTGGATTGAATAGCGCTGAAGTGTACGAATACATCGTCTCCGCCTTCAACAGAAATAAATCCAAAGCCTTTGTCACCGTTAAACCACTTTACTGTTCCTTGTTGCAAAGTAATTCCTCCACGTGCTGTTAAAGCACTTCAATTTACCAGAAAAGCCGTTCTTCTGACCCAAGGGCCAAAGAGAACGGCTCATGTATCAAAAGACATGCATTCGGTATCTAAGTCAGAGTACCACAAATTGAAACCTGTGTAAATGCGTTACAGAGAAGCGCAATCCGAATGCTGTTGGTGAACGGTCTCTTCGATGTTATCGAGGGTAACTTGGGCGCGAGGCGGAGTTTTTATTTGCGTTCCTCCGTTCTCCAGATTTCGACACAGTCAGTCTTGTACAATGGTGAATACGACCACCTTTAGCCACTTGTATTGACGCTCACACTCTCTCACGTTAAACACGTGTATATCGCACCCTTAAGCGCTTAGATGTTAGGTGTCCATCGGATCAAAAATCATATTGACGGTATCGAGAGCGTGATTAATGTGACCTTAGAATCATACAGAGTGGTTAAACATCTTGTTCAAGAGATGAGCAAAGCACCGGAAGAACGCAATTTTGTAACAGCAAAATCCCTCGGTATTTCACATTACGATATGGTGACGACTGTATTGGAACTTGAGCAAAACAGATATATAACAGGTGCTCGTTACATCCACATAGACCAAGTTACACATCCGGTTAAGGTAAGTTTGGACGATGCTGAAGTGACCCCTTTGGGACTGGATTATTATATGAAACATCGCGATATAACATAAATTCCCTCGGATGTAGCAAAGGGGCGTTACACTCGGGGGCCATTTTTGAGCGTTGGACCGAACATGCATTCGCATATACAATGTTTGCGGGAATGATTTTATGTGTGGACGTTTCGCTTTGTCTGAGGATGGGAGTCAGATTATCGATACTTCGGGAATAAAGCGTAACAGTACACTATTCCGCCCGGTACAATATCGCGCCATCTCAGCGCATTACCTCGGCCATAACGGGCCCAGACGGTGACCGGCGCATAGGTCTATTGTCGTGGGGTCTTATTATGCAAGCCTGGAGAAACGAGGCGTCGAAGATCAAGCCGATTCACGCACGCGTCGAGCGCAGAAAATTAGCGCGTGACCAGGATCACTTGCGCACCAAACGCGCGGATGAGGTACATACACGACCGTATGCGGGTTATTTTAAGTGACCACTAGGATGAGCGATTTTGGTTAGACCGCAGCGGTGAAAGACCTTGATGAATTGCTGATAGTCACCAGAAGAAGACGTGTACTGGTATAAGGTCGATAAGATGGTTGGTAACGTGAACAATGATTCGAAAAAATGCGTGGAGGAAATCAAGTAATGCAGTACAGTTTTTACGCTACAGTCCGCGATGCATCTACACATCGCTATCCAACATATACGCTGGTCGACGCTGGAACGGATCAAGAGGCGATTCACAAGATGGCTGTGGAACATGAGATGCGGGTGGCAGAATTGGAGCCGGACGGCGTTTGGATGGAGATGAAGGACGGGGCGTTGGTGAGGTACGACGTGGGCTTGGCCTAATTGGATATTTGTGGATTATCCAATGAATCATGTATTTCACATCTTCTATTTGTAGAATTACGCCATACATTGAGGGTGCTGTTGATGATAAAGTGATTGGTACCTTGCATATATCCAATTTTAGGTCTACTCGTCATGTATGCTTTTTTCTACATACGCCTCGTTTAATGATGCATGGATAAGCGGTGCATTTTTTATATCTATGTGGCTATGGGGTTTTACGACCATCACCTACGGTGTCATTACTCTTCGGAAAGATGAAGCAAGGCCCCAGCAAAATAACACGTATACGAGACGCACGAATAACGATGTGAAGCAATGACGCACATTAAACGGACAGTCGCTGGCACTGCGACTGTCCGGGAGGCAAGGGATGTCATTGAAGGCGTCTCAGGTCATCGTCCGTCGACACCATTGAGTATATAGTCTCAATGTAAACTTCAGATGGAGACGATATACGGATTGGATGGAGCGTTTCTCAACGCTCGTTTTATCGCTAAATTATCACTTTAATGACTCGAAACGCTCATCGTGATCCCCTTAAAAAAAGACAGCCCACGTCACCGTAGGCTGTAAATAGGGGTAAGGGTAAGGGATCGCCAGCCCCTCCATCGCTGACGACGTTGGCGGCCCCACATACCGCCCTGCCTAACAAAACCGAGTATAGAAGCTAGCCGGCGCAAAGTCCGTCGAAGTACGGCGTCTGAACATTAGAACATATTCGCTTCCACGGAGCCTTATCGATTGAAACAGATAGTACCATCACCGTCGAATACACCGTGCACATTTCCGTCGGTCCCCATGATTCCAATGTAGTAGTACAATTCTGGCGTTTCGGTTCGGAAAACTCGAGGTTAACGTTTAATCGCACACAACCGATTTAGTTGGCAGCGACCTAGGTCACATCCAGAACCTTTTCTTCCGTCAGTGATTCTGCGAATGCAGGAAGAAGCATCGTCCATTGTGTTGCATGACGACTCGAGAGCCCCGGTAACTGGAGTAATCTTCTGTGAACCCGTTCAACCGCCGCTGCTCGTCCTCAACATTCGGATTGAACGTGGTAACTACCGCCCGCCTCATACTCCCAAAACCAATCTGCACACAGTACTTCCTCAGGTTCGATGTCTAAACGAAGAACACGGCGATCGTCAATTTACTTTTTGTTCCATTTTCAATGTTGTTTCAAGGAATCTTGGAAAGCATGACTGTTGTAACACTACAATAATTAGGAGGCAGCGTAATGCGACTAAAAACCGTGTTGATGAGTTCGATGATGACACTTGGTGCGGTGGGGACGATGACCGCATATGGCGCCACAGTCGTTCCAACTGGAAACATGCCTGATACAGGGCAAACCGTGGTCAAAGGAACGACCAATTCCACGGCCGCAGGTGATACGGCAGACGGAAAATTAAGCAAAGGTCGTCACGGGCACCGCCACGGCGGCTTTATTCGCGACACAGCAAAGATACTGAATATGCAACCATCAGAGTTGCGTGAGGAATTGAAATCCGGAAAATCCATTGTACAGGTGGCAGCTTCCAAGGGGATATCGGAACAAGTGTTGACGTCCAAGTTGCGAGCGAATCTTGAAGCACGCCTCAAAAAGTCGGAGCAGAAAGGCAAACTTACGGCGGACAAGGCGAATAAAATTCTGACCAACTTTGACCGTCATATAAGTGAAAAGCTAAATCGAAAAGGTCATGCTGGAAAGGCTTCGTCCAGTCAGAAAGCTTCATAACTGGCTACGTCGTCGAACGGCAGCCACGGACAATTATCCGTGGCTGCCGTTCGAGTCTTTACCAGAGTAACGTTTTAGAAGAGGGCTATACGGCCAATGCATCGACTGGGAACGTGCACTGACGAACAGGGAATTCAAAGTCCTCTTGGAGGAATGCTTTCAATCCATGTTGTTCTTGGACAAACGGGTTAACGACAGAGTGCGAGGTGAAACATGCATGCATTCTCAATGGGTTTCCGTATCAACAATGAAAGATGACGACATTGTTTGGATGGGTACGAAAGTTAGGATTTTCAATGTTGGATTGAACGTTCACAACAAAGAGGATGATTATAACACCTTCCTGTTGACGTACATCTACGACGGACAGAAGAGCGCAACAAGGTGAATTTGTGGAACAGTTTGTCCTCTGAATACATTGCAACTAGTCTCTCAGAATTTCTGAAGTGGACGTCTTTTCACTCCCCTTTTCTTGAAGCGCACATTCGCCACAAGAGCGACACTGGATAAAATAATCAGCAGTCCGATAATGAGCCTAGCGGTAATCGACTCACCGAGGAACAGCCCACCCCAAATCACTCCGAATACCGGAACTAGAAATGTTACAGTCAAGGTTTTCAATGGTCCGACACTGTGTATTAGTGCAAAGTAGAATAGGTAAGCAACTGCTGTACACATTACTGCCAATCCGAGGACAGAGAATAGGACGACACGAGGGGGGATTTCATGTGGTAAAGTCGCTAGGCTAAACGGTAGCAATATCAGAGTGGCACCGAGTTGCTGACCGATTGCCATGTCCAATGGTTTTTCACCTTTAAAATGTCTTGATGAAAATACGCCCGCGATTCCGTAGAAGACAGCAGCAAGTAACGAAAACGATGCGAATAGCCAAAGATGAGAAGCGTGTCCGCTTCCACCCCAGCCTACTAGAACACTTACACCTATAATGCCTAGTATGACGCCATATAACTTTTTCAGTCTGAACGGTTCCTTTGCCCATAACCAGGCCGTGAGAGCGGTAAACATTGGAGTAGTCGCATTTAAGATTGCTGCCAATCCAGCGTCAAGCCGTAACTCTGCAACGGAAATTAACGTAAATGGCACGGCGGCGTTGGTCGCGCCGAGTATCAGGTACTGCCACCACTTGTGCAATATTTTGATCCGATGTCTGCTAACGAGCGCATATATAACCAGTGTAATGCATGCTAACAAAACCCGAAGTTCAATGAGAACCAGTGGTCCCAAAACGGGCGCGCCAATACGCATAAATAGAAACGATGCCCCCCACAATGCAGCCAATAACAGTAGCATGATGACGTCCTTAAGCTTCATGACGATCCCTCCAAAATATCAATGACTCCGTTTTATCATTTCACAGGTTACTCAGCTTTTGTAATCTTGTCGTTTCATTTTGACGACCTTATCAAGACGTGAAACGGCACGATATACTGAATGAAGAAGGGAGGGCTAATCATGCAGGAAGACCAATGGAATGCGATTGTTAACTGTGATTCTTCCTACGATGGACAGTTTTTTTACGCTGTTAAGACGACTGGTATCGTTTGTCGTCCATCCTGCAAATCGAGAGCGCCCATACGCGACAATGTTGTTGTGTTTATGACAGTCGATGACGCGATTGAATCTGGCTTCCGCCCGTGCAAACGTTGTAAGCCTGATCAGTATCGCTACCCTGCAGAAGAACTCGCTTATAAAGCGATGGATTACATTGATGCCCATTACAGCGAGCCGCTCACATTGGGAGTCATTGCTAATCACATGCATATCAATCCGTATCATATTCATCGTGTTTTCAAGCGGATTTTGAGTGCGACACCTGTAGAATATTTACTCCAAAAGCGGATGACGGAGGCCCAGCGGCTTCTGAAGGAGACAAAATGCTCCGTAATGGACATTGCTGTTTCAGTAGGTTTTGTCAATGTAGCCCATTTCTCAACTGTATTTCGAAAGCATAGTGGGCTATCTCCCTCTGTTTATCGAAATCGATCACAGATGGTTGATTCAAAGTTATCTGAGTTGGATGGAGTGTAAAGCAGTGAAACAAGGACGTATCAGCCCTTCTTGCGTTCACGGGGGCGTTAGTTGAGTAACGATGCACCTCCAAACAATTCCGGTATAATACCGAACTCCATTATGGGTATTAGCTACGGTATACTGAAGCACCGTGCGTGTTACACGACGCTTGATTTTGAGGATTGTCGCTTCCAACTTGCAGGGGCACCAAGCGTAAACAGCCAGGTGCCTCAACTTATGTGTGATGGTTTTCGACCTCGCGTATTAGTTCAAAAAATATGTCTAACACTTTCGGATCAAACTGAGTACCACGCCCTTGCTGCATAATCTGCAGACTTTCTTCGTATGAAATACCCGGTCTATACGAACGCTCCGAAGTTAAGGCGTCCCATACATCTGGTACAGCGATGATCCGTGCTTGCAGTGGGATATCAGTACCTTTGAGGCGGCGAGGATAACCTCTTCCGTCCCACCGTTCGTGATGGCTGCCAACGCCGTCTTTAACAACTTGTCCGTAATCGGAGCTCTTGAGTGCCCATTCGCCTCGTTCTGGGTGCTGCTTCATCACATCGTACTCTTCATCGGTCAGCTTGCCAGGCTTATTGAGAATGGGTTCGGGAATCGCAATCTTTCCGATGTCGTGTATTAACGCTGACCACCTCAGGTAAAGCAATTCTCTTTTCGATAGGCCCATCCGTTCACCAATTCTTACCGCCATATCAGCGACTCGAACACAGTGACCATTGGTGTATGGATCCCTTAGTTCGATGGTGTGGGCCAACGTTTGAATTAGACTTGTACCCGATCTCATGATTACGTCTCTCTGATGATGAACCCTTTTAAAGAGCTCGCCGATGATATATCCCATTGCCGCGAAGATAACTAGTCGTACTACCCAGTCAACCAACGGTTGGGGAGATGGGCCGTTTATACAAACGTCCATTCCCGGTCCTTCCATCAGGCCCGATACGACTCCCGTAGCGAGTCCTCCAATCCCATACCAATACCAAGAACTCAAAACGATGGGGACGTAACAAAGCTGTGTGGCGGCGGTTACACTACCACCAGTGAGATAGACAATGACCCACGCCACCAGGACCAGGAATATTATGACTAGAACCTTGAGAGAGGTGTAACCGCCTCGGTTGAAAACTATCTTCGCGAGCAAAAGAATCCCTCCACGTGCGGACAGCCAGTACAGCTTTCAATAGGTTGCATCATTGCCACACTACTCACTGGGCAAGTATCGAAATAGGCAAGGTTTATTTGATTTCTTCTGTTGATACATTGCTAAATCAGCATGATGGATAACGCTCATCCAAGATGTACCACTCGTACCATATGCCCACCCTAGACTTACTTGCAAACGTGGTGTAACTGGTGACGCTTTATCCACGCCTATTGGCATCAGATGCCCATCTAATAGTAGTGACTGTAATTTGTATCTCAGAATCGATTCATCCGTTGAACGGACATTAGGAAACACGAAGAGAAACTAGTCTCCGCCTAATCGAATTAAAACGTTCGGCATGACCATAAGAGGTTCCACAAGTTTTACCAACCGTTGAAGAACCTCGTCTCCCGCTTGATGTCCATAGGTATCGTTAGTTTCTTTGAAGCCATCGATATCAGCGTAAAACACGCCTACATTTTGCTTGGTCAAAACTTGGGATAAATAAAACTCGCCGAAGCTTCGCGAAAACGCACCTGTTAATGCGTCTCGATTCAGACGGTCATACACCTCTTGCATGTGCCAACGTATCTCCCGCCACAACATAACGAGGAATATCAGCTCTCCGACCCACGCTGTGGGATAAAGCGTTCGATGAAGCTGCAAGAGCACAGAATCGTTAAGAAGACAAACCCCGTATACACCTACAGAGAGTGCGTATAGCCATCGTTTACGGTGTTTTTGTTTTCTTAAACCTCGTACCACTACACACACCAAAGTAATTAAGCAACTGTTGTATACAATTGTCTTAAGCAGCGTGAAACCAACGTCATTACTGGGGCTTGCAAAGAAATACCCATCCGGAACTTGTCCTAGTACAGGATAAATATTTTGATGAAACAGGATGGACACCACCAAAAACAGTGTCCCAACTGCCCACAGCCCGCCAAACCACTTTGGCTTTCGTAAGTTAAATATCACGATAAACACTTCAATTACCGAAATTTGTTCGAGAAACACAGTTGGCAAAGCCACGCTATACACAAATCGTGCTTGAATACCGGTGTGTGTCGACATGAGCAGGCTCTGAACAATGTTCGCAATCTGAAATTCAGAAATACACTGAGGAAAGCGAGGAGGATGAAAGGGAAGAATACCTTCGGCTTTGTGATAATACCCAGTCGACTCAAAGATGATGGTGGGGGAGACTCTCGTGAGTTTCCCCACGGAGCGAAGTAGCTCACGGAAATCATTAAGTCCCGCACTTGTATGAGTGACATTAAAGCTCTTTCCATGCGGCATTCCCTTATTCAGAAAGACTTGTCCCTCACTTTCGCATTTCGCAATATCCAGATCAACGACTGGATTCACCTGAACAGATCCGCTCATTGATTTGCCGGCAGCCCCTATTCTTCTGGTAGTTTAGCTTCGCTCGTTATACGAGATCATTGCCCCAACCAACTTCAAACAGGTTTCCATAATAAGTAGGGGGTGAACCATATAGCGCACGGATTCGGAGACACACGGGCCGAAACATTCGACCCGAGTACCGGAGTATAAAACTCATAATACGAAGGGGCAGAAGAATTTAGTCAGAATCGAGTCAAATGTAAAGAGACACAGAGCCTATCAATGCTAACGAATTTGGGATTTAATTAGGATTCCAATAAGAACAGCAATAATCGGTTATCCAGACAAGTGAAGTGCTACTTTGTTCACAAAAAGACTGATTTTCATTGTGATCTCGAAGTTTTTTAAGCGAAAATGTTTAAGGAAGGTGAAAACGGTGAATCAAAGCAGAAAAAACAAGAAAACGTCTTTTAAGTACATCTTTATTGCATACGGAATCGCTAGCGTCATTGGAATCATCGTAGTATTGATGTACGACAATCGACACGCAACAGCATTACCAAGAAAAACAAACAATCAATCTGTTTTGACGAAAACATCAATTTCGACTCAACAGTCCAGTGAATTGGCACTACAAAAACTAAGTAATGAAATCGTTTCGTATCAGTTATCCGAAAGTGAATCTGAAAAACTGACAATTGAAGCGTTCAACAAGTATTATTCAATCACTACTCCAAAATCCAATTCCAATAGTACAAGTTCTATAGAATGGTCGGAAATCCATGATAATCTTTTATCAGCAGATCAATATGCAAAAAGTAAAAGTTTCACTCTCATGCAATCATCATGGCAAGGTATAGGCCAGGAGCTATCTGCTTTAGATGGTAAATAGGCTCCCCCGGTTGAAACTTAATTTTGAAGTGTGTTTTAGAAGTGAGTTTGCGCGAGAATGCACCTGGACATCTGGCCTTAGGCTCTTTGGAGACGGTGAGTCCGCAGCTGGCTGGAGCAAGCTTTTCTCATGGCTCAAGGACGAGAGCTAAACGGCGTAGACCGAGTGGTATCGGACAGCCATGCTGGGTTGGTCAAAGCTCGCTTTCACATTTTACAGGCTGTACCTGGCAACGTGCCAAACACACTTTATACGAAACCTGCTGGATGCAGCACCAAAGTCACTGCAGGGTGAGATTTATCGGAAAGTCCGAGAGATACTGGATGCACCTGATTTGGATACAGCACGGTTACTGCTAGATCAGATGCTCAGTGAATATGCAGACAAAGCGCCAAAAGCGCTGCAGGTGTTAGAGGATGGCTTTGACGACGCAACAGCGGTGCTTTCATTGCCCGAGCGATACGCATCTTTCCAAACCGAACATCCGCCATGCGTCTGCTGGGTGTTTCGTTGATGGAGATGGATGAGAAGTGGACGACCGGCCACCGTTATTTGACGATGGACGATTACTGGGCCTGGAGAAGGATTCAGACCCAGGTTACTAGGCAACGGCCTAAGAAATAACCGTAGATGGGAAGTACACACAAATTCGGACTTGATCGTAAATAATTGTTTCCAACAGAAACACACATTTGTTCAAGGACTCGATCGATATTTTGGCGATGACATTGCAAGCCATTTAGGATTCCGATTTCAAACTCAATCGTGTTCCTGATAATTTGCTTACATTTTGCAAAGCTAGACTGCCGATAATTAGCGTTTTTCGTTTTGGCAAGATATAAATGCAAGTGGGGTAGCTGAAGCATAACGCGAAGTTTCATCAGCTAACGGGACAGTTATGCGTGTGATGAATACTTACCAAGTTCATTCCACATGATTTTTGAAATGTCTTCTATAGTAGCAATTCCATATTGTTCCGTCGGGTTGTTGATGGTGTAAACAGCGATCACGTAGTCACGTCCATCACCATTGATATAGCCTAGACTGTTAATCCGCCAGTTCGTCCAGGTTTCAGGTGACCAGCCATTTTTCAATGCTATGGTAGCGTCAGAGGCAACTCCCGCACTTACCCCCCCAACGTTGATCCGCCTCAACGTTTTCCATCAGACCCAGTCCATAGTTTCGTTCGGAATCGGTCAGGATTTTATTTGGGTATGCAAACAACTTCATCGTCTTTAACATGTCTGAAGCTGTTGTAGTGGATAGCCCCCATGCGTTGTTTGCAACCGTATCCGCCATTCCAAGTTCACTCATGAATGTTTGCATTGCTGGTGTTCCGCCATTTTCTTCCCAAAGATCGGTGGCAGCATCATCGTCACTATTTTCAATCATTGTGGTTAATTGCTCCTGCTGCTCCTCACTTAGATTTCCATCTGTCTTCTCCAATGTCTCTGCCATAATCGGAACTTTGATCGTACTTGCAGGACAATATACAGCATCAGGGTGATACGTGTACGTCTGCTCCGTTTTCTCATTGTAAATAGCAACAGAGATGGTGTCGCTGCGACCCTTAACAAGTTGAAGAAATTGAGTGCCAAATGGATTAAGATTAGCTTGTGTAGCGCTATGTATAACATGTTTCTTGACAGTGTGTATTGCTTTAGTGACTTTATGTATGGCTTGTTTATTAACCCTATCTAGCGTGTTTTCATTAGATTTACCTGATGCTTGCGAATGCCAAAGGAATAAAACGACCACAGTTCCAATAACAGCGACAGATACAATCGAACCTTTCCTTTTGGCCATATCTCCGCCCCTTTCACAAGTCTAGGCTCAGGATAGCGGTACTACATTGAAGTAGAATAGAATTTTGAAAAACGATTCGATGTCGATCACATAATTTTCAGGTGAATTGTTTGAGTAGCGTTGGCGCATTTCTTAACCTCAAATACGAACAGCACCTCATTGTCAGTTGAACGTAATGTTACATTGCAACCAAAAAGTGCAACCGTATTGGGAGCACACGATGGACAGGGCACACAAAGGAGAATGAGAACCTCGTTAGAATGCGATTTGTACTGACTATACGTACATGATGAAAGACCCAAAACCCGAGGTGGGGAGCTTGGAAACCGCCGTATTCGCACGGGCACCGTGGGATCGCATCCTACCCTCTCCGCCATTCGTAACATGTGTTTAGAGCACCTGATGAAGAGCCATCATTAGTACTCCTTGTATTCTCCTAGACTTCCTTGGCGGGCTTAACATATGTACCCGTGTCGAGCACGGCGACGGTTGTCGATCTATCCTCGGGGCGACCCGCCCGACTAGTGGATCACTATGTAAGATGTTCAATAGGTAGTATCCGAATTTTGCCGAGAAATCCGTGTATACATGATAAGAAATAATCAGAGAATTGCTTGAGCCGAAGCACAGAAAGGAGCAGGCAGATGAACTTCAACATGAAAGAAACAATCGAAGTCCTCGAGCGTACACCACAAACATTGGAATATTTTTTATCCGGTTTACCAAACGGATGGTTGCAATGTAATGAAGGAGAGGGGACCTGGAATGCTTCTGAAGTAGTTGGACACCTCATTGAAGGAGAGAAAAATAATGTGGTTTTTCTTTTTCATCAGATATGCAAGGTCTCAGACTGACCTCCTTCCTCTAACGCTTTGTTTAGTGTGATAAGTGAATAGACATTTTTCAATAAAGTGCTGCGTACCCATAGAATGGGGTGATGCTCATGTTGATAAATCCTCAAAAGGATAGACGTCTGGATGCAATCAAAGTTCGAGTATACAATTCCGCGTGTGATCCCAGTATCCACTATGTAAGTTCGTATGTCGTAGAAGAAACACAGTATCATTATCACGTTTTTAAGTGGATTACCGGTCTTTCGGTACTTGATTACAGCAAGACAGAGTATGATCAACTGAAGAAATTCATTGATATATCGGATCGATGGGCAATTTATTATGATGACGATGATTTCCCACTTTTTCGGGTTAGTGATGAGAATAGATGGATAAATTGATGATACCCGCTTCGGCGGGTTTTATTTTGGTTGTGTGTTGGTGGTCGCCACGAATCCAACGGACTCGACAATTCCGGCGCCTAAAGGAACGAGCGTTTGCCGTACTGTAGCTGATTTTCTGGCGCTCTAAGGAGCGTGATGGAATGCCGCTCTGGCCGGTGTACATTCGACTAGGTAACCTCATTGCTTATTGTGCGGGAAAGTCAATCCAAACTCCTCGATCTCTCGGCCGGGGACGCCTTACGACAGGACTCACACCCATCGTACGGCGCACCCCCGCTCAAATACCGTGCGTTCTGCACTCAAATGTTCAAAAACAGGAACAGTACTATTTTCGTTTATTTAGCTGTTGGTTTTAGGTGTAACAGCACGATTTCTTCCGCTGGATACGAGAATGGTGCTGGAGTCACGTAGGGATTGTTGGCATCTGGCCAACCGGTGTATTGACTATCGTTGTACTCATACCACTCTGCTCCGTAAATAAGCGGGATAGCGGGTAACTGTTCGGAAACGATTTTCTCCAGTTTATCGATGTCTTGCTTCTGTTCTGTTTCATTCGTGGTCGAGGCGAAATCCGCAAGCGCCTGGTCTGTCTTCGGGTCAGACCATTGTTCGTAGTTTGTGCTCGCACCCGTTCCAAAGGTGTTTTGATATACGTAGTATGGGCTCGGACCGACATTGGTGGATACAAGAGCAAGATCGAATTTATGGCTCGACAAATCAGACTGGTATCCTGCGTATTGTTCCTGCTGAACGTTAATCTGAATACCGATTTGCTTTAATTGAGCGGCAATTAATGCAGCGTCTTGGTCCCAGTCTGTCCATCCCGAAGGGACAATTAACTTAAATGACAACGCTTGTCCATTCGCTGAAACGTAGATACCGGAGCCGTTTTTCTTGAACCCAGCACTCTGTAACAATTTCTCGGCACCTGTCGGGTCAAACGTAAAGGTGGTGTCTGTCTTAGGTAAATTGGGATCGACCCAGCTTTGGAAAGTAGGTAGGATCAGACCGGTTGGGTTTGCAACTTTTTCGTATCCATATTCGGCCTTCTGCGATAAATCATTTCGGTTTACGGCCATGCTTATCGCCTGACGAACGACTTGATTCCCGAGCAATGGGTTTTTGAGGTTGGGAGTCAATAAATTTAAACCGCCAGGGGCAAACCAGTACTTGTTATTCTGGTTCTTTGAGCTGTAGACTTTGTCGATGTTGGGGATAAACAGGCCAGTCCAATCGAGAGAGCCAGTGCTGAGTGCCAAGTCTGCACTATCATTGCTGTTATAAGCGGGGAAATCAACTTCTGGTACGCTTAACTTTCCTCCATAATAGTTTGGATTAGCTTTCATCGTATAGTCTTCAGGCGAGAACGTAGATAACGTATAAGGACCCGTGCCAACCGGGTTTGTCACGTCCACTTTGGATGGATCCCCGAGTTTACTCCAGATGTGTTGAGGAACGATGTAGGTCTCTAGAACATAGGTAGCATAGGGAACGTCGGCTTGTTTAAAATTGAATACAACTTTATCGTTCCCATCGGATTTAACACTGGAGAGTTTAGACCATACAGCGTTAAGGTCGATTGTTGGGTACTTTTTCAATAAATTGAACGTGAACACGACATCCTGGGATGTAAATGGTTTACCATCGGTCCAATTGGCGTTGGTTTGTAAGGTGACCGTTAGCGTCTTGTTATGGTTGCTCCAAGCAGTACTCCTGCCGAGGATTCCATATACGTTGGAACTTACCACGCTATCGTAGAACAATGGTTCATAGATCAGTCCTTGTGTCCCGGGGTCTGCGGAAGTGGAGAATGGGTTAAAATTGCGCTGAAACGCGCCGTTCGGTCCGGCGGATATTGTTAAGGGTTTCAATGCTTTTGACGAGTTCGACGACGCGTTAGGAGATCCGGTTGCATTTGACGCGGTGCTTCCAGTACCGCAAGCCGTCAAAGTGAATGTTACGCCAACAATGAATCCAGCCAGACAAGAGACTTTCCATTTGGTGTGCATCCAATAGAAACCTCCCTGTAATATTTCGATGAACCAAGTATAAAGACATGTTAACGCGTTTGTGAAAGCGGAAACATTTCTGATCCTGCTGAAATTGACTCATCATAAATTTTTTGTCTGCCTTTTTAAGAATGACTTGATAACGACTAACTGCAGGGAGGTCAGTGCTATATGGTGGTGTGTTTTGGGGTTGAACAAAGGGAACGTAACGTGAAAGTCAGCGTCGACCCATGAGTAATCTTCACCAAGGTGCAAGATGCACCGAAACGATGTGCATTGGAATGGCTTTTGAACCTACACCGCGTTTCAATTTGTGGGTTGTTTGGTTGTTTTGTATTGGAGCTTTGAATTGAAGCATTCGTCCCGCTGGCGCTGTCCTTTCTACCGCCGCTGGCTACTTGTGTGGCGGGTTTACGATGACTGTCATTCAGTTCGCTCCTGACTTCAACCGGTTACTCCTAACGTACGAAAGAAACAACTTCATGCTCGGCTCAATCACGAGATAAAACCAGCTCAATGGAACTAAAATGTGTAGAACAATCCAGTCTCCAATTTGCTGATTGGGGATGACCTGAAACATGATCACTGTGATCACTGCGTATGTGAAGATAAACCATCTTTCACTTGTTTTTTTTAGTTGCAGTAGCCTTCTGCTGGCTTCTGATAACGCCCATAAATGATTGGCAAAGAACACCGCTTCAAACATGGTTGAGATGAATACTAAGACAACGCCGAAGCGCTGAATGATGAGTCCATGCAATTGTACAAGTTGCAACACAAAATCAATTGGGTGCGCTAGCACTCGTAACCCCTCGTACCCAACCACCCGGATTGTGATGACATACACTGATAAAATTAACGCTGAACTGAATCCGACGCAGAATATTGGGAGCCACACTGCGTTTCGATTGCGGTGATCGTAATAGGGAGACAGCATGATATACTGGTTTAACCCAAAAAACATCGGTAACAATTGTGATGCAACGGAAATCGATCGCGAAATGCTTACAGGGTGTAAGAAAACGCCTGTCCAACTGCCTCGAAACAAGACAAAGATGAATGATGCGCCTAGGACGAGAATCGTAACCGGGAATATAATCGATGCAACGCGACTAATGGCTTCTATTCCGTACATCGCGCCCATGATCGAAACAAGAGTTAACGAGGCGATGGTTGCCAACCGAGGAGTATTTGGAAGCAACGCCTTAAGTGTAATCGAAAAGGAATACAGACTGACTGCTATAAAAAGCAGGTAACCAGGTACAAAAAGCATTGTCACTGTTTTCCCGATAAAGTTTCCATATACCAGTTTTGGCATATCGGCCCCTGACCACTTATGAAACCGTGTATTCAGAAGCCCATGGACCCACGCGCTAAACAGAGCTATCAAGCAGGTGCCTAGAAGTGCCCACTGCCCATCTACCCCAGCGGAGTTAGCGGCATAGCGAGGGAAGATCCAAAACAGCAGTGGAAGGAAACTGGTACATGTCACGGTTACCACTTGAAACATAGAAAGCTTATACATCAAATTAGCATCCCCTTGCTGACAATGACGGCCTTCACTTGGACATCAATTTTGGCATGCTGAAACATTTGCCCCCATTGTTCCTTCAATTGTTGTTCTTCGTCCGGGTGATGCTGAAAATATATCCTCCCAAACCCGCAGATATCAGCCTTCTGTTCTTGTAATTTCCTGAGAGTGCTGGATAACTGCTGTTTGAGATAGTCAGATGTTTCAAATTCAATTTTATTGATGTCTGTCGGAGGTAATGGCTTTGGTGTCGCATCTGGCAGTTTGTTAGAGTGTCAGGTAGTGGTGTAAATTCGGAAGATGCATCTTGACGAAAAAGCCATCGAGTGCAATCTACTAAAAGTGACGAGCAATCAGTAGAGGAGGCACATCGATGGCTTATATGGATAAGATCGCACTTTTGGATTTGATTCGCAAGATCGGGTTAGAAGATGGGGATGTAGATTTTCTAAAAGAAGGACTGAAAATCCTCACCCAAGCCGTTATGGATGTTGAAGTCAGTTCACTCATCGGTGCAGAACGGTATGAACGTAGTGAAAAGCGCAGCAATAGTCGCAATGGACACAGAGAGCGAGAATGGGATACTCGCGTTGGAACGATTGACTTACAAATTCCAAAGCTTCGAAAGGGCAGCTACTTCCCCAGTATCCTGGAGCCTCGTCGGAAGGCGGAGAAGGCTCTGCTGGCCGTTGTCCAAGAAGCGTACGTGCATGGTGTAAGTACGCGTAAGGTGGATGAATTGGTTGAGTCACTTGGGATTCAGGGTATTAGCAAAAGTGAAGTCTCCCGCATCTGCAAAGAACTCGACGATGTGGTGCAATCGTTTAAGAATCGTCCTCTAGAAGGGGCGTATCCATATGTGTGGTTAGATGCAACGTTCCCAAAGGTTCGAGAAGGCGGAAGAGTTCAGAGTATGGCATTTGTGATTGCCATTGGCGTGCGAGATACCGGCGAGCGAGAAGTGCTGGGTTTTGATATTGGCACGAGCGAGGATGGCTCGTTCTGGCTCACATTTATTCGTAGCCTCGTTGCCCGTGGATTGAGCGGTGTACAGTTGGCGATTAGCGATGCACACGAAGGACTACGAAATGCAATTGGTTCTGCCTTGACAGGAGCGACGTGGCAACGTTGCCGTGTTCACACGATGCGTAACATCCTAAGCCAGGTGCCCAGGGCGTCGCAACAGATGGTCTCGTCTATTGTCCGGACGATTTTTGCTCAGCCAACGCAAGAAACAGCCAAGCAACAACTGGCTGTCGTCCTGGAGCAACTTCAGGCAAAGTTCCCCAAAGCGATGAACGTTTTGGAGCGGGCTGAGGAAGACGTTTTAGCATACATGGCATTCCCCAAGGAGCATTGGAAGCAAATCTGTTCGACCAATCCGCTGGAGCGATTGAATCGCGAACTACGGCGCCGATTCGATGTCGTTGGCATATTCCCGAATCGGGATTCTGTCGTACGTCTTGGAGGAGCCATTCTCCAGGAGCAGAACGATGAGTGGGTCGTCGCGAGACGCTACTTTAGCCGCGAGTCGATGGCTAAACTCACCGGAACGGATGAACAGCAACTACTGGCACCCACGTCAGTATTACATAAATAGCCGCACTATGTGGTTGCACTCGAATTTACACCACTTGACGGGACACTACCGGCAGTTTACCAAGTGTCGCCCGAATTGAGACACGATCAACCAGTACAACATTTTTTCCTTGATCAAAACAACGGAGCGTACTATTAGAGCGAACATCGGTTAATGAAGCGATTCCATCTCCTAGGGGAACATCGAATGCCATGCCTCGAACTTTTCCATCCATGAGCTGTGTATAAAACGTTTCTTGAGGGCTCAGGCTAAACGCTGCCTGATTATGTAGGTAAACTTCCGTTCCGCCGAGTAGGAGCGTATCTTCACCTTTGTCTTCGGAGGAAACGCACTGAACAGTAGGTAGAATCGGGACCACCCCGACTTGTGCTGTATCGCGCCAGTATTCCCACAGTTGCCGCCGTAATATGAATCCTCGTTGACGATATGTCATTGATTTATCGAGAAAGTCCATAGGTGCAGTGTTCGTGCCCGTAACCGTAAGAACATCCTTTGCGGAATCTGGTGTCGAGAAAACATAGGCAAGGCGATTCATCTTTGGTAAACGAATGAGCTGTCCGACTACGCTATCCATCATTTCTGAAGGCAGTGTACGATTGAACACAATTGCCTGTAATTGAGCCGGATCGATCTGGTGGTCCACTCTTAGTTGAAGGTGCTTTATGGCTTCAGAAACTGAATAGGCTTCGGCCGAAAGACTTTGATATTCACCTGTCGAGCTGCTGGCGGAACTACTGGACATTCCGCCGGATTCCTCGGGTTTTATAATTGGGTACTGAATCGTTACTCGCACTTTCTGAGGGTCGTCATCAGCTGGATCTATCCCTAAGCCAATGAGGGAAGCCCGTGTAGAGATCGACTCGTAATCCCAGCATCCTGGCAACAGCAGTAACAAGCAGATGGATACGAATAGCGTGATCCATCGTGAAGTGAGGAATTTCATGTTCGTCTCCATTTACGCAGTTTCTTTGACTTACGTGGAACTTCTAACATTGGGTGTTGATTAGGGTCTGTATAATCCGCGCTCCTCGTGATTTCTTGATCATGCAAGTGTGATGCTCGCTTATCGAGCATAGGAATAGGTGCACGTAAAATTCCGTCCAAGAAAAAATCGCGCCAGTGTTCTCCGGAGATTGGTTCAAGGTAAGAAACCCCAAATGACTTAAGAGAAGCGACGTGGAACATACCGGCCATAACGACCACCATCACACCGTAAAACCCGAAAATTGAAGCAGCTAAGATATTTACCCAACTCAAGATTCGAAGTACCGTTGCAAATTCGTAACTGGGCAGGACGAATATAGATACCGCGGTAAGTGCAATGACAACGATGAGAATGCTGCTTACCAATCCCGCTTCTACAGCAGCCTGTCCTAGGACTAAACCGCCTACGATACCGATTGTTTGCCCCATGACTTTTGGCATACGCAAGGCTGCTTCTCGAATAATTTCGATCACTAGCTGCATCATCAACACTTCTGTGGCAGCATTAAACGGCACCCCTTCTCTGGAACGCGCGATCTTCAACGCCAGTGTATGGGGCAGGAGTTCCGGATTAAAGTCGGCAAACGAGATATATAGTGCAGGGAGATAAAATCCAAGGACAAAGGATATAAAGCGAAGCCAGCGAACGACCGTTGCCTCAAAATAACTATGCTGGTCATCTTCCATCGTTTGAAAAAAATCAATAATTGTTCCAGGAATCAAGAATCCCGTTGGATCGCCATCAACTAGGATCAGAACTTTTCCCTGCCCAATTTCTTTGACACAATTGTCCACCCGTGTAGTGGATCGCGTCAGAGGAAACAAAGTCCAATGATTATCTACAATTCGCTGCTCTAATGTGGCACTTCCTGTCAACTTGTCGACGTGCACAGCTTGAATTCGTTTCATCGCAGTGGAAACCAGATTCGGGTTCGCAACGTCATGCTCATACAACATAGCAACCCGAGTTCGGCTACGATAACCCACGCGAAATTGCTTGATGGTCAACGCGTCGCTAACCAGCATGCCACGTATCAATCCAATATTGACATCGATTTTTTCGATGAATGAAATCTGAGGGCCACGCGTGCTCGATTCAAGTAGCGGTGGCTCGACTGCGCGATGGGGAATCAACATGGAGGCTATTGTGATGGCTTTTGGCATCCCATCAACGAGTAGTAAAATGTCACCCCGCGACAGCGCCTCCCGGATCTCCCAAAGGTTATCCAAAAACGCAATTTCCCCAAATGGGATCACATGTCTTGCTAAGTAATAGGGCATCTCCATGGGTGAAACCTTCTGATACTTATGCTCTTGCAGTGCCTGTTTTAAACTCTGAACTTGCTTTTGATCAGAAATCGTGTGGAAATACACAAGGACGGCATCCTTCTCGTCAACGATTGCCCTTGTAACGACAAAGTCGTCACTCTGTCCGGCCGTTTGGATGATATATTCTAATGTTTGCTGTAGCTTCTTCGTCATCCTCGGCGCGTCTCGGTAGTCAGGTACGATCGGTTTCGGACGATCGGTATACCGGTTGCGTTGATCTCTGCGATTAAAAATGTTCCTCAAAGATGATTTCACTCTTTCTCCCAACAAGGTGTCATCGGTGGGATTATTTACCGTGCATTCGATTTTTATGCATTTTAGTCACCAGACCACAGCATGTTGAAGTGGGGAGTTTACGTGTTGTGTGAAACTGCTGTAGTCCGGATTTCCGGTGTTTGTGAGTTGTCATGGAGGCTATAGCACAGCCGTCAATATAAGTCATGCACCAAGTTCTAAGGTGCCGCTGATCTAGAAATGGTACGAAAAATACGGGGAAGGAGGTTCGTTCTCAAGCGGGGATTAACACTCCAGATCTATCGGGATCGATCTTTCGTACGATACCAAACATGCACTGTAGTGATGAGCGAACAATGGTTGAAAAACAAAAAACCGCCCTGCTTGGGCGGCGACGATTTATGGCTGCCGAACTAGGACTCGAACCTAGACTAACTGAGTCAGAGTCAGTCGTGCTACCATTACACCATTCGGCATCAAACTGGCTCCCCGAGTAGGATTCGAACCTACGACCCTCCGATTAACAGTCGGATGCTCTACCGCTGAGCTATCGAGGAATATCTGGAACCAATACTTATTATATAACGAATTTCTTCCGATTCAACCGGTTACTATAAATTAGAGGGGAGATCCGGAAAACGAAAAGACAGCCCCATAGCAGGACTGCCCGGTGTAAGTTTTATATATTTCACTGTACCGTAGAAACCCATTAAACAATATACTACCTTATCGGAATATAGTGATTGATGAAATGTATACATCGTGTGACGGTTCAAGAACGAGGGGAGAACGACAATCCAATGAGGAAACCACGATCGTGAAGGGGAATTACAAACGGTTATCCTTTTACATATTGCTATTCTGTGCAGTGTCCTGTTTTTATGCGTTATTTTGCCTATTCCACAAGTCCTGGATGATCACGCCACCAGTGTACTTGACTTTTGTTTTGACAGCGGCATCTTTCATCATGGGTATTTTAGGTTTACAAGAAAATACGAGTTGCTGGGTAGCTGCACGGAGTTGGTTTACCATCCTTGTTTCAGGTGGACTGTCGTAGGAATTGCAAATTCTCGAGAACAAGTGAACCAATCGTGCACTTCGCTCGTATTATCTATATTCGACAAAACGACGGACAGCGTTTCGCCTTCGCCAAGTGCTGTACGGGCGGTGTGAGGTTGTGCAAATTCGGTGTATCTGCGACAGATTGACGAGTGGTTAGGATACCATTCATGAATGAAACAGAGTGCGTTCTTGCCGCGAAGCGCGGTGACCATGAAGCCCTTGCCGAGTTGTTGCAGACGAATTACCTATTTGTCTTTAAATATCTGCTTCAACTGGCGCTTCATCAACCAACCGCCGAGGATTTGACGCAGGAAACGATGATTCGGGCAATCGAAAAAATCCGGCTCTATGACGAGACAAGGAGCAAGTTTTCGTCGTGGCTGCTGACCATCGCTACACGGTTGTATTTAGATCATCAACGCAGAAAGCGACGGGAGAAAGGCGCCTTGGCATCCGCAACTCACGATGCCAAGGATGAGACGCGTCACGTGCGCTGGCAGGTGGAGAGCTTGAACGGTGACTGGTCTCTGCTCATCGATGCACTGGCGCATTTGCGAAAAGATACACGCGCGGCTGTGATCCTCAAGCACTATTACGGGTACGAGTACAGGGAGATCGCCGATATTCTGAACATCCCTACAGGAACGGCAAAGTCGCGAGTCCACCATGGTCTTCGCGAGCTGAGAAAGGAGTGGGCCCAAGGTGAAGAGGGTACGAATTCGCACGGATAAGCGGCGTGCGGAGTCGGTGCATGACATGTCGATTCGGCAAGACACAGAAGCAACCGATATGGATGCGATGTTTTCTTCGGTGTTGCGTGATGCACTGCACCAGGTGGAGTCGATAGCGCCTGACAGTCCGCCGCACCTACAGTTTCTGAGTCGCCTTGTTGAGGATACAAAGTTGCGTCAGACACGGCGTCTACGCCGGGATCTCGCCAGGTTCCTCGCAGTTGCGATATTTGCTGGAGCAGGTTGGATGTTAAGCGCTACGTTGCATATGTTTGCCGATGCACTGGTGATGACCTCTCTGTTGTCGTTGGCGATCCTGCCGATCTGTTTCATGCTGACTCGCCACGAGGGGGGAGCTTCGTGAAATCGCACGGACACCTCACTTGGGAATTGGTTGTGCTGATTGTCGTCATTTTACTTGTCCAAGGTATTTGGCTCTTTATCGATGCGCGACATCGTAGTCGGTGGCCGTGGCTGTGGGGGGGATGGGGACTGCTTCAGTTTCCTGGCCCTACCATCTTCTATCTACTGTTCGTGCGCAAGGTTTGGAAGGTCTGGCGCCGCTCATAAATGTAAGGGAGAGATCAACGGATGATCATCGTAACTACGGAAAACATTCATGGGTATCAAATTGAGAAAGTGATTGGTCAAGTGTTTGGCGTCGTTGTTCGCAGTCGTGGCCTTGCGGGTAATATTACAGCGGGTATTCGAAGTCTTGTTGGTGGCGAAATCAAAGAATACACAGAGATGCTGGAAGACGCGCGAAAACACGCGATCGACCGGATGGTTCAAAACGCCCACGCGATGGGTGCGAACGCAATCATCATGATGCGGTTTGATTCGAGT
Source organism: Alicyclobacillus fastidiosus (assembly GCA_029166985.1). GTDB lineage: Bacteria > Bacillota > Bacilli > Alicyclobacillales > Alicyclobacillaceae > Alicyclobacillus > Alicyclobacillus fastidiosus_A. The sequence continues at coordinate 3,373,809 of CP119138.1, read as the reverse complement.
GAGGTAGGACAGACCATGTCTGAAATCATAGCTTACGGCACAGCGGTTGTCGTGCACGAGGAATTATAGACGTGCTCAAGCTCATTGCAACATATTATGCATTCGACATTCTGCTTATTGTCGTTGCAATATTATTCACTTGGTGGCGAAGAAAAAAACGATTGAGGTCAAACGCACAAGAACCGTCAGAAGGGTTTATTAAGACAGACGAAATATCCGTAGATCCGACGACGGGCATCAAACAGCAGGTGTGGTTTGATCCGCACACAGGGGAGAGGCATTATAAAACGCTGGAAGCTTCGAGAACCGAAGATGTGAAGCAAGACAACAGCTAGCTGGAGCGACGAGGTCATTTGGTCTTTTGAATATTAGTCTTCGAGCTCAAGCATTTCGCGACATGGTATATGCACTGCATCGGAAAAAAGAGACCCGATAGCTAGGCTATCGGGTGGACATAGGGTATAAGGGTGATATCAGATACACATTATAACATATTATTAGTACCGTATTTTTACATATTGCTAGTGGTTGAACATTCGTAAGTTTGTATTTTTATGTGTGTGGTGCACAGGTGAGACGGTATCATTGACGATTTGGTCACGATGTGGTGGAGCGGTAGGGAGGTCATTGCCACAGTTGCAAAACGCTCGGTTATGATACAGAGGAAATAAAATCGGCATAATCGGAATGAACCTCGTAATAATCGGACATCACTGTTCGTAGATGATAAATGAGCGGAGACTGTTTTTCATGTAAAGAGGAGTTTGTCTGATGTACTGGTTCCCATGTGTCGAGGTTATTGTAGCCGTATTCCTGATCTGGTTGATGCCTAAACGAGTAACTAGTCAGGAAATGTACGTGATGTGGCTCGTGATGATCGCTTTAACACACACGTTTGATCTTTTTTTGGCTGTAGAGTTGAAACTCTATCATCTGGGTACACCCAAGCCTGACTGGCAGGCAACCTTGATAGAGATGTTACTTCCTCCTGCTTGCGGCGTCATCGTTATGAATTTCATGCCAATCCGTCGAACTGCGTTTATCATGTACTTAATTGGCGTTGTTCTATTGTCCGACTGTACGGAGTTGCTCAACGTTCACTTCCGTTATGTCAATTACGTACACTGGAACATCTGGTATTCCTCAATTGTGTATATCCTTGGCGTTCTGTATATTCGGTGGCATAGCCATTTCATCCGGTCGCAGCGCAAGTAATTCCAACTGTCGGAGTACGAGAGAATAATCACTGTGGCTCCTCTTGGAGCGGTCCATATGCCGCACGCACTCAACAAATACATTCTATATTTTCACCAGTTATATTCCTTATTATTCAAATTTGTCCAATTAATTGATCGATTGATGTGTTACGGGTGGAATGAGGAAAATGTTATTTCGACTGGGGCGTCGAAGTCCTAGCCAGGCGTTGGACAGGCAGGGAACGGGAGGTTAGCGATACTACGGGCAGAATTCTATAATGATTAGAGGTCTGAACTTTCGTGATTTTAACTGGGGGGAAAAGGGGATGGCCGAGGTTCTTCTATTTCACCACGCACTGGGACGGACAAAGGGTGTTTACGCCTTCGCGGACGAGCTCAGAGGGGCGGGTTACACTGTACACGTTCCGGATCTGTTCGAAGGCCGTTTATTTAGCGATATCAAGGACGGCATGGCCTATGTCGAGGAGGTTGGGTTCGAAGAGATTATGGGTCGCGCTGCACGTGTGGCCGGTGCTCTTCCGCGTGAGATCGTGTATGGAGGGTTCTCGCTCGGTGTAGTGGCGGCCCAGAAGCTCGCCCAGACTCGTCCAGGTGCCCGTGGTGCGTTGTTGTTTTACTCCTGTGTTCCGACGTCGATGTTCGGCTGCCCTTGGCCAACGGATCTCCCGGTTCAGATCCATGGAATGGACGCCGATCCCTATTTTGTTGACGAGGGTGACATTGAGGCGGCCCGTGAACTCGTGGCACTGGCCAATCATGCTGAACTCTATTTGTACCCAGGCGATCAACACTACTTTGCAGACAGCAGTTTGCCGTCGTATGACGCTGATGCGACGGCATTGCTGTCGCAACGTGTCCTCGACTTTCTCCGGCAGGTGAGTGACTGAGCGGTTTGCGCGCGGAGGGATTTCATTTTGCCACGACAAGTGCGGTTTCGAATGTCTTGCAGCAAAAGTAGGATCTTCGATAGCCGCAGTGGAAGTGCTATGCAGGTTCGTGGAAACTCCTTTATGCAATAAGCACCTTATGTATTAATGGATGGGTGTTTGCATGAACAAACCAATTGTTTGTTCTATTTCCTCAGTACGGACGCCTTGCTGTTATTCCTAAACTTAATCACTGGGTTAAGCGACATACAATAAACAAGATGACCGCCTAAAAAGGTGCTACCAATGGGTAGCACCCATCGCTCATTCAGAATTATTCAATGGTGCTTTTCATGGCTTGGTACATATTTTCTACGTACACGTCGATTTCGTCACGTGACATGCGCAGGCGATCCACGGATGAGCCATAGCCAATCTCCTGTTTACCCTCTTTTAATCCTTGGAAAATTCCATCTGCAAAGGCGTCCAATGGTTCTCCATGAGTGTGTAGGCCCGATCCACCCAAATCGGTGTTCACTGCTGGTGGAGCCACTTCGATGACTTCTACAGATGTATTAGCTAGTTGGTGTCTGAGACTCATCGTAAATGAGTGTAGAGCCGCTTTGGTCGCTGAATAAACGGGGGCAATCGCTAGCGGTGTGAACGCCAACCCAGACGTTACATTCACAATGGCCGCATTTTCTTGGCTTGCAAAAAATGGGGCGAACAGCATGGACAGATGAATAGGAGCTTCAACATTAACCATGATTTCATGGTTGAAATAGCTCCAATTGTCCTTCGCATTTGCCTTCAACACATGAAAGCGTTGTTGAATCCCTGCATTGTTTACTAATACATTCACATCTGGATAGTTTGTTGTCACCCAGTCAAACAACGATGCACGGTCGGATTCAAGTCCAACGTCACTGACGCGAGTAATGAGATTTGGGAACTTCTCCTTGGCATCCTCAAGGGCACTTTCCCGTCGTCCGCAGGCGATGACTGTATTTCCGGCTTTGATAAAGCGTTCTGCAAAAGCCAGTCCAATGCCTGCACTTCCACCCGTGATGAGTACTGTATTTCCTGAAAGCTTCATCGAAGTTCGCCTCCCACATGAGTCTGTGTTTGGAACACGACGTTCATTTGTGTCATTGAATGTTCTCCATTCTTCATAAGAATCACCAGATAGTCTAACCAACAAAGTGCTGTAACCTGATATCTAACTAACTGGTTGTTTATATCGTATTCAAAACTAACCAGTTAGTCAACTTTGTTGTTGGTGTGATATATTGAAAACACGAAATGAATGCTTGGAAAAGGTGGGGCACCTTTGAGAAACGCTGAAGCAACAAAAGAACGGATTTTAGAGGCGGCTATGGAGGAGTTTTCGTCCTACGGCATTGCGGGTGCGCGCGTTGACCGCATTGCTAAGAATGCTGGATGCAACAAGAATCTAATCTACATTTATTTTGAGAATAAAGAAACACTTTTTACTACGGTCCTCGAGAAACACTTAACGCGTGTTTATGAGGAAATTTCATTCACACCTGAGGATCTTCCTGGTTATGCGGCAAAAGTATTCGATTGGGCTATGACACACCCACATGTAGTACGGTTAATGACATGGTACAGTTTGGAGCAGAAGGCGGACAATATAACCGAACGTACCTCTGTCCGCGATAAGAAAGTGAAAGCGATCATGGATGCTCAACATGATGGTCTGGTCGGAACGACGTTCACTCCTGGCTTTCTTTTGACTGCAATTATGGCCTTGGCTACCGCCTGGACGCCAACACACCCTTTCGGTCCCTCGCATGACCCAGATGCTTTGAAAGTTCCAAGCGAGACGAGAGAGGCAATCGCCAGGGCGGTTAGTCTGATTGCTAAAGGTGAAGAAAACTGATACAAATTACGCGGCTAGAGTGACTTTTGGTTGAGTTACAATGAGGGGGTACTTTTTCCCCCTTGGCACTCATTTATGGGAGATCCTAAACACGATGTCGATGACCATCCACGCTATACCGAGTATCAACATGAATTCGCATAATGTTCGTTCCAAAAGTCTGTATCCTAAACATTCGATGAAAATACATCAGCACCATCCTTGAGACGAAAATACGGACCTCGCGGATGAAATGCAAATAAGTTACAAGTTCGTTTCATAGTAAATCTCATCCAAGCATGTGGCGACGTCTAAAGAAAGTAGTCCTTATCGAAAATGGGCGCTTAAATCCTGAATCAAAATTTGCGCCGCTAGTTGATGCCCTTGATCGTTCGGGTGATGCGCGTCACCGGACAGGTCTGCAATTTTTAAGTTGTGGCTGGCTATATAGCTTTTCATCTGACTCAATAAATCAAAAGCGTACACATTGGGATTGTTCATCTTTCGGACTAGTTGCATCTCGTCCTGAGCATACATATCCTCTCGCTTCTCATACGTGTACGCAAACTCTGTGGCTGGTGGAGTTACCACAAATACCATGGCATGGATGGCCAGCGCATCTTTGATTTCTTGATTTAGGTATTCATTGAACTTGGACATCGGGGTGTTTGGCAGGACGTCGTTCAACAGCCCCCATGAAATGACAACCACGTGCGGGTGAACAGTAGACAGCCAATTCGTGTAGTCATTTTTGTACATCGTGGCAAGTTGGGTGCTATTAGCCCCGTAAATGGCTTTATTGACATACGTGTCATGAAAGTGAGCAAACGTGCGCTGTAAATAGCCGTTGTCGTTTGTAGCCTGGTCACCCAGCGCAATGGATCCGCCGATACCCATTACAGTAAGGTGGCTGAGTTGTACCTTTGAGTTCGGCTTGCTTGCTGAAGTTTTGTTTGACGACACCTTCACAGACGGTGCGGATACATTGGAATCCGCAGTACCTACTTGATTGCCCGGAGTACCGCATCCTGACATGAGTCCCAGCAAGGACAGTGCAAGGGCGCTAGCGACATATTGACGAAGTTTTCTCATGGGCGTGTCTCCTTGTTGAGCATAACTCGTGATGTGGTTTACGATGCCCCTCCATTTTAGCTCATAGAAATCAATCGACAAAAGGAGTTCTAAACGAAAGAGGCTCCATCCGCTAGGCAAATGGTGACGGGCTAAAACGAGGATAGCAGTCTTAACAGCAGACAGGAGAGGGGGACGAGGTGAATCCAATTCGACGCTCGTCTCCCTTTCTTACGGTATGATTTTCTGCCCGTGATTGACACCCCAAGGGTTTGGCTCGTTAGTCAGTTATCCCTAGACTGGCTTTATAAGCGAAGATCTCCTCGACAGCTCGGCGATAGCCACCTGCCGTTTTGAAGGACTCGCCAACTTCTAAGCATACTTTTCGAATCGACGCATCCTTGAGCACACGTTCTGCGGCCACTCTCAGTTCTACTGCGGTTAAGCCTTCCTGGTGTAGATGGAGGCCCGCACCAACTTCTTCTACACGTCGCGCGATAACAGGTTGATCGGCGTTCTGTGGAAGCACGATGAGTGGTACACCGTAATAAAGAGCCTCACTTGTACTGTTCATCCCCCCGTGTGTAATAAAAAGTTTGGTGCGTTGCAGCACTTCGAGTTGTGGTACGTAATGGCGGACAATGAAATTCGCAGGAATGTCTCCTAATTCCGCGAGTGAGGTTTGTTCGCCAACGGATAGAATTACCGTGTACTTCGTGTTCGCAAACGCTTCAAAGCAAAGCTTGTAAAAATCCACAGCTCGATTAAAGACGGTACCGAGTGATATGTAAATTAGGTTGTCTGTGTCTACGTGAGTGAAATCAAATGGATCGTGCCGTCGTGGAGTGATCGAAGGCCCGACAAATTTGTACGATTTATCGAAGCTCTCTCCATCAGGTTGGAAGCGTTTCGACGTATAGACGATGGTTAATGGCGCAGGATTACAGAAAACTTCGTAGGCGGAGCCAACTTGCACATTGTATTTCGCCTCCACGTCATTGGCCAACTGTTGAAACTCTTGTTCTGCACGTTGATTCACGTCGGCCGGAACATGGCGCGAGAGATGGCCCTGCAGTCGGTTAAAGTCATTCTCTTGAAATGCAAAACTGGTGCACGAGTTGATTGCCGGCAGATCGAGGAGCTGTGCTAGCAAACGCCCACAGCCGAACATGGAGTCATGAATGATGTAATCAAAACGGTCTCTTTTTGTTTGCTCCAGAACACTAGGGATGACGAGGTCGGCTGTGCGCAAGAGTCCTCCCACTCGCCCCAAGAGGTTGCGTCCTCCGGCAAGGAATGCCTCCAAAAATTTGCCCCCATCGCACGTGATCACCTTTGCACCCGTTGGTTCAATGCGATGACGAAATTGTTCCGTTGTAAAGTAAACCACCTCTTCGCCCTGACGAATAAGTTCTTGAACCACACCTAAGGTCGGATTGATATGACCTTCAGAACCTGCGTTGATCAGTAAAACGCGAGCCATAGTCATCACCTTTCTTGAGTTTGTGATCTCGTCTTCCATAAGTCCCGACCCATGAAAATGAGGGTGGTCAAAGTCCAACTGACACATTGTGAGTCTCTTGTGTGATGTCCCATCTTGAGCCAGGACGTATAATCGGGACAAAGAAATCTGGTACAGCTTGAGACTTTACTCGCTATTGTATACGTAAACATGGTTCCTGAATGGCTGGGTCGTTCACAAACTATTGAAACATTCAACAGTATTTCAATCAACAAAAGGAGACAGTGTATCCTGGATGCCCCGTATCGTTGTTTTATTTACACCCGTAATCGGCTTTTGGGATCGCTACGAAGGAATCGGTTTTGCGAAATGCCTTCGCTGTTGCAAGCTTCATCAAGGAGCATTATAAAAATGAGGTTAAAAGCATCATCGCATGTGGTGAGCAATGGCCGAATGGAGTGTTACGTCTGCCGATGACCAATATCACGCTAGGTCACAAGAACATGCCTCGAACGCGGCATTGCATCTGTCGCGTTCGAGGTGACACATTTGTATATGCACAGTTGCTAATTACAACTCAGCAAGGTCGGCAAGAATTTCATAGGAGCGCAGACGCGCTTTATGGTCAAAGATCTGTGCAATCACCATAATCTCATCGACTTGGGTTCGGCTTATAAATGCCGCGAGCTTATCTGCTACGGTTTTGGCGCTACCAGCGATAGTGGCGCCTAACTGTTGTTCCACGGCTTGTCGTTCGTAGGGATTCCAGAGTTGATCCATATTGTCCACCGGCGGTTGTAACGGCAGTTGTACGTTACGAACCAAATTCAGAAATTGCTGCTGCAACGTGGTTGCGAGTCGGCGTGCTTCGGTATCTGTGTCTGCAGCAATGACGTTTAGTCCGACCATTGCATAGGGCTCATCAAGAACATGCGAAGGTTGGAAGGAATTACGGTACATTTCCAGAGCAGATAACGTGTAGTTTGGTGAGAAATGGCTAGCAAATGCAAAAGGCAGGCCCAATTGACCAGCTAACTGTGCACTAAATTCACTTGAGCCCAATAGCCAAATGGGGATATTCAGATTTTCTCCCGGTATGGCACGGACACGTTGTTGAGTTGCGTGAGAGGGAGCGAAATAAGTGCGCAGTTCGGCCAGTTGCTCTGGAAAATCCTCACCGTTATGGGGATCGCGTCGCAGTGCTCGAGCGGTTCGCATATCCGTGCCGGGTGCCCGCCCAAGACCTAGATCAATCCGGCCAGGATACAGAGATTCTAGGGTTCCGAATTGCTCAGCGATGACTAAGGGGGCGTGGTTAGGCAGCATAATGCCTCCGGAACCGACTCGAATGGTTGATGTATTCGCCGCCACATGCCCGATCACGACGGATGTGGCTGAGCTTGCGATGAATGGCATGTTATGATGTTCCGCTAACCAGTATCGGTGATAGCCCCACGTCTCAGCATGACGAGCTAAATCTACGGTATTTCGAAACGAATCAGTGGCAGTGCCGCCATCGACAATCGGAGATAGATCTAGCACTGAGAAGGGGATACGGCCAAGTTGTTTTTTGCTGTCACGCATATATGCTTCGTCTTCTTTCATCCAAGATAGTTAAAGTACGCTGTGAACTGGTGGCCATGACGTTCACCCGGGTGAGATCGTATACAGATCTATGGGTGTGAAAGTCATAGCTTGAATCGAATGTATTGCTCGAGTTGTTTGATCGTTGCTTCATTGCGACGATAGTAAGTCCATTGCCCAATTCTCTTCATTTCCAATAAGCCGCTTTGCTGTAGAATGGCAAGATATTGGGAGGCGGTCGATTGTGACACCCCTATGTTTTTGCGAATGTCGCTCACACAGACGCCGCCCTCAAATCCGTTTTCTTTCATGACGTGTACCTGTGTGGAAAAATTGGCAGTCGGATGTTTTAGCAGTCGAAGAATATGGACGCGTGTCTGGTTGGAAAGTGCCTTAAATATCTCTTCTGCCGCTTGATCATTTAGCGCATTGAAGTCTGGGCCCAACACCATCACCTTCCGCACGATACATTGTGATGAAATCGTAATATCGGGATATCGCGATATAACGATATTACCTGTTGAATACGTACACGTCAAATGAATGAGTTGGACTTATGAGATAACGCGTATTTAATTGTGGGAAATGTAGGGGATCGGGTATTATCTACGTGCAGAAGGCACGGGAACGATTTGTTAATACTCCTGAATCTATCCCATGAATAAGGATATTGTCTTTCTGGCTAGAATGAGTATTTGAATATCATGATGGATGCTCGCTGTGACGAAATACGATCAATCATCCGTGAGGTTCAAGATAAGGGCCCGAAACTACAGCGTAGTTATGTACTTTAACTTAAAGGGGAGCTTGACTCATGAGCCCGTGGCGTCGAATTGGTTTGGTTGCTGTCATTCTCATTTTATTGTCCATTACATTCAACCTGGCTCACGATTTGGCACTCAAACAATATGTTCCAGCGCAATACTTCCGGCTCGTTGAATGGGGTCTAGTCCTTGTTTGGTGCTTCATCGGATATGCTCTGGTAAGGAATTTAAACCACTTTATCCTTAGTAAGACCTTAAGAAAACATATTGATACTCGAACTGCTCGGCTACTGAGTCGTGTCTTGACTGCAATTGGGTTTGTATTCATCGTCCTAGTGGCGTTGAACCTTCTCCAAATTAGGCTGAGTAGTTTATTGGTTGGCGGTGCGGTGACAGGTGTCATCGTAGGTATTGGCGCACAATCTACGCTGTCTAACTTGTTCGCAGGGCTTATCTTGTTAACTTTGCGGCCATTCTCCGTAGGGCAGTACATCACGCTACGCACTTCGTTGTTTAGCGGCATCGAATATGGCGGGACTGTATTTGATGTCAATTGGTATTACACTATTTTAATCGATGGGGATCAAAAAAGAGTGCTTCCGAATTCCTCTGTGATTGTTTCAGCCGTAACCATTAATGCTGCAGAGAAGCCAGCTGATCATGTATTTACGGTTCCTGTCTCTTATTCTGTGTCGGAAAAGGTGCTTGGCGATGAACTATCGCAGTTAACGAATGGACAAGCAAAGATTAAAATCAGGGAGTTCTCGAAAGATGCTTACGTTGTGGAAATCCATTTGCCGGCAAGTCAAAGTCCGGGCATAATCCGTGAAATCTTGGCTAAATATCAGGCATAGTCTGCTTTATAGGTGTATTTTGGCGAGGGCGGGCCAACATGGGATGCGTGGTGACTAGGGGTGTGTATGCATTGGCGATGCGCCTGTATGTAACCTGTGAACGCGTCGAATCTGTGAAAGTAAACGCCCAATCAAGAAGCGCCGTCGCGGGATGGTAAAGCGAGTAGGGTGGAACGTCTATCTTTTGGTGGTCACGGGGGGACACTGATGCAAATTTATGTGATTCGTCATTGTGAAGCAACGGGTCAATCAGAGGACGCACCGTTGACGACCAAAGGATTCGTGCAAGCGGAAGGACTGGCTGAATTCCTGCTTAAGACTGGTATTGAGCGAGTGATTTGTAGCCCGTATTTGCGTGCTCAGCAGACCATTGAACCATATATACAACGACACAATGCCTCTCTTACGATAGATAGCCGGTTATCAGAAAGAGTGCTTAGTGTCGTAAGCATGGAAAATTGGCTGGAATGTCTCCAACAAACTTTCGATGATTTTGATTTGTCATTTCGTGGTGGAGAATCAAGTAGACGTGCCATGGCGCGTGCTGTGGATGTAATCAAAGATATTGATCCGAACGAGTCCAAGCGCATCGGTATAGTCACGCACGGAAACTTAATGACTTTGTTGCTGAGACATTTCGATGCTCGATTTGGATTTGATCACTGGAGTCACTTGACCAATCCCGATGTCTTTCTAGTTTCTGTCGAACAGAACAAAGCTACAGTAGAGCGCGTGTGGAAAAATCTCGATTAGACCCCGAGTTCTTTTCTCAATGCGTGGGCACGGCGTAAACTTTCTTTCGTCCATGGCGGCGTGTTCTCATCGTCGAGAATTTGGTCAATCGTGAGCCAGAGTACAGAATCTACTTCATCAGGACTCTTGCATACTGTCTCACCACTTACGTGCTCACAAAGAAAGACAACGTCAATGACATGATCGCCGTCATCCGCAATAAACGATGTGCTTTGGACGTAGTGAATGACATCAGTCACTTCAATGCCAACCTCTTCGAAAATCTCGCGTCGAAGAGTTCGTTCTAAAATATCACTCTGATTTCCTTCATGCTCCACCTTACCACCGACTAGAGATATCATACCTGCAGCATGAGATTCCTTTAAGCTCCGTCTTATCACCAGCCAATTGTCATCTTTGAAGATGGCAGCCTCGACATTGACAACGAACAAGACAATCACTCCCTTCTGTACAGAATACATAAAATTGTAAGTCAATGTAAGGTGGCGATAGACTGGTGATTGAAGAAATGTCGGAGAGATTGCAAGCACGCCTGTAATGGATCAAGCGTTTCATGTCACCATGATGAAATGAGGTACAACTCCATGCGTATTCGACAAATTGCGAAGCGTGACGCACCGAATTACATCGCTCTGTGCAAGAAACTCGACCAGGAAACAAAATTCATGATGTTGGATCCGGGCGAGCGCACGACAAATTTGAAGGAACAGAAGCGTTTCATTCAGTCGTTGTTGGACGCTCGCAACAGCATGGTTTTTATTGCTGAGCACGAAGACCGGCTCGTGGGATACTTAGGCGCATATGGCGGTGAATTCCGAAGGAATAGACATAATGCTTATCTTGTTATTGGCATTTTGCAACAATTTACCGGGAAGGGGATAGGGACAGCATTATTCACGGAAATGGAGAACTGGGCAAAGCAAGCAGGTATTCATCGCTTGGAGTTAACTGTGATGACGCACAACATTGCAGGTGTGTCTCTTTATAAGAAAATGGGCTTTACGATTGAGGGAATCGCGAAACATTCGCTGCTCGTGGACGGAAACTACGTCGATGAGTATTATATGGCGAAGATTTTGTCCTGATTGTCACTTGTCCATTGTACGGTCCAAGTCACCGCTTTTTTGGAAATGTTGCGGTGCAATGCAGAACAACGGAACATCTATGCAAAACCGTATATCTATTCAATTTTGCATAGACGTTTGAGTGAAGATTGTTGGCCTTGGTTATTCAAAAATGTATAACGTTTCGTCGAATTCTCTACGGAGTGATGTAGTGCATATGCGCATGCGTGTTACGAAGTTCAATCCGGGCTCCACCAAGAAAGTGCATTCCACGACGTACCTTTCGTTTTGGCATGATCATTGCTTAACAGAATGGTAGGTACGTCAAACATTGAATGCAGGGGGTACATCGCATGCGTTATCAACCGAAGGATTCGTTTCAATCCCCACGTTTTTGCGGACCTCGTACGTTCGCTCGACTTCCATACGTAGAGCACCTGGACGACGATATGGACTTTATCATCGCTGGCATTCCGTTTGATTCGGGTGCATCCTTTCGCACCGGGCAGCGATTTGGGCCAGAGGCTATACGCGATTTTTCCATTCTTCTCCGGCCCTACAACGTAGAGCAGGACATCAATGTGTTCGACTATGTCTCTGGTGTCGACTACGGTGATGTCCCCGTGATTCCCGGCTACATCCAGCTTACGTATGACAAGATCGTCGAGAGCTTAGGTCCTGTGTTGGAGCGAGGGATTGTACCGATTGGTTTAGGAGGCGACCACTCGATCACACTTGGTGAACTTCGTGCGGTTGCACAGAAATACGGTCCAGTCGCGTTGGTACACTTTGATGCACATTCGGACACTTGGGACAGTTACTTTGGCCAAAAGTATAACCATGGCACCCCGTTCCGTCGAGCCCTTGAGGAGGGATTACTGGATGTTTCGCGGTCTATTCAGGTAGGGATGCGTGGTGCGCTGTATTCGCCCGACGATTTGGAGGATGCAAGACAACTGGGCTTTGCAGTCTATTCCACAAGCCAGTTCAAGCGGATGGGTGCAAACGCAATATTGAACCTGATCCATCAACGGGTCGGTGAGGGTCCAGCTTTCCTGACGTTCGATATCGATTTCCTCGATCCTAGCTACGCACCTGGTACGGGCACGCCAGAAGTTGCTGGTGTGAGCATTGATGACGCACTCACGCTTGTACGAGGACTCACGGGGATTCATTTTGTCGGCTTCGATTTGGTTGAGGTGCTTCCGTCCTATGATCATGGACAAATCACCGCCGCGGCCGCCGCCAATGTGATCTACGAATTCATCACGTTGTTGGCTCTGAGAAAACGTGAAGCAGAGAAAACACTTGAACAACGAAAGGAGATTCACATTGGCTGAATATCTTCAACCATTGATCGATGGAAGATGGGTCGATGGTGCGGCAACAGTCCGCTCCCTCATCAATCCTGCGACGGGAGAGGTGATTGCCCGGATACGGGACGTAGATGCAACTCAGGTCCACGACGCGGTGGTAGTCGCGAAACATGCGTTCGAACAAACCAATTGGGCTACGGACACACCGCTTCGCGTTCGAGTTCTTCGTAAGATCGCGGATCGATTGGAAATGGCCGCAGACGAGTTCGCTCGTTTGGAGACTCAAAACACAGGTAAACCACTTCGGGAGTCGGAATTGGATGTCGCGGATTCAGTGTCCTGCTTTCGTTACTATGCCGACCTGATCGAGTCGAAGCGGCCCTGGCAGAAAGAAATGTGGGATGGCTCGAAAAGCCTTGTCGTATATGAACCGGTCGGGGTGTGTGGGCTCATTGTCCCCTGGAACTTCCCGCTGTTGCTTGGTGTCTGGAAATTGGCCCCAGCCTTGGCCGCAGGGAATACCGTCGTCTTTAAGCCAGCAGAGATCACACCGTTGACGATGCTAAAGCTGGGCGGACTTGCACAAGAAAGCGGAATGCCCGACGGTGTTTTCAACATCGTGCTCGGTGACGGTCAGGTGGTTGGGGAAGCCATGATCAGGCACCCAGACGTGGACAAGATTTCATTCACAGGTGGTTCCAAGACGGGCAAACACATTTACATGACTTGCGCCGAGGGACTCAAGCGAGTCTCTTTGGAGTTGGGCGGCAAATCCCCGTTGCTCGTATTTGACGACGTCGACTCGGACATTTCCGTGGATATCGTGTTGTTCGGTGCTTTTTTCAACCAGGGACAGGTTTGCGTAGCATCCTCGCGAATTTTGGTTCACGAGTCGATCTACCGCGAGTTTATCGAGAAGTTGAGGCAACGGGCCATGGAGTTGAGGCTGGGTGACCCATTCGATCCCGACACAGACCTCGGCCCTCTCGCTAGTGCCGCACACCTTGAGAAGATCAATGAATATATTCGTGACGCACAAGCAGCGGGGGCGACTTTGTTGTGCGGTGGCAAGGTAAAGCCAGACTTAGGTCCGCTGTTCCTCGAACCGACGATCTTCGTGGGTGTTATGCAGGATATGGATATTGTTCAGGAGGAAGTGTTTGGCCCTGTGATCACGGTGCAACCATTTGCCAGTGAAGCCGATGCAATAGCGTTGGCCAACGATACGAAATACGGTTTAGCCGCAGGCGTCATCACCAACGATCTCGCCCGCGCTGAACGAGTTGCGAGATCACTACGAGCTGGAACCGTGTGGCTGAATGGCTATCACACCCCGCATGTTGAAGCACCTTGGGGCGGGTTTAAACACAGCGGGATCGGTCGGGAATTGGGTCCGGAAGGATTGACCGGCTTTATGGAACCTAAACACATCAATATTCATCCAGAGCCTTCGAAAGTGGGATGGTTTGTCGAACGAGCACGGGGCGTTCGCGAGTAAGCTTGAAAGGTGGGGTGCTATGAGAAATCTCAAGAAGGATAGTTTGAGCCTGGTGGAAACGGTTGCGCTATCCGCAGCCGTAATGGCACCATCGGTGTCCATGGCCCTGAATGTTTCCCTGATTACCGGGCTTGCAGGTTATTCCGTCACGATTATCTTTCTGATTTCTGTCGTGATTACGTTTTGCGTATCGGCGACCATTATCAAATTCAACCAGATGTTTTCTACAAGCGGATCGCTTTATAAATTTACGGAATACGGTCTTGGCAAGAAGGCAGCATTGGTTTCAGGGTGGGCGCTGTTCTTGGCTTATTTTACGCTGGTGCTCGGCGTTTCTGCAGCTTTGGGTTCCTATTTGTCCAGTTTATTAGCTACCCTCCACATCCATGTGGGGTGGCTGCCGATATCGTTGTTCCTTTCGCTTGTCATGTGGGTGTTGGCGTATCGCGACATGAATGTGAGCACGAGAGTGATGCTGGCACTGGAAGGCGTGTCGATCTCGCTGATCCTCATCTTAGCAGGCGTGATTTTTTTCAAGGTCGGTTTACACGGGATGAGTTGGGCACCTCTCAGTTTCGGCTCAAACCACTTTTCTGCTGTTGCAGAGGGCATTGTGATGGGATTGTTGAGCTTCGCCGGCTTTGAATGCGCCTCAGCCCTCGGGGAAGAAACGAGAAATCCGAAAAAAATGATACCCTTGGTGATTATGGGGACCATTGCAGGCATCGCGATTTTCTTTTTGATTTCTAGCTATGCACAGGTCATTGGCTACGGTGTTACGCCCACGGGAATCCAAGAGCTTTCCAACTCGACGATGCCCCTTAGCGATTTGGCGGACAAATTTGTATCCAAACAATACGCCTTCTTGGTCGTTTTAGCGATCACGATGTCTCTCTTTTCCTGCGTCATTGGGTGCGTGTGTACGGGAGCGAGGATCCTCTTATCGATGAGTCGGGATGGGCATCTTCATAAGAGTCTATCTGGAATACACGGAAAATTCAAAACGCCGCACGTTTCAGTCAATACGATGATGACCGCTTCACTGCTTTTGCAGATCTTGTTCTATCTAGTTACTAGAGGAGACGGCAAAGACCTGTACGACGACAGCGCGTATGTCACCGCGCTATCGATGCTCGTGGCGTATATGTTCGTCAATGCATCAGGAATCGCTTACTTCTACCGGAATAAAATATGGAACATCTATCAGCTGATCGTGCCAGTCGCAGCCATTGTCGCCATGCTGTATACAGCGTATTCCAACCTTTATCCAATACCTCCTTTCCCAATGAATTTGGCGCCATACATCACGGTAGGCTTTATCGTTGTGATGCTTATCGTCTCTCGTCTGACGAAGCATGATACGAATCTGCAGAATATCGATCCCGTCGATCAAGAAGTGAGCTATGGGCCTTACGATTGAACAGGGGGAAGCTACTCCTCTGGATGCACTCCAAATCGTGCGGTGACTGAGCTGCAACGGGATTTCTTCAAGAATCGACCACGGATCATCCGATCCGTGGTTTTCATGTGTGATGGTTTCCCAACCCTTTCCATCCATCGCTGTCCATTTTCACCGGGAAAAAGGTCAGGCACAGTTGTTCCAAAAACTTTTCGGGAGAATAACCACGGACATCTTTTTGGAATACGTAGGATTCACTCTTTAAAGCCATCAACAACATATCGGCTCTAAACACACTGTCAGATTCGGTTTGTTCGCCTGCAGTCATCTCCTGAAATAGCGTGACGAAGATTTCATGAAGTTCATTGTACACTGGGCTCTGTGATTTAGCCGTAACGCCATTGGTGGACGCCGCTTGCTCGACGCCAGCGAGGAGCTGAAGCTTTTTCTCGCGAAAACGCATAAATGAGCTGAGAACGCCTTTCAAGCGTCGGCTGGGCGGATCGGCCTCGTGTTGTTTTAGGTAAGCTTCGATGTCCTCGAAGAGGATATCCAGATTGTCTTTGATTAAATCTAAGCACAACTCACTTTTGTTCCTGTACCGGCGATAAAGCGTTCCTGAACCAATTTGCGCCTCGATCGCAATCTGATTCATGCTGACTTGCTCAACGCCGTTTTCTTCGAAAAGTCTGAGCGCAGCGTCTAATATCCGCTGACGATTTTCCGCTGCGTCGCGGCGTTCCGTCCGATGATGGGCTTCACCCGCATTCCTCATGCTATCAAATCCCACCTTGAAATTTTTCGATCTCGTTTGACAAACGGAGAGTTCTCCATTTATTATCAAGTGGAGAATTCCCCGTTTATTATAGGCCCAATTTAAAGGAGTGTACAACACATGAACAAGCCTGCATTATTAGTTATGGACATGCAGAATGGTATTGTATCGCGTTTTCAAGACAATGTGGACATGTTACAAGCGGTTCAAAAGTCGGTGGGAGCTGCTCGTGATCACGACATTCCAGTGATCTTCGTACGAGTCGGATTTAGTGAAGGGTATCCTGAGGTCAGCCCGCGAAACAAGGCGTTCTCACACGTTCAACAACTAGGTGGCATGACTGTTGCGGACCACGCGACGCAGATTCACGAGTCTGTGCAACCGGAAGCCGGAGAACCGGTTGTCACTAAGTATCGGGTCAGTGCGTTCGCGGGCAGCACGCTGGAAGTGGTTCTTCGTTCGAAACAGATCGACACGTTGATTCTCACCGGTATCGCAACGAGCGGAGTCGTTCTGTCGACGTTGCGGGAAGCAGCAGACAAAGACTTTGCGATTCAAGTGCTTTCGGACGCATGTGCTGATGCAGACGCTGAGGTCCACCGCGTGCTTATCAACAAGGTGTTCCCTCGTCAAGCAGATGTGTTGACGGTTGACGAGTGGATCGACAACCTGGAGTCACGTCGTGAGCCGCTAACCAACTGAGGAGTGACCAGTTGTGCCAAGTGTAAATCCCTTCTCCTGGAAGTTCGTGGCGCCCCTGTACATGGGCTCTACGCTCAACCCGATCAATAGCTCGATGATCGCCACCGCATTAGTGCCAATCGCGGCATTCATGCATATCTCAGTGGCGCACACCACAATCTTGGTTACGGCACTCTACTTAGCCAGTTCCATCGCGCAACCTACTGCCGGAAAACTGTCCGAGGAGTTCGGTCCACGCCGTATCTTCTTGGTTGGAATTCTGATGGTACTGTTGGGAGGGCTATTAGGCGGAGTTGGACGAGACTTGACCATGTTGGTCGTGGCGCGAGTTCTGATTGGCGTTGGTACTTCAACCGCCTATCCATCGGCCATGCTCATCATCCGCCGACGGGCCGAATTTGCAGGGATGTCCAAGCCGCCTGGCAGCGTGTTAGGCGCACTTCAGATTGCCGGCGTTGTGACGGGCGCTGTAGGGCTCCCTATCGGTGGCGTGTTTGTGGAAGCGTGGGGATGGCGCACGACGTTTCTCGTCAATATCCCGTTTGCGCTTGTCGCATTTGTCATGGCCGCATTATGGATTCCACGAGACGAGCCGATCGAGGCGGCCAAGAGCGTCCGGGAGATATCGTCCCGCATCGACGTTGCTGGCATCATCGGATTCGCTGCGACCATGACCGCCCTTCTCGTATTCCTGTTTTCGCTTCCGAACCCAACTTGGGTAGCTCTGGGTTTGGCCGTTGTACTGGGGGCTGCGTTCATTTGGTGGGAGTTGCGAGTCAAACACCCTTTCATCGATGTCCGTTTGCTGGCTACGAATCTGGCGCTAACTCGCACCTACTTGCGATTTGCGTCGATGACGTTGTGCATCTATACAGTGTTGTACGGTGTTACTGAGTGGCTCGGGGGAGCACGTGGTTTATCCTCCCTTGAAACCGGGTTGCTCCTGTTGCCAATGAGTGGACTTTCGGCCCTCGTGGTAGGGCCAATTTCGAAACGGAACCTGGTGCGCGGCCCACTCCTCGTGTCCGCCGCGTCCTCGATCGTCGCCTCCATAGGGGTGATGTTTCTCAGGACCAGCACGCCAATCATTTGGATTTTGATCATCACCTTAATCTTCGGTGTCACGATGGGCACAATGGCCAGTGGCAACCAGACGGCGTTGTACACACAGGTTCGTGCAGAGCAAATTGGAACAGCTTCGGGTCTGTTACGAACGTTCGGGTATACTGGATCCATCGCGTCTTCAGCGCTAATCGGCATCTTCTTCCACACGAAGGTCTCCGATAGCGGAATGCACCATATTGCGATCATCATGGTGGCCGTCAGTATCATTGCGCTGATTATGACGATCTCTGATCGTCGACTTCGACCGTCTAACAAAGGAGACAGCGCTACTGCTTGAGCGAGCGAAGAAATGCGGCCAAGACATTGGCCGCATTGTTGGCATCGAGATCGAACGCTAGATCCGCGCGTGCTTTTACCATGCACATCGTTTAAAGTAGTGCGTGAGGTGATAGTATGAAAAAGTTTCTGGTCGGACTCCTCACCTTCGTCGTGATTGTTGGTCTAGGCGGTTATGAAGCGAAACATCTACTAACGAAGAAAGTCGCAGCGAAAATGGCTCAAGACCCTGGCGTTCAAACGACCATCGAAACAACTCTGAAAAATCCCGCACTAAAGTCACAAATCCAACAGTACATCTCGAAGTACGGAACGGGTGGGCTTCATTTTTCCAGTCAGCAGGAAGCTTTAACCTATGCGATGAATCACATGTCTCCGACTGAGGCCGTTAAACTTTATAAGCTCTATCAAAATAGAGATTCGCTTACGTCTGCGCAAGAACAGCAAGCGGAAGGTGAAGTCGCCGACGATTTTACTCCCCAGCAGCTTGCGGCGATGGCACAGGTATTTGTGAATCAATAGCTGCACATGCACGATGCTCGATGAGTCGAGACCATCCAATTTGATTGGAGCAAAAGAGGCACGGACGATTGCACATCGCTCTGTTGATGGGAGTACCTCAATGGTGCGGCTACGCAATCCTCCGTGCCTCTTTTGTATGCATACACATATTAGGCTACTGGTTACGTGTGGATTCAACGATTGGACTGCTGGATAAAGGTGGTGAACGGTTGTTGACTCAGTGGTCAATAACTGCTAAGGTCAGGGTATGGGAAGACCAAGAGAATTTGATGTCGAGCGTGCACTTCAGCAGTCCATGGAGTTGTTCTGGACGAAAGGGTTTAAGTCGACCTCGTTTGAAGATCTAACCCGTACGACACAAGTCAAGAAGCAGAGCTTGTACTGTGTGTTTGATGATAAGCGCACCCTGTTTTTAAAGGCTTTGGCGCTATATCGGGAACATAGTATTGCGGTGTTGGAAGAAGTCGTAGCTGAGGATATGTGTCCTGTGAAAAAGCTGGAGTACATATGTCAGCTGATGTTAGGTCAACACGACGAGACCATCCACAAAGGGTGCCTGATGGTAAATACTGCCCTGGAATTCGGAGCCGATGACGAAGAGGTAGTCCATGAAGTGGAGTCGATGTTCGTCGAAGTAGAACAAATCCTTGAGAAGGTTATCCGCAGTGGTCAGGAGCAACATTTGATCACGAGCCGTTATTCCAGCAAACAGCTTGCTGCGCATCTGAACAACGCGATTCTCGGCGTGAAAGTGTTAGAAAAATCCGGTGCATCTCGAGAGCGGATCGAGGCGGTCTTACGCACTTCCTTTGGGCTGCTTGTGACCTGATCCCTTTTTTTACACCATTTTTGACCGCGTAGTCAAAAAGTGACCTAATCTTAACCTTAGCGGTTAAGCACGGATGATCAATCAACTTAATGTGGAGGTCTTTATGAATACTTCTCAATCTGTTCAAGCCCTGTTCAAACCGTTTGCGATTAGGAATGTGAATTTGACGAATCGCATCGTCATGGCTCCGATGACACGACAATTTTCTCCGAATGGAGTGCCTGGTTCAGATGTAGCGGACTACTACCGCCGCAGGGCGGAGAATGGCGTCGGTCTGATTGTCACAGAAGGTACGATTATCGATCACCCCGATTCGTCGAATCAAATCAACGTACCGCACTTCTATGGTGAAACCGCACTAGAAGGGTGGAAGCGTGTTGTAGATGCAGTTCACGAGGTTGGTGGACGGATTATTCCACAGATTTGGCATATGGGTGCACGTGGAAACGTCAATGAATATTCGGAAGCGGATATCGCCGCGATCGTCGAAGCTTTCGCCCAGGCCGCATCAGAGGCGAAACGACTTGGGTTCGACGGTATCGAGCTTCACGGTGCGCATGGCTATTTGATCGATCAGTTCTTCTGGGAGAAGACGAACTCGCGGACCGACCAATACGGCGGCGACATGATCAAGCGAACGCGCTTTGCGACGGAGGTTATTGCAGCCTGCCGCCGTGCCGTCGGACCTGAATTCCCGATCGTGTTGCGCTTCTCACAATGGAAGTCATCCTCCTATACGGCGAAGTTGGCCGAAACACCGGCTCAGCTCGAACGGTTTTTGGAACCACTGGTAGATGCAGGCGTCGACGTCTTCCACTGCTCGACTCGTCGCTTTTGGGAACCAGAGTTCGAGGGTTCCGATCTCAACCTTGCAGGATGGACGAAAAAGCTGACAGGGAAGCCGACGATCACAGTAGGATCGGTTGGTCTAAACGGTGATTTTATGAGCTTGTTTACCGAAGGAAAAGGTGCTGAAAATGCCAAGATCGACGGTTTGATCGAGCGGCTCGAGCGCGAAGAATTCGATTTGGTAGCCGTTGGGCGGGCATTGTTGGTTGATCCTGCATGGGCCAACAAAATCCGCGATGGACGACTAGAGGAATTGATTCCCTTTACGTCGGAGGCAGTGAAATCACTGTATTGAGGGACTGTTCAAGTGTGATCATCAGAAAGCCGGACAGCGGTGTATCTGTGCTTCGAAAATGGCATATACGATTAGAGAGGACGCCTGATCTCGGTCAGGTGTCCTCTTTGTATGATGAGATAATCATTGGCGTGCAGATGGCAGAATGCGGAGGCGAACGTATGGAGTAAATCAAAGATCTCATAAATACGAGCGTGGAGAAGATATAGTGATAAGTGAGATCGAAGAAGAGAGAGGTCATTACACGATGACATTGAACGTAAAAGGTGTGACTTACGATGTCGGGACGCCGACCATTGGCGGGGGACTAACGCGTGACACGCTAGCAGCGGACGTTGTGGCACGGGAGATGCACATCATTGCGAAGGAGTTGCATTGCACTGCCGTACGCATCACAGGGCAGGACATTCACCGACTGAAAATGGCTGCCGAGCTGGCAGCGCGTAATGGACTTGAGATTTGGATCTCACCGTCGTTACACGATGCGAGCGAACAAGAGACGTTCCATCAGATGATCGAGGTCGCCTGCGTGTGTGAAGAACTTCGTAAACAGGAAGCTCAAGTCGTCCTCGTGCTGGGTTGTGAACTTAGTGTGTTCATGTCTGGTTTAATACCTGGGGAAAATGGACTTGAACGCCTAGCGGTGCTTTCCGACCCATCGCGATGGACTGAGGAACTGTTTGCAAAGGGATCGCCAGTCGAGCGATTAAACAGCTTTTTGGCTGGTATGGCGATGGAGGCGAGGAGGCATTTTTCAGGGCCTTTGACGTATGCAGCAGGATTATGGGAAGACATTGACTGGCGTATCTTTGATTTTGTTGGTATTGACGCTTACCGTGATGCCCATAATCTCAATCACTTTCGAGACATGATCCGACAATATCAAGTGCATGGAAAACCCGTTTTCGTGACTGAATTTGGATGCTGTACGTATGCTGGGGCACAGGAACAGGGAGGTATGGGATGGCTCGTGATCGACCGCCATTCGACACCCTGGCGTCTCAACAAACCACTCGTACGGGATGAAGACGCGCAAGCTCGATATTTAATGGAACTACTCGCGCTGTTTGCGGATGAAGAAGTGCACGGTGCTTTTGTTTTTACGTTTGTTAGTCCCAGCTATCCCTCCCACGTAGATCCCCATTATGACCTTGATATAGCAAGTTATAGTCTTGTACGCAGTTGGAACACAGTTGAAACGGCTCGGTCGCCGCTGCCGTGGGAACCCAAGAAATCGTTTCACGTGATAGCACAATATTATGGCCACCATTGAGCATGAATGGTAGCTGCTTGTCGCGGTTTCGTAGACGAGGAAGGTTTGAAAGGAGACATAGGGTATATGTTGTCGCGACGTAGGACATCAAAGGATGATCATGTAACCCCTTCTGACGATTATGCGGACAAACCGTTGTGAACGAAAGATGGAAAGGGGCCGGGTGCCGAAAGCTTGGCTACCACCTCCCAGTAGGCCGAAATTAGCCGTTTTTGAGAATGAGTTGGACGAAACTGAGAGCAAAAAATTTCTGAGAAAGCTTATGATAAGGTGAAAAGGTAATCGTTTTGTGCTGATATGTTTGTAATCGCTTGCATAAAGGATAACCGGGATTGAGAGGGACTGCGGGTGGACAGACAATCATGGTTCAATCGAGCCTACGGATGTCTCATCGGTCAAGCCGTTGGCGACGCCTTGGGTGCACCGACAGAAGGATGTTCCGTGCGTGAAATCCGCGACACATATGGGTGGGTTGACGATTTCGTAACAGATGACCCGGTCGGGACAGATGATACAGAGTACGCTATGTTAACGGCTCGAATTATATTGAAGTACGGACAGTCATTGGCGCCTGAAGATATGACACGTGAATGGACGGAGCATCTCGTAGGTCAGGAGGGCGGCTTTTATGGTGGCGGATTTAGTGAAATGGATGCGATCTACAATTTACGCAAGGGGTTGAAGGCGCCGGTTACTGGGAGCGACAACCACGAAATGTGGAGTGACGGGACGGCGATGAGAATTGCTCCTATTGGTATCTACTGTGCGGGCGATCCGGCAGAAGCAGCCCGACTTGCCGGCATTGAAGCGCGTGTGAGTCATGCACGAGACGGGGTCTATTCTGGGCAAGCCTTGGCCGCGAGCGTGGCGCATGCGATGGTCGGGAAAGATTGGGAGCAAGTAATTCAAGCGGGTTTACGTGAGATACCGAGTGATTCGTGGACCTATCGCAAGATCATAGAATCAGTCGACATCGGACTCAAGTACTCAGATGTGCGTGATGCGGTGCTGGAACTTCACGATGGGGTTTCTATTTTCTATTACCCTTGGGCAGACGTTGCTCCAGAGGCGACAGCACTGGCTTACGGTGTGTTTGCTGCCGCTCGCGGGGAATATGTGTCTTCGGTATTGGGGGGCGCAAACGTCGGTCGCGATGCGGATACCATTGCAGCGATGGCTGGGGCCATGGCGGGAGCGCTGCACGGGGCGGAGGCAGTCCCGGTGTCCTGGAGAGATCAAATCAATGTGATTCGTGGGCATTGTATTAAAGCGACTGCCGGTATGAATGTCGCCCACGTAGCGGAGCAGTTTGTCGATGTCATTATGGGGAGGGGATCACGTGGGGGAACATTACTTCGATAAGGTTTATGGATCGCTGCTCGGTCTAGCGATGGGAGATGCGATTGGCTTTCCAGCTATGTACCATCGAACCCTCCTCTTGAGATGGGGACGTGGGACACTTTGGAAGTTTAGTCAGCTGGCGGATGAAAATCGAGTGAACAAAATATCACTGCCGTTTACGCTCAGCCAGTCGGAAGAGCATCTGCATATCAGCGGTACAGATGATAGTGAGTTCGCCGTACTGTCGGCTCTGATTCTGCAGGAAGCCGGTGAGAATGTCTCACCTGAAGCCTTGTTTGACGGGTGGAAGAAGTACTTGATCGACCATGCTGACGACGTTTGGAGTGGTGTAAGCGAACGGGCGTCCATTGAGAATGCGAAGAAGGGGCTAATCCCACCAGCAACGGGGAATGATAATCCCCACCATTTCGATGACGGGGCCGTAATCAGGGCGGTTCCGATTGGGTTGCGGTATAAAGGGCAGCCCGCAAAGGCTGCTGAAGTAGCAGGCTGGATGGCAGCTATTACGAATGCGGAGGACGGGGTTTTCGCCGCACAAGCCATGGCCGCCAGTGTTTCGGTCGCTGTCGAGGGGGCGAGCGTTGAGGAGGTAGTGACCGCCGGGCTGCAGTTTATTCCCGATGATTCTTGGTTGTCTCGAAAGATCCGACAAGCCTTAAATCTGTTGGAACAATCGGGTTCCGTATTCGCCGCCATTCCACTATGGAGCAACCACGTTGTGAATGGAATTTATAATTACGGCAACATTGCACCTGAGACGTTGGCCCTAGCATATGCCATTCTTATGGGTACTCACGGTAGTCTTCTTGAGGGCTTGCAAAGTGCCAGTTTGATTCCAAAACAGGCGGATACGATGCCGGCCATGGTAGGGGCGCTGTCAGGAGCACTGCAAGGTACTAGCTCGATTCCGTCGACGTGGATTGACTCATTGGATGTTCTTAAGGGGATTTGTATACCAAGTTTGAAAGGTATCTCATTGAAATCCGTAGCTGTAAACCTCGCTACACTGTGAATTTTTTCAATCTGTTAGTTTCGCCACGTGGAATGTCCCAAGACGAATACGGATAGCCTGTTGTGGATGAAGGGGAGTTCAGCATGTACCAAGCAGGTTTTTTTGGACGCATGTTCATCTGTGTAGAATGGTTTAGTTACATCATTTATTTGAACTTCTTATGGGTTCTATTTACACTTGTTGGACTCCTGGTATTCGGAATCTTCCCGTCAACGACAGCTATGTTCGCGGTCACAAGGAAATGGGTTAACGGTGAAAGGGATATATCAATCTGGGCGGTATTTTGGAGAACATACGTATCTTGCTTTTGGAAAATAAACCTACTTGGCAGCATATTTGTCGGGTCTGGAGTTGTCATTTTTGCAGATTTCTTCTTTTTACGTAGTACCCATTCGTTACTTGGCCATTGGATTCATCTAGGTTTGCTTCCGGTCATGATTGTCTATTTTGTCACGTTGCTCTATATCTTCCCGGTTTACGTTCATTACGATACGAAGACATTCCAATATCTACGCAACTCATTCGTAATTGGGCTAAGACAACCGCTTCAGACATTGGCCCTACTTCTAATCTTGTACGTGTTTTTCTCCGTGATAAGAGGCATTGTTCCGTTCTTTTGTATCAGTACCATGAGCGTCCTTATTATGTGGATTGCAAATCGTGGTTTTAGGAAGTTTCCCACCTCAAAGCAAACCGAACTTTGAGAGCGTTGTCCGCGTGGTTGGTAGTCATGGAGAAACTGTGTTGTGACGTCTAGGTCTACCTCATAAGAGGGCTGCACCTAGCTTCATTTTCGTGTGAATATTTCAAACGCGTATGGGGTGGGCGTATGGAGTGTTTCAAATTTGATACCGAGTTATCGAATCGAGGCTTGTTGAAGATCATAGATTGGAGCCCTGCAACGTTTAAGGAACCTTATCACTGGCACGACTCGTTAGAAATTGGTTACTGCAAGAAGGGTCACGGATGGTTCTATTTTGGAGATAAGGTATATGACGTGTGTGCGGGGGACATCTTTGTCGTGAATAATTTACAGGGGCATATTGCGCAGTCAGATGCGTCCAACCCCAGCTATTACCATTTCATATACTTCAATCGTAACTTGCTGGAGTTACTCAATCCTGAATTGCTGCTCCCGTTTATCTCCAACCCCATAGATTTTAATCATAAAATACCGGCGCGCACGAAAATGGCTGAGGACATAGGCAACCTGATAGAAGAAATTAATAAGGAGTTTCAAGAGGAAAATTATGCGCATCATGCGATGGCATATAGTTATCTCATCGAAATTTGTGTGATGCTGTTGCGCCATTATCGGGGTGATCGGTCGGGGCAGGAGTGGGAGCGCGAGCGGAAAGCATACTACCGGCTAAAGCCGGGATTGGACTTCATTCAAGATCATGCGCAGGAAGATATTTCATTGGAAGATGTAGCGAATCATTTGGCACTTAGTCCGTCTCGTACGCGCCACTTAATGAAAGAGACCATCGGAGAGGGATTCAAGGAATACTTGTTACGTAGACGCGTGACGTTGGCACAGGGCCTTCTCCTAAATACAAACCTCAGTGTTTTAAACGTAGGATTACAGAGCGGATTTCAGAGCGACTCTTCATTTTATCGCGCCTTTAAGCAAATGACCGGTATGACACCCCAAGATTTTCGAAATCAATCATAGCCCTATATGAGACTAAAACGACCGAAAGGAGGAAGAAAGGAAGATTCCTTAGGGCGTATGATAACGCCAGTGAGAGGTTCCCTTAAAGTATAGGAAGTAGGAAAGTGGCGAGTCATTTAGGAACGAAATGAGAGGGACGTTGGAAAGCACAACTAAGGTAGGTAAGAGGGGGTAAGTCATGAAACCACGTAAACTCATCATGATAACGCTTACTTACTTGTCCGCTATGGGAATGGTAAGTGGGTGCGGAAGGACACAGGTGGATGCCAATCAGAATCAAACGATTACGTTCTGGGAGCCAGATGACGCAGGTTGGCAACCGTTGTACAAAGAGTTGGTGAGTGATTTCGAGAAATCTCATCCTAATATCACGGTTAAATTAATTAACATTCCAGAGGACGGATATGAACAGAAGCTGAATACGGCATTTGCGGCAGGTTTGGGTCCGGATGTTTGGGTTGATTATTACGACACCGAGGAATACTCGAAGGGCTATATACAAGACTTGGATTCTTTTATCAAGCAAGATAACTGGAATATGAATCAATATTTTCAACCTATCACCAACATCAGGACGAAAGGGGAAAACGGGCACTACTATGCACTGCCGCGTGACGTTTCAGTAGATACGATTTTCTACAACAAAACATTGTTTAATAAGTACCATGTCCCTTATCCAAAGGCAGGATGGACCATGGCTGACTTTGAACAGACAGCCAAAGAACTGACGCATCGGCAAAATAAGGACTATGGCATGGATGGGGCAACAGGGCCTGGAGCGGATTGGTGGCTCGAGGGGTATCCATTTGTCTGGGACTTAGGCAGCGACATCATCAGTAACGACGGGTGGACGGCTAGTAAATTTCTAGATTCGCCACAGACCATACAGATGGTGCAGGTGGCTCAGAATATGGAAAAACAGGGGAGTGTCATGCCGAACGCGCTTGCACAAACATTCGGTAGTGCGGATTACGCTACCTTTCTGTCTGGCCACTTAGGTATGACTCAAGGTACCCTATGGGGAATCAATCAATTGCAAAATACGAAGTTTCAATGGGGAAGTGTTCCATTACCGACCCCTTCAGGAAATACTCAAAATGACTCCTGGGCGGATTGTGTGATGTACTATATGAATGCCCAATCTACCCATAAGGCCGCCACCTGGGATTTTATGAAGTACATGTCGGGTTCAAGTGCAGCAAAAGTCGTGATTCAGTCGCAAACGTGGATTCCAGATGTGAAGCAGGCATGGATTGATACAGGATTAAGTACAAACTCTCATTTTGCGGCTTCATTTGAAGCATTGAATTTACCGACGAAGACTGCTGACTACGAGCGTTCTCCTTCCTGGAACACAATTGTAGAACCGATACTCTCAGATGTTTGGAACCAAATTGTCACCCCAGACAATGACCATTACGAAAACGTCAAGCAGGGGCTGCAACAAGCAGCGATCCAGGTACAACAAGCACTGAATAGGGAAAAGTCCCTTCAAGTACCGTGAGGCGCGTTCCAAAGTTTAAAGCATCGCAACGAACGATTCGACGCTGGAAGGTGGGATCATATGCAGGCAACAAGGCGGTCCAAGCTGGTGCGAAACGAAGGGCTCACAGGGTATTTGTATATCCTACCTTGGATCATTGGATTTCTCGCGTTTTCGGCTTTTCCCATTTTAGATTCGTTGTATCTTAGTTTTAATCACTGGGATATTTACCAGCCGCCACATTGGGTAGGACTGGCGAATTACAGATTGCTATTTCGCGATCCGCTGTTCTACAAGTCGTTAGAAGTTACTCTAACATACAGCGCGATGTATATTCCGTTGAGCTTGGTTCTCGGGCTCTTGATCTCACTCATGCTCAATCTGAAGATCAAAGGTATTGGCATTTTTAGAACGCTGTTTTACCTGCCTTCCGTGATTTCTGGTGTAGCGGTCTCGATGTTGTGGATGTGGATCTTTAACAAGGACTATGGCTTGATCAATTATTTACTCTCTTTAGTCGGGATTAAAGGACCAGATTGGTTGAATAATCCGCACTGGATCGTTCCTGTATACGTCATCATGGGGCTTTGGGGAGTTGGTGGTAGCGCAGTCCTGTTTTTGGGTGGTTTACAGAATATACCGAAACATCTGTACGAGGCGGCTCAAATTGATGGCGCATCTGTTTGGCAGCGGTTTTGGAAAATTACGTTACCGCAACTCACACCAACGATCTTCTTTCTCTTACTCACAGGGATCGTCGGATCATTTCAAGTCTTTACAAGTGCATATGTGATTAACGGCCGTGGTGCAGGGGGGCCGGATAATGCGGGTTTATTCTACATGCTCTATCTGTTTAACCAGGCGTTTCAGCAGTACAACATGGGATATGCGTCGGCGATGGCCTGGATCGGCGGTCTCATATCGATGATCCTAGCGGTTATCGTGTACCGAACTCAAAACAAGTGGGTCTACTATGAAGCTGATTTGTCCAATAAAGGAGGGCGGTCGTGATGGGGACACCTTCATCCATTCTGACAACCGATGAACCGATTCACCCTGTGAACAGGTCTACACGTCGTACACGGACGTTTGTGGCGCGATTGGTTGTGTACCTAGCGATGATTGTGCTTTCACTAGCGGTGTTGATTCCTTTTATTTGGATGATTTCAACGTCATTGAAGTCGAGTTCGACAATGTGGAGCTTTCCGCCAAAATGGATTCCGAAACCGTTCGAGTGGAAGAACTACTCACAAGCGTTTCACGAAGTTCCCTTGGCAAGGTATTTCGGCAATACCATGATTATCGAATTTTTCGTCATCCTAGGGCAGGTGCTTTCCTGTACGTTGATTGCATATGGGTTTTCCCGGTTTCGGTTTCGGGGGCGTGAAGTCCTATTCATGATTGTACTGGCAACCATGCTCATCCCACAGCAAGTCACAATGATTCCCATGTTCGAAATGTTTAAGTGGTTGGGATGGATCAATACCTATCTACCTTTGACGGTACCCTCCTACTTTGGAAATCCGTTCTACATTTTCATGATGAGGCAATTTCTTCAGACCATTCCGCTTGACCTGGATGAGGCTGCAAAGATCGATGGAGCCAATTCATTTCAAACGCTCTGGCGGATTATCGTACCGCTATTGAGATCATCGATCATGATTGTGATCGTCTTCACGTTTACTGATGTATACAACGATTTTATGGGTCCTTTGATTTACTTAGACGATCCCAATAAATTCACATTGGCCGTGGGGCTAGAGAACTTTGTATCTGGATTTGGAACCGAGTGGAATCTACTAATGGCGGGTTCTACAGTCGCCCTCTTACCACTGTTGATTCTGTACTATTTCGCGCAGAAACAACTAATTGGTGGCATTGCGAGTATGGGACTTAAAGGTTGAACGGATCAATCACAACATCAATGAATCCTGAGGGAGAGAATGATATGAATCAGTTGTCGATGGTAGCCGACTCGAATCGCACAGGCCGTATTCCACTTGACTATGTCGAACGGGTTTATGCAGGTTGGCTGGGAAAGATTATCGGGGTGCGCCATGGCGGGAATGTGGAAGGTTGGACATATGAGCGTTTGGAACGGACGTTTGGTGAAATCACGGGCTATTTGCACGAATTTAAGAATTTCGCCGCGGACGATGATACAAATGGGCCGATGGTGTTTTTAAGAGCCTTGGAGGACTATACGCATACAAGCGCCATCACCGCAGAGCAAATGGGGCTCACATGGCTCAACTATGTACCAGATGGACATGGATTCTTTTGGTGGGGAGGTTACGGAAAGTCGACTGAGAACACGGCGTATCTAAATTTAAAGAACGGAATTATGGCGCCGCGTTCCGGTTCGATTGAACAAAACGGGGCAGCTGTGGCCGAACAAATAGGAGGACAGATCTTCATCGACGTATGGGGGCTGATTGCACCTGGGTATCCACAGCTCGCCGCAGAATACGCGGAAAAAATCGCGAGCGTCTCCCATGATGGAGAGGGTAAGTACGGTGGAATGTTCATCGCCGCATGTATCGCGCAAGCGTTCGTCGAAGCGGATATCCGTACGATTCTCGAAGCAGGGCTGTCTGTGATTCCAGCCGATTGTGAATACACCCGCATGGTTCGTGCCGTACTGGCGTTCCACGAAAAGCATCCAAACAATTGGCGGGATTGCTTTCGCTACGTACAAGGTCACTTTGGGTATGACCGCTACCCGGGCGTGTGTCATATTATCCCGAACTCGGCCGTGATCGTGCTATCACTGCTATACGGAGAAGGGGACTTCGATCAATCTATCAACATCTGCAACATGTGTGGATGGGACACGGACTGCAATGTGGCTAACGTAGGGTGCATCATTGGCGTTCGGAATGGGTTAGATGGGATCGATGATTCTTGGCGGAAGCCCATCAATGACTTTCTCTGTTGTTCCACCGTGATCGGCGCGATGAATATCGTAGATATTCCTTGGTGCGCGTCCTATATCGCGAATTTGGGGTACAAGATTGCGGGGGTGCAAGTCCCTGTAAAATGGTGCGATGTGCTTTCTGGTACGTCGGCTCGGTTCCACTTTGAATATCCGGGCTCAACTCATGCGTTCCGGACAGACACAGACGCCGAAGGACACGTAACTGTTGTTATGGAGAATACGACTGAGGCTGCCGCGAGCGGCAGCCGTGCCTTAAAGGTCACATTCGATAGGGTGCACGGTGGTTATGGATATCGGGTATTTCACAAGACGTACTACACGCCCGAGGATTTTAACGACAGCCGCTACGATCCAAGTTTCAGTCCCATTTTGGTGCCCGGACAGACGTTAACGACAAAGGTGATGGCTCCTGCGACGAATGGAGTGAAGGTTCAGGCGCGTCTGTACGTAAAGGATCGCAATTCAGGTCGACGGCATTACAATGAGAAAGTCACGTTGAGGGAGGGTCAGTGGGTGCCTTTAAGCTTTGACATCCCGGCCATGCGTGGCGTACTGATCGAAGAGGCAGGGATCGAACTGATTCCTGAGTCTGCGACGCACGACAGTTTGACGACGTACGTCGACGATTTTGATTTCCGTGGGACACCAGACTATGAAGTGGATTTTTCCATGGAACACTTGGAGAAGTGGAACGGGCTGCATATCGAAGTCAGTCAACTGACGTATTTACGTGGTCTATGGACTCTCGAGGACGGCGAGCTAAGCGGTAGTTACTATGGGGAGTCGGCGGAAGCATACACCGGAGACCATCGGTGGACGGATTATCATTTTGCAGCGTCGGTAGTGCCAAAATTAGGAGATTTCCATAATGTTCAGTTCCGAGTACAAGGTGGTATCCGCTCCTACGCAGCAGGACTTGCCCATGTTCGGGATGGAAAGAAATTAGTACTGTACAAGAACGTGAATGGGTACGAAAAGTTGGCCGAGATCGAATATGCCTGGGAGTTGCAACGCGAATATATCATCGGGGTCGAGGCTGTTGGGAACCGGTTTAGAATTAGTGTGGATGGAATAGTCGTCCTTGACTATACTGACGACCAAGACCCCTATTTAAATGGGCAGGTTGGCTTTTCGAATTTCTCTGGAAGCCACACCCATTACAGAGGTTTTATCGTCAAAGGTAGATAGTTGAATTTCATTTGAAAAGGCTACGAGAAAAATGACAGCATAGATTCGGGCCACCCACCGTGAGGCGGAGGCCCGTTTTGTGCATTTCTGGTCCAATTTTTTGAGCGTCCGGCGATTAAGTGCATGGTAGACTCGCCGTTGCGTATCATCATACGTTCTCCTCGACGTAGGCTTCCTTGAGACGCTCGGTCCCGTATGTGATATATTCTCGTATCGCGCGCAGATGGAACCGATATCTCTTGACAGTGTAACGATCCGTTGAATACAATGTTCCTGTCTCGAATTGTTCATGTATTCGTTAAATTCAGTTTTGTTCGTGCGCTTTGAAAACGATACGACATTGGTGAAAGGAGGTCCAGGTTGAATCACCCTAGATCAAGGGTGAGTTAAATCGAGTATGTGCAGGGAGACAATTCGAGAGAGCAGTGGGATCCCCCAGTTCCCTCTGTTTGCAGTACGCTCATCAAAAATCCCCTTTCTTTGGATACCTTCACCGCACCACAGGACTTTTTTGTGTAAGAATGCCACTCATGTTTGAACACCCTGAACTTCGGACGTATCGGTTGTTGAGGTTGCTCTATGTGCACAATTGAAAGCGGATTCAAAATGGATATGAGATGTTGGAGGGGATGTTATGGGGAAAGTTGTCAAGCGGGAATACCATCAGTACTCTAGTCAAAAGACCATACTCGGGCTGGACAAAAATGCATTTCTAGTCACCCTGACGTCCTTTTTAGGATGGACAATGGTGAATATGGACAGCTCCTTTTTCAGCAATGTCTATCCTTTAATTCAGAAGGACTTGCATTTGGCCAATTGGACGGTTGGTGCAATCACTGCAACGATGGCGATCGCAGCCTGTTTTGCAACCTTAATTGCAGGACCGTTATCAGATTATTTAGGGAGAAAGGTCGTCTTTCAGTTCACCATCCTATTCACCGCGCTAGGGAGTGCGCTGAGCGCATTGTCGGGCGGCTTCGTTTCACTTTTAATTGCACGCTGTCTCACTATGGCTGGCAATGCGTCGGAGTGGATGATTGGGCAGGTCATGGTCACTGAGGGTACGCCCAGTAAATCTCGCGGGTGGTGGACCGGAGTAGCGCAAGTTGGCTTTCCAGTGGGGTGGTTCCTCACTGCGGTGGTTGTAGCCCATTTGGCGCCTGTATGGGGATGGAGAGGAGTATTCTGGGCCGGATTGATCCCGATTTTCCTCATCTTGGTCACACGCTTCTTTGTCAAGGAGAGTGACAGATTTGAGGACTTGAAGCAATTTAGACAACAGGCTAAACGCTTAGGAGAAACAGACGCGGGGCTAAACCAAGACACAGCATACACAGTGAACAAACAGGAAGCAACGCAATTCACGTATCGACAACTGTTTAATCCTGACCTCCGTCGCACCACCATTCTCCTGTGGATTTGGCAGTTCGTCTACAATTACGGGCTATTTTGCGTCGCGTATTTTCTACCGTCTATTGCAAGTGCACATGGATTTACTTTGTCGAACAGTTGGATGGTGAGTGCCTGGGGAACAGGAGTTGGCGCCGTCGGGTACCTCGTCGCTGCATTCCTAGGGAACATCGTTGGCCGCCGCATCATCTCACTGATCTGGCTTTTCCTGGGTGGGGTAGCTGGGACGTTTTTTGCTTTTGGGATCCACTCAATCAATGAAATGGCCTTTTGGTGGGCAGCGTACTATTTCTTCACCGTTGGGCACATGGGTGCGTACGTCCCATATATGTTGGAGAGTTTCCCAACGCGTGCGAGAGGAACTGGTGCTTCACTCATCTCGTTTTCAAACTGGGTTGCACTGTTCTTGGCGGGCGTGACTTCACAGTGGATGGTACATTCCTTTGGTGTGAACATCGCGGCATTTTTGTGGCTAGGGATAGCCGTCTGGATCGCATTCGTATGTGGGTTGGGAACGCGTAAAATCAAGCCAGGATTAGACCTCGAGGACATTATTAGTTGAGTGTGAAGACCCATTTCTGTAGCGAGAAGTGCAAATGTTTAAATTTGATATTGACTGATTAGTTCGACTACGTTAACTTTGTGTTAGGGGTTTTGGGAGCGGTTCCAACGCACATGGGATGAGAGGTCTGGAGAGAGATGGCAAGCGAACGTGATTTAACCATTAATGAGATTGCACAAGCCGCGGGGGTATCACGTTCTACTGTTTCCAGAGTTCTAACTGGGCATCCCAACGTAAAACCGGCTACTCGAAAGATCGTTGAACAAGTGATCGAAGAATTGCACTATCGCCCAAGTTCAGTCGCACAAGGGCTTGCGCGTGGGTCCCTCAACATGATTGGCCTACTGATTGGCGATATCCGCAACACGTTTTACGCTGAAATCGCCCGTGGGGTCGAAGACATGGCTCATGATTTAGGATTTATGGTGGTGATTTGTGACACTGACTATGACATGAGACGTGAACAGTTTTATTTTCAAGGTGTTCAGCAGTTTGCCCTCAGTGGACTCATTGTCATGTCGGTATTGGACCAGCAAGAACTGTTGCCTGTCTTGAAAAGCATTCGGTGTCCGATCGTGATGTTGAATCGATACGTTCGAAGCTTTGAAAGCGATGTTGTGCTTGTGGACAATGTTGAGGGAAGCTATCTTGCAACAAAACACCTAATAGAGTTAGGGCATGAGCGAATTGGGCACCTGTCTGGTTCGACTTTCTCCACCGCTAGCCGCGATCGAACACTGGGGTTCGAACGCGCGCTGCACGACTTTGGGATTGGTCGTCGTGATTACGATATCCAGGAGGGGGATCTCACTGTTGAGCGAGGAAAGCGATATGCAGAATGGTGGTTGCAAGCGGATTCAAGTAATCGTCCGACGGCCATTTTTGCCGCGAATGATTTGATGGCATTAGGTGTAATCGATGTCTTCACCTCAAACGGCGTCAAGATTCCGGATGACGTGAGTATCATCGGGTATGACGATTTACCTTTGACAAGTTTGGCGCCGATTTCATTGACAACCATTCGCCAGCCTCATTATGAGATGGGTGTCACTGCTATGTCGTTTTTGTCGAAGCGGCTAGAACAAGAGGTAGATGGGGTTCAGAGGAAAATCTTTAGGCCTGAACTTGTTATTAGAAAGACGACGGGGGCGCCGAAGAAGTAATCGATCTGGAACTTGTTTATCTATTAAATTTTTCGCCCATTGTTGGGAGCGCTCCCAACAATGGGCTAGGAGATGAATGCTATGCGTGACGTGGTTATCGTGGGCGGTGCACGTACTGCCATCGGTACAATGGGCGGAAGCTTACAGGATGTACATCAGGCTGATCTCGGCGCGATCGTCTACGCGGAAGCTGTGAAACGAGCGGGCATTGAGCTCGATGATGTAGATGAAGTGATTGTAGGTAATGTTGGTCAAATCGCGGAAAGTGGTTTTCTTGGTCGAATGGTATCCCTGAAAGCCGGCTTTCCGTTAAAGACAACTGCATATGCGGTTAATCGTCAATGCGGTTCCGGGTTGGAAGCCATTAATTCCGCGGTCCTTCAATTGCAGGCGGGCTACGCGGATGTCATGGTGGCAGGCGGAACGGAAAATATGAACCAGTTGCCCTATTACGTGCGAAAGGGCAGATTTGGCTATCGGTTCGGGCACGGACAGCTTGAGGATGGACTACTTACGATTTTGACGTATCCGTTAGGCCCGTATCCAAATGGAGTAACGGCCGAGAACTTAGCAAACGAATACGGGATTTCGCGTCAGGAACAAGATGAATGGTCGCTTTTGACACAGTCGAGGGCTGCTGAGGCGATTCAGAATGGTCGGTTTACAGACGAAATCGTACCTGTTGAAGTGCAAGTTGGTAAGGAGTCTAAACGGTTCAGCGTAGATGAGCATCCTCGTCTTGGGATCACGATGGACCGACTATCCCGCTTGAAGCCAGCTTTCGTTGAAGGAGGGACCGTTACACCCGGGAACTCGTCTGGGATTAATGACGGGGCTGGCGCAGTCGTACTGATGGGCGCGGACGAGGCTCAGCGTCGGGGATTGCGACCACTCTTGAAGGTAAGAAGCTTTGCTGTGGCAGGTTGTGACCCAGCGACTATGGGCTATGGGCCAGTACCAGCGACCAAATTGGCGTTGAAGAGGGCTGGATTATCGATTGGTGACATTGATTTGATCGAACTCAATGAAGCGTTCGCATCGCAAACCATTGTCGGTATTCGGGAACTGGGACTGGATATCGATAAAGTCAATGTCCACGGTGGTGCTATCGCGTTGGGGCATCCAGTGGGTGCGACAGGTGGCATATTGACCGTCAAGCTGATGTACGAGATGAAGAGAAGAAATGCACAATTTGGGCTGGTCACCATGTGTATTGGAGGCGGCCAAGGCATCGCAACCATTTTTGAAAATTGTCCATGATCGAGGCGATCCTATGCGTCCACA
Organism: Alicyclobacillus fastidiosus; assembly: GCA_029166985.1. Taxonomy (GTDB): domain Bacteria; phylum Bacillota; class Bacilli; order Alicyclobacillales; family Alicyclobacillaceae; genus Alicyclobacillus; species Alicyclobacillus fastidiosus_A. The sequence goes on along the minus strand of CP119138.1, from coordinate 3,337,356 downwards.
ATTTTTGAGCGGTTCGGCCGCCGCAGCTCTGATCGATGATGGTATGACGGTTTTGACGGTAGGGATGACGCTCATCGGTGCATCCGAAAGTGTATTAAAGCCTTTAGAGCAACGATTTTTGGCGTCTGGACACCCACGTGATTTGACCTTGTTTCACGCGGCTGGTCAGTCGGATCGTGAACGTGGAATACAGCATTTTGCGCATGTCGGAATGACCAGGCGGATCATCGGTTCCCACTGGGGATTAGCGCCAAAATGGATGGACCTTATATCCGGTGACCAAATCGAAGCGTATTGTCTGCCCCAAGGCCAAATTACGCATTTATTACGCGATATGGGCGCAGGGCTGAAGGGGCATCTGTCAAAGGTTGGACTTGGCACGTTTATCGATCCGCGACTCGAAGGCGGAAAAATGAATCAACGTACGCGTCCCCTTCAAGATCTTGTCGAACTGGTAGAGTTTCAAGGGGAACCCTACCTCTACTATCATCAGGTGCCGATTGACATCTGTCTCATTCGCGGTACCACAGCAGACGAGCACGGCAACATCACATTTGAGGACGAAGTCCTGAAACTAGAAGTACTCCCTGCAGTACTTGCGACGAAGCACTTTGGTGGAAAAGTGATCGTCCAAGTGAAACAAATTGCCCAGGCAGGCACTCTACATGCCAAGCAGGTGACCATCCCTGGAGCATTCGTAGATGTCGTAGTAGTGTCCGACAACCTCGAACAGGATCATCGCCAAACATCTAGCTTTTACTACGATCCGGCATACAGCGGCGACATTCGCGTACCACAGAGCGGTGTGAAATCGACACCACTGACGATACGAAAACTGATTGGCAGACGTGCTGCGATGGAGCTTAAACCGGGTGTGACTATCAATCTTGGCACGGGTATCCCAAATGATGAAATAGGCGGCATTGTACTCGAGGAAGGTTTGTCGGATGACATCTTAATCACGGTCGAGTCGGGTGTTTACGGTGGGTCCCCACTCGGTGGCATCGATTTTGGCATCGCGAAAAACATGGAAGCATTGCTCGAGCACACGGCCCAATTTGATTTTTACAATGGTACTGGTGTGGATTTCACGTTCATGGGAGTCGGCCAAATCGATAGCGATGGTCGTGTGAACTCGACCAAATTTTCGGGTAGGTCAACAGGTGCCGGTGGATTTATCGATATTACCCAGTTCGCTAAACATGTGGTCTTTTGCACTACCTTTACTGCACAGGGACTCAAGGTCGACTTCGACCGTGATGGGATGCGGATCGTCGAGGAAGGTAAATCCAGAAAATTCGTAAACGAGGTAGAGCAAGTCTCATTCAACGGGAAGATGGCGCTTGAACGCGGACAGCGTGTTTCGGTTGTGACAGAGCGAGCGGTATTTCAATTATCGGCCGGTGGATGGGAATTGATTGAGGTTGCACCCGGAGTTGACGTAGAGCGTGAGGTGCTCGGTCAAATGGATTTTGTGCCGATGATATCCTCCAATCTTTCGTCTACGAACACCGTGATCTATCGGCAGAGCCCATTTGGACTACGAGATCTTTTAGGAGGAATGTGAGATGCGTTTAGGTGGAAAAGTCGCTATTGTGACAGGTGCGGGTCGAGGTATTGGTCGAGGGATAGCTGTGAAACTTGCGCAAGAGGGAGCCAAGGTCGTCGTCTGTGACATGGTGGCTGAGAACGGGGAAGGAACCGTTAGAGCCATCGTAGAACAAGGCGGAGAGGCTTGGTTCCAAGTCTGCGATGTGGCGGATGCCAATGATGTAAGCGCACTTTTTGAAGCGGTTGTAAAGCGCCATGGCGCGATCGATATTGTGGTGAACAACGCGGGCATCAATCGAGATGGTATGTTGCATAAGCTGACTCATGAGCAATGGGACCAGGTTATTAACGTGAACCTGACAGGAACCTTTCACTGCGTGCAGGAGGCCGCAAAAATCATGCGGAACCAGAATTGCGGCAGAATTATCAACATTGCTTCTGCGAGTTGGCTCGGGAATATTGGGCAGGCCAATTATGCCGCATCGAAAGCTGGGGTTGTCGGCTTAACGAAAACGGCTGCTCGAGAATTGGCGAAATACAACGTCACTGTAAACGCTATCTGTCCAGGTTTTATTGATACGGATATGACACGAGGTGTTCCTGAAAAGGTGTGGGACGTCATGATCGGTAAGATTCCGATGGGTAGGGCAGGAAAGCCGGAGGACGTAGCGAACGTCATCGCATTTTTAGCGTCAGACGAAGCTGGCTACGTCACAGCAGAGGTCATCAACGTCGGTGGTGGAATGGTACTTTAGGATGAAAGTGAGGAATTGTGGTGTTCCCTTGCATAGGTGAACTGCCAGCTCTTCCTCTCACGTTCATGATGATCCCATATGGTAGGAGGAATTCGCTATGTGGAAAGTGACAGCTTTGAAGATGGGAGAACTCACTGTTGCGAAAGCCAGTATAACGTATGACCGTGACTACGGGCAGAGCATAGTCATCCCGATCTGGGCCGCGGCCATCACGGGCGGCGGATACAATATCTTGGTCGATACGGGTGTTCACGATGTGGATTGGGTCACTGAACATGTAAGCCCTTGCAGACGCGCTGACGATGAGGGCATGGTGGCGGCGCTGAAAAAGGGCCCAGGATGGGCACCTGAGGATGTCGATATCGTCATCAATACTCACTTGCACTACGATCATATAGGAAATAATCGGTTGTTTCCGAATGCGCGATTCATTGTTCAGGAGAGAGAATGGCAAGCTGCCCACAACCCGATCCCGAGTCAACGTGGTATTTATTTGCCGGAATTATTTGATTCAATAGACTATTTTTCGTGGAATTTTGTAAATGGAGAAGAGGAGATTGTCCCTGGTATCAAAGTCTTTTTAACCCCGGGCCATTCCGATGGGCACCAGTCTGTGCTCGTGAAAACCGATCAGGGGACCTTGTGCGTATCCGGGGACGTGTCTAATTTACTTGAAAACATCCGTGAAAATGTTCCCGCAGGAATTCTCACCAGCACAAAAGACATCTTTGAAAGCATGGATCGAGTGCGTTCCAAGGCTGAGTATATTTTTCCGGGTCATGAGCCGAGCATCCGGAAATTTCAGACTGGTGACTTTCCAACCATTGTAGACTGCTCGAAATAAGGAGTACGAGGCTATGGAATTTATTCAAGCGAGTGATGTGGTTCACCAGATCGCGGACGGAGATCATATTGCTCTTACAGGTTTTGGTGGAATGGGGCAATGTGACTCTATCTTAAAGGCAATTCGGGCGTCCTTTTTGCAGACAGGGCATCCCTCGGACCTGCGAATATTTCACGCTGCGGGACAGTCCGAGGTAGTGTCCCGTCAAGTGGTGTAAATTCGAGTGCAACCACATAGTGCGGCTATTTATGTAATACTGACGTGGGTGCCAGTAGTTGCTGTTCATCCGTTCCGGTGAGTTTAGCCATCGACTCGCGGCTAAAGTAGCGTCTCGCGACGACCCACTCATCGTTCTGCTCCTGGAGAATGGCTCCTCCAAGACGTACGACAGAATCCCGATTCGGGAATATGCCAACGACATCGAATCGGCGCCGTAGTTCGCGATTCAATCGCTCCAGCGGATTGGTCGAACAGATTTGCTTCCAATGCTCCTTGGGGAATGCCATGTATGCTAAAACGTCTTCCTCAGCCCGCTCCAAAACGTTCATCGCTTTGGGGAACTTTGCCTGAAGTTGCTCCAGGACGACAGCCAGTTGTTGCTTGGCTGTTTCTTGCGTTGGCTGAGCAAAAATCGTCCGGACAATAGACGAGACCATCTGTTGCGACGCCCTGGGCACCTGGCTTAGGATGTTACGCATCGTGTGAACACGGCAACGTTGCCACGTCGCTCCTGTCAAGGCAGAACCAATTGCATTTCGTAGTCCTTCGTGTGCATCGCTAATCGCCAACTGTACACCGCTCAATCCACGGGCAACGAGGCTACGAATAAATGTGAGCCAGAACGAGCCATCCTCGCTCGTGCCAATATCAAAACCCAGCACTTCTCGCTCGCCGGTATCTCGCACGCCAATGGCAATCACAAATGCCATACTCTGAACTCTTCCGCCTTCTCGAACCTTTGGGAACGTTGCATCTAACCACACATATGGATACGCCCCTTCTAGAGGACGATTCTTAAACGATTGCACCACATCGTCGAGTTCTTTGCAGATGCGGGAGACTTCACTTTTGCTAATACCCTGAATCCCAAGTGACTCAACCAATTCATCCACCTTACGCGTACTTACACCATGCACGTACGCTTCTTGGACAACGGCCAGCAGAGCCTTCTCCGCCTTCCGACGAGGCTCCAGGATACTGGGGAAGTAGCTGCCCTTTCGAAGCTTTGGAATTTGTAAGTCAATCGTTCCAACGCGAGTATCCCATTCTCGCTCTCTGTGTCCATTGCGACTATTGCTGCGCTTTTCACTACGTTCATACCGTTCTGCACCGATGAGTGAACTGACTTCAACATCCATAACGGCTTGGGTGAGGATTTTCAGTCCTTCTTTTAGAAAATCTACATCCCCATCTTCTAACCCGATCTTGCGAATCAAATCCAAAAGTGCGATCTTATCCATATAAGCCATCGATGTGCCTCCTCTACTGATTGCTCGTCACTTTTAGTAGATTGCACTCGATGGCTTTTTCGTCAAGATGCATCTTCCGAATTTACACCACTACCTGACACTCTAACCAGTCCGATGGCACCAATGGGCTTGAGTATATCGCTCTAGATGGTCTGATTTCGAGAGTTGTGGGTGGGCATTGGGGTTTGTTGCCGAACATGAGAGACCTCATCGAGAGGAATCGAATGGAAGCCTACTGTTTACCGCAAGGTCAGCTTACACATTTATTTAGAACGATGGCCAACGGACTTCCTGGCCATTTTTCTCCGATTGGGCTAGACACCTTCGTCGATCCGCGCGTCGAAGGTGGGAAGTTCAATGAAAGGGCCAAGGCAAGCGGATATAGCCCAGTGGAGATCGTGAACATGATGGGAGAGGACTACCTTTTCTATAAATCTGTGCCGATCGATCATGTTTTCATTCGCGGAACCGCAGTGGATGAGGCGGGGAATATCAGTGTTCAGGAAGAACCATTGAAGCTTGAACTCTTGTCTGCTGCACAAGCGACTAAAGCACAGGGTGGAAAAGTGATCGTTCAAGTAAAACACGTGGTAAAACGCGGCTCTATTCACCCCAAGCAAGTTGCGATACCCGGTTATTTAGTAGACTATGTCGTGATTGTCGAAAATCCAGAGCTGGACCACAAGCAAGTACCGAGTGCTGTATACGATCCTCGATATTCAGGCGACCTAAGAGTTCCCGAGCAGACTATGCCAAAGCTCCCTTTTAGTGTACGGAAGCTGATCGGACGTCGTGCTATCAAGGAGTTAAAGGAAGGTGCGGTCATCAATCTGGGAATTGGCATCCCTGGAGATGTCATTGGGCCCGTTAGTGCGGAAGAGGGACTGTTGGACAAAATCGTGTTCACGATTGAATCTGGCGTCGTTGGAGGGGTCCCATCGGGCAAAAACCAGTTCGGAATCACTGTGAATGCGGACGCCATTCTGGATCATGCAAGCCAATTCGATCACTATCATGGTTGTGGAGTCGATATTACGTTTATGGGCGCGGCTCAAATCGACGAGCGAGGCAACGTAAACGTCAGTCAATTTGGCGGGCGTAAAACTGGATGTGGCGGATTTATCGATGTTACACAGCCTGCGAAGAAGGTTGTGTTCTGCACGACGTTTAGCAATGGTGGACTGGAAGTAGCTGTTGAGGATGGCAAGCTTCAGATTATAAAAGAGGGGAACCACCCGAAATTTGTCCGTCATGTCGAACAGATCACGTTTAGTGGGAGCTATGCTGGCCTGCATGATAAGGAAGTCGTCTACGTGACGGAAAGGGCCGTGTTTGTCCTTTCACGGCAGGGGATTGTCTTGACTGAAATTGCCCCAGGCATCGATCTCCAGAACGACATACTTAGCCTCATGGACTTTACACCTCTCGTATCTCCTGATCTGAAGTTGATGGATGAAAGCATGTTTATGGATGGTGCAGGTGCAACGCTGATAGAGGTCACCTAATGCAGATATATTGGTTGTATCTGAATTAACCAACACTTACGGTATATGATGATGCAAGGCACTTTCACGAGAGGCGTTTGCTGATGCACTCAGTAGACGTCTCTTTCCATTTCATGTCCCCTTTAGGTCCGTACGCAAGGATTTGTTTAATTCCGCCAATAGGGAGACCGTCTTCGCTAGATCGGCATCATCGAACCTGTCCGCAACTAGAGCAAAACGTTCGACGATGGAATTGCGGTTTTGGTTCAGGCATTCCCGCCCGCAATCGGTGATCGAAACGTATACAAATCTTCGATCCGTTAACGGTCGATGACGGGTGATACACGCTTTTTTCTCGAGTCCATCACAAATTCCTGTAATCGTGCTAGGGCTTAACTTTAGCGCTGTACATAAATCGGTAAGACTAACCACATCACATTCATTGAGTTTTTTCAGAACGAGCAACTGATTGCACGAAAGAGTCTGCGTTACGATCATGGAAGAAAGCCCTTGTGTCAGCAGGAGCTGATACGCTAAATCTGAAATTAGCCGTTCTCGGAGGGAATGCTGTGTGTTCGTCATCTTTGATTCATCCTCCACAAGCTCAAGGCAATGGTGATCATCATGATTTATTTCATATCTGCATCGCCTGGCTGCAGCGTTCGCAGGACATACGATGGCCATTTATCTAGTAATCCAATGTCTTCGAATTTAGGCACTTCGAACGTAGTTCAAAAACGCTTTGAGCCCATCGATATTCTTCCAACTCGACCCCTTTGGTAAGCTGCACACAAACAACTCATCCTGCGCGGACAAATCGTCCTTTAAGTTTGTTCTGATGGTCTTATTGTCCTGATCGCTACCAAGAATCCAAGCGGACTCTTCAATCTTGAAGTTATTGATATATTTCTCTTGCATCGATTGCACGAATGTCTTGAGCTTGTCTCGGTCTTTCGCGTGAACGATTACAATGTGTAAATGCACGTAGATACCTACTTTCCATCAGTTTGTATGACCGCCACATAGTTGTTTGCACAAATATTGTTCGAACAAGTATATGGCAGAAAAATGGTGCTAGGTCAAATTGCGGGTCACCTTGTCCAAAACTTCCAAGCATATGGCCACATCGTGTTCGCTAATGTCTCGCAAGGCTTCCTCTGTCGTTTTGTTTAACTGAACGTACAATTCGTGTTGGATGTTTCTTCCTTCCTCGGTTAAAAAAATCAAGTTCGTGCGGCGATCATCAGGGTGAGGAATGCGCTCCACCAGCTTTCGCTTAATCATGTTGTTGATCAAGCGCGACACAGAAGGTTCATCTTTATCGGTGAGAACAGCCAACTGGCCCTGTGTGAGCCCGTCCTCCTTCCAAAGCCGAATAATGATTCTAAATTGCTCGTACGTAATGGATAAATGATTGTCCTTGAAATTCCGGTTTAATTGATTGATGAGATGTCGGGAAGCATTCGCAAGTTTGTAACTCAATGAACCTGGTATCAAGTCACTTTCATCTTCCATGAGAATCCTCCCTTCACCCTTTGCCATCAGTGTACGCCTGAATCCTTGTTTATACAAGTATCGTTCTCCGGCTGCAACGAAGTGAACAAAGAGTCCCAACCCCCATGAACATTGCTGTGAAGTCGAACTTATTTCTTGGGATATGGGAGAGTTTTACCATATAAAAGTCGTTCCGTTCGGAACGGCTTTTTGATTGGCCTATGTACGGGTGTCTGTTTCTACATAAGACAGGTACATTCAACATATCGCGTCGTTGCGCGTCATAGACATTCCTGATCGATGAATCAAGAGGAGTGATTCATGACGTGAAATCCCAAAATCCTCACACTCATAACCCTAACATACCACAACCGATTCGTGAGCAGGATGGAGCCGGAGGAACTGACCCGGGCCCGCGGGATGTCATGCGTGACATCGAGAATCCTGACATGCTTGTGCCACCGGTGACCGACCACGGTGGTGTACCCAACGCCAAATTCTCATTTTCCGACACGCATATGCGCCTACAGCCAGGAGGTTGGGCGCGACAGGTAACGACCAAGGAATTGCCGATAAGCGTGAGCATTGCAGGGGTCAACATGCGTCTCAATCCAGGGGGCGTGCGAGAACTCCACTGGCATACGGCAAATGAATGGGCATTCATGCTGACAGGGCGCGCGCGTATCACGGCAGTGGATCAAAACGGGCGCAACTTTGTCGATGATGTCGGCCCTGGTGATCTGTGGTTTTTCCCAGCCGGCATTCCACATTCCATTCAGGGGCTTGTGGAGGGATGCGAGTTTTTGCTGATTTTCGATCAAGGAGATTTTAGCGAAAATAATACGTTTAGCATCTCTGATTGGTTGGCACATACACCGATAGATGTCTTGGCGGCGAATTTCGGCGTGACCGAACGTGCCTTCTCGAACATTGCCCACGAGGAGAAGTATATCTTCCCGGCTGACGTACCGGGGTCGTTACAGGGAGATAAGGTGACGAGTCCGGCCGGAGTTGTTCCACAGACCTTTTCACACCATATGTTGCGGCAGCAACCCATTCAATCATCGGGAGGGAAGGTGTGGATCACCGACTCGAATACATTCCCAGTCACGACCATCTCGGCGGCCTTGGTGGAGGTAGAGCCAGGCGGAATGCGTGAGATGCACTGGCATCCAAACGCCGATGAATGGCAGTACTATATCCAAGGAACCGCGCGCATGACGTTGTTCGCCGCACAGGGAACGGCCAACACATTCAATTATCGTGCTGGTGATGTCGGATTTATCCCGATGGTGTGGGGGCACTACATTCAAAACACCGGAGATAAAAAGCTGATCTTTCTAGAGATATTTAAGTCCCCACGATATGCAGATGTTTCCCTGAATCAGTGGATGGCCTTGACGCCCCCTGAATTGGTTGAAGCCAATTTGAACGTTGGACCCGATGTGATATCTGCACTCAATAAAACGAAAAGCCCGGTGGTGAAATATCCGTCATCGTGAATTGGATCACGACTAGGTAATTCCAGGAGGGGGTAGTCGACTTGCGTTGTTGACTACCCTGGTTCGTCTCAAGTTGAATGCTAACTAGTTGTCTGTACCCTCACAACTTAGTGCGCCCATCCAGGGAACAATCCGATCAATCCTGTGGCTGCCATCTGTACTGCGATGATCGTCAAAATAAACCCCATCAGCCGGGTGATCACATTGAGTCCTGTATGCCCAATGTACCTGTTGATCGATGACGCATAGTGAAAAATACAGTAGGTTCCCGCTAGCACGATGACACAAGCGACAAACACGGCTGCGGAATGCATGACTATATTCGGCCCGGCCGCTAATGCCATGACTGTTGCAATCGTACCGGGTCCGGCAATAATGGGCAGAGCAAGTGGAGTCAGGGTGATATCCGGCTTCTGTTGAGACTCGTCCTCGTGTGGCGTTTGGATGTGCGAGGGCTGCGCATTCAACAGCTGAAAAGCAATGAAAAAGACCAGGATGCCTCCAGCCACTCGAAATGCTTCAATAGTAATGCCGAACAGCGTAAGAATGAGGTGCCCCAACAGCAAAAACACCAGTACGATAAAGAAAGAATAAACAATCGCCTTTCGCGCGATCCGCCTTCTTTCCACCGGATGTTTTCCATCCGTAATCGCTAGAAAAGTAGGTAGGATTCCTAGCGGATTCAGAACCGCAAAAACCGAGATGAGTGCGTGAATAAAGTAGGACAGCATAATCGGGGCTCCTTTAATGACCTGATCCACATCATTGCCTAATATCATCCATTTAACAATGTACAACATATTTAAATTTGTTGCTATGCGTGGATCGATATCGTGTTTTGGTCCACAAAAAAAGGGCGATCACATTGAGCTGTGAGCGTCCTTTTTTTGAGGCATGCTTCCGCACGGTGTAGCAGTTTATTGTGCATCTTGTGGGCCAGATTGGAACCCTCGTCCCGCCTATCCGATTTGAGGGGGGTGCACAAACGTGATCGGCACCTTCGCTCCGACTTGTACGTTATCCGTCGGGGCGAGGTTTACTTCAATCATCTGCTCTGTCTGCCAAGGCGCTTTAAGTAGGAGGACGGCGCGTTGGTGTCCTTCATGCCAGATCACCTGATGGACGTTTGCATCGACGGTGATACCATGGTTCGGTTGCCGTCCGACGACAATTCGATCCGGATGAATTGCATATTGTACATCGTCGGAGTCTCGGAAGAGCGACGCATAACCTAATAGCTGGGCGGCTCGCCATGAAGACGGGGATGCCATCAAATCCCCTGGCGATCCCGTTTGTAGAATTTGGCCTCGGTCCATGAGGGCGATGGTGTCTGCCATGCGCTGCGCCTCTGTCAGTTGGTGGGTGACGAGTACGATGGTCATCGGAAAGCTTTGATGGAGGGTGAGGACGAGATCTTGTAAGGCGCGTCGGGCCATCCAATCGAGCGCCGAGAAAGGTTCATCCAAAAGCAGAACGCGCGGTTTGGCGGCGAGTGCTCGGGCGAGAGCCACGCGTTGCGTCAAACCGCCTGAGAGTTGCCGGGGTCTTACGGACAAGTAATCTCGCAAGTCGAGGAAATCGATGATGTCGGCAGACCATCTGTCCATGGGCCGTCGAGCGACGCCATAGAGGATATTCTGTTCCACTGTCAAATGCGGGAATAGGCGTGCGGACTGCTCCATATAGCCGATACCCCGGCGCCAGGGCGGGCAGAAGCCGCCTGACTTGAGGTTCGTATTGGCAAGTACCTCGCCGTCGATGGCGAGGTATACGTCCTCATAGTCCGTCTCAAACCCTGCGATGACGGAGAGAATGCTCGATTTTCCAGTGGCAGACGGGCCAAAGAGGCAGAATATCGAGTTCGTCTGGATACGTAGATCCACAGAAACAGTGAAGGATCTTCGGGGTAACTTAAGCTGCAGTTCCAGCATGACGGACTCGCCTCCAAAGAATCATCGCCAAGGGTAGAGGGAGTGCTGTAACGAGTAACAGCAGCGCTAACTGCAAGGCTGTTGGCAACCCTTGCTCCTCAAGTGCGACCCAGATACTGACTGGTAATGTGTGCGGGTTATAGGCAACCACCATCACTGCTCCATACGCTCCGATGGCACGGGCAAACGCCATGGTAAAGCCCACGCCGAGACCGGGGAGGGCGAGCGGGAGCGTAATGTTGTAGAACGTCGAAGCAGGCGGTCTACCAAGTGAGTATGACGTTAGTTCAAAGCCGCGATCGACCTGACTAAACGCTCCCTGTGCCGAGAAGACGTAGTACGGGATGGACTCATAAATTTGCGCGATGATGACCGCGAGTATGGTGTTCGAGGCGGAGATGTGCCAATGGCCAAGGGCTTCGCCAATGAAACCGTACGGGCCATACGCGTAAATGAGCAGTAGCCCGATGACGAGTGGTGGCATCAGCAATGGAATGAGCAGCACGTATTCGACCAGTCTCCATATTCGATGCCGACCGCGAGCCAGCAACCAACCTAAGGGCGTACCGAAGACGATGACGACAGCCATGGTGATGAAGGTCGTCTCTAGGGAGGTCACAAAAGGCTGATTGCCCGGTCCGGACCACGTCTGCAACAGACTAGACCACGATATGTGAAACAGTAGTGCGAGCAACGGGAGCAACAGGAAACTCGTGCATAACAGTGCCGTTAAGATGACGCTGTATTTCAGAAGTTTCATGTCCAATCACAATCGTTACTCGATTTCATCCGCAATCGCTTTGGGTACATCCGCTTTATTTCCCCAGACTTTAAATGGCGTCAGTGTATATCCCATCTTTTGATATATTTGAAGTCCTTGCTTCGACAAAGTGAGTTTGGCAAACGCGGTTCCCGCATCCTGGTCTTGCGTACCCTTGATGGTCGTCGCATAGACTTCAATCGGTGCACCTGAGACCGTTTTTCCGTTTGCTAGTTTTACATGCTGCGATGCGTAAAGTTTGGCATCGGCAGGATTTCCCATATTAATGGTATCCGGCAGTTTGATATATGGGAGATGTTGCTGAATCGCTTCCGGCAGATAAGCGCTCGAGGCATCCATTTGGCCAGCTTGAAGACGCGCCAGAATATCGGTCTCATTATACACTTGATTGGGGTTGTCGAGCGATCCGAGTACTTTATTCGCTGTGCCTGCTGGCAAGTGGAGTTCCGTTTCCGCCAAATGCGTCATCATGACAAAGTATTGACCTTGCGGGTCCGTGTTTGGATCCGTCCGGCCAAGGTGAAAGTCCGGTTTCGCCATGAGGGTAAAGAGGTCGGAAATCGGCTCTTTTCCGTTGGCAATGGCCTCTAGCTGTTTTGCATAGGGAGACTTTTTGGAATATGCGATGACGAGCGGCGAACTCGCAAACCCAACCGCCCAGTCGGTGTACTTGGCGCCAAGGGACTGAATGGGGCCCGTGCCGATACTCTCAAATACATTTGGTGTGATCTGCCCAGATTTAATCATACTTGCGACAGCGTCCGCACCATTGCCATATCCCTGATAGGCGTATCCAGTCTGCTTCCGAAACAGGGGACTGACGTAGCTGTCATTCGTCAATTGGAGTGATCCTGCATAGGCGACATTGGCTGTGCCACTTGCCTTCGCCGCCGAAGAAGTGCTCGAGGTTGTGACGTTGTTGGCAGTGGTCTGATTGTCAGTGCCGCACCCGATTACTGAGAGACATGCTGCAAGTCCAATTCCCGTGAATACAACTCGTTTACCTGTTCGTAATGTTTTCATATGTAAGCCTTCCTTCTTGGGGGCGTCACCGATAAAATACTTGGGTTTATGAGCGTGCGCTTTACCCGGAATGTGGCGTTTCGCCAAAGGAGCCAGTGCGCTCTGTGTCATACGGACCAAAGCGGGCCAAGTCCCAGCGAAATACGTCCGACGACAGGGAATCCAGCAAACGCTGTACGCCACTTTGTGGAAAGTGCCGCTTGGGAATCCACAGTTCACACTGTTCTTGTTGGATAGGAATAAAGTCCAAATGCATAGCACTTGCGACGCCCGCGATGGCGATGCCCACATCTGCGACACCGGCATCGACGGCCATGGCCACTTGCGTGTGGCCGGCTACGGTCCAGGAATACTGGGATACTGCATCTGGCATTACGCCACATGCACTCAGGCGTTCATCCAGCAGTGTGCGGGCACCCGCACCGACTGGGCGGTTTACTATCCTGATTTTCCCATCCGCTAGATCAAACGCATCCGAAAAACCACATGGGTTACCGCGTTTGACCACCCACCCGAGTTCCCAGGATGCGACGTGGATACGATAACAAGCGTCTGAGATACTTTCATATGTTTGCGTGGCATTCTGGCTGGAAGATGGTCGATGAATTGCAGCAACCTGAATCGCTCCCCTGTTCAACAGCCTTGCTGCCTTTCCGTTATCTGCGTTCATCCAGTACACAGGGGAGGAAACGTGTGCGTTGGATGCGTGTGTGGCCAACAGCCCGAGTGAGGGATCACACCCGCACACAATGGTCCACGCCATCATCTCGTCGCGACCAAAGTGTGTGAGTTCCACCTGTTCTTCGTCCAAGCGCCTGCTCACGATGTTTGCCAGAGGGGCTGTGGGAATGTGTTGTCCGAGTGCAAAAGCGGCGCGATGCGCGACGTGCTTGCCGTCAATTTGAGCGACGATGACACGGTCTCCCGCTTGCAGTTCCTCATCGCCTAAACAAGCGACCTTGGCTGGAACCTCGCTCTGTTCACGAAAGATATCCTCGACACGAACGCCCAGTACCCGTGCTAGTCGGAGCGAAATCAGGGTGCTAGGGATCACGCTTCCGGATTCAATGGATTGAATCGTTTGCCGAGAGACATGGACGGCAGAGGCCAACTGAGCTTGTGACATATGGGAACGGCGTCGCAATTCTCGAACGTGATTTTCGAACACATGCCTCGCCTCCCTTTGGTAAAATTGTAAAGTACGGTTTTCCGGAGTGTCAATCATTCTTGTCATTGTGATGGTTTCATCGGGGAGTGGAATTCCATGCGAAGCAAAGCCTGCATGCTAAGATGTCCACATGCGATCTACGGCGTCATCCCGTCATACGACGCAATCGATCAAGGAGTGTAAATAGACCGACTGTTCGGTCATATTTCGTGGGTGTTCACTTTACAGAGGGATCTGGAGGTTTACGTCGAAGTCAAAAGGGTCGCGCGGTAGCGACGCTTGGAAATCGCCGTCAGGTTGAGGAATCGGTACACGCAACTTCTACATTACTTACAATTTATCAACGAAATGGGTGCTTTGTGTTGAGTAATAAAGAACAAAAAAAGATCATGATTTTGGGCGGTGACGGGTTTTGCGGGTGGCCCACCAGCCTTCACTTGTCTAATTTAGGTCATGATGTCGTGATCGTGGATAATTTATCCCGGCGCAACATTGATAATGAACTTGAATGCCAGTCCCTCACGCCTATTCAGCCAATAGGTACTCGCCTTAAGGTATGGAAGGATGTTTCTGGTCAGAGCATCAAGTTTTACAATATCAACATAGCGAACGACTACGAGCTACTGTTGGACCTCGTAAAGACGGAGCAACCGGACGTCATTGTGCACTTTGCTGAGCAGCGTTCCGCGCCGTATTCAATGAAGTCGGCCAAGCATAAGAGGTACACGGTCGATAACAATTTGAATGCCACGAACAACGTGCTCTCGGCGATTGTCGATTCCGGGCTCGACGTCCATTTGGTTCACCTAGGAACGATGGGCGTCTATGGTTACGGTACGGCGGGCATGAAGATCCCGGAAGGCTATTTGGATATTGAGGTTCCGACCGAGACTGGCGAGAGAATTCAACAGCAGATACTCTATCCTGCGAATCCAGGATCGATCTATCATATGACGAAAACGCAAGACCAATTGTTCTTCCATTTTTACAACAAAAACGATGGCATACGAATTACGGATTTGCACCAGGGCATTGTATGGGGAACCAATACGCGGGAGACGATGCTCGACGAACGGTTGATCAACCGTTTTGATTACGACGGTGACTATGGGACAGTCCTGAATCGCTTCCTGATGCAGGCTGCCATCGGCTATCCGTTGACGGTGCACGGTACCGGCGGTCAAATGCGCGCCTTCATTCACATCCAGGATACCGTTCGTTGCATTCAATTAGCGATTGAAAATCCTCCGAGCAAAGGCGACAGGGTCATGATTTTCAACCAGATGACAGAGACGCACAAGGTACGTGACTTGGCGGAACTCGTCGCGCGGTTGACTGGGACAGAGATCGCATATGTTCACAATCCTCGTAAAGAGGCGGCGGAGAACGAGCTGCATGCAAAGCATGAACTGTTCCTCGAGAGAGGTTTGAATCCTACCACCTTGGCCGAAGGTGTGCTTTTGGAAGTCACCGATGTCGCCAAGCGGTACGCGCATCGTGCAGACATTTCCAAAATTCCAGCCACCAGCACTTGGACGAAGGAGCAACAGGTAGGTGTGCCTGATCGGAACGCAGGTTACGTGAAGGCAGATAGTGATCGCGGATAAAGCGGCACACCTTACCCAATAGGTGCTAAGTGTTACGAACAGCAGGGCCACCGTCTTGGGACGGTGACCCTGTTTCTGGTTCGTGTGTTAGGGGGAAGAGCGTTGTTCATGTCTCTTGTTTGCTTCTTTCGCTTGGTACATCGATAAATCCGCACTGTGGACGATGTCGCTCCAGGCTTCCCCCTTCTTTGCGTATGCCCAGCCGAGACTCACTTGCAAGGGTACTTCAGCCGATTCGTCAGCTCCAGCCAGCACGCGCATGCTGCTCAATAGCGACTGAAGATGGGTGCGCAAGTGGATTTCATCGTCCGGCTTGGCATTGGGGAACAGAAACAGAAATTCATCTCCACCTAAGCGTACAGCTAGATTTGGGGAGCGCATCATCGGTTGTACGAGACGAACCATTAGCTGGAGTGCCAAATCTCCCGTGCGATGTCCATACTTGTCGTTAATATCCTTAAAATGATCGATGTCCGCGTAAAACAGTCCCACGTTTTGATGTTCCAGACATTGCGACAAATAGATTTCTCCGAAGGTGCGTGAATATGCGCCTGTCAGCCTGTCCAGATTGACATGTGAATAGATTTCGCGCATGTGACCGTGTAATTCGCGCCACAGCATGATGAACAACAAGAACCCTCCGACCCATGCGGTCGGGTAAAGCGTGTGGTGATGCTGGATGATGATTGCATCATTGAACATGCATAGACAATAGAGCACGATCACCATCGCGTACGGCCATCGCATATTGTTGTATCGTTGACTTCTTAACCCAGCCCCAACAACGTATATGAATCCCATGAAATCTCCGCCGAATACTCCTATTTTCAAGAGCGTGAAGCCGATGGCTGATGTCGGACTAGCGAAGAAATAACCATTCGGAACCCTTTGAAGTACAGGGTAGATAGTATTGTGAAACGCGGTCGATACGACGAAAAAGGCTAACCCAATCCACCATAATGATGGGAACCAGTGGGGTTTACGCAGTCTGAAAGTCACGATGAACGCATCGATGAGGGCGATTTGGGCGATGAACACCGTCGGCAATGCGAAACTGTAGATAAGCCGAGCTTGTACACCATTATGAGCATTCAGCAGCAGGCTTTGGATGACACAGGTTGCAGCAAACAAGATAGCAGCCCTAGCGTAGGAGCGTGCAAATAACCTCCAGAAATTACCCAAGTAAACAAGTAGAAACAGAGAAATCACAACTGCCACACACGCCATCATCCAAAGCGGCAAGGTGCTCAGTTTTATATCCATAACGAACACACCCGAATATAAAAATTGGTCATCTTGAAGAGCAATCCGCACCATTCTGAATTGTACCATAAGATGTGGACAACGCTTCGAGTAAGTCCACGTGCGCACAATCACTGCTTGGATTCGCCTATGTATATCGCCCGTCGACTGATGCACGGTCCCGTCCAGCAGTGAGGAATGAATACGGGTATTCCCATATCCAGGCCTGATCGACAAGCCAATGGACCCGTTGTCCAGCGATGATTGTTCGATCCGCTACAGGTAGAGGTCCATTTCGCGCCGGTGTTCAATCCATTGCGGATTGAGCATGCATTTCAATGTGATTTCAACGATTACACGATACAGTACAAGTAGTTGCTGCAGCTGATTTCGACCGGCTGTTAGTCTCCATTTTGACCCCCTTACTTGGCCCTTGCAGAGATGCAGGGGCACTTTTTTTTGAAGCAACCTAGGTACAAGAAGTTGCTTCAAATGTCCTCGGCTGCTTTTGTTCGGACAAATGTCGCTGTTTTGGTCCTATCGGTGCGTCTTCCTAGCATCTGCTGTGATACGCTCTCGAGGAGGATGAAAACTTTTAAAGGGGATTCTGTGTAGTCATGGCAAATCACATAGTGTACTTTATCCACATTCTTGGCGCGATCTCGATGGGGTTTTACCTTTTTCTTCCGTTCATGGTGACAAAAATGACCGCTCTTCCGAAACCATCTCAGGCGGGGTACGTGCGTGCACTGTACCATGTGAACAAGGTAAGTTTATATATCATTATCCTGCAACTTCTCACAGGTGGATATTTGATCTCGGTAGCCAATGTTCCTGCGACCTGGTCGGTTGTCGTGATTCTGCTCCTAGTCGTCGTTGGTGGCCTGATTAGCATGGCGGGTGCGAAGATGAAACGCATTATCCACGAACTGGAGGAGGGCCGCGACGCCAAGGCGGAGGCGGGAAAGGTGCGCACATTTGCATATTTGACGTTTATCGCCCTTCTCCTGATGGTTCTGTTCATGGTGTTCCCACATTTACTATAACTACGGCGTCTCGCGATTTCGCAGACCGTTAAGTGTCGAGCGGGCGGGAGCGTCATAGCGATGAACATCTCTGACGAACATGAGGACAAGTGCCCCTGCAGGCGTTTCATCGTAGGGGCACTTTTGGCGTTGGAAACCAAGGATGCAGATGCCCGTGTAAACTTTGGCGACGACACTGCGTATGTTAATATTAAATTGAGTTAGTTAAATAATTCGCCGGGGATGAATCATGTTGGAAGACATCAAAAGCGTTGGTAAATTATTGGATCGGTTATACCAAAAACTTGGCCGTCGTTACGGCTCTTTGTCGCGTCCACAAAGGAGGTTTTTACAGACGATCGCCTCTGTAGATGGAATTGGAGTGAAGGAGCTTTCTAATTTTCTGGAAATCACGGCAGCAGGTGCAACACGCATGCTGGATTCACTCGAGAACGAAGGGTATATCGAACGACGTCGTCAAGTTCATGATGCGCGCCACGTGAAGGTGTTTCTGACAGAGCGTGGAGCAAACGTGCTAGCCGAAGCAGATGAGATCTACCTGTCACGCTTGGGAGGGGTACTTGCGCCGCTATCCTCGGACGAACGCCAGTTGTTGAGTCAGCTTCTGAACAAAGTTGATTTGACTGATGGCGGGAGGTGATGGGACGCTTCTGCGGATTCACACCAATTCGAGGTGTCGCAAATGAAACTTGTTGAATTCAGTCCAGGGGCGCATGCTCCGTGGCGACACACAGAAAGGATATTTTAGATGATGGGGGAACAAGGAGAGAGTAGGGCACAACCTTCGTGGAAGATGACACTATGGATCATGGCAGGCGTTCAGTTCTGCATGTCCATAGCCTTTTCGAGTTCAAATCCGTTTATGGCGCTGTACGTGGAACAACTGGGCGTACATAATCTACGTCATGTTGATATGCTCACTGGAGTCATCCAGGGAATGACTCCCTTGATGGCGGCAATCATGTCTCCCTTTTGGGGGGCGATGTCCGACAGGCGCGGTCGCAAGATGATGGTGTTGCGTTCTACCATCGCCATTGCGATTTTCACAGGCATACTGGGCCTCGCGCACAGTACCTGGCAACTGATGATCATCCGGGCGTTACAGGGATCGTTCAGTGGGTTTTCTGCGGCATCCATCGCACTGGTAGCGAGCGTCATCCCACAAGATAGGCTGGGATTTTCGCTTGGTTGGATGCAGACCGCCAGTATGGTGGGAACGCTCGTGGGACCCTTGCTTGGCGGTGTAGCCGCAGACTCCTTTCATAACAATTATCACATGGTATTTTTCCTCACGACTATATTTGCTTTTATCGCATTTATCATCACGTTACTATGGATTAAAGAACCGCAAGTCCCTAGGGCTTCGACGAACAAGAAACCGTCTCTCATTGGACAGTTTAAGGCCATTAAGCAGTTGAAGACAGTTCAATCGATGTTTTTGGTCCTATTTTTGACTCAGTTCACAGTGATGAGTGTTCAGCCTGTGCTGTCTGTATTTATGAAAGAGTTGGCAGGAAATGTTGGGTATTTGAACACCGTAGCAGGATTCGCCTTCGCCGTTACGGGACTGGCTGATCTCATTGCATCCCCATTTCTCGGGAAGCGAAGCGACAAAATTGGCTATCGACGCGTCTTGACCATATGTATGACCGGCGCAGGACTGTTCTATCTTCCGCAAGCGTTGGCGCCAAACATCTGGGTCTTCGTGGCTTCCAGATTTGGCCTTGGCATGTTCATCGGAGGCATTTTGCCTACGGCGAACGCCTTGATTGGGCGCATGGCTCCGAGTGACAAGCGTGGGCAAATATACGGTTTCACGTCAAGTGCAACCTTCTTAGGGAGTTTTGCAGGTCCGCTACTTGGTGGCGTCGGTTCAGCGTTTCTTGGAATTCGAGTGATGCTTGGCGTAGCTGGGGCGTTATATCTGTGCAATATGCTGTGGGTTCGTCTGAAAGTAAAAGAACCACAGGAGACGGCAGACACTGCATGAGTGACTGCTGGGAGACAGCTGGGCTGTCGGCTTCCTGCCGATAGCCCCTTTTTGTCGAGCTTTCGGCCGTTAATACGTCCCCACCTTTTTTAGATAAGCGGATTTAGCCAAATCATTTGGCGTTGGGTAGGTATGTTGAGGGCACAGATCTACACCGGCCGCCGACTTGTACGCATCCGCCCAAAGCGTGGAGCAGATTCGTCGTTTCGATTTGAGATGGGGCAGGAACACGCCAAAGATGTGTCTCACGGCCTCCCAGCCCAAGAGGAGGTAGTCGTAGCGACCGCCGACCTCTTCGTGCACGAACGCCATGATATCTTGCTTTTGCGTCTCGGTAAGATACGGATGGCGATATACATCGACCACGCCTTTATAGGTACTCAAGGCCTCCAATCCGGTTGCCCGTAGTCCTTGCGCTTCGATGACCAGTCCTGTTCCACAATAGCCCGCAACATGCGTGTATTTACTTTGAGTGATCATCTTGACGGGGAGATCGAGCAAGCGATTCCCGCGGATAAACATCAAATCTGCAATTTGCAATTCGGAAGCACGCATCATTGACACCCCCGACAGTCTATATCTCCATGCTATGCTCACCGTGAAAAAGGTTAGATGGAATATTTGAAAATATGTTCTCATGAATGAAGTTGGGGATCGTAAGAGGTGTGAAAGATGGAGGAAAACAGGCAGTGCTTTACCTGTTTTCCGACTGATCTATTGAGGGCGTTAGCCTAGCTGAACCATTTCCTGATGAAGTTGTGTATACATAAGTGCTTCTGACTTTGCGATTTTCGATCCCACATGGTACATGGTTTCAAGGGCACTCTTATCAGTGAACTGAACGAGGATGTCTTTGCACAGCTGATAGTGTCGCGGCTCGTGTTCATCTGCGTGAACGTCCCAGAACAGCAGGTTGAGTGGTCGCTCACCGTAATTTGGATGCCGGAGACCATTTGCGATGTCACCCATGACTGATCCAGCGAACATCTCGGATCCCAGACCGACGGCAGCCATTGCTTCGAGCGGGGAAGCACCGCGGAAGAAATCAATAAAGGTTTGAATCGCGTTTTGCACTGCAGGCGATATCGGCTGTTTCGGAACACCTTTGTCATCGAGTTGAACGTCTGGATACACGGAGAGAAGGAACGTCTTATAAAGTTGTTCGTGTGATTTGCCATCCGCTCCGTGACCTGCTTCGTCCCAAAGGTTGTCGGCCAGCGGGACCCACCAGGTATCCAGGGGGGGCATCGCTGCGATCGCCGCGCCCAATACGCGGGGGAAGTGCCTGCTGTAATATGAATATTGGACAGCAAAGTGTTGAATCTGCGGAATGGTGTATTCACCGTTTCTTAAAGCGCTGAGAAACACACCATTTGTAAATTCCCTTTGCACGACTTCGTCAATCGCTGTTTCGACATCTTTGTATGTATGGAACATCTTGCATCCTCCTAAAAAAATTCACAGCTCTCAGTGTAACAAACTTACAACACGAAAGTTTATCCAATTTAGATGGCCTTGTGTCTGAGGTGGCTTGTGATCAGAATGACCAAGCGTGGTGTCCGAACGTAGTTGTCGATTGCATCGCATCAGTATGAGATATGGGATGTTAGGAACCACCTAAGCCTGCTGCCACTTGGCAGCAGGCTCTTTGGTCACCATGGCGATCGAAAGATGCGGATCTGGTAACTCACTTGAACGACACAATGCTCTCCGAAAGAGGTCGTCGGTCATTTGGCATTTCGCGTTCTTGGAGTTGTTCCGGTAGCTCATTTTTATCACCCTGATATCCAAGGGCAATTAATGTGAGAACCTCGAATTGCTCCGGAATCTGAAGCAATTCGCGGGCTTTCGCCTTGTCGAAGCCGCCCATAGCATGCGTCACCAATCCGAGCTTATGTGCTTGGAGTGCTAGATTTTGCCACGCAGCGCCCGCATCAAAGGAGTGGTACGGATTCGGTTCGCCGTTTGGACGGTACTTATCGGAGAGAAGGAGGATCAGAACGGGTACCTTATGATCCGTCCACAACCGGTTACCGGGTAAGATAAATTCTGCAAACGTCTCGAGTTCTTCGTCGGTTTGGGCAATGACGAAGCGCCAGGGCTGAAAATTGGACGCAGACGGTGCAAAGCGTGCGGCCTCTAGAATCGAGTATAAAGTCTCGGTAGGGACCTTCTTCTCGGCAAAGGCGCGAGGCGACCACCGATTTAGAAACAACTCATCAATTGGGTAATCGGAATGACGTGCCATTCAAACAAATCCTCCTTGTATGTGCGTGCCAAACACGTTCGCTTGCAAAATGTTACTACCTTACGATTATACAACGCTCCTACAGGAAATACACGCAAAGGCTGTTCATGCGGGTGCGCGAAAATTGCATTCTACTCAATCTCGGTATCGCAAATCTACCGATTGCTCAAGCGCGTAAATCTCTTCGTCAACTCGTTCCATCTGCTGCATGACGACGGCTCTAGCATCGCGAATCGCCTGATTGTAAATGGTCGGTCCCAACTGCTTGAGCATGAAATCCAACAAATTTTCTGCAGCAAGTTCACCGAGCGTTTGCGATAATTCATCATCAAAATACGATTGAATGTTGTGGATGACGGTTTGTTTCTGTTCTTTAGGGATTTTCAATACCAGCATGTTATCATGTCTCCGATCTGAACGATTGGCCGGAATCCATTGGACACGTGCGTTCACTCATACGATCATCCAGACGTGCACGGATGATGATTCATTACTTTACCATATTTTCTACCACACCATTGAATTTCCACTCGCGCTAGGGATGAGGGTCGAATGAAGAGAAAGAGATTCTGGCTTTACACGGGTTGTATCGCTGCTCTGGTATCTATTGTCTCTGTCTATTCTGTACAACTGAAAGACAAACGAATATCTGGAGGGCGCACTTCGACGGTCTCGATGAAGACCGCCGCACGGCATACCACTAGCAGTCATACGCAGAGCCTGACCATCGCGTCCCCGCAAAACTCGTGGACGACCTGGCCCGTCGCTTTGAAGAAGGATCAAGCATACACCGTGGTGGCCATCGGCGGATCGGCCGCCGATGGCACGGGTGATGCGGTCGGCGAAGGTGGCTATTTAGCCAGGGCGTTTCGTACCGTCAATGCGACACAGGACGTGAATTACCACTTTATCAACCAATCGAAGGTGGGTTACGGGCCCATTCAGTACGACGATACGCAACTGAGTCCTGCGTTGCTCAACGATAGCCAAATGGAGCGCCTTTTCAAGGACTACAAGCCGAATATGCTTGTGATATCGTTTGGCATGCTTGACGACATTGATAAGAAGACACCCATGGGCCAGATTAAACAGGCTTTACACGACGAAATTGAAAGCGCGATCAATCAACACGTAGTCGTGGTCATTGTCACGCCTCCTTCAACCTATGCGTCAGAAACGTATTACAAGGCGCCATTGAACGCGTACGTACAAGCAGAGATGGGCGTGGTCGAGGAGTTCCACAATCCGAACATTTACGTGATTCCTTTAGCACAACAAATGGACCAATACATCAAATCGCATCACCAAACTATCAAAATGTATGAGGCGGATAGCTGGCATCCAAATGCAGCTGGTCACGCGCTGGCAGGAAACCTTCTAGCACAAGATATTATCCATAAGTTCTTGCTCGCCAATGCGAAGGCTTGAGGAAAGGTGCGATGATGATCGGTAACAGAGGGTGTCTGAGATCGGATTGTGTGAGATGATCGAGGCAAACTGTTAGAGTTCATGAGAGGAGCGTTCGTATGTCTGGGTATATCATGGACTTGAGAAGAGTATTAGGATCGCAACCGTTGATTATGGCTGCTGCTGCCATCGTTGTCGTGAACGAAGACGGTCAACTCCTGTTGCAACATAGGAGTGATAACGACTGTTGGGGATTACCTGGCGGATCGATGGAGTTAGGGGAAAGTTTCGAAGACACGGCACGACGCGAGCTTCTCGAAGAGACAGGACTCACCGCAGGCAAGTTGGAGCTGCTGTACGTCCACTCCGGACAGGATGCCTTTTATCGCTACCCGAATGGGCACGAGGTCTACGTGGCGTCAGTGATCTACGTGACCAAGGAGTTCACAGGCGAGTTAAAAGTGGACGAAGAGGAAAGTTTGGAAGTAAAGTGGTTCTTCCCTGCAGACCTCCCAATGCAGCTCAATCCACTCGATAAACCTGTGATCGACTTCTATATTCAACACAAGTGTGGCTCGGTGTGAACCGCGATGAAGAGAACCCGAATGCGCTTTTACGGAATCC
Organism: Alicyclobacillus fastidiosus; assembly: GCA_029166985.1. Classification (GTDB taxonomy): domain Bacteria; phylum Bacillota; class Bacilli; order Alicyclobacillales; family Alicyclobacillaceae; genus Alicyclobacillus; species Alicyclobacillus fastidiosus_A. The sequence goes on along the minus strand of CP119138.1, from coordinate 3,313,190 downwards.
GCATCGCGTCCCGAACGTACATGTGATCCAGAGAAACAAGATTAGGATCTAGCCAACTTCCGAAGATCTGCGAACTCAAGTGGAGGAAAAGTTGAGCGCGTCTCATCGCGGCGAGCTACACTTCGATTATCAATCGCGCGGGAGATGAGGATGGATGCGTTTAGATCAGGAAGAAGTCAAATTTTACGCCGCAAACGGGTACTTGTTGTACAAAAAGCCTGTGTTTCCAGAGCAGGACTTCATCGAATTGAGGAATATTTTCGAAGAGCATCTTGCCGATAAGGGTAGCAAATTGTCAGACGAACTGGATACGCCACACTTCAGGGACCCGAGACTATTGAAATTCCTGCTGTCTGACGACGTGTTAAACTTGGTGGAACCGATTATCGGACCAGATATTGCGCTGTTTTCCAGTCACTTCATTTGCAAGGATCCCTACCAGGGGCGCGCCACACCGTGGCATGAGGACTCGGCATACTGGAAAGACAAGTTTGGTTCGTACGACAAAATCGTGACAGTATGGTTAGCTCTGGATAAAACGACCAAGGAAAATGGATGCATGTGTGTCGTGCCCGGCACTCATCATAATGGCTTTTCAGAGTATGAAGAGGTCGATAGAGCCTCAAATACGTTCCATGCGCAAATTAAGGACGTAGACACGTCGAATGCAGTGGCATTCGAATTGGAACCGGGAGAATGTTCCCTGCACGATGCACGTATCATCCATGGTGCAGCAGCCAACACCAGTCCGCTTCGCCGGTGTGGCTATACAATGCGATACTTTTCCGCGTCGATGAAATTTTTGCGGGAAAATAATCCGGATTGGAAAATTTGGTTGGCAAGGGGCCAAGATCATGCGGGGAATGTGTATGAAAACAGGTAATTTGCCCGCTAAAGGCCACATCGATCGTCTCCGTTGAGAATGCAGGTCGACATGAATGAGTTGCGCTGGTGTGAGAAGCTGTCGAATGTGTAGGCACTACATTGTGCGTAACTCAGTATCGATGTAGACCAGACGCATCGATGGCTTCTATGAATAAACACGTGGCCTGTCGGGCCGTTTTGACTTGACCGCCTAGTAGGTACTCTGCTATCTCAGATCAGGCTATCGTGGTTTTATACGACGATGGTACGGTATAACCCAAAATGTACGCGCATACATTGCTGTCAGGTGGATGAGGACGATGGTGAGAAGGAAGCTAGTTGCCCAACGGGCAGGTGTTTCTGAAGCAACTGTTTCGAGAGTTCTCAACGGTGTAGATGGGGTAAAGGAGGGAACGCGAAAGAAGGTGCTCGAGGCAGTAGAGGCTCTTGGGTATCGGCCAAACGCCATCGCACAGAGCTTTGTGAAGGGCAGAAGCGGGAATATCGGAGTCATCGTTCCACATATTCCTCAGGTCCACCTGTTCTCTACGCATTACTTTGGTGAAATCAGTAGTGGGATTGCGGTTGGATTGTCGAAATACCGCTTACACATGCTTTTACTATTTTATCAATCGGATGATCCAGACCAGGTTCTGCACGCGTTCGAGTCACGTAAAATAGACGGTTGCATTGTTCTCGGAGCGAATGAAAAAACCAGGGGAATTGAATCACTCAAAGCTGCGGGCTGCCCGGTCTGTTTCGTCAGTCATCGCGATGAGGACCCTTTGACGTCCTATGTGGATACCGACAATGTGAACGGTGCATACTTGGCTACCTCCCATCTCATCAAATCAGGTCACGAGCGAATTGCTTTTCTAAATGGTCCATTGATGTATACCAACAGCGTGGATCGACTCGAGGGATTTCAGAAGGCTTTAGCCGATGCTGGCATGCACTTTGATCCCGCTCTAGTATTGCAGGGAAATTACAGTAGAACGAGCGGGTATGCGGCAGTGGCGCACTTTCTCGCAATCAACCCGATCCCGACGAGTGTATTTGTCGCAAATGATCGAATGGCGGCGGGATTTATTCTTGGTTTGCGCGAGGTGGGGCTTCGTGTCGGGCAGCACGTCTCATTGGTTGGCTACGATGATGCGGACATCGCAACCATTACAGACCCACCACTGACAACGATTCGAGTTCCTTTTTTCGAAATGGGCAAGCGCGCAGCATCCATTTTGGTGGAGAAAATCGGTCGCGGCGAATCATCGCAAGGGGAAAAGATTCGTTTACCAGCTGAACTGATCGTTCGAGAATCTTCACAATCTGTACGTCAACTCTAATTGGAATGCCGTCCATGACGATAGCTCGTAGCTCCGGAGGTTTTCTTATTGCCATAAATGTACACGTGTACATTTTGGAAACTCTATATAAATATGTGAAAGGGTGTCGTTCATGAGGAAACCTGTATTCGCGTGTATGTCTGTATTGATGGCACTTCCTCTTGTGGTTTCAGGATGTGGTACGACGAGCGCGTCCGGTAAAGGTTCAGACTCGGGGAAAATTACACTGACGATTGAGTTCCAGCGGTTGTCTACGGATGACCAGTGGGCGAATTGGATGCAAGACAACATCAAGCTGTTTGAGCAAGCTCACCCAAATGTCACGTTCAATGTGACAGATAATGCTTCGTCGAATACGTACTTGACCAAAGTCACATCCCAGATGGCAGCCGGCACCACAGCCGATATATTCGAGGGGTGGACATCCAACAGGATGCAGGAATTTGTGAACTCCGGCAGGGTTTTGGACATCACAAGTTACTTGAAGTCAAATGCCACGCTGAACAGCGAGGTGATGAAAACGGTCCTCCCAGCTACGACGTTTAATGGCAAAGTGTACGGCTTACCCACGACACTAGACTCGGAAGTCGTTTTTTACAACAAAGATATCTTTCAAAAATACGGTCTTCAAGTCCCCAAAACCTACAATGACCTTTTGAACATCATAAAAACACTGAAAACTCATAATATAACGCCGATTTCGATGTCTAATCAGGAATCGTTTAATGGCGCGATTCCGTTACAGATGATTGAAGAGAGGATAGGAGGGCTCGACTCGTATCAAGGGTTAGTCGACGGATCGATCCCGTGGACATCACAACCGGTTTTACAGGCTTCTTCCCAGATTCAGCAGTTGATTCATATGGGGGCCTTTAACGCCAACCCCAATAGTACGTCTTCTGATCAGTCGATCGCGGCGCTGCAGGCGGGGCAGGCGGCCATGTACATCAACGGGACTTGGGACATCCAGCAGTTAACGGGCAAAAATATGAACTTTGGCGCGTTTAACTTCCCGAGCATCTCTGGTGGAAAGGGAAGTGCCAATGATCTGATTGAACTGCCTAACGATGCGTTATACATTAGCTCTCATGCCAAAAACCAATCGACGGCAGAAGAATTCTTGGCATTTTGTCTATCCAAACCTCGCCAACTGGCGGAGGCCAAGGCAAACCAGCTAATCGCGACGAATACGACGCTGCCAAGCGGCACGATGAGTCCATTGGCAGTCGAAGTGCATCAACTGCAGTCAGCAGCCACTGGTTCTATGTTCCCGTTTGACTTGCCTCTAGGGACCAACATGGGAGAGCAATTTGATAACGCCACGCAGCTACTATACACCGGTCAATCCCCTAACACTGTGTTTGAGAACTTCGAGAATCTGGTGAAAAGTAGCGCGAATTAATGGTGCCTACCGAGGAGGGGCACCCTTCCTCGCAACGCAGATGCATTTGACCGGAGCGTTTAGGAGGTAGCCATGCAAAAATTACTACAGAATAAATGGACTATCGCGTTTTTCGTACTCCCAGCCCTCGTTGTCTATGTGTTCGTAGTTCCATTGCCTGTCTTTGAATCGATCTACGACAGCTTCTTCAATTGGGATCTGATCAGCCCAATGAAGTTTGTCGCACTGAAAAACTACATTGAATTATTCGTGTCCGACCCGTTTTTTTACTTGATACTGAAGAACACCGTGATCTTTACGATCGTCTGTATCGTGCTACAGCTGCCTTTGGCGATGCTTCTCGCTTATTGGTTGCAGGATCGCAAACTGTTCGCTAGCAAGTTCTTTCGAAATGTGTTCTTTCTACCGACGGTTCTCTCGGGAACCGCTATCGGGATCTTGTGGCAATTCCTCTATCAACCACAAATTGGTTTGATTAACGTTGTCATTCGCATGCTCGGATTTACCAACTTCAGTAAGGCGTGGCTGGCGGATCCAACCTTCGCGATATACGCGGTGGCGTTCTGTGTGTCATGGCAATTTTTTGGCTATCACATGGTGATCTACCTTGCAGGTATGTCCACGGTCCCCCATGAAGTCATCGAGTCCGCGCGCATGGACGGGGCAAACGGGTGGAATACGTTTCGCTTTGTCACGTTTCCAATGATGCGGCCCTTTGTGCAAATCAGTGTGGTATTGATCACCACCAGTTCCTTAAAGGTGTTCGATAACGTGTTGGCTTTGACAGGCGGCGGCCCAGGCAATGACTCGTCGGTATTGTCCCTGTACATGTACAAAAACGCATTTCTGTATTCCCGATATGGGTATGCCAGTGCCATCGCCACGCTGCTTCTGATACTGAACGTCCTATTAACGCTTTCCATCTCGTACGCCTTTCGGGAACGTGAGGTAAGACGCCGTAGAAAGGTGATGGTTTCGAATGGCGCTGAGCCGCATCTCTCATCTATTGTTTAGAACCCTACAGTACGTGGTCCTGGTTGTTTTGGCACTCTCCATTTTGTATCCCCTGTTCTGGGTACTCAGTGGGTCATTTAAAACGTCCGCTCAGCTTCAGTTGCATCCGTGGTCGCTTCCGACACGGTTGAACTTTCAAATCTATCGATCCGTTCTGGTCAATTACCATCTGCAGTGGAATTTGCTGAACAGCATTCTAATCACTGCAGCTACAGTGATCATCGTGACCGTTCTCAGCGTCTTGTGTGCATACGGGATCACGAGGATGAAATGGAGGTTCAGCAAGTGGACGCTCGGATTTATTCTACTTGGCATTCTTGTTCCTGTGCACGCCACGCTGATTCCGCTCTACACGATGCTGCAAGGTTTGCAACAGTACATCGATATTCGGATCGTGCTCGTCATACCGTACCTGGCATTTGGCTTGCCGGTGTCGATTTTCATCATGTGCGGATTCTTCCGCTCCCTCCCGATTGAGTTGGAAGAAGCCGCGGTCATAGACGGGACTAGTATCATTGGAGCTTTTTTCCGGGTGATCCTGCCGATCTCCAGGCCCGCTCTAGCTACGGCTGCCATATTCACCTTCATTGGAGCGTGGAATGAACTACTATTTGCGTTGGTATTCTTGCAACAATCGGATACCCAAACCATTCCGGTCGCCTTATTGCAGTTCATCGGCGCATACAACACAAATTGGGCGTACGTGTTTGCAGCGATCGTGATCACAATCGTACCAAGTATCGTGTTTTATGTGTTTCTGCAAAACAAAATCATCGAAGGCACCACTGCTGGGGCCATCAAACTATAAGCGATTTGTCTCCAAGGAGGAGAGTCCGTGAAAAAGGTAGCCGTGGTTGGAAAGCGTCGCGTCGGACTGGTAGAGGCTCCGATACCGTCGCCATCAGATGAGATGGTCGTCGTCAAAGTAAACGTCGCACCGATGTGCAGTGAATACAAAACTTATTTGTCTGGCAAGGAAACCGATTGTCTTGGACACGAGGCCGTTGGCGAGGTGGTCGAGGCGTCAAGTGTGAGTCGCGTTCACATTGGCGATCGCGTCGTTGCTATGCCTCTCAATGGGTGCGGGGAGTGCAGGTATTGTTTAGCCGGCGACTACATTCATTGTCTCAACAACACGATGCAAGATGCGACGATGGCACAGTATGTCCTAAAGCCGTCCTTCATCCTCAGGAGAGTTCCTGATGATATTCCCGATGAACTGGCCTCTTTAGCGTGTTGTGCGCTTGGGCCCTCATTCGGAGCGTTTGAACGCATGTCTCTGAACGCCTACGATACGGTTCTCGTCACTGGCTTAGGCCCGGTAGGACTCGGAGCGGTTGTCAATGCAAGGTTTCGGGGAGCCAGGGTGATTGCGGTGGAATCAAATGAATATCGCGCCAATTTAGCCCGTGAAATCGGTGCCCAAGCCGTTTTCGACCCCTCTGATCCCGATTTGGTGGCAGAGATTGCGAATCGCTTTGGAGCGTCGGGCGTCGATTATGCGATCGATTGCTCAGGCACAGTGGCAGCGCATCGAACTTGCATTGACGTTGTCCGTCGTAAAGGGCAGGTCGCACTCGTTGGTGAGTGCCATCACGAGACGCCGATTGTAGCGAGCAGGGACTTCATTCGAAAAGGGCTCACGCTATTTGGCTCTTGGCATTATAACTTGAACGATTTTCCAAAACTGATGGACATGATTCGTACGTTTCCCGCCGTCAAGCAACTTGTCTCACATGTGTATCCCATGAGCCAGATACAGCAAGCGTTTGAAACGTCCGCTTCGCAACAGTGTGCAAAGATTCTGATCAAACCGTGGCAGTAATCATTTGATCCTAGCGACGGCATAGGAGGATGCGGAATGCGATTGGGTGGACCGATATTTGAACAGGTAGACGACTTGGATGAACTGGTGAAAGCGCATCAGCGGCTGGGGTACTCCGCCGCATATTGCAAATACGTGAAAGATCCGTATGAACGTGAGGAATACAAGCAGGCTTTCCAGGAGGCCGATATCGTGCTTGCGGAACTGGGAGCTTATTGTATTAGCATTTCGGAGCCGGATCCCAAGCAACGAGAAATGAATATCCAGAAAGTGATCGACCGCCTGTGCAAGGCAGAGGAGATGGGTGCGAAATGCTGCGTGATGCATGGGGGAAGTTACAATACAGACGGGTGCGTACAAGGACACCCGGATAACTTCTCGGAAGCCAACATCGAGCACAATGTCCGCGTGATTCAGAGGATTCTGGACGAGGTGCAGCCAGTCCATACCAAGTTGGTCCTCGAGACCGAATCGTATGTACTGCCCGACAGCCCAGATCTGTACCTACAATTGTTTAACGAGGTAAATCGACCTGGTTTTGGGATGCACCTCGATCCGGTCAACATGATCATCAGTCCTCGTCATTTTTACTATAACGGTGATTTTGTGCGAGAATGTTTCGCAAAAATGGGACCCCACATCGTGAGTTGTCACGCGAAGGACACGACACTCGTCGATCACGCCACGGTTCAAATCAGCGAAACGTTCGTAGGAAATGGCTTTTTGGACTACGACGTCTATTTGTCTCAGTTAATGAAATTACCTAGCGAACCTCCATTGATGATCGAACATCTCAGTCAGCAGGAATTGCCTCGAGCATTGAACTATTTGTTCTCAAAGGCGGATGAGCTGGGATTTTCCTTTAAACATTCAGAACTGCGGGAAGAAATCGAGCCAAAGGCTTAAGTGCGCTTAACGAGGTAGTGGCGGGATGGAGCGGATACGCCCCATCCCGTTCTCAGTGATGGCATATACACCACAAACGTGTCATCCAAATCCTTCAGCCACCGTCATGACACGTCTGCAATAGATGGAAATTGAATGCTTTGGAGGTGCAAGGATGGATCGGCCTACGATGATGCTCACGGCGGACGAATTCATCGCGGATGCTTATTTTAAATTGCTTCACTCTGAAATAGCTACCTCCTATCCACCTCATTGGCACGAATTTTTTGAAATACACTTATTTGTAGGTGGTCAAGGGACTCATATTATGAATGGCGAGGTATTTCCAATTTCGAAAGGGACGTTCTTCCTGGTTCATCCATCCGACGTACACCAAATCGTGTCCACATCAGAGGAACCACTCGATTTGTACAACTTTGTCTTTTGTCGTGAATTTTTATGTGACGAGATCTACAATCTAGCTCTGTGCGGATCTCAGCGCTTCATGGCGTTGGTTCAAAGCAAGGATTTTGTTGAGATTAAACGGGAATTTGAACTCATTGAACGTGAGGCGTTGAGCCCAAGTTTCGGCTCGCGGCAGGTGATTCGGGGCGCGGCCGAGCGAATCCTCATTTACTTGAGACGGTCTTGCCAAAGTAAAATGGATGCAACTTCTACGCGAACCTTCACCCACTATCAGTCGATTCAAAGGGCATTGGTCTATATTCATGAGAATTTCCGAGAAAACATCAGCCTAGAGCGTGTAGCACAACACGTTCAGTTGTCGCCCAACTATTTTAGCGCATGCTTTCGAGAAAACGTCGGAATACAATTTCAAAAGTACGTCCAAACGTTACGGCTCCGATTTGCGAAGTCGCTCCTGTCGATGTCAGACCTGGCCATCACAGATATCGTGTACGATTCAGGGTTCAACACGCTCACTCATTTTGAACGGGTGTTTAGAAATCATTATGGGGTGTCCCCTCGGGAATTCAGGAAAGACAGACTCCCGAAAACGGCTCGATACGATTCGTGATGGCCCGATGTTGTTTGTAGCGTACAATCATCACGGGCGATTTTGCAGATATGCGACAGACCTGGAGGTTTTTAGATGGAAAACTTTCGTGCATTTGTTGTGGACCAAAAAGCGGCGGATTTTACCGCAGGCGTTCGTGAGTTGACGCTCGATGATTTGCCCGCTGGCGAGGTGACCATCCGCGTTCGCTATTCCAGCGTAAATTACAAGGATGGCATTGTCTCACAACCTAACAGTCGATTAGTACGGACGTATCCAATGGTTCCAGGCATCGATTTAGCCGGTGAGGTGATGCACTCAGAGGACAAGCGATTCCGTGAGGGCGACCAAGTGATTGTTACGAGTTATCAACTCGGAACAGGTCACTTCGGCGGGTTTAGTGAAGTGGCCCGGGTGCCAGCCGATTGGGTCGTCCCGTTGCCTCAAGGGCTCACGATGCGCGAGGCGATGATTCTCGGTACAGCTGGTTTCACGTCTGCGCTCTCGCTCAAGCGCATGGAGGACAATGGACTTTCGCCGGATCGGGGACCTGTTCTCGTCACGGGAGCGACAGGGGGCGTCGGAAGTACGGCGGTGTCGATGTTCAGCCAGTTAGGGTACTCTGTCACTGCGTCCACGCGGAAGGTGTCAGAGCATGCATTTTTGAAAGAACTGGGCGCCAGGGAAATCGTTCACCCGAACGAGTTGGTCGTGCCCGAAGGACAACCGTTTATCGATCTGCCGGAACGCTGGGCGGGCGCGGTCGATCCGGTCGCAGGCAAGTCTCTCATTTACATATTTCACACGCTCCAGTACGGCGGCTCTGTGGCCGTGAGCGGTTTTACCGGCGGGGCTGAAGTCGCCACCACCGTTTTCCCCATCATGCGGCGTGCTATAGCTTTCATTGGTATTGACTCGGTCGAATGTCCCATGGCTGTACGTGCTCCACTATGGGAGCGGATTGGGGCGGAATTAAAACCTAAGACAGCGCTTGAACAAATCGTGGAAGAGGGGACACTTGACACATTGCCTGAGGTACTGGAGCGCATTTTGAAGGGCGAAGCGCGCGGGCGGACGATTATTCGACTGTAATCTTTTGTGCCGTTATGTCACTCATCGTGCGCCACGGAGCGACGTGGCGCACGATGAGTCAACGCGTTGGGTGCGTATAGGTACGCATCTGCCCAGACTCCATTCGCATCGTAAAAAGAGAATGGGAGCGTGCGATATATCCGTCAGACCGCACGCGAGAGTGTCGAAAACTCTTCGTCGTTCAGTTGGATCCCAGCTGCTGCTACATTTTCTTCCAAATGGCCGACAGACGAAGTTCCGGGGATGGGCAGCATCACGCGGGAGCGCTTGAGCAACCACGCAAGGGCAAGCTGCGAGGGTTTGGCATTGTGACGCTTGGCCAACTCGTCAAGTGGTCCACCTTCTTTTGCCAACTCGCCTGTAGCCAGAGGGAACCAAGGAATGAATGCGATGTTGTGCGCTTCACAGTGTTCGAGAACAGGTTCAGCATCGCGTTTCGCCAGATTGTACAGGTTTTGCACCGAGACGATTTGAGCGGTTTTCGAAGCTTGCTCTAATTCCTCGACAGTGACTTCGCTTAAGCCGATATAGCGTATTTTTCCTTCCTTTTGTAAAAGAGCGAGTTCACCCACTTGATCTTCTAAGGGAACTTTGGGGTCGATTCGGTGTAGCTGCAAGAGGTCGATGGTCTCCAAGCCCAAGTGACGTAGACTCAACTCAACCTGTTGCCTTAAGTATTCAGGGCGACCGACTGGGCGCCAATCGTTCGGGCCGGATCGCGTGAGCCCTGCCTTCGTAGCAATGACGAGATCATCCGGGTAGGGGCGCAGCGCCTCTTTGATGAGCATCTCCGAGACAAACGGACCATACGAATCCGCGGTGTCGATGAACGTTACACCGAGCTCGACCGCACGGCGCAGAACTCGAATAGCTTCCTCGTGATCCCGCGGAGGACCCCACACCCCGGGCCCGGTTAACTGCATAGCGCCATAGCCGAGCCGATTGACTGATAGATCTCCGCCAATGGCAAAGGAACCCGACATTTTGGCGGATACGTTGCTTGACATAGTTCTCCCTCCACTTCGCTTGATTGCTTTACCAGTATATCGTTCCCTAGGGGGTGAGGATTAGCCCCAGCAAGCGATGTGGACTGGCTTGAATGGCAGCTTACTCCGTCCTCCTCGACAGTGTGCGTAGCATTGTCCGCCTGCTATGATGACGCCTAGTTTTGCGCGCATTCGCATAGGAGAGTCGTTTCATCGGTTCGCCACTCTAAAACATGACAACCAAGTTGTAGACGATTGTCGCCAGCACCAAAGCCAAGGCCACAATCGACCAGGCTCGTATGGCGGGGCGTACTCGCTTTGGATAGTCAGAAAGCACGCGATTTTGTTGGTGACCGACGACGATGTCGCCGTGCTTTACGACATCGTTGAATGGCTCGCGATGATCAATCGTGGGAGGCTGCGGCTGCACTTCATGAAGCGATGGATCGTCATGTGGATTGACATGTTTCGGGTCCAGGTTCATCGCATTCGCCTCCATATTTTAGGGATATTGTATCACGGATCCAGTGGTTGGGAGCGGGGGTGATCCTACAAATACGGCGGTGATATAATGTGAAAATTAATTCAATTCGCGTTCGCCTAGTTTAACAGGTTGCTGGCTACAATGTGTGGCTTCCCGTGTTTTTGCTGGCCGAAGTATGCCTGGTGGATAAGCCTTTGATGATAAAAATCAATTTGGGGTGCGTTGGGGGGAAGCCCCAGATTACGCTTTGGCATGGCTTGCGTCCGCAGTGATCCTGTTACTGGTGTGGGTGGCTGCGCCAAAGGAATTTGTCGCAAAACGCGATTCTCCAGCCGACGAACAGATATCGCATAGTCCCTAATTCTTCTGCTCGGATGTCGGCTTTTAGCGCCGGTAGGCAACACGTATTCGTTCCACGACATCGTCACGTATAACTTGCTGGAACGCGGGCACAATAGTTTCAGGAGGTTGATGTCGCGCATTAACGAAAACACTTTCGTGAATTGTGTGGTTGTCAACGTACCTATCGCAAACAGGCGACTTCGGTCGTCTGTTTGTCTTTTGTCGGGCGCTATGGTGTGTATTATCTGTACTTCAGGCTAGCCGTTCACTCAAGTTTGAATCGAAGATTCAAGTTTGAAAGTCACAACTGCATCCCTCGTTCTGGTATCGTGGATATTCTCGGCGGTCAGGTGCCGTGTTATCGCATGATTTGTGTCACGGGCGCTCATTGAAGTATTGGCACGAAATTTGCTTATTGGTGATAAACGGCGTCAGGTCGATGGTGGGTCCGGCGCGGCGAAACAGAAATGACTGGTCGAATGAGGAGGCAGTCTTTGGTGCCAACTGAATTATCCACACTTGATGAACTAGTTAAACAGGTCGAAACGGACGTTGTAACATGGCGTCGATATTTGCATCAGAACCCAGAGCTTTCCTTTGAAGAGGAGAGTACAGCGCAGTTTGTATACGATACCTTGGTCTCATTCGGGGGACTGGAACTTTCGCGTCCGACGAGAACGAGCGTGTTGGCTCGACTGTGCGGAGCTTTTCCCGGGCCAGTTTTGGCGTTGCGGGCGGATATGGACGCACTGCCGATCGCAGAGGAGAACGACTTCGATTTTGTTTCAAGGGCACCTGGCAGCATGCACGCCTGCGGACATGACGGACATACTGCCATGTTGCTGGCGGCGGCGAAGGTCTTGACGGGGCTTAAAGAGCAACTGCACGGCGAGGTCCGCTTTATCTTTCAGCACGCTGAAGAGCTGTTTCCCGGTGGAGCTCAAGAGTTGGTTGACCTTGGCGTGATGAATGATGTCGACTCGGTCGTGGGCATTCATCTCTGGTCGCCTATAGAGACGGGCACCATCGCCGTTCGTTCAGGTCCACTGATGGCCGGACCAGATACGTTCTTCATCACGATTCGCGGTCGTGGCGGTCACGCGGCTGAACCGCATGTGAACGTCGATCCGGTGGTGATCGCCGCACAAGTCGTCACGAATCTTCAACACATCGCATCGCGCAACGTGAATCCTCTAGATCCGCTGGTGCTTTCGATCACACAGTTCCATGCGGGGACTGCACACAATATCATCCCCGAAACCGTCGAGCTCAACGGTACAGTACGCTCGTTCAAACCGGAACTCCGCACAGAAGTGCCTCGTCTGATGCAGCGGATCGTGCGAGGGGTTACGGATGCACACGGCGCGACATACGAGTTTCGCTACCAGCAAGGGTACCGCCCTGTCGTCAACGACGAGGGCGTGACACAGAGAGTCCGCAGCGCCCTAGTCGAGATCTTTGGGGATGAGCGCGTAGTCGAGGGTGATCCAGATATGGGCGGAGAAGATTTTTCAGCATATCAATCCGTCACGCCCGGGACGTTCTTTTACGTGGGAGCGGGAAATCAGAACAAAGGAATTACTTATCCCCACCACCATCCGAAATTCACGATTGACGAGGACTCTTTAATGATCGGCGTTAAGTCTTTCCTCGGCATTGTCCTCAAGGAACTCACCGAAGTCGAAAGAAACGGGAGATGATGTAACATATGTCGAACATTCGTGTGGCACTGGCCCAACTTGCCGGACAAGACGGTTTGGTCGAGCGGAACTTAGCTCGTGTTGACGACGTGGTGGACCGGTACGGTCCTACACATGACGTCGTCGTATTTCCAGAAACGTACGTGATGGGCTTTCCGCAACGAGACGTTACGCGATCCCTGGCCGAGCCCTTAGATGGTCCCATCGTCCAACACTTGGAGCGCAGGGCCAAAGAGGTGAATACCACGATCGTGGTGGGGTTGAACGAGCGGGCTGGCGACCATGTCTACAATACCACTGTGGTAGTGGCTCCGAGCGGACTGCTTCTTTCCTACCGCAAAACGCACCTGTGGGTGGGCGAACAGGAAAAGGTAGAAGCGGGAGACTTTTTTCGGGTGGCCCAGTGGCGGGAGTCCCGCATTGGATTGATGATTTGTTATGACATGGAGTTTCCGGAGCCTACACGTATCCTCGCAACGGCGGGTGCTGAAGTCGTGTTCTCGACGAACGCGAACATGGCGCCATATGGACCAGTACACCGAGTAGCCGCACAGGCTAGGGCCCAGGAGAACCAGGTGTTTGTCGTCTCCGTCAATTGTGTAGGCCGCAGTGGCGATAACCATTTTATTGGGGAGAGTGTCATCGTCGATCCCTACGGCAATATCGTGGCACAAGCCGGGCAGGACGAGGAAGTCGTTTCCGCGACGTTAGATCTGACTGCGATCGAGCGGAGCAAAACGAGCTATCACTACTTACGCGACCAGCGTGTGGGGTGTAACACTTCTGGAGCAATCGAAGTGCAACCTGGCCTATGGGAAATCCAAATCTAGTATCCCTACCAGGATCGCAAACGATTTGGGGCTAGACGGCAGATGTTCAAGGCTTCATTTTGCGCAATATTACAAAATGCCAGACGTCGAATTACTTGTGGGGGAAATCATGAAACCGGACAATCTGTCACTTAAACGAACACTCACGCTGTTGCCCGTGGTACTGTTCGGCCTCGCCTATATGAGTCCGATGATCGTCTTTGGAACGTATGGAGTTTTGGTCCAAACCACGCACGGATTGGCCACGAGCGCATACTTGTTGGCGTTGGCCGCCATGTTATTTACCGCATATAGCTACGGGCGGATGGTGAAGGCATATCCGAACGCAGGCTCGGCGTACACGTACGCTCGGAAATCTCTCGGATCTCATCTCGGATTTATGGTAGGGTGGGCAGTCCTGCTCGACTATTTCTTCCTACCGATGGCCGGCTGCGTGGTGACCGCCAGCTATTTAGGGGCAGCCGTGCCTGGAGTCCCGACCTGGGTGTGGGTGATCTCGGTTATCGTCATCACGACTGTGGTGAACATCATCGGGATCAAACTGACCACGAATCTGAACTTTTGGTTGATGGTATTTCAATTGATCGTGATCGCCGTGTTCGTCATTCTGACGATCAAGGACATCGCAATGGGTTCAGGAGCTCATACGCTCGTATCGACTTTGCCGTTTGTGAATCACAGCGGGTCATTTTCATCGGTGATTTCCGGGGCTTCCATTGCGTGTTATTCGTTCTTAGGGTTTGATGCCATATCGACGCTTTCGGAAGAGACAGTGGCACCGGAGAAGACCATTCCGCGGGCGACTTTGCTGGCGACGTTGATTGGCGGTCTGATCTTTATCGTCGTCGCGTACTTTGGACAGCTATATCATCCAAGTACGAACTTTTCCGACATCAATGCTGCGGGCTCCGACATCGTAAAATTGGTTGGCGGCAATCTATTGACTTCGATATTCGTCTCTGCCTTTGTGATAGGTTCCGTGACATGTGGAATCTCCGCGCAAGCGAGCGTTTCACGTCTCCTCTACGCAATGGGGCGGGACTCGGTTCTCCCGAAGGCTGTGTTTGGTAGACTCCATGCAAAATTCAAGACCCCGTATTGGAACATCTTGATTGTCGCTGCCGTCTGTCTATTTGCGCTGAAACTCAACGTGGCGACATCCACATCGTTCATCAACTTTGGCGCGTTTGCCGCGTTTACGTTCGTCAATCTCTCTGTCGTCGCTCATTACTTTGTCAGGGGGAAGCGGCGGACGGTGCAGGGCGTTTTGATGTATTTGCTCGTGCCGTTGGTCGGCGTGGGATTCAACGTGTGGCTTTGGTCGAATTTGGATAAGAACGCGTTGCGCCTGGGCCTTGGATGGGCGATTTTTGGCTTCATTTACCTCATGTTTGTCACGAAAATGTTCAAGGTACGGCCTCCGGAATTGGATTTTGATGGAAACCCTGAGCGGAGTCAGAACGCGTAAAGCCCAAGTTGGGCGGCTCGTCGCGCATGAATGATCCCTATACCGAAAGTGCACGTACGCCTGTACAATCATGTATATCGAAGGTTCTCCGTCGCAACTCAAGCGGATTTCCAACGACTTGGAGGCGGGAATGTGCGTTTTGGAAATGATCGAAACTTTCGGGATGCTGATGTGAGCTGGCCGGATGTGCGTCGCGCATCCGGCGCGACTGCGTTGTCAGGAATCGCGGGATACGTGGTAAAGGGGGATGAGGAGCGATGAAAATCGTCCTGATTGCTCCTTATCAGGGTATGGTTCACGAAGCGCTAGAGGTTTGCCGCGCGTACGGGGAACAGGTTGAAATCCTGACGGGCCGAATGGGGCAGGGGGTAGAACTCGCCCGTAAATCGGTGCTCGAGGATGCGGGCGTTCTGATCAGTCGTGGCGGGACGTTTCTCAGTATCGCAGAAGAGATTGCGATTCCCGCCGTTGAAGTAGCTGTGACGCCATACGATGTGCTTCGCGCGCTGCTAAAGGCCCGAGATCTGGGAACGAAGTTTGCCATCGTGGGCTTTGAGAACGTCATAGGCAGTGTGAAGGAGTGGAGTGCGCTCTTAAACGTACCTGTTTTCCCCGTGGTGATCGAGCAAACGGATACCGGCAAGGAAATTGCGGCGAAAGTCCAGGAGGTCATCCACCAAGAACAAGTCGACTGCATTTTGGGGGATGCCAGTGTCATAGATATTGTCCAGGACATGGGCATCCGTGGAGTGCTTATCGAGTCTGGTAAGGCGTCGATTTGGGCCGCTATTCAGGAGGCAAAGCGCATCCTGCTCGCGCGCGTCGCTCAGTGTGATGCACATGCAACGTTTCGCGGTAGGTTCGACCAGGCGGCACAAGGACTGATGCGACAGAAGAAGTCGCCGGATGGTCATGAGGCCGTCCACACGTTTGCCGATCTGTGGGGGCAGTCAAGCCGCATGCAGCGTTTAAAGCAAACCGCCAAGCAATTTGCTCTGACTGATTCCTCCGTGCTGATCGTCGGTGAGACAGGTACGGGTAAGGAGGTTATAGCACAATCGATTCACAACGGCAGTTCGCGGTCGAACTCGCCTTTTGTCGCGGTCAACTGCGCTGCTCTCCCAGAACAGCTGCTGGAGAGTGAATTGTTTGGATACGAGGACGGTGCGTTTACTGGGGCGCGACGCGGTGGTAAGGCTGGACTGTTTGAACAGGCCGATGGTGGCACTATCTTCCTCGATGAGATCGGGGAAGCGCCCCTTCATGTCCAACGGCGCTTGTTGCGCGTCTTGGAAGAGCGGCGCGTGATGAGGATCGGTGGAGAACACGTCATTCCGATTGATGTTCGGGTGATTGCAGCGACGAACAAGCCGTTGTGGTCGTCTGTCACGGAAGGTGCCTTCAGGCAGGATCTGTTTTTCCGACTGGACGTCTTGCGCATTAACACAGTGGCGCTGCGCGATATCCCAGAGGACATCCCTGTGATATTCGAGGGGCTGCTTCAACAGATCTGGTATCAGCGCAAAGGGGTCGGGACGCCGCCTCGAACGATCCCGGACATCAATTGCATGCTGCGTGCCTACTCCTGGCCGGGAAACGTCCGGGAATTGAGAAATATGGTGGAGTATTTGATAGCGACACTGACGACCAGCGTCGTCAATCGCGAGGCGGTTGCAGACTGGTTCGACAACAGATCGCTCGCCTGTTCGCATGAGTACGCGACGAGTGCCAAGTGTGAAGGCCATCAGACGCAAAGGCGGTACGCGGGGAGTCTCGCAAAAGTCCAGCGCCAGTTGATAGTAGACACTTTGCACGAATGCCAAGGTGATGTGCAACGAACAGCAGATATGCTGGGCATCAGCCGGACGACGCTGTGGAGAAAGATGAAACAATGGAATCTCGGCTAAAGCGTTCGCTCCGGCAAAACGACCGGTTTCAAGTTGAATCACGCGCAACCTATCGTGTTCCAACTTGGAACACTTGCGCTTCATCGGGCTTTATCACCAGTTGATTTGCCCCTGAACGGCAGGTGCGGCAACGCTGGCACGGATCTTGCTTTGGATCAGGTCAAAGGCGGCCGCGCCGGGATGTGTCGGGGCATCCCCGGACTGAACTGTAAGCGGATACAGGCGTGGCGTGTGGTTTGCTGTCTTTTAGGTCTACTCTCTGGACTGAAAGAAACACAAGGACGTCCATCGGAGCTCGTTTCGCGTACCGAATAGCCATGTTCGGCGTGTACCGCAAATAGGATAGGAATGAGATTCGGAGGTGAGCGTGGTGTTGATTGATGGATATCTCAGAGAAGATGGGCGGATCGGCGTGCGCAATCACGTCTTGGTGCTCCCCGTATCGTATGAAATGAACCAAATCGCTGAAAAGATCGTCGCTGGTGCACAGGGGGCGGTGACATTTCGCAACCAGCATGGCATCAACCAAGCCGGTGACGATCTCGACCAGACACTCCGCGTCTACGAGGGATTCGCCACGCATCCCAACGTCTATGGCGTCGTCATTCTCGCTTGGGGACACGAACCGTTCGACTTGGCGCGATTGGTTAGTCGCGCGCGAGCGGCTGGAAAGCAAGCCGAGCTCGTGAGTCTGACACAAGTCGGTGGGATTTCGCATGCCGTTGCAAGAGGCACAGAGTTGGCGAACGAATGGCTGGTGACTAGGGATTCGGTGCAGCGGGTGCAAGTGCCTCTCGCGAACATTCTGTTAGGCACGGAATGTGGCGGATCGGACGCTTGTTCTGGGATTTCCGGAAACCCCGCACTAGGTGTGGTGAGCGACTTGCTCGTCACCGAGGGAGGGACGTCGATTCTGTCGGAGACGACCGAGCTTATCGGTGCGGAGCACCTGCTCGCAGCGCGCGCGGCGACGCCTGAAATTGGCGAGCAGGTCATCCATATCGTTCACCGACTTGAGGAAAACGCGATGAAAATGGGTGTCGACATCCGTGGTGCCCAGCCTTCGCCAGGCAATATGGACGGCGGCATCACGACGATCGAGGAAAAGAGCCTAGGCTGCATCTACAAGGGTGGCACAACGCCGATTCAAGAGGTCATTGAATACGCGGAGCGGCCCTCGAAACACGGGTTAGTCATCATGGATACACCTGGTCACGACATTGAACAAATCACTGGAATGGTGGCGGGAGGCGCGCAGGTCGTAATTTTCACTACAGGCCGGGGGACGCCTACCGGATCGCCCATCGCACCTTGCATCAAAGTCGCGACGAATAGCGCAACGTACCTAAATATGGAAGATAATTTGGACTTCAATTCGGGTCCGATTGTCGACGGCCTTCAGACGGTTGAGGAAAACGGCAACGCATTGTTCGAAACGATGATTGCCGTTTTGAATGGCGAGCTGACTAAATCAGAGCTCCTCGGACATCGTGAATTTGGCATCTACCGTATCGGAAAAAGTCTCTAGGAGGTGGCCGAACATGGAGTCAAATCGACAATGGATCCGCCAAAAACCAGTGGATGACGTAGCGACAGCATTGAAGCGGTTGCAACAAGGTACCGAGATCCAAGTCGAGAATGGAAAGCCGCCGCTTGTCCTCGTACAGGACATTCCATTTGGACACAAATTCGCCCTTCGCGATTTGCCAGCTAGGGCACAGGTTCACAAGTATGGCCAGGTGATTGGCCGGGCCACGCAGGCGATTCGCGCCGGGGAACACGTACACGTGCACAATCTGGAGAGCTTGCGTGGGCGCGGAGACTTGCAAAGGGGTGAAACGGGTGTCCAAGATTCAAGTCTACTGCAGGGCTGATGGGAGCATCGGCATTCGCAATCACCTATTTATTCTGCCAGCAGTGGTATGTGCAAATCAGGTGGCCATCGATGTCGCCCGGAGAAACCCAAAGTTCAAGTATATCGAGCATCAGCACGGCTGTGCGCAAATCGGGGCCGACCTCGTGCAGACGCAGCGCGTGTTTTCCAACCTGGCCCTGCACCCGAACGTGTATGCAAGCCTGTTTGTCGGACTTGGCTGCGAAGGGATCATCGCCAAGGATCTCTATCAGACGACGAAGTCTCGCACGCAAAAGCCGATCGGCTTTGTCAGCATTCAGGGCGCAGGTGGGACGTTGAAGGCCCAGGCGTCCGTGGAGCGTTGGCTCTCTCTGCGAGACGCCGAAATCGCGCAGATTCCCCGTGCAGAGGTCGAGTGGGAGAAAATCTGCATCGGGTTCCTATTCGATGACCCGATCCGTTTTACGCCCCCCGCACAGGTCTTGCGCGTGCTCGGTGAGTTCTGGGAAATGGGGGCAAACCTCGTTCTGCCCGACGACGCGAAGTCGTATGTAGCTCCTTTTCCCGCAGTGAACCAGGTCGATCACGGCGAGCAGGCGAATGGGCGAGTGACGTTGATGAAGGCGGGATCGAACGCATTGGAAACGGCGACCGGGATGACCGCCGCAGGTGCGCATGTGATCGTTCATTTTGCCGTACAACCGCATGCGTTTGGCACGCCGCTGCTCCCCGTCCTCCGCTTCGCGACGAGCGAGACGACCTTTCAGGCGTGCCCGGACGACTTTGATGGCCAGCTCTTGGCAGATGCGGATGTCGATCTCGCGTTGGATGAGGTGCACCGCGTGTTGGAGGGCAAGCCGACCGTAGCAGAGACGCTTGGCATGGACGACTTCGCGCTGTACCGCATTGGACCGACGGTATAGGAGAGAAGGCACACCCAGGACCAGGTAGCTCACCTTGCTGGACGATACAACATGGAGAGGATGTTCGAGATGAAAACCATTCGCTATACACATCCGGAATTAGGTACGCCTCAACTCGGTCTGCTCGACGGCGATCACGTGTACAGCTTGACCGAGCAGGTGCCAACCTGGACGTGTCCGATTCCGATGTGGCGGGCTCTACAAGCCTTGGAGATCCGACCGGCCGCAGTCGCCGAGCGGTTGCGAAGAGGTACCCCGCTGTCGTTTACGGAACTCGCTTCACGGCGCCTGTTGCTGCCGCCTGTGGCGACGCCCGAGGTCTGGGCTTCCGGGGTCACGTACGAGCGCAGTCGGGAAGCGCGAAATGCGGAAACGCAGATCAAGGACAGCGTCTATGATCGAGTGTACACAGCGGCGCGCCCGGAACTGTTCTTTAAGGCGACCTATGAACGACTCGTCGCTCCTGGCCAGCCCATTTCGCTTCGCTCTGACTCCAACTGGATGGTGCCCGAACCGGAGTTGGCCATTGTCGTCTCCGCCAACGGGGAGCTAATCGGCTACACGGTTGGCGACGACGTGAGTTCGCGGGACATCGAGGGTGAGAATCCACTCTATCTACCGCAGGCGAAGGTGTTCTCCGGGAGTTGTTCATTGGGCCCCGCGTTCCTCTGGAGCGACGGTGAGGAGAAGCCTGAGACCTGGACGATCGAATTGACGATTTACCGGGACGACGCCAGCGTGTTCTCGGGCCAGGTGCCGTTTTCCCAATTTCGCCGCAGCTTTTCCGAGCTCACCTCGTACCTGTTGCGAGACAACGTCATTCTCGATGGCACCGTCTTGATGACGGGCACAGGCATTGTCCCGCCTGACGATTTTACGTTGCTGGCTGGTGACGTCGTCGAAATTTCCATCGATCCCATAGGTGTACTGCAAAATGCGGTGATCTCGCCGGTTCCAGCCAAGGCCCTCGCGACCAAGTAGTCGACCCATGCACAGGGAGGCGATGTCATTTGATGGGTGTCGTATGTCGACGGCCGAATGAATTGGTGCGAGATCAACTGCCTGACCCGACGCTGCAGGATGGGCAGGTCATCGTGCGCATTCGCAGGATTGGCGTTTGCGGGACAGATATTCACGCCTATCGAGGCCGGCAGCCGTTCTTTACCTATCCGCGCATCTTGGGCCACGAGTTGGCGGGGGAGGTTGTCGAAGTCGAGGAGAACCCATATGGGATTGGGAGCGGCGATCTCGTGACGCTCTTGCCCTATTTCTCCTGTGGCACGTGCATTGCCTGCAAGTGTGGCAAACCGAACTGTTGCACAGCGGTCAGCGTGTTTGGCGTGCACGAGGACGGTGGCATGTGTGAATACGTATCGGTTCCCGTAGAGTACGTCGTCAAAGCAGACGGCCTTACGCTGGATGAATTGGCCACGGTCGAATGTATGAGTATCGGGGCCCACGCGGTTCGCCGCGCGAACCTCGTCCCGGGGGAACGGGTGCTCGTCATCGGTGGCGGACCAATTGGCCTCGGTGTGATGAAGTTTGCGAAGTTGGCCGGTGCGGACGTGACGGCCATGGATATCAACCACCAGCGACTCGCGTTTTGCGACGAGTGGGCAGCGCCTCATCACGCCGTAGTGGCATCTGAGCAAGCCATCGAGGACATTCGCGAGATCACCGATTTCGAACTTCCAACAGCCGTCTTCGATGCGACAGGCAACGCACAATCGATGATGTCTGCCCTCGGCTACCTGGCTCATGGGGGACGCTTAATTTACGTTGGTCTGGTGCAGGCCGATATCGCGTTTAGCGATCCGGAATTCCACAAGCGCGAAGCGACCCTGCTCAGTTCTCGAAATGCTACCATCGAGGATTTCCAGCATGTCATCCAGGCACTGAAATGTCGACATCTTGACACCTCGGCGTTTATCACGCATCGCGCAGATCTGCAAAGTGTGGTGGATACGTTTGAAGACTGGACCAGGCCGGAGTCGAACGTGGTCAAGGCCATGATCGAAGCCTGACGTGTACGCTGTACGAATGGAGGGAAAACGTTTATGCGGCTCGAAAACAAGGTGTGTTTAATTACCGGATCCGGCAAGGGGATTGGCGCAGCTACGGCCCTCAAGTTCGCAGAGGAGGGGGCGATCGTGGAAGTGGCCGACGTCGACGTCGAGGCGATGCGAGAGACCGCTGGTGCGATCGAACGCGCTGGTGGGCGGGCACACATGGCCGTCGTCGACGTCACGGACGAGGCGTCCGTCTCCAATTGGGTTGCCGCAGTGCTGGCACGGCATCGGCGGATCGACGTCCTTTTCAATAACGCGGGTGTCAGCGCCGTGGGAGAACTTCACGAGGTCACGCGGAATTTATGGGATCAAGTGATGGCTGTCAACGTCACGGGCGTCTACCTCGTGTCGAGCGCGGTTGTCCCTGTGATGATGGAACAACATTCGGGTTCTATCATCAACATGTCGTCTTGCATTGCACAGATCGGACTTGCCCGTCGAGCTGCGTACGCGGCGACGAAGGGGGCGGTGCTGTCGTTGACGAAGTCTATGCAGGTGGACTACGCGCCCTATGGCATTCGCGTCAACGCGCTGTTGCCTGGGACGATTTACACGCCGTTCGTCGAAAATTATCTTAAACAGTCCTATGCAGACCCCGTGCAGGCCATCGAGCAGCTGAAGCTTCGACAACTCGGTGGCGAATTGGGAACCCCGGAAGACGTAGCGTACGCCGCGCTGTATTTAGCCTCTGACGAGTCGAAATACGTGTTGGGCAGTGGACTAGTGGTCGACGGCGGCGTAGTCGGGGGAAAGTCGGTGTAAGCGACAGTCGAGCCAGTCCGAGGTCATGCATGTGGCCTCGGAATTGGCAGATTGATACAAAGGAGTGGAGCCAGTTGAAACTACTGAATGTTCGAGTACAGGATGACGCGTATGAATTGGGCGTGCTCACGGACGAAGGTGTCCTGATGTTAACCGAGGTGGCCAAACGCTTTGGCGCTTCTGCACCCTGCACGATGCAGGAAGTGATGGAAGCGGGGGAAACGGGCCTCGCGAGCGTTCGCCAGCTCGTTTCACAGGCTCTCGAAAATGGTGATGTCTCGCTGTTTGAGAACCCTGAGCACATTCAGTATGGTCCGTGCGTGACGTCGCCCGAGAAGATCATCTGCGTTGGCACCAACTATCAAGCGCATGCAGCGGAATCGAATTTGCCGACGCCGACTTCACCTCCGCTCTTTTCAAAATTCAACAACAGCCTCGCTGGTCACGGGTCTACGATCTCAATTCCACCACAGACACAGCAAGTCGATTACGAAGTGGAGCTCGTTATCGTCATTGGCCAAACTGCGCAGAACGTGTCGGAGGAGGATGCCCTCTCGTACGTATTTGGCTACGCGACTGGCAATGACCTGTCGGCTCGGGACCTGCAGTTCCGAACCTCGCAGTGGTTGCTCGGGAAGACATTAGATGGGTTTGCGCCCATTGGGCCCTATCTTGTGACAGCCGACGAGGTGCCAAATCCAAATGATTTGAACCTGGAATGTCGAGTGAATGGACAGCTTCGGCAGTCATCGAACACCAAGGATATGATTTTTCATTGTCAGTACTTGATCAGCTACATCTCAAGGCATATGACCTTGCGACCAGGGGATGTGATTTTCACGGGGACGCCAGAGGGGGTCATTCTTGGCTATCCAGAAGGTGAGCGGCAGTGGCTCGCGTCGGGTGATGAAATCGTCACGTCGGTAGAAGGCCTTGGTGAATTGCGAGTCGTCCTCGAATAGGGTGACAATGATGGCTCAGGGGCCAATAGACTGGTTGAAAAGCCCGTCTAAGCCCCCGAGCCCTAACGGTTGTTAGGGCTCGGATCGCTATTGCGCGTGGCTGTTATACAGTTACTTTTTCAAAAGCTTACCGATTTCCAGCAAAGCGCGTACGACGATAAACAATGCTGCAAGATAGTAGAAGATGAGTACGATGACCTGGGTCGGATCGACCATCGTCAGCAATGAAATGATGATGAGCGGAAACACTTCGGTTAGTACAGGGCGTGTGATGACGTCTGCGAGGGTACTGACCTGATCACTCTTCCGAAGGTTCATCACCAGTTTGACAATCATGTTGAGACCGAGGGCGATTAGGACGACTTGAAACGCTAAGAGCATTGATGCATGTGAGAGAATGATGGATAACACGTGCGTCACCTCCTTTAGAACGAATTACCCTCACTTATCCTTATGCGATGAAGACTGCCGCGTCACGACGGCTGCCCACCACATACCCGCTTGTTCGCCCCACCAGGACGAATCTGCAACGCTTTTTGTGACAAGCCCGCCAGCAGTTCGATAGCGACGCATTCATGAGTGCATGATTTTCGCTAAACGGAAGATTCTAACTTGTAAGGAATGGGTAGGCCACGGCGGCGTGCCCTCGTTCACCGCCAGGATCCTGCTAAACACATAACGAAGTTGTATTTTGGTGGTTCTCATATACCACCGGACTATTGTTTTAAATGTTATTCACTGGGGGTCTTTCGTTTGAAAAAGAGAGTCGCGACTGTCGCATCTGCATTGGCTTTAACCATGTTGGCGGTCGGCTGTGGCACGAACAGTACAGGTGGTACGAACACGACGGCGGGTGGATCCAACACGACTGGGAACGCCTCCACGACGGGGCAGGGAGTCAAAGTCGGTTTGGTCACAGACACCGGCGGTCTCAACGACAATGGGTTTAACCACCTGGCTTACGTAGGCGTGACCAATGCGCAGAAACAACTTGGCGCGCAGGCGAGCGTCGTGCAATCTCAATCCGAGTCAGATTACATACCGAATTTGAGCAAGTATGCGGCACAGGGGTACGACCTCGTCATCGCCGTTGGCTACCTGATGCACGATGCTGTGGAGCAGGTAGCAAAGCAGTATCCCAAAACGCATTTTATGATCATCGACGATACCATTACGGACAGGCCCAATGTGGTGTCAGCCGTGTATGACTCGCAGGATGCTGGATATCTCGCGGGCGCCATGGCAGGGCTGCTCGAGAAGGGCAATACTTTACCGA
Source organism: Alicyclobacillus fastidiosus (assembly GCA_029166985.1). GTDB lineage: Bacteria > Bacillota > Bacilli > Alicyclobacillales > Alicyclobacillaceae > Alicyclobacillus > Alicyclobacillus fastidiosus_A. The sequence continues at coordinate 3,288,186 of CP119138.1, read as the reverse complement.
ACCTGAATAAACAGAACGTGGTCGGCGTCATCGGCGGGCAATCGGCACCTCCGGTCAACAACTATATCGCCGGATTCCAACAAGGGTTTAAGCAGGAAGATCCAAGTGGCAAGGTCCTCCTTTCATACACGAATAGCTTTACGGACCAAAGTTTGGGCAGTCAATATGCGCAAAATCAGTTGTCTCAGGGCGCCGATATCATCTTCCCGGTAGCTGGCGGATGCGGACAGGGTGCTATCAGTGCGGTGAAGGCAGCCAATAAATACGCCATCGGCGTGGATACAAATCAAAGTTACCTGGCTCCGCAAAATATCATCACAAGCGCCACGAAGGGCGTAGACACCTCAGTATTTGACGTGATTCAATCCGTCAAAAACAACACATTCAAGTCAGGAGTTCAGACATTTGGCTTGAAGGGCAATGGCGTAGGTATCACTCCAGCCATGAAGGGCGTACCGCAGAGCGTCGTCAATGAAGTAAATCAATTGAAGCAGAATATCGTCAGTGGAAAAATCCAGGTTTCAACCACCGTTCAAAAATAATCGCCGTTTATCCAGCCACGGCAGGCAGGCCAGCGCCCGCGCCCGCCGTGGCTTTTTGACGTCCTTCGTTTCCCAAAAGAATCCATCCTCAGAACGATTCTACTTTGTTTCCTACCAGAAAATTCCCGAAAACAGCGGCTTAGTCGACCACATCAGACAGACTTCGACATAACGGGTGTGGTATTGTCGACTAGCCTCATTTTTTCGTGGTAAGGGGATATCTTGTGACAGAGACGACAATTAGAGACAATATTGAGTTGTTGAGAACCCAGATGGTACGGGTAGCGGAGGAACAAGGCAGCCTCACACACCCCGATGTGCTCGCGATCAGCGAGCGATTAGACGTCCTCATTTGTGAAGCTCAAGCGGAGCGTTTCCACTCGTATCGCACGAACATGAAGAAAAGGACAATGGTCCGTCCGTTATGGGCGTCATTCTATCGCTACAAATCTCGAATCGAACGCCTTGCCCGCATGTACATGTGATATCTCGGTGTTTTGCGCCGGTAGTTCGAGTCGCTCGCCCAGGTGCTCAACCTGGGCTAAGCTGCATTCTCCTACCGCCGGCGCGGGGAGAAGAGCGCTCGCACGTTGCGAATTCGATGCGGTTGAAGGAGTGAATTGTGATGCGCGAAATGGACAAACAATCCGGACACGAGTCGGTGGAAGAACTGGAGCAGGCAAACGAGGATTTGCAGTTGATTCTCGATTCTTCACTGGATGACATTTTGGTCACGAGTGGGGACGGGATCGTGCTCAGTGTATCCCAATCGTTTGCGAACTCCTATCGAATCCCACCGGACGACCTGGTAGGGAAGTCTGTGCTCGAGTTGGAGAAAAACCAGATCTTTCAACCCTCAGTGACGCGCAAGGTCATGGAGACGAAAACACGTCATGTTTTGCTTCAGACCACAATGGATGAGAAGAAGATGCTCGTCACCGGCGTCCCCGTGTTTGGAGAGGACGGGGAGATCCGGAGAATCGTCTCCTACTCGCACGATGTCACGGAACTCCTCCAACTCCGTGCGCACCTAGCGGATATGCAAGAGGAGATGTCGCGGGTTCGGTGGGAACTGGAGAAGCTGCGGAGTCGGGATCGGGAGATGTGTGACTTGCTTATCGCAAGTGACTCGATCAAACAACTGACTGAGTCGATCTCGCGCATCGCCAAGCACGACGTACCTGTTCTCTTGCTTGGAGAATCAGGTGTTGGTAAAAGCGCGTTTGCCAAGTTCGTCCATCGGCAAAGTGACAGGAATTCCGGTCCATTTATCCAAGTGAATTGCGGAGCCATCCCGGAACATCTCATCGAGTCTGAATTGTTTGGGTACGAACCTGGCGCTTTCACTGGGGCGGCCAAGTCGGGCAAGGTGGGGCTAATCGAGCTTGCGCACGACGGAACGCTCTTTCTGGACGAGATTGGTGAATTGCCGCTCGCGCTTCAGGTGAAGTTTTTGAAAGTTCTAGAGGACAAGCAATTTCGCAAGGTGGGTGGAACCAAATCGGTACACTCGAACTTCCGACTGGTTTGCGCGACCAACCGAGATATGTCGCAAATGGTCCTCGAGGGCGAGTTCCGCAAGGATTTGTATTACCGTCTGAACACGGTGGAGATGGTGATTCCGCCACTGAGAGAACGGCCTGCAGACATCATGGAGTTGGCCAGGCACTTCTTGCATCAGATGTGTTTGCGTCACGGGCTCGATAGAGAGTTTGGGCAGGGCGTGATGCATCACTTCCTGTCCTATCATTGGCCCGGGAACATTCGGGAACTGGAGCACGTGGTCGAGCGCGCAGTGGTTCTCTCATCTGGCCAGTTGATCGAACTGGCTGACCTGCCGCTGTCCATCCATAGCGCCGGCAATATGTCTACGCCTGCGGTGGAGCAATTGTCCTTGCCGGACATGTTGGCCGCATACGAGAAACGTATCTTGCAAGACGCTCGTCAAAAATGCTCGACCACGACGCAAATGGCCGCGTATTTGGGGGTGAGCCAGCCAACCATCGTTCGCAAATTGCAGAAGTACTTCTCGACGTGAGGTCGCAAACATCTTCAGTGCGTTGTGTAAAGCTCGGGTTATGCAGAATTGAATCATTGACTCCATACCCGCATAGCCTTAGCGGCTCGGATTGCCCATGCGCAGCAGCGCTTGGTCAGGAAGCGACCGGTGTCGCCAATTCAATATAGAATACAGAATATACCGAATGGTTTGGATGTCGTTACGGGAATGATTCGACAACGCCTCCAATGCGCCAGATGGTCGAACTGGCATGGTTCTTGCGAGACCTATGATGACTAGCGACTACCCGTTGCCCTCGTCTATTCAGGTTTGATGAAACTATCGCGAGTCAAGGTGACCATTGAGGACACCGTCGTCGGCTCGCTCGTGGAGTGATTGTCATGTTTAAGCCGAAGAAGTTCGTGGATTTGTCGCTCGATCTCAGCGACGACACGCCGATTTACCCTGGCGATCCGAAGCCGCACATCACCGTCGCCACCACTATCGAACGAGAAGGGTACAATTTACATCATGTGCATATTGGCTCGCAGAGTGGGTCACATGTGGACGCGGCATATCACTTTCTTGCGTCCGGTGAGCGTATCGACGAGTCTGACCTGTCTCTTTTCATCGGTACAGGACTGGTCATTCCGGCGCTCGGCAAAGGGGAACAGGAGCCGATTGTGCTCGACGAAGTCGAGGAGTACGTCGAGTGTGCGAACCCAGGGAATATCGTTCTGTTCCACACAGGGTGGAGTCGATATGCGGGAACGGACAAATTTTTCTCGCATCCATACGTGCATATCGACGTGATCGACGCGCTGTTGGCGAAGGGGGTTCGCACCTTCTGTATCGACTGTATCAACATCGATATCACTGGCGGCGATGCGTTTCCCGCACACGACGCGATTGCAGCGGTTCAAGGGATCATCGCGGAGAATTTGACGAATTTCGATGCCATAGATTTTCGTGATCCACTCGTCTGTCTATTTCCACTCAAGCTCGTGGGATGTGACGGGAGCCCAGTGCGCGCGGTCGCGATGCAACTGGAATCAAATTTGTGAGTACTCCCACGCGCACACGTGCGGCCGATTTACGACTTCAGACGGTACTGCTTCAGCTTTCGAACGACTGTTGGTTGACTCACGTCTAACGCCTTGGCGATGGCGTACGTCGATCGATGGCGCGCGAGTGCGTCGGCGAAGATGGACCGTTCGAACTCGTCCACGCGCTCTCGCAGTGAAGTCCCTGACGCCTCGGAAGGCCGCGTTTGGGCATGCTGTGCCGCTGGCGCGACGTCCTGCGGCCGCTTGTCCTCCTTGTTGGGTCCACCAAGCTGTGGCAAATAACCGCGTAAATCGTTCGCACTGAGCAGTGGAGATGGACTTGTGATGGAGATGCGCTCTAAGACATTCTCTAATTCACGGACGTTTCCCGCCCATTCGTACGTCAAAAGGAGTGCGTGTGCCTCTGGTGACAACTTCACTTCGGGTACGCCGTGACGCATGGAGAATCGGCGCAACAAACTGCTCGCGAGCTTCGGAATATCTGCTGCGCGGCATCGCAAAGGAGGGACGGTCATCGGGATGACGTTCAGTCGGTAGTACAAATCGGCTCGAAACGTCCCGTTTCGGACCATGTCCCAGAGATCGCGATTGGTCGCGGTGATCAACCGGGTGTTGACCGTGTTCGGCCTGGTTCCGCCTACGCGCGTAAACGTCCGACGCTGGACGAAATCCAACAGCTTTCCTTGCACGGACAAGGGCAATTCCCCGATCTCGTCAAGAAACAGCGTCCCTTCATCCGCCAGTTCGACTTTGCCGCTTTTTCCTGCTTTGTTTGCACCTGTAAACGCTCCGCGCTCGTATCCGAACAGTTCACTTTCCACCAGCGTTTCCGGAATCGATGCACAGTCCACAGATACGAATGCCTTGTCGGCCCGCGCACTGTGTTGGTGGATATATTCTGCTAATCTGTTTTTTCCGGCCCCCGTCTCGCCAAGAATCAGGACCGTTGCATCGGTTGCTGCCACCTTGCCTGCGAGCTCTAAAACTTGCTTCATCGCGTCACTCTCGGCGACCAGCGTCGCGGTAGGTTCCAAAGGATGCTGATGACTGGTCGATGGTTTTAGTTGATCTGCCATCCACCCATCGAGTCGCACGTCCGTGATGTCCTTAGCATTGGATACCACTTGGACGAGGTTCCCCCGCTCATCGAAGACGGGGTTCGCAGTCGCAATCAGCGTCTGCCCAGACGACGTACGCTGGAGAATGGTGATCCGGCGTTTCTCTTGGAGGACGATGGAGATGACAGACGGGTAAAAGACGCCTTGCTGCTCCAGTTCAAAAACGGACTTGCCAATCAACTCGCTGCGCGGCATTCCGTACAATTGCTCTGCTGTCTCGTTGACGCGGACGGTCACACCCTCGGCGTTGGTCACGAACACTTCGTCGAGTGATGCTTCGAGAATGCGCTCCAAATCGCTGTTCTCGGCGCGAAGTTGCTCGATTTCGCGCAGCAGGTGTGGATTGGTATCTGGCACACATTCGACCAGCACGCTGTTGAACCCGTGCTGTCGCTCATCGTGGAGTCGAAACACATATCCCGCAGGGAGCTTGGGGTAAACGTCCTCCCAAACGAAAGAGTCGGTATCGAGGTGAAGAAGGCTCTTGGCCGATTTGTTCATCCACTCGACGATCCCGTTGCGCAGCCAAAAGATTGGCGTATCTAGACTTTGAAATACTTCGTAATTCACCTTGCGCGTTCACCTCATCGACCGAATGCTCTGATTCAATTGTATACGATTTCAATTCAAAATTGTGATACGAATTTGAATTAAACGGTACATAGGGGCCAAGCTTGGACGCGAGTCCGCAAAGTCGTAGGTGCGGTTAGGGCGTTTGTCAGCTGCCGTGTCAGTTGGCACGATTATTGCTTTACGAACAGGTAGTCACCCGTCGTTCGTTGCAGGGTGAGATCGATAAGAGCAAGAGGAGGATCACTATGGAGACACAGACCATCACGTCGAAGAGCCTATTGCAACTTCACGCTCAGTACGTGCCGAAAGGCGTTAGTGTACAGAACAAGGTCGTCATCACTCGCGCGCAGGGAGCTCGCATGTGGGATGAGGAGGGCAACGAATACCTGGATTTCGCTGGTGGAATCGGCGTACTCAATGTCGGAAACGCCCATCCGGAAATCGTCGAAGCCGTTACGCAACAGGCGCAAAAGCTCATTCACACCTGCGTTCACGTCACGTTGAACGAACCCTACCTGCAGCTCGTCGAACAGCTCTGCAAGATCGCGCCAATCGTTGGCGACAAGAAGGCAATGCTGCTAAATAGCGGCGCTGAGGCGGTCGAGAACGCGATCAAAGTGGCGAAGAGCTACACAGGCCGTTCGGCGGTCATCGCGTTTGAATCCGCGTTTCACGGCCGGACGACGCTCGGCCTTTCCCTGACGAGCAAGGTTCACCCCTACAAGGCGAAATTCGGACCATTTGTGCCCGAGGTCTACCGCCTGCCATTTCCGAATCTTTACCGCAAACCGGAGGGCCAATCCGCGGAAGCGTTCATCGACGAGTCGATCGCGACGCTCAAGCGGGCGTTCGACACGTACGTGGATGCAGACGACGTAGCCGCCATCATCATCGAACCTGTGCAGGGTGAGGGTGGATTTGTCGTCGCGCCACCGCGCTATATGCAAGCGCTGCGCGACATTTGTACAGAACACGGCATCGTCTTCATCGTCGATGAGATTCAAACGGGTTTTGCACGTACTGGCAAATTGTTTGCTACCGAGCACTACGAGGGGCTGAACCCGGACATCATCACGATGGCGAAATCGATGGGAGCAGGTCTTCCGATCTCGGCAGTCGTGGGTCGGCCAGCCATTCTCGACTCGACAGAGGTAGGGGGACTGGGGGGGACGTACGGTGGAAATCCACTTGCTGCAGCCGCCTCGCTCAAGGTGATCGAAATCATGGAACGCGACGAACTCGCCATTCGCGCTCAGCACATCGGTGAGAGGAGCTTCGCAATGCTTCGTCGCCTGCAGGAGACGGTTCCGTTTATCGGGGACGTTCGCGGTCTTGGTGCGATGGTCGGTGTCGAATTCGTACGCGATCGAGCAAGCAAAGAGCCGCATCCAGAGCTCGTCGCTCGAATCAGCCAAAAGTGTCTTGAGAAGAGGCTGATCACGGTCAAAGCCGGGGTTTACAGCAATGTCATTCGCCTGCTTAGCCCACTGGTGATCACGGATGAGGAGTTGGAAGAGGGACTCGCTCGCCTGGAATCGGCGATGACGGAAGCTGCAGCAGAATTTTGTTGAGCGGATAGCGGCCTGCGGCATTTTCGAGGACGTATGATGTTGTCTCTCCTCGGGAATGCCGCCATCATTTCTTGAAGGAGGATTATATGGAAAGAGAACAAGTGACACTCCGTAGGACTTTAACGCTATTTCCCTTGATCCTGTTTGGCCTCGCCTACATGGCACCCATGATCGTGTTTGGTACCTTTGGTGTGGAAGATCAGACGACGCATGGGCTGGCTACAGACGCGTACATTCTCGCCTTGATCGCCATGCTCTTTACGGCTTATAGCTACGGGCGCATGGCCAAAGCATATCCAGTCTCTGGGTCTGCCTATACGTATGTGCGCAAGAGCATGAGTTCCCATCTCGGTTTTCTGATCGGGTGGGTGACTCTGCTCGATTACTTCTTTCTTCCGATGGTCATTTGGCTCATTGGTGGCGTTTATCTGTCCGCTGAGATTCCAGGCGTACCTGCTTGGGTGTGGATCGTCTTATTTATTCTCGTCACCACGATCCTAAACATCGTCGGTATTCGAATCAGTACGAATGTGAACGTCATGATGATGGCATTTCAGTTCTTAGTTATCGCAATATTCATAGTTCTGAGCGTGGAGGACGTTCTTCATGGTATGGGGAGTGGCACGATTGTCTCGGCCAGACCTTTCGTCTCCAGTCAGTTTCGGTTTCCACTGATCTTAGCAGGGGCGGCGATCGCTGGGTATTCGTTTCTGGGATTCGACGCGGTGACGACTATGACCGAGGAGACGGTTCAGCCCGAGAAGACGGTTCCGCGTGCTATCTTGTTGATTACACTTGTTGGCGGCGTCATTTTTATCATAGCAACCTATGTGACACAATTGGTGTATCCGGACTACACGAAATTCGTTCATGCCGATTCTGGGGCATCGGAAATCGCTATGCAGATAGGTGGACACCTGTTTACCGCCATCTTCACGGCTGGGCTCATCCTCGCGCAGTTTTCTTCCGGCATTTCCGCACAGTCGAGTGCTGCACGTCTGTTGTATGCGATGGGGCGCGATACGGTATTGCCAAAGAAATTCTTTGGCCGGCTCAATGAACGATTTCAGACCCCACATCTCAATATTGTGTTGGTGGGTATCGTCGGCCTGTTGGCCTTATGCTTGACGGTCGAGACGTCCACCTCGTTTATCAACTTTGGGGCGTTTAGCGCCTTCGCATTTGTCAACGTCTCCGTAATCGCCCATTACTTTTTCCGCGCGGGCAGGCGCAAGACCTTGCTTGACGTCTTGCTTTATTTTGTGATGCCAGTGGCCGGATTCTTGTTCGACGGGTGGCTGTGGCTCAATTTGGACAAAAACGCGCTGATCCTAGGTGCTATCTGGTTGGCTTGCGGGGTTGTGTATCTCGTAGTTCTCACTCGCGGGTTTCGCAGAGTGCCTCCAGAGATCCATTTCCACAGCACGGACGACACCATCGGCGGTTGAATGTTCCGACACGCTTATTGAGAAGACAGGTATAAGCTTTCCAACCGAACCGTAACTATCAGATGATGTCGACCACAGTTAGGTGTACATTAGGAGTAAACTTCTGAGTAGGGTGCTGATGCTGTGTATTGGTTCGTCTGTGCGGTTTGTGTTGCTGTGGGCATTTTTTACGGGACGTTTATCTTGCCGACCCGTTGGTTAAAGGTCGAACGCGTGCGAATTCCGCTGAACACAGGGCTAAAAATTGTTCAAATCAGCGATTTACACGTCGAGCGGAATCGGATTCGACCGGAGGCGATCAAAGCGGTCATTGACCAAGAGTCTCCGGATCTGCTGTGTATTACCGGCGATTTTCTCGACAAGCGCAATGCCTTTGTCCTCCTGGTCCCGTTCCTCGAGATGCTTCAGTCGACTGGCATCAAGACGTACGCAGTGCTCGGCAACCACGATTATATGTTGAAACGGCCGTCAGAACTCGTTCAACTATTGGAGCAGTTTGGCATTCGGGTCCTAATCAATGAAACGGTGGAACTCCCAGCGGCCCATTTGGTTGGAATCGACGATTTTGATTCAGGTCACAGCGATGAAGAGGTGCTTCGATCCGTTCCCCCGGGAAAGCCAATCGTCGTCATGACTCATGATCCGACGTTAACACTGTTCCTGAATCACCGGTTTGATTACTTGTTTGCAGGGCATCTACACGGGAAGCAGTTCAACATCCCATTCCTCTTCAAGTTTAAGGATATGGGGCCTTTAGCAGCCTCTGGAGTATATAAGGGCGTCCATGCGACGGAGCGCGGTACGCTGTATATCTCTAAGGGTGTAGGTCAATCTGGATATAATTTCCGATTTCTGGTTCGCAGCGAGATCACTGTCCACGAGCTCTAACCACCGCATGGTCGTCGTTTGCGTCATACTTCCAGTCGGGGATGGTTATTTGTGGTGTACACGCGTCATTGGCCTGAAAAACGCCACCGCTTATAATTGGGGGTGCCCAATACTCTTTACCCGCTTCCCTTGCGCAGTCCTCTTCATGCCATCTGTGCAGGGGATTTTTTATGACCATTTTCGTATATGAGGGACTGGTCAAAGCCCCATGTAGTTCTCCAATTCGCCCACGAACGACTCCAAAATGACGTGCATATGCGCCTGAATCCAATACTTTACAATCTCGCCGAACACCACGGCTCCTCCTAGCGAGCCTAGGAAACTACAGACGATGACAAGGAGAGCCAAGCCAGGCCATTTCATGTGAAACTCCGCGGAGACTGCACGTAGGACGGACCTTGGGCGATACGCGGTGCGTTCTGCTGGCCGTCGATGAGTTCTCCTTTTCGCTGGTAGCCCAGAAGCCAGACCGACAATTCGTACTTCGACACGAGAATTCGCCTGTCGAGTTGGATGGAGGGGAAAATGCACTTTTGTGCCATGTCGTATGCGGTCACGACCGGAACTTGGAGAATGCTAGCTACTTCGTGGATAGACAACATGTTTGAATAGATGTGTTTCACCTTCTATTTCACTTAGTCGCAGGCCGGTCGTTTGGATTGAACGACACCGATTACACCATCTCTCGTTATAGGATACCCAGTAGCGCGGGATTCAAACGGGACACAGCCTATTTGTGACTTCGCATATGGAATGAGACATTTCGCAAATAAAGTGAGACGTTTTGCCCTTTTAAAAGTTGAGGGCTAGACGCCCTCAACTTGTCAGATAACCAAATGTTTAACCACTTGCAATAAACTCTGGCTGCGAGCCCACACCTACAACGCGAATGGCTTCGCCTGACGGAACAGCGTATAGGGTAACGTTGTCGAAAGCGGAATTTACCACAAATAACTTGCCGGCCTGAGCCATGGCGACGCCGATAGGGGCAGAGCCGTTGTTGCGAATGCGTCGCACAATTCGAAGCGACGTTGTGTCCACAATGAAAACACTGTCGCTATTGAAGTTGGACACAATCAGGAACTTTCCGTTGCGGGACAGTGTGACTCCGATTGGTCCTTTGCCAACCTTAATTTGGTGAATCACGCGATTCGCCGCAGTATTAATTACGGAAACTGTATCGCTCCCCATGTTTGCAACATACGCGAGCTTGCTGTCGTGAGAAAAGGCAATTCCCTGTGGGGAAGAGCCAACATCAATCGTAGCGACTACATTCTTTGTAGCGGTGCGAATCACGGATACATTGTCAGACCCAATGTTTGATACATAGACGTACTTCCCGTCCGGTCGAACGGCTACCATCTCCGGATTAATACCGACCCGAATGACGTGGCGAACTTTGAAGTCATGGCTATTGATGACCGATACCGTATTGGATGCTGCGTTCGTAACGTACAGGCGGTGTCCGTTGGGCGATGCCGCAACGCCTACGGGGTTTTTACCAACCCGAATGTTTTGGATCACCTTGTTGGTCATTGTGCTAATCACGGAGAGCGAGTTTGATTGCGTGTTTGCCACGTACACTCTCCGACCGTTTGGTGAAACGGCTACCCCTTGAGGGAAGGTCCCCACGCGGATTGTCGCTACGACTCGATTTGTCTTCACATCAATACGGGAAACCGTGTTTCCCTCTGAATTCGTCACGTATGCACTCACACTCATGTTCTCTTTTACCGCCTTTTTCAGAGATGATTTATGAAATGTAAGTGACACATGAATTGACATGGACACGATCACGGATGGGGTTCACTTGAGAGTTTCGCCTCTGCCTATTCTTTATCGTTGAAACGCCTGTGGATTCACGGCATCTTGTTTTTATTTACACAAACGACTTGGGAATCATCGGGAATTTTTTTTGTTAATATTGGAACACTCATGTGAGAAACGCAATTTCGTGGCGTGGAGGAAATACAGTGGCTGAGTTTAGCCGTTCAATCGGTGGTTGGAATGCTTTCTTCGTGCTGTTACTCAGTATAACGATTTACACTCACGTCCTATTGGTACCCGTACTGCTAATGAAGGCGGGCCGGGACGCATGGCTCGCACTTCTGATTGCAACTGCAATCATGGCTTTGTGGATTTGGATGTTCTCCGTTATATCCAAGAGAGTAAATGGGATGTCGATTCCCTTATGGATACAGCAACGATTTGGTACAGGAATGAGGTATCTCATAACCGTTCCCGTGGCGCTCTGTACATTCATGATGAGCGCGATAGCATTCAAAGACACGATTTCGTGGTCAACCGCGACTTATTTGCAATATACGCCTCCTATCATGCTAGTCATACTGTTGGCGCTGGTGTGTTATTGGGCATGTTCATTGGGAGTTCGTAACATCGCCTACGTAGCAGGAATAATCGGACCGTTGGTTGTGTTTTGTGGGATATTTATCATGTCGGCAAACATGCCCAAAAAACACTATTCCATGCTCCTCCCCATTTTAGAACATGGAATTGCACCTGTTTGGCAGGCAGTGTGGGATGTCCTCGGGGGCTTGATTCAAATATTTTTTATTTTGTTAATTCAGCCCTACTTGGCTCCTAAGGTAAAGGTCAATTTTATAAGGTTATTCATTTTTAACCTGGTGATTATGGTGATTACCATGGGTCCCCTCACGGGAGCCATTTCAGCGTTTGGTCTACAAGAAGCGATGAGTCAAAGATACCCACCGTTTGAACAGTGGCGCATTGTCCAGATTGGGAAATATATTGAACACATGGATTTTCTCTCAATATTTCAGTGGCTGTCTGGTTCTTTCATACGGATATCATTGCTTAGCTTTTTTACAATGGACCTATTTATGATTCAAACGCTAAAAAGAAGGAGAATTTTCTTAGCATTTTTGTTTCTTTTATTAGTGATTTGGCTAATGCTGCCGGTCAGCGACGTGGCTATTTTCCGTCTGATGACCACATATTACAGCGTGTTGATCTTCTGTATCCTTGGTGGAGTTACCATTTGTCTCTTCCTGTTGTCGCTGTTTCAACGGAGACTGGAGGAACAGTCATGAAAAGGATGACAACTCTGACACTTGAGGAATTGTTTGATGGGTGTGCGGATATAACGATTAAAACCTATACATTTGGTGAACCCCGTGCAAGATATACGGTAACTATGGCTTACTGTTCAGTGTTGGTGGACCGTAAGGATATCAACCAATTTGTGCTTCCCTCACTGGAGCAGATGGCTTGGAAACGAAAGCCATCTCTGTCTTCGCAGCTTGAACACAGTAATTTACTAAACATCACACCGTTGCATGATTCCAGCTCATCACAAGTGGTGAAAGAGGTCTTTCGTGGACAACTATTGCTTTATCTTGACAGTGATAAGGCACTTTTCACGTTGGACATTGCAAATCCGCCAAATCGTAAACCTGAAGAATCCACTATGGAGGTCACCGTCAAGGGGGCAAAAGATTCCTTTACGGAAGATTTGCGGACAAATGTAGGGCTGCTTCGTAAACGTTTACCGACAAACACGTTGTGTTACGAGGTGTTTGAAATTGGAACGCGATCACGAACGAAACTTGGGCTGCTCTATTTGAAAGACCTAGCGAAACCGGAGATCATTGAGGAAGTCCGTACGAGGGTGCAAAAAATCGACAGAGAGGCACCCACGCTTGCCATGGTGGAAGAAGCGATTTCAGACCGCACCTTCAGCCTCTTTCCCCTCATTGATTCAACGCAACGACCAGATTTAGCAGTAGGGAGCTTGTTAAATAGTCGCTTCGTGATACTAATGGATGGCATGCCTACAGCTATCATAGCACCGGTCAGCCTAACGGAGTTGTTCAAGTCAGCGGAAGATTCTTATTTTCCGTTTTTCATCTCCGCATGTCAACGCGCAGTTCGATTTGCAGGCATTGTGATCGCCCTACTTCTACCTGGTTTCTGGATCGCGATTACCTCATTTCATCCTGAGCAACTGCCGATGTTGTTTTTAGCAACCGTGGCAATGGGGAGGTACGGTATTCCGTATTCCGACACCTTTGAGACGTTTTTAATGCAATTTATGTTTGAATTGTTCCGAGAAGCTGGGCTGAGATTGCCCAAAGCGGTAGGACAAACGGTGGCAGTGGTAGGCGGTCTTATGGTCGGAGACGCCGCCATTCGCGCAGGTCTGACATCACCAAGTATGCTCGTGGTCACGGCCGTCTCAGCAGTAGCAAGTTTCACCCTCATCAATCCATCCTTAACGAATTCCGTGACCATAACGAAATTTTTGATCATGATATTTTCATCCATATTTGGTCTTTTTGGGTTCTTTCTCTCCGCCTTCGGATTATGTATTTATCTTACAAGTCTTGAGTCATTTGGAGTTCCATATCTAACCCCTTTTGCTCCGATAAATATCCGTGAATTGATCTCAGCAATGCTTTCGAAACCATCAACCTATGACGATGACAAACCAAGCCTGATTACCCAGTCAAAGTCGTGGTTTCGGAGGGGGAGAAGTCGTTGAAATCAAAACTAATGTTATGTTTGTTGATAATTTGTTGCGTGTTCCTCACGACTGGGTGCTGGGATCAAAGGGTCATGCAAGACACATACTACGCTGTTGCAATAGGGGCTGATTACCGGGACAACAAATACACTGCATATCTGCAATTTATGGATTTTTCGCAGGTGGCAAAAACCGAGCAGGGAAAGGCAAGTGAAAAGATACCGATTTGGATAGCAACGGGGACTGGACCAACGATGGTAGATGCTTTACGCGATATCCTCACAATTTCTCCCCAGCCATATGTTTTGAGCCATGTGAGCTCGGTTATTTTGACCGACAGAGCAATCGAGCATGGATTGAACGGCATATTGGATTATTTAGGCCGATACCCTGACTTCAGGACAACTGCTTCCATGTTTGGAACAAAGGATGATTTAACGGCGATTTTAAGTGCAACACCGTTGTTCAATTTGGCTCCCTTAACCATGATTGAACACAGCCCCGAATCGATAGCGAAGCAGCACACTTACATTCCACCGTTGGAGGTACGGGATTTTAACATGCAATATCGTGACACCGCGAATACCGTCATTCTTCCTTGCTTGTCTTTGACCAACGACTGGATGGAGGGAGAGAAGCCTCATCCTCAGCCCTATATAAACGGCGCGTTCCTATTTCAGCATCGGCAATATCGAAATTGGCTGTCAGCTCGAGACCTGTCGGGTTATCGGTGGGTCACGCCCAATACCAAACGTTCAATTCTCCTAGTGCGGACTAACCAAAGGAAGCCTGCAATGGAAGTAGCGGTGTGGTATGTGAAACCAACCATCGAAGCACACATGCAAAACGGAAATCCTGTATTCGATGTCCGTGTAAAAGGAAAGGCGACAGTTGTGGCCGATCAATACTCAGGCAACAACGTGAGTGAACTGGTTGATCAAGAAATTAGAGAGGAGATCATGTCCACTTTTTTACGTGGTGTGAAGGAGGGAGCAGACGTACTTCATTTGGAAAATGCTCTGTATCGCAAACATAATCAAATGTGGAAGGAAACCTTCCAAAAGAATCACTTATCCTCTGTAGATAAAGGTATGCTTAGAGACGTTAAAGTAGATATAAAAATAAGTCATGCAGGACGGTTAAGGATCGATTCTTGAGCACCTTAATTCTACAGTCCTCAAAATTAGTGCCGCCCTTGGATTAGGTTTTGTCATTTCAGTTCTTGTGTTATTTATAATCGGTGTGCGATGGGATGTTTTACACTAGACACATCGGAGAGGTGACTATTATCGTGGAAGAGTTTGTGTATCTTATAAGACCAACGCGAGAGAATTTTATTGAAAGTATGACACAAAAAGAAAAAGAGATCATGGACAACCATTTTGAATACCTCGCGGGACTTTTATCTGAGAAAAAACTTATCCTCGCGGGCCCTTGTTTAGATGGGGCGTTTGGAATTGTCGTTATTCAAGCTGAATCAATGGAGACGGCTCGTAACATTATGAAAAACGATCCATCTATTCATGAAGGAATCATGAGTTCAGAGTTGCATCCATACCGCGTATCGCTCTTGCAAACACGTTGAATCTGTCGATTTTGTGTCCTAAAGGGACGAAAATTGAACGCAGGTATTCATCGATTGGTGCATGGATATTCAGTACAATGACAGCGGCTGTAATGTCGCTCAGGGGCAGAGTTGTGCAAGACTAGTCTTCGTGGGATGTTATAAGACATGCTGCAATACTAACTTACAGCCCACGGTATTACTTTTGCAAATGTTTAACTAGAGGGCGGAGATACCCTATAAATGAGATGACTTTGAAACGATTAAGCTTAATTCGGTACTTGTACAAAGTGGGTGCTTCCATGACGAACAAACGCAACAGTCCGAATTTGGTATTTTTATGCGTGTAATCATACCACCTCTTTAACCTATAAAGCGCCCAGCTTAGCCGGGCGCTGGTCGCGCAATAAATTTTCTTCAACCTTGTATGGAAGGTCCGTAATCATTAGTGACTGTGTGATACGTAATCCACATGCTTGACGTGATGATGATTCAAGCCGATGTTCACCGCTGCCAGAATGACGAACACAGCTGCGATGAGAAATGGGATGTGAGGATTAAACCATTCTGCGAGCTTACCAGCTAAATATGGCGCCACGGCTGCGCCCAAGAACCGAAGGAAATTATATGCGGCCGACGCAGTAGAGCGTTCAACGGGTGCAGCATTCATGACTGCAGTCGTAACTAATGTATTATTGTTCCCCATTACGGCTCCGCTCAAAATGACAGCAACGATTGGCACCCAATGGATGTTCGTCCAAATGCCAATGATGAGAAGTAAAACGGTGAACAGCGTGAACATGAGACACATGGCTTTGACGGTACCCATCCATTTCTGGAGCTTCGGGGCCATGAATACGGAGGTAATGGCCAACAGGATTCCCCATGCAAGAAATACAAATCCCATCGCATGCACACCCAAACCCATGACAAAAGGTGCATAGGCCAAAACAGTGAAGAATCCGAAATTATAGGGCGCTGCTCCAATTCCAAATACAACAAGAGAACGATGTCTCATAGCACGAAATGGATCGGCAAATGAAGTCACTTGTTTGGAAGCGGCCTGGGCCTTAAATGATGGAATTAACATGAGCACCGCAAAAAAGGCAACAACCATTAACACGGCAACACCCAAAAATGGACCTCTCCACGAGAAACCGCCGAGCCAGCCTCCCAGAAGAGGACCCACGGATATACCGAGGCCAATCGCCGCTTCATACAAAATAATCGCTTTGGCATTTCCGCCCTTTGACAGTGAAACGATAGCGACGAGTGCTGTTGCCACAAAAAGTGCATTACCCAAGCCCCAACCAGCGCGCCAGCCAACTATTGCCCAAATATTGTTCGACAGTCCACCAAGGGCAGAAAACACTGCAATAACCACGACGCCGCATACCAGCGTCCATTTGGCTCCGATGCGGGATGAGATAGCACCCGTGATAAGCGCAGCTACCGCCATTACTGCATTGTAGCTGGTGAACAGTAGGGTGACCTGACTCTGGGTGGCGTGAAGGTTTTTGGCGATCAAAGTTAAAATAGGATCGACAAGTCCTAGGCCCATAAAGGCGATAATTGAAGCAAAAAATACAGCTCAAACTGCTTTTGGTTGCCGCAACAAGCTTGACTCAGCGGTTGACACACCTATCTTTGAAGATTTAGACACGGGATCCATATAATATCCTCCACCCCCTGTAAAAATTGCGTCGACACGTGCCGAATTCACTGTTTGAAACAGGAATGATGATCCTATCCTTTGGCAGTAGTCCACTGATACAATGCATGCACTTTTATCTAGTGATTAGACAGCAAGGTGTATGTAGTTGCATAATGCAATCACATAACTGCATTATGCAACTACATATGTTTAGTGTCAACTAGGTGGGAAAAGCTAATGTGCTATCCTATATCCGAAGGAACACCAAATGAACGTGGTTTTGCCATGAAATTTGTAGGGTGAGGTCATAAAGGAATGGAAAAAAACTCTAATGAAAAGATCATACTTGAGCTGTCTACCCTGGTCCGCCATGTTACATCGACCACATACAAAACTGGTTGCTACCTTGACCGCTCTGGTTATCTTTTGTTACAACATATTGTCACGCACGGGCCGACAGGTGTAAAGGCCCTGGCAGAGGAATTTGGTTTGAACGTATCCACAACCAGTCGACAATCGGCGGCGCTGGCACAAAAGGGGTATGTGAAAAGGGTGCCAGATCCAGTCGATGGAAGGGCCTTCTCTCTACAGATCACAGCCTTAGGGGAAAAAGCACTAAATCATGACAGAGAGCTGCGGCGAACACTCATTGACGAGGTTTTTAAGGATTGGACCGCACAGGAACGGGAGATGTTTGGCGAACTTTTGGCGAAATTTAACCGTGCTTTTTAACTGAAAGGTAGCGACTAAAAATTATACCCTAGGCTTATAACGGGTACCGTACCGAGCCCACCACCTGTTTTTGGAAGACGCCCCCTTATTGCACGAAAGGGGTCATTAACCCCATAGGAGGTGTTGCTTTAAACCCCATGAACAGACAGCGACTACAGAACTCACTAGCGCACTCGGCTTATGCTGCCTGCTTTTGTTGGGGCATCGTATTGGCAATGAATTTCCTCATACGCCTTTGCGTTAGCCCAACACCTGGATACAATGGTTGACGCTAAACAGGTCTCCAATCACGATCAACGAATGTTTGCATTTATATGTTAATGCTTTAACGCATTGACGTTTCATGTCGAAAATTGTAGAATGACGACGAATTTCAAACATCTCGTATAACGCTGAGGATTGGCTCGGCAGTCTCTACCAAGTGACCGAAATCGCTTGACTACGAGGAAGTTATGGATAATACAGGGGGATGTTCGCACTGTCGTGCTGCATCCAGCGTTCATACATATTGCCCATGTAATCCTCGGCTCCTCGTTGGTGAAGCTAAACGCTGCCAATTGTCGGTGTCGAGGTTTTTTATTTTTGGGGGGTTCAATTTGAAAAAGATCACCGTAACTGTAGCATCTGCATTAGCAGTCATGAGTTTAGTTGTTGGATGCGGCACGAATAGCACAACGCATTCCGGTAATACATCGGGTGTTAATTCCGTTGGGAATGCATCCACAACTGCAAATACAGTAAAAGTAGGGCTCGTAACAGATACGGGTGGGCTCAACGATAACGGATTCAATCATCTAGCGTATGTAGGTGTTACAACTGCGCAACAAAAACTCGGGATTCAATCGAGTGTTGTGCAGTCGCAATCTGAATCTGACTACGTCCCAAACCTAAGCAAGTATGCAAGCCAGGGATATAGCTTGGTAATAGCAGTAGGCTATCTGATGCATGACGCAGTGGAACAAGTTGCGCAACAATACCCGAAGACGCATTTTATGATTATCGATGATACGATTACGGATCGTCCTAACGTTACATCAGCGGTCTTTGACTCTCAAGACGCAGGGTATCTCGCAGGAGCTATGGCTGGCTTACTGGAGAAAGGAAATACACTTTCGAATCTAAACAAGCAAAATATTGTCGGTGTTATCGGCGGGCAATCGGCACCTCCGGTCAACAACTATATCGCCGGATTCCAACAAGGGTTTAAGCAGGAAGATCCAAGTGGCAAGGTTCTCCTTTCATACACGAACAGCTTTACGGACCAAAGTTTGGGCAGTCAATATGCGCAAAATCAGTTGTCTCAGGGCGCCGATATCATCTTCCCGGTAGCTGGCGGATGCGGACAGGGTGCCATCAGTGCGGTGAAGGCAGCCAATAAATACGCCATCGGCGTGGATACAAATCAAAGTTACCTGGCTCCGCAAAATATCATCACAAGCGCCACGAAGGGCGTAGACACCTCAGTATTTGACGTGATTCAATCCGTCAAAAACAACACATTCAAGTCAGGGGTTCAGACATTTGGCTTGAAGGGCAATGGCGTAGGTATCACTCCAGCCATGAAGGGCGTACCACAGAGCGTCGTCAATGAAGTGAATCAACTGAAGCAGAATATCGTCAGTGGAAAAATCCAAGTATCAACAAAGGTTCAGTAAAGTTCAGTAAAAAAGTACACAAAGGGTTGTCCAACGCAGTAAATATGCGTTGGACAACCCCTTTTTATGTCGTTGAAATCCTGCTCCGTGACAATATGAACAACACACACATATGCTATCGAAAATACTCGGCTCGCTAACTTCGTTTCTTACCATTTATATACGACGCTGTAAGCCCATTACGGCACATGGCCGATGAAGAGAAAGCTGTAATGGCACAGCAATTCGAGTATGCTCATCCAAAAATTTCCGAACGCAGGATTTTCTTCGATGGAGCATGCCTTGATGGAACTTTCGGGATTCTAATTAACCCAGCGGATTCGGAAGACGAGGCACTGATACTGTTCCAGAACGACCCTCTCGTAAAATCAGACATAGTGGATACGGAACGTCGTAAATTTCGAGTTGGGGTCTATACAGACAGTGTGACATTACAGGTGGTTGAACTTATCAGTGCCTATTTCATAGGCACTCTTATTGCGTGAACGGGGGCATTCGTATTATGAGGTCAGCCAGTTTTTACTGGTTGACCTCATTGTTTGTATGGGGTTGTACTGCGGTAGTCGGGTCGAACGTCCGGGGGCGTGGGTCTTTGAACCCGAGGATTAAAATGTTCACCTCTACTTGTGGAAGCATGTTTGAAGCTGGTTGGGGCAACGACCTCGTATAACAAGCGAAGCTATGAACCGCAAGAAGAATAGGGGCTGCCGATAAGATTAAGTTGGAGGAGTTGTTCATGTGAATCCCGTCATTGGTCTGGATATTGCGAAAGGAGAAAGTAAAGGGCAGGTCTTCCTCGATAAGGGGAAGCCTCATGGTAAGAGCTTTAACGTTGTTCATACGGATGCGGGACTTAACCAGTTCCTTGAACTGCTCCGTACGGTGGAACAAACAGCAGGTGGTGTAGCGCCGATTGTCATCTTTGAGTCGACTGGGCACTATCACGCACCTATCTCTCAGTTCCTCGATAAGCAAAATTACACGTATGTACTAGTGAATCCCTTAATTGCTCATCAGGCGAAGAAGTCTAGTCTGCGTAAGGTGAAGACGGATGCTTTAGATGCATATCACTTGTGCGAGCTCTACTACAAGGAGGAGTTTGAACCTTATAAAAGGCGAGGCGTTTATCTCCTCAACTTACGAAATCTTACGCGACAACACGAGTCAATCACGGGCTTGTACGTTCAGACTAAGCTGCAGTTTCAAGCAGTTCTTGACCAGGTGTTTCCCGAGTTCAGAGGCGTGTTTGGGGACTTGTATTCGAAGGTCTCATTGCGTGTTTTATACGAGTTTCCCACGGCGCAAACCGTCCTTGATGTTCCGGAACCTGAGCTAGCCGAACGAGTCGCAGAGTACTGCCCAAGTCGTTCCGACCGTTGGTCAGCAACGAAAGCAAACCAAGTTAGAGAGGCAGCCATAAGGAATCCGTTTCGAGGGTCGAAACTGGAAAGCCACGTCTTCAGTTTGAATATGTACATTAAAATGCTCTTTCAATACCAAGAGCATCTATCCGCCCTTGAAAACATGATAGATGCTCTCGCCTTGGAAAT
Source organism: Alicyclobacillus fastidiosus (assembly GCA_029166985.1). Taxonomy (GTDB): domain Bacteria; phylum Bacillota; class Bacilli; order Alicyclobacillales; family Alicyclobacillaceae; genus Alicyclobacillus; species Alicyclobacillus fastidiosus_A. Next base: position 3,267,321 of record CP119138.1, on the reverse strand, counting down.
TGAAGAATATCAGATTATCCAATCTATCCCCGGCATTGGCGGGAAAATCGCGGCAACGATTATTTCCGAAATCGGAGAGGTAGATCGGTTTAATCACCCAAAGAAACTTGTGGCTTTTGCAGGTGTAGATCCGAGAGTATTTGAGTCTGGTAAGTTTAAAGCCACAGTTAATCGCATTAGCAAACGTGGCTCCAGTGGGCTTCGCCATACATTATTCGTCGCCGTGCTGTGTTGCCTGCGAAAGACTGGCAGTCGGAGATTGAAGGCCTTTTACGACCGAAAGCGCGAGGAAGGAAAAGCTCACAAGGTCGCCGTAATCGCCTGTGTCAACAAACTGCTTCACTGGATTTACGTCTTGCTCAAACGAAGAGAGGCATTCCAGGACACGCCTTAATTGCTAACCAACCGTCTGGGAATGCAGGACCTTCCAGGGCTCCGTGGAAGGTTATTTAGCATGCCTGAAATTACTCTAACACAGCAAGAAAACATTTTTCACTGGCAATCTTGACAAACTATTAGCTGGGTTAATCCAATAAGCTTTGTTGCTTCAACCCGCACGAACATACAACCGCGGAGGACCACGTGTTATTGTACTACTGGGCGGAATAGTTTAATAAAGATTTACAAGGATTACACCCTTTGGATGTGGAATACATATCCATATGGGTGTTTTTTGTAGAACATTATCGAGCGCATGGAGACTATTTACTATTGCGAGGTGGAGTATGAAAACTGCAAAATTCTTATTCTGGATAGGTGTTGCAGTGATTGTTGTTCAATTGATCGGCAACATCATGGTCTTTGCTCGAATGGCATTCATCCCCTCCACAGTTATGCCGAATTGGGGAACTGTACTATCTGGTATAGCAAGTTGTTTCGTTGGTGGAGGGACCCTAATCGGAATTTCCAAGATTATCGAAAAGCTCTATGCACATAAGTAATTTTGGCATTAATGAGGAGTGGTATTTTTGGCGCCGACTTTCTTGCTATTGATTATCATTGTTATTTTCGTAGTTCCGGCAATCCTTCAGTGGTTATGGAATATCACTTGTCCTGATGTATTTCGCTTACCAGAGATCACATACTGGCAAGCGTTTCGCATTGTAATTATAGCTGCAATCTTGTTTGGAGGAGCTCATTTTTCAACTCAAAGCAACGGATCATGGAATTTTGGTCTATGACAGGAAAGCATCCCCTAAAAAGTCCATTGGCGCGGGATTGGTTCGGTGGTTTTACTTAGTATGTTTGGTTACGTCTGCCTAGCGAATCATGTTCATCGTCCGTTTACGATTGATGCATCAATGACCATGACAGAATCGAGTGCAAAAAAATATGTCGGAAAAGATAGACAGTACAATTTTAGTCTTATTAACGTAGCGATAAGACTGTCAAATTAGCAGTATACAGATTCAGGAATCTAGCGGTATACGTATCGGGAATCTTCTTACCATTAAGGGTAAGCCACTTGCTGGGCAGCTGATACCGAGTGACAGAAGAGCCACGAGAATTTCTTGGGTAGCAACCAGTCGCCACACGGTTGATTACACGGTACACATTGAAGTGAAACAATACGGAATTCAAGGAATGTACTTATCGTTTATTCTTATTGGGGTTTGAAACACAATCAAACAGTACAACTACCTGGAATCCACAGTTAAAACTTTTCTCTAATGCGAAATCGATTCCCAACAGCCAGGCGTGATCGGACTGCACGGGCATGCCTACAAACGGAGCGGCATTTTGAACATCTGGGCAGAAGAGTTCAATGTAAACTCTACTAATTTTTGCAATCCGACTGATATAGACGGGAGAAAGAAATGATAATTGAAAGTCAAGAATTTTTTGTAAATGGACTGTCTTACACGATTAGATCTGCCGTTAAGAACGATGCAAAAGAATTGTCGCATTTAAGGCAGCAAATTGATGGAGAGACCGAAAACCTAGACAGAGAAAAAGGTGAAGGTTTCATCGATGGACCCGGGTTTGAAAACGTAATACATACGGACACGGTTAGTCCAAGAAACCTATTTTTGGTTGTAGTCAATGACAATCGTATCGTCGGTTTTTCAAGATGCGAAGGCACTGGTCTGAAGAGATTTTTCCACAAAACGGAATTTGGTGTATGCGTAATGAAGGACTTTTGGGGATACGGAATAGGTGGAAATCTCCTGAAGCAGTCTATCGTTTGGGCTGACTCTTATGGCATCACAAAAATCACACTGAATGTATTAGAAACGAATACAAGAGCAATTGAACTATACAAAAGGCTTGGCTTTGAAACCGAAGGTGTACTGAGAAACGACAAAATCCTTTCCGATGGTAAATATTACAGTACCATTGTTATGGGAAGGTTCAATGACTGATTCTCAAAGAACCGCGTAAACTGACGAATAGCTCGTTCGATGGATTGCATGATTCTTACGATCCAAAGCATTAGCACTTCGTTCTCTCTCGGGCAGAATCGTGTTATGAGGTCAACCAATTCGGTAACGAGTTGGTTGACCTCTTTAAGTTTCGACGTTTATTTCCGGTAGCCGGCGTCTGGGCAGGTGGGTCTCAGCATCCACAATACTGTCTATAAATAGTCATTGTAAGTTGATGAATCGAGTACATTGACTGTCATGGTACTGTGATGTATGATGCGGATGTCGAGGTGACGATATGAGTCAGAACAAAATTACATCCGATCTGCTGCGAGGACACACCGATACGATGATTCTGCGGCTCTTGTCCGAAGCTGATCGCTATGGCTACGAAATTGTCAAACTAATTGCCGAGCGTTCAGGTGGTGAGTATGAGTTGAAGGAAGCTACGATGTACTCCAGCGTTCGGCGGCTTGAGGCAGACGGTGACATCGAGTGGTATTGGGGCGATGAATCTCAGGGTGGACGGCGTAAGTATTTTCGGATTACTGAAAAGGGTAAGTCCACCTACGCCAGCAATAAAAGCAATTGGGAGTACGCAAAGCGCGTACTCGACACCTTGTTGTAAGGAGATTGGATGTTATGAATGAGAAATTGACGACCTATTTGAACGAGGTATTTTCGCCATACGATGGGCTAAAAAGCGTTAGCGAACTAAAGGCTGACCTTCTCTCCGATTTGCAGGAGCGGTTCCGTGAACTCAAAGCCGAAGGCAAAGACGATGAAACGGCTTTTGAAATGACCATTGACACCATTGGAGACATTGAGCAAACGGCACAAGAGGTCGCCAACCTCTCTCGCTCGCTGGAGCGGCAGGTGCGGATAAACCTCAGTGGCCGCAATCTGCAAGAGAGCGACTTCGCGGGTGTTACTTTACACAAAGGAAAATTCAAAGCGAGCGCGTTGCGGGGAGCCGACTTTGGAGGCGCAGACTTGACCGGCAGCTCGTTTGCGGCCAGCGATGTGCGTGAAGCCAATTTTGACGGGGCAAATCTGACAGACTGTAACTTTTCCACCACGGACCTTGCGGATACGAGCTTCCGCAAATCCGTCCTTGTACGCACCAACGTGAACGTTTCGGGCCTGAGACGCGCGAAGTTCATTGATACAAGACTGACCGATGTCGAGCTGACCACGACCGATCTTAGAGAAGCAACTTTTGAGAACTGTATCTTTCACGGCGTTGATTTCAAATCTTCCGATCTGCGAGGGATTTGTTTCGATGGGCAGACCTTCATCGGTGTCAAGTTTGATAGGTCTGCACTGAACGACGTTTCGTTTAGGGGAGCGACACTCAAGAACGTGTCATTCCGTCTACCTCTTTCCGTGACAAACAAATCTTACCGTGCCTTCAAAACCGTCTGCTTTGACGGCGCGACGATGGATAAGCTGACCTATGCTGCGCTTAAAGGCTTATGGGTCGTTGATTTGTCAAAAGTCACGGTCATATAGGGGAGTGAAAATATGCAAGACTTAGCAATCCAAGTGCGAGGACTTCAAAAGTCCTACAAACAGCTTCATGTCCTGAAGGGTGTAGATTTCGAAGTGAAACAGGGTAGTATTTTCGCCCTGCTCGGATCCAATGGGGCGGGAAAGACAACAATTGTCAAAATTCTCACCACGCTACTTAAGCAAGACAGCGGAACCGTCGCCGTAAACGGATTCGATGTTGCGTTAAAGCCCGAACATGTGCGGCAATCGATCAGCCTAACCGGGCAATTTGCCGCCGTGGACGAGATTTTGACTGGCCGGGAAAATTTGATCATGATGGGCAAACTACGACACCTAAAAAATCCGGGTCAAGTTGCAGACGACTTGCTTCATCGGTTCGGCCTGGCCGACGCTGCCAGCCGCAGGGTATCAACCTATTCGGGTGGCATGCGCCGTAGGCTCGATCTCGCCATGAGCCTTGTCGGAAAACCGCAGCTCATTTTTCTAGACGAGCCGACCACCGGGCTCGACCCAGAAGCGCGCATTGAGGTTTGGAAGATTGTCAAAGAGCTTGCCGACGGTGGTACGACGGTATTCCTGACCACGCAGTATTTGGATGAGGCTGAACAGCTTGCCGATCGAATTGCCATCCTGCACGAGGGTAGGATTATCGCCAACGGCACGCTCGCGGAGCTAAAAAAACTGCTTCCTCCCGTGAAAGTGGAGTATGTTGAAAAACAACCTACATTGGAAGAGATATTCCTCGCAATCGTTGGCAAAAAGGAGGAAAAGTAAATGGAGGCGATACAGAAACACTTTTTTGGCGACATAGGCGTTATGTTTGGACGTTCCATGCGTCATATATTCCGCAGCATGGACACCATAATCACGGTCACCATCATGCCAATTGCTTTTATGTTGCTCTTTGTCTATGTGTTCGGCGGCGCAATTCGAACTGGCACGGATAACTATGTGAATTACCTTTTGCCCGGCATACTCCTGATGGCTATTGCAAGCGGTATATCCTATACGGCTTACCGCTTGTTTATCGATATGCAACGTGGAATATTCGAGCGGCTACACTCCATGCCGATAGCACGTTCGGCCATTCTGTGGGGACATGTACTGACCTCGCTGGTATCCAACGCTATTTCGGTTGTCGTCATCATTCTCGTTGCGTTGATTATGGGCTTTCGCTCATCGGCCGGGGTGCTGTCATGGTTTGCCGTAGCTGGTATACTCGCGCTATTTACGTTGGCCTTAACATGGATTGCGACGATTGCCGGACTGTCCGCTAAATCGGTGGACGGCGCGAGCGCATTTTCCTATCCGATTCTCTTCCTGCCGTTTATCAGCTCGGCATTCGTGCCCACTCAGTCTATGCCACTAGTCGTCCGCGTCTTTGCCAACAACCAACCCGTCAACTCAATTGTCGGTGCGATTCGATCTTTGCTCGCCGGGGAGCCTGTCGCCAATGACATTTGGACTGCGCTCGCATGGTGTTTAGGCATTCTTGTTGTTGCGTATGTATTCGCAATGAGAGTTTATCAACGAAGAATCTCATAAATTAGTTATGTGAATTCGACTGCGGTGGCTTTCAAGTTTTGAATATCAAAATCATCGCCCTTTTTTAGCGAAGCAAGAAATTATTCAGATTCAACGAATACCGCTGTCAGGTTCCCCAAGAGAAACGGGATACAACACATAAATTCTCAAACAACTGACCCGCGAACAGCTGTAAGGCCACACATTGTATTTACGATTTATAGCAAAACTTGTAACGGGGGGATGTTTTCAGCAGTTAAAAGAGACCAATGCTTATTGAACAAATGGGTGCACAAGTCCCATAAGTACTGTTGCTGCAAAAACGCATGAACATACAGCAACTGAGGGCCAGGTATTATTGCACTACTGGGCAAAATGTGCAATATGATTTCTATTTATGTTTATGGGGGAGTGGGGAGCTAAATTTGAAGAAATTTATCTTTGCTATTGTCTGTTCTGTCCCATTGCTTTTGGCTGGATGTGGTCGGACAGAGTCGCTAAAAGTCTTGGTGAATAACGCTGTAACTCCTTCCCAAAAACTACTGCTCTATGACGGTCAGAACGGTGGGAAATCGACCATGTTCGAAATGAACCTTGTTAAAAAGCTAAGAACTTGTTACGAGATGGGTATGTCTCATAACAATAGGTGGTTCTACCATACCACGGGCGGGAAACCCTCATATTCGATACAGAAACTTGGGAAAAAGTCGCGGAGCTTTCCAAACCGAATCATCCAAGTCATGTACTTTTTTCGATGAATGATGACTTGCTCTATATAAAAAGCACCGTAGGCACGTTTTGCGTTTATCAAACTAATGATTTTCAACTCATCCACACCATAAAATCGGGTAGGTCGTTTCAAATAGAAGAGGTAGTTCGCTGTATTAGAACCGTTAATTGTCCTCGATATCCTGAAGATAAACGGCGAAAAGTTTGTTCGGATAGAAGAGCCAGAACAGCGCGTCTTCGCCCAAAAGAGAGGTCACTCATGGCCCCATTCCCTCGTCTCAGTAACGTCCGGATGCATCACTGCAGCAATTTGAATGAACCTTCGAGTTCTTGCGCCAATGGGATACCGAGATCGAAACCCTCTGGCGCATGTAACACGATGGCTCTTTGTAACGCAACTTCTTGACAAGGTCCTGGTCCATGGTCTGCGTAACCTTTCTAGCGTAAGAGGCAGAAGTATTGCCCATCGTAAAGACATGAAATTACTTCAAACAGATATTGCACATGAGCATCGTCTACCAAGTACGGGATACAATACTCAAGCACTATAAGAAAATCGATGATAAAACAATACAAGGGGAAACGGATATACGATGACAGAGAACAAAATAACCATACAAGCAGGTTGGAATTTCGACAACAGTTACGCTCGTATGCCGAAATTGTTTTACAGCGAAGTGACTGCAACCTCTGTCCGTGCACCGAAGTTGATCATTCTGAACCATCCGCTTGCGGTATCTTTAGGGCTCAATGTCGAAGCGCTGCAGAGTAGTTATGGCGAAGCGGTATTTTCCGGAAATCAGGTCCCGGAAGGCGCGTACCCTCTTGCTCAAGCTTACGCTGGGCATCAATTCGGACATTTTACGATGCTAGGGGATGGTCGAGCTCTGCTGCTTGGGGAACAAATCACACCCCATAGGAAACGGGTTGATATCCAACTCAAGGGTTCAGGCAGAACGCCATACTCCCGCCGAGGCGATGGTCGCGCCGCGCTTGGGCCCATGTTGCGCGAATACATCATCAGCGAAGCGATGCACGCGCTCGGGATTCCGACCACCCGCAGCTTGTCGGTGACCGCAACCGGCGAAACCATTATTCGCGAAACGTACCTTCCTGGAGCTATTCTGACTCGAGTAGCTGCCAGCCATCTGCGGGTAGGCACCTTTCAATACGCTGCAGCATGGGGCTCTGAGCAGGATCTCCGCACCTTGGCTGACTATACATTACAAAGACATTTTCCGGACATTGAGACTCATGAAAACCGATATGTAGCTCTGCTTGAGGAAGTCACTAAGCGTCAAGCGGAGCTCATCGCCAAGTGGCAACTCGTCGGCTTCATTCACGGGGTCATGAACACCGATAACATGGCCATTAGCGGAGAAACCATTGATTATGGCCCTTGTGCTTTTATGGATACCTATGACCCAGCCACCGTATTCAGTTCCATTGATACGCATGGCCGGTATGCGTATGGGAATCAGCCGCAGATTGGCGCGTGGAATCTCACGAGATTTGCTGAAGCCTTATTACCGATTCTCGATGAGAATGAAGACCAGGCCGTCCAATTGGCGGGCAATGCCATTTCGAAGTTTATGGCGTTGTATCACCGTCATTGGCTGGCTGGAATGAGAGCAAAACTTGGGATCTTTAATGAAGAACCAGAGGATGAATCCCTGGTTCAAGACCTCCTCGACATGATGGGAAAATATCACGCAGATTTTACAAATACCTTCTTGTCATTTACGTATGATCAGCCAGAAAGTATGGTCCTCTTTGGTACTGCAGAATTTACCGAGTGGTATCAACTTTGGCAGTCGAGACTTGGTAGACAAAACGAATCGAAGAATGATTCCCAACAGCTGATGCGGAAAAGCAACCCCGCACTGATCCCTCGGAACCATCGAGTTGAAGAGGCACTGGAAGCGGCCGTTCAACACGATGACTCCAGCGTCATGGAGAAGCTTCTTGATGTTCTCTCCAACCCTTATGCGCACGCGCCAGAACAAGCTCAATACGCCAAACTGCCTGAGCCGTCAGCATGTCCTTACAGAACCTTTTGCGGTACTTGAAGGGCGTTGGGCAGCAGACTATCCGCGATCTTCTCCAATTTTCTGCGCGGACCCAGGGATTTCGCTGGGGCGAAGGTGAGGTGGTTGTACATGTGGTACAGTGATGCTTCTGGAGCGATCTCAGAGCGGATCTCTTCGAGTCCTTTGCTCCGTAGCGGAACCGCTGCGGCTGCGACTGTTCCTGACGTCTCTTTGGATCTCGAGCGGATCACGATACTTCACGTTCTCCCAGTTTAGGTGCAGGAAGTGAAGCAACTGAGCCTAAGGCGGACCGGGTCATCGCGAAGGAAGATCCATCTGGGAACCGGGATTTGGACGGTGAGGTCAGTCAGACATCTCCTGCGGACACCACCGTGTCTTGGGTGAGGTGGCTGCCCATGAACGCGAGGGCTTCGTTTAGCTGACGGATTATCCATCCAGCCCGATAACGGAGGAGAACTGCCATGACATATAAAATGAACTTTACCGAGAGATTGCCTGAAACCATGTTCCAGGAATTGAAGATGCACCCCCGGCCACAGGGAGTGACATCATGATGGCGATAGCGCTATGGATGGTAGAGCCACAGGGGAGACGTTGAGGTCTAACAAGGCCTGAGTGGCCCACGAAGATCGACACTAAGAGTCGCCATGTGGTTAGGCTGCATTATAAATTTCGGCTTAACTGCAAAACTGTACGTTCACATAATTCTAAGTCATGCACGGACTATGGACCTACATGATAAGTGTTGGGTCGCACGCACGCTTGCCGAAAAGAATCTCAAAGAAGCAGTTCCTTTCTTGCTGTCCATTTTTTACGACTGGAATGGTGAGCCGTGGGATCTCTGGGCTGTCGGAAATGCCTTATACGTTATTGACGATAAGGCATCCTATTCACCAATACTGGAGATTTGTAAGAACAAGAAGTACGGTAGCGGAACACAAATGCTAATGGGAACGTTAGCCCGAATGAAGACACCTGAAGCTTTCCAGGTTCTGGTCGATTGTCTCGGTGACGAACATTTACGTGGACATGCGATTGAGGTTTGGGTCGGTTGGGGGACATCGGAACAATTCCAATTCTGGAGTCGCTCGATGTGCGGAAAGGATTATATGAATTCAAAGCAAAAACACGGCTTTGCGGCGGTTACAGAGGAAAAAGGAACAACAATCGAATGATTGAGATGTATCCGAACGGAACCATTTCGTTCTAAAATCTGCCTCCCATAATGACATATATAAACGCGGAGAACGGCAAAAATGTATTTACGAATGGGTTTTGAACGACTAAGTGAGACCAAGTTTCTTGTAATTTTTGATACAAATAACGAAATATACTGGCTTCTGCCGTGCTCGTCCACACCGAGTTACTTATGTCGGATCCATACACTTGTGCATGAGTATTCAGTTTAATCATTGGTGCGTTAATGTCACTTAGGGACAGCTATGTTCAAGAATGAGCCTGGCCTATTTTAATTACAGAATATTGGAGCAACCATTCCTGCCCCACTGTGTAATACAATAGTGTCACCACATCCTGAGTATCCGGAGGCATATCCCAGCAAGCAATGCTGAGACGGCTTCATAAAAACTGGGCAATACTACGCTGTTATTACGGAGCTATCGGGCAGTTTAACGCAATAAGAATTTGGTTCAATTGTATTATGGAACAAGAAGAATAGATGGTTTATAGTAAACAGGTTGTTGGCTTATTGAAATCATTCATCATAGGAGTCCAAAATGAAAACACATCAGCATCAAATTCGATTTGCCCTTATGCTCGCCATGTTTTCTGGCTTAGGACCGTTTACTTTTGATATGTATCTTCCGTCATTTCCGAAAATGATGAAATTCTTTGGAACCTCCGCATCGACCGTTCAGGTAAGTTTAACGGCTTGTCTCTTAGGTCTTGCTCTGGGACAGCTAACCATGGGAGCGCTCAGTGATGTCTATGGAAGACGAAAGCCATTAATCATTGCCATGACTATTTACTGTCTTTCTTCGCTTGGTTGTGCCTTTGCACCGAACATCGGGATATTCATTGCCTTGCGCTTCGTGCAAGGATTTGCGGTTTCGGCTGGAACGATTTCCAGTGCGATCGCACGCGATAGTTATCATGGCACGGAACTCACGAAGTTCTTTTCGCTCATTAGTGTGATGAGTAGTGTGGCACCCTTGCTTGCACCTTTGGCGGGGAGTGCGGTTATTTCGTTTACGAAATGGGAAAGTGTATTTCTCTTTTTAGGACTTCTCGGATTCATCCTGTCCATTACCACGACATGGCGGTTGAAAGAAAGCTTGCCAGTGGAAAGACGAATTCGTCCCAATTTTGGCGAGATGTTCGGAAACTTCAGAACGTTGCTCAGCAATCGGATATACATGGGTTACGTATTGGCACAGGGATTTATGCTCGGGGGCGTCTTTGCATATGTAGCTGGTACACCATTTGTGTATCAAAAAATTTACGGGGTTTCGCCCCAAGTGTTTGCCATGCTTTTTGCATTAAATGGCATCGTGTTGATTGCAGCTTCTCAGTTGGTTCGAAAATTGGTTGCTAGGATGGACGAACATCGCATCCTTCATTTTGGTTTAGGTTTATCGCTCGTCGCAACAATCACCGCGATGGTTGTCGTTCTGACGCATGGACCGCTCTTTGCGCTCGTCATTCCGCTCGTGCTTTACGTCGCATCCATGGGAACCATCGGACCCGTTTCGTTCACCTTGGCAATGGAATCGCAAGGACACATCGCGGGTAGTGCCTCTGCTTTGCTTGGTGTGATCCCGTTTTTATTAGGATGTGTCAGTTCTCCATTAGTGGGCATTGCAGGAGAGTATTCCGCTGTGCCATTAGGCATTATCCTTTTAATGGCGAGCCTACTTTCTATAGGTTGTTATACGTTTTTAACGGTAAAGAGAAGAATGGATGTCCAAAATACGGAATCGGTTTAAATGTGGCGTACAAGCATGAGACATAGTCCGCCATGGATTATTGTTCAACGACACCCTAACGGCGTTGTTTTTTCACATACGCTGTAGAACGGGTTGAAAACTGAATAAGCGATCCTACAAGTTTTTGCATGGATATACACAACCTCGGATCGACGTCTTGTGTCGTTAGCGGGTAGAAGAGTTCAGTGCCCGAATTTCACTTTTGTTGTGAGGGTGATCTGAAGGCGTGTATTCAGAATAATTGGATTCGGTGGCAGAGTTGATGAGGGATTTTCAGTATCCCTGGCTTATCGGTGGGTGGTTGGAGTATCGACTTGACATTGGAAATGGTCACTCGTCAGCATGAAGATGTAGACATTTGCGTGTTTAGGGAGTACGTACAAGGCGTTCTCGATTATTTCTGCCGACTGGGACATATCAGTTGCGATCCCAGTAGAACATCGGCTTGAACCGTGCAGAACTGTGCAGGATACATTGCCACCTCGATTTGGGTTATCAGAAAAGGCAAGCAATTCATCGAAGTTCTTCTGACGGACAGGATTAACGATGAGGTAATATTCCGTCGTGACCCATCTATCCGTATGGCCCTTCATGACGTCATAAGAACGGACAATCAAGGACGGCAGTACGTCGCTCCCGCATGGCAACTGTTGTTTAAGTCGAAAGAAGGTCGTGAGAAGGACGAACAGGATTTCAAATCGTACATTGGTCATTGTAGTGAGCAACAACGGAGATGGCTTTTATCGGCATGGAAAACAAACAACCCCACCTCAAAGTGGGTTGCAATGTTGGATCTTCCTTGACTTCTTCCTGAACAAACGGGTGCATTAACTGAGAAATTGCTCGACCGATGGATTGTAAGATTATACGGTCCGGGTAGCAATGCTTGTGTCGCTCTCAGCCAGTTATCTGCAATAGCGACACATGACTGGAGAAATTGGATATAAGGCTACGTCACGAAGGGATTTCTATATTTCTTCGTCGTAAACAGTTCCGCAACTCATGGCTTGGATACGGACCAGTTTTGATACGACGCCACAAATCAGAAATTATAAGAACAACGCTTCAAGCGGCTCAATATCGAAACTTATGTAAAGATGTTCATGCACAAACGGGCAAAAAGTGCAAGTAGAACTCCTTTGGGATTTTTAAGGGGAACGAGGAGGAAGAGAAGAGAAAGATTCGGAGCTCCTGTCAAATTCGTATGTACGGATACAAACTCGCTGGTTCGGTTGCGGTAAAGGGTTCGATTACTCGTCTGGTTAAACAGGTACAGGAAGTAGGGAATCGAATTTTCGTCGCTAACCCTAACAGTAATACCGTCTCTGTTATTAACGGAGATACCAATACTGTGATCGCCACCGTTCCGGTAGGTCTTGGACCAGCAGGAGTAGGAGTCAATCCTTCTACGGACCGGATTTACGTTGCAAACTCAAACCCTAACAGTAACACCGTCTCAATGATTGACGGAAACAAGAATACCGTGATCGCTACGATTGCGTTGCAGATTTCACCAGATGGTGTAGGGGTTATTCCAGGATAAATTTAAGTGTACACGCTTAGGAGAAAAAATTTCCCCGAATAACAAGAAATTCAGCGCTCCGCCGTCTCACTCATTATGCGGAATCACAGGATTGCGAACGGCTCAATTGGGCATTTGGCACCCTCGCCTGGGCCTTGGAGTATGATGCAAGGCAGGGACATTCACGGTTTTGCGGGAGGTGGCTTGATGCGTGACAGGGTTCACGTGCTATCTGCTGGGCCATGGGAGCCTATCATTGGCTATAGCCGTGCGATTCGAATTGGTAATCGGGTTGTCGTAGCCGGTACGACTGCCATTCAGGATCAGGGCGTCGTCGGTGAAGGGGACACATACAAGCAGTCTGTCTACGTGCTGAAAATCATCGAAAAGGCTTTGGCGTCAGTGGGCGCACAGATGTCTGACGTGATTGTCACAAGGATTTTTGTGACCGACATGTCGCAGAAGGAGGGCGTTGTGAAAGCGCATCGCGAGGTTTTTCAGGACGTGCGACCAGTCACTACCATCGTGGAAGTGAAGGCACTCATCGATCCCAGACTGCTTGTCGAGATGGAGGTAGAAGCCGTCCTTTGTGAGTAAGCCAAAGGGGTGGGGGCACCCGCGTCGTGTGCGTCAACGAGACGACGCGGCTGTGCTGTGACTTGTCCGCCTCAGGTGTTTGGGGACGTGGCGAGTTCAAGGAGCTCTAAGCGGCAATTGTCGCACACAGGTTTCTCCTGGAACGCTGACACAGCTTCCGTACTATCGCAAAAAATGCACGATACCTCATATTTCCGCAGCATGATCCGGTCGCCTGCCGTGTAGATCTCCAGCGGATCGCGCACGTCGATGTGCAATGTCCTGCGCAGTTCAACGGGCATGACAATGCGTCCTAGTTGGTCTACTTTCCGTACAATTCCTGTTGATTTCACGTGATGTTCCTCCTATGTACCTTGTTGCCTCGTCCATTCACTTCAAAAAACCGCCATTGCGGGCGGTTTGAAGTAGCGTAAGACAATACAGCTTCCATGGTATCGTTGGAACTCCAATCACTCAATGGAAGGAATTTGGGAGGAATGGGCAATCGAGCCAAAAATGTTGCAGGAGGCTGCATTGCGGCGAGATGTGCGATAATATGGCTATCGAGTGTTGTTGAGAGGGGTCGTACTTTGAATATCTTAGAGGAATTAGAGTTTCGGGGCCTTGTGTTTCAAACGACGGATCGGTCTGAACTGGAGAAGTTGCTCACCGAGCAGTCAATCAGTCTATACGTGGGATTTGATCCGACGGCTGACAGTTTACATATCGGGAGTCTGCTTCCTATCCTGACGCTGCGCCGGTTTCAGTTGGCGGGTCATAAGCCGATCGCGCTTGTCGGCGGTGCGACGGGCTTGATTGGCGACCCGAGCGGCAAGAAGCAGGAGCGAACGCTGAATGGGCCCGAAACGGTTGCGAATTGGACCCAAAAAATTCATACGCAACTGTCGCGGTTCATTGATTTTGAGGCTCCGCAAAATGCGGGAATCGTGGTCAACAACTACGATTGGACCGGGGACATGAGCGTCATCGAGTTTCTGCGAGACGTCGGCAAAAACTTCAGTCTGAACACCATGCTCAACCGTGAGTCCGTGTCGGCTCGCCTGGAGACGGGCATCTCCTTCACCGAGTTCAGCTACATGTTGTTGCAATCGAACGATTTTCTGGAGTTGTCTCGTCGACACGATTGTGTGCTGCAGATTGGTGGTTCTGATCAGTGGGGCAACATCGTCGGCGGAATTGACTTGATCCGTCGAGTCACGGGGCAGCAGGCGTACGGTTTGACGATCCCGCTGGTCACCAAATCCGACGGTACCAAGTTTGGTAAGACCGAATCAGGGGCTATCTGGCTGGACGCGAGCAAGACGTCGGTGTATCAATTCTACCAGTTCTGGCTCAACACCCAGGACGACGACGTGATCAAGTTCCTCAAGTACTTCACGTTCTTGTCCAAGGAAGAGATCGAGGAGTTGGAACGGGAAGTCGCGGACAACCCGGGTGCACGCAAAGCACAAAAGACGTTGGCGGAACACGTGACGACGCTTGTGCACGGCGAGGCGCAGACAGAGCGGGCGATCAGGATGTCGAATGTGTTGTTTGGCGGTGACATCAAGGAACTGAGCGTCGATGAGATTCAAGAAGTCTTCGAAGGCGTTCCGTCTACGAGCTTGCAGAGCGACCACGCAACTGACATCGTGTCTCTACTCGTCGCCAGTGGGGCGTGTGCGTCGAAGCGACAGGCGCGTGAGGACGTCACCAACGGAGCTATCACCGTCAATGGCGACAAAGTGACGGACTTGGAACGCGAATTCACCCGCGAAGAGATGTTCGGGGGGCAATTCTTGGTCATTCGGCGCGGGAAGAAAAAGTATTTCCTCGTCAAATTTGAGTAGTCCAGCCAATTCGCCGGCCTTGCACGAGATTCTCATCTGCGGCGCGGTGCCTAGCGATGGATGGGTGTACAATTTGCTATCAGGCGGCTCTTCTACCTGCCCGCATCCCGGTGCACGTGCCCGGATAGGGGGTGTCAGAGCCGCCTCTCTGTTTGTGTAGAATACGCAGGGGCATTCAAATTTTCCCGGTCAATTTCAGGAGCAGCCCCGCCCACAAGCAGAGACATATCCCTAGTGCCATACCAATCAATCGGTCTTTCATCTGATCTTTCATCGTGTTCACCCCTGTTGCCCGGTCTCAACCACGTTGCGGTTAATGAAGTATACGCGAGGGGCCAGCAAACTTTCGGAACACGGTAAGGAATTTTTACACATAGACGAGCGAGGAGAGAACATGGGAGAACAACGAGCCAGTACATCCAATCGACAAATGTTGTGGGCACTTGGTTTGGGAGGATTCTTGGTGAACGCCGACAATCGTGCCATCGCGCCGATGCTTCCCGCTATAGCTCACTCGCTTCACACGACGTCTGCGTCTGCAGCGCTGCTCGTCACGGCCTATTCGATCCCCTATGGAGCATTTCAACTGGTCTATGGGCCGATCGCTGAGAAAATTGGTAAAGTCAACACCATTCTCATCGCACTCTCCTTATTTGCGGTGGGGACCGTATGTTGTGGGCTCGTTGACCGATTTTCTTGGCTGTTGCTCCTGAGGTTTGTCACTGGCATGTTTGCAGCGGGGATCATCCCGACGACACTCGCACAAATTGGGGATCGCTTTCAGATCTCGGAAAGGCCGAAAGCTATCGCATTCTTTATGTCCTTCTCGACGTCCGGTCAGGCCATGGGGATCGTCATCGGGGGACTCGTTGCTCAATTCCTCAGTTATCGAATGCTGTTTATCCTGCTTGCAGTGCTGTCCGTGCCAGCGGTTTACGCGATGCTGCGCCAACGGCACAATCCATCCAGCGTGGCTGCCCCGGAAGCGGATTCGTTGTTCCGACGGTATCGGATGTTGATGACGACGCGCCGCGCGTGGATTGTCTATGGTCTCATCTTTACCGAAGGACTGGTTTTCTATGGCGGTTTCACATTTCTTGGCGTGTTTGGCGTCACGTCGTTGCACCTGTCTTATTTGGTGATAGGTTTATTGACCGCGACGTACAGCGTTGGGGCGTTTGTCGGGAGTCGAACGATCACGACGGTCCTCGCTCGGCTTGGCACCAAGCGCATGCCGATTCTGGGATCCCTACTGATGACACTTGGTTTCGGTGTCATATGGGGGTGGCAGAGCGTCGCTGCGCTGACATGCGGATTTATCGTTCTCGGGTTCGGGTTTAGCTATTGCCATTCCACCTTGCAGACGTTCGCAACCGATTTGTTGCCAAATGGGCGGGCTACTGCGGTGTCTGTATTTGCATTCTGTCTCTTTCTTGGCAGCGGCCTAGGTCCGGTTGGCGCTGGGCGCATTTTGGACGCCTACGGAGCCGGGTCCATGCTTGGAGCCGTGACATGTGCAATGTTCATCTTTTCGTCCATGTGTTTTGCAGCCACGCGACAAAAGAGCGGGCTCGGCGTAGTCGGAGTAGAGCGCACTGAGCGTTCGCTCTAAGCGGGTACTCCGAAATCATCCCATTTGTGATTTTTGGGCGGATTGAATATGATGAGTCCCTGACAGATGATGCGCAGGCTGAGGAGGTGATGGCGTGCTATCGAAGGAAAAGTTGAACCGCCTAAACGATCTCGCCAAAAAGGCGAAACAGACCACTTTAAGCGATGCGGAACAGGTGGAGCGTGACGCGTTGCGAAGGGAGTATCTCGACAACTTTCGCGAGGGGTTTCGGGAGCACTTGGATCGGATCCACGTGGTCGACAAGAATGACCTGTCGAAACCGCACTAACTGTAGAGTCACCGGGAGGCTCCTGAACGTGCGAGGTGACGTGCAGAACCGAGCGTTCTTCACTGGGATCACCTCGCCAGTCCGCGCTGAAGGCACGCGTCCTCCTTTAGGGATTTCGCGTGCCCTCCGGCTTTGGAGCACTTTCCTCGTACGCCAGAAGGATGATATCTCGGTGTGTCTCTGCTCGAAGCTGTTCTTCCAACCGTTTGATGTCGTTCAGCGTGTCTTGACTTAGTTGGGCAAACTTTACGTCCTCCATGTCCATTCCCACATATTTCACCTCCGTCACAAATCCTGTCCGTAGTATCGGCCATCAATTACAGGCTTAGACCCATCTCACAGCTTGTTTCGAGCGTTAATTTTGTGTAGCGTGGGAAAGGTGTCATATACTTTTCAATTTTGTAGAGAGAGCGTGGCTATGAATCGTCTATCGCTTCAATTGAATCGCAACGCCGTCGTGTGGTGGATGCAGAGTGCAACCGGTGTCACCCAGACCACGCAATTTATGGTCATGCCGTTTATGGCCTTGTACATGTCCTCGCATACGCACGCAGCGCCGAGCGTCGTCGGGTTGGCTGTGGGGACCATTTCGTTGACGAGTACCGTTCTCAGTTTCTTAGGCGGATCGCTCGCGGACCGCTTCGGGAGAAAGTGGGTCATGGCTCTCGCCATGCTCGTCAGTACGCTTGCCATGTTGCAGTTTGCGGCCGCTAGCAGCGTGTGGTCATTCTTTGTGGTTAGTGTGCTGACAGGATTGTCGCGGGCGCTGTTTGGACCGGCCTCCCAGGCGATGTTAACCGATTTGACGCCGCCTGAAGGGCGGTCACGGGTGTTTGGGATGAACTACTGGATGAACAATATCGGGGCAGCAGTGGGGCCGATTATCGGCGGAATGATCGGCAGTGAGGCACCGAAGCTGACTTTTTACTTAGCGGCAGGCATCAGTGCAGTGTACATGGCAGTGATCGCCATTTGCTTCCCAGAGTCGAGAAGACCGTCGAGGGAAGCTCGAGATGAGGTCAGCCTTCGGGATGCGATACAGATTTTGCGGACAGATTACGCACTCATCGTCTTCATTGTCGCGGGCATTCTCACGAGCATCGGGTATTCGCAATTCGATACGACTTTACCGCAGTTCATGCAGACCTTGTTCGGTACGCATACGGCGTCGCACGATTACTCGTACATCTTTGCGGCGACCGGATTTGAGGTGGTCGTACTGCAGTTCCTAGTCAATCGCTTTAGCCAGCGTTTGGAGATTGGCAGCGTCCTCTTGGTGTCACAGGCGATCTACGCTATGAGTTTCTTTGGGATTGGCCTATCGCATACGTTTATCGCGTTTTTGGCCTGGTCGGTGATTCTTACACTGGGTGAGGTTATGGCGGCGCCGAGGTTGGCCCAGTACATTAGTATGCTAGCGGATGAACGGATGCGTGGCGCGTATTTTGGTGCTAATTCGCTGTCGAACTTGGGTTTTTTCGTGGGGCCATTTATGGGAGGTGTGCTTTTGCACCAACTAGGCGCCTTTTCTGTGTTTGGCGTCGTCGCGCTCTTCGCACTCTGTGCTGGGCCGATGTATCGCTTGTCACACAGAATGTATGTACACCGGGCAAAAGCAGACGCGCGCGATGGCGAAAAAACCGCTTTGCGGATCTAGAGAGAGTCGAATTGAAGGGCAGACAGGCGCCGGGACAGTCGCCATGTGTGAAGTAGGCTAACGCCTACCAGTCAACGTCGAAGTACACAACCGTTTGTTCGCACCAAGTTCGCCAAATCGAACTGCACGTCTTGGACGCTTGAAGAATCAAGTAGGTCATGGACTCACCTCTTTCAAGAAGGATGCAAAAGCCCTTATGACAAGGCTTTGGATCTCTTGCGGCATGTCCCGTCGCGTGTTCGTATCAGTCAGTTTGTCTTTACGCGGACGATTTTATGCGCTTTATTTGACGTGTTCGCTTTCCTGACGGCGACTGGCGGATGGATTCGTGGTCTGCGAGACATTGTCTTCGCGAGGTTTTTGTTCGTCGATCGGGAGGACGCTCAGGCTGCCTGTCGGCTCGAGAATGGCGTATTTGATGCTGCGATAGTCAAAATACCCTTGCTCTCTGAGCATTTGATGTAACAAGTCGACATTCACTTTCGTCTGCTTGAGGTGAGGTAGGATGTACTCGCCTTGGTGAATCAAGACGACCGGCTTGCCACTCGTGATCAGTCTAAAGCGCTTGCTTTTGATGGCGATTAAGGCGGCGACAATCGTCACGGCAGAAAACGCGACGAGTTGAATGGCGCCGTCGACAATACTGTGAATTGACGTGGAAGCCAACATGTTGGCGGCGATGTTGCCCATGCACGCACCAGCGACCCAGTTAAAATAGGTCGATTGACTAATTTGCGTTTGCCCGATCCAACGCACGAGGATCAGCAGGATGATGAACGTGATCACTGCTGCGGCAGTCGTAAACAACAAGTGCATCGCCATGTCTCCAATCCACAAAGTACGTATATTAAACTCTCCCATTTGGGGTCACGATATGTAAGGGCACGCTACCCACCGGGGTGTTATCCGCTCTTGTGCCGGCTATGGGGTGCAGTTCGTCGTCAGAGAGTTACGGCTCGACGACGATGGACCCTGTGACTGTGTACATACGAAAAGGAGGCTGTCGTCAAAGGCATATTCGATGCCAGTGACGACAGCCTCTTGCAATCTATTCGCGTTAGAACATCCGTGCAAGGCTCGCGTTACTTCAACGTGATCGTACTGCTTTGGCCCAACATCGCTGCACCAGAAGTATCTTGGTAAATGACGCGGACGTAGCCCGTTTGTCCGCGCATCGCATCGGTGTATCGAAAACTGAGGGTCTGTCCGTCTCGGTTGATTGTGAAACCCGGAACGGAGTTTCCGTTGGTTCCGTTGTTCGACGCTTGCGTGAGCGTGTTGATCACAGCTGACCCGCTTGTCGGGATCCACTCCAATTCCTCCAACTGATATCCCTTCGGAGGATTCGCGATGGAGAAGGTGAACAGTTGTCCGGCCTCGCCTGGAGCCTTATCGATGACCACGCCTGGCGCTGGTTGGGTCTGCGCCATGCTGTTCACTGTACCTTGCGGCCAGAACACCGAGATGTGATCGACGTGGGAGGCGACCGATCCGTTGGATTTGGCGAAGACCCACATCAACTGATAATCCGGACCTGCTGGGTAGAGATAGATCTGCGAATCGGACGTGTGTCGCACGGTACCTGGTTGACCTAAGACCTGCTCGATGTCCGCAAGTGTGACAGACTGCACGGCAGACGAGGACGAGCGGACGTCAAATATCTGCTCACCTTTGTTCAAGCCGAACGCCGCCTGATGCGCTGGAAACGTCGCGTAAATTCCCGCACCGGCCGAGCTCTGCTGCGCTGGCTGTCCCCAAGCGGATGAAACCGCCTCGATGTTCGACTGAACTTTGAAGGGAACCCCAACCGCCTGACCGGATTTCGCGAGATCACTCGCTTGTCGCACGGTCTCCAAGGCAGTGCTGTCAGAAGGAGCCGTACTGGACGCCGGTGTACTCGGCGTTGTTGTCGTCGTGCCTGTATTCGTTGGTTGCGTGCTGTTGTTATTCGATGAATTGGTTGCCGAATTGGTCGCCGCCGTATTCGTGTTGGGCTCGGTTGTGACATTGATAGCTTTCTGGGACGCTGGCGCCGTCGTCGTGTTCGCACCTGCACACCCCGTGACAAGTCCGCCTGAGAGGAGAGCCGTGCCGATAGCGCTCAAAATCCATCTTGATGTTTTCACCATTCACATCTCCTAGACACCGGTTTAAATTGACAAAGCGACCCCACCTGTGACCGACTCGCTGTGACCACCTTGTAATACCCGTTGCGATGTTTTAGACGGCGTGGTCGTTCAAATTGTTACATCGCGCTTCAATATGTCGTAAAGTCGGGTAAATGACCCATGTTGTGGAGACTGCGACTGAGGGCCAGGAGCGGGTCGTCACACGTGGTGAAATCTCGGTTACTATGTGCAACTCGGCAAGATTCTATAAGAAATCTATAAAAATGCTTGACTGAATGTGGTCGAGCATTGTATGATATCGCTCGTGACCTCAAGGGCCCATAGCTCAGCTGGCTAGAGCGCACGACTGATAATCGTGAGGTCGGTGGTTCGAGTCCACCTGGGCCCACCAGTTTCTCGAAAAAAATGGTTGCACTAGAGATTAATAGATGTTATGATATAGCTCGTCGCTTGAAGCGACATCATGTGCCCGTAGCTCAGCCGGATAGAGCGTTTGACTACGAATCAAAAGGTCGGGAGTTCGAATCTCTCCGGGCACGCCACGTGCCGAAGTGGCGGAATTGGCAGACGCACACGACTCAAAATCGTGCGGGAAACCGTGCCGGTTCGAGTCCGGCCTTCGGCACCATTCGTGGGGGTATAGCTCAGCTGGGAGAGCACCTGCCTTGCAAGCAGGGGGTCGTCGGTTCGAATCCGTCTACCTCCACCACATTCCTCGATAGCTCAGCGGTAGAGCATCCGACTGTTAATCGGAGGGTCGTAGGTTCGAATCCTACTCGGGGAGCCAATTCATGGCCCCATGGTCAAGCGGTTAAGACACCGCCCTTTCACGGCGGTAACGCGGGTTCGAATCCCGCTGGGGTCACCAGGACGGTTAGCTCAGGGGGAGAGCACTCGCTTCACACGCGAGGGGTCGGCAGTTCGATCCTGCCACCGTCCACCAGTAAGCCATCGCGGGGTGGAGCAGTTGGCAGCTCGTCGGGCTCATAACCCGAAGGTCGCAGGTTCAAGTCCTGCCCCCGCAACCATGTGGAGCCGTGGTGTAGAGGCCTAACATGCCTGCCTGTCACGCAGGAGATCGCGGGTTCGAATCCCGTCGGCTCCGCCAATTTGCCTGTTTGGATTTCTTCGGGAACCAGTGGCGAACGCAAAATGCCCATCATCAATCTGGGCCCATAGCTCAGCTGGCTAGAGCGCACGACTGATAATCGTGAGGTCGGTGGTTCGAGTCCACCTGGGCCCACCATTTGGATGGTGGGCTTTTTTGTGTCTTCATTTGTTGGAATATCCCGTTGACGTCGACATTTTTGTCGTGTACCGTTAGCATCAGTCTAGATGAGTTAGTTGAGATGAGTTGTAGTGTCCCGCGTCGTCGGTGCACTCGAGAGGAGTTTGCAAAGTGTTACTCGTAATCGATAATTATGATTCCTTTACGTACAATTTGGTACAGTATTGCGCCGAATTGGGCAGCGACGTAGTTGTCCGTCGCAACGATACCCCTCTGCAAGAACTCGTGTCCCTGAATCCTTCCGCAGTTATTGTCTCTCCAGGTCCCTGTTCACCGACTGAAGCGGGCGTTTCCATCGAAGCCATCCAGTACTTCGCTGGCCGCGTTCCTGTATTAGGCGTGTGCCTTGGCCACCAATCGCTCGCCGTCGCATTCGGCGGTCGCGTGGTTCGCGCTGCTGCGCCCGTACATGGCAAGACATCGATGGTGAACCACAATGGGGACGACCTGTTCTCCGCCGTTCCATCGCCTTTCCGCGCGACGCGATATCACTCTCTCGAAGTCGATCCCGCCACGCTCCCGGCATCCTTCACCGTCACGGCCCGGGTGGACGACGTCATCATGGCAATGCGCCACGAACCGACCGGTGCGTTGGGTGTGCAGTTTCATCCAGAATCCATTTTGACCGATGCCGGCAAGCTGATGCTCGCGAACTTTTTGGCGACGGCCGCGTAAATCTCCCACGCATATTGGCGAGGTTTCTTTGGCGACCGGTTGATTACATTTCGAGAGGGGATTATGGATCGTGCAATCGCATCGCTATTCAATCGAGGGGCAAGTTGATCCCTTTTATCTATATCTTCACGCTCAGACTGTGGTTGGAGAAGGCGGGGCCTTTCTCCTTGAAGCAGGTCGCGACGATGAGAATGCAGCTTTCCAGATGAGCCTCATCGGCGTTTGTCCCGTCGTCGAGGTCCAAGTGAAAGACGGGCTTGTGACCGTCCACGTCGACAAGTCCATTGAGGCATTCTTGACAGAATTACCGGATGGCCTGGGCGACGAGCAGTCGGTGGACGGTATATGGCCGAGTGTCGTCAGCCGGTCGGCGCACCATTTCCGGCCGAAGGACCCGATGGCATTTCTCGAACGATTGCGAGTACGGCTGCAAGAGATCTGTGCACCGGATATGCATGAACCGTTTAGCGCTGGCTTTTTAGGGTATGTCGGCTATGACGGCGTGCATTACCTGGAGAGACTGCCAAAGACGACTACGGATGATCGAAACGTGCCTGATATCCGCCTGCAGTGGCATGCCGCCGTCGTTCAGTTGACGGACGGGCAGATGGTCTTGCATCGCCAGGACGACCGCTTGTCTGCGGGCGGAGACGCGGGTGCGCTTGCGTCGAAACTCAATCGACTGGCGCGCGAACTTGAGCGCATCGCACGCCGTGGACTCGTCGAGCCCGATGCACTGGTGCGGGCGAAGAGCTTGGGTTCTGGCGAAGCAGAGGTACACTACGACGTCAGCGAAGAAATGTACTGCAACAGCGTCGAACGAGCGCGCGAATACATTGCGCAAGGCGACATGTTCCAAGTGGTTTTGTCCACGCGGATGCGGATCCGCCACGCATTACATCCTTACGCCGCCTATGACGCCTTGCGTCGCCTCAACCCTTCTCCGTATATGTTCGTCGCAGAGTACGAAGGGATGCGGCTGTACGGTGCGAGTCCGGAGGTGCAATTTCGCGCGATCGATGGCCTTGCCGAAATGAAGCCAATCGCGGGAACGTCACGCGGGAGGGGTGGATCGCGTGAGGAAGACGAGGTGCTTGTCGCAGCGTTGAAGGCCGACCAAAAGGAATCGGCTGAACACGTCATGCTGGTCGATCTCTGCCGCAACGATCTCGGGCGCATCTCTATCAGCGGCTCCGTTCACGTACCGGACTTCATGGTCGTGGAACGGTACTCACATCTGTTTCACCTGGTCTCACGCGTCCAGGCTACCTTGCGTCCGGATGTCAGCGTGTTTCATGCGCTTCTCGCGACATTCCCAAATGGCACGCTGTCTGGCGCGCCAAAAATTCGCGCGATGGAGATCATCGATGAACTTGAATCCTTGCGCAGAGGTCCGTATGGTGGTTTTATCGGGATGATCGACGCGATGGGCAATGCCAACACGGCGATTGTCATCCGCTCCGTGCTGGAACTAGAGGGTGTGCAGTATGTTCAAGTGGGAGCGGGAATCGTCTTAGACAGCGTGCCGGAACGTGAATGGCAAGAGTGTCATCACAAGGCTGGCGCCATTCTGGACGTGCTACAGGGGCGCCGTCGCTAGTGGCGGCAGTCTCGGTGGTGTTCCCTTTTGCAAATGACACCTCGCGACGACGAGGTGTTGCCAAGATAGAACAAGAAAAATGAAATTAGCTATTGCACAAATCGATGTAAGCATGTTATTATACTAAACGTCGCTTGACATCGCTTGCGTCCGTAGCTTAGTGGATAGAGCGCTGGCCTCCGGAGCCAGAGGTCGGGGGTTCGAATCCCTCCGGACGCGCCACTTTTGTAGATGGGGAAACCCTTTAAGGATAAGGCTTCTCGGCCCGAACCGAGGAGCTTTTTTCTTTGCCTTGAAAATCTGTGATCTACAAATAATCTACAAATTATTTTAATGGCTTGTCTCTCCTCCCATCATATTTTCGAGTTTCTTGACTGCATCCTCCTGTAATCGACGAGTAACGTGACTATAAACATCAGCGGTCACCGAAATGGAGGAGTGACCTAGGCGTTGTGATACAACTTTTAGATCAACACCAGACTCGAGCAACCAAGATGCGTGTGTGTGGCGCAAATCGTGAAACGTAACGATGGGTAATCCCAACTTTGTAAGTGCCACTTTAACCCCACGAGCAAATATATGCGGGTCGGGAACTTCTCCATCTGGTAGACGTACTACATACAAGGATTCATCCCAGGGCATCTCGACGAGTCTGTGAAACGCTCTCTGTGCGTCGTACCACAGTCTTAACTCGTTCATCACCATGTCGGGTACGACTATGTCACGCTCGCTGTCTGCTGTCTTTGGCGTGCCCACAATGTCTTCTCCTTTGGTTCGCTGTCGAGACCTCCTGACATGCAATACGTTAGTGTCCCACTCGACATCGCCCCACTGCAATCCGGCTACCTCTCCACAACGCATACCAGTGTATATGGCAAGGAAGCACGCTTTGTATGGCCCTGGACGTCGCTGTTTAAGCCACGTGAGCATGGTTTTGGCCTGTTGTACAGAAAGGATGGTACGACGCGGTGTACGGCGCTCTGGAGCGTCTACGCGTGTCATTGGAGATTTCACTAGATACCCCTGCTTCACTGCGTAATTCAAAGCAGTGCGCAGCACTCGATGAATGCGATGCACAGTGGAGGGGGCGAGCTTCGCGTTCCACGCTTCGTAAAGCTGTTGAATGTGTGAGTGCGACAGCTTGTCTAGTTTGACTTTGCCTAAGATCGGCACAATGTAATGTTGGCACGTGTAATCGTACGTCCAGAGAGCGCTTGGTTTCATACCCTTACAATGATCATCGACGAACTTTTTAAGAAACTGCGATAGGGTTTGATCAACGGGTACTTGTCCATCTGCCAGCTGGTGAAGATGATCACGCATCTTTTCATCAGCCTCGCGTTTGGTTTTAAAACCAGAACGCCATATCTGTTTGTATTTGCCGGTCACAGGATCGCGGCCAACACTGATGATGTATCTGTAGGTGTCTCCATGTTTAACGATTCGGCCAGTGGCCATGATTCAAATGCTCCTTTCATATTTTGGCGTATAATATACAGCCATCACCTCCTTAACAGAACGTATGTTCTGCGTGTGGGCGCAAGAATGTACAACTGATCAAGGCGTCAATGAATGCGTTTGAGTTGTATTAGTTCGGGCGGAACTCCGTATGCGGTCGAAATTTCACGGCTGGTGGAGCAACCTTCATTGCGATAAACTGCGTCATCAGGTATCAGGAGCTCGACTGCGAACGTGTTAGCCTCACGCTCTATCTTGTCTACAGAAAAAAGTGTATTGCGCCTAAGAAAGGGCGTATTCACCTCTGGGTGCAGTGTCGCGTGGCCCAATTCATGCGCGCATACGAAACGTTGCAAATGTCGATCTTCAACATGCGAGTTTAGATAAATCATTTGAACCCGGCGATGCCTGGTATAGTAGCCGAGAATATTGCCTAAAGGATGCTTAAATATTAAAATCTTGCGAGCTTCGGCTATCTCAAAAGGACTGCTTGTCCCGTACTTGGCGACAAGCATTTTAACTTTCTCTTTGATCGTCACAAGTATCACCCACCCGGAGCACGTTATTTTTTATATTTTTTCGGGGTGAATTTCTTCTTAGCGACTATCCTTGCAGTTCTCAAAGAGTGTTCAAGCGACGCACGTAACAGCTCTCTGTCCTCGTCTGTTAAGGGTTCTCCATCGAACGCCAGGGCTTTGTCGCTGTCCAGACTTTCCATCATGCGTTCGAGCTCCTTCGCGATGTCTCGTTCTTCTTTTGAGGAGAGTTCATCAGAATGGCGTCCTTCGTTCTGGGCGTCTTCCTTTTCAGCTTTCTTAAAAGCGGCATAAGCGTCAACGTCGCCGTCGAAGTGATGAGGTATGTACTCATCGTATAAGTCGTGCCTAT
This sequence comes from Alicyclobacillus fastidiosus, assembly GCA_029166985.1. Lineage (GTDB taxonomy): Bacteria > Bacillota > Bacilli > Alicyclobacillales > Alicyclobacillaceae > Alicyclobacillus > Alicyclobacillus fastidiosus_A. The sequence goes on along the minus strand of CP119138.1, from coordinate 3,240,653 downwards.
TTAAGAAAGCCAACAAAGACATCCCAAAAACATCCGCGATTTTTCGCAACACGTCTGAGGGTACGGGTAGAATGCCATTTTCGAATTGCGAAATTTGGCGTTGAGATACGCCAATATGATTTGCTAATTCACGTTGGGTCAGACCGTGTTCATTTCGTTCCTCTCTAATCGCATATCCGATACCGTCGAAACCAGAATCAATTTCAACCGCGCGGCCGAGAAGAAAGTCAGTTGTTGTATCAAAGAACGAGGCCAACTTTAAAATTGTCCCCGGGTCAGGTTCTCTTTTTCCGGTTTCCCAACTAGCAATTGTACTTTGAGCGAGTCCGAGTCTTTGTGCGAGTTGCCCCTGGGTTAGTCCACGATTTTTTCTTAATGATGCAAGTCTACGGCCAAGTGTTTCCACGATATCGCCCCTAGAATATTTCAAGTGAAAAGCCGCTTGACTTTATCGCGATGTGTGATTAATATAAAATCACAAAACGCGATTAAAGTCCCTTGAAGGGAGGTGTATTTAATGAACCAGCCTCTGGTCGACGCTCGAAAGGAGCGCGGATTAACCATCTCAGAAGCAGCATCCCAAATGGGCATTTCGCACGGAATGCTTGCCATGATGGAGACCCAGAAGAGAAAAGGTAGCGACGAAACCAAAATCAAAATCGCAAGATTCTATGAAAAGTCTGTCCAGGAACTTTTCTACGCACATTAAATCACAGATTGTGATTTTTGACAAGTATTTTTTACCTTGTGCGTGAATCGAAGGAGGATACGGATGCCCTTAAACGTTCGAATCGAGGTCTGGAATGGGCATGAAATACGCTTTGTCGAGAAAGAACCGGGTGATTGGTGGGCTGTGCTCGCCGACGTGGCAACAGCCTTGCATTTGCACACTCGTAAGGTCGGTCAACGACTTCCTGATGACGTACTTTCAAAGTACCCCATCTTAGATGCCCTCGGACGGACGCAGGAAATGCTCATTGTTAGTCGGTACGGCATTTACGAAGCCGTGTTCGAGAGCCGCAAACGAGAAGCCAGAGAATTCAGGCGCTGGGTGTTCGAGATTTTAGAAGCTCTCCGTGAATCGTCCGGTTTGGAAGGTTTTCAAGTCTTTCGCATGTTGGACAAAGATCATCAGAAAGAAGCTATGGCACGGCTAAAGGCGTCACTCCAGCAGCCTGTACGAGTTGATTTCATCAAGGCGAACACTATCGCCAATAAGGCGGTGTCTACTCTGTACGGCCACCCTAAGATGCTCAAAAAGGATGCAATGTCTCCAGCGATGCTAGTGAAGCGTGAAGAGGTTTTGGATGACACCGTAGAGCTGATGGGAACGGCTCAAAAATTCGGATTGAGCTTGTCGGTGTCGGAGGCTATTTATGCGAAGCACATTCACTGACGAGTAGGAGGCAGCCTCTGTGAAGGAAACGACAATTCGAAATCTTGATGACATTCCCGTTGTCTTTGATTGCAAGAAACTAGCGGAAATCTTAGGAGTTTCTACTTTTACAGCTCGTACGATCATGCACCAGCCCGGATTTCCTGTCGTTATTGCTGGACCTCGTAGGCACCGTATATACAAACCTGCGTTTCTTCAATGGATTGAGGAACAGGCGAAGGCGGGGATTAAGTAACTAACCACTGAAAGGGGGTGAGGCATATGGGGAGCAGGCACAGCAAAGTCGGCAAACGTAAAGCCCCTCGCGGCAACGAAGGGCCAAAAACAAAAATATCCACTCAGAGTGTAGCAGAAAACGTAGCTACTGTGCCAGATGGCTCCGACTTATGGGATTCGGTAACTCCGCAGGACTTGCGGGAACTCATCAATCGTTACGGCCATTGGGGGCTACGGTTCCCAGCCAAGGTCGTGACGCAGTTGTTGGACGAAATTTCTCGATTGGAGGGACAAGCATGACACGTAGCGCGGAGCAAGCGATTAACGAGTGCCTGGCCAAAATTCTGAAGGAGGCCAAGCAGCCCGGGGCGGTGACACCGAATACGAGCGCACAACACAGCTTGATGAATTCGAAGTAATTCGCGTCTGGCTACATATCTGAACGGTATCAAAATTCGATTAGGGAGAGGACCAAACTTAATGATTACCATCACGATTGACGATTCACGCCTTGAAAGTGCCGCGCTTATCGCATTTGCGGAAGTTCTGAAAGGAGTTCAAAGCTCTACCCCTGCAGCGCCAACAGCTACCCCGGAAACGTCTGTTCCGGGAGCGAAGGCCCAACGCCGACGTCGTACAGAACCCACTTCTGATCCTACTCCAGACGCAGAGCCGAACGAGGCTGTGACCGGGGAAGCTGAGGGTGAACCATCGGGAGAGCCAGAAGACAACGCGCCAACTAACTCAGCGCCTTCCGTCGACACCCCTTCGGTTGTTGACCTACGGGCCAAGGCGCAAGAGAAGGGCGCTACCTCAGATGGGAAAAAGGCGATTAAGGCCCTACTGAATGAGTTCGAGAGCAAGTCCATCTCTGACGTACCGGAAGAGAAGAGGGCCGAGTTCCTTGCACGTTTGGAGGACCTATGAGTACTCAATCGGCGCACGCTGAACGCACACACGCTCTGCTCGGGGCATCAAAGGCGGCGCAGTGGATTAACTGCCCGCCAAGTGCTCGGCTCCAAGAAGGGATACCCGATAAACGAAGTGAGTTTGCCGACGAGGGGACCGTTGCTCACGAGCTCGCAGAGGTCAAACTTCGTAGCCTGTTGACTGACGTAGATGCAGATACACATAAGTCTCTCGACGAGCAATTGGAAACTATCAAAGCTAGCAAATTCTATGGTCACGAGATGGAAGATGTCGTTCAAGGATATGTGGATTTCGTGGCAGAACGATTTGCGGCCGCGAAAGCCAGAGCATCCGACGCGGTAATCATTCTCGAGGAATGGCTAGATTTCTCCGAATGGACTGCTCCTGACCAGGGCGGCATTGGTGATGTGGTTCTCGTATCGGACGGAGTAATGGACGTCATTGACCTTAAGTACGGAAAGGGCGTTCCTGTCAGCGCCGTAGGCAACTCGCAAATTCGACTATATGGCTTGGGTGCTTGGGCGAACTACAACTACCTGTACCAAATCAATGAGGTTCATATGACCATCGCGCAACCGCGCGCGGGGGGAATCACGACGGACGTCATGCCCATTGATGGCCTGTTGGAATGGGCAGAAACGGTCGTCAAACCTGCAGCTGCTCTCGCGTTCGCGGGAGAAGGGGAGTTCAAAGCTGGAGACCACTGTCGTTGGTGCAAAGTGAAGGCGACATGCCGTGCACGCGCTGACGAGAACATGAAAGCTCTCGCTCATGAATTTCGCGACCCAGCGCTGATGGACGACGAGGAAATTGGTTCGATTCTTTTCGTTGCAGAACAGCTGAAGGCGTGGGCAAAGGATGTACAGGATTACGCCTTTGAGCAAGCCAAAACGGGTCGGCGCATTCCTCAATGGAAACTCGTTGAGGGGCGCAGCAATCGCACTATTACCGACAAAGCGGCGGCGCGCGCAGCGATGGAAACGGCTGGCCTGACACAGGACAAGTTCCTAAAGCCGCAGGAGCTTCTGGGTATTGGTGATTTGGAGAAGCAAATCGGCAAAAAGGAACTCAAAGCACTCATCGGAGACCTTATCCAGAAGCCACCCGGTAAGCCGGTACTTGTACCTGAATCAGACAAGCGTCCAGAACTGAACAGCATTGACCAAGATTTCGCGAATGAGGACTTCGGCGGCGTGTTAAATGACTGAGCAGTATGGCGTCTACAGCACGTGGTCAAAGAAATTCTGCTTCGGAATCGCGGAACCTTCTAAGAAACGAGCACACGCAATGCTATTTAGGAAAATCGGCAAGGACGCCTACAAGTGGCGCTTTGAGGTACGGAAAATTCAAGAGGAAAAAAGGAGCAAATTACTCATGACTATTGATAACACCGCAACGAAAGTAATCACAGGTAAGGCTCGTCTCTCTTACGTTCATATTTTTGCACCGCAGCAGAACGACCAAGGTCAGGACAAATATAGTACTGCAATTCTTATCCCGAAGTCGGACAAAGAGACTCTGCGTAAAATCAAAGCCGCTGTCGACGCAGCGGTCGAACTCGGTAAAAGCAAATGGGGCGGTAAGATTCCTGCAAATTTGAAAAAACCGCTTCGTGATGGAGACGAGGAGCGGCCAGATGACGAGGCATATGCAGGCCACTACTTCTTAAATGCCTCATCAAACAACAAACCGGGTATTGCAAAGCCGATTGGCAAAGGCGCGGACGGCAAAACAAAATTTCAGGAAATCACGGATAGCACCGAAGTGTACAGCGGGTGCTTCGCAAAAGTAAGCCTGAACTTCTATCCGTATGATGCCAAGGGAAACCGGGGTGTGGCAGCCGGACTCAACAACATCGTGAAAGTCCAAGATGGAGACTTCCTTGGCGGTCGGTCTAATGTCAACGACGACTTCGCGAATGAGGAATTCGACGACATCGATGTGGACGATGACGAAGATTTCTTGAGCTAATTTCATTCGATAACAGGGGATTCTTATGGGTCCCTTTTTCTTATCCCGAAAGGGCGGATTGCAGTGACGGTTTTACAAATCGATTTGGAAACATACAGTGACGTGGACCTTAAAGCGAGCGGAGTCCACAGATACGTAGAATCACCGAATTTCGAGATTCTGTTGTTTGCCTACGCTTACGACGATGAGCCTGTGCAGGTAGTCGATCTCACGGCATTTGAGGAATTGCCAGACCGAGTTATGAACGACCTGACAAACCCGGTGGTTATCAAAACAGCATTCAATGCGGCATTCGAGCGCACGTGTATTGCTAAACAATTTGATATCGAATGCGACCCATTACAGTGGCGTTGCACGGCGGTTCACGCGTTGACTCTTGGACTTCCGAACTACCTGGAGGGTGTCGCCGACGTTTTAAAGCTGGACGTACAAAAGGACGCCAAGGGTAAAGCGCTGATTAAATACTTCAGTGTTCCGTGTAAGCCGACCAAAGTGAATGGCGGTCGTACTCGAAATTACCCGCACCATGAACCAGAAAAGTGGGAAGAGTACAAAGCTTATAACCTGCAAGACGTGGTGGTGGAACGGGAAGTTCGTCGCAAGCTCGAACGGTTTCCGGTGCCAGCACATGAGTGGGATTTATGGTCAATTGACCAGCAAATCAATGACCGCGGTGTCCGGCTCGACCCGTTATTAGTGCATCGGGCCATCACTTGCGATAGCCGATATGAAGCACGTCTGGTGTCCGAAGCGCAAGAGCTGACAGGACTGGATAACCCCAACAGCTTACCCCAATTGAAGAAGTGGTTATCTGAACGGGGCTTAGAAACTCCAGACGGGCTGAGTAAGGACTTCATGCCTGCTCTGCTCGATAACGCTCCAGATGATGAAACCCGACGAGTGTTAGAACTACGTCAGGAAATGAGCAAGACCAGCGTGGACAAATTCAACGCTATGGAGCGAAGCATGTGCGCTGATGAACGGGCTCGAGGCATTCTTCAGTTCTGCGGAGCTAACCGAACGTGGCGATGGGCTGGGCGCCTAATTCAAGTTCAGAATCTGCCGCAAAACAAGATTGCAGACTTAGCTGTTGCACGCGACATCCTGCGCCAGGGTGACTTCGAACTGTTGGAGATGCTTTTCGGGGCACCCCCATTTGTACTTAGCCAACTTATCCGTACTGCGTTTATTCCTTCAGAAGGATGTAGGTTCATCGTGTCAGACTTCTCGGCGATTGAGGCGCGCGTCATTGCATGGCTAGCCGACGAGGATTGGGTGTTAGACGTATTCCGAGGGCACGGAAAAATCTATGAAGCCACGGCATCCCAGATGTTTAAGGTGCCTTTCGAAACCATCGTTAAAGGACATTCGAATTATTCGCTTCGGCCAAAAGGGAAGGTCGCAACACTCGCCTGCGGGTATCAGGGAGGTCCCAACGCACTCATCGCGATGGGGGCGTTGAGAGACGGTATCCCGGAAGAAGAGTTACCTGGCATCGTCAAACAGTGGCGCAAGGCGAATCCGAGTATCGTCAAACTCTGGTACGCAGCTGAGGATGCGGCTTTAACCGCAGTAAGGGAAAAGGGGGTCGTCAAGCTCGCACATGGCGTTCGATACCGCTACGAAGCCGGAATGTTGTTCGCCGATTTACCAAGTGGCCGGAGTCTTGCTTATGTGAACCCGCGAATCAAGCGAGACCCGAACTTCGATAAGGATGGCCTGGTGTTCGACGGTATGGATCAGGTCAAAAAGAAGTGGATGTCACACCGAACCTACGGTGGCCGCCTGGTCGAGAACCTGGTACAAGCCATTGCACGGGACTGCCTCGCTGTCAGTCTTCAACGGCTCGACGAGGAAGGATACACAACCGTGATGCACGTGCACGATGAAGTGGTCTTGGACGTCCCGATGGGCATCGGTTCTGTAGAGCATGTGACGTCGATCATGAGTCGACCCATTGAATGGGCACCTGGACTCCCTCTTAATGCTGCTGGATTTGAAGCTGATTTTTACATGAAGGATTGAGGTGACGTAGATGAACGACGGTTTTAGGGACGTGCGTAAGTGTGAGTATTGCGGGCAGACGACTCCATCCGATCAGTTCAACCGATACGGCATCCATGATTTCTGCTTCTATGACCCAGATTGTACCGAAAGCAGCGTAGCGGAGAGTGAAGTTTATGCAAATTCGTACATTGAATGATAGGGAACTCGATCAAATCAAGGCGGCGAAGAAGGCAGCTAATGACAAGCTGACTGATTGGCGTCGGTCATTGCGACGCAATCGTAAATCCTTGACCACGCATGAGCGCGCCAATCTGGAGAATAATCTGGCCGCCCACAAGCGAGTGACGGGCAAGCCAGTAGTAGTCGTGGTCGATGGGAATGAAATCTATCTCAACTATGAGTTGCTGCAGAGGTTCTTAAAGTCCCTCGACCGGCAAAGGTTCACGTTTTACTCATTCTGTGTAGAAGGTTTGGGCTTCAGCCGAAGGCTGTCGGTCTCCTACGGACAACCTCTCTACGGAAGAGGTTATGGCGTTGTGGAGTTTTTCGAATTGCCTCCGCGGCAACGTGATTTACTTTCGGAACTGCCGCGGGTCGAGCTTATTGAAAGGTTTTGATGAAGTGAAAATGTACATCAGTGGCCCGATGTCGGGTCTTCCGAACTTTAATCGTCTCGCATTCAACGTAGCTGCTAAGGCGCTGCGCGATGCTGGCCATGAAGTGTTTAATCCGGCCGAGCTCGATATTCCAGACGGCACGTGGGGGCACTACATGCGTGAAGCGCTGAAAGGAATGCTGGACTGTGATCACGTTATGCTCCTGCCGGGATGGGGCAACTCAACAGGGGCCAAGATTGAAGTCGATTTAGCTCGCCGTCTAAACATCCCAGTTCAATCGTTCTTTGATTGGATGTGTTGGTCGGAAGAAGCTCAGCGCATTCGAACGTTAGCGGTTCGAATGCTGATTCAAAAGCAGATCTCGGGCTATGAGTACCAAGCCATAAGTTTGAAGGAGAGCTGAGTATGACCAAACAAAACGAGGCCATTTCCAAGGTTCGCGCAGAACTGACCGGTAACAATAACAATTCGTACGTGCAGGCTGTCGGAATCTTTCTGTTGCAGCGCTTAGAAGAGCACCCTGAATTCGCCGAGAACGTCTTGGCGCCAGGCAAGACCATCCTGAAAAGTCTGGATGCGATGCGCAAAGTAGCTGAAAAGAAGAAGGTAGGCAACTGCGCCGTGTTGACGGATGCCGAAGGGTTTGCGGTGATTCTCGATTACTTCAAGACACCTGAATCTACTCAAAAAGAGTCGGTACCGACGCAAGCGGAAAAAACTAAGAAGCAGGCTGAAGCTCCAAAACCAAAAGAGCCTGAGGAACCCGACGACGAGATTGATTTCGACGCATTGCTCTTATAGGGGGTACCAACATGAAGAGTGGTATTGAATTCAAAGATTTCGTGTCTCACTTCCCATCACGAATCAGTCAGGAGCTGTTTGATTACGTCCGAGAGGTAGTCTTTTTCGAAAGCAGGTATATCTTTACTCGCCGCGAGGGTAAACGGCAATACGGTTATTGTACACACTGTCGTCAAGAGTTTCAGACACCCGGATTTAAGCACGGATCGAAGGCCGCCTGTAAGTCATGCGGTTCAGTGTGTACCGTGAAAGCCAGTGGGGTGGGACGAAAAACACTCATTGATGAGGCCTATGTTGTCTACTACGAAAAGTCATTGGTCAATCCGGAGGCAATTACTGCTCGAGGAATTTACACTGTGCGTGATTATCGAGGGGACTACCGCGCTGTAGAAACGTTGTTTGAAACCAAGGCGATGTATCTCTTTGAGCCAGGTAATTGCGTGATGTACGAACGTCCTTGGTTGTACTATTCGGAATCACTTGGAATGTGGAGTCGTGATGAATGGCGAAGCCTCAAGTCTATATCGTCATTGTCGAACAGCGTAATGGCACACAAACCGTGTTTTTGTTCGTACAACAGTATTCGTGCAGCGGTTCAAGGGACACCTTTTCAGTACAGCACCTGGGAGCAGTATAAGGGTGGGGACATGGTCAAGTTCTTTGACCTCGCTGCGAAGTACCCATGCGTGGAGTATCTCACGAAGCTCGGAATGCGTGGGGTCGTTGAGGCCAAGCTCAATGGCGGCCGGACATACAGCGTTGTAAACTGGCGTGCACGAACTCCATTGAAGGTTTTGAAAATGAGTAAGCATGAGATGAACGAACTCCGTACTGCAGACGTTTCGGTAGATCCGTGGATGCTGCACCTGCGTTATCTGGCAAAGAAAGAGGGTTCAAACCTATCTATCGCCGACATCGCCCGTATAAGTAGAGAAATACCTGAGAGCTACCAAAACTATTTGAACGTTGCTCTAGGGTGGACGAATCTTGGTAAATTGGATGCCTATTTCATAAAGCAGTTGGCAAACCCAGATACGCACAGGCTCGACACTAAGGGGTATCTTCTGTCGACCTGGAACGATTACATCAAAGACTGCATTCGCCTAGGGCTAGACATTTCAAACGAATCGGTGAAGTTTCCGAAAAATCTTCACCGGGCGCATCAGAACACGATTAAACAAATCAAGTTAAAAGTCGATGCAGAACTTACAGCAAAGATTACACAGCGATGCAAGTCACTTAAGAGAATGCAGTTTGAAGCACATGGATTCGTCATTCGGCCGGCCGTGAGCTCAAAGGAGCTCATCGATGAGGGGAAAGCCCTTCAACATTGTGTGGGCACTTATGCAGACCGGTACGCCAAAGGTGAAACCGATATTTTTGTGCTACGCAGACTTGATGAACCAGACAAGCCCTTTTACACCGTTGAGATTCGCGCCGGGAACATTGTGCAGTGTAGGGGACTTCGAAACTGCGTGCCGACGGAAGATGTTAAATCTTTTATTGAACTGTTCGTATCCAAGAAGTTGCTGACCAAGAAACGTACAAGAGTTGGCATAGCTGTGTGAAGAGGTGTCACCAATGGAACTAGATATTAGCTTCGGCAAGCACCGTGCGGATACGAGCTGGAAGCCAGAGTATCTAACGTGGGACGAATTCGTGGACAAGCTTCGGAAGGTTCGTCGAACGTCTGAAACCGTGGCACAGTACGACAAGATGAGCAACATTGCTCGAGGCAAAGTCAAGGACGGTCCCGCCTTCGTAGGTGGGCTTGTCCGTGGCGGCCGGCGTAAAAAGGAAAACATTGACACACGTAGCCTCATTACCCTCGATGTGGACCATGCGGATGAAGATTTCCTGTTTGCTGTGGAGCTTGTTCTAGGTGGAAAAGCATATGTCATTTACTCGACGCACAGCCACCGACCAGAGAAGCCAAAATACCGTCTGATTGTACTTCCGGACCGCGCGATGAGTCCTGACGAATACGCCGCCGTGAGCCGGAAACTCGCTGAGCAAATCGGGATGGCTTATTTCGACAAAACCACGTTCGACGTTCACCGGCTGATGTATCTACCGAGCTGCAGCAAAGATGCGGAGCCGATACTTGAAGTGTTGGAAGGGGAGGCGCTGGCCGTTGATTCGTTGCTTGAGGAATACGGAGATTGGCGTGACCCGCTGCAGTGGCCGAGGCACGCCGATGACAAGGCGCTACGTCAGACCGCGAAGCGTATGGAGGACCCAAGAGCTAAGCAAGGGGTGGTGGGTGCGTTTTGCCGCTGCTACACCATCAGCGAGGCGATTGCCGAGTTCCTTCCAGACGTATACGAGGCAGTGGACGACAGTCTGACCCGTTACACCTATGTGGGATCGACCGGACACGGTGGTCTTGTGGTTTATGACGAGGACACGTTCGCCTACTCGCACCATGAGAATGACCCCGTCAGCGGACGTGAAGTAAACGTGTTCGACCTGGTGCGTCTACACAAATTCGGTAAGCTCGACGACCGTGCTAGTGAGAAAACGAACATCACCAAACTGCCGAGTTACACAGCCATGCTGGCGTTCGCCGCCAATGATGGCAGAGTTAAACGCGAACGTCTAGCAGAGCTGTCACAAGACTTTGCCGCCGAAGTCGCGGCTACGAGTGAAGCAGACGACGATGATTCGGAGGATGACAGTTGGGTCGAACAGCTTGAAACGAATCAAAAAACGGGGTTACCGTTGCCAACAGCTGCGAATATCGAACTAATTCTGACCCATGGTGTGTGGGACGGTGTTCTCGCATACGACGCTTTTGGGAATACCGAAGTCATTCGAAAGCCATTACCTTGGCGGGAACGTGATCGTCAACATCGTTCTTACGAGCCTTGGCTTGGCGCGGACGACAAGCGGCTACTTCACTGGTTCGCCAAGAGATACAAAATCACCAGTGGTAAATCCATCATTCAAAACGCATTTGCTGAGGTGGTTCATCAGAACTCGTTTCACCCCCTCAAGGCGTACTTAGAATCGGCCACATGGGATGGTGTTCCAAGGGCTGACCGGATTTTCTCAATATACCTTGGTGCACCCGACACGCACTATACGCGTCAAGTGACACGGAAAATGCTATTGGCCGCAGTCTCACGGGTCTATCGTCCAGGGTGTAAGTTCGATCAGATTCTTGTACTTATCGGCCAGCAGGGTGCCGGGAAAAGTAGTTTACTCGCAAAATTGGGGCGGGATTGGTTTTCGGATAGCCTCAAGACATTTGAGAACAAAGAAGCAGGGGAGCATCTGCAAAACGGGTGGATTTTCGAGATTGCTGAGCTGTCTGTCATGAAAAAGGCGGCCATTGAAGAAGTAAAGGCGTTCTTGTCTAAAACGGAAGACCGTTATCGTGTGGCGTACGATCGTCAGGTCTCTGAGTTTCCGCGAAAATGTGTGTTTTTTGGGACATCTAATACGCGGGAATTCCTCCATGACCCTTCAGGGAATAGACGGTTTTGGCCCGTAGAAACCGATCAAGCGAAAGCTGAAAAGAATATTTGGACCGATCTCACTGATGAAGAGGTAAGCCAAATTTGGGCTGAGGTTTTGACGTGGTTTAAGGCGGGGGAATCCTTGGAGCTGGATAGCGAAGCAAAGGACGAAGCAATGCGCCAGCAAGAAGGGCACATGGAAGTCGATCCACGGGAAGGCATCATACAGGAATGGCTGGAGACGCCCATTGAGGATGAGTGGGATGACGTGCCGTCTGGCCAGCTACGAAATCGGGTCTGTGCGGCCCAGATTTGGGTGGAATGCCTCCACAACAAAAAGGGAGCTATGCGCCCGTGGGAGGCCAAAGAGATATGCGACATCATGCGCCGGCTGCCTGGTTGGAGGGAGCGTCCGGCGAGAGCTAAGTTCCCTGGTTATGGTTTGCAGACGGTCTTCGAAAGGACAAAAGCGGGTATCAGTAGAGGTATCAGTTATTGATACGGCACTGATACTCCTGATACCCGATAAGGTAACAGAGGTATCAGTAAGGTAACAGTAAAAAATGACCGTACTGATACCGCGAGAAGCAAGCCAGTGCAAGGATTATCGAACATCGTATCAGTAGTATCAGTAATTTTTATTCACTTAGTGAAAATGTAATTAGCATAAGAAATAGCGTATGGGTATATATGTAAAACCCTATGCTAACACGCGAAAAAACAAGTACGCGTGCGTGGACTGTTTCACTGCAACCCAAAATTAGGGAGGAATTCAAAATGACCAAAAGCAGTCGAGTAGGGATTGAACTCATGCGGTCGGAATCTCCGTATGGTGAGCGCGTGTTTGCGGACGGATCAGCTGAGCTATTCAACCGCAGGTATGAAACGATTGCCCGACGTGGAGAACGAACATCGGACGAGGTTGTGTCGGAAAAGTGGTTCTACACTGATGCGAATCCACCATGGCGGAACCCGGACGCGAAGAGACGGTGCGAAGAGATTTTGCGTACCTGGAGCCGCGCATGAGGGAGTCCACGTTGGAACGCCGTTTAGTTCGGGAGGTCGAACGTATCGGCGGGAAAGCACCAAAGTGGGTGTCACCAGGTAACCGAGGTGTGCCGGACCGAATCGTAATCTTGCCGAATGGACAAACGGTGTACGTCGAGATGAAAGCCCCTGGTAAACAGCTTGACCCCCTACAGGTGCGTTGGGCGAAAATCCTGAATCGGATGGGGCATCGAATTTACAAAATTGATTCGAACGAGAGCATTGACCAGTTTATCGCGGAGGTGACCCGATAGCTTGAAATATAGACCACACAAGTACCAGGAGTACGCGACAGAACGAATTTTAGAAACGCCGTACATAGCCCTTTTGCTTGAGATGGGCCTTGGAAAGACGGTGAGTACATTGACCGCTATTGACCTTTTGGTGAATGACTATTTCGAGGCGAATCGCGTACTCGTTATCGCGCCACTGCGTGTTGCTGAGGACACTTGGGCCCGTGAGATTGAGAAATGGGACCACTTGAAACATCTTCGAATCAGCAAGGTGTTGGGAAGTGCAGCGCAGCGTCGAAAGGCACTGAAAACTGAGTCAGATATCTATGTCATCAATCGGGAAAATGTCGAGTGGTTGGTGAGCGAACTCGGGACGAAGTGGGATTTTGATACGGTTGTCGTGGACGAGCTTTCCAGTTTCAAAAACCACCAATCCAAACGATTTCGCGCCCTTCGGAGAGTGCGGCCCATGATGAAAAGGGTCATCGGGCTAACGGGAACTCCGGCGCCAAACGGATTGATTGACCTTTGGCCACAAATCTATTTGCTGGACCAAGGTGAGCGGCTGGGGAAGACTGTCACCGGATATCGTGACCGATACTTTATACCTGGTGAACGTGATGGCCATGTGGTGTACAAATGGCGTCAAAAGAAAGAGGCTGAAGAGCGGATTTACGAAGCAATCTCTGATATCGCCGTAAGCATGAAAGCCGAAGATTGGCTGGAGCTACCGCCGAGAGTAGACAGGACAGTAACGGTACGGATGTCTGACAAGGCGCGAGCGTTGTATGGTCAGTTGGAGCGCGATTTGCTGCTGCCTTATCAAGATGCAGACGTTGTCGCCAGTACTGCTGCAGTGTTGAGTAATAAGCTACTCCAGATGGCTTCAGGTGCTGTTTATGACGAGGAGCGCGGTGTGAAGTTGGTCCATACCGCGAAGCTGGACGCATTAGAGGACATCATCGAGGCGGCCAACGGTAAACCCGTGATGGTGTTTTATAACTTCAAGCATAGCCTCGAGCGGATTACGCAACGATTTCCGCAAGCCCGTATTTTGCGTAAAGGCAAAGACGGAAATGAAGATATTCGAGCGTGGAATAACGATGAAATTCCGTTGTTGTTACTGCATCCGAAGTCGGCCGGTCACGGGCTGAATCTTCAAGAGTCTAGTTGCCAGACCGTCGTATGGTACGACCAGATATGGAGCCTGGAAGAGGATCAGCAGGCCAACGCCCGCGTTCACCGACAAGGCCAAACCAGAGCGATTGTCGTGATGAGGTTGGTGGCACAAGACACGATGGACGAGGAAGCCGTGAAAGCCTTGGAGCAGAAGGCAACAGGTCAGGAAGCATTGATGCAGGCAGTGAAAGCGAGAATCGAGCGAGTAAAGGGTGAGTCGGCTTGAACGGGAACGTTATTGCGAATGGGGATATAAAGACCGCGAGAGACGCTGTTGCCGCATATTTCGCGGTGTATCGCCGTTTTGTACGGCTGCTGGATTCGGGGACTGTATTCCGGGAGGAATTACAACCTGCACCAGGCTATGAACAAGCAAGGGATCCAGATTCAATTCGAGCACCAGGATTGAGTTTTAGTAGTCCAGGCGCGAAAGAGATTGATGGGAAACTAAGATACATGTCTTGGTTTGTCCGTGACGCCAATAGACTGGTGAGGGGGTTACCGGTTTATCAAGAGGCGATTATCCGTGTGCAGTACATGGGTAAGGAACAACTGTCAAACGAAGAGGCGTATAAAGAGTTGATTGATCAAAAATTTTTCTACAGCGAGCGTAAATTTGAACGTCAGCGTCGTGAGGCAGTGTTGTCGGTAGCTGAAACTTTAGACTTTATTCTTAAGCACTGAAATTTTGGCTGTTTATTGGCGGAAACTTTGTCCAAAACGGTGATATACTGGCCTTGGATAGTTGTACCCAAATCACCCTTACCCAATTTGGTCGCCAATTCGGCGGCCTTTTTTGTTTGGGTGACACACCAATCCCCAGCCTCGCGAACAGACACGAGGCATCACACTACCGAGCGCGCAAACTCGGATCATGCGTGTCGCCTTTCAGGCCGTTGAGCGTCGGGCAGCGGTTAAGGCTGGGGCTCCCGAGCGTGAGAAAACTACATGGACGGTGATAGACATGCTTTGCCAAGAGGGATATCCGTGTGCTTACCTGCAACGATTGTCCAAGGCTAAGGGCAAATGCATGTGTGTCACTTGTCCAATGACACGTAAAGGCGACTTCGTTTATGACAAGCTGACTGGACGCGAGACACGATATGTTGTTGCGTCGAAGCGACGTCGGCGTCGTCGTGGAGCTCGCGCGCGTCCGGATGGTCAAGCGCCCAAATGACCGAAAAACATCAATCGAAAAACATACCAAATAACTAGAGTTATCTTGTGAGTTTCACGTATGTACACTACAATAAAGCCTATAAAACCGTTGGCTTATCACGTGGAAATCTCGCCAGATAATGAGGTGGCGTACATGATTGATGCGTATTTGGACAGTTTGCAGGCGCAAGGCAAAAGCCTGGCAACGTTGAAGACGTATCGGACGCAGTTGAATTTGTTCTTTCGTTGGTTGGAGGGTAAAGGGTATGAGTCGAATCCGAAGGATATCACGCAGGTTGATATCGCGGATTATCGGAACCACTTGCAGGAGCAGGGTCGCTTACCCCGCACCATAAACACGGCGCTGGCGTCCATTGAGGCGTTTTGTAAGTGGCTCGTCGACGAAGGCCACATCCCATACAATCCGGCTGACCGAGTGAAGCGTGTAAAGCAGGTTGAGGAACCGCCTAAGTGGCTGACGCGCAGCGAACGCGCCAGGCTGTTACGGGTGGCTGAGCGAGAGAAGGACATGCGCAACACGGTTCTTATCCTCACCATGCTGATGTCTGGGCTTCGGGCTTCCGAGGTGACGTCACTCAAGCACGACGACATTGTCATAGGTGAGCGTAAGGGTTCAATCGTGGTTCGCCAGGGCAAAGGTAACAAGCGCCGTACAGTGCCGATTGAGAAGGATCTACGTAACTGGCTTGGTAAGTACATCGCTGAAGTACATCCGACTGGAGAATGGTTGTTTCCAAGTCAGCGCGGCGAACGATTGACCTACGACGGATTGCACTCGTTGTGCCGTAACGTTGGCGAGAAGGCCAAATTAGACGGTCTGACACCGCATATGCTACGACACACCTTTGGTCATGAGCTAGCAACACGAGGTGTACCACTGCAGGTGATTGCTTCGTTGATGGGGCACGACAACATCAACACGACGATGGTGTACACAACACCAGGTGAAGATGAACTGCAGTCAGCAGTTGATAAACTGAGCTATACCTAATCAAATCATCCTTCCCGACAGGCAGCCTGGAGCTGCCTTTTTTACGTTGTGTCGGTGGTGTATGGGTTGCGGGTACACACCCCCTACCCGTCAATATTATCAGGGGGTACCCCCTATTTTTCATGTGCCACCTGCCTGAAAAAATTTCCGCCATTTTCGAAAGGGTATTAGGGATTTATTTCCAATCGTTGAGGAGGTGATAGCGTGGATAAGGAGTATATCGACGAACTGAAGAAGCTGGGCACGCCAAAGGATGACGAGGCGTATACCACAGTTGCCGACCACGATGAAACCTTGCAGCTCGTTCGCCAGGACGCCAATACAAAGGCAGTCGCTGAACAGAAGAAACGCGCAAGAACGTATGCAGGCAGTGAGCTTCCAGTTCGTCCATGCACTTCTACCTGTCCTAAGCGAGGCAGCTGCAAGGACTTCCTTACTGGCCGTGTCCAGGATGGCGACCTATGCAAGCCAGAGCTCCGGCAAATCAAGAAGTGGCAGACGGCTTTCCGACGTGGTGACCTTGATAGGCTAAAAGATGACGTTGGGGCCGTCGCTGGCGCGTTGGCGGTGCAGATAAATCGACTTCTCGACGCGGTTATTCAAGACGGTGCGGTAATTGAGCAGGACAAATTTAGTGCAAGTGGTGACCATTACACAGAGTTAGTTACGCACCCAGCGCTCAAGGAAGCTGCGGGTATTCTCAAGACGCTGGGGATAGACCTGAATCAGTTCTTGATGACGCCAAAAGCGGCTAAAGATGCCGGGCCACAGGTACAGTTTAACGTTGGAGTAACACTTGCCGACATTACGAATCGATACGTGAAACGGATAACAGGTGACGACGGGGTGGACGACAGCTAATGGCACCCACAATCATCACACCCAAGGATCTTACGCCTGAAATTCTTGCGGCGTTGTCGACCGAGAGCGGCTATCTTGAACTGCTATCGGTTCCACCAATCGAATTTGTTGATTATCAACGCGAGTTTTTGCAGGACACGTCTAGCTTTCAGATATATCTTAAGAGTCGTCAGTTGGGGTTTTCATATGTTGCCGCGGCTCGTACGCTTGCACGATGCCAGTTGATGGACGATTACACGGCCATCATTGCGTCTTATAAAGTGGACGACGCAAAAGAGAAAATCCGGTATGTCAAACAGATGTATGATGTGCTGCCTGACCAGTTTAAGAAGAACAAGCTTGTCGACAATGCCACTTCAATCGAATTCGTGAATAAGGCCGGAAGAAAGTCCACGGGTA
This sequence comes from Alicyclobacillus fastidiosus, assembly GCA_029166985.1. Classification (GTDB taxonomy): domain Bacteria; phylum Bacillota; class Bacilli; order Alicyclobacillales; family Alicyclobacillaceae; genus Alicyclobacillus; species Alicyclobacillus fastidiosus_A. The sequence continues at coordinate 3,223,365 of CP119138.1, read as the reverse complement.
CGCGAATCATTGCGCAGGGAAAGGGCCCGATTCGTGGTAAAGGTGGTGAATTTCTTGACGTTATTCTTGATGAATTTGCGTTTTTTGGCATATTCGATGAGCTAGTGTATGAGTCTACCGTTCCGGCTTTCGTATGGGTGAAACACGGCAGTTTGACCATTATCAGTACGCCTCTTGGCAGGTCAGGTAAGTTCTATGAGATTTGGGACGGCGCAGGCGGCAAGAAGTTTCGTAATTATAAGCGTCACGTGTTTTACTGGTGGGACTTCTATCGGTTATGTAACGACGTTCCACGTGCCCGTCGAGAAGCGCTTCAAATGCATACGCTAGAGCGCGTCGAGGTCTTTGGTACCGAACATTTGCAAGAGTTGTTCGATGCTATGGACCTTGAGTCGTTTCAGCAGGAGTTTGAGTGTGCGTTCATCGATGACACCGCATCGTACTTTCCGCTCGATATGGTCTATAGCTGTGTCATGGACGATGAGGCTCCTGAGGGGCAGCAGTCAGAGCAAGACCGATTGATGGCTCAAGGCTTCGAGGATTTGAAGCTAAAGACAAGGGGACGTCTCGGAGCTGGATATGACGTTGGTCGTCGTAAAGACGCATCTGAACTCGTTGTGCTCGATGACACTGACACCGCCAAAGTACTTCGCTTCATGGATACGTACAAGCAGTCGGACTTCGAGTTGCAGGAACGCGAGTTGGACGATTTTGTTGAGACTTGTTTGCCTGTGAAGTTGTGCATCGACGAGAACGGGCTAGGGATGCAACTAGCTGAAGGCCGTCGCAAGAAGCACGGCAACCGAGTTGAGCCAGTTGCTTTCACAAATTCAAGTAAAGAGTCAATGGCCGTCTCACTCCATAGAGATTTCGAAAAGGGCCGTGAAGGTATCCTCATTCCGAATGATCGCGACCTCATATCGCAGATAGTCTCCATTCGCCGAGAGGTCACAAGCACCGGCGCTTTCCGATACTCGGCTGACAACAATGAGAAGCACCACGGCGATAAATTTTGGGCGCTTGCTCTTGCGAACTGGGCGCTTAATCGACGTCGATCAAGGCCGATGCAAGGGCGCGTGATTGGTGAATCCGCTGCGAGCCGTATCAAGTTCTGAAGGAGGTGATATCGTGGCGCTACCAGGTAAAGTGGTTGGCCAGATTGGCTCACAGCTCTATACGACGTTCATCCTGTTCGATAAGGCAGTAGCTAATCCCGATTCGGCGAATGTCGTTGAGTATGAACGTATGATTGATTCTGATGAAACGGTTGCCGCGGGGATTGAGTTCATGATCCTGTCTGCCCTAAACAGCTTGGACATGTATCGCAACGAGTCGAGCCCGCAAATTGAGACCTTCATCAATGAATGTTTTGAGATGATGGAAGGGACACTTATTGAGGTTTGTTCCGACATTCTCAGTGGCATCTGGGCCGGATACAGCGGCTCGGAAATCGTTTATAAAGCGGACGGGGCTCAGATACGCTGGGATTATATTGCCACGTATCACCCTCGTACGGTGTTCTTTAACATCGACAAAAATACGGGTCGGTTAGATAAGGCAGCGCCGATTACGCAGTTTCGCTGGTTCGCGGGCTCACCAGTGCAGATTCCAAAGAACAAGTGCCTGATTTATGCGCACAATGCAAGGTTCGGTACCCGGTACGGCACCAGCCAGTTACGGCGTGTACGGAAGAACTGGTTACTGAAAGACCCGCTGTTAAAGATGTGGCTGAACGCGGTGGACAAGTTCGGCACACCGCTTGTTGCGGCCATGGTACCGGATGGCGACTTAGCGGACCCTGACCGACCGAAGAACGACGACGGGTCGGAAAACCGCATTTCAAACATTGAGTATATGAATCGTCTGCTTGCGAATTTGCAACACGGTACCGCGATCACGATGGCGAGCGGCACGAAGGATGACGCAGCAAACATCAAGTCTCTATTCGCGGGCGGCGCGGGGATTGGTGACGCGTTCGATAACTTCACCGGCTACCTCAACAAGATGATTCTACGCGGGATGCTCGTGCCGTCGCTTATCTTCGATGACGGTAAAAATACTGGCTCGTATGCGCTTGGACAAGCCCACTTTGACATTTACACCGTGATGCTGCGGAACATCTACAAGCGGTTGACCGAATGTCTTTTGGAGCAATTGGTGCGTCCGCTCGTCGATATGAACTTTGGGCCACAGAAGGACTACGGTGAATTCCCGGAACGCGAGATGTCTGAGACTGACCGCAACGTGTTGATGGGTATCTTCCTTCAAATGACGAACAGCGGTTACCTCGACCCGGCGCACCAGGAGGACTTTGATTGGGTACGCGGAACACTCGGGGCACCTGAGCGCAAGATTGACCCGCCAGCTGATCCAAGCAAAGCCGCGCAACTATTTAACCAGTACAACCATTACTTACGTGGTGCACCTGGACAGAATGCTCCGAGCGGTGGGACATCGATCCCGCCGGATACACCAGAAAAGGGCGCCGTGAAGGATGTGCCAACATGACCGAGTGGGAGCGGAAGGTCTACAAGCATCTGACGGATAGCGAATATCACTTTCTCGCTGACTATGACCGATGGCTTAAAACGGCGTTCTCAAACATCCCGATTGGAGGCAATGAGCATGTCATTCACACGTTCCATCTCACTGTTCACCAGCGTCTGTCGTCGATTGTGGGCAAGCATTCAGCCGGCGCTTTCGCAATGGGCCAAGCTGCTGGTGATGAAGACTGCCACGCTGTTCTGGCCTCGCACAAGAAGAAGCTCGCGAACCTGCCGACCGTCAATTTTAAGACCGGTCATGACTTCACTCCTCAGGATGCGATTAGAGTACTACAGGCGAGAGCAATACAGCTTGCCGGTGATGTCGAGAACAGTATTGTTTCCGAGATCAAGGCGATATTGCTGAAGCATCTCACGGGCTTACATAGACGCGATGCTGAGAAAGAAATTTCGGACCTGCTCGAAGAAAACATGAACCGTGCTAGCCTCATTGTGACGACAGAGACGACCTACGCGTACAACGGTGGCCGTCTTATTCAGTATGGGGCCAATAACGTCGACTACGTTGAGTTTAGCGCCGTGATGGATGGGCGCACGTGTGCTATCTGTGCTAGTCGAAATGGTCTAGTAGCGCCTATCAACCAGATTGGCGGTAACACGCCGCCTGTTCATGGGCGATGCAGGTGTGTACTGTCACCAGTGTTCGGTTCGTTACAGCCGCAGAAGTTAACGCCGCAGGCACTTGATTGGAGTAACGTCGCACCACTGCCGAAAGGATGGGTGGCGTAGAGAGGAGATGTAATGCCATTGGATACATTAGATATTCTCGAAAGAGAGATTAAGCGCATCGAGGAGAGGCTCGAAAGTCGTAAATACGATATTTACGTGGAAACACAGCTCCACGACGCGCTAATCAAATGCCTAACGCTTCACGCAAGTATTACTTGTGGCGTGACCAACTAAGCGTTTGGGTTGCTTCTATTTTGTTCGCATGACTTCACCGTCGTATAGATGTTTGCGTAAGCCTTACAAACAGCCTCTACACGTTCTTCGTCACTGGCATAAGGGAATGAGCCCTTTTCAATGAGTGCAATGACGATCTGCGTGGTTGCTTCTGTACGGTCCATGGTTAACACCCCTTCCTTGGTCAATGGGCAACTCCAAATTATTCCACACATGTGCGGGGAATCCTTTCGAAAGGAGCTGATTAACGCTTGTTATGGTCAACCGAATTCGTGAACAATTTGCCCGACTCCAGCTTTGCCTATATCTCGCCAGGTGGCCACAAAGATTCCGAGGGAAAAACAACTCCCCGGAGTTTGCGGCACTTGCCGTACAAAGACGCTAATGGAAAACCAGACAAGGCGCATGTGGAAAATGCCCTTGCCCGCCTGGACCAGACACAAATTCCTGCTGCCGCAAAGCAAGAGGCATTTGGCAAACTGAAGGACGCGGCTAAGGAGGTGGGCGTAACTGTAGACGAAACGCGCAAGTTCGCAGACAACCCGGCGAAACTAAAAATCCCAGTGGGGCGTATAGGTGAATGGAATCACCCTCGATACGGGCGAATTAAGATGTCTCAGGACACATTCGACCAAATGAGGCGTAACTTCCAAGAAAAGACCATTGGGCGGGACCCGTTCATTAGGATCGGGCATAACAAGTCTGATGACCCAACCTTCGGAGCGTCGAAAGCTGAGGGATGGATTACGGACCTGGTGCAAGAGGGAGATATTCTTTACGCACTGGCCGACCCAACAAACCCTGAGGTTGCGAACCTGATTCAATCGAAGCAGTACCGATACGCAAGCCCTGAGTATCTGGACAACTACAGAAGTAAGGAAGACGGCTCATCGAAAGGCGCAGCGCTTGAAGCGTTGTCTCTGACGAATGAGCCTTTTCTTACGCGCTTACCTGAAGCGCGTTTGCTGGCCGACCCGCCAGATATGTTTTATCTCGACTATGAGGAGGTTAAACGCTTGGACAAGATGGATGAATTGCTCAATCAGCAGAAAGAAAGTAACGGTCTAATGCGTAAACTGGCTGACTTCTTTATGGGAGGTGGCAAGCCAACCGGCGACAATCCTGCAGGCGCAGCAGGAACATCAGCTCCTGCGACAACGCAAACACCTGAACAGATTAAGCTGGCCGAGATGGAGTCACAGATGGCTGCAACAAAATTGGCGCTTCGTACATCGGAAGTGGACCGCAAGCTCGCCGAGTACACCGCCCAGGGTATTCCGCCTGCTGTGCTGCAGTCGTACCGCCCGATTCTGCTCGCAGACGATGGCGCTAAGACCATCAAACTGGCTGACGAAAAAGGCGCCGAAACGATGGTTTCTACGTCCGACCAGATTTACGCCACGCTTGACGCCTACCCGCAGGAGGCGCGCGTGAAACTGGCGCAGATAGGTGAGCAACACACGCCACCTACACCTGATTCTCCCGAAGCTATCAAAAAGCTTGCAGATGAAACCATGCAAGAGCTTGGGTATACGGTCGATGAGCAGGGCCGTTACAAGCTCGTTTAAAGGAGGGCATGAAGAGTGGAAACATTGAGTTGGAATCCGAATGTACCAGGTGAGACAGATGGTTTTGTCTACACGGACAAGCAGATCATCCTCAACGCGGATCATCACATTAAGGACCGAATCCCCATCACGATTGCACCGAACACTGGTGACCTGGACCGAGGCACCATTCTTGGTGTCGGGACAGCCGACGGCCTATTTCGACCTGTGCTTCGCACCACAGTCGCCGCTGCGACGGACCCCGCTAATCCTCAAGTGATTGGGTTAGCCGCAGGAACAGGCGCGATGTTCACCGTCGGTCAAACTGTTGCCGCTATGGCCGCTTCAAACGGTGCTGTTCAACAGCTCGGCACCATTACGGCTATCAATGGGGACAACATCACGGTTCAAACGGAACTGACTGTAGCTCTTGCCCAGGGCGACTATTTCTATGTCGCTGACGGCTCACAAAAAGCGTTGGTCGTCTTGGCTGATGTTGTCCTCGATGCGGCATCGAACAAGATTTCTAACGCGTACGTCGCAGGTAAATTCGTACAGAGCGCCCTTGTCGGAGTGGACGCTATTGCAATCAGTGATTTGAGGGCTCGTCAGATCCCGTACTTCATCAACGACGTGCAAGACAACATTTTGGTGGTATAAGGAGGGTTCACTAGATGCCTTTGACTTTCCCAACGACTCAAGAAATCAATCACATCGTGCGAAACATGATTGTCGATCCGACTCAGTTCCGAGGCATGGCGTTCGCTCCGATGGCGACGGCGTACGCGGAGCGTATCCAGGTCGACGTGATCGATGCAATCCAAGGTATCACGCCGCCTCACGCGCTGAATTCTGAGCCAAAGGTCGCAACGCTCACTGGCCAATCTACACGGAACTACTCGACGGGCTATTGGCGCGAGATTTACCGCATCAATGAGGAAGAGCTGCTATACGCTCGCCAAGAGGGCACCTTCAACGAGCGCGCCGGCCGCCTGCGGGTTATGCGTCGTGCAACAGAGCTGAATACACGCCTGGATACTCGTGTCGAGCAGCTTCGTTGGACTGCACTGATTAACGGGAAGGTTCAAGTCAACGACAACGGCGTGAACTACACCGTGGACATGAAGATCCCGAATTCCAACAAAGTGACGTTTGACTGGTTGTCGAATCCGGAAGCGGACATCGTCGCCGATATCGCGCAGTTGACCGAACTTTACTTCGGCACAGGTGCGAAAATCGATACGATCTGGATGAACTATGACATTGCGAAGGCGCTGGCCAGCAATGAGGTAATCCGTGACTTGTTGAAACAAAGTGTTCTCGCAGTCAATTTGTCCGCGGCTAACGTCGCAAATGCAATGCACATCCTCTTCCCACAGATCAATTTCGAGGTGTACACCGAGGGGTACGGGGATGGCAAAGGCAACTTTGTTCCGTTCATTCCGTACGGTACGTTCGCGGTCACGGGCAAGGGCGGCGAAATTGGAATGGATTTCTGTACGACGTTGGCGCTCCAAAACGGTGGAATGGATAACCCACAGCCAGGGAAGTTCTCGGCCATCATTGATAAGTCGGAAAGTGCCACGAACCCATTTGTGGACGTTACAGTCGGAATCAACGGACTTCCGCGCATGCATCACCCGAACTGGTTCATTAGCGGTAAAGTCAGCTAATAGGAGGCGGGTTGAATGCCTTACTGCCAACCGTCTGACGTCATCGCATTAAACAAGCTGTTCCAAACGCCGTCCTTCACTAACGTTTACGTACAAGTCTTCATCGATAAGGCTGTAGCGAGGTTAAACAACCTGCTGCAGCCTTATTACGTTGTACCGTTGCCCGATCCTGTACCGCCAATTATCAACTCGATCGCGGCGGACATGGCTGCCTGCTTACTCTGTCAGACACACTTCTCCGACCGCAACTACAAAGAAGACACGCCAATGGCTGAGATGTATCGGAAACGCGCGGAGTCGGACTTGCAGCACGTGCTTGAAAACTCGACGTTGGATGACTACCCAAACATCGTGAAGCGGCAGCCAGACGTTCCTGAGATGCGGAAAAAAATCGCCTCAACAACGCCGCATCCGAATCGTCATATGCGTCAACGCGAGCGTGAGTTTGAGTGGGCCACGCAGTCTCCGATATCGAACGTACGGGATGTCGTCGGGAGGAATTGGCCGTGAGTGGGATCGCGATACGGATTGAGGCAAATGGCCTCGATACACTCGCCGCGAAGCTTGAGGCGATGACAGAACGTGCTGTAAATATGACGCCGCTCATGGCTCGCTTTGGTGCGGAGTTGCTTGGCTCCGTATTCGCGAATTTCGCGGCGGAAGGCCGTCCGGAGAAATGGGCACCACTCAGTGCTTCCACGGTCCGGTCGATGGAGAACGATGCGGTAGAAGCCGCGCAGAACACGGCGCGGTGGAAGAATGCAAAGAGTGATGCAACCCGAGGCAATATTGAATCAGCGCGCATCGCAAAGGATGTAGGTCGCCACAAGATTCTCGTCCGGTCTGGGGCTCTACGTCAAAGCATTATGGTGGGTGAAGTCACCAATGACAGCGTAGAAATCGGATCGTCTATTCCCTATGCACGTATCCATCAACTAGGCGGAACGATTGGCCCTGTGACGGTCAGACCGAAAAATAAGCAAGCGTTGGCTTTCCCAACAGCGGATGGCACTGTCGTCGTCCGTAGCGCGAATACACCGGAACGCAAAATACCTGGCCGCCCATATTTGAAAATCCAGGACGAGGACATCAAGTTATTCATCGGGCTGACGATGGACTACATCCGGGAAGGAGCAGTGTAACCGATGATTGACGATATTTTGGATGCTCTCATTGCAGCGCTCCAAGCGGATGCGAATCTACCGGAACCCATTGCCACCTATCACAAAGTGGAGGGTATGGTCCAGGGACTCGATACGACATGCAGCGTTTGGGTGCCAAAGGTGTCGTACAAGGCATATACGAACGACTACGATGAGACGCACGCACAAATCCACATCGGTATTGGTGTGGACGACATGGGGGCGGATACCGGGGAAGCCCGCGTGCGAGCCTTGGCTGAAGAGATCCGGCTGTTATTGACAGCTGATCAGCGTACTCTCGGTGGGCTGCTAGACGACAGTTTCCTATCTGACTGGGAGTTCGCGACGTACAATGCAAGCCAAACTGAGGTTCTACATCTCGGCGAAGCCATTTGGGAAGTCACGTACTACGCGCCACGTACCCGTCCAGTCCCGCCTGATGACCCGATGGACGAGCTTGATTTCAATGAGACCATTTCGATTGGAGGTTAGAGCATGCAGGAACCGCAATATGTGGTACCTCGAATTGACATCATCGAACAGCCCGCAACGCCAAACCAGCCGCCGATCACGAGCATGGGGCGTATCGGTCTTGTGGGCACATTCGCTTGGGGACCAGTAGGAGTTCCCATTCACGGATACTCTGAACAATGGTTTGAAGACCAACTCGGTGCTTACGAGGAAGGTTTGACCGGCTGGTTGTCCATGCACGGCATCTTTAAACAGAATTCCACGCAGGATGTCACAGTGATTCGCATTGCTGGCGCATCGGCAAAGAAGGCGTCTGGTACGTTCAATGACGCGACTAATAACCCTTCTGCCGTGGTCACAGCACTTTACCCAGGTGACAAGCCAATTTCAGTCTCGTGGCAAGCGGGAACGAATCCAAACACTGTGAAATTGATTGTCATCGCAGACGGGGGCTCTCAAACCTACGATAACCTGACGTTGACCAACTTGAACACGGTTGTTGACCCGAATGTTTCCGCCGCTCCAGCGGAGGGTGCAACCGCACTCCCTGCCCCGATCGCGGCCACACCTCTTGAAGGCGGCGACCCTGGTGCCGATGCCCAGGACTCCGATTATGTGACCGGACTCGGATTGTTGTCCAATGTACCCGTTCACATCGTTCTCTGTGCGCAACAGTCGAGCGCAACAGTGCAGGCCGCGCTATTGGCCCAAGCTGCAAACACATCTGTTGCGAATGGACTCCGATTTGCTGTATTGAACATGCCATCCGGCGAGGCGCAAGCAGGCATCGTGACGGCTATGGACAGCGTTGAAGGTATCCGTGGCGTTGTTGCATCGCCGTGGGGGACTTTCGACGATGACGATATGGCAGGTGTCCTCACTGCGACGGACGGACACTATGCAGGCGTACTCGCAAACATCCCGGCGTATTACAGTCCATCGAATCAGACTGTACAGGGTCTGTCGAGTCTTCAAAACGCTTACTCCGACGACGACGTATACGCACTTACTGAGGCGCGTGTCAGCCCGATTACACTTGATCCGCTGACAGGTAACTACGTCATTCGTAACGGCGTTAGTACGTTCGTCATGCCGGAGAACGGCAACAGCGACGATTGGTCTCAGATCAACGTCCGACGTGAGTTTGACAAGATTGAAACGGACATTTACGTGGGCACCCAATGGGCGAAGTCGAGTGTGGACCCAAAGTTGCCAAATCAATTGGCCACATGGATCGATAACTACCTGCTTAATGCGAAGACCAAGACTCAGGAGATCACCGATTACCAGCCGACGACAGCGTACCGAGATACGACCAACCAACGTCGTGTGGTGACGTCCATCAGTGTTCAGCCATTGTTTGCGGCTGACTTCATCGATAACTACGTCGCCCAATGGGCTGGGGCGTCCTCCTCATGAGTGTTCAGGTCTTAGATAGTTGCCCTGGTTGCGGAAAGTGTGCGCTTCACGGAGTTTGTCCAACGGGTGCCATCACGATCGACAACGGTAAGGCGGTAATTGGACAGGGATGCATCGACTGCGGTATTTGCATCCCTTCTTGTCCGATTGGTCTAATACGGCCTGCTAGTCCTGCTGAAATTACGAATCATGAGTGGGAAGAAGCCGCAGAGGAAATTGGAGAGGAGGACCAAAATGGGGAGACCAGTTCAGGGGCATGACGTTAGTTGTGCTGTAATGGGTCCGAATGGGCCTGAGCTTGCAGGTGAGTGGCAAGAAGTCGACATTAACATCAGTAACGATGCCGAGACGTACCAAGAGACGAATAGTCGCATGCCTATCTACCTCGATGGGGACATCACAATCGATGGGACGCTTAAACGTGGCTGGATGGACATGAACATAGTCGCCACGACTGTCGGAACAGGGAACTTGCAACCAGGTCAGTACATTCCACCAAGTCCGCGATTTGTTATCACGTGCACCATTGACGCGCCAGACAAAGGGCTCAGCGGTAGATATCAGTTGACCGGTGTCCTTATGGACAAAACTGCGATCGCTATCAAATCAGGTAAGAGCGTTGTGGACAGTAACATCACATTCAAAGCAGAAGGGCTCATCGAAGCCGCGTCATAAGGAGGAACATACATGCCAGAAAAAGTCGTTTACGGACCACTTGAGTTGCCGTCTGGGAAGAAAATTAAATTTAGGCGCCCAACCGGATTAGACCGATTTAACGTATCGCAAACAGCCGCGATTAAGCATGATGAGATTGTTAGTGGAACGATGCGGCAACAGGACTACCTGAGGGCTAAAATCATTACTGAGGTAGATGGAAAGCCTGTCGATGGAACGACTTATAAAACCCTGTTCAATGATTGGGACGACCTAGATATCCAGTACTATCAGGCGGTTTATACTGAGATGTTCGGAATGTCCGATGCGAGGCAGGAAGATGCGAAAGAGAAAGCGGCTTTTTTGCTGAACAACTCGACCTCTACCGATGGGTCCAGCTCGCAAAACAATGCAACTGCACCATTGACCGATGGCTCACCCTCGACCACGAGTTAAAGGAGTCCATGTGGGAAGCTTTTGTGTGGTTACAACAGGAACTAAACAGTTCTGATTGATCGTACTCACAAGTCGAACCGTTCTCTCCTCGAGGACGGTTTTGTTGTGAATATGAGCAAGGGGGTGGTTTTGCTTATGGCAGATTTCATCGTATCGATGGTACTCACCGCAGTGAACGACATTACTCCGGTGTTGACAGAGATTAATGCACAGCTTGATTCGTTGAAAGCGAACATAGCGACTCTTAGCGGCGTAGCAGCTGGCGTAGACACAACCGCCATGGAAGCCATGGCGCCTGCAATGGTGGAAACAGCAAAGCAAGCTGATGCAGCCGCTACTAGTGTCGCAGGGGTGAGCGCCGCAGCATCGGGCGTCGATGCGACCGCTATTGAGACGATGGCCCCTGCGATGGCTTCTGCTTCAGTCGCAGCAAAGGATGTAGAGAACAACGTCAAAAGAGTCGGGAATGCCACTAAAGATGCGTCCAACCAGGCTAAGGAACTGAAAAAGGGCTTTAAGGCTATCGGGGAAGTTGGGCTCGGTGTTACGGCTGCGGGCGCTGTACTGGGATTTGGAATCGCTGAAGCAGTTAAAACAGCCGGAGAGTTCCAATCTAAGCTCGTCACGATTCAAGACACGACAGGTGCAACAACCAAACAGATGAATAGTTTGGGCGACAGCATCATGAATGTGGCTTCCAAAGTTTCGCGGTTTAGTGACTTGGATGTCGCAGGCTTTGCTCAACAGTTGTCTTCAGGCGGTTTGGGAAGCGTCGCGAACGTTCAGAAACTACTCATGCCAATGACGCAGTTCGCAGATGCCCAGATGTATGAAGGCAAGGTGTCGGACGGTTCCGACGCCGTGAACATGGCCATTAATATGGCGCATTTACTAGGTCATTACGATCCAACGTCTCTAGCAAAATCGCTGAACACCTTCAACCAGTACAGTGCTATGGAGCCGGGTTCTAGTGATGACTTGTTCCAAACCCTGAAATACCTTGCTCCCACGGCCTTGCGTTCTTTACACATGAACGAGACGTCCGTCATGCAGATGGCGGCACTCGCGAACCGAGTTGGGTTAACTGGTTCCCACGGCGGTACGAATGCGGCCGACATGGTTCTCCGTCTCATCCCAGGTTATGTCATGGGAACCACCGGGAAGCCATCCGCAACCGTCATGTCGGCGATGGAGCAGTTGGGTATGGTAAACAGCAAAGGGCAGTCTCAATTCTTTAAAAACGGGCAAATTGTTGACTTTCAAAAGCTTGTTCAGACGTTAGTCGAGGATGGGAAAAAGTTTAATCCTGAAGAGCTGACTAAACTTTATACGCATGTATTCGGTATCCAAGGCGGACGAGCTGCCACGATATTCGCCGACCCACAGGTGCTTAACCAGCTAAAGGGCATGGAGAATCAGCTTAAACAAACGAAATCCATCACTAAAATTCAGCAGGACCAACAGAACACACCGGCTGGTCAAATGAACGAGCTGAGATCCAATCTTCAAACTGCTGATATTCGGATTGCACGACAGCTTGGGGCCGCACTTCTTCCACTGCTTCACACCTTAAACGCCGTCGTTGCTAAGTTCCTGGTATTCGAACAGCAACATCCCAAATTGCTTCAGTTCGCCGCTGTTTTTGCATCCATTGCGGCAGCCGTCCTTCTAACGGTTGGGCCTATGTTGTTGGCGGTGGCTGGCGTAGGGAAGTTCGTAGGGTTCCTGAAGGGTGATGACCTTAAAGCCGGGGCCAAGATATTCGCTAGTATGGGGAGGTTCGTATTATCGACCGCGCGCTCTTTTGTACAGCTCGCACTCGGCATTGATAAATCCACTATCGCGTATGCAGCAAATGTCGCTAAAACCATTGCAGTTAAGACGGCGCAGTTAGCGGTAGCAGCTGCCACTAAAACATGGGCTGCTATGCAATGGCTCGTAAATGCCGCGATGGATGCGAACCCAATCGGAATTGTCATTATCGCAATCGCGGCTTTGGTAGCGGCTGTTGTGTTAGTGGTCACGCACTGGAAGACCTGTGTACAGTGGCTTCAGAATGCTTGGAATTGGTTTAAGCACCTTGGTGTTGCTGCACAAAGCGCAATTGCTCTCATCATGCCGATAGTCGGTATTCCAGCTATGATCATCGCGCATTGGGGCCAGATTGCCTCGTTCTTCGATAACATCTGGAAGCACATCTCTCCGGTGATATCTGGTGTAGAACACTTCCTTGGGATAGGCGGTGGCTCATCGCCGCAGCTCGTAGCTGGTTCGGGAAGTGGCGGAAGCACGCAAGTAACAAACCATTTCTATATCACCTCTACCAACCCGAAACAAGCTGCAAACGAAACGGCAAGCGTGCAGGACAAGTATTACCGATCCCGATACCCACTACCGGCTACCCGATAAGGAGGGATGACTATGTCGTCGGCTTACTTAATTATCGGCAATTATAAGTTCGCTCTTTTGCCGAAAGAGAGCATGGATTTTGACTTTGGACGCAGCATCTATAAGTTGGATACGCAAGGCGCTCCGACGTACCAGGACCTAGGGGTCGACGAAAAGACGCTTTCATTCTCCGGCTCCATCGTGGGCACCGGGGCATGGACGCAAGCGGAGACCATTGAATCTTTAATGGATAAGGGGCTGCCGCAAAAACTGGTCTATAGTTCGATTCAACGTTCTGTGCGTATCAACAAATTCAGTCCCAAGTACGTACGGGATGATCGAGTGGACTTTAGCATAAACCTCATCGTGATTCCTTCAACATCTGGGTACAACGCCGCACCGACTCAGGTGACAGTGCCGAACACAACGTTACCTGCAAAGGCTCCTCCGAAGACTACGAGCACAGCATCCATCGCTCAGTACTGTGATAAGAGCTACACAGTGAAATCCGGCGACACGCTGTGGGCAATTGCGCAGAGAACGCTTGGTAGTAGCGCGTCGGCAAACGGCATCGCAACGCTCGTCAACACTATCGCGAAGGCGAACCAACTCTCGAATCCAAATCTTATCAAGGTTGGACAAGTGCTCAAAATTCCTTCGACTTCCGCGAATCAGTCGAGTGCGAATGCAGCATACACGTCCCGGCAAACCGCAACTGTGACGACCGCGGGGATTAATTATCTCCAGACGCAAGAATCCTCCGTGCGGTTTACAGGGGGCGCTGCCTCGTAATGGGCGAGCCAAGATGCCTAGTAGAAGTGGCCGGTCGAATTGTGTTGCCGAATGATATTTACGAGTGTGATGTTGATCTCACTTTGTACATGGCGGCCAGTAGCTTTGACATCACCATCAATAACTCGGATCTGAAGTCGGACTGGTTCCAAAAGAAGCAACAAGTCAAGGTATATTACGGCTACGTAAACAACCCGGACAATTGGAATATTAATGACTTGGACCATGTGTTCACTGGCTTAACCGACGGGGTCAAACCTCAGTGGGGTGGCCAGCAGGGAGATGTCGTGGAGTTAATTGGCAGGGACTACTCCGGGCAGATGATCGACACGTACAACAGCTATGCCTTCACTAACTGGACGTCTAGTCAGATAGCCAACTACTTCGCCAAGAAATACGGCCTGACGCCCATTATCACTGCCACGACTTCGAAGGTTCCAAGTGATGCCTATCAAAACCTGCAGGAGTGGGATGTCCTTCAAACATGCGCCGTGCGCGAGGGTTTTATCTGCTATGTGACTAAAGACCTTGGATTATACTTTGGGCCGCGCCAATACAGTAGTAATCCGGTAGCAACGATTTCTGTAGCCTCAATCTCGGGGGCAGCCACTTCAGGTGACAGCTTAGTCTTTGATGACTCTGCGGTCGGCGTCTATAACAAAGTGACGGTCATCCACTATTACAAAGGAAAAACCATCGAAGGAAGCGCACAGAACGATAAACTCATTCAATCCATGGGTGGACAAGTCGTCGAAAAGATCATGACCGATTCAAAGGCCACCACACCGGCTCTTGCGAATCAGTTAGCACAAAGCTACCTGACGGAGTATTCTCGGCAGGCCATTACAGGTACCCTTCAAAACTTACCCGGGAATACCGCCTATACTATCGACGCCTTGGTTAAAGTCACGGGCGCAGGAAGATTCTCGGGATCGTATTACATCGAGGAGGCTAAACTCCAATACGGCAAACAAAACGGATTCGTAACGGAGTCATTGTCTATCACAAATATCCTGCCTGACTACGCTTATCAGTACAAAACCGACTTGTACGGCGACAATGGGGAAACCAACATCGAATCTGAACTCGATGACGAGTGGGAGGCGAGCTGATGGGGGCGATGGGAAACTTCTCTCCGTACTACCCTCAGCGCGGGATTGTAATGACGCTCAACGGGAATTACCAGGCAAAAGTGAACTTGCCTGAGGCTAAGTTTGACACCGATTGGGCCGACTCCTGTGTGTATTTACCGCAAGAAGGCGTCGAAGTATTGGTCATCTTCATCAATGGCGATTTGAACCGTCCGGTCATCACGAACCGTCTTCCAACCGATAACGAAGTCGGCAATGCATCTGTCGAGTTGGGAGGAGGGGGCCAAGGAGTCGCCTATGTCGGATGCACCGTGCAAGTTGACCTGCAAACGGGTCAGGGAACAATTACGAGCGGCTCAAACAAAGTCACAACTGGATAGGAGGGCTAACCCTTGTCGGACATCTATGGTACTGATTTAGCACAGACGGCTAATCAAGACTGGCAAACTACCGCAACAGCGGATGTGGCTACGGTCTCAGGTCCAGCAAACTTAGTTCAGGCGCTGAAACGATGCACGAGCACCCGAGTAGGTGCTCTTTTTTATGCGCCGAGCTATGGCAACCCGATCTACGATTTGCTGTCGTTGCCGATTAATGATGACTGGATAAGTGACGCCGAGACCGCAGGGCAGACCTGTTTATTGGGGGATCCACGAGTAGCTGAAGCACAGGTCACAGTGACGCCGAATCCCGCCAAGCGAACTGTTGCTGTCTATTACTCGTGGACGGATGTGAACGGGAACACAGGGTCGTTTTCGCAGGAGGTGCCGGTGAGTGTATAAGACTTACGACCAGATTGTCGCTGAGATGCAAGCCGACATGGAGGCCTCTGGATCTCAGGCAACCGACTGGAACGATGGATCGCAGATCCAAACAATGGTCCAGGTTACGTCGAGAGCACTGTACACGCAATGGTACATGCTCGAGTTCCTTGTAGAGCTGTTCTTTGTGAGCTCATGTGAAGGCCCGTTCCTGGATTTGCGCGTCAATGAACGAGGTATTTATCGCAATGAGGGCACGGCGTCTGCTGGACCCATCGAGTTCAGTCGGACAAGTCCGAGTCCAATCGGGTCAGATATACCAGCGGGATCCATCTTCGCGTCAATGGACGGGACGTTGCAGTTTGAGACAACCGAAGATTGCTCACTACCTTCTGGGTGGACTACGGGGACAGTCAACGTCAACTGCACAACGGTTGGAGCCGCTGGCAACCTTGTCGCTGGCACTCCGTTGCAAATTGTTGGTCCAACTCCATCGGGACTACAGACCATCACCGTAGGTACTGGTGGCCTCACCGGGGGAGTGGATACGGAGTCAGATGACGCGCTGCGGGCGAGATACTTGTTTGCTATCCAGAACCCGACGGATGGCGGTACGCCGGGCGACTATCTAGTATGGGCAGATGCGGTAAACGGGGTCACGAATGCATCGGTCTTCCCGCTTGCTCGAGGGAACGGAACCGTGGATGTGGTTGTTTCTGACGGCGGCATCCCCTCGGCCGATTTCATTGCTCAGGTTCAGGCGGCCATTGACGCAAAAGTTCCGATCGGTGCGGATGCGCGGGTGCTTGCACCTACGTCCCATCCGATTGATGCGACAATCACCATCACGATCGACGCCGGGTATACGTTTGACGCGGTTCAGCCAGTCGCATTGCAGGCATTCACTAACTATCTCAGTTCACTCCCTAATGGCGGGATCTATCGTGTGATGGCCGCATCGGACGCGGTGTTTAAAGTGCCTGGCGTCATCGATTGCAGTATCTCAGGCTCAAATGTGCAGCTTGGTAACGAAGAGATGGCCACGCCTGGAAACGTGAACGTCGCGCAAGGGAGCTGATAGGGTGGCCAACTACGATGATTTTGTCAGCTGGTTACCTGAATCGTTCCTTGGTGAAGACGCGGTCACTCTGAAGGCGTTTCTCAAAGCCTTGGGGCGTCAGTTTGATGACCTTGATGCGGCTGTCGCTGACAATCAGAATCAATTATTTATGCAGCTGGTAACCTGGGCGATCCCGACATACGAGGCAGAGTTTGCGATCAAGTTGGTGGATGGTGCCACGGATGACGCCCGGCGTAATAACATCATGGCGAAGAACCGCGCCGGTCAAGGACCGACACCCGCGGCGCTTCTGAACATCTTGTCTGCTTACGGATACGCATGTCAGATTAACCAAGACTTCGCCAACTATCAGTTCACCATTCAGTTCACCGACTTCAAGGGCATTCCGCCGAACATGGGGGACCTTCAGACCCTGCTCGCCTCAATGACGCCAGCTCACCTAAAGACGCTGTTTGCCTACTTGTACAACGTTTACTCGGACTTCAACGGGAAGTACACCTATGACCAGTTGGAGACAAGCGGACTGACTTATGAGCAGTTGCAGACTCAATTACCAACCTAAATCGAGGTGATGACAGTTGCAACAGACGACGCACTACGCTTTAAACAAGCCGGATCCAAATGATTCGTACAACAAAGCCAATGACAATGCCAACATGGACACCATCGACGCCCAAATGTACGCCAACGCTCAGGCAGCTTCGGCCGCACAGACGGCAGCAGATAATGCTCAGTCTACAGCTAATGCGGCTCAGACAGCTGCAAACAATGCTCAATCCGCAGCCGACGCAGCGCAGAACACCGCCAATGCTGCCCTTCCGGCGAGTTCCTATACTGCGAGCGACGTGCTCACGAAGCTAAAGACCGTGGATGGCAAAGGGAGTGGCTTGGACGCAGACACGGTCCAGGGTGTTGATGTGGTTTCCCAAACCGCCAATTACAACATGACCACGAGCAACCCAGACTCCAACGGTTACTACACCGTCACAACATACACGCGCCCAGGGGGAAACACGTACATGGTGTCGACGCTCAGCGGCACGCCTGACAGCTTCGGCAATTACCCCACCATGACCAATGTGTTCTATAAAGCTGATGGGGCGACCGTTGACCATACAGATACATGGACACTCACCTTTGACAGCAACGGCAAGAAAACAGGGGAATCGGTGGTGACAAGCTAATGGATGTATCACGAATACTCGCGGATCATGGGTTCGGAGGCTCTGGTCTGGTTCCATTCTTTGGAGACGGGTCGGATGGTGAGTTCAATCCGACGGGTTCTCCAACCACTAACACGTATACGCTCGAGACATCAACAGGAAATTATTCGGCGAGCACAGGAACGTCCAATTACACGTACGGAGTGCAGTTTGAGGTACAGGGTGAACCAATCACAGTCACCGAGATATTAGTCTGCATGACGGAAGTATCATCTTCTGCCATTCTGTATGGTTACATATGGGATAGCGACGGTAATGTTATTGCAACGGCTTCTATTACTGGCGTTGCGGGGAACGTAGCGTGGAATACGATCGGCATATCACCGACAACACTTCAACCAGGTACGTATATGTTGGGTTGGGCCAGCGCAACATCTTTAAATATTCCCCGTTCGCTGGCGGCGAGTGATGTTAATCTAACGTATTCGACGCCTGAACCAATGCAATCAACCGTGATTTTGAATATCAGCGGCGAGACTTATTATCACTCCGGTTTAGGTGGTTATCCAACGGCGACATTCGGATCCACACCGGGGATCATGGGGCTAACTTTCCAAACCACGCAATATCAACAGTACACTTTTCAATCATCGGAGGACGGCGATCCGGTAATCAAACAATTCACCGACATCAATATTCCGTCCGGTGTTGCTGTCACAGTAAGCAATCGCTGCAAAGGTCTGATCATGCTTTGCCAAGGTGATGTGACTATAGATGGGGCTATAGTCATGGATGATTTAGGGCCATGGATTGACCCAATCGGAGATACAGGCATCGCGATCCCTAATGTGGTGAAGAAACTTAACACCATCTATGAAGGAAACGTCGTGATTTCGATTGGAACAGGCGGCGCGGGTGGTGATGGCGGTGATGGTGGCTACGGCGGAACGACCGCAGTATACAAAGGGGGATCTGGCGGCAGTGGATTGCCGGGTAGTTGGTGGGGAGGCGGCCGTGGCGGTGGCGGCGGCGGTGGTGCTTCGTCTTCGTCAGTTGGAGGAAACGGCGGCGACGCTTCGTGGTCGGGTACTTCTACTGGCGGTTCACCTGTCAGCTCTGCAAATGGACCCGGTGTAGCTGGCACAAACGGCGGCGGCGGATCGGGTGGCAATGGATCAGGAACGTCTGGAGCCGGGGGAACAACCACAGGTGGAAGCGGCGCAGGCGGTGGTGGTGGTAATTACAGTTCAAACGGCATCAATGGTTCGTCCGTGTCATCTGGCGGAGTTGGGGGTCTGATTGTCATTATTGCTAAGGGTTCGATCACTATTGGATCGAGCGCTACCCTGTCAGCACGTGCGACGACTCCGGGAGGATCGGGCGGATATGGCGTGGGCAACTATTCAGGCGGTGGCGGTGGAGGCGGCGGCGCTGGCGGAGGTATAATCGCACTTTTGCATAAAGGTGCGTTTTCTAACAGCGGCAGCCTTTACGTTGATGGTGCACCAGGCGGAATGGGAGGTTACAACACGACGTCATCGGTTAATGGTATCAACCCATATTCGGGAAGCGATGGTGCGCCGGGAACTATTCAAATACAGCAGTTAGCATAGGAGGAATAAACAATGGCACAGGTAATATTCGTCTATGACACGTATGGCAACATCCTGACGGCGTCCACGGCCTATCCACAGGTTGATCCGGGTCAACAGATGTTCATCGCAGACGACGTGACGACGCCCAATGCGGCTGCGGCAAAAGCGCAGATCAAAAACTACATGATCCAAAACGGTGCGATTGTACCTGCCGTCACAGTCCAAATTGACCGCACGCCGACGGCAAATGGGCGCTGGACAACCTATGCTATTTCGCTTTCTGCAAGCGATGGTGGAGCGCATCAGGTGACTCTCTCGATCAACGGACAAGGCCAAACAGTGACAACGCCAGCCACGGTCAACGTCGACGTCCATCAAACCCTGCTCACTACGGATATTCCGGTCTCTGTCACAGGCCAAGGTATCATCACGAACACGTCATTCATCGGCGGCAATCAACCGGCGACAGCGCCCATGCAGATGTATCAGCCGGATGGACAGAACCTGAAGATTGCACCGACTACGAAGAACTTCCTGCTCGCGTATTACACCGCTCAGTCTTCGCCAGTTACGGCCATTGCCGACATTGCGACCGACCTTGGCCTCTTGATGGATACGCTGTTCGGGAAGGTGCTTCCGGCGCTGAGCTCGGGTACGACACCGACCGTGGCACTCGATGCGGACGAGACGAATGCCCTGACCGACATCCAAACGAATCTACTCACGAAGGTACCCACAACGCTGAAGACAGCTGCACCGGCGCCCGCTCAAGGAGCGACACAAACATACGACCTGCATTACGCGAGTTTATCGCGGCATTGGAGCGACATGGAGAGCGCGTTTAATGATTACGCGGCGGACTTGGCCGAAATCCCTAACCTCGTGTAACTGAATCAGAAAGCAACGAAGCCCGAGAGGGCTATTTTTTATGCCCAGAAATGAGGTGACGCAATGTTACAGAGCGGGGATTTGATATTCGTTCGCTCGCACATCGATCGACCCGTCGAAGATCTAATCTCCTTCGGCGAGTTCTTGCTCGAACGCGAGCAGAAGCAAAAAGTCGCCCATCTGTATTGCCACGTCGCTGTGTACGTCGGTGGCAATACAGTGTACGAAGCCCAGGGCGGCCGCAAGTCAGGGCCTGCAAACCTGGGCGATTATTTCGGAGATTACGACATCGGACATCTCAAGATCACCGACAACCAGAGGCGCGCGTTCCTCGGCGCGCTCCCGAAAGAAAACGGTCTGCCGTACGACTGGACGGGCATCTTCTGGCTGGTCGTCTACATACTCACCTTGAAAAGGTGCGGGCGACGGTATCACGAGCAAAGACGGCGGTACTGTTCCAAATACGTCGAGTGGGCGCTAGGGCTCGCTGGTGTAGTCGTGGATGGATTGACACCGTCTACGCTGGCGCTAGACGAGCATGTGCAAATCGAAGTGTGTGCGAAGGTGAGGGCGGTGTGATGGGGGACCAGCAAGAAGGCGTCGTCATTGGACTTCGTGAGATTTACGACAAGGTCACGCAGACGCACGAGGCGCTTCAACTCATGAGCCCAAAAATGATCGACCTTGAAAAGAAAGCAGATACCGCTATGCAGATTGCCACCGAAGCAAAAGAACTGTCCATCAGCAATAAAAAGGGGTTGGGCTGGATACAAAAAGCGTTCGTGACAGTGGCAAGTGGAGCGACGCTATCTTTCATCGGAGATCTCATATCAAAGCACATTCACTGAGGAGGTGCCTTTTTGCAAACCGCACAATTGAATTGGGCCAAGGGAGTCGACTATTCCTCTAACACGGGAGCAGTCGACTTTCTTGCATTAGCCAAAGGCGGCTATTCGTTTGCCATTGGCCGTGTGCTTTATGGGCTGGCCCCGGACACGTCGTTCGCCGCAAACTACGCGGCCACAAAGAACGCTGGCTTAATTCGCGGTGGGTATCAGTTTGCTCGCCCCAAGCTCTCGACGGCGCAAGCTGCAGCTGCGGCAATGGTCAAGGCAATAGAGGGCGCCGGGGGATTTGACGGCTTGCCGCCCGCCATCGATGCGGAATATGGGACGGATGTCCAAGGAATGTCCCCTGAAGAACTTACGGACTGGGTGTTGGCATGGATTGCCGAAGTTAAGTCGCTCGCGGGCGTAGGTGGGATGCTCTACACCTCCACTGCGTTCCTGATGGAATGTCTGCAGCCACAACGCCTTAAAGACGTTCCGCTCTGGATATCGTCGTACGGTGTAGCTCATCCCGCCGACGCTGGTCCTATCACGCAATACAACCTTTGGCAACATACGGCCGGTCTCAATAGCCAACTCAAGGTGCCCGGGATCGCGCCGTACAACCAGATAGATCTCAATGTGTTTGCAGGGACAATCGCAGAACTGAAGTCCTGGTGCGAGGAGGTGAATGGCGTGCAAGCAACTCCGATGAAAGTAATGGTCAACGGTCAGACGGTCGATGCCTATGCAATCGGCGACCAGGTTTACCTACTGTGGAAAGACACAGGACTGCAAGACAAGAAGGTGGGGAACGTATGGCATTTTGACCCGCAGTACCAAGTTACGGAGACAAAGGTGAAAGTTAACGGTTCCGAGTCTCAGGCTTTTGTCGTCGATGGCGATACGTATGTGAATTGGGCAGCGCTCAGAAACATTGGCGATGTCACTGATCCCAAGATCAACGGTGAGTTCAATTTCACGGTCACGCCTAAAGCAAGCAAATAAAAGGAGAGATGTATATGATGAACGCAACTGGAATTTATGCAGTGATTGTAACGATCGTGGGCAGTGGTGCGTTTACTCATCTTTTGAATCGTGTCTTCGGACCTAAAGCGGCGAAGGTAGAGCAGGCAGCGGTCACAGTCGCATCCGAAGCGAAGCCGTTTGTAGCGGATGGTATCCAAGCGGTCGAGGACTTGCTTAAGCTGCCGGAATTGGCTGGGGTCAAAGCGAAACTTGGCCACGCGGAAGCGGAGCTGCAGAACACCAAACTGGTTCTGCTGGCCGGGCAGGTTCTACACGCTACGGGAAAACGGTTGGATGATCTGACCTCCAACCAGAAGACTGGAATTGCCCTGGTGGTCAGTACGGAGGCCGCGAAGAGCGGGCTTACCGTGACGCAGGCATCCGTATTGGCCGCGCTTGCTACTGCGGATAAAGCGGTGGATGCAATTGGCGCGCTGCCGTTGTTTAAGAGTGCAAAGGAGATCGACGCACCGGTACCTGCACAACAGGAGCAAACTTCTCCTGTAAGTGATGGACAGGCTCCTGCAGCTGCTATATCCTAACTGTGACGTCCTTAGCTGGGATTGTTCGAACCTTATGCGGATGGGGTGGCTTCGGCCACCCTTTTCTGCGTTTGGTATTACCTTTTTACTAACCTGATGGCTTGCAAGAACGACAAATCAGCAATGTTACATATCTTGCATACATCCTTTGTCTAGCCTATATCCCAGACATACGTGCTCCTTAATGGTATAATTGTTTAAAATTTACGGGTTGGGGTTGAACGAAGAATGAGCGATATCGCGACAATCTTCTCTAACATTCGTCAATCAGGGCGGTTACCAATACTGTTTGTGGGGTCGGGGATTTCCAAACGGTATACAACAAACGATTACAACTGGAGACAACTCCTAATTAGATGTATAAGCGAGTATGAAGAGGAACCATTAAAGAAGTATTTGAGTTACGAAACACAGGCTTTGAGAGAGACAAATAGCGTTGAAATGACAGAAGAAGTATATACACGCATCGGTTCTAAGGTTGAGTATGACTTCAATATGGCGGTGTATGCCGGAGAGATTGATATGGACGTTTCGGAAGAAAATAACGTATCGCCACTGAAGAGATTTATATCGGAAACACTGAGCCAATATTCAATCAAGGTGGAGTTGAGCTCTGAAATAGAACTTCTCAAAGAATTACACGAGAAGATGCTGACCGTTGTGACAACTAATTATGATTCTTTTTTAGAGGATCATATCTTTACATCCCACAGAGCAGTTATCGGAGCGCCTATTTTTTTGGGAAGTGAAATTGGTACTCTGGTTAAAATGCATGGTTGTGTAACAGCTCCGGAATCAATAACTCTGACACGCGAAGACTATCTCAGGTTAGATCGTCGAAGCAGAGTCTTGGTGGGGAAGCTTATACATTTATTCACGGAAAATCCTGTGATTTTTTTGGGGTATTCCCTGACAGACGCCAGTATTCAAAAGTTACTCGCAGACATTTATGGCTGTGTCGAGTCGTCTTTGGACTTTAGACGTTTAAAGGAACGACTCATTTTTGTCGAATACGACGAGGAGCAGTCCGAACCAGACGTTGGGGAATTTGTGAAAAACGTTGATGGTCGAAGTATTCATCTGACTAGGATTCGTTTGTCGGATTACACCATCTTGCTTGAGCATATGGCACAAATGGATAGGATAACCAAGCTTAAGGAAGTATTTTGGTTGAAGAATTTAGTTTCGGACTTAGTTATAAACTACCAGGGAAACAAAACAAAGATTATTCAACTGAGCGATGATGAAGATGGTTATTCTGGTGATGAAGTCGTGGTTGCAATTGGGAAGGAAAAAGATATGCCATCACCCTTGCAGGATAAGGGACTTGCAGGGTTGGAAGGAAAAGATTTCTATCGGGATATTGTTTTTGACGATATGCCCGCTGTTAAATCCAAGAGTAATTTGTTGGGGGTTTTAGTGACCTTAGCGAAGAGAAATAGCAATGTCCTACCAGTGCACAAGTATTTAAAGGGATTTGACGGTGAAGTCGATACAAAGCTTAAAGCAATCCAGAGTAAAGAACCAAAGGATGTTTTAAATAAAACGATCGAAAAGGATTTTTCCAGATTTGAGGAGTTCATTGGTGAACACCCAGAAATCAGCATGGAGGAGATTTATAAATCAGATATACCAAATGTTAGGAAATCTAATTTTTTAGTTCTTAAAGCTGCATTCAGAGCTGAAACCCAGGAACTAAGGGGATTTTTAGAACAACATTTCGATGACATCCCTAAAATCACTGGTAGCACTACAAATTTGAGAAAGATGATTTTACTTTTGGATATGAAGGAGAACAAAACACAACAGGGCACCGCGTAGATTCAGCATCAGTCCGACTGACGCCTTCTACAACAGCACCCCATATTAATATCATAATACCACATCGACTTCATTATGCAATTCATTAAAAAGACGATAGGGAT
The DNA here is from genome assembly GCA_029166985.1 of Alicyclobacillus fastidiosus. Classification (GTDB taxonomy): domain Bacteria; phylum Bacillota; class Bacilli; order Alicyclobacillales; family Alicyclobacillaceae; genus Alicyclobacillus; species Alicyclobacillus fastidiosus_A. The sequence goes on along the minus strand of CP119138.1, from coordinate 3,198,454 downwards.
TCGTATAAATTGGGTGGTTGAAGCTAACGGAGCATTACACCTCAGACCGTCGGGTACGGTCTTTTTGAATTTTCTCCGTCACGCTATACATCACCAACGCCCCGTCCTTCATCTCCATCCAAACGCCATCCGGCTCCAGTTCAGCCACCTTCATCTCATGCTCCACAGCGAATTTGTGAATGGCCTCTTGATTCGTTCCTGCTTCGACAAGCGTGTACATGGGATACCGATGTATAGAAGCATCAACGTGCAGAGCGTAAAAGCTGTATGTAGCCATGTTACCTCCGAAAATGAAAAACATCCTGCAGGCCAGCAATCGAATATTAAATTGATTTTCCTCTAACGATCCGTCGTATGATCATCATCACGAGAAACTTGTCTTCAGTGTCTAATTTGTATTCTCCATAATAAAGCGGCTCATCGCTTAAAAGGAGATCACGTAAGTCGACTGGTCTATCATTGGATTGACTGGTATCCATCTGCAAAGGACCTCGCCACTTCATTAGCCTCATCTACACTGTCATAACAACCGAGGGAATGAACGTTTTGGTTAGCCGAAAAGAGGGTCACAGCGTAACTCTCGACCTCATATGTGCCATCTCGTCTGATGTTCCTTACCACGGGTAATACTCGTAATTCAGACTGACCATCTGAAAGCTTTATCGTTTCCATGATGCACCATCCCGTAATGTTTGAACCGATCTTACCACGGGAACAAATGTTCGTAAATGAGTGTTCACAAAGTGTTCTACCAATATCTCACTCAAAAGCAATACACTATGCCCAGGGAGGGATTTGCGTGCTGAAATCTTTGTGGTCGGTGTTGACGATCTGGGCAATAATCATAATCACAACATTGTCTTATTACGCTCGTTATCTGTGGCTTCACTATGAAGCGATATATCGGGATAACCATAATATTGGATGGGGGCCAGGCGGCAACGATCAACGTGCGGAAATACAGTTGATGATGCCGCATCTTCAGCATTGGGCCTTTGGCGCGGCGATCGCCACCATATGCTGTGCGATACTGGTTGTTCGAAGTTACTCCGCAAAAACAAAATGAGATCACCCTGGTCCGATGTCTCTCGACGCGCGCGGTGAGCTCTGCGATGTATATTGCACCTTTCATCGGACATCCTGCAACTTCTGAGTGCTCGCTGCATGATTTAGGTACCGGTTTGTTACTTGTATGTAGGGAGGAGAAGGCTTGAAAGGTTCGCTTACAGGTATCAAGCCCTCTCACAAACAATATTGTATCAATCAGGTTAACATAATTGATTGGTGAAATGCTGGGAAACCACCCAATTAACGAGGTAGTCTGTTTCTTACAAGCTTTGGCTCACCATCACTCAATCTAACAATTCGTTATACATATTTCACCACACAGTGGATAAGCTATAGTATCAGAATGCTTTCTGCATGATGAGGGCCGCGCCCATACAGCAAGTGATGACGCAACATGAGGGCGCGGTATTGCTGTGCGTGTTAGCTAAGGTCATCCAACAGCATGATCCTATCCGCAAACTCCTTAAAATCTAAGGCAACATTCATATCGATACGATCGACCTATAATTTGATATGTATTTAGCCAAAGGTCTGTTTTTACCTACACCAAACATTCGTTCCTTTTCACTGTTAAGGTACTGTTCATACGTGTAGTCTGGATCAAGCTTACTTGCCTTGTGTCTAAACAATTCTTCTTTACATCCAGCTTCTTCGTAATCTTTAATGATTGATAGTAGTTGTTCTATCCGTATTGAAGACGGTAAGCCCATTATAAATTCCGAATACTCACTTCTATCGACATCAACAGTTTTATTTACGGATACAACAACCCATCCTTGCTTTAATAACTCGTCTACGTCACTCGCTCGACGCACTTCCTTAAATTCCGCGAAATCGTACATTTGATCTTATCCTCCTTAACTATTAAGGTCTATAAATGCATGAGGATAAGCAACTAGCTCACCCTTAGATAGTGTATTAACCTTACCAAAAAGGAAGGCTTTACGTATGATTATCCCCAAAAATCTTCCGCGTTGATTTCAGAGTCGTATTTTCGGAGAGTACGTATCAGCGACCTTTTAGTTTTCCAACTCGGCGCCGCTGTTTTGTCGTTTGCCAGTTGGCTTATTGTGTTTCTATTAACCCCACTCGCATCTGAAATCTCTTGTTGCGTGATACCTCTCTCATCAATCCATCGTCCGAACTTTGACCGGCTTTTTCCTAAACCAAACATCATAAATTCACTCCTCTCTAAGGGAATGATGTCCATGTTGCAAATTCTTTAAACAATTTGCATATGGGACAATCCGTAGCCCGTATCCTCTTATCAGTCAGTGATTAGTCACAGCACTATCCAGTGATTGGAGGGGATTGCATGGTTCAATTAGTCGCGGTTGATACGGGTAGAAGCGGCACAAAGGTCGTAACCGATGGAGTGAGGGACTTCTTCCCATCGGTGCTTGGTGAATTTCGTGAGCTCCGACTTGAACGGAAAATGAACCGGACGGACATGATCGTTGAGTACAAAGATCAGCGGTATTACGTAGGTGAAGTTGCGCGTGATGAGTCTGTGTCCGGAGCGCAACTGATGGTTAAGACGAAAGCGCACCAAGATACGAAGATATTTGCTCTGTCTGCACTTCACCGTGTCGTGCCGAACGGGGCGCATCTATTCGTTGTCACCGGCGAACCTATTGATAATCACACTGCTGGGGAAAAACTGCGCATGAAACAGTTGCTTCTCGGTAGTCACGACATCACGGTAAATGGGGAAGAGAAACATTTTGACATCGTGCGAGTGGAGGTAGCTGCAGAAGGTGCAACAGCGGGATGGGCACTCCATCGTTCAGGGCGTTATCACATAGTCGACGCCGGGAGTCGGACAGTCAACTTTGCAACAATGGATGGCGGTAGATGGATCGACCGGCTAAGTGGTTCCATGGATTTTGGCCTCGAAACTGTTCAAAACATAAGCCTCTCTATGTTCGCTCGTATGACTATCGCAGAGCTGTCGAAGCGAGTAGGATCACTCGCACCAATCGTTCTCGTAGGAGGTAAAGCAGACGCACTGGTTGAGTACTTGGAGCAATACACAAGCGACGTTGAAGCGCATCCGGATCCGCTCTATGCAAACGCGAACGCTTTCTACGCACTGGGGGTGAAAGCACTTGAAACCGCAACAGCGCAGTAGTAAGTGTGCGATCGTCAATAAGACAGTAAGTTTCAATGTTGAAGACCCATATCAGGCCGAATTGCTCAAGAGAACACAGCAGTTCCCCAACTTTAGTGCCGCAGTTAAACGATGGCTTGCAGGGGAGAGCGGAGTTTCAATACCAGTGGTCCCGTTGCAAAGTGAAGTCGTTTCAGTTCCACAGGCGGTCGTTGCGACTCAAGAAGTAGAGTTCGACCCAGTTAGTGCTTTGTTCTAGCACTAGTCACTGACCAGTCAGGAACTAATCACTGACCGAAAGTGGGGGAGTACGGAGTTGGTACTCCGTACCGGGGATATTCAGCGAATTGGAGTGGGGGGTGCTCAACTTTGAGCAGGGGGGATAAGAAAACGCAATTTGGGCCATGTGTGCCGATTTGGATCAAGGAAACGGTGGTCAGCATGGGCAAACACCGCAACCTGCCGATGGGTGACATGGCTCGGGCACTCGTAATGGAAGCGCAGCGGCACGTTAACGTGATCGACCAGTTATCTGTGTTCTTTTGGCGGTCCCTTCGGCGAGGCGACACCATTTGGCCGGGCCACGACCACAGAGCCGACATCAGGACTCTTATCGACTTCCCATACGACAAGTGTGAACGACTGAAGTTTCGACTGACGCCTGACGACCGGCACCTGGTCGACGACCTGCTGATGGCTCTAGCTTGCCCGGTTGACCACATGATGGCTGCGCTGCTGATTATCTCGGTTCAAGACCGGCGGGTAGTACGCGCTGTCGCACCGCACTTTACACCGTGCAGTCGGTACTCAATCGAGAGGAGAGTTCCAAAATGGCATGGATCTTCAGCCCGGTATTAAACATCCCGCGTGTGACGATGAAGAAATTCGAGGACTTGGTTGAGGAGGTTACGTATATCGAATCTGGTCGGGAGCTCGACGGGACAGAGGCACGCGTCATGGCGGAGAAACTGATGATCCGTGTGCTGAATGAATATGTCGATCAGCACTTCGGTGAATCCGCGAGATCGGCAGCGGAGATGTTCATCAACAGGAAGCGGATGGAACGAATGTTGTGATTCGCGCATAATGGCCCCCATCCGACAATAGGGCGGGGGCCATCCAGTATTATGAAATTTGTAGATCAATGTTTGCGCTTGGACTCATCTACAAATGATCTACAAATCCTCTTCAAAACAGACGTTTTCAAATTAGTAATCCATACTCAAATGCGCGTTATATAGCCCTACATATTATATTCCGTAGAACTCCGGAGCCAGAGGTCGGGGGTTCGAATCCCTCCGGACGCGCCACAGAGTAGAAGAAATAGTTGTTGTACCAAGGCTTCTCGGCCCACCCGAGGAGCTTTTTCTGTTTCTGTGTAGAGTGGCGATTATTTCGCTCTTAATCTTGAACCCCGCCCTCGTCGTACGTGATCGAACCGTTGGACAGTCCTTCCGGGTCTCGTGTTTCTGGCATCGTGTTCGAAGTGCAGAAATAGGTCTGTTATGAGTTTCGACACCAACATCACAACTACATATCCAAGAAACAGATAAAAGTAATTCATCCATCTGTAGAGATGGAACAATTGCAGAACGCTAAATACCGGTTTGAGAACAAACGCGAATGCTGCACTGGTGAGTGTCGCGTACAGATAATAATTTTTTTCATGGTTTATAGTCCATTGATACACAAGCATGTAAACGACGGGAACTAGTGAGACATCTAAGGCGAAGCTGATCGGTAAGAACGGGAAGATTTTATAAGGGTATGTCCATAAAGCTCGTCCAGATCCGAACGCATCGATCAATCCGAACCATATATGAACATTAAATCCGTAAAACCCGATGAGAAGTGCCTTTCTGCGATCTAACTGGACGTACAGTACTGTTAAAGGCGCAATCAGTATGAAGCAATTAAACCAGAACTGCCATGTTCCAGGGCCGGAATAAAGACTCCAATAGTGCATCCATCCATCGATGACTTTTTCTTGCGCGTCATTGATATGGTTTAAAAATTGACTCTGAGCACCGGTCAAGTGAGTTCTCCTTCCCAAGCTTTTTGCGATTACTTTGTATCAAATTGTCAAAATTGATTCCCCTAACGTGTCAGGTGAACAAAACGAAGAGCGGAGCCACTGATGGCTACCGCTCTTTTGAAGAGATGGTCAATCACTATGTATCTATTCGATGCCATTCCCGCAGAAGAAACCCCAACGTTGCCGCGCGTGCTGTGTTTGGTGCGGCTGCTTGAACCGAACGGCCCGAGCCAACTTGTGGAGGTGCGGGACGACCCAATAATCGCCGCCGCTGACGCCGGCGTTAAATCCACCGACTCCCCAGAATGCAGTTGGTCCGCTGCCCTCGACGGAGCGTTCGCGAATGGGCCATAGCCAATCAGAGACGGGCTCGCCGCTCAGCGCCGCACCAGTCTCGCGTGCTCGACCTTGAGGCACTTGTCCATGATGATGGTCTTGCCGTGCGCGAGCGCGAGCTGTGCAGCCGTCTCGTCATGAACGCCCAGCTGTGCCCAAATGGTTGGGGCCGACAACCCGAGTGATTCTCGCACGACGCCTTCGAGCGCGGCGGAGTTGCGGAAGACGTCGATAATGTCGACGACCTCGTCCAACGCAGATAAGGAGGGAACAGCGGGGACACCTAGTACTTCCTCTGCGTTTGGATTCACAGGGATGATCTTATAACCCTGCTGTTGAAGGTAGTGCGCGACCCCATAGCTCGGTCGATTGGGCTGGTCGGACAGTCCCACGACGGCGATGGTTTTGGCACTCGACAGGATCTTTTCAATCACTTCGTCAGATGGATTCTCAAACATTCCAGCACCTCCTGTGACTACCATACCATTATAATCCAATTGGGTGCCAATCCTGTGGGATGGCACCCAAAGCGATGTATGGATGACGAGGTGAGGCAAGTGATTTACATACTACTCTCGCTTTCTGTGTAGTCATAAGCAGAGTAGTGGTAGCTCGGGTAGGCCGTAGCCTCAACGCCATATGCTGTCGTCGTAGTCGCATCGTAGTCGTAGTGCGTCATGGCGTAGCCCGTCGCTACGGGTGCCCCTACATACCCAGTCACTGGGCAAAGGAGGAAGAATAGCACGAAAATAATCAAGAACACAACAGCCCATCTTGTATATCCGCCGAATACACCCATCATGGTCGCCTCCTTCTGATGTACTGCATGCAATGATGGGACAATCGCCCGCTGATACGGACACCCGCACAGAAAATCGACGAATATTGATCCTCTCGGATCTACTTCTCACTCACTAGAAGTTCCGGTATACTGAATTTAAATTCATAATAGGGGATGTTTATACATGGACCATAACCCGCGCGTAGGTGTCATCGGGGCGACCGGGTATGCAGGCATGGAACTGGTCAGGATGTTGTTGCATCACCCAAAGTTGGAATTGACCTACCTGGCCGGGTCGCGCGAGCGGGACGAGGATTTCTCGGAGCTGTTTGTCCATCTCGCGCACGCACCAGGTGTGCCCGTCGAAGCGTTTGACGCAGATAGCTGCGCCGACCGGTGCGACTTGGTGTTTGTGGCGCTTCCATCTGGCGAATCTGGCCGCATCGCGGGGCAATTGTTCGAGCGCGGGATACGCGTGGTCGATCTCTCCGGAGACTTACGCCTCCCTGCAGATGCCTACGAAGCGTGGTACGGCAAGGTACCGGTCGCCGCGGCGCTCCAGTCGGCGGCCGTTTATGGACTGACGGAATTCAACGGGGCACAGGTCGCGGCGTCCCGCTTGGTGGCGAACCCTGGTTGTTATGCGACTGCCGCGCTCCTCGCAACCAAACCGCTTGAATCCGCGGATTTCGTGGATCAGTCTTCGCCGCTCGTCATCGACGCGAAGTCCGGCGTGACGGGTGCGGGCAGGAGTGTCAAAGCGCACCTACACTTTGCGGAACTCGACGACGATTTTTACGCGTATCGAGTCGGTTCGCATCAGCACATTCCGGAAATTGAGCAGGCTTTGGGACATCGCTTTGCGGTCGTTTTGACAACGCAACTCCTCCCGATGAGCAGGGGGATTTTTGCCAGTGTGTACGCGCGTTTGAATTCGGTCCCGGCCTTTGACGATATCTATCAACGCTACCTCGATACGTATCGCGACGCGCCGTTTGTTCACGTATTGAAGCCAGGGCAACTGCCACATTTGAAGGCTGTGCGGGGATCGAACTACGCGCATATCGGGCTTTCGTTGAACGAATCGTCGCGGATGCTGCAGGTGTTCTGCGCGATCGACAACCTGCAGAAGGGCGCTGCGGGGCAAGCGCTGCAAAACGCGAATCGGATGTTTGGCTTCTCAGACGCTGAAGGCCTTTCTGCAACGTCGATGTGGGTGTAGGAGGAGGTGCGACATGCGCATTGTCATGAAGATCGGCGGCGCGCTCGACGGGCGTGGAAATGAGGCTCTGCGAGCCGCACTCAAACAGGCGAGAGAAGATTCGCACGAAGTGGTACTCGTGCACGGCGGAGGACCTGAGATCACGAGGCAGTTGACCCAGGAGGGCATCGACCTGCCATTTGTCGACGGGTTGCGCGTGACGACGGAAGAGGCGATGCCAGTCGTGCTGCGAGCCCTACAACAGTGCAACGCGCAACTCCACCAGCAATTGGACCCAGCGGGTGATTTCATCGCCCCGCTCACGGACGGCACGACCGTTCGAGCGCGGTTTTGCGGGCGGGATCGCGTTGGTGAAGTGACCGATGTCGTCGCGCAACCGCTGCTCGAACAACTGCGACAACACCGCGTGCCCTTGCTGCCTCCCTATGGCGTGGACGCCCTGGGGCAGTTTTACAACCTCAACGCCGACACCACCGCGGCGCACGTCGCAAAAGCGGTCAATGCCGACAAGCTGTTATTTTGCACCAACGTAGCAGGCGTGTTTGCTGATTTTTCACTGGGTGTCCAGTTGTACGATGTCACGCGCGACGATCTTCTGCGCCACCTGGCTGAATCTGCGTTTTCTGCCGGGATGATTCCTAAAGTGAACGCCATGCTGTTCGCGGCCGCTCAGGGCGTGAATGAGGTGTGGGTGGTCGATGGAGGAGAGCCGGAAAGTCTGTCGTTCGCGCTGTCGCAGCAAGCAGCACCATTCGATCCCGCCCGCACATCGCACGGCACTCGCCTGACCACTCGAGCGCGCGTCGCGGGCGCCTGGTGGGCTGGGAAGTAAATCGCGCATGGAACCCTCCGCGGGTGACGGCAAGGACATTCGCCGTGAGGGGATGGAGTGCAGGGCGACTTGCGCTGTTCGGGATAGAAAAGTGATCATGGAGGTGCCACAGATGAATTCAACGAAGAGTGCCACATTAAGCCACCCCGATTCGCTGTTCAACAACTACGGGACACGCAATCTCAGCATGGTGCGAGGCGAGGGTGTGTTTCTGTATGACGATACTGGGGCGCGCTACCTCGACTTCACGGCTGGAATCGCAGTCTGTAACTTGGGCCATGCACACATAGGGCTGGCACAGGTCATCGCCCAGCAGGTGCAAACCCTCATGCATACGTCCAATCTGTTCTTAATCCCAGGGCAGGTGGCGTTGGCGGACAAGTTAGCGGGTATCGCGGGCCTCGCAGAAGATGCGAAAGTGCTGTTTGTGAACAGTGGGACAGAAGCAAATGAAGCCGCACTCAAACTCGCCCGCAAGTACCATGCGGCGGTTGCACAGACGAACCGTACAAAAGTTCTGTCTCTCCCCGGCGCCTTTCACGGTCGGACGATGGGGGCCCTGTCACTTACGCCAAAAGCTGCATACCATAATGGATTCACACCGCTGGTACCGGATTGTCTGACTCCAAACTCGCTGGACGAAGTGCTCGCCTCCATCGACACGGATGTCGCAGCGTGCATTGTGGAAGTGGTGCAGGGCGAGAAGGGTGTGTATCCACTTGAGGCGCAATACCTTCAGGAACTGTCCAAGCGCTTGCGCGAGGTCGGTGCGCTCTTGATCGTGGACGAAGTTCAAACGGGTGTCGGTCGCACAGGCACCTTCTTCGCATACGAACAAGTCGGCATCCAACCAGATATCGTGACGCTTGCGAAGGGGCTTGGCAATGGTTTTCCGGTCGGGGCCGTCATCGCCCGCGAATCGGTCGCTGCAGCATTTACGCCTGGCGCTCACGGGACGACCTTCGGTGGAAGCCCACTGGCGATGGCAGTCGGCAATTACGTGTTCGACACCGTGACGGAAACGGGGTTCCTCGAGGGTGTCAATCGGGTGGGGAAGGCCTTGGAGCAGGTGTTGTCAGGACACTTCGAGCATGTTTCTGGGCGCGGTTTGATGTGGGGGTTCGACGTCGCGGACGCGGCGTCTTTCACAAGCCGAGCTGCGGATTGTGGTCTGCTTGTGACAAAGTGCAGCGATACGCGCATCCGCGTGGTTCCTCCGCTGATTCTGGAGGAGTCACACGTGCAGATGTTCGAAAAGATCGTGCAAGAGATCATTTGATCGCATCAAAAAACCATCCGAAGGAGTCGGGGAGGGCCGGCTGCTTCGGATGGTTTGGTATGGTGCGATATCTTAGCGGTGCCAATGCGAGTTGTCACGCTTCTCTGACGGCTTGGAAAGTGCCGTAATGTTGTGTATAATATACCATGGCTACCTCATCGCAGTGGTAAAACTTCTTGCAGTAAATGCAGTCCTTCCAGACTTTATGTGGCAAATTCTCTTTACGTACGACGTGGAAATTCAGCTTCTCGAAGAACCCCGTTTGGTATGTCAACGACAAAACTTGTGCAATTCCTAGGTGTTCAGCCTCGTGAAGGAGATGCTCGACGACCTTGCGCCCGACGCCTTGGCCATGGACCTGTGGATCTACAGCGAGTGATCGAATTTCTGCAAGGTCTTTCCAAAGTACATGTAGGCCTGCCACACCCACGACGCGACCATCCTCGACGGCGACCGTGAACGATTGTAAATGTTCGCACAAGGATTTGATGGTTCGTGGAAGCATGAGTCCAACATCCGCAAACTGTTGTATAAGTTGTTGCATGCTCTCGACATCGGCCGATGCCGCTTTACGGACTTCCACGCAAGGGGCCCCCTTTCAACCTTGCATATATTTATAACATGCGATAGCATTAATATTCAATATATCGTATATTATTTCAGTCCGGACTGCAGAAATTTCAATATCAAATTCAGAATTGACGCGACTAAAGAGATAGTGTCAAACTATTTTGCAAAAAAGGAGTGGCGAACGTGGACTTGAATGCGTTGTCGATGGACATTCACCGCGAACACGATGCATGCGGAATTTATTCACAGATAGAGAAATCAGGTCAGCCTTCACATAACACCGTTCAAAACGGGCTGGACGCACTCAAGGCGATGCGGCACAGAGCCGGCTACGTCGCCGGTGAGGGAGACGGCTGCGGACTGTTGTTGGACATTCCGCGAGCGCTCTGGAAATCCTGGTTCGAAGCTGCTGAAATCGATGCGAGCCTCGTCGAGGCACCTGGATTTTTCGTCGCACACATCTTCCTCGAGGCAGATCAGGCTGCGCACCTGCAGCCGCTCGTCGACGCTGAATTCAACAGTGGAGACGTGAAGGTCCTGATGCAGAAATTGGACGGTGCCAACCGCGCGGCCCTGGGGCCGATGGCCCAGGCGGTGTGCCCCGTGTTCTACCAGGTGGCAGGTCTGCTCGACGGCGCAAACGACGAATTGCTCGCCAACCTGTTTACGGCGATTGACGACATTCACGGCGTGCACGTCGCCTCGCTTTCTCACGAGAGCACCGTTTACAAGGTGATCGGAAACGATGAGACGCTGTATCGCTTCTACGCGGACCTGCAAAATCCGCTGTTCAAATCGACGTTTGTGCTCGCGCACACGCGCTACTCGACGAATACTGCGACGTCGTTTCCACGCGTTCAGCCGTTTTCGTCGCTCGGGCACAACGGCGAGATCAACACCATTTTGCGCTTCTACACGGAGGCGTCGATGATCGGCGTGCCGGTCCGGCCGGACTTCAGCGATTCGCAAATGGTCGACAGAGCGCTTCTGTCGTTTGTCTCGGAGCGTCATTGGACACTGTTTGAGACCGCCGAGTTGTTGTTCCCTCCAATCGTTCACGAAATCAAACAGATGTCGGACGAATTGTCCGATTTGTATATGTATTACCGCTCCATCTGGGGTCCGTTTGCTCAAGGCCCTGCGGGCGTCATGATGCGGCACGGAAACGCCGCGGTCTTCAGCGTGGACGCCCTGGGGTTGCGCCCGATGTGGCTGGTTGAAACCGATACCTCGTACTGCTTTAGCTCGGAACAGGGCATCATTCCGCAGTCGACGTGGGTGCGCGAGCCGAAACCGCTGTCGCCAGGGGAAAAGGTCGGCGTGAAATGGGATGGTTTTGGCGCCCAATTGTACCTCTACCACGAATTGCAGCAGGACGTACTCGAGTCTGCGAAGCGTCGCTTCAACTTCCGCGGCGAGCACCGGAGTCTGCACTTTGCGGCGCCTTATGGACAGAAGACGGAAGTCCTGCATCCGCAACGCGACGACAAGCCGCTCGACGTCCGCTCACTCGCGTTTGGGTTCCGCGATGACGATATCAAATTGATCGAACAGGAAATTCAAACCGGCATGGAGCCCATCAAATCGCTCGGCTTTGACAGCCCGTTGGCGGCTCTCTCGCAAGAGGCCACCCTCTTGTCCGACTTCATGCATGAAACGGTCGCCGTCGTAACTAACCCGGCCATCGACCGCGAGCGGGAGATCGAGCATTTCAGTACCCGCGCGGTACTCGGCCGTCGCCCGTCGTTTGACGGACTGTACAAGGATGCGCCGCGGATTGAGGTCCATGCGCCGGTGCTGCTTGAAGAGCTGCCAAAATCGTACGGGTTGGAGTTTCAGGACATGCAGAACCTCGCCCACCGCTACGGCACGATGTGCTACGAGGACGCCTTGGCACTTCTGCACACGAGTCCGCATGGAACGGTTGAGATTCTCATTCATCGCGAAGCAGAGGAGTCAGTGGAGAGCGCCTTGCAGCGTTTCCAATTGGAGGCGCTCGAAGCGGTCCAAGCGGGTGCCAACGCCATCGTGCTGGACGACAGACTGCAGTTTAAACGCGGTCACCATATCGATCCGTTCCTGGTCACCGCTGCCATCCACAAAGCGCTGTTGCGCCCCGCGAACAAGAACAAGGGCGAGCACCTGCGCCGGCGCACGAGTCTGATCCTGCGCAGCGGTGGCCTGCGCAACCTGCACGACATCATGGTCGCCGTGGGTCTTGGTGCAGACGCCGTCGTTCCTTACCTGATGTGGGAGATCGCGGCAGCTCGTGGCGATATGCACGGCATCGAGAACCTGTACAAAGCTCTGACCAAGGGCATCGAGAAAGTGATTTCGACGCTCGGCATTCACGAGGTCCGGGGTTATGAGCGGCTGTTTAGCGCCATTGGCCTATCGACAGAGGTCAGTCAGTACCTTGGCATTCCGTCTTTCTGCGGATCTGAGGATGCGGGACTCTCGTTCAAAAAGCTCGAAGCGCAGTCCGCGCAACGAGAAGAGTGGTACAGTGCGCCTGATCGAAAATCGATTCGGCCAAATAAGTTGTTCCAGCTCTATCCGCGGATTTGGAAGGCGGCCGGATCGGTTGCACAAGGGGACGTCACCTACGACGAGTACGTTGCCAAGCTCAACGCGTTTGAGACTGATAACCCGCTCAGCTTGCGGCACGTCCTTGGCATTGACGAGCACCAAGGGGCGGTGGAAGGTCCGATTGACACCACAGTCGATGGACATCAGTACCCAATCCTCATCAGCTCAATGTCGTTTGGTTCGCAAAACGAGGTCGCGTACAGGGCGTACGCAGAGGCCGCCCACCGCTTGAACATCGTCTGTGTGAACGGTGAGGGCGGGGAGATTAAAGATCTGTTGACAAAGTATCCGCGCAATCGCGGTCGGCAGATCGCGTCTGGTCGCTTTGGCGTAAACGCCGACTTGTGCAACGGGGCATACGTGTTGGAAATCAAAATCGGTCAAGGGGCTAAGCCGGGCGAGGGCGGTCACTTGCCAGGATCGAAGGTGACGGTTCAAGTCGCCAACGCGCGGAACGCGACGCCGGGTGTCGATCTCATCTCGCCGTCAAACAACCACGATATCTATTCGATTGAGGACCTCGCGCAGGTCATCTTCGAACTCAAGGAGATCAACCCGTTTGCGAAGGTTTCGGTCAAGGTGCCCGTGGTGCCGAACATTGGGACCATCGCCGTGGGCGTTGCGAAGGCAGGCGCGGATGTCATCACCTTGTCCGGATTCGACGGCGGTACGGGTGCGGCGCGCGCGCACGCCATCCGGCACGTCGGGCTTCCGATGGAAATTGGCGTCAAAGCGGCCCATCAGGCGCTCTGTGAGGCTGGACTACGCGACGTCATCGAGATCTGGGCTGACGGTGGCATGAAATCAGGGTTTGACGTGATGAAGGCCATCTTGCTTGGGGCAAACCGCGCTGGATTCGGCACGATGGCGATGGTGGCCATCGGCTGTACGTCCTGTCGGGCATGTCACAAGGATACCTGCCACGTCGGCATTGCGACGCAGATGCACGACATGGAAGAAGCGACGGCCAAAGGACTTAAGTCGTTTGCGCCGCGGGAGTTCGAAGAGGCGACGCAACAGCTCGTAGCGTTCTTTGGCGCGATTGGCCAGCACGTGGCGCAATTGACGGCGAAGCTCGGCGCGAGTCGAACGCAGGACCTGGTGGGAAGAAGCGATTTGTTAGTACATCTGCACGAGGAGACGCGTGTGGACACTACTTGGTTGCGAGCGGTCAACGAGGTCTACCTCGGGCGTGGAACGAGTATCCGCTACCGGACGTTCGAAGAGGCGTACGGCGACGTGCTGCAGGAAGTCGCATCCTACTCGGCTGCGACGGGCACAGATGGCGTTGCAGTTCACAACGCGGCGAGCGCGGCGAGTGGGCGTCAAATTCAGGCTGTCCCTCGGGCACTCGGCATCCGCGAGAGCGGGGAAACGATACGCAGCGGTCGCAACGGCGAAGCTCGCCACATCGTGCACGACGGTGTCGCAGGCGCTGGGTTTGCAGCATACCACACGGTTGGGATGACGAGTATCGCCTATGGCGGTGCACAGGACGGTGTGGGTAAGGCGGCGTTTGGCGGCAAGGTATTCGTACTCAAGCGCAGGTGTGCCGATGGGCAGTGGCGCGGCGGATCGGTCGGAAAGGGTCTGGCGTACGGTGCTGGCCACGGGCTGTTTATCGTGCAAGGGGACGCGGACGCGCGCGCTGGGATTCGCCTTTCCGGCGCCGACATTATCATTGGCGGAGAGGTGACAGAACCTGTCCGCGATGATTTAGCGAGCATCGCCAGCCGTGCGAACATGAAGGGGTTTGCCTTTGAATACATGACCGGCGGCCGCGCTGTCGTGCTGGGCGACCCAGGTCCGTGGATCTGTTCTGGGATGACGGGGGGACGTGTCTACCTTCGCTTCCAACCAGAACTCGGGCTGAATGAGACGGCTTTCCGCCGCCGGATTGCGAAAGGTGCAAAGGTGGCCATCCGCTTCATCGATTCCACTGGCGAGAAGGACTTAGTGGAGCTACTCGGCATCTATCAGCGCGAACTGCGCAAGCAGGGGCAGCTAGAAGCTGCAAAGCGCTTGCAACCGTTGCTTGACCATCCTTCTGTGCACTTCATGATGATTGAGCCGGGCCACGATATCACGGACCAAGATATCGCAACGGAGTAACTCCGGTACGTAGGCTACCTGGTAACCATCCGTCCAATCCGATATGTCACAATATCGTCATATTCTATACGCGGGCGCCAAACCTCCGCCAGGGGGTTTGGCGCCCTTTTGTGTCCTCTTCTGCAAAACAAATTGCATAAGGAATCATACAAGCATTTGATAACTATACATACATGTGTATAATAATGCACAGGAGAAGAGACGAAGCCAGCTATCGCTGGGAATATAGAAAGGAGTTTTGCGGAGTGGCGATATCGGAAGCGGCAAGTGCAGTAGGGCGGGGGTCTTCGACGGTTGTTCCACTGGGTCACAACTATTTGTCGGTACGGCTTCAAAACGCGTTGTGGGAGGCACATCAATCGCTTTGTGGCCGAGACTTCTTACATTTCAGCGACCTTGGCACAAGCGAGCTCGAACGGCTCCTCCGCCTCGCTCAGGTGCTCAAAGAGGCACAGAAGAATCATTTCACGCATCGACTCTTGGCCGGGAAGACACTCGGTCTGATTTTTGATAAATCATCCACTCGGACGCGCGTTTCATTTGAGGTCGGTATGTTGCAACTCGGCGGACACGCGCTGTTTTTGCCGGGCAACCAACTTCAAACTGGGCGGGGCGAACCGATTTCGGATACGGCACAGGTCATGTCGCGTTACCTCGATGGCGTGATGATTCGGACGTTCCGCCAATCCGATGTAGAGACGTTCGCAGAGTATGCGTCCATTCCTGTCATCAACGGTTTGACGGACGAGTTTCATCCCTGCCAGCTGATGGCGGACGCCTTGACCATCCTCGAGCACATGGGAGGCCTTCAGGGCGTCACAGTGGCTTATGTCGGGGACGGCAACAACATGGCTAATTCGTGGCTGCAACTCGCACCCAAACTCGGGATGAACATCCGGGTGGCCACACCTGTGGGCTATCAGCCACAGGCCCACGTGGTGGAAGAGGCGAAGTTCCACGCCGTCCACAATCACACGCAAGTGCTCGTAACGACAGACCCGCTTCGCGCGGTCGAAGGAGCGGACGTCATTTATACCGACACGTGGGTCAGTATGGGCGACGAAGCGGAAAGCGAAGTACGGTTGAGTCGATTCGAGGGGTACCAAGTCAACGAAGCGCTGTGTGCTTTGGCGAAACCGGACCACATCTTCATGCATTGCCTGCCCGCTCACCGCGGGGAGGAAGTGTCCGAGAACGTGATCGACGGAGATCACGCTGTGATTTTTGATCAGGCCGAAAATCGCTTGCACGCCCAAAAGGCGATTTTGGCTGCGTTAATGGCGGATGCAGGTGCATTTGGGGAGGATTTGTGATGAAAGAGAAACTGGTTCTAGCCTATTCCGGCGGACTCGACACGTCCGTTTCCATCCCGTGGATCAAGGATCACTACGGGTACGACGTAATTGCCATGTGCGTCGACGTGGGTGAGGGTAAGGACCTGGAAGCCGTTCAGAGCAAAGCGGTTCAGGTAGGGGCTATCAAGTCTTACAACATCGATGCAAAGGAGCGCTTTGCAAACGAGTTTATTGCACCGGCTCTCAAGGCCAACGCCCTCTATGAGGGCAAGTACCCACTGGCATCGGCGTTGTCGCGGCCACTGATCTCGCAACTGCTGGTCGAGGTCGCGGCTGCGGAGGGAGCTGTCGCGGTCGCTCACGGCTGCACCGGCAAGGGCAACGATCAGGTTCGCTTTGAGGTGTCTATCCACGCGCTTGCTCCCCATGTCAAAGTCGTCGCACCCGTACGAGAATGGGGGTTCACACGCGACGACGAAATTCGCTACGCACACGAGCATGAGGTACCCATCCCGGTCGATCTCGACAATCCGTTCAGCATCGACGCAAACTTGTGGGGCCGAGCCATTGAGTGTGGGGTCTTAGAGGATCCATGGCAGGCCGCTCCCGAAGCGGCGTTTCAGTGGACGGTGGCGGCTGAGGCGGCACCCGACGAGGCTGAGACCGTCGTCATCGGGTTTGAACGAGGCATCCCCGTCTCGCTCGATGGGCAACGGTTCGCGCTCGCCGATCTCGTCGAACAGCTGAACGCAATCTGTGGCAAGCACGGTGTTGGGCGGATCGATCACGTCGAAAACCGCCTCGTCGGCATCAAGTCCCGCGAGGTCTACGAGTCACCAGCCGCACGTGTCCTGATCAGCGCGCATCAGGAGCTTGAGCATTTGACGCTGACGCGGGAAGTGCTTCAGTACAAGATGGGACTGGAACTCGAATACAGCAAGCTCATTTATAACGGGCTCTGGTTCTCACCTCTCAAAGCGGCGTTTGACGCGTTTATCGACTCGACGCAGACACACGTGACGGGCGAGGTGCGCGTGAAATTGTACAAAGGGACGGCTCAGGTTACGGGCCGCCAGTCTGCCAACTCTCTCTATCGGCACGACTTGGCGACGTATACGACTGGCGATAGCTTTGATCACATGGCGGCTGTCGGCTTTATCTCGCTCTGGGGACTGCCGACGACGGTCCATGCCGCGCTGCACGCAGACAGCGACACAGCACCGAAGCTCGAGGGGCTTTCCGTCTCTGTGGCCGAGCTTTCGGAAAAGGAGGGGACGGTCGTATGAAGCTGTGGGGCGGACGTTTTGCGGAAGATACCGATGCGCTAGTCCTGAAGTACACGGCCTCCATCTCGTTTGACGAGCGGTTGTGGCCGTACGACATTCGAGGTTCCATCGCACATGCGCGTATGCTCGCGGATTGCGGCATCATCAGTGCTGCAGAGGGGCGGCAGATCATCGAGGGACTGGAGTCTCTGGCCGCTGACATCGAGGCGGGCGAGGTGACATTCGCCCTCGACGACGAAGACATTCACATGAATATTGAACGACTTCTGACCGAGCGGATCGGGGCTGTTGCTGGCAAACTGCATACGGCACGGAGCCGGAACGACCAGGTCGCGCTCGATATGCACATGTTTGTTCGCGACGCGGTCTCGTCCATCGCAGACGGCGTGAAGGAACTCCAAGCGGCGCTCATCCGCCAGGCAGAAAACCACCTTGGTGTCATCGTACCTGGGTTTACGCACTTGCAACGCGCGCAGCCAATCTTGCTCTCACACCACTTTCTCGCATACGTATGGATGCTCGAACGGGACAAGGCGAGACTATCGTTCCTCGGGGAACAGGTCGACCGCATGCCATTGGGGGCCGGTGCGTTGGCAGGTACTACGTTTCCGATCGACCGCCAGCAAGTCGCCAATGAGCTCGAATTCTCGTCCATCTATGAGAACTCTTTGGATGCAGTGTCGGACCGGGATTATCTGCTCGATCTCCTATATTCCGTTTCGACGATTATGACGCACCTCTCGCGATTGTCGGAGGAGCTGATCTTGTGGTCGACCGAGGAGTTTGGCTGGGTGGAGTTGGCGGATCAGTACGCGACCGGATCGAGTATGATGCCGCAAAAGAAGAACCCAGATGTCCCTGAGCTCATCCGGGGCAAGTCG
Organism: Alicyclobacillus fastidiosus; assembly: GCA_029166985.1. Lineage (GTDB taxonomy): Bacteria > Bacillota > Bacilli > Alicyclobacillales > Alicyclobacillaceae > Alicyclobacillus > Alicyclobacillus fastidiosus_A. The sequence continues at coordinate 3,180,058 of CP119138.1, read as the reverse complement.
GGCCGAGTTTTTGGCCATCTCGTCGGCATGCTGACCGTGCTCAAAGGGCTGCCGCTGGCGTATAACAAAGACCTGCAGGAAGACAAGGAAGGCGTGTTTGACGCCATCGATACGGTCCTGCCGGCGCTCAAGTTGATGGCGGGCACCATTTCGACGATGCGGATTCGAGAGGGGCGCCTGACAGATGCCTTCGCGCGCGACTTCTCGAACGCAACCGACCTCGCCGACTACCTCGTCCGCAAGGGCATCCCGTTCCGCCAAGCGCACGCTATCGTTGGGCAATTGGTGCAATTGGCGATTTTGCAGGGGACGAACCTCAGCGGTCTCGACTTGGGTATGATGCAGGCGGCAGCGGGCGTCATTGAGGAGGATGTCTACGAACTGCTGAAGCCGGAGTCGGTTGTGGCAGCTCGCCAGTCCCGGGGCGGTACTGCACCGAGTGCGGTAAGACTACAACTGGCACTTGCCAGGGAACAGTGCGGCGTGGAGTAGGAACTCAAGGACAGCAAATCCGATCAGCGAATCCGATCGACGTGAAACGCCTACATTTCGCGGAAGCTCGATTCCCCTTCACCATTTCTTCCGAACTGCGGTATGATAAGCAAAATGAATCAAAGTGATGATAGAAACGCGGTGCCTCTGGAGTGCGAACTGAGCGAGTTGACTCCGGGCGCCTCAGCTAGGGAGTGGAGTGGCGTGCTAGTAGTTCAGAAGTACGGGGGGACGTCGGTCGGATCGACTGAGCGAATCCGCCTTGTCGCAGAGCGCATCCAAAAGACGATTGCGCTCGGGCATCAGTGCGTCGTGGTAGTGTCCGCGATGGGTCACAGTACAGATGCGTTGGTGGATTTGGCGAAAGAACTCTCCGATGAGCCTGACTTGCGGGAGATGGACAGCCTGTTGGCCACGGGCGAACAAGTGTCTGCCAGCCTTTTGGCGATGCGCCTCACACACCTGGGGACGTCGGCCCAATCTCTGACGGGATGGCAGGCGGGCATTGAGACGGAGCGCGTACATGGGAACGCGCGCGTGAGTTCGATTGCGACCGCCCATGTGAAGAGCTTGCTCAGTCAGGGCATCACGCCGGTCGTCACAGGCTTTCAGGGGATCGCAGAGGGACATATCACGACGCTCGGGCGCGGTGGGTCGGACACGAGTGCGGTTGCTCTGGCGGCGGCGCTCGAAGCGGATGCCTGCGAGATCTATACCGATGTGGACGGAGTGTATACGACAGATCCGCGCGTCGTGAAGCAGGCTCGCAAGTTGACGAGTGTGTCGTACGACGAGATGTTGGAACTGGCCAATCTTGGCGCACAGGTGCTTCATCCTAGAGCCGTCGAAAATGCGAAGCACTTTTCGGTGCCGTTGGTTGTAAGGTCGAGTTTTTCCGAGGAGGAAGGGACATCCGTCGTGGCTATTACAGAGAATGCATTGGAAGACCGTCAAGTTGTGACTGGTATCGCGTTTGAACGCCAAGTCGCCCGCATCGCTGTCATTGGCGTACCCTTGGCGCAACACGGGTTAGCGACCATCTTTTCGGAGTTGGCTTCGCACGGGGTGAACGTGGACGTCATCGTTCAGAGCGTCGTCGACGCGGCGGCAGTGGACGTATCCTTTACCGTCAATGAACCGGACGTCAAGCAGGCGGTGGATATCGTGGAAGGGCTGCGGTCGCAACTCGGCTACACTGGCTTGGAAAGTCAAACGGATCTCGCGAAGGTGTCTATCGTCGGCGCAGGCATGATTAGCAACCCTGGCGTGGCAGCGAAGATGTTTGTCGCCTTGCGCGATGCGAATATCGCCGTTCACATGGTGAGTACGTCGGAAATCAAAGTCTCCTGCGTCGTCTCCGCAAGTGAAGTAGAGCGCGCGGTCAAGGCTCTGCATGCCACGTTTGTGGAGGCGGATGCAGAGGCGAGCTTGACAGGTGCGGGATCGAAATCGAAGTAAATCTGAAAAATTCGTGAGAATATTACGTTCTAAGCGCTTTCATAGGCAGACCGCATCTTGACCAGAGCGGTCATCCTATATAGTCTGAACTATATAAATAATTCACGTTGCATGACTGGCGGAAATGTGGTCAACCACAGGGGAGTGCGACGATAGACAAGCCGGCCGCCTGGGCACTCGCAGTTTTCAGAGTGCCCGGTGGCCTTTCTTGTACTTGAATCCACCCTGACGATGCGCTCAAAGCACAGGTTAAGACAGTCATACCGTGTATGTTCACGAGGGGAGAGAAACGGGACAGATGCTAAAGATTCTCGTAACAGATGATATCGCGAAGACGGGTGTCGAAGTGCTCGAATCGTTGCCGGACGCCGTAGTTGAGGTGCGTACGGGCTTGTCCGAATCGGAGTTGCTGGAAGCGATAGAGGACGCTGATGCGCTCGTCGTTCGCTCGCAAACGACGGTGACGCAAGAGGTCATCCGGGCTGCGCGCCAGCTCAAGGTCATCGGTCGCGCTGGCGTCGGTGTGGACAACATCGATTTGGAATCCGCCACGAAGCGTGGCGTACTCGTCATCAACGCTCCAGACGGCAACACCATCGCCGCCGCTGAACATACATTCGCTATGATGATCAGTCTCGCCCGGCACATCCCGGCCGCCAATCGGGACTTGCTCGGGGGCAAATGGAATCGCAAGCGCTGGGTCGGCGTCGAGTTGCGGGGGAAGACGCTGGCGATACTCGGCATGGGGCGCATCGGAACAGAGGTGGCCAAACGCGCGAAAGTGTTTGGCATGAACGTCGTTGGATTCGATCCGTTCCTTACCGAGGAGCGTGCGACAAGTCTCGGGATCGTCAAGGCGACGCTCGACGATGCCGTCGCCCAGGCTGACTTTATCACCGTTCATACGCCATTGACGAAGGAGACGCACCACATGATCGACAGTGCGCGGTTGCGCACGGTCAAGCCTGGGGTGCGGATCGTCAACTGTGCACGCGGAGGCATCATCGACGAGATGGCGCTCTGTGAGGCGTTAGCACAGGAGCGCGTCGCTGGGGCCGCATTTGACGTGTTTGAGTCGGAACCGCTGCGCGAAGACCATCCGCTGCGCCAGTTCGATAACGTCATTCTGACGCCGCACTTGGGTGCATCTACAGTCGAAGCCCAGGAGAACGTAGCGATTCAGGTGGCTGAACAGATTGTGCACGTGCTCAAGGACGAGCCGTTTGAACACGCGGTGAACCTGCCGAGTTTGAGCGCGAAACAGAAGGAGAACCTCAGCCCCTATTTAGCACTCGCCGAGAAGCTCGGATTGTTTGCTGCGCAGCTCGCACAAGGTGCGCCTTCCGGCATTCGCGTGACCTACACAGGTGACGCGTCGGCGCCAGATGGGGGCTACTTGACGCGGACTGTTCTCAAAGGTCTACTAGGATTTCAGTACAGCGATGATATCAACTATGTAAACGCCTTGCGCTTCGCCGAAGAGTCTGGTCTTCGCGTGCAGGAAGTTCGCGAGACGCGAGGCAGAGTGTATACGAACGAAATTTCGCTTTCCATTGAGACTGAAAACGGGTCGCACCACCTCTCAGGCACACTGTACAGCGAATCGGGGCCGCGTATCGTCGAACTCGATGGCTACCCCATCGACATGCCGAGTGAAGGCGTCTTGCTCTTTACGCGTCACAAGGATCAGCCGGGGATGATCGGCCGCATCGGCACGTTCCTCGGCGATGCGCAGGTGAACATCGCGGGCATGCAAGTGGGACGCCGCGAAAGCGGTGGGGAAGCGATTATGCTTCTCGCGGTCGATCGCTCCGTGTCGACAGACGTCATTCAACAAATTGAACAGGTTGACGGCATATCGATGGTTCGCGCTATCGAGTTGTGAGGGGGAAGGTTTTGTGAAGCGGATCGACAATTTTAATGCAGGGCCTTCAGCGCTGCCTTTGTCCGTGTTGGAGCGCGTTCGCGAGGAACTGGTCGACTACCAGGGTACGGGCATGAGCGTCATGGAGATGAGCCATCGGAGTGCTGCCTACGAGGCAATCCATGACGCGGCTGAGGCAAAGTTGCGGCGCTTGCTGAACGTCCCGGACGATTTTCGGGTGCTCTTTCTCCAAGGTGGCGCCAGCTTGCAATTTGCGATGTTGCCGATGAACTTTTTGGGCCGCGAAGAGACGGCGTTATACGTATTGACCGGAGCTTGGTCTGAAAAGGCGGCTCAAGAAGCGGTGCGATTTGGCCGTGTCGTGGTCGATGACCAGGCAAAAGATGAGGGATATACGGACGTTCCAACGCAGTTGAAGCGTCCTGAGGACGTCGATTTGCGCTACGTCCACGTGACGTCGAACAACACGATTTACGGTACACAGTGGCGGGAGTTGCCGACGGCCGACAGCCCGCTGGTCATCGATATGTCAAGCGACATCCTCTCCCGTCCAGTCGACTGGACGAACGTCGGCCTCGTCTACGCGGGGGCGCAAAAAAACCTCGGGCCATCCGGTGTCACGGTGGTACTGGTGCGGGATTCCTTCCTGGCGGGGGCGAATGGCGACGTGCCGACGATGCTTGGGTATCCGACGCACGCGAAGCAACGTTCTTTGTACAACACACCACCGACGTTTGCCATTTATATCATGGGCCTTGTCCTCGACTGGATCGAGGAACAGGGCGGCGTCGAAGGAATAGCCGCGCGCAATCGTGAGAAGGCCGGTTTGTTATATCGCGTCATCGACGACCACCCGGATTTTTATCTTGGGCACGCCAAGGAGCGGGCGAGATCGGATATGAACGTGACCTTTCGCCTGAGCGATGACGAATTGTCCGCTCGTTTCTTGGCGGAGGCTGCTAAGCGGGAATTTGTCGGCGTCAAGGGGCACCGTTCCGTGGGCGGGTGCCGCGTATCGTTGTACAACGCCATATCTGTTGAGTCGGCGGCGCGATTTGCGACGTTCATGGATGACTTTGTTCGAGCGCATCGATGATGATGGAGGAAAAGCATGTTTACCGACGTTCTGTTTGACATCGACGGGGTGATGCTAAGTGAGGAGCGGTATTTCGACGCTTCGGCACTCACCGTCAACGAGCTGTTGACCAGCTCCCGCTTTCTGGGGCTTCAATCCGTGGCGGGTGCGTATCGCGCAGACCTGTCCAATGATGACATCGCCGTCGTGCGGCAGTTGGTTTTCCAGCGCGACACGGTACTTGAGAAGTTGAAAAACGTAGGCGTCAACGCTAATTGGGACATGGTCTACCTGGTGTTCGTGAGCGAACTCGCACAAGCCCTCAGATCCGCTGCAGCAAATTCAGAGTTCAAACGCGCCGTGGTCAATGCGCTTTCGGACGGGTGGACTGTCGGGGCCGTGCAATCGCTTGGTTCAGCGATCCGCGAGTACGCGAGTGAGCAGGTGGTGTCGTACGAACATTACGATATCCTGTATGGCGATGCGACTACGCGCGACGAATTATTCGACCGCGCGCGGACGCTGTTTGCGACGTCTTTTGGACTTGAATTGGACGATCACGCGCTGTGGAGCATCGGCCAGACGACGTTTCAAGAGTGGTACCTGGGGGATGATTACACGCGTGCTTCGACTGGAAAGAAGGGGTTTCTGAAGAGTGAAATTCCCTTGATTGAACCGGCACAGTTCCAATCGCTCCTGAGCGATTTGCGCGATCGCGGCATTCGCCTTGGCATTGCCACAGGTCGACCGTTTACGGAGACGAAGGTTCCACTCGAATTCTTCGGCTGGTGGAAGTTTTTTGACGAGGCAAAAGTGTCTACCGCTTCGGACGTCCTGATTGCCGAACAGCAGGTACCTGAGGCACGCCCGCTGTCCAAACCGCACCCGTTTTCCTACCTGCGCAGTCTGACGGCGAACCACGATCCGGCAGGATTGCTCTCGACGAGTTTGCCGCTGGAAGGCAAACGAGCACAAGTGCTGATTGTGGGTGACTCCATTGCTGACGCGTTGGCCGCAGAGCGCTTGGGCGCCTCGTTTGCGGCAGTGCTCACCGGATTGGAGGGTGCGGCTGCGCGCCCGAAATTCGAACGGCTGCAGGCGAACTTCATTCTCGATGACGCCCTGCAGGTGAACGCTCTATTCGCTTAATTCCCGCTTTTAGGGAAAAGGGACGGCGAACGGTCGAGTGATGTTCGACACGCGATAAAGGCTTCATCCTGCCCGCTGAGGCGGATGAAGCCTTCATCGTACACAGCGTGATTGCGAGTGTCTACCGTCTCTACTCAGGGGTTGCGAAACTGGACAAATCCGTGCTAAACTACCATCTGTTGTGAAGTGTATGTGGAGAGATGTCCGAGTTGGTCGAAGGAGCACGATTGGAAATCGTGTAGGCGGCTAAACCCGTCTCGAGGGTTCGAATCCCTCTCTCTCCGCCAATGACCTTGCCACCTTGGCTCAGGGGTAGAGCGGCTCACTCGTAATGAGCAGGTCGTCGGTTCAAATCCGACAGGTGGCTCCAGAAAAAAAGCGTACCAACACGAATCTGACACAAAAAAGCCGCTCCCGTCGGGGGCGGCTTTTTTGTGTGTCGGCGTCCGAAATCAGGGCTTTTCTTCCGAATTCAGTCGGCCTCTTTGTACTGTGACTTGAGTGACTCGACCACACTAGGGTCGGCGAGCGTCGTCGTGTCACCGAGCACGCGTCCTTCCGCGATATCGCGGAGCAAGCGGCGCATGATTTTCGCGCTGCGGGTCTTTGGGAGCTCCGCCGCAAAGATGATTTCCTCTGGACGCGCCATTGTTCCAATTTTCTCCACGACGGTCTGTTTCAGCTCTGTGACGAGATCTTGGTTCGACTCGACGCCTTCGCGAACGGTTACAAACGCTGTGATGGCCTGACCTTTAATGTCGTGCGACCGCCCAATCACCGCCGCTTCAGCGACGGAGCTGTGCGATACCAGTGCGCTCTCCACTTCAGCCGTGCCAATGCGGTGACCCGATACGTTGATCACGTCGTCGATGCGCCCGAGAATCCACACGTATCCGTCTTCGTCGAGATGCGCGCCGTCGCCAGGGAGATAAATACCTTCGAACTTGCCGAAGTAGGTATTTCGGAAGCGCTCGTCATCGCCCCAAACCGTTCTCAACATCGAAGGCCATGGCTTTTTAATCACGAGGTAGCCGCCGTTCTCGAAGCCTACTGACTGGCCGTGTTCATCGACGACGTCCACGTCGATACCTGGGACCGCACGCGTTGCGCTACCGGGCTTCGTGGGCACGAGGCCCGGTAGTGGGGCGATCATGGCGCAACCAGTCTCAGTCTGCCACCACGTATCGACGATAGGGCACCGTTCTTGCCCTATGTGCTTGTGGAACCACATCCACGCCTCGGGGTTAATGGGTTCACCCACCGTGCCGAGCAGGCGCAGCGTACTCAAGTCGTGCGCAGCGGGGTGTTCCGGTCCCCACTTCATGAAAGTCCGAATCGACGTCGGCGCGGTGTAAAAGATGGTCACGCCGTATTTTTCGACGATGTCCCAGAATCGATCCCGCCCCGGATAGTCCGGTCCGCCTTCATACATGACCACCGTCGCACCGGCTGACAGCGGCCCGTACACGATATACGTGTGCCCTGTGACCCAGCCGATGTCCGCCGTGCAAAACCAGACGTCCTCGTCCTTGATGTCGAACACCGAGCGCATCGATGTGTTTGCGCCAGTCAGATAGCCGCCGGTCGAGTGCACGATGCCTTTGGGCTTTCCCGTGGTTCCGGACGTGTACAGCAGATAGAGGATGTCCTCGGAGTCCATGGGTTCGGCTTCAAATGGGGTGGTTGGCGCTTTGGCCATGAGCTCGTGCCAGTAGACGTCACGACCTTCTTGCATTGTCGCACCAGCTGAGTCGCCAACTCGCTTGACGACGACGACGTTTTCCACATTTGTCGCAGCCAAGGCTTCGTCCGCGTTAGCCTTCAATGGAATAACGCCACCGCGCCGCCATCCTCCGTCCGCTGTGATGAGCACCTTTGCTTCTGCATCCTCAAGCCTCTGCTGCAGCGACTTCGCCGAGAAACCTCCGAATACCACCGAGTGAATGGCGCCGATCTTTGCGCACGCCAGCATGGAAATCGGGAGTTCCGGAATCATCGGCAAGTAAATCGTCACTCGGTCGCCCTTTTGCACTCCGAGCTGCTTGAGTGCATGCGCTGCCTTGTCCACCTCGCGGCGCAGCATATCGTAGGTGAGTACGCGACTGTCCCCGGGCTCGCCCTCCCAAATGATGGCCGCTTTGTTTTTACGGGACCCTAAAGCGTGTCTATCGACACAATTGTAGGCAGCGTTCAGCTTTCCGCCGACAAACCACTGCGCATGAGGGGGTTCCCAGTTGAGAACGCTTTTAAATGGTTGGAACCATGTAAGTTGCTCGGCTTGCAGGGCCCAGTAGGCTTCGGGGTCGTTTGCAGCGCGCTCATAAATCGTTTCGTCATTGAAGTTTGCTTGCGCACGAAACTCGTCTGAAGGGGAGAAACTGCGGTTCTCGTGAAGTAGGGTAGAGAGTTTTTCGGAGTCTACACTCATGGAAGGTGCCCCTTTCGACGTCAAATTGGTCACTCTCACATTATATTTGAAAAATACAGATACACAACCCGGTTTGGACTAGTCCTGCTAGTTTCATCAGGCGCTGTCAGCGATGAGGCGATCCACTCGCCGTCGGCCACGTGCCCAGGTACAAAAGAGGACGGCCCGGTGTGGGAATGTTCCACCCTGGGCCGTCCTCAACAAAGACGCCAGCGCTTTACGCGTTTTCGTCGTCCTCTTCTTCTTCGTCAAACAGGTCGTCGTTGTACGCGTCGACGACTTTCTGCCACTCGTCGTCGTTGTCGATCTCGGCGAGCACCATCTGGTCGCCTTCTTCTCCGTCCACGCGAAAGATGACGCCCTCTTCTGTCTCGTCGTCGATAGGCAGGAGGACCGCGTAGTCCTTGCCTTCAACGGTCAGAACTTCACCGAGGACAAATTGATGCTCTTGCCCGTTCTCGTCCTCGAGGATGATGACTTCGTCTTCGTCGTGTTCATGGTCGTGATCGTGCGTGTGTTGATGCTCGTCCGCCATCTGCGTTTCATTCCCATCCGATATCAAAATTTGGCTAGATGCCATGTTTGCCCAGCATATCACCCTTCGATCTCGCTGTCAACGAGCTCTTGGCTACCGGGGAAATGCCTGTGAATTCTCATTTTATTCGGTGTTGCGCTGCTCGACCGCTGAGGACAGGCGGCTAGAGATAGCGTCCAACAACTCGTTGAGTTTCGTCTGCGCTTCTTCGTACGCCTGAACCTCCGGCATCGCATTTAGTTTGTCCAATAATTGATCGGTTTCTGCAAGCAAATAGCTATAATGCATGGGCGGTACCCGCCGGGCCTGGAACTCTGCGACTTGTTCCCGCAGCTCGCGCAGGCGGCGCCAGAGGTTCATCGCTTCGCCATTCGCCTCCAGCGCCGCTTCGGCAGCCCGGTAGACGCGTATTTCAGGCCTGTGCAAAATGAGCTTCGCGAGTTCATCCGCCTGGACGATTAAATCGACTCTGTCCAATGCACACACCTACCGTATCGTCGTCAGGCCTCGATGTCGTTGTGATGGCCGTGACGGTTATGCAATTCGTTGTGCTGCTGAAATGCGCGCGTAGGACGCGCTTCTATAAAGTCGCCCCAGATTGCTAAGATCATTCCACAGATCATACAAATGGCTAGAGTGACGTACGAGTGAAGAACAATGCCCACCAGGACGAGGGCAAACAGAAGACTAAACAACACATAACGCAATGGTCTCGTATTTTGCATGATCATCCCTCCCGGGTCGTCACTTCCATTATACGATACCGCTGTCAGCGCCATAAGGGGGCAGGCACTCCAAACAAAGAAAAACAACTTGGTGGCAGCGATGCACACCCCAAGTTGTTTTTGTATGCGATAATCTACGATGGACGAGCTGCCAACCGAGTCACAGGAATCGGCGCGCTCTCCAGGTTTGGCGCTCCTCTTCCCGTTGCAGGAGTTCGAGTTCCTTGACGGCCGCGTCAAACGCCGCTTTGTCGCGCTGATCCAAAGCTTGGTCGATCCGCTGTTTTATCTGCTCGCGAAACTTTGCGCGCTCTTCCACTTCGGACAGTACTTGCTGTACTTCTGGCGGAATTGGTAGATCTGGTAGATTGACAAATACGTACAGCTTTTCTGACGAGTTGGCTTGATGCGCAAAGAACGTTTGCAGTGCCTGCAGGACTTCGTCCGCTTGACTGACCTTTTTGATGCGCCCATTGATGGGAATCCGCGCGATCATGCCGTGGCGCCCAATGATCAACAACGGAACGTTTTCCAAGACGATGTTCGTCGCTTCCAGTTGCGCATGACGTGCTGCAAGATAATCGATGACGGAGTCCGCCCCACTGGGTAGGAGTTTCGTTTTAAGTGTCAGGATTTCGTCCTTGGTCATCATCGGAATCACTCCCTTTGCAGTCGGAGTTCCATGTTCCTGTATCATACGCCGTGCTCACACCATTTGGTCGTGCACAGGTGCCCAGACACCTACAAATAGTGTGCAACTATTGTAACAAAATCCTGCAGGCGAAGAAAGTGCAAAGCGCAGGGATTGGGCTCACTTGCAGCCTTTACCGGTCTAACCAGTGCGATCATGACAGATACTACATGCCGGAGGGGATTGGGTATGGACGAGTGGGTGTATTTTGCCGGGTTATATGAATCGAAGTTTGAAGCGTACTGCGCCGTGATGTGGGTGGAAGCAGACGAACGAATTCGACGTACCGCTCGTCCCACAGACGTCGAGGTCTACCGGGCGAAAAGTGGCAAGTACGGGGTGCGCTTTCGCCGCCAGGAGGCAGCAATGTCAGCTCGTTGGATGTGAGCCCTTTTTTGAGTACGAGGTCTTATCGATACGCGTTTCGATCAAGCGAAGGCTGCCCATACTTAGGAGGGCAGCCTTCGCTTTGTCAGTTCGTCGGGTGATCCATTTTCGAGTAAGACGGAATTTCGTAATCGCTGTCAGGCTGGCTCCCCGCCTTGGATTTGGACGAAGCGGCGCTTGTCCCGCTCGAATGCTGTTGCCGCTGCTGTTGCGACTTACCGCCCAGCAATTCCGTGGCAGCTTGCATTGGGCACCATCCAGTTGCACCTTCTGCCAGTTTCATCGCGCCAAAGGACCACAAGAGGGTTCGCGTTATTGGGGAAGAGCGGCGGCGCGACGCCATCCCGATGGACAGAAGGCCAGTTACCATTCGAATATAACGATCCGGCGTGCTCATATTCTGTTGCACAACGCGTCATCTCCCTTTGCGATTTACGAACAGTATTCGCTTGGGTAGGCGCGTCTATGAAAGTGACGTGTACACTGACTTTGACTTTCCTTGACTAAATGGTGTTTTTCAGGCATCATGGGTATTGTATTAGTGAATAAAGGAGGCGTGTTGGATGGGTCTGATCCCGTACGTTGTTGAACAGACGTCGCGAGGCGAACGCAGCTATGACATCTACTCTCGGTTGTTGAAGGACCGTATCGTGTTTTTGGGCACGGCCATCGACGACGATGTGGCGAACGCCGTCGTCGCGCAATTGTTGTTTTTAGCAGCAGATGACCCGGAGAAGGACATTCAGATGTACATAAACAGCCCGGGTGGCTCCGTCTCCGCTGGTTTGGCCATTTACGACACGATGCAGCACATCAAGCCGGACGTGAGCACCATGTGCGTCGGCATGGCAGCCAGCATGGGTGCCGTGTTGTTGACGGCAGGTGCCAAGGGCAAGCGCTATGCGCTGCCGAATTCGGAAGTGATGATTCACCAACCGCTTGGCGGCGCGCGTGGTCAGGCTTCTGATATCGAGATTCACGCGAAGCACATTTTGAAGACGCGCGAACGCCTGAATGCGATTTTGAGTGAACGGTCCGGCCAACCGCTGGAACGCGTCGCTCGCGATACGGACAGAGACAACTTCTTGTCCGCACAGGAAGCCAAGGAATACGGGCTCATCGACGACGTCATCGTCCGCTGACCCCTCGTCGGTACAAAGATTGGCATTTGCTCCTGCAATTGAAAGACGCGCACACGCAGCACTAGCTGCGTGTTGACGCGTCTTTTTTGATACGATTATGCTTGTACGGTGGTCAGGGGGAAACTAGATGTCGCAAGAAACGATTTATCTGGACTACGCGGCGACGGCGCCTTTGCAGGATGATGTCAAGGAGCGCGTCACGGCCATGCTCGACGTGTTCGGGAACCCGTCTTCCCTTCACCGGATCGGGATGGATGCGGAGGCTAATCTGTCTGCGGCTCGCGAGTCCGTTTTGCAAGCGCTCGGCGCGCGCCAGGGGCGTCTCGTGTTCACGGGTGGTGGCACTGAGGCGAACAACTTGGCGGTACAGGGAAGCGCACCGCACCTCGAAGGGCGGGGACGCCACATCATTACGACTGCGATTGAGCATCCGGCGGTTCACGAGCCGTTGCGCGCGCTCTCTGCTCGTGGATGGGAAGTGACCCATGTTCGACCGGATGCAAACGGAGACGTGTCCCTGGCGGACGTCGTAAACGCCATCCGGCAGGATACGGTGCTCGTCTCGATGATGCACGTCAACAACGAGACCGGTGCCATTTTGCCAGTTGAGGAACTGTCTCGCGTTCTAGAGGAGTACCCAAAGATTCGCTTTCACGTGGACGGCACGCAGGCGCTGGGGAAAATTCCCGTTCGGCTTGCGAACACGTCTATCGACTTATATACGGTCTCAGCGCACAAGATCGGTGCACTGAAGGGCGTTGGCGCACTGTATGTGCGGCAGGGCGTTCGCCTCGAGCCGATCTTGTATGGTGGGGGCCAAGAGGCCGGTACGCGTTCGGGAACCGAAAATGTACTGGGCGCCGACGCGTTTGGAATCGCAGCTGCGATCGCTGTGGAAAACGTCCGTCTGGACAAGGATGCAGCTCAGACGCGGCAGTGGTTCATCGACGAACTGGAACACATCCCTGGATGGACTGTACGCAAGCCGAAGTCTGCGTCCCCGTATATCGTCAACGCGTCACTCGCGGGACTGCGCGGTGAGGTCATCGTGCACGCGCTGGAGTCAAAAGGCGTGTTCGTATCCTCAGGCAGTGCCTGTTCGACTGCGCGGGGAAAGCAAAAGCGCAGTCACGTGCTGGAGGCGATGGGGCTGTCCACAGAGGAAATCGATGCAGCTGTACGCTTTTCCTGGCATCCAGGCACAAACAAAGAAGATTTGAGAAAGGCGCTGGTTGTCGTGCGCGAACAAAGCGAGTGGCTTCGTTCGATGGTCGGTGCTTGAGAGGGGTACAAGATGTTTGATCATATTTTAGTTCGCTACGGCGAGATCAACACCAAGGGGCAAAACAGGTCACAACTCGAGCAGATGCTGATGCGCAACGTGCAGCAGGCGGTGAAGCACTGGGACGAAATTCGCGTGCGGCGCATCAGCAACCGCATCCTCGTCAAGTTAAACGGGGCACCGGTGGACGCCGTTTTAGAGCCGCTCACGAGAGTGTTCGGCATCAGTTCCTTGAGCCCAGTGATGGTGGCGCCACTGGACGTGGACGCCATCGTCGACGTGGCAAACCGGCTGCTCGATCGGCTGGAAGTGGCTCCACGCACGTTTAAAGTGGAAGTTCGACGCGGAAACAAGCGGTTCCCGCTGGACAGCCCGACCTTGACGCGGCACGTCGGGGCGGCGTTGCTCGCTTCACACCCCTCGCTGACTGTGGATGTACACCATCCCGATGCGATCGTTCAAATCGACGTTCGTGATGAAGGGGTGTTCTTGTACGCGGAAAAGATCCCCGGCGCCGCTGGGCTACCAGTGGGGATGAGCGGGCGCGTGTGCGCGCTGTTGTCGGGCGGTATCGACTCTCCTGTAGCGGTGTGGAAGGCGATGAAGCGGGGACTCCAGGTCGATCTCGTCCACTTCCACAGCTTTCCGTTTACTAGTGAGCGGGCGCAGCGGAAAGTCGAAGAACTAACGGGCACTTTGGCGGCGTGGTCAACGGACCTCAACCTTCACTTGGTGTCCTTGACGGAGACGCAGGCGGCGATTCAAAAGTCCTGCCCTGAGGAGTTGCGAACCATTATCCTGCGGCGGATGATGTTTCGCATCTGCGAGGCGATGGCACATAGCAAGGGCTGGCTCGCGCTCGTGACGGGCGACAGTTTAGGCCAGGTGGCGAGCCAAACGTTAGAAGGGATCTTCGCCGTGGATGCGGTCACCTCTCTAAGTGTGTTGCGCCCTGTGGGCATGGAGGACAAGCAGGACATCATCGACAGGGCTCGGCAAATCGGGACGTTCGAGACCTCGATTCAACCATACGACGATTGCTGCTCGATATTTGCACCGAAGCGCCCAAAAACGCACCCGTCGTTGGCGGAAGTCGTCCACGGTGAGGAGAAACTCGACGTCGAGCAGTTGGTTCAGACGGCACTTCAATCTGTCGAATCAAAGAAAATTGCGCCGCGCCTCGACGCTTTGCTGCAACTGACATGAAACGGCGACTCGTGGGCAGACTACGCCCAGGAGTGATAGCATGGGAATGTTTCGCTTAGTCTTTCGCGCGTTTCGGCTGATCTCAATACTCTATACGGTGTTTCGTGCCTCCCGTTCGACGAGGGCCATTTGGCTCGCCTCGACGCTCTGGCGGATTTTCCACCGTCGTTCTGGCGTCGTCCAGCGTCCAAAAGTCGTCTTCACGTTTGTCGGCCCGCACGACGACAGGATTTATCGTCGGCGGGGCTGGCGGCGCGTCAGTAGAGGCGATGAGCAGTAAGAAACGGGCCAACCATCCGCGTTTCAACAACAGGAAGAAAGCTGTGTAAACGATGATCTCGCGATCATCGTTTTTTTTTACGTTTAACCCCTCTCTCGGTTGGTTATAACAAATGATAGTCTCGTGATAACTCATAGCAGGACACGTGCGGGAACCATTACACACTTTTACAACTTAGGAGGATACAGCATGCGTCAATCAAACCGAGCCATGCGCCAAGATGCGTGGACGACAGAGGACGACGAAATTCTAGCGGAAATTGTCTTGAAACACATCAAACAAGGTAGTACGCAACTGGCAGGATTTAACGAAGCATCCCGTCGACTTGGGCGAACGGCCGCCGCTTGTGGGTTTCGTTGGAACGCCTGCGTTCGCAAGCAACAGCGAAACATCATCGAGATCGCGAAAGAGGAGCGCAAACGCAGTAAATCGGAGCGCGTCCAGGCGCAGATGGAGGGCGGCGATTTAGACCACCCAACGGCGACCTTGATGTCGTGGGCACAAGTGCTTCGCTTTTTGCGGCAGGAGAAAAACACGGCGCAGGAGTGGGCATCGCGTTGGCGAAACGCCGAACGTCAGGCGACCGAGTGGAAGAATCGCTTTCGCGAACTTCAGGACGAGCACCGCAGAATTCGTGACGAGTACCAGCAGTTGCGAAACGATTACGACACCATCGCCAAAGATTACAAGGTCTTGGTTCAAATCATGGAACGCGCGCGCAAGGCGGCGGTTCTCGATGAAACACAATTATCGGAAGGGTTCATGTACCAAATTGACGAGTTTGGAAATCTCGAACGCGTCGATCACGTCGAACCGATGGAGCGAGCTGAATAAGCTCGCTCCTTTTTTGTCGGCTGCCAGGAGTTTGTGCATGTTCAAAATGTTTCCGTGCCAACCTACTGCGAGGAAGGTGACCAAAAATGGCGCGCAAACAGCGTATGAACTGCACACAATGGATACGTTCGAGAAGCGGAGTTGGAGACTCTGTGTGCAAGGCTCCGGGCCGAGTCTGGAAACGACTTTGCACGCTAGTCTGGCTAATCATAACCCCGTTTGCGATGACCGGCTGTTATGACCGCCAGGAGCTAGAGCAGCAGGCGTTCGTGAGCGTTCTCGGCGTCGACAAGGCACCCGATGGACTGATCGACTGTACATTTCGCATCGCCTTACCGGTGAATCCGACCGGAGGCGGCGGGGGGAAGGGGGCCGAGCCGCTGGCTGGCAAGGAGCCAGTCACGATTCGTGCGCACAGTATTAACGAGGCGATGGTGTTGGCGTCCGGATCGATTGAACGGAATGTGACGTTTTCACACCTGAGCTTGATCCTGTTCGGCGACGACCTCGCCAAGCAGGGCATCCTGAAATACGTCCAACCGCTCATTCGCTACCGCGAGTTTCGCCGCACGGTTCCCTTCGCCGTTGCGAAGACGTCCGCGAAGGATTGCATCGCACAGTTTGCCCCGATGCTCGACACGTCGAGCGCGCGCGTAAACGACAACATTTCGGTGATGTCCAATCGCTCTGGCATCGTTCCGGTCTGTCGGTTGCATGAGTTCGCGACAGCGATCGAGAATCCGCATCAAGATGTCGTGGCGCCGCTCTACGATATCAATAAGTATGTCACCAAGCAGGCTGAGCTGTCCGATCAATCGACTGTGAGCTATCAGGCGGGGCAAGTGGAGCGCACCGGAGGCAACCCGGTGGATTGGATGGGGGCGGCCGTGTTTCGCGGGGACAAAGTCGTCGATTACCTAACCGGCGATGACACGATTCTCCTGCGGTTGCTTGAAGGCGGCCTCAACAACGCGAAGCTGGACTTCACCAGCGGCGACAAGAGCGACGACATCGGATTGGCATTACACAAGGAACACGCGCCGCGGTTTTCGGTGACCTTGTCCAATCCGCTGCAAATTGGCGTTCACGTGCCTGTCGATGCCGACGTCGTTAACATCGCGAGCGGTAAGGACTACTCGGGAGACGCGGAGCGGCACGAACTGGAGCAGATGCTCGACAAAAAATTCAACGCGCAGATCGAGACGTTGCTTCATCGCCTGCTCGTCGACGACCAGGCTGATGTGATCCCTGTCTCTCGCTACATCCGTGGTCAATTTTCGACCTATCAACAGTTCGATGCGTATCCATGGATGCAAAAATTGAAGGATGCGAAGATCTCAGTCACGACAGATCTGCACATCCGCAGATTTGGCGTTCAGGATCTGCCCTTGCGGAGGAACGCCTGAAAGGCTATGGCCAGAATTGCGGGCGAGCAGCACTTTGGGGTTGCCTCGGTGACGTCGGCGGGGCGCTTTGTGGCGGCTGTACTGGCACGGAGGGTGGAGCTTGCACAGGACGATAGCCGTACCCCCATGGTGGACTCATTCGATTTGGCCCCGCAGGTATTGGACCGCGAGTTGGCGCTGGCAAAGAGGGCTGATTCGATTCCGCGGGATTTGTCGTAGGTCCAGCGGGCGTCTCGCCCGGCTCAGCTGCCTCCTGCGTCATGGTCGACAACGCGGTTTGGACGATGCCTTTGAGTAGGATGGAGAACATTGGGCTCTCGACAAAGCTGAGGAACTCTTTCGTTTTTAGTCCAGAGCTAGCACCAAACGACTCGCGGAGAGCTTTTGATAAAGCCAGTGTCAATCGTAGATACTCGCGCTCTGTCAATCCGAGTGCCTTAGCCTCCAATCGAATCTGTCGACTCATTTTCGCGACGGACTGCTTTTGTTTGCGTTTGATCTTTGCCATCTGACTGCTATCTCACTCCTCTTGCACCAAAGGAGGTGCCAGGTTGGCGCACGGCCACCAACCTGGCGAGTTGCACGCGGTGCTCATGTAACCAATGCGGAGAGTGAGTTGGCCTGTGTAGACCACTGCCCGTCCTGGCCCTTGGGACGACGAAATCAAGGCATCCGCCCGCCGTTTGGGCTGATGACCTGGCCAGTGATAAACGAGGACGCTTCCAAGGCCAAAAATGTGATGACGTTCGCCACGTCGGCGGGTGTACCGAGGCGCCCAACAGGCGTCTCTTCTTGCATCTGCAGCCGCTCTTGTGCGGAAAATCCCTGCATCATATCAGTGTCGATGACCCCTGGGGCAACTGCGTTGACGGTGATCCCAAGACTTCCGACCTCGGCTGCAAGCGATTCGGTCAACGCGATGACACCAGCCTTGCTGGCGGAGTAGGCTGCTTCCATCGCCGCACCGCGCAAGCCGTGGATCGAAGCGAGGTTGATGATCCGCCCGCCGCTCGCCCGCTTTAGGTAGGGAATGGCTTCGCGGCAACAGAGGAAGGTGGATGTGAGGTTGGTTTGCAACAGCTTCTCCCACTCCACCAACGACAGGTCCATCAACAACCCGTAGTGCGCGATGCCAGCGTTGTTCACCAGGATGGTCGGATTGCCGATTTGCGTGGCCGCGATGAACAGCCGTTTGACATCTGCCTCGACGCCCACATCGGCTTGCACCGCAATCGCCTGTACGCCCGATGCTTCGCAGGCCTTTACCGTCTCCATGGCCAGTTGCCGTTGTTCGTGGTAATGTACGACGACGTGTGACCCGGCCTCTGCCAAGGCGATGGCGACCGCTCGCCCGATTCCGCGCGAGGCGCCAGTCACAATCGCCAGCTTGTTGCACAGGGGCGCCGTTTGCTTCAATTGTCGTGATTCTGACTTCATGCCGTGGTATGCTCCTTGTGAAGATGATCGAAAGTCATTCTGCAGCTAGTTTGCGCACGTTCCGCAGAACCTTTTATAGACAAGTCCGCCCTACTTATTTTACTTTAGTAGATGCTTGTTGTTATGATTGAGTTTGAAGCAATCATATCCGATTTCACGTGACGTACATAAGGTGAGGTGCGTATTTTGGCTGGTTTGTTCGATCCGCTTGTGATTCGCGGACTCACGCTCAACAACCGCATCGTGGTTTCACCGATGTGTCAATATCAGGCCGAGACCAACGGGCATATCAACGATTGGCACGTCGTTCATTATGGGTCTTTGGCACTCGCTGGGGCCAGTCTCCTGTTTGTCGAGTCGACCGCTGTGGAAGACCGCGGCCGCATTTCCAGCCGCGACGTGGGCCTCTACGAGGACGGACAGATCGAAGGTCTTCGCCGGATCGTCCAGTTCGCGCACGCCCAAGGCGTCCACATGGGCGTCCAATTGAACCATGCCGGCCGGAAAGCCGACCTTGACGACGATATCATCTCGCCGTCCGCTGTAGCCTTTAGCGATCGCTATCGAACGCCGCGTGAGATGGCACCAGCGGACTTCGCGAATGTCGTCGAAGCCTTCCAACAAAGCGCGCGACGTGCTGTTGCAGCGGGCTTTGACGTGATCGAAATCCATGCGGCGCACGGTTATTTGCTGCATCAATTCCTATCGCCTTTGTCCAATCGACGACAGGACGCGTACGGCGGAGATGCGGATGGGCGCCTGCGCTTCCCACTCGAAGTCGTTCGTGCCGTTCGGGGTGTCATTCCAGAAGATATGCCGTTGTTCGTCCGCGTGTCCGCGAGCGACTACCACCCAGACGGGCTGTCCAGCGACGACCTGCGCTACTTTACCAGGGCGTTTCGGGACGCCGGCGTCAGTCTCGTCGACGTGTCGTCTGGCGGGAACATCCCCGCAGCGCCGCCGAAGGTTTACGCAGGGTATCAAATCCCGCTTGCGGAATCGATTCGTTCGCACGTGGATGACGTGCTGATCGGCGGTGTGGGCATGCTCGACGATCCGGTGCTGGCCGATTCGATGGTGCAATCGAATCGAGCTGACCTGATTTTTATTGCACGCGGTTTCCTGCGCAACAAAAACTGGGGACAAGACGCTGCCATCGCGCTCGGTCAGCCTGTTCGCCCGCCTGCACCTTATGCGCGTGCGTACCCAACTTCACAAGCTTGATTGGTGCTATGAGGGGCGGATCGTCCGTCAGAAAGGCACATTCGAAGGGAATGTTCTTGTTTGAAGTGTACAATCCATCAGGCGCCTACGGGGAATCGCCTTACCGATACCCACCTGTTTAATTTCGATCAGGTGGCACATCTCTATGACCAACAAAACCCGACGAACACGGACACGTTTCGGACGCGCGCCGAAACCGTCACGCAGTGGTTTGACGGCGCACACCGCCAAGCTTTGGTTGACAGCTTGTTGGGATATGGCGCGCGAATCGGCCAATCCTCCGTTCAGGTGGAGGCCACCAAACGCCTCTTGGACCCGCAAAGCGTCGCGGTGGTTACAGGGCAGCAGGCTGGGTTGGTGACGGGGCCGTTCCTTTCCATCAGCAAGGCACTCAGCGCCATCGGACTCGCTTCGCAATTGGAGTGTGAGCTCGGCCGACCAGTCGTTCCTATATTTTGGGTTGCGTCGGAAGATCACGATTTCGGCGAGGTCGATCACGCCTATATCCTCGACGAACTGCACGACGTGCGCCGCATCAAGCTGGCCCACTCGTTTGACGCACACCAGATGGTGTATCACGGCGCTCTGACCGAGGAGCAAGTGGCAGGCGTGATCGACGAACTACACAAGAGCCTTCCGGAACTGCCATATAAATCAGAAGTCCTGACGACCCTCAAGAACTCGTTCGAAGCAGGGGACAGTTTGTCCGTTTGGTTTGCACGGCTGATGGCGAAGTTGCTCGCCAGCCACCCGATCGTCATTGTCGATCCTTGCTTACCGGAGCTGCGCCAACTCGTCGGCCCTGTCTTCGCGAACACGCTTAGGTCATTTCAAACCTTGCAAGAAAACCTCGCTCACGCTTACGAGGAGGTAGAGCAAGCGGGGTTTCAACACGAGGTCGTGCGAGATGAGCGAAATTCGACGGTCTTTTACGTAGTCGAGGGGCGCCGTTACGTGTTGGAGCGCCGCGACGACGGCAATTTTGTCACGCGTGGACTGGGGACCGTGCACTCTTTGGAGCAACTGCAGGACGTCGCGGCCACACATCCAGAGCGCTTCAGTTCCAACGTGCTGTTGCGCCCCGTGATTCAGGATCACCTCATCCCGACACTGGCGTACGTCGGCGGACCGTCCGAACTCGCCTATCATCCGCTGTCGCGCGCGGTGTTTCACGTGCATGGCCGCAAGTTGCCGCCGCTCGTGATGCGTCAGCGAATCCGCATCGCCACACCGCCAGTGGCGCGGACGATGGCACAATGGGGCATCTCGTTCGAAGATCTCGCCAAGCCCGCCGATTTGGTGGCCACTCATGCACTTGGCGACCTGACCACGGCGCTTCGCGCGCAGGTGACGGAGATCGAGGCGCAATTTGCTGCATCCATCGAGCGGTTCGTGGGGCAGTTTTCCGAACTTGGTCCGCAAGTTGCGGACATCGCCGCCCGGCAGGTGGAGCAGCAGAAGCAATTGGTTGCGCGGTTGGAGATGAAGGTCTATCGACTGGCGGAGCGCAGGCGTTCCGACGACGTGCAACAATTGCGCCGCATCGAGCACTGGTTCTGGACGGATGGCCACGAACAAGAACGCAGACTCAGTCCGATGAACGCCTGGGCCGAACTCGGTACGAAGTGGTTTGATTCGCTGCCTACATGGGGGAATTATCAACAGCCAGGCGCCTACATCGACCTGACTGTGGATTGATATCAGTCCCTTTGTCCTCGTTTTAAAAATTTGTTTCGACGACAGCCCGCCCGCGAGAAACCTCGCGTTGGCGGGCTTTTTGTGTTTCCGAAGCACGCTGAATATTTTTCTCCAATTTTCCGTTTCTACGGGAGGACTTTGCTTGCGTGGCCCGAAAACATATAATTGTGGTGAGTTGTGGGGCAAAGTGGGGATTAAGGACACGAAGGTGGAACTAAGATGTTTATGGGGGAGTTCGAACATTCGCTCGATGCGAAAGGTCGGCTAACAGTGCCGGTCAAGTTTCGCGACGAACTCGGACCCCAATTCGTTGTCACCCGCGGCCTAGATAAATGCTTGTTTGTATACCCTATGCAAGAGTGGCAGATATTAGAGTCCAAGTTGAAGGCATTGCCTATGACGCGTTCCGACGCTCGCTCCTTTGTGCGATTTTTCTTCTCGGGTGCTTCCGAATGTGAATTGGACAAGCAAGGTCGCATCTTGTTGCCGCAAAAATTGCGCGACTATGCCGAGTTGGACAAGGACTGCACGCTGCTCGGGGTTTCCAACCGAGTGGAGATTTGGGATACGAACGTTTGGGCTACTTACGCGGATGAGGCAGAGTCCTCATTCGCTGACATCGCCGAAAAGCTGGTGGATTTCTCGTTTTGAAGCGATGAGTAGGGAGAATCAACCTTGGATTTTAACCATGAGACCGTTCTATTAGAAGCAACTGTTGATGCTGTCAGACCGCAAGCTGGCGGTCGTTATATCGATGCGACGCTCGGAGGCGGCGGTCACACCTCGCTCTTACTTGAGCGCAGCGCACCCACCGGTCAAGTTGTGGCGTTTGACCAAGATGAAACAGCCATTCGCAACGCGAACGTGCGATTCGCAGATGTGTTGAATCGACTGACGATTGTGCACAGCAACTTTAAGGAGATGGGCGAACGGGCCCGCTCGCTTGGATTTAAAGCCGTGGATGGCATCGTGTTTGATCTCGGCGTGTCCTCTCCGCAATTCGACATCGCTGAGCGAGGCTTTAGCTATCGGCACGACGGCCCGCTCGATATGCGAATGGACAGGCGCCAGACGATGACGGCCGAAGCGTTCGTCAATGAGGCCGACCAAGAGGAATTGACACGCGTCTTCTTCCGCTATGGAGAGGAGAAGTTCAGCCGTCCCATCGCGCGGCGCATCGTCGAAGCCCGTGCGGAACATCGAATCACGTCGACGCTCGCGTTGGCAGAGCTGATTAAGTCGGCCATTCCTGCGGCGGCTCGTCGGACGGGGCCACATCCTGCACGACGTGTTTTTCAGGCCATTCGCATCGCCGTGAACGACGAGCTCGGCGTGCTCGAAACGGGACTAGAGGCAGCTTTCTCGCTGCTCGCTCCGGGTGGCCGGATGGCCGTCATCAGCTTTCATTCGTTGGAGGATCGGATTGTCAAACAGACGTTCCGAGATTTCGCCACAGGGTGTATCTGTCCGCCAGAATTACCGATATGTACGTGTGGTAGAACGCCAGCTGGGAAACTTGTCACGCGTAAACCGATAGAACCTACGGAAACTGAACAAACGAACAATCCGCGGGCGAGGTCAGCCAAACTGCGGGTCATCGAGAAACTTTGAGCCCATCGACTGATTGGATCGAGCGGGAATTTGCAGACAGAGTGGAGGTAACACGATTATGGGACTAGCCCAGGAACAACTCGGAGCATCGCGGATGGGACAGACGGTTCGTTCTCCACAACATCAAGAGAGGCAGAACCAGCGGATGCGCGAAGAGGCGCGGCGGAAAACGCGCCTCTTCCAACGTATCAGCCTGGGCCTGTGCTGCACGGTCAGCTTTGTGGCCGTCTGGCTCGTCGCCGCAAAGGGCGCGTCCGAATACAGCATGAGCTATCAAAATAGCCGCTTGCAAACTCAGATTCAGCAACAGGAGGCGGACAACGCAAACGTGTCGTCGCAAGTGGCCAAGGAGAAAGACCCAGCCAATATTCTGGCTAAGGCTAAGGCTCTTGGGATGCAAAAACAATCGAAGACGGTAACCATCCCTACGCAAACAACCGGGAAGTGATGACATTTGCCTACGTACAATTCCGGTTGGAAGTCGGATAAAAAACAGCCGCAAAAGCGCAAGTCCAATCGAAATAAAAAGCGCATGTGGGCGCTTCAAGGCGGGCTCGTGCTCGCCCTTTCTGTAGTGCTCTGGCGCGTGTATGACGTGCAAAAGGTCTACGGCAAGCAATTGAAGAACAACGAGGCGAAGTCGGTGGACGTCGCCCACACGCTGCTCGCCGCCCGCGGGTCTATCCTGGACGCGCAGGGCAACGCGCTTGCGTACGACGTCTCGGCGTTCTACGTCGACATTGAGACCACCGACTTGAAGCAGCACCTCTCCGAGGCGGCGGCGATTCTGGCACCGATTGTCGGCTCCAACGTAGCGGATATGACCAAACTGCTGTCGAACTCCGCGGGTTGGGTGCAATTGCCGCACCCCATCATGGCACCAGCGAAGGCCCAGTTGCAGACCGCGTTTGACGACCACAAGTGGGCACCGAATGACACGTCGATCAACTGGGGCGGCGAAGTCACATTCACACCCACGGAACAGCGCTACTACCCGTTTGGCGATTTCGCGGCGAATACCCTCGGTTATGTCTCTGGTGGCGTCGGCTATGGTGGCATCGAGCAGGAGTACAATTCGCTGCTCGCGGGCACGAATGGCTCTGTGAGCTTTCAGCAGGACAGCCAAGGGTTTCCGCTCCCCGGGAGTGTTCACGTCACCAAACAGGCGCAGCCTGGAGATACCGTCCAGTTGACGATCGACGAAAACATCCAGGGCTTTGTTGAGAACGTGATGAACAGCCTGATTCAGAAGTATCAGCCGGAGAACGCCGCCATCATCGTGACCAATCCGCAGACGGGCGCTATCCTCGCAATGGCCAGTCGACCTACGTACAACCCGAACTCGTACTGGTTGACGCCGAGCGCGCTGTCACAGAACTGGGCGGTGACGAGCACGTTCGAGCCTGGCTCGACGTTTAAGCCGTTCGTCCTGGCGGCGGGCCTCGCGACGGGCGCCGTTTCGCTCAACCAGACGTATCAATCGGGCCAGACGACGATTGCGGGGACCACGATCCACGACTGGAACGGCGTCGGTTGGGGGACGCTCACGTATCAGCAGGCGCTCGAGGAGTCGAGCAATGTCGGGTTTGCGAAAATCGCGACGGCCTTAGGCTGGAACAACATGGATAAGTACATGAACCTGTTCGGCTTCACACAGCAGACCGGCGTCGATCTCCCGCACGAAGGACAACCGATTTTGTTCCCCGCCAGCCAGCAAGGGCCGGTTGAACTTGCCACCTCGGGCTTCGGCCAGGGCATTTCGATCACCCCGTTGCAGCAGATGGCAGCGATGGGCGTCATCGCGAATGGCGGCAAGCTGATGAAGCCGTATGTGACGAGTAAAGTGATTGGTCCTGATGGGAAGACGGTAAAGCAGGTTGAGCCGACGGTCGTCCGCCAAAACTTCATTCCGGCTAGCGTGCTCGACGAAGTGAAGCAGACGATGGTGCTCGACGTGTCCGACCCGAAGTATGGCATCGATTCGGCCGCAAAAATTCCAGGCTACGAGGTCGCGGGTAAGACGGGGACCGCGCAAGTGGTCGATCCGGCGACTAGGCAGTACTACAGCGACCGCTTTATCACTTCGTTTATGGGTTTTGCGCCTGCCAACAATCCGAAAGTGGAGGTCTACGTCACGGTCGACTACCCGAAGACGGCGGAGGACCTGACGTGGGGTAGTACCATCGCGGCGCCTTACGCGAAGGAGATTATGAAAGACTCCTTGCAGTACTATCACATCGCTCCAACAGGAGATGTGCAATCCGCTTCGCAGGCGACATCCGGTGCCGGACAGGTCACCTACGTACAGACCCCGAGCATCGTTGGGATGTCGCAGCAGGCCGCGACGAAGAAGTTGAGCGCGCTTGGCCTCAACGGCATGTTCGCAGGCGACTCAGGTGACGTCAGCAAGCAGTGGCCGCCGGCAGGTGTGGAGGTCGCCAAGGGAAGCAAGATGTACGGACTTTTGAGCACCAATGGCAGTGGCAAAGTGCCTGTCCCAAACCTCACCGGCCTGTCCTTGCGCGATGCCACAAATCTGCTCGCGGCCCTGTCCCTCAACATTCAACCGAGTGGGTCCGGATTTGTCGCAACGCAGTCCATTCCTGCTGGGACACAAGTCGCGACAGGATCGAGTGTGCCGGTCACGTTAAAACCTTAACACCGTCGCGGGACGGGGTTGCCCTACAGCCATGTTCGAATGCGCTGCGGGCAGCCCCGTTTTCATTGCCGACACAGCCAGTTCAGGCCGGCCTGCCCAGGGCCTTGGCCTTGCCGAGAAGGCGTGGGAGTGTTGCTGCCCTGGTCTCGTCCACCCCGCTTCTAGAGCAGGAGTTGTCCGCATAGGATGATCTCGATGAACAAGCTTGGAGGCGAAGGACGTGCGAGTGACTCGAGGGATGATGCGGCGCCGGCTGGTGTGGCTTTTGATGATACTGCTCTTAGGTATTGCGGCGTTGGCAGGACGTCTTGTATTTGTCCAAATCGTGCAAAACAAGTGGCTTTCTACCCAGGCGAAAGATCTGTGGGAGCGCACCGTGCCACTGTCGGGCATCCGTGGCAGCATTCTCGACAGCGCGGGGAAGCCCCTGACCTATACCGCCTCGGCGCCCTCCGTGCTGGTTGTACCAGCTCAGGTCAAGGACAAGGAGGGCACCGCGAAACGGCTCGCACCCATTCTCGGGATGGCGGAGGACAAGGTTCTTAAGACGCTCAAAAAGTCGAGTTCGATTGAGTATCTTCGCCCAGGCGGTCGGAGAATGACGCAGGCGCAAGTCGACCAAATTCGCCAACTCGATATGCCTGGCATCTACATCACCGAGGAAGGCAAGCGCGCATACCCGTACGGAGATCTCGCCGCTCAGGTGCTCGGCATCACGGGTTCTGAGAACCAGGGACTCACAGGCATCGAGAGCGAATACGACAGCCAGTTGACCGGTGAAAAGGGTGGCATCACGTTCTTCGCGAAGGCCAACGGCGAATTGATGCCGGGTCAGGGCGAGTCGGTACAGCCAGCGACGGACGGCGACGACGTCAAGCTCACCCTCAACTTGCAAATCCAACAATACGTGCAGCGTGAAATCGAACAAGCTGTCGCCGAATACAATCCGGACAGCGTCACGGCGATCGTCGAAAATCCGCAGACAGGCGCCATTCTGGCGATGGCGAATTACCCAACGTTCGATCCCGCCAACTGGAAGGACGCTCCCGCCTCGACATACAATCGCAACCTGGCGATATGGCAGACGTTCGAACCGGGTTCGACGTTTAAAATCGTGACGCTTTCAGCCGCGATGCAGGAGAACAAAGTGAATCTGAAGGACGGATTTTACGATCCCGGCTATTACGAAGTAGCCGGACACCGCATTCGGTGCTGGAAGGCAGGCGGTCACGGGTCGGAGACGTTCCTAAACGTCGTCGAAAACTCCTGCAACCCGGGATTCATCGCGCTGGGTGAACGCCTGGGCAAAAATACGCTGTTCTCATACATTAAAAAGTTCGGGTTTGGTCAGAAGACGGGCATCGACCTGCCAGGTGAGGGAAACGGGATTCTCTTTAAGCCAAGCCAGGTCGGGCCACTTGAATTGGCGACGACGGCGTTTGGTCAGGGCGTGTCGGTGACGCCGATTCAGCAGGTGATGGCATTGGGCGCGGTGGCCAACGGCGGCAACCTGATGAAGCCGTTCGTGGTCCAAGATGTGCAGAACCACGACACGGGTCAAGTCGTCTCTGAGACAAACCCGACGGTCGTCCGGCGGGTGATCTCGAGTAGCACGGCAGCGAGCGTGCGCAGCGCGCTCGAGAGCGTCGTCGCACAGGGCAGTGGCGGCAAGGCGTTCAAACCTGGGCTCCGCATCGCGGGCAAGACGGGGACCGCGCAGGTCGCGAAGAACGGCCATTACGAGTCGGGTCACTACATCGTGTCGTTCATCGGCATGGCGCCGGCGAACAATCCGCAGCTGATCGCCTATATCGCGATCGACAATCCGCATCCGAAGAACGGAGTTGTATTTGGCGGCGTCATCGCGGCGCCGATCGTCGGGAACATCCTCTCGGACAGCTTGGAGGAAATCGGTGTCGAGCCAGCGAACAACGGCATTCCGAAAAAATACAAGTACGGCGACGCCATTCCGATTGAAGTGCCGAACTTTACAGGCCTTAGCTTGAAAGAGGCCAAACAATTGGCGCTGCAGAACACATCGAATCTAAAAGTGACGATTCAGGGCAGTGGAAATGCCGTCGTGGCGCAGTCGCCGGCAGGCGGCAGCAAGGTGGACGAAGGTTCGACTATCCGTCTCATTTTAGGGGATAATCCCGCTTCTCAGTCAATTGACAAGGGGAAGCAAAAACAATAGAGTGGGCATGGACTCAAGGCTGGTTTGGTCGTACACAGGAGGGACGTTCATGCGGTTAAAGCAGTTAGTTCAACCGCTGTTATCATACGAAATTCGAGGAAATCAAGACGTGGTAGTAGAGGCTATCGAGTCGGACTCGCGACGAGTGGGTCCTGGCGCACTGTTTGTCGCGGTCCCGGGGTTCACTGTCGACGGGCACGAATTCGCGGGCCAGGCGGTGGCTGCGGGCGCGGTGGCCTTGCTCGTGGAACGCCACTTGCCGGAGCTCGATGTTCCGCAGGTGATCGTCCAGGACAGTCTGCGGGCCTCGGCGGTGTTGGCTGATATCTTGTATCGCCACCCATCGCGGGCGCTTCGCATGGTGGGCGTCACGGGAACGAATGGCAAGACGACGGTGACGCACATCATCCGCCATATTTTGGAGTTTGCCGGGCGGTCGACCGGGATCCTCGGCACTGTCGGCGGCGTCATCGGCGAGCGGACGTTTCCAGTCGCGAATACGACGCCACACGCCGTCGAGGTCCATCGGTTTCTCAAGCAGATGGTGGATGCGGGGTGCAGCCACGGCGTGATGGAGGTGTCTTCGCACGCATTGGTGGAAGGCCGCGTGGCGGGTGTCGACTACGACGTCGCAGTGTTTACCAACTTGTCGCAAGACCACCTGGACTTTCATGGGACAATGGACGCTTACGCGCAAGCCAAGTCGCTATTGTTCGCACGGCTCGGAAATACATACGGCGACGAGCGACAGGACAGCAAGTTCGCCGTGGTCAACATCGACGATGCGTACGCCCCTGTGATGCTGGCGGCGAGTACTGCGACGACGCTGACGTACGGGCTGGCGGAGACTGCCGACGTGCGCGCTTCTGACGTCGTGCTCACGCATCGCGGCGCATCGATGAACGTGACGACGCCGTTTGCGACATTTCCGGTAACGACGGGCCTCATCGGTCGCTTTAACGTGTATAACGCCCTGGCTGCCATCGCAGTCGCCGTCGTCGAGGGGATCCCCGTTGCGACCCTGCAGGCTGCACTGTCCTCGTACGAGGGCGTCCCAGGTCGGTGCGAGCGCGTCGACGAAGGGCAACCGTTCGGTATCTTTGTCGACTACGCACACACGCCTGACGGCCTTGAAAACGTGCTCTCGAGCGTGCGGGAGTTCGCGGCGGGGCGCATCATCTGCGTCGTCGGCTGCGGCGGCGACCGGGACAAGACGAAGCGGCCGCTGATGGCCAATGCTGCACTTTCATTGAGTGACTGCGCCATCTTCACCAGCGACAACCCGCGGACCGAAGATCCAGAGCGCATTCTCGACGATATGGAGGCGGGACTTCCAGAAGGGGCGCAGTACAGGCGGATCGTCGATCGACGAGAAGCCATCATGGAGGCCATTCAGGAAGCTCGCGAGCACGACGTGGTCGTCATCGCGGGCAAAGGCCACGAGGATTATCAGATTGTAGGGAGAACAAAAATTCACTTCGATGATAAGGAAGAAGCGCGTAAAGCTGTACGTGCGCGGTTGTCCGACAATTCGTTCTAGGAGGCACTTAGGTTGGACTTACGAGCTCTATTTTTTACGGCCATTGCGGCGTTTGCCATCGCACTGTTGCTGGGCCCAATCTCGATTCCGCTTTTGCACCGTCTGAAGTTTGGTCAATCGATTCGCGAAGAAGGGCCGCAGCACCACAAGGCGAAGGCGGGGACTCCGACGATGGGCGGCGTCATCATCCTGCTTGCCGTCATCCTTACGACCTTGAAGTTCGCGTTCGGGAGCCTGGATACGCTCATGTTGCTCCTCGCGACCGTCGGCTTTGGACTGATTGGCTTCGCGGACGACTTCATCAAAATTGTCAAGAAGCGAAATCTCGGCTTGACTGCGAAGCAAAAGCTGCTGTTTCAAGGCATCGTGACCATTCTCTTATTCGTCTTGCTGTGGTTCCAACAGGGGGATGATCACTCGTTCGGCGTGCACATCCCGTTTGGCAACTGGGTGGTGCCGCTTGGCATCTTCTACGTCCTCTTCCTGCTGATTGTCCTCGTCGGGACCACGAATGCGGTCAATTTGACGGATGGCCTCGACGGACTCTTATCCGGTTGCGCGATCATGGTGTTTGCGGCGTATGCTGTTTACGCATACTGGCATACGAACTACGACGTGGCCCTCTTCTGTGCCGCGATGGTGGGAGCGCTCGCTGGATTCCTCGCGTTCAATCGCCATCCTGCCAAAGTCTTTATGGGCGACACCGGATCACTGGCCATTGGTGGCGGACTGGCCATGGTCGCCGTCTTGACGCACAGCGAACTGGCTCTCGTCCTGTTCGGGTTGGTCTTCGTCATCGAGGCCCTGTCTGTGTTGATTCAAGTTTTTTCATATAAGACGTTTGGACGCCGCGTGTTCCGGATGAGTCCGATCCACCACCACTTCGAGCTCGGTGGCTGGTCAGAGTGGGAAGTCGTTTTGGTGTTCTGGTTAGCCGCCTTCATTTGCGCATTTGGCACGCTTGCACTGGTCTCTCATTGATCTGCTTACACACGCATGAACAAAGGATGAAGATAAATGAGTCTCAATCGTACTACTCGCGACGAATGGTTTCGCAATAAAGGTTCTGTCTTGGTCATCGGCTACGCCCGAAGTGGAGCTGCCGCTGCCGAGCTGTTGACCCGCCACGGCTTTTCGGTGACGGTCAACGACCGCCGTACGCGCCCCGACTCAGATGAAGCACTCGAACGCCTGGAACGTGCAGGCGTTCGTTTTGTGTTTGGGGATCACCCGCTGTCGCTCTTGGAAGATTCCTGGTTGTTTATCGTCAAAAACCCCGGTATCCCGTATCACATGCCACTTATCATGGAGGCAGAGAAGCGGGATATCCCGATCTTCACGGAGATCGAAATCGCCAGCTGGTATACCAACTCGCCAATGTACTCGATCACGGGGTCGAATGGCAAGACGACGACGACGACACTCGTGGGCGAGATGCTTGACGCTGCGCGGATGGAGCCGGTCGTCGCAGGTAACATCGGAACGGTGGTGTCTGGGCTCGTCGATTCCATTCGCCGCGAACAGCCGATTGTGCTCGAACTCTCGAGTTTTCAACTGCTTGGGACGGAGTGGTTCCACCCGCGCATTGCCCTCTTGCTCAACTTCTATCCAGCACACCTGGACTACCACGGGACGTTTGAGGAGTACCAGAGGGCCAAGTGGCGAATGTTTCGAAACATGGAGGCGGGTGACGTCGCGGTGCTGAACCGGGATCAACCGCTGGTCGCGGAGGGTGCCAAATCGCTCGCGGCGGATATCCACTGGTTTAGCACAGAGCAACTGGACTTTGACGACGGCGCTGCACTGGTCGGCGACGATATCGTCCTCGTGCGGGACGGTGAGCAGCGCGTTCTTTTGCCGATCGGCGAGGTCGGGCTCAAGGGGCGGCACAACCTTCAGAACCTGCTCGCGGCGGCTGCGATGGCGCAAGCGGCAGGTGCATCAGACGACGCCATCCGCCATGTCGCGCGCAACTTTCAGGGCGTCGAGCACCGGCTGGAATTGGTTCGCACGGTCGATGGCATCCGCTTCTACAACGATTCGAAGGCGACCAATCCAGACGCTTGCAAGCAGGCGTTGCATGCATTTCCGAAAGACATCGTGTGGATTGCTGGGGGATTGGATCGAGGCATCTCGTTCGAGGACCTCGTGCCTGATTTACGTGGGCGTGTCAAAGCGGCCATTCTGCTCGGCGAGACGAAGGAGCGGATCGCAGAGGCATGCGCACTTGCAGGCGTGGACGACGTCGTGCTCGTCTCCTCGCTTGACGAAGCGGTCGCCGCGGCGAAACAGCGGGCTGTTACAGGTGATGTGGTGCTACTGTCACCAGCGTGCGCGAGCTGGGATATGTTTACGTCGTTTGAGGTGCGGGGAAGCATGTTCAAAGAAGCCGTGCATAGACTTTAAGAGGTTGTCCGAAGAAGGGGCGGCACCGCCGGTCGATATGGCGGCGGTGCCCGCGTGGCCAGTGTGCCTTCGCGGCGCCCGCTTTGGACCTTAAGGTTCGCATGGCGAGGACGAGCATTGCACTCGTCCTCCGGCGCTTGAGGAGGGGCATTCACCCGTGCTTCGATCCCGCACGTCCAGCACATCGAGAAGTTCATTCGACTTAGTTATCGTCGGCGTGATCATCATGCTTCTGTGTCTTGGCATCGTCATGGTCTACAGTGCATCGTCCGTCATCGCGGCCAACAAGTTCAACGATCCCCTCTTTTACCCGAAACGGCAGCTCATCTGGGCGATTCTCGGCGTCATCGCCATGTTGTGGTTCGCACGCTACGATTATCACAAACTGCGCCAGCACGCTCCAAAATTGGCCATCGCCAGTTTCGCGATGCTGGTCCTCGTGCTCATCATCGGTGTGAACCGTGGCGGATCGAAGGCGTGGCTCGGGATTGGCTCGCTTGGCATCCAGCCCTCGGAGTTCGCGAAGCTGGGGCTGATCGTCTTTCTCGCACATATGCTGTGCGACGCCGGAGACAGGATGCAGTCGTTCTGGCGCGGTTTTGTGCCGCCTCTGGGCACTGCCGTAGCGGCGGTAGGACTGATCATGCTCGAGCCGGATTTGGGGCAGAGTGTCGTCATCATGGGGACGACGCTGTTGATGATGTTTGCCGCAGGGACGCGCATCCGCCACTTGGGGGGCTTCTTCGGGCTCGGCCTCGTCGCGTTTGGCGGGCTGGTGGCTGCAGCGCCCTACCGGATGCAGCGCATCGTGGCCTTTATGGACCCGTGGAAGTATCCGAAAGCAGAAGGGTATCAGATCATTCAATCGCTCTACGCACTCGGGTCTGGTGGCATCCTTGGTCTCGGTTTCGGCAATAGCCGTCAGAAATTTCTGTACCTACCTGAGCCACAGACCGACTTTATTTTCTCGATCATCGGCGAGGAACTCGGATTTTTAGGCGGCCTCGCGCTGCTCCTGCTCTTCGGCGTGCTCGTGTGGCGGGGTGTGAGGACGGCAATTTACGCGCCAGACGAGTTTGGGTCTTTACTTGGGGTCGGCATTACTGGCATGATTGCTGTGCAGGTGCTCATCAACATCGGAGTCGTCACGGGGTCGATGCCGGCGACAGGCATCACGTTGCCATTCATCAGCTATGGCGGATCCTCTTTGACACTGATGCTGTCGGGCGTTGGAATCCTGTTGAATATCTCGAAGCAAGCCGTATTTCCAGATCGGTGAGTTTCGTCATCCTCGACAGAGGTGATCATGTGAAAGTTGTATTTACAGGCGGAGGGACA
The DNA here is from genome assembly GCA_029166985.1 of Alicyclobacillus fastidiosus. Classification (GTDB taxonomy): domain Bacteria; phylum Bacillota; class Bacilli; order Alicyclobacillales; family Alicyclobacillaceae; genus Alicyclobacillus; species Alicyclobacillus fastidiosus_A. The sequence goes on along the minus strand of CP119138.1, from coordinate 3,146,976 downwards.
GGCGGACACATTTATCCCGCTTTGTCCCTTTGGCGCTATATGCAGGACCAGGCGATATCTCTCGAGCCCTACTACATCGGAACGACCCAGGGGCTTGAACAATCTATCGTCAGCAAACTCGACATGCCGTTTGAGACGGTGGAAGCTGCGGGGCTGAAACGCCAGGTGTCGCTTGCCGCCATCTCCACGTTGCTGCGGACCGCACGGGGCTATTTCCAGGCCAAGCGCCTGTTAAAGCGCTGGCGACCGGACGTCGTTGTGGGTACGGGCGGATTTGTCACGCTTCCGGTCATCTTCGCGGCGCACTCCCTGCGCATCCCGAGTGTGGTCTGGGAGGGAAATGCCAGGCCTGGACTCACCAACCAGCTCTGCGCCAGTCGCACGGATGCGGTCGCGATTTCCTTTGCCGAGAGCGCGCGATTTTTTAGCAAGGCCAAGCGCGTCGAACTGACTGGCAACCCGCGTGCGAGCGAGGTGCTGCAGGTGGACGCTGGCGCCGTGCGCGGCGCGCGTGACGAATACCGCATTCTCCGCGACCAGAAAGTGATTCTCATCTTCTTGGGCAGCCGCGGTTCAGAGTCGGTGAACAAGGTGGTGGCGGACGTCCTCCCGAAGTTTGCCGCGCATCCGGAGTGGCGCGTGCTGTTTGTGACGGGAGATCGTCACTATGAGCACGTCAAAGAGTCAGTTCCTGACCTCAGCCACAACGTGTCGATTCTGCCGTTTATCTACGACATGCCGAGCCTCCTGCCACACGTCGACTTGCTCATCAGCCGAGCGGGCAGCAGCACGTTGGCCGAAATCTCGGCACTTGGCATCGCATCGATTCTGATTCCGAGCCCGTACGTCACGGCCAACCATCAGGAGGAGAATGCCAAGCCGCTCGTCGACAAAGGCGCCGCGGCGCTCCTGCGCGAAGCGGACCTATCGGCCGATTCGCTGTGGGCGGCGATCGAGCGTCAGATGCACCAGGATGCGTTGCGCGCGATGAAGGGTGCCGCTAAATCGTTTGGCACGCCAGACGCGGTTGAGCGGTTCTACCAGCTGGTCATGGACGTGATGCGCACCCGCTGATGCGGGTGCAGATGCGAACCTATGCGCCTGTGGCACAGGGATGACGCCAACATGGTGCAAGTGAATGAAAGCGGGACGGGCGGCGTCGAGACCGCCCGTTTTGCCGCTTTTGGCGGCGCGTTAAGAATCTCGGCGGATTGGCAATTCGGCGAGCGGTCAACTTCCCTATCTTTCTTTGATTTGCTGCTATCTTCCCCATGGGGGAGCCGAACCGTCATAGAAGGTTCGCAAAACAAAGCCTTTCCTTCCTGAAAGGTTGGGATACAATAGGGTACAGCAGTGCACGGGGCAGCCGACCGTGCCACTTTCACGTGTACATACCAGCAGTTGCGCCTGATTCGGGGCAGTTGCGGTCATTTCACGCAGGCATTGTGCATCCGCACAGTTTGCCCGCGCACGCATATGATGCCATGCGGAACCTGGGCGTAGGCGTGTGGGGAATATCGATAATGGAGGTTCGCGCATGGTCTCTGAAACGTTGTTGCCAGTCTTCTCGTCATATGGGGTGAAAGATGTTCGCCTCAATGAGTCGATGGCGAATCATACGACCTGGCGAATCGGTGGTCCAGCTGATGTGCTGGTTGTGCCGACGACCGAGGGTGAGCTTCAAGGTGCGGTACGGGCGGCGAACGAACTGAACATGCCGGTGACGGTCATCGGTCGAGGTTCGAATGCGCTCGTGCTCGACGGTGGCATACGCGGTGTCGTCGTAAAACTTCACGACGGATTTGGCGACATTCAAGTCGATGGGACGTCTGTCACCGCGATGGCGGGTCGTTCGTATGTATCGGCTGCCAACATCGCCGTTCGCCATGGACTTTCCGGATTGGAGTTCGCCACTGGAATACCTGGCACCGTCGGCGGTGCCGTGATGATGAACGCAGGCGCCTACGGGCGAGAGACGTGTGAAGTTCTCACGTGGGCGGATGTCATGGATGCCAAGGGCGATATTCATCGCTATTCGAATGCCGACCTGAACTTTGGGTACCGCTACAGCATCTTGAAAGACCACCCAGGCATTGTGGTCCGGGCGCGCTTTGACCTCGTCGAGGGCGACCGCGATACCCTGATCGCGAAGGTGAAGGGATGGTCGGCGCGCCGAGCGGGATCACAACCGCTGTCGTGGCCGAACTGCGGCTCGGTGTTTCGGAATCCAGAGGGGACCCACGCCGGTCATTTGATCGAAACGGCGGGCCTCAAAGGGCTTCGTCACGGAGGCGCTCAAATCAGCGAAAAGCACGCCAACTTCATTATTAATTGCGGAGACGCAAAGGCGGAAGATGTGCTTTGGCTAATCCGCCACGCCCAGATGACGATCCGCGATGAGTTTGGGATCGATTTGGAAACTGAGGTGCGTTTCTTGGGTGAACCGGCCTCAGGGAGGTGACGGGTGTGGATTTGTTACGCATACAGGGTGGTGTACCGATTCGTGGTGAGACGCGCGTTTATGGCGCGAAGAACGCCGCATTGCCGATTTTAGCCGCCACCGTCATGGCGGCGGGAACGAGTATCATCGAGGACGTCCCGAATCTTGAGGACGTTCGCGTGATGATGCAGATTCTCGAACAACTTGGCGCTCGCGTGCGCTGGTACAACGCGTCCAGTGTCGAAGTCGACGCTTCTTCCATCCACAGCACAAACGTGCCGGCAGATCTGATGCAGCGTATGCGTTCGTCCATTTTCCTAATGGGCCCACTGTTAGCTCGATTTGGCGATGTGACCTTGTCGAAGCCAGGTGGATGTGTGATCGGTCAGCGCCCGATCGATTACCACTTGCACGGCATGCGACAGCTTGGGGCTAAAATCGACGAACGACACGGGTATATTCGCTGCTCTGCGCGGCGGCTCGTCGGCACGTCGATCACGCTCGACTTTCCGAGCGTGGGCGCGACGGAGAACCTGATGATGGCTGCCGCGCTGGCAGACGGGGTCACGGTCATCGAGAACGCGGCGCGGGAGCCGGAAGTGGAGGATTTGGGGCAGTTTCTGATGGCGAGCGGCGCCGTCATCGAAGGCGCGGGGAGCGACACCGTCGTCATTCACGGGTGTTCGCATCTCCATGGCACAACGTACCAAATTATCCCTGACCGGATCGTCACTGGTACGTTGATGTTAGCCGCTGCGGCGACACGGGGAGAGGTCACGGTGCTCGGGGCGCGCTTGAACCATCTCGGGGCGATTGTCCAAAAACTGCGCGACACTGGTGTCCGGGTTGACGTCGACCGTGATATAATTACGGTCAAATGTGACGAGACCCCTCAGGCAGTCGATTTTCGGACCGCCCCATTCCCGGGTTTTCCAACTGACCTACAGGCGCCATTTATGGCCCTTTTGACCACATCATCTGGCACGAGCGTCATTCACGAAAGTGTTTTTGAGGCTCGCTTCAAACATGTTGATGAGTTGAAACGCATGGGTGCCGACATCGCTGTCGACATGCGAACCGCTGTGGTGCGCGGTGTGCCCACCCTGTCCGGCGCTCGGGTGACAGCCAGCGATTTGCGCGGCGGTGCCGCGTTGCTGGTTGCAGCGTTGATGGCAGAGGGCACGACAGAAGTGGATGGAGTCAAACACATCGACCGGGGATATCAGTCGATTGAGGAGCACTTGGTCATGCTCGGTGCACGCATTGAGCGCGTTTGTGTGTGAATCGACGTTGCGCCTTAGCGGCGGAGATGACCTCTCGCCGCAGGGGCGCACGGCCGAGTTGCCCGACATCTCTCGATGCCCTGGCGCAAGAGCCTTTTGGCGCCTTGGACAACCTTCATCAAAGGACGTGAAGTCATGCCGCAAGCGGCCCTGACACCAGCGGACAGACAGCGGCGCAAATCCCGCAACCGAAAGGTTATCATCGGTTTTTTTGCGTTTATTGGCGTTGTCGTTTTGCTTGAGTCACCACTCACGCGTATCCGCTCGATGACCGTCTCTGGAAACACGACGATTCCTGCAGAGCGTGTCATTTTGGACAGCGGGCTGCACAAAGGTCAAAGCCTTTGGCAAGTAAATGGTGGACACGTCGCGAGCCACATCACTTCCATGGAGCCCATGATTCAATCGGTCAGCCTGTCGACAGATTGGTTGCAAGGTACCGTTCACTTCACGGTGCGCGAACGACAAATTGTCGCCGTGTACGAGACGTCCGGTAAATTCTACCAGTTGTTGAACAACGGCGTAGTGTACCAAGAAGCGTCTCCAAAGGATGGGCTGGCGACCCCGATCGTCACGTCGACAGCGGCGCACGTGACGATAGGACAGGCTGTCAGTCCAGCCGTGTCCGCCATCTGCAAGCAACTGACGAAGATCAGCGCCGGCCAGCTTACCGACGTGTCCGAGTTTCACGTCAACGGCGACGGGACGGTTTCCCTCTATCTCGACAACCAATTTGTCGTCACGTGCGATACACAGGGACTGGCCGGGAGCCTGAATGCGATGCATTCAGCCGTTCAGTACTTCGTTTCAAAAGGGTACCAACCTGGGAACATCGACTTGAGTGGATCGCCACCGTATCTTTATACACCTTTTGACAATCAGGGTGCCGGTTCGAAACAGAAGGGGGCACAGTGATTTTGAACACGCGCACAAAGTTGACGCTTTCCCTGACGGCTGTCTCCGTTGTACTTGGACTCATGGTGTCCCTCGGCTATCGTCAAACTGAGCTGTCGGCCCGCTTGGGTTCGCTCACATCGGGTAGTCTAGCCGTCAATAAGCAACTGACGTCCAAGCTGGCGAATTTAAAGGCTGCCAACCAGGACGCGGAGCAGCAATTGGCCGCGGTCACCGCACAGGTCAACAAGTACGAGCAGCAATCGGCGGGATCGAGTGGGACGCTCAAAGAACTCCAGACCAAGATTCAAGACGAGCGCATTTTGGCAGGGACGACGCCGGTTCACGGTCCGGGCGTCGCAGTGACGTTAAATGACGCCGGGACGACCGGCATCGACGTGGAGCAAGGCATCACGCACGACTGGAACGTACGGAGTGTCGTGAATGAACTGTTCACCGCAGGCGCTGAGGCCGTGACCATCAACGGCGTGCGCGTCGTCGCCACGTCTGCCGTCAACTGCCAGGGGCCGACGGTCACCGTCAACGATCGCCAGTTAGCTGCCCCGTTTGAAGTGGATGGCATCGGCGATCCGACGACTTTGAAGAAGGCTCTGACGCTCTCGGGCGGCATCCTCGACGCACTTCGGCAACAGGGCCTACAGGTGTCCACGCCAGCGATCAAGACCGATATTCAAATGCCAGCCTACACCAGTCCATTGCAGGCCGGTGTGGCAAAGTGAGTGAAGGCGCATGCAGCGTAAGAGTTTAATCCTCGGAGTCTCGGCCATTTCCGCGGCGCTTGGCTTCATGTTGACGGTTCAGATCACGTCTCGCCCGTCGTACAGCGGCAACAGCACGAGTTACATCGACCTGCGTACACAGGTGGACGAGCTCGCGCAGGAGCACCAGATCCTCGAGAACGACATCTCGAAGGCGAACGCTCAGCTCGACGAGTACCAGGTTGCCAAAGAGAGCGGATCGAGCTTGCAACAAGTGCTGTTGAACGACCAAAAGACGGTCGAACAGCAGGCGGGGATCACGCCGGTCAGTGGCCCGGGGATTGTCATTACCATCGAGTACGACCCATCTGTTCCAGCCGTTCCTGAGGACATGGCCCTGTATCCGAGCATGCAGGACCAAATGCTCGCAGAAACGGTCAATACGCTGTTTGGCAACGGCGCGACAGCGATCAGCATCAACGATCAACGCCTGGTGACGACGTCGTCGATTCGACTCGTATCAGGCCTCGCCGGAATTGAGGGCGTCAACGTCAACAAAGTGCCGATCACGATGCCGTACGAGATTATGGCAGTAGGTAACGTGCAGACGATGCAAGCCGCCTTGACCGTGGAGAGTCTGAAGGATTATTACAACATGATGGGTGTCGGCTTTAAGGTCGCGGCGCACACAGAGAAGAACGGCGTGCAAGTCGCAGGCTACACTGGCGCGCTACCCGGACAGTGGGCAAAGGAGGGTAACGGTTGATGATCTGGTTACCAGTTTTAGGCCTTGTGGTTGGCGTCGCCTTGGGGCTTGTCACCAACGTCACAGTGCCAGTGGCATTTTCGAGCTATCTGTCGATCGCCATCTTGGCCGCGCTCGACACAGTGCTTGGAGGAATCCGCGCCAGTTTGGAGAAGTCATTTGACGGAGCGGTATTTCTCACAGGTTTTTTCACGAACACACTGGTGGCAGCGCTGCTTGCGTACATTGGCAATCAACTCGGAGTCGATTTGTACCTCGCCGCGGTCGTCGCGTTTGGCGTACGCCTGTTCAATAACATTGCAGCGATTCGACGCGGCGTGTTTCTCCTCTTGAGACAGCGGAAACTGAATCGGGAGAATGCCGCTTCGCGCGCACAATCGTGAATATTTTTCATCAAGCTAAGAGGAATGTCGAAAAACGTGTGGAAATATAAAGAGAATCGCAGTCTTCGGCGCTCTAGGGAGGTGCCACTCGGTTGGCCAAAGAAGATTACATCGTCAGTCTCGACATCGGCACTTCGAAAATTCGAGCCATTATCGGGGAGCCCACAGGTTCAAGCATCAATGTCATCGGAGTTGGTTCCGCCTCTGGTGAAGGCTTGCGCCACGGGTCCATTGTCGATATAGATTTGACCGTTGAATCCATTCGTGAAGCCATCGACCACGCTGAACGCATGGTAGGCATTCACATTTCGTCTGCATACGTAGGTATCTCGGGAAACCACATTCAGTTGCACAGTAGTCACGGCGTAGTGGCGGTGTCGTCGGCGGATCGAGAAATTTCGGATGAGGACATCGAACGCGTCCTGCAGCAGGCCCGCGTCGTTGCGCTGCCGCCGGAACGCGAAGTGATTGACGTCGTCGCAAAGGAATTCGTCGTAGACGGTCTGCGCGGTATCATGGATCCCCGCGGGATGCTCGGGGTTCGGCTGGAAGTCGAAGCCTATCTCATCACGGGTAGTCGTACGGCTATTCACAACGTCGTTCGTTGCGTGGAACGCGCAGGGCTCGAGGTCGCGAACTTGGTACTGATGCCGATGGCGGCAAGTCACATCGCCCTCTCGATGGACGAGCGCAAGCTCGGCGTCGCACTCGTCGATATTGGTGCTGGAGCCACCACGGTCACCGTGTTTGACAACGGGGTATTGATGGGGACAAGCATCATCCCGATGGGCGGGGACTATGTGACGCACGACATCGCCATCGGGTTGCGCACGAGCACGACTTCGGCGGAGCAAGTGAAACTCCGTCATGCGTGCGCGGTGGTTGCCCAGGCTTCAGAGAACGAGACGTTCCAGGTTCCCAGGATGGGCAGCAACAAGGATACCGAGTATACCCAGTACGATTTGGCAACGATTGTCGAGCCGCGCATGCAGGAGATATTTGCGCTCGTGCGAAAAGAAGTAGAGAAGATGGGATATGCGGATGACTTGCCAGCGGGTTATGTGCTCCATGGGGGCGTGCTCTCCACACCTGGAGCGGCTGAACTCGCCGGAGAAGAACTCCAGGCACCAGTTCGTATCGCCATCCCTGAATTTTTAGGTGTTCGAGATCCGTCCTTCGTCAACGGCGTTGGGACCATCGCGTATGCCGCTCGCACAGGCTTGCGCTCCACGCCGATGGATCAGGCGCCCGCGATGCGTCAGGTGAAATCGTCGAGCGGAATGTTTACGCGGATTAAGGATTGGTTGCGCGACTTTGTATAAGGCTGAGAGGTTATCAGCTCGTTAGTGTGTCCGGAAGCGTCACTCGTGGCACCTTTCGGACAACCTCTCGTCCCCTGACCGCGAGAGAGGCAGGGACAAGCGTAGAGCGATACAGTTTGAGGAGGAGCAGTCATGCTGGAATTTGATTTTGAATCGGATTCCCTGGCGCATATTAAGGTGATTGGCGTCGGCGGCGGTGGGTGTAACGCGGTCAACCGCATGATTGAATCCGGCGTCAAAGGCGTCGAATTCATCGTCGTCAACACGGATGCCCAGGCATTGAAATTATCGAAGGCGGAGACACGGCTCCAGATTGGCGAAAAGCTAACGCGCGGTCTGGGTGCAGGTGCTAACCCTGAAATTGGCAAGAAGGCGGCGGAAGAGAGCCGCGAAATGCTCGCGAACGCACTTAAGGGTGCGGACATGGTCTTTGTGACAGCGGGCATGGGCGGTGGAACGGGTACTGGTGCAGCGCCTGTCATCGCGGAGATCTCCAAGGAGATCGGCGCGTTGACGGTCGGCGTCGTCACCAAGCCTTTCCGCTTTGAGCAGCGCCGTCGGATGGTTCAAGCGGAAATGGGCGTCTCTGCTTTAAAGGAAAAGGTAGACACGCTGATTGTTATTCCGAACGACCGACTGCTCGAGATCGTCGACCGCAATACGCCGGTCTTGGAGGCGTTCCGCGAGGCGGACAACGTGCTGCGACAAGGCGTGTCTGGCATCTCCGAGTTGATTGCCACCCCTGCACTCATCAACGTCGACTTTGCGGACGTCAAGGCCATCATGACTGAGCGCGGTTCCGCCTTGATGGGTATCGGTATCGCCGCTGGCGAAAACCGTGCGGCGGAAGCGGCGAAAAAGGCGATTTCCTCGCCGTTGCTGGAAACCTCTATCGACGGCGCGCGTGGAGTCCTGATGCACGTCGCAGGCGGCACGAACCTAAGCCTTTGGGAAGTCAATGAAGCCGCAGATATCGTGTCGACGACGGCGGACGCGGAAGTGAACATGATCTTCGGCGCAGCCATTGATCCAGACCTAGAGGACGAGATTGTCGTAACCGTCATCGCTACGGGCTTCGAGGGAAATCAGGTGCACCACGAGAGCCCGGCAGAGCACGTCTCTCGCGGGACAGTGCAACGTCACAGCCCAGTCAACGATACGCCGCCATCCGTTCCGAATACCGGAAATGCATGGGACGTTCCTGCGTTTATGCGTCGCCGTGACGGGAACAAATTTGGTCGGGATAGGTAAAACGTACAAGGACTAAGGGGTTGTCCCATAAGTCGATCATCGACTTGCGGGACAACCCCTTTTTGTCGAGCGCTCCTTGTTTAGCCATGCTTGGTTTAGGAGACGTCACTCGTTTCCCTTTCGCGTCTAGAACGAAATCTTCCGGTTTTCAGCCCTTCAGAGATTTCTACATCTGTCCCCCATCTTCTACAAAAAGTCTATGAGATTTCAGTCAAGTTCCGACAGGCTTCGTAATAGAGATAAATTATACTTTCCCTAAAACGGCTCGAGGTGATTTTGTGCCTGCGACGCCAGTTGTCTACATTGACGTAGTCTTTCTCATCAACTTTGTGATGGACGGCGTGCTCCTGTGGACCACGGGATGGTTGCTCAAGCGAAATGTGCGATTGCGAAAAGTTGCGTTGGGCGCGCTCATCGGATCAGGCTACGGGCTGTTGATGTTCTTCCCCAGTTTGTCCTTGCTCACCACTTGGCCAGGGAAGGCTTTGATGTCAGTGGCGATGATCTACGTCGCGCTTCCGAAACGGGGTATGCTCGATTTACTTCGAGTGATTCTGGTGTTCTTTTTCGTATCGTTCGTCTTCGCGGGAGCAGCTGTAGCACTCGGCTTTGCCATTCCTAGCACATCCCTGGGGAAGGGACTCGCTGTTTCTGGGCATGGGCTGGTGTTTACCACGTCCGGCGAGACACTTGCACTGATGGCCGCTGTGCCCATCTGCATCTTCGGTATGCAGCGCATCCTCGCTCGCATTCGGCGCGTGCAACAGCGGACCAACTGGATTGTCTCGGTAGAAGCTCAATTTGGAGACTTGACGGTTTCGTTCAATGGACTATTGGACTCCGGGAATCAGTTGTATGACCCCGTCTCTAGGCGGCCAGTATCGTTTGTCGATATGGACGTACTCTTACCTGTTCTGCCTCAGAATGTTCAAGCGGAAATCGCCAAGGGCGTGGACCTCTTGAGCGCGGTGGCAGCGCTCGCGGCTTCAACGTCGTTTTCGCTGGTCCCATTTCAGGGAGCGAGCGGGAAAGGATTGACGCTGGCCTTGCGCCCGGATGACATCGTCGTGGAACAAAAGGGGGAGCGCTTGACGGTAAGAGACCCGCAGCTCTTCGCGGTGTATCCCGGCCGACTTAGTTCCGATGGAACATTCGATGCGATTTTGCATATGGACATGATGAATGGAGATGACGAGGTTGAAGGCACTCGACACACTCAAGGACCTCAATATGAAATTGCGAATTCGCCTGCGGTTGTTCTATCTACGCATTCGCGTCAGACTCCAAGGCAACCCTGACGAGGTTTATTACGTCGGCGGAAGTGAAGCGTTACCGCCACCCCTCACTCGGGAGGAGGAGCAATACCTGCTTGAACGATTGCCCTCCGGCGACGAATCGGTTCGTGCGATGCTCATTGAACGCAACCTTCGCCTTGTGGTCTACATCGCCCGCAAGTTTGAAAATACGGGGATCAACATCGAGGATTTGGTTTCCATCGGGACGATAGGCCTGATCAAGGCGGTCAACACGTTCGATCCAACGAAGAAAATCAAACTCGCTACATACGCATCGCGGTGTATTGAGAACGAAATATTGATGTACCTGCGTCGAAACAACAAACTCCGGTCCGAAGTGTCGTTTGACGAGCCCCTCAACGTGGATTGGGACGGAAACGAGTTGCTGTTGTCAGACGTGTTGGGAACCGAGTCCGACACTATCTATCGCAACCTTGAAGACGAGGTGGACCGCGAGTTATTGTACGATGCACTCGAAAAGTTATCTGAGCGCGAACGCAAAATTATGCAGTTGCGCTTCGGGCTCGGCACAGGCAGAGAGATGACGCAAAAGGATGTCGCAGATCTCCTCGGCATTTCGCAGTCCTATATCTCCCGGCTTGAGAAGCGAATCCTCAAGCGACTGCAGCGCGAGTTTAACAAGATGATCTAAATCCTCATGGCTCCTTTCTCGCCGCGTTGTGGCATCGCGGCGGGCAAGGGGTCCTCTTGTTTATTTTGCTCTCTTTCGGCGACAAGACGGCGATGACACCGGGCTTTTTGCGCTACGTAGGAGGCCTTGCGACGTTCCCTGGATACGTGCATAAGTTCACCCCTCGCGGACATACTAAAGACGAATTCTGGAAATTTTAGTTATGTCCGTGGCAGATCGAATGCACCTTTTGGGGGGAACTTCTATGAAGCGCAACAAGGTCGAAATCTGCGGCGTCAATACCTCACAGCTTCCGGTTCTAACGAATGTGCAGATGCGTGATTTGTTCGCAAGATTACAGAGCGGCGAACTACCAGCTCGTGAGCAACTCGTCAACGGCAACCTTCGACTCGTCCTATCTGTGATCCAGCGTTTTAACAATCGAGGCGAATATGTGGACGACCTGTTTCAAGTCGGCTGCATCGGACTCATGAAAGCAATCGATAACTTTGATTTGGGACAGAATGTCCGATTCTCTACATATGCGGTGCCCATGATCGTGGGCGAAATCAGGCGCTACTTGCGCGACAACAACCCGATTCGCGTAAGTCGCTCCTTGCGAGATATCGCGTACAAGGCGTTGCAGGTCCGAGATGCGTTGACGACGCGTCACCTGCGCGAACCGACTATTATGGAAATTGCCAAGGAAATGGACGTACCGAAAGAAGAAGTGGTGTTTGCTCTGGACGCGATTCAGGATCCGGTCTCGATGTTTGAACCGATCTATCACGACGGTGGCGATCCGATTTACGTCATGGACCAAATCCACGACGACAAGGAGCAGGACGCGAGCTGGGTGGAAGGCATCGCGTTGCGCGAAGCCATGCACAAGCTGACAGACAGGGAGAAAAAGATCCTGTCGATGCGATTTTACGAGGGCAAGACGCAGATGGAAGTGGCAGACGAAATCGGGATTTCTCAGGCACAGGTGTCGCGCTTGGAGAAGGCGGCCATCCACCGCATGCACAAACACATTCAGTCGTAAATGCCTGGCCTGTCGTCATATACATGATGTATGACGATTAGGAAGGCGGATCAAAACTTGATGCGAATTTCCGATTTACAGGCGAAGGATGTCGTCAATGTCGAAGATGGAAAGCGTCTTGGCACGATCGGCGATTTGGAGTTGGATACCGACAGTGGCCTTGTCCGGTCCATCGTAATCCCTGGACAGGGCCGCTTCTTTGGGATGGTCGGCGGCAGCCAAGATTACATTATTCCGTGGAACCAAATTGTGAAGATTGGGTCGGACGTCATTCTCGTAGACCTGCGGCCGGCCAACGAGACGGGATACTACTTGCCCCCAGAGTCCGGCAAGCGGGGCACCGGCGGATACTGACAAAGAGCTTGTACAGTCATCGCCAAATGCGGCACAGCTCATGTATGATGGGTGTTGGGGGGATGAGCGTGCTAACGAATTGGTCGCAACAGCAGAGCAGCATAGGCGTGCAACCCGAATGGACGGACGCGGGCGTGCGCGCCTTGTTTACGTTCCGTCATCACCCGGAAGACGCCACTCGTTCGTTGAATTTTGCCTTCCAGGACGGAACCTCGCCGGAAGCGACGGTCGCCAATCGGGCACTGGTCGCTGCGCAAATGGGCGTGGATGTGGAATCCCTCGTGTTCATCCGGCAAGTCCATGGGACGGACGTGGCGGTCGTCGGCGCCGCGCACCGCGGGATGGGGGTACTTTCCAGTGACGCTGATAGAATCGCTGCGGACGCCATGGTGACGGACGACATCGGCATCACACTCTGTATTTTGACCGCCGATTGTGTGCCCGTTCTCTTTTACGATCCGGTGCATCGAGCGGTCGGCGCCGCGCACTCTGGGTGGCGGGGAACGGTGGGGCACATCTGCGACAGGGTGGTCGAGGCGATGACTCGGGAATTTGGCACGCGGGCTAGTGACCTGCGCGTGAGTATCGGCCCGTCTATTCGAAGTTGTTGTTACGAAGTCGACGACGTGGTGGCCGAGCCTGTCACACGGGCATTTGCTAGGGCCCAGGTGATCACGCCGCGGTTCGGCAAACCGGGCAAGTATTGGTTTTCGATGCAAGGCGCGATTCGGTTTGACTTGGAGCAGCTAGGCGTACCGAGAGACGCCATCGAAGACACCGGATTGTGTACTTCCTGTCGAGTCAACCATTTGTTTTCACACCGAAGAGAACAAGGGCGGGCCGGACGGCTTGCGGCCTTGATAGCGCTCGCGTGAATGGGGGCGACATCGTTGGATTTCGAGTATATAGCGGATCGCGTCCGACGGGTGCGAGAAAATGTGAATCAAGCGTTGGTGAGAAGTGGTCGCGACGGCGCAGCGGTTGACGTGATCGCAGTCACCAAGTCGGCGCCGCCAGAGGTGCTGCCGGCCCTGTTTGAGGCTGGCATCACCGATGCAGCGGAAAATCGTTGGCAAGTCGCGCGGGACAAGTTGGCGCACCCGGCTGCTGAGCGGTTCAAGTGGCACTTTATTGGTTCGCTGCAGACGAACAAAGTGAAATACATCGTTCCAAGGTTTGATTGGATTCATTCGGTCGATCGCTTGGAATTGGCAGAGGCGCTCTCGCGGGAGGCTGCGAAGACAGGGCGGACGCTCAACATCTTGTTGCAGGTCAACATCGCCCGCGAGCCACAAAAGCAGGGTTTTCATCAGGAAGACGTAAGGCGAGTGGTGGAGCTCGTTGCACAGTTGCCGCACTTAGAATTGCGGGGCCTGATGACGATGGCGCCCAAGGTCGCTCACAGCGAGGAGTCGCGCCCCATCTTTCGGGCTTTGGACGAGCTCAGCCGCCAGGTGCGCGAAGACATGCAACTTCCGGCGTTTGATCAATTGTCGATGGGCATGTCTGACGATTACCCAGTAGCGGTCGAGGAAGGGGCCACGATGATCCGCGTCGGCCGCCAACTGGTTGGTCCCGCAGATCTGACACAGGGGGGACAGGGATTGTGAGTGCGCTGACGACGATTGTGCAAGGTTTGTTCTCCGCGTACTGGTACGTGCTGTTGGCGACGGCGGTCGTCGGTCTGGTGCCGGACTTGCGCGAGACACAAGTAGGGCAGTTGCTGAGTCGCGTGACGGATCCCTACCTGAACATCTACCGGCGGGTCGTTCGGCCCTTGGTAGTGGGGCAGATCACGCTTGATTTGTCGTGGATGATTGGCGTTGCGGTATTTTTTGTCATCGAAGAGGCGGTTGGTTCGGTCATGACGAGACTGTTGATGAACGTATGAGTAGTACACACGATTGGGTGCGCGACAGCGAGCGTCCATTCGCGCGCACGAGTGAAGATTGGTGTAATCAGGTCGAGGCTCGGGGGCAGTGGTACCTAACCGACTTTCTGACGCCGCGAGAGGAGTACCTTGCGACGAGTGTCGCAGGTCGTCGTGGGGTCGTCGTGGAGGCGTTTGGCGGCTATGCGCACGCAGAGCGTCGACGTCTCCTGCTGATGCCTGGTGAGTGGTACCCCCAAGCGCAAGACTTTGCGATTGAATGTTTGGAACTCAACTCGTTGGAAGGCTCGCTGCGCCACAAAGACGTCCTTGGCAGCGTGTTAGGGCTTGGGCTCCAGCGGAAGATGTTAGGCGATATCGCCGTCGTGGAACGCAAAGCGTACGTCTTCGTCGCAGAGAGTGTGGCGAACTTCCTGTATGAGTCGCTCAGCCGCGTGGGGAGATCGACCGTAACGGTCACGAAGGCCGCCAACTTGCCCGATTTGCCTGCGCCGGCGTACGACGAGAAAGATGTCAGTGTCGCTTCGCTGCGGTTGGACGCCATCGTCTCCCACGCCTGTCAGATGTCGCGGGCAAAAGCGCAGGCCGCCGTCGAGCGCGGGGATGTCACGCTCAACTTCGCGCCGGCGAGCAACCGCGATGAGGTCGCAGAGGGAGATCTTTTGTCCGTGCGCGGGTTTGGCAGGGTGAAGATCTTGCAGGCACTGGGTGCCACACGCCGTGATAGGATGAGGATTCGCGTAGGCATTCTTCGCTCAAATGCATAAAACGATCACGAGACTAGGGAAGGAAACTCCCGGTTTGTGTCGAATTACGTCAGCACGGAGTTTGTCGACAACCGCCTGCTTTCTAGTGCTGCTGTCGAATAAGGAGGACGCACGGTGCCCCTGTCGCCAATAGACATTCACAATAAAGAATTTGGACGTTCGTTTCGCGGGTATAACGAGGACGAAGTAGATGACTTCCTCGAACGCGTCATTCAGGATTACGAGGGTCTGATTCGAACCAATAAGCAACTCGAAGAAGACATGAATCGTTTGAATGAAAAGCTTGCGCATTATGACAGCCTTGAGGACAGCTTGAGCAAGTCCATTTTAGTCGCCCAAGAGACGGCTGAAGAAGTGAAGAGCAATGCGCGTAAAGAGGCACAGCTCATCATTCGCGAGGCGGAAAAGAATGCGGATAGAATTGTCAGTGAAGCCTTGAACAAGGCGCGCAAAATCGCTTTGGACATGGAAGAAATGCAAAAGCAAGCCGCGGTTTTTCGCGCGCGGTTCCGCTCCCTTGTACAATCGCAACTCGAGATGATGGAATCAGGCGACTGGCAGTCGTTTGATCGAGAGTTGGCGCGGCGAGAGGCTGCTATCGCCGAGTCTGGCCTGTAAAGTTCGTGCCGCCAGGGTCTGAGGCAGGATGATGCCCGTTCTCGCACCCTTGGAGTTTGCACATATGCACATAAAACAGGCTGTCCAGTGTCTGGGCAGCCTGTTTTGAGCGGTGTCATGTATGTTAGTCGGAAGCACTAGGGCGCTCGTGGTCAGTTTAACCTTCGCCCAATGAGGAAGAGGCACAAGCCGACGCCGAGGATAATTAGGCAAACAGGAGTAAGTGGAATCACCATTTGGAACCACAACCTCGTCAACCAACACGCCACCAAGAGGATGGCGCCAATCCACAGCAGTATCCACGCCGCGGTCAACAATTGATTTCGTCGCAACCAAATTCTCTCCAGTCGTGCAGTTCATCCATCTATAACATCATACACCCTTGGACACTTGTGGCGTTTGACAGTCTCGTGAACATTGCGTTCGCGGCGCAATGAGACGTGTAGGTGTGGCTAGCCGTGGGATAATGTGGCGCGGGCAGGCCGGTATGGTTTGTTTCCAAATACCTACACTAAGACCCACGGATGAACGCTTCCAATCGCTTTCAAGGTGGTGTATATGGATGAACCATGAGCAACTGCGCGCGGAACTGGTGGCGGAAAAACAGGAAATCACGACGCGCTTGCGACGAAACATGGAGAGTGCCAATCTGTCGGAGGGCATGCAAAACGAGTTGTCCGAGTTGTCGATTTACGACAACCACCCCGCAGATATAGGAACCGAGCTGTTTTTACGCGGTCAGGCAGTCGGCGATCGCGTTCGCGACGAAGCGCAATTGGAGGATATCGAACAGGCGCTTGCCGCCATGGACGAGGGCACCTATGGGCAGTGCAGAAAATGCGGTCAGGCCATCCCGATGGAGCGGTTGTCGGCCATGCCGACGGCGATGTACTGTATCGAGTGTCAGCATGACGAAGAAGCCCAGAAGAAGCACCATCACAGGCCGGTCGAGGAACATGTGCTCTACCCTGGTTTTGGCGAGATTTGGCACGATCGCGAGGACCAGAACGCATACGACGGCGAAGACACGTGGCAGGATGTAGAGCGCCACAACGAGCGTCCGACGTATGATCACTGGTACGAGCAGATGGAGTTAGACGATAACCAGGGTATTGTCGATGACATGGATGTCGTTACGAACGAACAGTACCAGGATCAGTTGCCTCCGTCGCCTACTTATCGTCCTCGCGATTTCTGAGGGCGAACGTGTCAGCGCGCAACCCGAGGCGCAAACATTCGAGCGCGATCACGTCCGTCGGCGGGATGTTGCCCAGGCTGACGGTTTGGCCGAAGCGCTCGATAAGCTCTATCTGCTGTGCTTTCTTGGGTGCTTCCCAGATGATTTTCGAACGAGCGTCGACTGGTAACAGCGTGATGAAGTCGTCGAGCATGGAGGAGTCGACCTGCCCTTGTGCACCGTAGATGCCGGCATTTTCACCTGATTCTCGGCCCTCGATGACGACGAAGTCGGCGCCAGCTTCTAAATCCTTTGTCACTTGTTTGGCGTAGTCTCTGATGTCGACGTTGTGATCGAGTTTTTTACCCACCTCGGAGATGACGACAGACATCGCCTGTTTGGCAGCAGCAATCGCCCGCTGCCTAGCATCGGAGCTGAGGTCAATCGTTCCGTCAGATACCTCGATGGCCGTGAACCCGAGTTTCACGCAGCGGTCGAGGTACTTGTCGTAGACGTTCTGAGAGAGCGCAATCTCGCCGAGCGTACCGCCAGGACAGGCCAACACAGAGAATACTCGCGCGAGCGACAGTTTTTGTCGGAGGATGTGTCTAGGATACAGGCAACTGGTCCCAAAGCCGAATTTCAAGACGTCGATGTAGGCCGAGGCGACCTCGAGCAAATCACTCAACTGTTCGTAGCCGAGCCCCTTGTCGATGACCATCGTCCAGCCCGATTCTCTGGGTTTCCCGGGGCGCTTGCCGAGTGGATACTGGATAATTTGTGAGAAAGCGCCTGAGTCTGATAAAATCACGGTGTTCACGCTCCCGAGCATTGTTGTCTCTTCACGGTATGCCGTTCGCGTGGCATCGTGTGCAGGCAGGGAGCAGTCCAGAGAAATTAGGTGACACCTGTGCTCTATATCGTTGCTGCTGTCATTTACGTGCTTGATCAATTGGTCAAGTGGCTGATTCGTGCAAACCTACCGGTGTTTCACGAGGTCACCATCATCCCGGGTGTCGTTGAATTTTTGCACATTCAAAACACTGGCGGAGCTTTTAGTATTTTCCCAAATCAGATCTGGTTGTTCGTGTTAGTTGCGGTCGTCGTCGTGGTGGCCGTCGTCTTTATCGAGCGCAAGTATCGACCAAGCATCTTGGCTCAAGTGGGGCTCGGCCTCTTGTTGGGCGGCGCGGTAGGCAACATGACGGATCGCATCATTCAGCACTCAGTGACAGATTACGTGTACTTTTCCATTGTTCATTTTGCCATCTTTAACCTCGCCGACGCGGCGATTGACGTTGGGGTGTTGCTTCTCCTCATCAACAGTTTCCGCTCGCCAAAGAACACCAAAACGGAAACGAAGGAAGACGTCGAATCATGAGAAGTGCGGTAAGAGCGGTTTATGTAGTGGACTCAGACGATGTGGGGGAGCGTCTCGACAAGTGGCTGACGGAGCACCTCCAGGACGACGAGGTCGACATCTCGCGCAGTGTGGTTCAGAAGTGGGTCAAGTCTGGACTCGTCACGAAATCGCCAGCGGGAAACGTGAAGGCAAGCGATCCGATTGAACTCGGTCAAGAATACGCAATCGAAGTTCCGGCTGCGGAGCCGTTTGCGATTGTACCGGACGACATTCCGCTTGACATCGTCTACGACGACAGCGACGTCGTGGTCGTAGACAAGCCGCGCGGCCTCGTGGTGCATCCTGGCGCTGGCCACTCGCGGGGGACGGTGATCAACGCGCTGGTCGCCAAGGGCATCACCTTGTCGAGTCTCGGCGGCGAGATGCGCCCTGGGGTCGTTCACCGGATCGACAAGGATACCAGTGGCCTCGTGATGTTCGCCAAGACAGAGGCCGCTTATTACGCCTTGACGGAGCAGTTGCGTGACCACACGGTCGAGCGTCAGTACCTGGCCATCGTACACGGGCGCATGACGCATCAGAGCGGCACGATTGATATGCCGATCGGGCGCGATCCGCAGGATCGGCAAAAGATGGCGGCGACCGACAACGGCAAGCGCGCTGTAACGCACTTTCAGGTGCTGGAAAAGTTCGAGCGGTACTCGCTGGTCGAGTGTCGGCTCGAAACCGGACGGACGCATCAAATCCGCGTGCATTTCGCGGCCATTGGGCATCCTTTGGCTGGAGACCAGGTGTACGGCCGGCGGCACAGCTTGCCCATTGAGGGGCAGGCGCTTCACGCCGAAACGCTCGGCTTTGTCCACCCGACGACGCATGCTGAGATCCGGCTCAAGAGCCCGGTGCCCGAGGATATGCAACAATTGGTGGACAAATTGCGATCCGGCGTCCTGCACTAGTCGAACCACAGGTTCGTCACTAGTTGACACAACTGCGCACAACTGATAGGCTATGAACAAATTGAACTGCCTTTA
This sequence comes from Alicyclobacillus fastidiosus, assembly GCA_029166985.1. Lineage (GTDB taxonomy): Bacteria > Bacillota > Bacilli > Alicyclobacillales > Alicyclobacillaceae > Alicyclobacillus > Alicyclobacillus fastidiosus_A. The sequence continues at coordinate 3,127,746 of CP119138.1, read as the reverse complement.
AACCAATCCCGTGAGGTTGGAAAGGAGTCGTGAAAGCTACACGTGTATCCTGTATGGACACACGTGTAGTCGGTGCAACACGGCCACTATCCTCCGGATGGTGGCCGTTTTTTGTGCAATCGACTTCGACCAGCGAAAGGCGGAATACCTGTGCAAAATAAATCACAAATCATGGACGACGCGGCGATGCGGCGATCGATGATCCGCATGGCGCACGAGATTCTCGAGCGCAACAAGGGACTGGACGACATCGTCCTCGTCGGCATTTTGACGCGGGGAGTGGTCCTCGCAGAGCGCATCGCGGCAAAGCTGCAAGAAATTGAAGGGGAGAGCGTACCGTGTCTGACGCTTGATGCGCGCCCATTTCGCGACGACATCGCACACGACGACGTGCGCCAAGCTGCTCCACCCAATTTGGACGTCGCAGGGCGCAATGTGGTCCTCGTCGACGACGTGTTGTACACAGGGCGCACCGTGCGTGCGGCACTCGATGCCATCATGCTCGCAGGGCGCGCTCAGTCGGTGCAACTCGCGGCATTGGTCGACCGAGGACATCGCGAATTGCCCATTCGCCCGGATTTCGTCGGAAAGAACGTACCGACGGGCCGGATGGAAGAAGTCATCGTCAAGTTATCGGAAGTGGACGGCGAAGACGGAGTTTGGATAGTGAGCGAACGCTAAGGCAGGAGTGGTTTCGTGTTTCACGTATCGACAGTACAGCAATTTGACCTCGAAAAAACGACCAACTTGATCAAACACGCGGAGCACCTCCGAGCGGCCAAGCGTGCGGATATCCTTCATCGCCTCTCAGGCTCTTTGGTGGCGACTTTGTTCTACGAACCGAGCACGCGTACGCGACTCTCGTTCGAAGCGGCGGTCTACCGCCTCGGTGGTCAGGTCATCAGCGCCGAGAACGCGCGCGAGAACTCCTCGTCGAAAAAAGGCGAATCGTTGGCGGACGTCTTCCGAATCGTAGGTGCGTATGTCGACGCCATCGTCATTCGGCACCACAGCGCAGAGGAGCTCGACGAAGCTATCGCCTACTCGCCGGTTCCCGTGGTCAACGCCGGAGCGGGCAGCGGTGAACACCCGACGCAGGCCCTGCTCGACGTCTACACGATTTGGCGGGAAATTGGACGCTTGGAAAACCTGTCTGTAGCCGTCCTCGGTGATTTGAAATATGGACGAACCGTGCACTCCTTGCTGCGCATGCTCGCCATGATGCAAAACATCTCACTGAAGTTGTACTACCCGCAAAGCCTCAGCTTGCCTCCTGACATCGCGGCAGAACTGGAGCGGGCAGGCGTCCGCGTGGAACATGCAGCGAGCGTCGAACAGGCACTGCGTGGCGCAGACGTCGTGTACCAAACGCGCATTCAAGCGGAGCGCTTTGCATCGGTCGACGAGGCATGTGCGGCGAGCGACTACGCGATTCACGCGGAGCACTTGATGATTCTTCCGAACCACGCTCGAATCTTGCACCCGTTGCCGCGGGTCGGAGAAATTGACCCGGCCATCGACCCAGATGCGCGAGCGGCGTATTTTCGCCAGGCGGAGAACGGCCTGTATCTGCGGATGGCACTCATTGACCAACTGTTGAAGGGGGAATTGTCGTGAAGGTACGACTGGAAGGCGGCCGTCTACTCGACCCGACAAAGGGTGAACTGTTTGAGGCGAACGTCGCCTACGACGATGTCACAGGGTTGATTGTGGCGGTGGGCGACGACCTTGGCGAGGCGGATCGCGTGGTGACGTTACATGGTGAACTGATACTGCCAGGCTTCGTCGATCTCCACGTTCACCTGAGAGACCCCGGGTTTACCGCCAAAGAGACCTTGGCGACAGGCCTTCAGGCGGCGGCGGCCGGTGGGTTCACGCAAGTGGCTTGCATGCCCAACACCAATCCTCCGACTGACCAGCCCGCGATTGTGCGGGACATTATTCAACGCGGGAGAGACGCCAAAAAGGCGGATGTTCACCCGATTGCCTGTATCACCATCGGCCAGGCAGGAGATGAGTTGACGGATTTCGAGGCCCTGAAAGCGGCTGGCGCCGTCGCCCTTTCCGACGATGGCAAGGGTGTTCAGCACGGTGCGCGCATGCTCGAGGCGATGGAGCGCGCAAAGGCCGCCCATCTGCCCGTGGTCATTCACTCGGAGGACGAGACGCTCTCCTTGGACGGTGTCATTCACCCGGACGCCGCAAAGCGCATCGGTGTGAAGGGGCTGTTGCCGGAATCCGAGGCTGCGATGATCGCGCGGGACATCCTCTTGGCGGAGCGCACGGGGGTACATCTGCATGTGTGCCACGTCAGTACCGAACAGTCCGTAGCGCTGATTCGCTGGGCGAAAGCGCGTGGCGTTCGCATCACGGCGGAGGTCACACCGCACCACCTGCTGCTGACGGAGTCCATCATTACGCACGACGACGCCGTCTTTAAAGTGAACCCACCGCTTCAGGGGGAGCGGGATCGGCACGCGTGCTTGGAAGGATTTCTCGACGGCACCCTCGACATCATCGCGACTGACCACGCACCGCATACGGCAGAGGAAAAGTCGCGAGGCATCGCGAAAGCGCCGTTTGGCATGGTCGGCATCGAGACGGTCTTTCCACTGCTCTATACATACTTGGTAGCCCCAGGTGTGGTTCCACTCAATCGGTTGGTGGATGCGATGACACGAAGGCCGACAGAGCTGTTTGGGTTGCCTGGCGGGATCATTCGCCCGGGCGCGACCGCGGATCTCGCGATCGTCAGCACGGACGAAGAGCGACGGATCGACCCAGAACGGTTCTACTCGAAGGGGAGAAATACACCGTTTGCAAATTGGCACGCTGCGGGCTGGACGGTTCGCACCATTCTTCGCGGCAAACAAATCTTTGAACAGGGTGAGGAGCGATTCGAATGAACAACACGCATAGACCCAAGGCGCGACTCATTCTCGAAAGTGGGCTCGTGTTCCAAGGTACAGGGTTTGGTGCCACGGGCCAGCGGTTCGGAGAAGTCGTGTTCAATACAGGGATGACGGGGTATCAGGAAATTTTGACGGATCCGTCGTATTACGGGCAGATCGTCACGATGACATACCCGCTCATCGGGAATTACGGCATCAACGTCGACGATGTGGAATCTCGACACCCGCACGTGCGGGGCTTTGTCGTCCGTGAGTTTTGTGAATTTCCGTCGCACTTCAAACAGACGGAATCGCTTGAGGATTACCTCAAGGAGCACAACGTCATCGGGATCTCCGGCGTCGATACGCGACAACTGACGAAGGCCATCCGTTCCGAGGGGGCAATGCGGGCCGTCATTACAACGAGCGACACGCCGACCCACGAATTGCTTGCCGGAATGCACGAGGGGAGCATCGTCGACGCCGTCAAATCGGTCACCACACAGACTGTATACCGCAGTCCTGGCGCAGGATTTCGCGTCGTTCTCATCGACTACGGCATGAAATCGGGTATTTTGCGCGGATTGCTCCGGCGCGGCTGCGACGTCATCGTCGTTCCAGCGACTTCGACAGCCAAGGAAATTCTGTCGTGGCATCCACACGGCGTCATGTTGAGCAATGGCCCAGGCAATCCGGAGGATGTCCCGTTTGCCGTCGAGACTTTGCGGGGACTACTTGGTCAAGCCCCGATATTTGGAATCTGCCTTGGCCATCAGTTGCTCGCGCTGGCCTGTGGGGCTCGCACGAAGAAGATGAAGTTCGGTCATCGCGGTTCGAATCATCCTGTCAAGAACTTGCTCACCGGCCGAGTCGACATCACCGCACAGAACCACGGTTACATGGTCGATGCCGACTCGCTCCAAGGCACTCCCTTGGCGCTCACCCATGTGAACTTGAACGACGGAACGGTGGAGGGACTGGCACACAAGACCCTACCTGCCTTCTGTGTCCAGTACCACCCGGAAGCGAGACCAGGTCCGACAGACGCAAACGGTCTGTTTGACGACTTTGTCGATATGATGAAATCTGTGCAAGAGGGGAGTTTTGTACCGTGCCAAAACGCAAAGATCTGAAGAAAATCATGGTCATCGGCAGCGGCCCAATCATCATCGGTCAGGCCGCCGAGTTCGACTACGCCGGTACACAAGCTTGCCAGGCACTGAAAGAAGAGGGCTACGAAGTCGTCCTCGTCAACTCCAATCCAGCGACGATCATGACCGACCAGGACATCGCTGACCGCGTCTACATCGAACCTATCCGCCTGGAATTCGTTTCGCAAATCATTCGCAAGGAGCGCCCGGACGGACTGTTGCCGACGTTGGGTGGGCAGACCGGGCTCAACATGGCGGTGCAACTCGCGAAGAGTGGAATTCTCGAAGAAGAGGGCGTTGAATTGCTCGGGACACCGCTGTCGGCGATTGAGAAAGCGGAGGACAGGGACCTGTTCCGCAATTTGATGCGCGAGTTGAACCAACCGGTACCGCCAAGTGCCATCGTCCACACGCAGGAAGAGGCCAACGAGTTCGCAGAGAGCATCGGATTTCCAATCATCATCCGGCCCGCCTACACTTTGGGCGGCACGGGTGGCGGTATTGCGAAGAACTGGAGTGAGTACGCAGAGATCGTGGAACGCGGGCTGACGCTCTCTCCGATTCACCAAGTGCTCGTGGAACAGAGCATCGCCGGTTACAAGGAAGTGGAGTACGAAGTCATGCGTGACGGCAATGGCACTGGGATTGTCGTCTGTAATATGGAAAATCTCGACCCGGTCGGCATCCACACGGGCGACAGTATCGTGGTGGCGCCAAGTCAGACTTTGTCCGATGCGGACTACCAAATGCTGCGCGACGCCAGCTTGACCATCATCGACGCACTTGGCATCGAAGGCGGCTGTAACGTTCAGCTCGCACTCGACCCACACAGTTCGAATTACTACGTCATCGAAGTCAATCCGCGCGTCAGCCGCTCCAGCGCCCTCGCGTCGAAGGCGACGGGTTATCCAATCGCCCGCATCGCCAGCAAAATTGCCGTAGGCTACGGTCTAGACGAATTGCGCAATCCTGTCACACAGGAGGCGTATGCCGCGTTTGAACCTGCACTCGATTACGTGGTCACGAAGATCCCACGTTGGCCGTTTGATAAATTTCGCAGTGCGCAACGCCAACTTGGCACGCAGATGAAGGCGACGGGCGAAGTGATGGCGATTGGCCGCAGTTTCCCTGAGTCCCTCATGAAGGCGATTCGGTCCTTGGAAATCGGCGCGGAATCGCTGTGGATTAAGCAGGCGCAACACTGGTCCGACACTGAGCTCGAGCGCAAGGTGGAAGTGGCTGAAGACGACCGCCTGTTCGCGGTGGCTGAGGCACTGCGCCGGGGCTGGACGACTGCGCACATCCACCAGCTCAGCCGGATCGACAATTGGTTCCTCTGGCACTTGGAGCGCCTCGTCGACATGGAACGCCAGCTCGCCGAGCTCGGAAAGACCCGCGTTCCGATCTCGAACTTGTTGGAGGACAACGCACCGCTATTGACCACCGCCAAACAGAATGGTTTCCCGGACGTGGAGTTGGCCCGCCTGTTAGGAACCGATGCGCTCACCATCCGCGAATGGCGCAAAGAGCGGGGGCTGGTGCCCGTCTACAAGATGGTCGATACGTGTGCAGGCGAATTCGCGGCGACGACACCCTACTACTACAGCACATTTGAGCGCGAGGACGAGGTGCTCGAGTCGACGCGCAAGAAGGTCGTCGTGCTCGGATCAGGGCCGATTCGGATTGGTCAGGGCATCGAGTTCGACTACTGTACCGTACACGCGGTCTGGGCACTGCAGCGTCAAGGGTACGAAGCGATTATCATCAACAACAACCCAGAGACGGTGTCGACTGACTTTAGCACGTCGGATCGACTGTATTTTGAACCACTGCACGTCGAGGACGTGTTGAACGTCATCGAGCGCGAGCGACCGGAAGGCGTCATCGTTCAGTTCGGTGGCCAGACCGCCATTAATCTAGCTGGCCCTCTGGCGGAGGCCGGGGTGCGAATCTTCGGCACGTCCCGAGACGATATCGATCGGGCGGAGGACCGCGAGAAGTTTGACGCGCTCTTGACCGCACTCGACATCTCCCGCCCACAAGGCGAGACGGTGACGACGGTCGAGGATGCCGTGCAGGCTGCCGAAGGGCTTGGCTACCCAGTGTTGGTGCGCCCTTCCTACGTCCTCGGCGGGCGCGCGATGCAGATTATCTCGAACACGGCCGAACTCTTACAGTACATGGACGAAGCCGTGGAAGTTTCGGCGCAGCACCCGGTGCTCATCGACCGCTACGTGCAGGGCATCGAGGTCGAGGTCGACGCCATCAGCGACGGCGAGACCGTGGTCATCCCCGGCATCATGGAGCACGTGGAACGGGCTGGCGTGCACTCAGGGGATTCCATCGCCGTCTATCCGCCGCAGCATCTGAGCGACTCAGTGAAGTCGGTCATCGAAGAGTACACGTTGCGCTTAGCGCGTGGCCTGAAGGTACGGGGCTTGGTCAACATTCAGTTCATCGTCCACGACGACGTGGTCGAGGTGATTGAGGTCAACCCGCGTTCCTCCCGTACCGTGCCGTTCTTGTCGAAGGTGACCGACGTCAAGATGGTCGATCTCGCCATGCACGCCGTCTGCGGCGGCTCGCTTCGCGAACTCGGGCTCGAGAGCGGGCGCGTAGAAGAGGCCGACACGGTCGCTGTCAAAGTACCGGTGTTCTCCTTTGCGAAGTTGCATCGCGTCGATATCAGCCTTGGACCCGAAATGAAGTCGACCGGTGAAGTGATGGGGCGGGACACGCAGTACGAAAAGGCCTTGTACAAAGGCATGCTCGCGGCGGGTACCGTCGTGCCGGCGCACGGCACGGTCCTGGCCACCATCGCCGATAAGGACAAAGAGGAGGCCTACCCGCTGCTCGCCGAGTTTGCCCGGCTAGGTTACCGACTCGCCTCCACGGAAGGGACCGCCAAATTCCTGCGCGAGCGCGGACTCGAGGTTCGCGTGGTCAACAAGCTGGCGCAAGGTACGCCAAATTTGGCCGACGATATCCGTCAGGGCCGTATCCAGTTGGCCATCAACACCTTGACCAAAGGGCTCAAACCGGAGCGCGACGGATTCCGAATCCGCCGCACCGCAGTCGAGCATGGCGTCCCGTGTCTCACATCGCTCGACACGGTCAAATCGCTGCTCGACATTCTTAAATTGATTCACTTCCAGACGATGGCGCTCGGAGACTCGTCGAAAGTTGAACTCCGCGAGAGTGGGTGGCGGGCGTGACGGTCAAAGACGCCCTCCTGCAGTCAAAATACGACTCGGCGCGCAAGGCGACGTACCTTGCGCTCGACGTCGATGAACCCGCTCGCGCGCTGGAACTCGTCGAGTCGTTTGCACCGGTCATCGACGGCTTTAAGGTGGGACTCGAGTTGTTCCACCGCGCTGGCATGGCCTTGGTCGACCAACTGCTGGCGCGCGACCTTCGCGTCTTTCTCGACATGAAGTTGCATGACATTCCGAATACCGTGAGTGGGGCCTTGCGCGCCATCTGTGATTCGCCGATCGAAATGGTCAACGTCCACGCGCAAGGCGGTCGCAAGATGCTGGAAAGGGCTCGCGAGACGGTTTCTGCGAGCACATACCAGCCGCTGCTCATCGGGGTCACTGTACTCACCAGCCTGGCAAGTCCGGACATTCGCGAATTGGGTATCGAAGGCGAACCGCAAGACGCGGTTTTGCGCCTCGCAAAACTCTGTCTTGAGGCCGATCTCGACGGCGTCGTCTGCTCCGCAGAGGAACTCGCGATGCTCGAGGGTGTCGTTCCGTCGACGTTTGAACGCGTCGTGCCGGGCACTCGGCTCGCGACTGACGACGCGCACGACCAACAGCGCACGAAGGCGCCCGGCCAAGCGATGTCTGCGGGCGCGACCCGGCTGGTGTTGGGACGAGCTGTGCGCGATGCGGCGGATCCGATGGTGGCGTTACAGCGTTACTGGGATGAGATGATAGAGGGAGTGAACAGACGCCATGGAACTGCTTCGCGATAGTTATATTCAGGACATCGACACGCTCGCGCTCGGCTTGCTGCAGATCGGCGCCGTCGAATTGCGCCCTAACCAGCCGTTCACGTGGTCCAGTGGCTGGAAGTCCCCAATTTATTGCGATAATCGATTGATTCTCGGATACCCAATTTTGCGGGGGCAGGTCGCGGTTGCATTCGAACAGATCGTCCGCACGGATTTCCCAGGTGTCGAGGTGATCGTCGGTACGGCGACTGCAGGTATTCCGCATGCTGCGATTTTGGCGGATAGGCTGAACCTCCCGAACGCTTATGTCCGGTCGCAGGCGAAGGCGCATGGCCAGGGAAAGCAGATTGAGGGCTTTGTCCGCCCAAGCATGAAAGCTGTCGTCGTCGAAGACACGCTGTCCACCGGGAAGTCCGCTTACGAAGCGGTCGCCAGCCTGCAAGCTGCCGGCGTCGACGTATTGGCGGTGTTCACCATCTTATCCTATGACTTCGACATCGCTCGTGAGCGAATGGAAGAGAGCGGTGTGCCTGCGTATCGCCTCGTCCCTTACCGTGCACTCGTACGCGTCGCGCGCGAACGCGGCGTCGTCACGGACGCCGATGTGGAACTCTTGATGCGCTGGCGGGAATCGCCGTCCACATTCTAAATCAAGCAGTCGTCTCACGAAGTCAAGAAGTCAATGAAAAGGGCATTCCGCGACTGTGGCGGATGCCCTTTTTGGCGATTCTGTTTTGGAATTGAAACGGTTTAGACCCAACCGCGCCAGCGCATTGCTTCCGCGAACGGGCGAATGCCTACCATGTACGCGGCAAGGCGCGGGGTGACTTCGTATCTGTCTGAAGTCTGCAAGATGTTGTGCACGGATTTGACCATCATCTGTTCGAGGCGATGGTTGACTTCGTCTTCCGTCCAGTAGAAGCCCTGGTTGTTTTGCACCCACTCGAAGTAGGAGACGGTCACTCCACCCGCATTGGCCAGTACGTCAGGGACGACCAGGACGCCGCGCTCGCTCAGAATCGTATCGGCAGCCGGCGTCGTTGGCCCGTTCGCGGCCTCGACGACGATGGATGCCTGGATGTCGGCGGCGTTATCCCCGTGAATCTGGTTTTCGAGTGCCGCAGGGATCAGCACGTCGCAGGGCAGTTTGAGGAACTCTTCGTTCGGTATCACGTTCTGATATGCAGTGGTGACCATGCCGAAGGAGTCCTTTTGGTCAATCAACTCTTGAATGTTCAGCCCGTTTTCGTCGAAGAGCCCGCCATTCGCGTCGCTGATGCCTGTCACTTTGACGCCCCATTGCTGCAAGATGAGGGCCACGTTGCTGCCTACGTTGCCAAACCCCTGGACGATCACGGTCAGGTCCTTAACGTCTTTGCCGAGGCGAGTTGCGGCTTCGCGCATGGCGATACAGACGCCCAGTGCCGTAGCCTGATTGCGCCCTTCCGAACCGCCGAGCACGAGCGGCTTGCCGGTGATGAAGCCAGGGGAGTCGTATTCGCGAATGTGGCTGTACTCATCGTACATCCAAGCCATGATCTGAGGGTTTGTGTAGACGTCTGGTGCGGGGATGTCTTTCGCTGGGCCGACGATTTGGCTCACTGCGCGTACGTATCCGCGAGCCAGTCGCTCTTGTTCTCCCATCGACATGCTGCGCGGGTCACAGATGATCCCACCTTTGGCGCCCCCGTAAGGCAAGTCGAAAATGCCGCACTTCAGGCTCATCCAAATGGACAGTGCCTTTACCTCGTCCAACGAGACGTTTGGATGGAAGCGAATCCCGCCCTTGGTGGGGCCCACTGCATCGTTGTGTTGTGCGCGGTAACCCGTGAATACTTCCGTATGACCGTCATCCATCTTTACCGGGATGCGCACGGTCAAGACGCGAACCGGTTCGGACAACAGGTCGTAAATGGTCTCTTCGTAACCTAGTCGGTGAAGTGCCTCGTGCACGGCCGCCTGCGTGTTGGTCAACACGTTGTCTCCAGGTGCGGGCATGTTGGCACCAGCTACGAGCCGTTTATTGGTCTGCTGCGATGACACGGCGAAACGCCCCTCTCAAGTATGTAAAAAGTTCGATGATGTCGCCTAGATAACCTGAAATGTACAAATACCGTTTTATAATAAACCACTTGGGGCACGATGAAAAGTGCACATGATAGGGGAGTTGGGCGCACTTGTCATCGGAACTGAGCCGTCTTCAGGCATACCTTAAACACGTACGTCAAGTGAGTTCCTCGTGGGTGTTCTACCTCTTGGTGACAGGCCTCGTCATCTGTCTCGTCTTTGTCCACCCACCGCTCATCTTTCAGGGAGATACGGATACCGCGCGAAATTACTTGAACACGATTGTCTCATCGCTGTCCACGATTCTCGCGCTGTGCATTTCGATCATCCTCGTGGCCATCCAGATGACAGCGAGCAACTACACACACCGAGTCCTCGATTTTTTCGTGCGCCTACCGTACAATGCGTCCTTATTCTTGGTCTTCTTTACCACCATCATGCACAGCTTTCTCCTCATGGCGAAAATTCGAGAACCCGAACGCGATCCGCTGACACTCCCCCTGCAATCAGAGATGAGTGCCGACCTCGTCCTCGTCTTTATCTGCTTTCTCAGCTTGCTTTTGTACATGTACGCCGTCGTTCAACTGTTGAAGCCCGAGCGCATTATTCAGTTGATCCTGCGGGAGTACGACGGTGCTGTCCGGAGTGGCCGCTGGCGTTCGGCGATGGAGAACGTGGAGCAGATTTGCGACATCGTCAAACGGGCGGCATCCGTCAACGACTCGGTGACCGGGACGTACGGATTGACGCGCATGCAGGAAATTGCGGCGCTGTTGCCAATGCCGTTTAGCGAAGACGATCCGGCGCTCGTCATCCATCGCTCGTTTCTCAATCAGTGGGGCGAGATCATCGGCGTGACGGTTAAGGAGAAAGAGACGGGCATCATCTATGTCGCGCTCGACGCCCTCTACGAGCAAGGTTGCCTATACCTCGAACAAGGGTCATTCGTCCCGGCACAGGAAGTGGTGAAGATGTACCGTCATATCGTCTTCAGTCACCTGTTGCCAGAGGGGCAAGAGTACTACGCGGAGACGGTCGCGCAGCGGCTGTACCGCCTGGCCGCCATGGCGTCTTCTGGGACATGGCGAGGAAAGCAGTTTGCGGTCCGGACGTGGGAGACGATTTTGTCGTGTGGCGAGAACTGCTTTCGGCTCGGCAAAGGTTACCCCAGCTTGTACGCCGGATTTTTGATGATTGAGGAGATCTCCACCCTCTTCGCCAATCTGGTCGACACGCCGTTGTACTCCCGTGCACTGCTCAGTTACTTTTCCTTGTGGAAGGCGTTTGCCGCTGTGGCGCAGCGCAAGGACGTCGCAGCGTGGGCGATTTGGTGGACGGCTCAGGACTTTTCAGCGGACTTGCGGCGGCACGGCCGCGTGTTCGCACTCGAGTTGGCGAGACACGAAGGGCGCAAGGAGATGGAGTTGACCCTCATGCATCTGTTGCCGGAACCGCCAATCGGGCCGCAGGAGCAGCCCGATGCGAACTTCAAGGCGATTTGGGTACGCCTGTTCGACGGCATTCCGTACGAAAGCAGAGAGGGCGGGGAGAGCGGGTCACGCCCCGGAGACGGATGACGCGGTTCGACTGAGAATCGGTTCTAACAACGTCCGATCCGGCGTGACGTACACGGTCGTTTGGTTGTCGTACAGTGCGAGTCCCGGCCGCGCGCCGTTCGGCTTCCAGATGTGGCGGACCTCGGTGATGTCCACGGGTACGGTTGCCGAGTCGCGCCCGCGACTGAAGTATGCCGCCAGTAGTGCCGCTTCATCGACGGTAGACTCGGGAATCTCCGCGGCCGTCTCGCGCCGGATGACGACGTGCGAGCCAGGCTGGTCCTTGACGTGGAGCCAGAGGTCGCGGCCGTCGCTCTGGCGAAATGTCAATCGATCATTTTGCAGGTTGTTGCGCCCGACGCGAATCAGAAATCCGTCGGTCGACACGAACTCGTCAGGCCGGCTCTCGATGCGCTGCTGTGACTTCGCGCCCTGTCGCTGGTTCTTCGCTTTGCGCTTCGGGGCCTTTTCCTGGAGAAAGCCCTGGCTTATCAACTCTCTGCGGACTTGCTCCAGGTTTTCCAGGCTCGCGTCGCGGAGCGACTCTTCGACGTCTTCTAAGTATCGAATATCCATTTGCGTCACGTCCAACTGTTCGGCCACCGCATGCGCTGCCCGCTTTCGCTTTGTGGCTTGCTTGAAGTATCGCTGGGCGTTTTGGATGGCGTCGAGTGACGGATCGAGATCGATAGCGACGGGTTGATTATCTTCGTAATAGTTCGGAAGCGTACAGCGCGACTGCCCTTTTTCGACTTGATGGGCAAATGCCGTCAGCAGTTCAGCTTTCATCCGGTACAGGGACTCGTCTGCGCTCTGCTCGAGCGATTGCTTTAGTTTGACGAGCTTACCGCGCAATTTGTCGAGATGGTCACTCACCGCCCGTCGCAATTCGTCCTGCAGGTGAGAGTGGTAGAGCACTTCGCCGTTGTCCGCAAAGCGGCGGCGAATCGCTTCGCTGATGGACGGGCACAGCGCGTAATTCTGGCGATGCGTCAGCAAAAACGGCTCACACTCTGTGGCGCGGCCCATGTCATCCAGGGATACGGTGGACGATTCCGAACCCGCCTCGACCGCTTCGATGAGTCTGCGCGCCACCTGGTACACGGATGTCGGCGCGTCAAATTGCAGTTGATGCACACCCTCTGCGGCCGCCCGGTACAAAATTTCGCGTGCAGACGTGGGGCCGATGCCTGCGACTTGGCGGAGCAGGAGGTGTTCATTGGCCTTCGCGGTCAGGTCATCTGTGTGCAATCCCGCAAAGGCGTCTGCAGAAAGGTCGCGAATGTCCGACTTGTCCTGGGCAGGCGGCAACGCGTACGGCGCGCCGGGGAGCACTTCGCGCACGCGGGACATGTGTTCGGTGACGCGCACGACGGCGTCGATGATGCGCCGTTGTCCCTCGTCGTCTGTCCGACACAGGATGATGTTGCTGTTGCGGCCCATCGTCTCGCAGACGAGTACGTACGTGCGCAGATCGCCCACTTCGTCGATGGCCTCAATCGAAATCTCCAAGATTCTGTCCCAACCGCGCTGCGCGATCTTCACCACGCGGCCACCCTCGAGGTATTTGCGCACGAGCATACAAAACATCGGGGGCTCCTTTGGGTTTTCCGGCCGCTCGTCCTGCAACAGGTGAACGCGGGCAAATTGTTTATGCGCGGAGATGAACAACCTGGCGACAGGGCGACCCGGCATGCGCAGTGCGAACAACAGGTCTCGCTCCCCAGGTTGATAAATTTTCTCGATTTTACTTCCTGCTAGCTGCTCATGTAATTCGAGCGCCAAGCGTCGCATGGTGAGTCCGTCCATGGGTTTGTCGCTCCTTTGTATGCGCTCACGCCCGTCAACGAAAGACGGTTCGTATAGTCGGTTCAAGTGTTGTCGTATGCGTCTACCGCAAGTATATCGGGATCACGAAGCGTTCGGCAAATACGCCAAAGCTCGTCTCGTTCCTTGGACATGAACCTCGACAGACAAGCATAGAAATTACGAGACAAGTTCATGAAGGGGTGGCTCCGGTGGAACAGAACTGGCATGCGCTGACAACGGCCGATTGCCTATCGGCCCTTGAGAGTTCGGAGGCCGGTCTTTCCTCTACGCATGTAGAAGAACGACGGAAGGTCCATGGCCTGAACCAATTGAGCGAAGGCACGAAGGTCTCTTTGCTCACGGTATTTCTAAATCAGTTTCGCGACTTCATGATCATCGTACTACTCGCTGCCACGTTGATTTCAGGGCTGCTTGGCGAGTTTACAGACGCCATCACGATCGTCGCCATCATCTTCCTCAATGGCATGCTCGGTTTCATTCAGGAGGTTCGCGCAGAAAAGTCTCTGTCCGCGTTGAAGGAACTGACTGCTCCGATGGCACACGTGCGGCGCGACGGCGCGGTCGCGGCCGTGCCCGCGAAGGAATTGGTCCCAGGGGATGTGATCCTCCTCGAAGACGGAGACAGGGTACCTGCGGACGGACGCATTCTAAAAGCTACGGTGTTCGACGTGGAAGAGTCGGCACTGACCGGTGAATCGGTGCCGTCGAGCAAGGACGCGAGTGCGAACATCGACGTCGACAGCAATTTGGGTGACCGCATCAACATGGTCTACATGGGGACGATGGTGACTCGGGGCAAGGCTGAAGTCGTCGTGACGGCGACGGGCATGGGGACGGAGATGGGCAAAATCGCCGACCTCATTCAGCAGTCGGAGGACATGGACACGCCGCTGCAGCAGCGCCTCGACCAGTTGGGCAAGATGCTCGTCTGGATCTCCATCGGCATCACCGTGCTCGTCGTCATCGCCGGCGTTCTGCACGGGCACGAGATCTATGAGATGTTTCTCGCCGGCGTCAGCTTGGCGGTCGCAGCGATTCCCGAAGGGCTTCCTGCCATTGTCACCATCGCGCTCGCGCTCGGCGTACAGCGCATGATCCGGCGCAATGCGATTGTGCGCAAACTCCCATCTGTCGAGACGCTAGGGTGCGCTACGGTGATCTGTTCCGATAAGACCGGGACGCTCACGCAAAACCGGATGACCGTCCAGCGGATCTTCGCCGATGGCGCGTGGTTCTCGGTGACCGGAACAGGCTATGACCCGGAAGGGGAATTCTTGTTCGGCGAGCGCAAGGTCGACCCCAGCCGTCGAGCGGCGCTCAAGAGTCTGGTCGAAATCGCCGGAGCGTGCAACAATGCGTCGATGATTCAAAAGGAAGTCGACGGGCGCACGGATTACGCCGTGCAAGGCGATCCCACAGAGGGAGCACTGCTCGTCCTGGCGCGCAAGGCTGGGTTTGCCGAGCCAGAATCGGTCTACAAGCGCATTGACGAACTGCCGTTTGACTCGGACCGCAAGCTGATGTCTGTCTTGGTTCAATCCGGCGAGGACGTGTTCGTATTCGTGAAAGGCGCGCCTGACGTTCTTCTCGATCGCTGTGAACGCGTCCTTCTCTCCGGGCGCGAAGAGGTGATCTCGCAGACGACCCGCAAGCAGATCCTTGGCGCGAATCAGGAGATGGCCGGCCAGGCGCTTCGCAACCTCGCGTTTGGCTATCGCAGGTTCAAGAGCGTCGAATCGGCGAGGCGTGCGCCCGACTGGGAAAGCGAATTGGTGTTCGTCGGGCTCTGCGGCATGATCGATCCGCCTCGCGAAAACGCCCGCCAAGCGATTGAAGTGGCGCGGGAGGCAGGCATTCGCACCGTCATGATCACCGGCGACCACCAATTGACCGCGACCGCGATCGCAGCTGAGCTGACTATCCTCCCGGAAAATGGCCGGGTACTCACGGGTGCCGCGTTGAACACGATGGACGACCGCGAATTGGAGTCGGTCGTGGACGACGTATACGTATTTGCCCGCGTGACGCCGGAGCACAAGCTGCGCATCGTCCGGGCCCTGCAAGCACGCGAGCACGTCGTCGCGATGACTGGTGACGGTGTGAACGACGCACCTGCGATCAAACAGGCGGACATCGGGATCGCGATGGGGCAAAGCGGCACCGACGTCGCCAAGGAGGCGTCCAGCCTCGTCTTGGCTGACGACAATTTCGCGACCATTGTCGCGGCCGTTGAAGAAGGCCGCGGCATTTACGACAACATCAAGAAGTTCATCCGCTACCTGTTGGCTTCCAACGTCGGCGAGATCGTGACGATGTTCCTCGCGATGCTCTTAGGGTTTTCCCTACCCTTGGCGCCAATTCAGATTCTTTGGGTGAACCTGGTGACCGACGGCCTTCCAGCGATTGCCTTGGGTATCGATCCGCCCGAGGACGACATCATGCAACGGCGCCCGCGCAATGTCCGCGAAGGCATCTTCGCGAAGGGGATGGGTGTGAAGATCCTATCCCGTGGCATCCTCATCGGGCTCGTGACACTCGCTGTGTTCGTCTGGTCCCTGCGCTCGTCGTCCAGTCTTGAACACGCCCAGACGATGGCCTACGCGACCCTCACGATGTCGCAGTTGATTCTCGTCTTCGATTGCCGGAGTCTCGAAGGTGGGATCATGAAGCGGAACATCTTTGGAAACTTGTGGCTCATCCTGGCCGTACTGTCCTCCGTCGGATTGTTCCTCTTCACGATTTACGTGCCGAAGCTCGCCGTCGCGTTCCACACGGTGCCGCTTGGCCTCACAGATTGGATTCTCGTTCTCGTCTTGGCAGCCATCCCGACGTTTGCGCTCTCCATCCGCCGCCTCGGCCGCAACGCGCTTCGCCCCAAGGCTTCGACGCAGCGCGCGTGAGGGGTGGCCCTCCCGTACTGCCGTAGTACCTATTAAAAATGCGGGTTGGTTCGTGGGCTACTCCCCACGGAGCGGCCCGTTTTCTTTGCCCGTTCTCCGTCCGTAAAAGCCCCGATGCAAACCTTGTTATTTGTGGAGGTGCGCAGAAGGAGGAAGGGGATATTGTACGGCAGCGAGGAAACGTCGTACAATGACGTCAATTATGCGGCAGCCGGGAGGCAATGCGATGTCTTTACGAAGTATGACAGGGTATGGACAAATGACCTGTGCAAACGACCGGGTTCGCGTCACGGTGGAGATGAAGACGGTCAACCACCGATTCGCCGAGTTTCACATTCGCGTTCCGCGGGAGTGGCTCGCACTCGAGGAGGTCAGTCGGCAAGAGCTGGCGCGCCACGTCCATCGCGGCCGGTTAGACGCGTTTCTCAGCTTGGAGTGGGTGGGGCAGACGGCGGACGTCGTCGTAAACTGGAAGCTCCTCGATAGCCTGATCGAGGCGGAGCAGATCCTCCTTCGACGTTTTGGAAAGGACATCGAGGCTCATACTGTTCGTGACTGGTTGAAGTTCCCGGATGTGGTTCAGGTCGTGTCGCCAAGTACCGCGCTCGACGAGATTCAGGACGTGGTCCTCCAGTGTCTGAGGGAAGCCGCCTTGAAGCTAGTGGACATGCGCATCGGCGAAGGCAGTCGACTGGAAACTAGTTTCCGAGAAAAATTAGCTCAGTTGGAGGAACAGTTGTCCTTGGTTCGCCGTCACGACGGGGAAGCAATCGCCAACAAGCATGCGCAGTTAAAGGCGCGGCTGGAACAGTTGCGGGTCGAGGTCGAGCCCGAGCGAATGGCTCAAGAAGTGGTGTTGCTTGTTGACCGAAGTGCGGTAGATGAGGAAATCGTCCGGTTAGCAAGCCACATCGAGGCGTTTCGGGATACGATTGCGCAATCTGGTCCAGTGGGGCGGCGACTGGACTTCATCGTTCAGGAGATGCACCGCGAGGTGAATACCATCGGGGCGAAGGCGGCTGACGCCAAAATTGCGGCTGCGGTCGTCGAGATGAAAGTACTTGTGGAGCAGTTGCGAGAACAGGTGCAAAACGTAGAATGAGATCATGTGGGTTTTTCGCTTCCTTACGAGCGAAAACGTGGTAGAATGATGATTCGGGAAACACAGCACTTTTCACGTACCACATAACCATAATAGTTGAGAAACGACAACTTGAGGTGAAGATTATGTTGTATCCTTCGATTGACAAGCTCATCGATTTGACGGACAGCAAATACGCGTTGGTCGTCGTTACGGCGAAACGCGCGCGCAAATTGCAGACGGAGAACATCAATCAGGTCGGCTCGTCGACCACGCGCAACGTCAGTCGCGCGCTGTGGGAGATCTACAATGGAGACGTGACGACGACCAATAAAGTCAAGCAAGAAGAGGCGTAAGCCTACATAGGCTACCTGGGCAGAGCAGCCAAGCGGTTGTTCTGCCTTTCTTGCGTGAAAGTCAGAACGGGAGGGCGGTTGTATGGAACAGAAGTCCATCTTGGTCGGAGTCGGCGGGGGGATTGCCGCCTATAAATCAGCGTCACTGTGTTCGCTGCTGGTGAAGAACGGGTTTGACGTGCAGGCTTTGATGACCGAGCACGCGACGCGGTTCATTCAGCCGTTGACGCTGCAGGCCTTGACGAAGCACCCGGTGATCTTTGACACGTTTGCCGAGCCGAACCCGTCGGAAATTGCACATATCGCTGTGGCAGATCGGGCGAAGTTGTACGTGATTGCGCCAGCTACCGCCAATCTCATCGCGAAGTTGGCACACGGGCTCGCAGACGACATGGTGACGACGACAGCGCTGGCAGCCACGTGCCGAACGGTCGTCGCCCCGGCGATGAACGTACACATGTACGATCACCCCGCTGTGCAGGAAAATTTGCAGATTTTGCGCGATCGCGGCGTGATCGTTATGGATCCAGGCGAAGGGCCGCTCGCCTGTGGGTACACCGGCAAGGGACGGATGCCGGAACCAGAGGACATCGTCGCGGTGATTAAAGCCCTGCTCGAGGAGCAGCAAGACCTCGTCGGCCTCCACTTCGTCATCACGGCAGGACCGACGGTCGAAGACATCGATCCAGTTCGGTTTCTCACCAATCGCTCGAGCGGCAAAATGGGCTACGCCCTCGCTGCGCAGGCGATATCGCGAGGGGCCAAGGTGACTTTAGTGTCTGGCCCGACGCACTTGCACCCGGTACCTGGGGCGAAGATGGTTCACATCCGCAGCACGGAAGAGATGTTGCGCGGCGTCCAAGAGGCGATGGCGGACGCTGACGTGCTGATCGCGGCCGCTGCACCGGCGGACTATCGGCCTGTCCAGGTCTATGGCCACAAGTGGAAGAAATCGGACGGGTTGCCGGAGCTGGTACTCGAGGAGACGCCTGACATTCTGGCAACGGTCAGCCGTTCCCGCCGCGAGGGACAGACCATCGTCGGGTTTGCGGCGGAAACTCGCGACGCACTCAGTTTCGGCAGGCGCAAGTTAGAGTCCAAGGGCCTCGACATGATCATTGTCAACGACGTCAGCCAGCCGGGCGCCGGATTCGACGTCGACACGAATCAGGTTGTCGTCATCTCTCGCACAGGAGACGTCGACACCTTGCCGATGATGGCTAAGTCCAGCGTGGCGGATCGCATTCTGACGCGGGTGAAGACGCTTCGCAACAGCGTGGATGGAGAACGGACGGGATGAGTCAAATCGGTACCGTGGTCAGTGTGTTCATTGATTCCCCGGGCCTGTTTCTGGACAAACCGTTTGATTACAGCGTTCCAAACGAGCTGGCCCAGTCCGTCGAGGTGGGCCAGCGCGTATTTGTGTCGTTTGGCCACCAGTACAAGTCGGGCATCATTTGGCAGGTGCACTGCGGGGTGGAAATCGGGGAGAAGGTTAAGCCGATTCTCGATCTCGTTGACGAACAACCTGTGCTCACACCTGAGCAGTGCAGTTTGGCGAGTTGGCTGTGCGAGCGCTACGCCTGCACAATGTACGATGCCATTACGGCCATCTTGCCAGGTGCATTTCGGGTAAAGGGCGAGATCGTGGTACAGCCCGTAGCCAACACCCTGGTCCCCGACGACATCGCGGCGACGCCTCTGTGGGGCTCGATTGTGCAGGACAAGCCCACTGAGCGCTCGCTCTACGCCCGGTTTGGAAAGTCGGCGCGGACACAAATGGCGGCCTGGGAGGACGCGGGCTACCTTCGGCGGCGTCTGATCGTCAAGGAAGAGGTACAAGCCTTCGAGGTATCGTGGCTCGTGC
This sequence comes from Alicyclobacillus fastidiosus, assembly GCA_029166985.1. Classification (GTDB taxonomy): domain Bacteria; phylum Bacillota; class Bacilli; order Alicyclobacillales; family Alicyclobacillaceae; genus Alicyclobacillus; species Alicyclobacillus fastidiosus_A. The sequence continues at coordinate 3,108,089 of CP119138.1, read as the reverse complement.
GCCAGCGCCCCTCACAGGAATTGCTTGCTGCCGCGGAAGTTCGCCGGAAACGCGCGTCAAAACAGGCGAGGTTGCTCGAGGCCTTGGCGAGTACGGAAGAAATCGAGTGGAAGAAGTCTGAATACAGCCGGGACACAGTCGAGGCGCTCGCCCGCGAGGGGTGGCTCACCGAGCACGTTCGCCCCAAATCGCGACTCAAGTGGGAGAGGCCACAGGTCGCTTCGCCGCCGGAGCTGACGGATACTCAAGCTCGGGCACTCACGCGCATTCGCGAGCAGCTCGAAGCGGGCATGACACGCACCGTCATCCTGCACGGGGTCACTGGGAGCGGCAAGACGGAAGTTTACATTCGTTCGATCGAAGACGTGCTTGCGCGGGGGCTGTCGGCCATCGTCCTCGTGCCGGAAATCGCCCTCACGCCGCAGATGGTTGGCCGTTTTTACGCGAGGTTCGGCGAGCGTATCGCGGTGCTTCACTCCGCGCTCACGCTCGGCGAGCGAAGGGACGAATGGGGCCGCATCCTGCGCGGCGAAGCCTCGATTGTGATCGGGGCGAGGTCAGCTGTCTTTGCCCCAGTGCAAAACTTAGGACTCCTCATCGTCGACGAGGAACACGAGCCTTCCTACAAACAGGAGGAAGCGCCGCACTACGATGCGCGCGACGTCGCGTTGGAACGCGCTCGCTCGTTCGGAGCGTTGACGGTGTTCGGCTCCGCGACGCCGTCACTTCAGGCACTCTACCTGGCCGAGCACGGACAGGCCAGGATGGTGACCTTGCCGATTCGGGTCAACCAGCGGCCGCTGCCTGCGGTCGAGATCATCGACATGCGCGACGAGTTGCGCATGGGCAACAAATCGCTGTTCAGTGAGCGCTTGGCCGAGGAGATCGAAAAGACGGCGGAACTCGGGCAACAGGTGATTCTCTTTCTCAACCGGCGTGGGTTTGCCTCTTCGATGTTGTGCCGCGCGTGTGGCGAGGGCATGCATTGTCCGCACTGTGACATCAGCCTGACCGTGCATCGGGATGCGCGCGGGATGCGGCTGGTATGCCACTACTGCGGCTACGAAGAGCAAAGTCCGATTGAGTGCCCTGCGTGTGGGGAACGCGCCTTGCGCTCGTTCGGTATTGGGACGGAGCAGATTGAGCAAAGTTTGAAGGAGACGTGGCCACACCTTCGCGCCTTGCGCATGGACGTGGATACGACGCGCAAGAAGGGGTCGCTCAAGCACATCGTCGAGCAGTTCGAGCAAGGCCAGGCGGATGTGCTCATCGGCACCCAGATGATCGCAAAGGGCCTCGACTTTCCGCACGTGCGATTGGTCGGCGTGATGGCGGCCGATACAATGCTCGAGGTGCCAGATTACCGCGCGAACGAGCGGACGTTTCAACTGCTCACACAGGTGGCTGGTCGGGCCGGGCGCGCCGAGACGGACGGGGTCACCATCATTCAAACCTACCGTCCTGATCACTTCGCCGTGCTGGCCGCAGCGAGGCACGATTTTCCTTCGTTCTACCGCGAGGAGCGGATGCAGCGTGAGGTGTTCTCGTATCCACCGTTTTGCGAAATGGCGGTGTTTCTGGCGACGCATTCGGATGAGGTCCTATCGCGTGGGGCAGCTGCTCGCTTCGAGCGCGAACTGCGCAGAGCGGCCCTGCCGGACGGAACTGTGGTGCTGCCGGCTTCCCCAAGCGGAATCAGGCGCATAGAAGATAAATATCGCTATCAAGTTGTGTTAAAGTATCAACGTTGGGAAGACGTGCGAAATATTGTCGATCCCGCTTTCCGCCTCGTCAAACAGCGGATGAACGAGTATGGAGGCGCGTGTCGGCTCGATGTCAATGCCCAGCGCATTGGCTGAATACATCGGTGTAAACTGCGAAAGGAGGCCTCGTAGTGGCGATTCGAATCATACGGGTCGGGGAAGATCCCGCACTGCGGCAAAAGGCTAAGGAAGTTACAAAATTTAATGCGGCGATTCACAAGTTGTTGGACGACATGGCTGAGACGATGCGCCACGCAGATGGCGTCGGTTTGGCTGCGAATCAGATCGGCATTCTCAAGCGCCTCATCGTGATGGATGTCGGACAAGGACTCATCGAATTGGTCAATCCAGAGATTCTCGAGCTTCGCGGCAAGCAGTACGGCCCCGAGGGCTGTCTCTCTCTGCCTGGTCTCACAGGCAAGGTCGAACGCGCGCAGTACGTGCGGATCCGCGCGCAGAATCGCCACGGAGAGCCGTTTGAGTTAGAGGGACAAGACCTGTTGGCGCGCTGTATTCAGCACGAGATCGATCACCTCAATGGCATTATGTTTACGGATTACTTGCGTGCAGAAGAGATCGAACGTGTGGAGGAGCGCGCGTGATGGGAATCAAGGTGGTCTTTATGGGCACGCCTGATTTTGCGGTGCCAACGCTAGAAGCGTTGGTGGCGCAAGGTTGGGACGTGCTCGTCGTCACGCAACCAGATAAGAAAGTGGGCCGAAAGCACGTGCTCACGCCACCGCCAGTCAAGGTGGCCGCGTTGAAACACGGCCTTCGGGTCCTCCAGCCGCAAAAGGTGCGTGAAGAGGCGAGCGTGCAGGAGCTTGCGGCTTTTCAGCCCGACCTCATCGTCACTGCGGCTTACGGACAATTGTTGCCGGCATCTGTCTTGTCCCTCCCGCGTGTCGGCGCGGTCAACGTCCACGCCTCCCTGTTGCCGCGCTGGCGCGGTGCGGCTCCAATTCATCGCGCGATTATGGCCGGAGATCCAGAGACCGGCGTGACCATTATGGAGATGGTGCAGGCGCTCGATGCAGGGCCGATGCTTGAATGCCGTGCGATTCCGATTCTCGACACCGACAACGTGGGCTCCCTGCACGATAAGCTCGCACAGTTAGGCGCAACCATGTGCCAAGAAGTGCTGCCGCAGTATGTAGATGGCAGGTTGACGGCGATCGAGCAGCCGGAAGATGGCGTCACCTACGCCGCACGCATTGAACGCGCCGATGAATTCATCGACTGGACAGCGTCGGTCACCGCCGTCGATCAGCACATTCGCGGCTTGTCGCCGTGGCCTGGGGCCACTGCTTGGGACGGTGAATTGACGTATAAGATTTGGTCGGCGCACAAATCGCCGGCGGCTACGAAGCTGGAACCAGGCCAGGTGCGGCGGATCGGCTCGGATATTGTGGTCGGCTGCCTCGACGGTGCCTTGTGCCTCGATGAGGTGCAGCCGTCAGGCCGGCGGAAAATGGCTGCACGGGATTGGTTTGGCGGGATTCGCCAAGATGTCTTTACGTTTCTGAAAGGGTCGCCATCATGAAAAACACAGCCAGGTCTATCGCCTTTGAGACGCTCGGGCGCGTATATAAGGATGGAGCCTACACGAACATCGCGTTGCAGCACGCGTTGACTGACCGCGGACTGTCGCCGAGGGACAAGGGACTCTGTACGGAAATCGTCTACGGTACCGTCCGCCGCCAGATCACAATCGACGCGTTGTTGCAGTTGTACGTCAAACGCAAACTCAAGGATCTCGACCAGGATGTCCTCACCATCCTTCGCATGAGCGTCTATCAGCTGGCCTTTTTGGAGCGGGTGCCAGCGTACGCCGCGATCGACGAGGCGGTTGAATTGACCAAGCGCCACGCTCGGGCGGCGAGTGGGTTCGTCAACGGGGTGTTGCGCTCGTACGTGCGCGAGAGTGCGTCGACGGAAGAGAAAATAGAGGCGTTTCTCGCGAAGAAGCGAGCGAGCGAGGTGTTGTCTCTCGGCGTCCGGCACGGCTTTCCAAACTGGATGGTGCAGAGGCTTATCAGTGCGTATGGGCGGGAGCGCGCGGAGATGATCCTCTCCGCATGTAACGAACCGGCGCCACTCACCGTTCGCACCAATTTACTCAAGACCTCACGCGAGTCGCTCAAGGCCGCACTTGCAGATGCCGTACAGCTTGAGGTACGGGATGGCGAGTTGTCTTCGCAGGCACTCGTCATTCCGGGGGCAGTCAACGTGGAGGCGCTGGAAGCGTATCGCGCAGGTCAATTCACCATCCAAGACGAAGGGGCCATGTTGATTGCTCCCTTGCTCACGCCGCTTCCGGGCAGCACTGTCCTCGACATGTGTGCTGCTCCTGGCGGAAAGACGACGCACATTGCGGAGTTAATGCGCGATGAGGGTACCATAGATGCATACGACGTGTATCTGCAAAAGGTAAAAATGATTCAGGAACAGGCGACCCGGCTGGGGCTCAAGAGCGTGACAGCCCGGCTTGGCGACGGCCGCGACTTCGCAAACAAGGAGGCGGCATACGACGCCGTGCTGGTGGATGCGCCTTGCAGCGGACTCGGTGTCATGCGCCGCCGACCGGACATACGCCATCGCCGCAAGCAGTCGGATATCGCACAACTGACGAGCTTGCAACGCGACTTGCTGCAAGCGGCGCTGCGGGCGGTTCGACCGGGCGGCATCGTGGTGTACGCGACCTGCACGCTCTTGCCGGAGGAAAATGAGCAGGTCGTGGAGTGGGTGCAAAAGAACACCTCCGACGCGTTTGTCGTCGAGGATATCCACGAACTCGTCCCAGAGGTATTTCGCCAAGACGTCTGCCAGGGCTTGACCATCACGCCGGAACGCGCGCTTACAGATGGATTTTATATGACGAGATTGAGAAAGAGGTAGGGGGTGACCGAGATGGTACATTTGTACGATTTTACTTTGGCGGAATTGACCGCCTGGATGAAGGAAGAGCACGGTGAGCCCGCCTATCGTGCGCGACAGGTGTTCGAGTGGTTGTATCAAAAGCGCGTCACGTCGTTTGAGGCGATGACGAATCTTCCCAAGTCGCTTCGCGCCAAACTCGAGGAGACGTGCGTACTGGGCACAGCACAGGAAGTGACGCACCAAGAGTCAAAAGTAGATCCCACCACTAAGTTCCTGCTTGGCTGGCCGGACGGCGTGACCGTCGAGACCGTCTTGATGCAACACAACTACGGCAACAGCGTCTGCGTGTCGTCTCAGGTCGGTTGCAAGATGGGCTGCACGTTCTGTGCGTCCACGCTCGGCGGCATGATTCGCCAGATGCGCGCTGGGGAAATTGTCGAACAATTGTTGTTTAGTCAGCGGTTGCTCGACGAGAAGGGCGAGCGTGTGTCGTCCGTGGTGCTGATGGGGTCTGGTGAACCGATGGACAACTACGACCAGGTGATGCGGTTCGTGGAGATCATCAGTGATCCCCAAGGACTTGGCATTGGCCAGCGCCACATCACCATCTCCACGGTCGGCTTGGTGCCGGGCATTAAGCGCCTGGCCGACGAAGGGCGGACGATGACGCTCGCCGTCTCCTTGCACGCGCCAAATGACGAGCTTCGCTCCTCGATGATGCCAGTCAATAAAGCGTATCCGATTGCCAAGCTGATGGATGCATGTCATTATTACAATCAAAAAACGGGCAAGCGGATCAGCTTCGAGTACGCTTTGGTCGGCGGCAAGAACGATTCGCTCGAGTGCGCGAAGGAATTGGCCGACCTGTTGCGAGGATTGCCCTGCCATGTCAATCTGATCCCGGTGAACTACGTACCTGAGCGCGACGTTCAACGAACGGCGAAGAAACAGATCTACGCGTTTTGGAATGCGCTCCAGGATTACGGGGTGAACGCGACAATTCGTCGCGAGATGGGTCATGACATCGCGGCGGCCTGCGGTCAACTCCGCGCCGAGCACATGAAGCAGCGCGCGTAGGGTATTGGTGTCCAATTTGAGTGCTCGTCCGAGGAGGGTTTGCCTCGTCGGACAGCCTCTTCAGCTTACAGAGGTGTTCATGGAATGTTATATGCTGCAAAATCCCACATCGGCCTAGTTCGAACAATGAACCAGGACGGCTACATCATCGTGCCAGATCTGTTGCGCGGTGGCTTATATCTCGTCGCCGATGGCATGGGTGGCCCGTCCGCAGGAGATGTCGCAAGTCAGCTCGCGGTGGAGCGGGTCAGCGCCTATATGAAAGATCACATTTCGGCAACTAGCGATCCGGCTGATGTGCTGTTAGCAGCTGTCCATCACGCCAATGAGGCCATTTATCAAGAGGCAATTGAAAATCCTTCTTATCAGGGTATGGGAACGACCGTCGTGTGCGCATACGCTGACCAAGCTCAGGTGCATATCGCGCACGTCGGCGATAGTCGTGCATATTTGCTGTCGGGTGGGCAGCTTCGCCAGGTGACCAAGGACCATAGTCTTGTCGCGGAATTGGTCCGCCGGGGCCAGTTGACAGAAGACGAGGCGAAAATTCACCCACAGCGCAATATCGTGACGAGATCGCTTGGAACGGAGCCGCGAAGTGTCCCCGACGTCAATACGTTTACGTGGCAGTCGTCGGACGCGATTCTCTTGTGCTCCGATGGACTGACGAATCTCGTTTCAGACGCCGAAATCACACAATACATGCTCCGTGCTCAAACATGTACTGACGAGTCGTCGCTAGGTCGCGTCGTGGACGAGATCATCGAACTCGCATTGCAACGCGGTGGCTCGGACAATGTCACGGCTCTCTTTGTCGTCCACCGAGAGGGGCGTGGTGAGGCTTGAACACGCGCATCCTAGGTGGGCGGTACCAGCTTCAAGAGGTCATCGGCGGCGGTGGCATGGCGATCGTCTATCGCGCGGTTGACACACTTCTCGACCGGGTAGTAGCCATCAAAATGCTGCGCAGCCAGTTTGTCGAAGACGAGGAATTTGTCGCTCGGTTTCGCCAAGAGGCGCAGAATGCTGCCCGTTTGTCCCATCCGAATATCGTCAATGTCTATGATGTCGGAGTGGTCGACAAAGAATACTATATCGTCATGGAATACGTGGACGGTCAGACGTTGAAGGATGTGATCGTCGAGCGGGCACCGTTGCCGGTCGACGAAGCCATTCAACTGAGTGCGCAGATCTGTGCTGCGCTTTCGCACGCACACGAACAGCACATCATCCACCGCGACGTCAAACCGCACAACATTTTGGTCAATAAGTTCGGCGTGGTGAAGGTGACAGACTTCGGCATCGCGCGGGCCGTCACAGGGAACACCATAACGGATAGACAGGCGACCAGCGTGCTTGGGTCGGTGCACTATTTTTCACCTGAACAAGCCCGCGGCGCTCAAACGGATGCCAAGAGCGACATCTATTCGCTCGGTGTCGTCATGTACGAGATGCTCACTGGCAGTCTGCCGTTTAGTGGCCCTTCTCCGGTCAGCGTCGCGCTCAAGCACTTGCGGGAGCAGTTTGTCGAGCCGCGCGAGCTGAACAAGGCGATTCCGCAAAGTGTGGAGAATATCATCCTGCGCTGTATGGTTAAGGCCCCGGAGGGTCGTTACGACAATATGGCCGCGGTCAAGGCCGATTTGGAAGACGCGTTGAAGCATCCGAATGTACCTAAGTTTCAACCGACTTTCGATTACGACGACAAGACGATCGCCGTGCCGGTCGTCGGCGAAGGTTTTTCCGATGTCTCGCCAGAGTTGCGGGCGGCGCGCCCAAAACGCTCCTGGCGAAAAGTGGCGATGTATATCGGTATAGTCGTCGCTGCTGCTGCGGCACTCGGTGTCGGCGGCTACGCGGCCATCGTGCTCGTGACGAATCTCGTCAAGGTCCAGAATCTCAACTTGCCATCTGTCGTCGGCAAACCGGCGGGTACCGCCATGAAGTCGCTCGAGGCCGCTGGCTTTCATGCGAATCAGATTCAAGAGGACTATGAACCAAATACGAGCAAGCCGAAGGGCATCGTGTACGACCAGTCGCCTACCGGCAATACGCAGGTGAAACAAACGCGTCAAATCACGTTGTACATCAGTAAAGGTGCACCGCAAGTGTCGATGCCGGATGTGACAGGTCAGCCGTACGACCAAGCTAAGCAGTCACTAGTCACGGCTGGTTTCTCAGCGAAAAACATCACGGAAAAGGTCGAGCAGAGCTCGACGGTCCCCTCGGGGCAGGTGATCTCATCAGATCCCGCCGAAGGGCAACAAGTCTCGACAGACGGAAAGATCGTCCTGACGGTCAGCCAACAGGAGAACACGACGGTGCCGAACCTGCTCGGTTTGTCCTACGCAGACGCGGTGCAGGCGCTCAAGAATGCAAACTTGCAAGTTGGGCAGGTCACGCACAACCAAGTGACCAATATCCCCGACGGCCAGGTTTATTATATTTATCCCTACGTCGAGGGACAGACGGTGCCGGCGGGATCGTCTGTCAATCTGTACGTGGCCGACAATCCGCAGTCGTCGAGTGACAACTCGTCGGGGTCTGACAATGCGACGGGGGGCAATTCCAGCTCCGGTGACAACGGAACTGGCAACACGACTTCGACATCCGGTTCTGCACAGCCACATCAAGTGTCGATTACCGTACAGGCCAACAAGGGATCCTCGACGCAGGTGAAAGTTGTGATCGACGATGCCAATGGGCAGAATCAGGTGGTTGTCGACCAGTCTGTTCACAAGACGACGACGTGGCAGGAGACCTTGTACCTGGACCCAGGCCAACAAGGCGATGTAAAGGTTTATGAGAACGGTAAATTAATGAACGATTACCCTGTTAAGGGATAACCGATTGGAAGGGAGCGTCCGTGTGGCAGAAGGACGGGTAGTGCGCGCGATCAGCGGATTTTTCGACGTGTACGACGAAGGGGTGGTTCGTCGGTGCCGCGCTCGAGGCGTGTTCAAGAAGCAAGGTGTCACAGTCCTCGTCGGCGATTTGGTGAAGTACGATCCAATGGGCACCCAGGAAGGTGTCGTCACGTCCGTTCTGCCACGGCGTTCCGAACTTGTTCGCCCACCGATTGCAAACGTCAATCAGGTGTTGGTGGTATTTGCGTTTGCCACACCGGACTTGAATTTCTTGATGCTCGACAAGACCATCGCAGCTGCCCTTATCGCGGGCGTGCAACCTGCCGTCGTGTTGACCAAGGCAGATCTCGTCGACGCAGAGACGGCAAATAGCATTTGCGAGATCTATCGCGGGTGCGGCTTGTCGACGCTCGCCATCGCGACCAAGCTCGGCGAAGGTGTCGAATCGGTGCGTGCGTTGATGCGAGGATCGTTGAACGTCTTCGCCGGGCCATCCGGCGCGGGCAAGTCTACACTTGCCAACGCCTTGGTGCCTGGGCTGGAACTTCAAATGGGGGCAGTGAGCGAGAAAATCGGTCGCGGCAAACAGACGACGCGACACGTTGAGCTGTTCAAGCTGGATGAAGACACGTGGTTAGCAGATGCGCCAGGGTTTAGCCAATTGCAGTTAAACGTCCAGTCGCGCGAATTGAAGCGCTTCTTCCCTGACTTTTCAGAGGCGGGCGCGGCTTGTGCGTACCGCGGATGTGTACATATCGACGAGGACGGCTGCGAGGTGAAGGCGGCGGTCGCCAGTGGAACGATTCATACGTCGCGCTATGACAGTTACGTTCAGATTTATGCGGAAATCCGCGAGCGGGAGGAGAATATGTATTGAGGATGCAAATTGCGCCCTCTATTCTGTCAGCCGATTTCGGGCGGCTTGCAGCAGAAGTAGAAGAGGTTATCGAGGCTGGTTGTGATTGGATTCACGTCGATGTAATGGACGGAGATTTCGTGCCGAACATCACGATGGGCCCGCAAGTCGTGGAGGCCCTGCGCAAGCGGTTTGACTGTACCTTGGACGTACACTTGATGGTCCAAAGGCCAGAAAAAGTGATCCCAGCATTCGCAGACGCTGGCGCGAACGTCATCACCGTTCACAAAGAGGCGACGCCGCACGTGCACAGAGCGCTCGAAATGATTCGGGCACGGGGTATTAAGGCTGGGCTGGCGCTCAATCCTGCGACAGAGCTCGATGGCCTGCAGTACGTCGACGATATCATCGATTTGCTCCTCATTATGACCGTCAACCCAGGGTTTGGTGGTCAATCGTTTATCACCGCGACACTGGAAAAGATTCGGTCAGCGCGAGAGCGGTTGATCCGATCGAACCGTGGCGACGTGCCCATCGAAGTGGATGGGGGCGTCAACTTACAGACGATTTGTGCTGCTAAACTCGCGGGTGCGCGGATTTTTGTGGCTGGTTCTGCCGTGTTTGGTGAATCCGACAGGGCAGCGGCAATCGCTGCGCTGAAACAGGCTGTTTGTGAAGATAGAAGGTAAATGACAACGGATGTCTGGGTCCGAGTGTGAACCACAGAGGCGGCCAATCCCATCGGGGATAGGTCGCCTTTTGTTGTTAGGGGCATCATCTATCACTTTGCGCCGTTCCACCGTGAATTTAGACTTGTCTCAGCACATTTCGACACTTGGCGAATATACATAGTTAGCGACAGAGGCGCTTGCCCAGCCAGATAACCTGGTGCAGGCTGGTCGAGGGGGGGAAGTGGTCTTGAAATTTTATACCATAAAGCTGCCGCGATTTCTCGGTGGTATCGTTAAAGCGATGCTCGGCACCTTTACGAAAGAGTCTTGAAAACGGGTGTAACCTCCTCAGTGAAACAGAAAAAAGCACCTCTTGGGGTGCTTTTTTCTCGTTCGATGTCAATTATATGGCGCGCGTGACCTTGCCTGCTTTTAGGCAACGCGTGCACACGCGAACCCGCTTCACAGTCCCGTTGACGTTGGCGCGCACCAACTGAATGTTGGGCAGCCAACGGCGCTTGGTCAGGATGTGCGAGTGGCTCACCTGGTTGCCGACCTGAGGTCCGCGTCCGCAAATTTCACACCGTCTAGCCATGCGAACACCTCCTTGACCACGACTTACGTATGTTGCAATTATCATGGTTCATACGCCGAAATTGACCTCGTGTAGTGTAGCACATATGCACAGTTCCTGCAAGTATGCTTCCGAGGACGTGCGTGTTTATAGTACAATAGTGGAAAACAAACAGAAGTGGATAGGGAGGACTCCCATGCCGAAGACCATTGATACACAATACGGCCAAATTTCCGTCGCAGATGAAGTCATTGCAACTAGTGCAGGTTTTGCGGCGATGGAATGTGAGGGACTCGCCTCGATGGCTTCCCGGCGCCAGGTGGTCGATCGCCTCACAGAAGTGTTTGGGCGAGACAACCCTGGCCGCGGTGTGGAAGTGCGATTTGCTGACGGGTCGTTACATGTCGACCTGTATATCGTCGTCAATTATGGTGTGAATATCTACGAAACCGCTCAAACCATTCGGCAGAAGGTCCATTATCTATTGTCCGATACAATCGGCGTCGAAGCTGAGAGTATTAACATTTACGTGCAAGGTGTAAAATTTTAAGCCCGCGTTGAAGTTCTTGCTCGAAGCGCGCGATGTTGCACATCGTATCAGAGTACTTCATGGAGTGTCGTTCCAGTGAATTTGAATCAAACTCCTGTGCGCAGTTTACCTGGTGTCGGCCCTTCGAAGGAGACCGATCTCGCTGCGCTCGGCATTCATACTATCGGCGATTTGCTACATGCGTACCCTTTTCGCTATGAGGATCGCCGAGTAAAACCTTTAGCTGCTTGGAATGATGGTGAACGAATTACAGTTCGCGCAACCGTTGCTGGTACAGCAACGGTTCGCTGGCGTGGTTCAAAGTCGATGATGACGGCGAGACTTCGTGTCGACGGGCAATCGACGGTTCTCGCAACGTGGTTCTCACAGCACTACCTGAAGTCGAAAATGACGGACGGGCGCGTGCTGATGGTCACGGGCAAATGGAATCAAGAGAAGCGGCTGATTGTGGTCTCTGAGACGTCATTTGACGCGTCTGAACAGACGCGCGTGAACGTACCGTTTCTACCGGTGTACCACGCCAGCAAATCATTTGGGTCGCGACAGCTTCATCAGTTGATCTTGAAAGCACTCGACTTACATGCAGATCAATTGCCGGAGCTTCTGCCGTTTGCACTCGCGAAAAAATTTCGTCTGTGGTCGCATCGCGATGCGGTTCGCGCGATGCATCAGCCGAATTCTGCCGAGGATCTGCGCCAGGCTCGGCGCAGGCTGGCCTTTGAGGAATTCTTGTTGTTCCAGATGCAACTGCATTGGTTTCGCCAGCACCGGACGGAGCCTCAAGGGCTGGAAAAACAGGTGCGAGCAGACGCCGTGACAGAGTTCGCTGAGGGCTTGCCAGCAGCGCTGACTGGCGCTCAGATTGCCGCGTGTAACGAGATTCTCGAGGACCTTCAGGGGCCCAAGATGATGGCTCGACTCCTTCAAGGCGATGTCGGTTCGGGTAAGACTTGGGTCGCACTGTTCGCTGCCTATGCGGCTTTCACCGCGGGATTTCAATCGGCGCTGATGGCTCCGACAGAGATTTTGGCGGAGCAGCATCACCGAGAGGCTGTGCGCGTTTTGTCGAAATTCGGCATGGAGGCCAGGTTGTTGACGGGGAGTGTCGGATCGAAAGAGCGCAAGAGCATTCTAGAGGGTCTCGCGCGTGGTGAGGTCCACGTCGTCATCGGTACACACGCCTTGCTTACGGATGACGTTGCGTTTGACAAGTTGGGGCTGGTCATCACCGATGAGCAACATCGGTTTGGCGTATCGCAGCGCTCCGTCCTGCGTGGGAAAGGGGAATCGCCTGATGTCCTGATGCTCTCGGCGACGCCGATTCCGCGCACGTTGGCCCTCGCCGTATACGGCGACGTCGACGTATCTGTCCTCAACGAGCTCCCGCGAGGCCGTCAACCGATTCAGACGTTGGCTTACTCGATGAAGCACGAGGACGAAGTGTTGCGATTGGTTCGCCGCGCACTCGACAAGGGACAGCAGGCGTATATCGTCGCTCCGACGATCGAGGAGTCGGAGACGGTGGAGATGGCGGCTGTTACGGATATTTACGAACGTCTGCAGGACAAGCTCGCAGGCTTTCAGGTACAGCTTTTGCACGGCAGGATGAGTGCACGTGAGAAAGACGACATCATGCGGAATTTCCGCGACAAGGCATCGCAGGTTCTCGTAGCGACGACAGTCATCGAGGTGGGCATCGACGTTCCCAACGCCACGGTGATGGTCATCTACAACGCGGAGCGGTTTGGCCTTGCACAGTTGCACCAATTGCGCGGGCGTGTTGGGCGCGGCTCCGAGGCCAGCACTTGCGTGCTGTTGGCAGAGGTGAACAGCGAAACTGCGAAAGCGAGGATCGAGACGATGGTGGCAACACAAGACGGGTTCGCCATCGCCGAGAAGGATTTGGAGTTGCGTGGGCCGGGTGAGTTTCTCGGAGTTCGCCAAAGTGGTTTACCGCAATTTGCAGTTGGCGATATCGTCAGAGATCACAACATCATGACAGTCGCGCGCGAGGAGGCGACCGCGATGCTCAAGTCGGATTCGTTTTGGCTGTCCCCGGCGTTTGAACCGTTGCGACAGGCGATTGCGCAATTGCCTGAGCAGGCTTTTTACCGAGATTGATTCACATCGCGAAGCGTGCGCAATTTGTCGCATGTGGTCGAAACTGGCAATTACAAATCATGATAAATCCCCTTAGTCGGAACATACTACGTGTACAACCACAAGGGGAGGTGAAATGGCATGGCGAATAACAGTGGAGGCAATCGCGAACACTTGATCTCCGGAGCAAGCCGCGCACTTGACCAAATGAAATACGAAATCGCTTCCGAGTTCGGCGTGCAGTTGGGCGCTGAGACGACCGCTCGTCAGAACGGTTCTGTCGGTGGTGAAATCACGAAACGTTTGGTGGCATTTGCTGAACAACAGCTTTCTGGCCGCTAACGCCTTGTGTTGGAACGAAAAAAAGGCTGTCCCTTCGGGGATAGCCTTTTTTTCGTGTGGCAAACAGGTTGTTAAAGTCGTTTAACCGCGGCGCTTAGCAAAGTGAACGACGATCTTGTCGCCAGTCATCTGCAGGATTTGCACCAGCACAATCAGGATGATGGTCGTTACAATCATCACGTTGGTCTGAAACCGTTCGTAGCCGTAGCGGACTGCCAAGTCGCCCAATCCGCCACCGCCGATGACCCCTGACATTGCAGAGTTACCGACGAGGGCAACCGCAGTGAGCGTGACGCCCGCCACGATGCTCGGCCAGGATTCGCGCAAGAGCACGCGCATCACGATGGCACTGACACTCGCCCCCATCGATTGAGCAGCTTCGACGACGCCAGGATGCACTTCGCGCAGCGCGGTCTCCGAAACCCGCGCAAAGAACGGGGCGGCGCTCACGACGAGCGGAACGATGGCGGCGTTGACGCCGATGGACGTGCCAACGATCCACTCCGTCACAGGAATCAGTGCAATGAGCAGGATGATAAACGGGATGGATCGCACCACGTTGACGATGACGGACGTGATTTGGTAAATCACTCGATTCTGGAGGAGTCCGGTTTCCGACGTGAGATACAATACAATGCCGATGGGTAGGCCAATGATGACCGACAGGAGCGTCGCAATGGCGATCATGTACAGCGTCGAACCGGACGCCTGCCATATTTCTGGCCAGACAATGCCGTTTAACACGATGCGGTCACCTCCGCAGGTCGATTCGTTTCAGTCAAGTCGTTCGTGATGGCATAACCGCGTTCGGAGAGGAGCCCGATCGAGCGCCGCACCGCTTGTGGCGTACCGTGCCAAGCGAGCGTCAGCTGGCCGTATGGCACCGATTTGATGGTGTCGACGGTTCCTCGCAAGATGCTGAACGTGCAGGCGGTCTCCTGTGCGACCTCGGCCAGCACCGGCTCGTGGACCAGTGCGCCTGTGCACGTCACCTCGAGGATGTGCGTCCCGTCCTTTTGTGTGGTGGATGCGGTGGGATCCGTCTTGCCATGCGCTTGGAACAGGCGTCTGCTGACTTCGTGCGAGGGTGTCAGCAAGACGTCGATGACGCTTCCAGATTCCACGATCTCGCCGTCAGCCATCACAGCGACGCGGTCACAGATCTCGCGCACGACTTCCATTTGGTGCGTGACCATCACGATGGTGAGTCCGAGTTGGCGGTTGATGTCTTTTAACAGCGCCAAAATCGATTGGGTCGTTTCCGGATCTAGGGCCGAGGTGGCTTCGTCGCACAGCAGGATGGACGGTTTCGCGGCAAGTGCGCGCGCGATGGCCACACGCTGTTTTTGCCCACCGGATAACTGGCTCGGGTATTTCCCCTCGTAGCCAGTGAGTCCGACGAGGTCTAACATCTCGGCGACGCGTCGCTTCGTCTCGGCAGCTGGCGTCCTCGCCAAGCGCAGAGGAAAAGCCACATTCTCCGCGACGGTCGCAGACGATAAAAGGTGAAAATGTTGGAATATCATGCCGATTTTGCGGCGAGTCAGGTTCAGTTCTCGCTTGGACAACTTCGTCAGGTCCGTGCCGTCGACGACGACGCTGCCCGTCGTAGGGCGCTCCAGCAAATTGATGCAGCGAAGAAGCGTACTCTTGCCAGCCCCGGAGTACCCGACGATGCCGAATACTTCTTGGTGTTTGACGTGAAGGGAGACGTCGTTCACCGCCGTTGCGAGATTCCCTTTCTGCCGATAGGTCTTGCTGACCCCGCTGAGTTTGATCATGACAACTCTCCTAATCTCTATAAACAGGTGTAAAAGCAATGTGGCGCGCCTTTGAGAAGGCGCGCCACATGCTCGTCTCCTCATCTGTCGGACTGTCGTCCGCAGGATTTAGCACCGCTTATCGGTCAAAACGCCGATCACCGGTTGCCGGGCTTCATAGGGCCAGTCCCTCCGCCACTCTCGATGAGAATCTATATCCTGTTTTATTGTTTTCTGGTCACATCGAATCAGACAGTCATGGATTTTATACCACGCACTTGTTCATTGCAACCCTATTGACAAAAGCGAGCATCTCGCAGTATAAACTGTCTCAGGCCCACGGCGCGTCGCTGCGCCGCGGATAAAATATCAAACCGACAACTTCAAACACAACACACTCTTATCGAGAGTAGGCTGAGGGACTGGCCCGATGACGCCCGGCAACCGACACGACAACGTGCACGGTGCTAACTCCTGCGGATCGAAATTCCGGGAGATGAGAGGACATGTATGATCATGCCTCTTTTCCCTGTGAAAAGAGGCTTTTTCGTGGTTGTGGGCCTAGGAGTGGAGAGGGGATTCACATATGATGAAGAACATTCGCCATGCATCTGTCGCATTGGCCACGGTCGCAGTCGGCGCCTTATTCGCTGCCGGATGTGGCACCAATGGTACGAACAACGAGGCGGGAAACGGAAGTTCAACTGCGTCGGCCAAGAAGGACGTCGTGCTGAAAGTGGCCGCGAGTCCGACGCCGCATGCCGAGATTTTGGACGATATTAAGCCGATTCTCGCGAAAGAGGGCATTCAACTCGACGTCGTCGTCTACGACGACTACATTCAGCCGAATCGGGCGTTGTCGTCCGGTCAGGTAGATGCGAACTTTTTCCAACATAAGCCGTACTTGGAAGACTACAACGCGAAGAATCACACCGATTTAGTCCCGACGGTAGCTGTCCACTTCGAGCCGCTTGGACTCTATCCAGGTAAGAGCAAGTCGCTTAGCAACATTCCGGATGGCGCGACCATTGCTGTTCCCAATGACACCACCAACGAGGCGCGCGCGTTGTTGCTGCTGCAAAACGCTGGCATTATTAAGCTGAAGAACCCAAACAGCATTTCTGAGACGAAGGCCGATATCACGTCGAATCCGCATCACGTTCAGATTGAGGAACTGGATGCAGCGGCGATTCCACGGACTGTACGCGATGTGAACTATGCCGTCATCAATGGTAATTACGCCATCGACGCGGGGTACACTGTGAAGGACGCGCTCGACGTCGAAAAGGCGAACAGCTTAGCGGCAAAAACGTACGCGAACTACATCGTCGTTCGGCCGAACGAGACCAACGACTGGAGAATCAAAGACCTGGACAAGGCGATCACGTCGGCACAGGTGAAGCAGTTTATTGAAACCAAGTACAAAGGTTCCGTGGTTCCGGTATTTTAATTAAGCCGAAAACTGTCACGAAACAGAGCGTCCGTTCGCGAAGACCGCCAACTAGAGCGGTTGCTTTGCGGACGGACTTTTCGATCTCTGTGCCTCGGTCGAACGCGAAACACCCTGCGTCAGATGAGGTCGTGCTTGCATGGCGGATCCAATGGTTGCCTAGACAAAGCTCTGAAAAACACCTATATTGACTCTAAAATAGAGTGTAAAAAAGAGGGAATCATGAAATCGTTCGTCATTCAATGCGCACTTCGGCTGATGCCGAAACGTGCTTATACTTCTCTGCTTGGGAGGATCGTTCGCAGTCGCTGGAGTGCGCGGCTCATTCCGTGGTATGCGCGGCACTTTTCCATCGCTGTCGACGAACTCGCCAAGCCGATACACGAGCACGTCAGTTTAGGGGAGTTCTTCTCGCGAAAATTGTCCGCTGAAGCCAGGCCCATTTCCGTCGGCGTGGTGTCGCCAGTCGATGGGGTGGTCAGTTCGATGGGGCGGATCGACGGTCATACGCTCTTGCAAGTGAAGGGTCAGACGTATACGCTCGACGAGTTTTTAGCCGACGACGTCGCCGCCGGACGCTACGCTCAGGGCTGGTATATCACATTGTACCTGAGTCCGAGCGATTATCATCGCATCCACGCGCCGACAGATTGTACGGCTCGGCACTACCGTCATATTCCAGGTACCCTGTATCCGGTCAACGCACACGGCGTGCAGCACATTCCCAAGCTGTTCGTTCAAAACGAGCGCGTGATCACGTATTTTGATTCGGCAGACGGCCCGTTCGTCATGGCGAAAGTCGGAGCTGCAGGCGTCGGGACGGTCGTCGTTCCATTTGGCCAACTGCCGTCTCGGCGAAACCGCTCGCGTGGTCGAATGCACGACGCGTCGTGTCATGCGACGTTTGAGAAGGGCGAAGAAGTGGGATACTTTGCGCTCGGTTCGACCGTGGTCCTGCTGTTTCCTCCTGCGTGGCCGCTCCGATTTGTCGTCAAATCAGGTGAGAAAGTCAGGATGGGTCACACGATTGCCACCGTCGTTCGCTGACACGTGGGGCACCCTCTGGCTGGTGAGTAAACTTGTAGATTGGGCTTGGCAGACGAGTCACTCAACGTTCTAGGCTTGCCCCTATGCATGAAAACTTGTACATTGTAGTAGGAATAGACTAGCGTCGACTAGGAATGTGAATGGACGATGACGTGGGGCGCCAATGGCAAACAGCCGATGGTACCCTGATTGCCTAAACACTTGGCAGGAAGTCATCTCGCAAGCCCATTCGCTTCGACTCGGACGACTTGCAGGACTACGAATTTGTCGAGCTGCACTATACAGACTGACGACCCAGCTCCCGATTGTCACCTCATAAAGTTGGGTACAATGGGAGAGTGCCGCACGTCGGACATCGGTATTGAGGATGCCGTATCCGCCGTGTTTACACGGGTTTGAATCCACGCCGATTGCTGACTAACGGATGCAAGGGTTGCTGGAGACCGCAGGAATATACCGCGATCGCGCTGCTTTTTGACGCGGTCGATTGAATGCAACTTGGAGGTCATTGATACACATGCGAATTGCGATGTTTACGGAGACGTTCTTGCCATCGACGGACGGGATAGTGACACGTTTGCGTGCAACGCTCAACTATTTGGAGCAGGAAGGGCATGAAGTGTTGTTATTCGCACCGTCCGGTGCGCCAAGCCACTACGCCTCCGCGACCATCGTAGGGATTCCGGCGATGCCGTTCATCCTGTACCCGGAAAAGCGGTACGCGTTGCCGCTTCCGCGGATTGGTCGTGCAATCAAACGATTTCAACCGGACTTGATTCACGCGGTCAACCCCGCGTTTTTGGGCCTGGGTGGCATCTACTATGCATGGCGTCATCATCTGCCCCTGATCGCTTCTTATCACACCAACGTGCCCGCTTACGCCAGGCACTACAAGTTAAACTTCTTGGAGCCGGCACTGTGGTGGTACTTTCGAACATTGCACAATCGCGCCGATATGAATCTGGCGACATCTCGTGCGACGATGAATGAACTCGAAAAGCAGGGATTCTTGAACCTTGGCCTGTGGGAACGCGGTGTCGACGTCGAGATGTTTCAACAGGCGAAGCGTTCGAGTGAGATGCGTCAACGGCTGGCGCCCAATGCCGGACCGTCAGATCCGGTGCTGCTTTACGTCGGACGCTTGGCGTCGGAAAAGAACATCGAACGCATCCGCCCGTGTTTGGACGAATTTCCGAATCTGCATTTGGCCATTGTCGGGGATGGACCGTACCGGCGGGATCTCGAGCAGATCTTTGCCGGAACGAACGCACATTTCACCGGGTACATGCATGGGGCGGAACTGGCGGAGGCGTACGCATCCGCAGACGCGTTTCTATTTCCGTCTACCACCGAGACGCTTGGCTTAGTGCTGTTTGAGGCGATGGCCACGGGGTTGCCCGTGCTGGCTGCCGATAGCCCGCCCACGCGTGAGGTGTTGGAGAACGGCCGCGCCGGGTTTATCTTCGATTCATCGTCGGATGCGTCGATGATCGAACTCGTCCGCCAACTGGTCACCGACAGTGAGCGGCGCAACCAGATTCGAGAACGAGGGTTGCAAATCGCCAAGACGTTGGATTGGGCTGGTCCTAGCCAACAATTGTTACAGCATTATGAGACGGTGTGCAAAGCACACGGGTTGATCTCTCGACCGATTGAGTCGGGAACTCGCTAAGGAAACAAAATGGGTTGCTCCGAAGGTTCTGGGAGCAACCCATTTTTCATGATCCCCTACTTCGTGTCGAAAAGGGCCTAGAGGCGAGCGTTCGCAGCTTCGTTCCAGCCAGCGAGGGCCTGTTCGAGTTGCGCCGCAATCCGCAGCAATCCAGCGTCCTGACCGAATTGCCCTACCAATTGCAGACCGAACGGGAGACCGTCGGCAAGGCCGCCTGGAATTGAGATGGCAGGCACCCCAGACAGGTTCCATGGATTCGTAAACCGCGTCATCAAAGGACGAATATGGCTCGCTTCGCCGCGCACTTCGACAAATTCCGTTCCGAGTTCGGGTGCGACGACTGGGGTTGTCGGCAGCAAAATGATGTCGATATCGGCGAACCAGCTATCGATCTCGCGCTGGAATGCCTCGCGAAAGGCGAGGCTGCGGATGTAGTCCTGGGCCGATATTTTGCTGGACGTTTGCAGCCGTTCGAACACGTCTTCGCCATATAGGTCACCGTGTTCTTGCAATCGCGTCTGATGGACCGTGAACGCTTCGGCCCCCTGGATATTGCCCTGGTGCAACGCGATTTCGTCTGCGTCAAAGCCGAGTTGGCGCTTCCAGACGACGAGCTGACGTTCCTCCAAAAACGATATCAGTTTTGCAAAGTGTTCGCTGACAGGGTCGGTCGCAAATCGCTCGATGAGACGGCCGGGGATGCCGATGCGAAGCGGCTTCTCTTCGATCTCGTCGAGTGCGCTTCGCAGCGAGGCACCAGTCCCGTGCGTGAGTGCGAGGATGTCCGTCAGGAGTGCGGCGTCGCGCACGGTGCGGGTGAGGGGGCCGACGTGATCGAGTGTGGAGGCGAGTGGCAACACGCCGTCGACTGGCACGAGGCCATGCGTCGGCTTGTAGCCTACGATGCCGGTCAAGGAGGCGGGAATGCGGATGCTTCCACCAGTATCCGTGCCGATGCTGGCGAGTGCGAGCGAGGCTCGAACGGATGCTGCGCTTCCGCCACTCGATCCGCCCGTCATCCGCTTAGTGTCCACCGGATTTCGCGCGGGACCATAATGGGCGTTCTCGTTCGTGATGCCGTAGGCGAATTCGTGGAGGTGGGTCTTCCCGACGATGATGGCGTGCGCTCGTTCGAGCCGCTCGACGACGCTAGCGTTCAGGGTTGGACGGTAGTCCCGGTAGATCTGACTGCCGTAAGTGGTTGCTGCAAACGACGTGTGGATCAGATCCTTGATGGAGATGGGGGCTCCCGCTAGCGGGCCGAGCGCCTCGGGGAACGATGTGGCCAACAGGTCGACTGCGCGCGCTCGCTGTTGGGCATACGCGTCGCTGATTGTCAGGAACGCATTTAGCTCGGGGTTGAGCGAATGGATGCGCTCGAGGCAATGATTCGTCAGTTCCTGCGCAGTCCACTGCTGAGCCGCGAGCATTTGCAGGGCGGTCTCCAGTGAATCGGGGAACGTCTGTACGGGCATATTGCCGATCACTTCCTTTGTCTGGGGATCACCCAGTGCGCCCTTAGCAGGCGCACGCTGGGCACGGTAGATCAGTTGACTTGGATCACGAGAAACCCTGCACGCTCTAAGTCTTTGACGAGAGTGTCCAGCTTTTGCGATTTTCGCACCTTCAACAAGACGCGCCGATTGAGATTCTCACCTGCATCGAATGGCACGCAGGTGACGACGCTCAGGCCGAGTCGGTGGGTCGTGTTGAACATCCGCTCGAATGCCCCCTCTACCTCTGGAACGCCCAGGAGCAGTCTGTCCGCCTCCATGTTGGTCGCAAAGGCGACAGCCAAGGCGCTCTGAACGTCGCTGCGCTTAACGATACCGAGGAATTTGCCGTCTTGTACGATGGGAACGAAGGGAATGCGAATGATAATTTCAATGGTATCTTCAAAGTGATCTTCGAACGTGAGCCGCGGCACATCGTGAATGACGCACGGCGCGATCGATTGTTGTGCGAACTCGAGGAACGATGTGTTCTCGGAAACCGCCTCGAACGCTTCGAAAATACTGCGTTTGCTGACGATGCCCACAAATCGGTCCGCGTCTCCGACACAAGGCAAGCTCAGGTGTTTGGACATTTTCTTAAGAGCAGATGCGATGGTCTCATTCGGATGGATCGAAGTAAGTTCGCCAAGTGGCGTTAAACAGTTGCGGATAAACACGTGCAGCCCCCCATTCTCGCTCTGAATTATACTACGCCAACCGAATCAATAGGGAGCGCATGTGAGCTTTTGGATGCAGAAAACCCACGCCCGGGTACGCGTGGGTCTGCTGGTGCCAAACCATCGTGGTCAGCACGCTTCTGGGAGAGGAGAAAACCGGAGGAAGAGTGGATGGGGACCTTGCTCTTCGCCCGCGGTTGCCTACAACAGCTATCGCCGTTGTCAAAGTTAGTATTGGCCATATGAGGGCTACTCATACGCAGTTTGTAGAATGGTCTTGCGATTTTGCCGGAAAATCGCCATATGGTAAAGTTGTGAAATCAAGATGCAAGAGCAGGAAGAGGCAAATTATGCGAGTCATTGCAGGAGAGTGGAAAGGACACGCGCTCCAAGCACCGAAAGGGCGCGATACGAGACCGACGACGGACAGGGTGAAAGAATCGATGTTCAACCTGCTTCCGCACCGCTTGGACGGTGTGGTCGTCGATTTATTCGCTGGCTCGGGGGCGCTCGGAATCGAGGCGCTGAGCCGGGGGGCCAGCAAGGCGGTGTTCGTCGATGCAGACAGGCGGGCGGCTGGCGTCGTCCGCGAAAATCTGACCAAGCTGCACGCCGGCGACCGCGGCGTCGTCTGGATAGCTGATTGGCGCAAGGCGGTTTCGCGGCTCGCCGACGAGTGTCGGGAGGTCGATTGGGTCTTTCTCGATCCGCCCTATGCACAAGGCCTGTGGTCGCAAGTGGTGGCGGCCTTGGCGGACTGTGTTCGCGTTCATGGCGGCATCGTTTGCGAAACGCCGAAACAACATCTGCTGCCGACAGACATGAGCGGATTTGTTCAAGTAAAATATAAGGTGTACGGCGACATCGCCGTAAGCATCTACGAGCCCGCGGTCGAGGAACTGTGACGATCGACCAACTCGGAGGTGCACTACCGTGGAACCGGGGGCAAAAATATGCGTCGCGCGATGTATCCTGGAACGTTTGACCCAATCACGAACGGCCATTTAGATATCTTGCGCCATGTCACAGGGCTGTTTGACGAAGTGATCGTAGGGATCTTACATAACCCGTCCAAAAGTCCCTTGTTTACAGTCGACGAACGGGTTCGCTTTGTGCTGGATGCGACGAAGCGGTACCCGAATGTGCGGGTGGACTCGTTTTCTGGTCTGCTCGTCGATTACTGTCGCGCCAACTCGATTCCGTACATCGTTCGGGGGATACGCAACCCGGCAGATCTACAAGTGGAAATGCAGATGGCGCAGATGAATGAGTCAATCTACCCGGACATTCATACTCTCTTTATACCTACGTCTCCAACATACTCGTTTGTGAGTTCTTCCCTGGTCAAGGATGTCGCCATGCACGGTGGTTCCGTCGGGGATTTTGTGACAGACGTGGTTCGTGAAGCGCTGGCCGACCGCTTGGCTCGGCGCGGATGAACACCGAGGGGTGAGAGATGTGCACGAGCGAAAGGTCGGACTTGCGTTGGGGTCCGGTGGTGCTAAAGGGTTCGCACACATTGGCGTGATCGCAGCACTGACCGATCACGGCGTGCCCATCCACGCCGTCGCCGGCTCCAGCATGGGGAGTCTCGTCGGGGCCGTCTACGCGATGGGAACGCCGCCGCGGATGCTTCGGGGACTTGCCGTGAGTCTCAAACGGCGTCACTGGCTCGACTTTACCGTGCCGAAAATGGGGCTTATCCAAGGTGAGCGCGTCCGACATCTCGTCGGCTTGCTCACGCGCAATGCCACGTTTGAGGAGACGGCGATTCCGCTTGCTATCGTCGCGACCGAGATGATTTCGCGCCAACCAGTCGTCTTTCGCGCTGGAAATATCGCCGAAGCCGTCCGCGCCAGCATCTCGATTCCCGGCGTGTTCGTTCCGGTGGTGCGAGAGGGGGCCGTCTACGTCGACGGCGGCGTGCTCGAGCGCGTGCCCTCTGGGGCGGCGTGGGACTTGGGGTGCGACGTCGTCATCGGCGTCGATGTCGGGGTGACGCCGGTCGGCTCCGTTCCAACGTCGATCATGGACGTGATCATGCAGAGTCTCGAAATGATGCAGGCACAGGCGTGCAATCAGGTGGAACGCCTCGCGACATTGACGATTACGCCACCTGTCTCAAAGATCGGCACGGCGCAGTTTACGCGCGCGCCGGAGGCGATCGAGCTCGGTTATGCGGCGACGGTCGAACGCTTGTCGGAAATTCAGGCATTGCTGCAAGGGGATGACGAACCCGCGTTGCCCAATGCGACGCGTCTGCGGGAATGAAACTTGATGGAGATAGAAGGGAACGAGGGAACCATGCAACTGAACATCAAGAGCATCAAGCGCGAAGGGCATGTCGAATTCGATCACAAGGAGCCGCTCCCGCGCATTGCGGCGGAAGTCATCGATATCAAGGAAATCGACCCGATTCGCGTGACGGGGACAGCGACGTGGGCGGATCCGATTCTGTTGGTCGAAGGGAAGATTGAAACAACCGTGCACTACATCTGCAGTCGGTGTTTGACCGTGTTCGAGCGCCCGCTCTCCACGCGCTTGTCGAGGGCGTATTCCGTTGATGCCGGGCAGGTCGAAGAAGACATCCCCCTGGTGTCAGGGGAGTCTCTAGATTTGACGCCGGACATCGAGGAGGCCGTGTTCTTGAGCCTTGACGAGCGGCCGCTCTGTCAGGATGACTGCAAGGGGCTCTGTCCGGAGTGTGGCCGGAATCGCAATGAAGAAGCATGTTCCTGCGATACTCGTCCAATTGATCCGCGTTTAGCTGCATTAAAAGACTTGCTTTCAGACGGTGACTCGGAGTAAGATGATGTGCGGTAGTCTGTAAAGGAGGTGTCACGGCTATGGCAGTACAACAACATCGTAGTTCTAAAACGAGAAAACGTCTACGTCGAACGCATTTTAAACTTGAAAAGCCAACTTTGGGGACCTGCCCACAGTGTGGAGAATACAAGCTCCCGCACCACGCGTGCAAAAACTGCGGTACCTACAAGGGACGAACAGTGATTGCAGTCAAGTAAGTGCGATGACATGTAGAGACCGACCCATATTCGGGTCGGTCTTTTTCTCGTATTCGTGCAGCTGCCCAGCAGGTGGCGTTCACTTGTAAAAAGTGCGTGGACTCGCGCGGTGAAACGGGATATATTATTATGTGGTACTAAGTTCGGTGGAACTGAAAGAGGGTTTTCATTCTGAAGAAGTCTGAACGCCGCTATGCCTTGGTTGCTTTGTTGGAGCAAAATCCGTTTGCTACGGATGAACAACTAGCGGAGCGGTTTGGCGTCAGTGTGGCGACCATCCGACTCGACCGCAGCGCGCTGCACATCCCAGAAGCACGAGAGCGGATTCGTCGCGTCGCGTCAGACCGTCAGGATGATTTGCGCTCATTGGACGAACAAGAGTTGATTGGGCGTCTAATCAAATTGGAACTCAATCGATATGCCGAGTCCGATCTGACGATTCAACCCGTGCATGTCTTTCGCAGAACGGGGATCGTTCGCGGACACATTTTGTTTGCGCAGATAAATTCCTTGGCTACAGCACTGATGGACGCAGACGTGGCACTCACGGCCAAGGCGGAACTTCGGTTTTCACGACCAGTTCACCTTGGAGACAACGTGCGGGCTCGCGTGGACGTCATTGGGGAACACGGAGACGTGGTCCGGTGTCGAGCAGTAAGCCAGGTAAATTCGGAAATAGCCGTGCAGGGCATCGTCTGGGTACAAAAAGATCCGACGGACCTTGGAGCGGAATTAATGGATGAGGGGGAAGCTCGGTGATCACGATGGCCGTAGATGCGATGGGTGGAGATTATGCGCCTGTCGCGCCGGTAGAAGCTGTTTGCCAAGCTGCAAAGTTGTTTTCGGATACACAGTTTGTGTTGATCGGGGACGAAACACAGTTGAGGGCGGCGGCAAAGGGGAACATTCCAAACAACGTGACGCTGAGGCATACCGATGTGGTCATTGCTGCGGACGACGAACCCGTTCGGGCGGTTCGTCGCAAAGCGGAATCATCGCTCGTCATGGCAGCTAAGATGGTGGCTGACGGGGAAGCAGACGTGATGGTGTCCGCTGGGAACACGGGCGCAATTATGGCCGCTGGCATGCTTGTCATGGGTCGATTGCCCAGTGTGGATAGGCCGGCCTTAGCGCCGGTGCTGCCGACGTTTGACGGCAGGGGCGTGCTCCTTCTCGACGCTGGTGCGACGATGGATGCGAGCCCCGAGAATTTGTTGACCTACGCCTATATGGCGACAGAGTATGCGAAGCACGTTCTGGATATCGATAACCCGCGAGTGGGACTTTTGAATGTCGGGACGGAGGACACAAAGGGAAATGCTATCGCGAAGGCGACATTCCCTCTTCTCGCGCAATCACGTCTCAACTTCGTTGGGAATGTAGAATCTCGGGAGATGATGGCCGGTTCGGTCGCGGACGTCGTCGTGTGCGACGGCTTTGTCGGCAATGTCGTGCTGAAGCTGGCCGAGGGAATCGGTCTGGGACTGTTCAGTGGCATTAAAGACGCACTGACGTCGAGCTTTATGGCCCGGGTGGCTGCTAGCATCATTCAGGGCAAGTTTCGCGAGTTTCGCAATCGTTACGACTGGGCTGAATACGGAGGAGCGCCGTTTCTAGGCGTCGCTGGCGGACTCATCAAGGCGCATGGCAGCAGTAATCCACGCGCTTGGTATATGGCTTTGTCGCAAGCAAGAAAATTTGTTGCAAACGACGTGTTGTCGAAATTATCATCTGCGATGGAAGATCGTCAGGAATGATTTTTAAAGGGGGAACTTCATGACAGGGCGCGTACGGGCGGGGATCCTCGGGACAGGGTCTGCACTACCCAACCGGGTATTGACCAATGCCGATTTGGAGCAGATGGTGGAGACCAATAACGAGTGGATTGTTACACGTACTGGAATTGAGGAACGGAGGATCGCAGAACCGGGCGAAGCGACATCCGACTATGTAGCTGCCGCATGTCAGCGAGCGCTGGAAATGAGCGGTGTTGCACCAAGCGATGTCGACATGCTCATCTGTGCGACGGTCACACCGGATCACGCGTTTCCATCGACCGGCAACCTCGTTCAAGAACGCCTAGGTCTGACGAAGGCAAGTGCATTCGATTTGAGTGCAGCTTGTAGTGGTTTTCTTTACGCTCTGTCACTGGGGACGTCGATGATTGAAGCGGGGCGCGCGAAGTATGTACTCGTGTCCGCTGGCGATATTCTGTCGCGCATCGTCGACTACACCGACCGCACGACGTGCGTGCTGTTCGGTGACGGCGCTGGCGCGGTGCTGCTCGGTCCTGCAGAAGGAGACAGCGGTGTGATGTCGTTTGCGATTCACTCCGACGGCAGCGGTAAAGATACCCTCTATCTCAAGGCGGGTGGATCGCGTTACCCTGCCACGCAGGAAACCGTGGCGAAGGGCGATCACTATCTCAAGATGGCTGGGCGCGATACGTTTAAGTTCGCGGTCCAAGCGATGGTCAGCGCTACAGAAGAGGTGCTGGAACAAGCCGGGCTGCAACCGGAAGACGTGGCCCTCTACGTTCCGCATCAGGCGAACTTGAGAATTATCGACGCCGCAAGACGTCGTTTCCATATTCCGGATGAACGAGTGGCGCTCACGCTGAACAAGTACGGAAACACGTCCGGTTCATCGATTCCGATCGCGCTCGACGAATTCTATCGAGCCGGTCGCGTGAAAAAGGGCGACGTTGTGCTGTGCGTGGGGTTTGGCGCAGGACTTACTTGGGGCGCCGCCGCATTTCGTTTGTAGGAGGAGCAAAGAATGAAAACGGGTATCGTCTTTCCTGGACAGGGTTCGCAATACGTGGGGATGGGCGCGGCGCTGATTCGCGAGTACAGCGTCGCGCGCGAGACGTTCGCGGAAGCGGATGAGCGTCTCGGCTTCGGCCTCACGAAACTATGTCTAGAAGGGCCAGAGGACGAACTTCGTCTGACGTACTACACCCAACCGGCACTTTTGACGGCGAGCATCGCGTTTTACCGCGTGCTTGGGCAGCGAGTTCCGTTGACGCCAATCGTTGCGGCTGGGCACAGCCTTGGGGAATATAGCGCGCTGGTTGCCGCTGGCGCGCTGTCCTTTGGCGATGCAGTGTACTTAGTACATAGGCGGGGGCAGTTGATGGACGAGGCCGTTCCGGCTGGACAAGGGGCTATGGCGGCAGTGCTCGGCCTCGACGAAGAACCGCTGGCACTGGTGTGTAAAGAAGTGATGGATGCAACTGGAGAGATCGTCGAATTGGCGAACCTGAACTGTCCGGGTCAAATTGCCATTTCGGGTACCGTTGCTGGCGTGGCGCAGGCGTCCGATCTCGCCAAACAACGCGGTGCGAAGCGGGCTATTCCGCTCACGGTGAGCGGACCGTTCCACTGTAGTTTGATGCGTCCGGCAGCTGAGGCGTTTGGCGCATTGCTCGATGAGACGACAATCGCAGACGCGAAGATTCCGGTCGTCGCAAATGTGGACGCAAAGCTGAATCAGGACGCTGCGGCCATTCGCGATGCGCTAAAGCGCCAACTGTATTCCCCTGTTCGCTGGACGGATGACGTCTTGACGATGCAGCGCATGGGTGTCGAGCGCATTTTGGAGCTTGGCCCTGGAACTGTCTTGTCGGGCCTGATCCGCAAAATCGACAGAGGGATTCCGACTGCGCACGTGGAAGATGAAACTACACTCGCAGAAGTGGTGGAACTGCTCAGCAATTAGGAGGAACTTCGTTGGAAGGCAAAGTATCTATTGTTACGGGCGCCTCGCGAGGGATTGGCCGCGCCAT
Source organism: Alicyclobacillus fastidiosus (assembly GCA_029166985.1). Taxonomy (GTDB): domain Bacteria; phylum Bacillota; class Bacilli; order Alicyclobacillales; family Alicyclobacillaceae; genus Alicyclobacillus; species Alicyclobacillus fastidiosus_A. The sequence continues at coordinate 3,079,500 of CP119138.1, read as the reverse complement.
CGCCACACTGCTCGGCGCAAATGGTGGGCGCGTTGTTGTCAACTACCAGGGGCGCGAGGATGCGGCGAAAGAAACCGCGCAGCTCATCGAAGCTGCAGGTGGCGAAGCTATCGTCGAGCGGGCTGACGTAAGTGCCGCCGAGGATGCCAAGCGACTCGTGGACGTGGCAGTGGCTGCGTTCGGGCGCGTCGATATCCTGGTTAACAACGCCGGTATTGCTCGGGATGGCCTGCTGATGAGAATGAAGGACGAAGATTGGGATGACGTCCTCAATACCAACTTGCGCGGTGCGTTTTATATGACGCGGCAAGTGGCTCGCCCGATGATGAAACAACGGGATGGGCGCATCATCAACATCACGTCTGTCTCCGGTATCATGGGGAACGCAGGCCAAGTGAACTACTCATCGGCGAAGGCCGGTATGATTGGGTTGACGAAGGCTTCTGCAAAGGAGCTCGCCGCGCGCAACATCACGGTCAACGCCGTCGCTCCCGGGTACATCACGACGGAGATGACGGAGGTGCTTGGCGACGACGTGACCAAGCACATGTTGAGTGCAGTGCCGCTTGGTCGACCAGGAACGCCCGAGGACGTCGCGGCGGTTGTTGAGTTTCTCGCATCCAATGCCGCACAATATATCACGGGCCAAGTCTTGAATGTCGACGGCGGCATGGTCATGTAGTATACTGCTGAAGGAGGTGAGAGGATGGCAAACGATACGTTTGAACGAGTTAAGAAAATCGTGGTCGACCGCTTGAGCGTCGATGCTGATAAGATTTCGATGGAAGCCACCTTTAAGGATGATCTTGGGGCGGATTCGTTGGACATCGTCGAGCTGATTATGGAATTAGAGGACGAGTTCGACTTGGAAATCTCTGACGAGGATGCTGAGAAAATCAGCACCGTAGGTGATGTAGTTACATACATCAGCGCTCACCAGGGGTAATCACACGCGTCACATTTGGACAGTCCCGTGCGCGAGCCGGGGCTTTCTGTTATATAGAGGGGGTGACAACGTGACACGAAGAGTAGTTGTGACAGGTCTCGGTGTCGTGACGCCCGTCGGGAATGATGTGCCTACCTTTTGGGCAAATCTACTCGCCGGTAAGTCAGGCATTCGCGAGATCGATCGCTTTGATACGACGGATTATCCGACGAAGATTGCTGGGCTCGTCGACGATTTTCAACCGGAGCGCTACATCGACAAGAAGGAAATCCGCCATATGGATTTGTTCACGCAGTACGCTGTGTGCGCGGCCCACGAGGCGATGGAGCATTCGGGACTGGAGATTACGGATCAGAACCGGGATCGGATTGGGGTATACATCGGTTCTGGTATCGGCGGTATTGGAACGACGCTGAGCAACTATCGCATCTTGCTCGAGCGCGGGCCGAAACGTGTGAGTCCGTTCCTGGTGCCGATGATGATCAGCGACATGGCGACTGGACAAGTCTCCATCGATTTCGGCTTGCGCGGTCCGAACAGTGCCCCTGTTTCAGCATGTGCGACAGGCTCCCACGCGATTGGCGATGCGTTTAAGTTGATTCAGCGTGGTGCCGCGGACGCGATGGTTGCCGGTGGTGCCGAAGCGGCAGTCGTCGATATTGCACTTGCGGGCTTCAGCAATATGAAGGCCTTGTCGAATCGCAACGATGACCCGACGCGCGCGAGTCGACCCTTCGAAAAAGACCGTGACGGATTCGTCATGGGCGAAGGTGCTGGCATCTTGATTCTCGAAGAGCTCGAGTTTGCACAGCGGCGGGGTGCGACTATCCTCGGGGAAATTGTCGGTTACGGCATGTCCGGGGATGCTTACCACGTGACGGCACCGGCGCCAGACGGCAACGGTGCGGTGCGCGTCATGACGGCTGCGCTGGAAGACGCGGGTATTGATCCGACGGCCATCGATTATATTAATGCACATGGAACGTCGACCGAGTTTAACGACCGCATCGAAACACTGGCGGTTAAGCAGGTGTTTGGTGATCACGCCTACAAGTTGGCAATGAGTTCTATCAAGTCGATGACAGGTCACCTGTTGGGAGCTGCTGGCGGCGTCGAAGGCGTAGCCTGTGTATTGACGCTCAAGGACGGAATCATTCCTCCGACGACGAATTATGACACACCAGATCCGCAATGCGATTTGGATTATGTGCCGAACGTGGCTCGCAAGAGTGACGTGGAGTACGTGATGTCGAATTCATTTGGATTTGGTGGGCATAATGCTTCGTTGATTTTCAAGAAGTACTAATCTCACGTCGCCCGCAATCGCGGGGTCAGCGTGGACAAGCTATTCTGTGATGTAATTATGGCAAGCCCCTGGCGTTGACCGGGGGCTTTGTACCATTCAGGGTTTTGAGGGGCCGTCGCTGCGGACACGTTAGCGGCAGCGCCTCAAGATCTCCGACAGGGAGAGACAACGTTGAAATCCAAATGGGATGAGCTCCAAGATAATTTAAATATGCACTTCAAGGAAATCAATCTCTTGAAGCAGGCGTTTACGCACGCATCGTACCGCAATGAGCACCGAAAGGCGCAGATCCAGGACAACGAGCGCTTGGAATTTCTCGGAGACGCCGTGTTAGAGCTGCTGATCAGTGATTTTCTCTTTCACGCGTATCCACATATGCCTGAGGGTGAGTTGACGAGGATGCGGGCCGCTATCGTCTGTGAGCCGTCGCTCGTGATGTTTGCGAAGCGCCTTGCGTTTGACGAATACGTTCGCCTCGGGCGCGGTGAGGAGAGATCCGGTGGCCGCAGGCGCCCTGCATTGTTGGCGGATGTCTTTGAAGCGTTTTTGGGTGCGCTCTACATAGATCAGGGGATCGATCGCGTTCGTGAGTTTGTCGACACGTACATCATTCCACATCTCGCGGATGCGAAGGTGGGTGTCGACTATAAGACAGCCCTGCAGGAGTGGGTGCAACAGCGAATGGGGGTTCCGCTGCGCTACGTGATCGTCGAAGAACGCGGGCCGGCTCATGCGAGGGAGTTCGTGGTGCACGTTCAGGTTGGCGACACGGTCATGGGCATCGGTGCCGGGAAGTCCAAAAAGGAAGCTGAACAGCAGGCGGCTGCTGCGGCTTTGAAGTCGTTTATGGATAACGCTTCCGAGGAGCGGGACACGAGTGTATCTAAAACAGATTGAGATCGTGGGCTTTAAATCGTTTGCCGACAAGAGCAAATTGGTGTTGGCGCCCGGTGTGACGGGCGTCGTTGGCCCGAACGGGAGTGGCAAAAGCAATATCGCGGACGCCATTCGCTGGGTGTTAGGCGAGCAGAGCGTCAAAAATTTGCGCGGGAGCAAGATGGAAGACGTCATCTTTGCCGGGAGCGACATGCGCAAACCGACCAATCTGTGTGAGGTATCGCTCGTACTGGACAACGAGGACAGGCATCTGCAGGTCGTCTTCGACGAGGTCACCATCACGAGGCGCGTCTTCCGATCCGGCGACAGTGAATACTTCATCAATCGCCAACCGTGCCGGCTCAAGGATATTCACGAGCTGTTCATGGATACAGGGCTCGGACGAGAGGCGTACTCCATTATCGGGCAGGGAAAAATCGAGGAGATGTTGTCGACGCGCTCGGAGGATCGTCGTGGTCCCTTCGAGGATGCTGCAGGTATCGTCAAGTTTAAGCATCGCCGACGGGAGGCCGAGCGCAAGCTCGAAGAGACGAAGGCGAATCTGGTACGGGTAGAAGATATATTGGCAGAGCTCGAAGAGCAGGTCGGTCCGCTCGAGAAGGAGAAAGACCGTGCCGAGCAGTATCGCGAGTTGGCCGATGCTTTAGAGGAAGCGGAGATCACGTTGCTTGTCGTCGAGATCGACAAGTTGAACGCTCGCTTCAAGCAGGCCGCTGTAGGCGTGAGCGATCGCCAGGCGGAGCGGGATGTGGCACAGTTGGCTGCGCAGGACGCAGAAGCCAAGTGGCAGGCTGAACGCGATCGGTTGGACGCTCTGACACAACAAGTGGAGCAGCTTCAGCAGAGTTACGTCGCGCTCGTGGAGCGCAGGCAGAAGCAACAGGGCGATTTGGCTTTAGTCGAACAGGAACTCGGCTACTTGGAGGAAACTGAGCGGGCTCGCGTTGCGCAGCAGGCACAACACGAGGAAGAGCTGAAGGCGCTCGTGGCTAGCGTTGAGCAACTTCGCGAGTCATATCAGACCGCCGAAGGCGGATTGCACGTTAAGTCAGGCGAACTGGAGGTCGCAGCCGAAGGCTCTAGGGATGAGCGCAGGGTTGAGATCTCCTCGCGAATAGACCATCTCAATGCAGAGTACATCGAGGCGAATCACCGTGCGGCTACCTTGCGCAACGAGTTGAAGATGCTCGATGAGCAGGTCGAGTCGGATGCGGGGAAGCGATCGAAATACGAGCAGGATGCGGCCCGCTGGACGGAGCAAATCGCCGGGGCGGAAGCCGCCATGGCAGACGTGAAAACTTCGATGGAGGAGTTGACGACTGCGCTTGAAGCGGCGGCGGATGAAATTCGGCGCTGTGATGTCGAATACGAGAAGGCCACCGCGGCCGAGGCGAAAGCTGTATCCGATCTGCACAAGGTGCAAGCCGATATTCAAACCCTATCGGCGCGGCTCGACCTCCTTCGCGACTTGGAAGAAGGCTACGACGGCTACGCACTCGGCGTTCGGACCGTGATGCAGCAGGCGAGCCGGAATCGCTTGACCGGCATCCATGGAACCGTGGCGGAGTTGGTCCGCGTTCCGAAGGACGTCGAGACGGCTGTCGAAACCGCGCTTGGCGGCGCGCTGCAGAATATCGTGGTGGCCACGGAAGCAGATGCGCGGGCGGCCATCCAGATGTTGAAACAGCGCCAAGCGGGCCGAGCGACGTTTATGCCCATCGACGTGATTCAGTCGCGCCGACTGCGTGAGGCGGATATCGCGAAAGTGCGCGGTCAGCGAGGATTCGTCGGGATTGCAAGCGATCTCGTTGAGACGGATGTACAGTTCCACGTGGCCGTGGAGCACCTGCTTGGCAACGTGGTCGTCGCCGACACCCTGGAGCACGCGAACGCCCTTGCACGGGTCCTGCAGTATCGCGTGCGCATTGTCACCTACCAAGGCGACGTCGTCGCACCTGGCGGTGTCATGAGTGGGGGACATCACCAGCGCAAGGGACCGGGGCTCTTAGGTCGATCACGCGAGCGTGCCGATGTCGAGACTCGGCTTGGCGAATTACAAAGTCGCGAAACGGCATTGCGCGAAGAGCAGGCCGCGTCGCGCCGCACGGTCACCGAGGCGCAGGCGAAGCGCGCCGAGGCACAACGCATCCTCGAGAGTCACGCGACGACTAGGCAGACGCTGGAAGGAAAGTTACGCGAACTCACGTATACGAAGACGTCGGCGGAGGAGCGGTTGGCCGCGTTGCAGTGGGAGTTTCAGCAATTGGCTTCAGGCAAGGAAGCAATTTTGCAGCGCCACGAGGAAGCTGTTCAGGCGCTCGCGAAAACGGACGCCGAACTCGTCTCCATTTCGGAGGCGATGGTGGCTGAGCGCGATGCGTTGGCAGAGTTTGAAAAGCAGCAACAGTTGATGCAGGACCGTTTGACTGGCTTGCGAATTGAAGTGGCGACGCTTCGCCAAGAGCGGGACACCTTGCGGGTACGGTTGGAAGAGGCGTCCCAGCGCAAGGCGCGGCTGGAGCAGATGGTAGCGACCTCAACGGCCGAGTCCGCCGCGTTTATGGAACGCAAGGCGCGGCTCCAAGCACAGGCGCAACTCGCGTCAGAGCAGGTGACCTCGCTCGTCGACGAGGTCGCAGAGCGGCAGGCGCACCTCGACGATGCAAGGCAAGCTCGCTTGGAGCTCGAGGGCGAAGTGCGCCGCCTGGAACAGGTGGTCACCGCGCATCGCCAAGCGGTGCGACAAGCGGAAGAGCTGTTGCACAGGGCGCAGGTGGCCTCTGAACGCGCCGATGCGGATTTGGCTCACGCGTTGCAAAAAATGGGCGATACGTTTGGAATGACCTACGAATGGGCGAAGGAACGTTATCCGCTCACGACGAGCCCTGAGGAATTGGAACGCGAGGTGCAGCGACTGCGCCGTGGCATTCAGGCACTTGGCGACGTCAATCTCGGCGCCATCGAGGAGTACACGCGGTTGGCAGAGCGCATCGGCTTCTTGACCCAGCAGCGCGACGACTTGGTGTCCGCGCAGGAAAAACTCGATCAGTTGATCCTGGAGATCGATACCGAGATGGCCAACAGGTTCATGGAGACGTTCACCCAGATTCAACGGGAATTCGCCAAGTCGTTCGAAATTCTGTTTGGCGGCGGCGAAGCGCGACTTGAGCTGACGAATCCAGACGATCCGCTCACGACCGGCATCGACGTCATCGCCAAGCCCCCTGGGAAGCGACTGCAGAACTTGAACCTCCTCTCGGGCGGCGAACGGGCGCTGACGGCGATGGCACTGTTGTTTGCCATCTTGCGGGTACGACCTGTGCCGTTTTGCGTCCTCGACGAGGTAGAGGCAGCCCTCGATGAGGCGAATGTCTCGCGCTTTGCCCAGCAGCTTCGCGTCTTCGCTGGGGAGACGCAGTTCATCGTGATCACGCACCGGCGCGGCACGATGGAGGAGGCAGATGCACTCTACGGCGTGACGATGCCGGAACGTGGCGTTTCGTCCCTCGTGAGTGTACGATTGGCAGACGAGCTCGAATTTGAGACCGCGTGAGGTGACACTCGCGCGGTCTTATCGGTCTGTTCGACCCAACGGGATGGGACGACGCGGACACGACCAATCGTGCACTGCAAACACTTTACAGAGGAAATTTCGAGCAGGCTGGACACGACTGATGCGACGTCATGAAAGGGGTATTTTGGCATGGGGTTGTTTGACCGCTTTAAAAAAGGTCTTCAAAAATCGCGCACGACGCTCGCGGAACGGCTCGGCAGCGTATTTCGTTCACGCAAGCTGGACGAGTCCGTCTTCGAGGAGATGGAAGAGGCTTTTATCGCTGCGGATATGGGCGTTGAAACGGCGATGGCGCTCGTCGAAGACGTGCGGGTGCTCGCACGCAAAAACCGGATTGAACAAGCCGAGGATTTGCCCGATTTGATGGTGGAAGCGATGTCCTCCATGCTGTCCGAAGCGGACAGCAACATGAAGTTCGCGACAGATGGCCCGACGTTAGTGCTGGTCGTCGGCGTCAACGGGGCAGGCAAGACGACTTCGATTGGCAAGTTGGCCAACTATTACCTGCAACAAAACAAACGCGTGCTGCTCGCGGCCGCGGATACGTTTCGCGCGGCAGCCATCGAGCAATTGTTGGCCTGGGGGGAACGAGCTGGTTGCGACGTCGTACGGCACACCCAGGGTGCTGATCCAGCGGCGGTGATCTTCGACGCCATTCAAGCGGGCAAGGCGCGCAATGTCGATATCATTCTCTGCGACACGGCGGGTCGCCTCCAAAACAAGTCGCATCTGATGGCTGAACTCTCGAAGATTTACAAGGTGGCCGCTCGCGAATTGCCGGGTGCGCCGCACGAGGTGCTGCTGGTGCTAGACGGGACCACTGGCCAAAACGGGCTCAGTCAGGCGAAGGTGTTCAAAGAAGTCGTCGACGTCACGGGCATCGTCGTGACGAAGCTGGACGGTACAGCGAAGGGCGGTATTGTGATCCCGATCGTGCACGAACAAAAGATCCCAGTGAAGTGGATCGGACTCGGGGAGCAGATGGACGATTTACAGCCGTTTGACGCGCGCGCTTTCGCGGAGGCCGTCTGTCGCCCGTAACGCTCGTGCAGTTGCACCGGAACGCTGCGGCCGGATCGACAAAGTAGGGTGTAAAGGAGATATACTTGACAGTGTCTTCTTCAGCGGATAATATGGATGAGGTCACTCGGATGGGCGATCTGTACGACTTCTATGGTGCTCTCTTGACGGTCAGGCAGCGTCAGATCATCGAGATGTATCATTTGGAAGATTGGTCGCTCAGCGAAATTGCGGAGTCGCTCGAGATCAGCCGCCAAGCGGTTCACGACCAGTTGCGCCGAGCCGGCGAGCAGTTGGAGCAGTACGAATCTGCACTACAACTGCGGGCGGCTGCCAAAGGCCAACGCGAGGCTTGGAGTCACCTGATGTCCGTTTGGGCGCACGTCAAACTTGAACTCACCTCGTCGTCGCAAGATGCTATGGCTGAGGCGTTACAGCTGCTCTTTCAGAAGTTGACAGGATTCACGGGAGGTGATGTAGATGCTTGAAGGATTGTCGAGTAGCCTTCAGAAGGCGATGGGCCGTCTTCGCAGCAAAGGAAAGTTGACCGAGGCGGATGTCGCGGAGGCGATGCGCGAAGTGCGCTTGGCGCTCTTGGCGGCGGACGTCAACGTGAAGGTCGTCCGAGACTTTGTGGAGCGCGTGCGGGAACGAGCGGTTGGACAAGACGTCCAAAAGAGTCTCACACCTGGCCAACAAGTGATTCGAATCGTCTACGAAGAACTCACCGAACTGATGGGCGGTACCCAATCGCGCATCCAGATGGCGTCGAAGCCCCCCACTGTCATCATGCTTGTGGGTCTGCAAGGTGCCGGTAAGACGACCGCTATCGCGAAGCTCGCACTATCATTTCGCCAACATCAGCATCGACCGCTGTTGGTCGCGGCTGACGTTTACCGCCCGGCTGCTATCGATCAGTTGCACGTCCTCGGTCGGCAAGTGGATATCCCGGTATTCGACATGGGAACGCAGACGTCTCCTGTGGAGATTGTCCGCCAAGGCATGCAGGAAGCCGAACGTCAGGGTGCGGATGTCGTACTGGTAGATACCGCCGGGCGTTTGCACATCGACGAGGACTTGATGGCAGAGCTCGACCACATCAAGTCGGCTGTACAGCCCAATGAAGTCCTGCTCGTCGTCGATTCGATGACGGGGCAAGACGCGGTTCACGTCGCGGAGGCCTTTCATCAGCGTTTAGACGTCACCGGTGTGATTCTGACTAAATTGGATGGCGACGCGCGTGGCGGTGCCGCGTTGACAGTCCGTGCCGTAACTGGGTGCCCAATTAAATATGTGGGCCTCGGTGAGAAAATCGAGCCGTTGGAACCGTTCCATCCGGATCGGCTGGCGTCTCGAATTCTCGGCATGGGCGATGTGTTGAGCCTCATCGAGCGGGCCCAAGAGCGGTTCGATCTCGACAAGGCCAAAGAGATGGAAGAGCGCATGCGTTCCTCCACATTCTCCTTGAACGACTTCCAGGAGATGTTCCGCCAAGTGCGCAACTTGGGGCCTCTCGATCAGGTCATGAAGATGATCCCTGGAATGAACAAGCTCAAGGGCATTGAGAACGTCGATTTGAACGACAAGCGTTTCGTTCGGATGGATGCTATCATCTCCTCGATGACGGCTGCAGAACGACTGGATCCTAGCGTGATGAACGCCGGTCGTCGTCGTCGCATTGCCAACGGCAGTGGGACGACCGTCAGAGAGGTCAATCAGTTGCTCAACCAGTTTGAGCAGACGCAACAAATGATGAAACGAATGTCCGGTATGGGCAAGAAGATGGGACGTCGCAGTGCGATGAGCGCGCTTAAGTCCATGGGTGGACTAGGCGGTCTTGGAGGATTGAAGGACGCGACACAGCTTGCCAACCTTGAGGAATCGTTGACATCGAAGGGGACGTCGCACGAGCCACGACAGCGACATCACCGCGCGAAGAAGAAGCGCAAATAACAATTATTCTGGAGGTGGTTTTCGTGGCAGTAAAAATTCGTTTGAAGCGTATGGGTGCAAAGAAGAGTCCGTTCTATCGTTTGGTTGTAGCAGAATCCCGTTCTCCTCGCGACGGTCGTTTCGTGGAGGAAATCGGTACGTACAATCCGCTCACACAGCCTGAGCAGATTAAAATCGACGAGGAACGCGCACTGTATTGGTTGGGCACAGGTGCACAACCTTCGGATAAAGTCCGTTATCTGTTCCACTTGGAAGGAATTCTTAAGAAGTTTCACGAACAAAAACTTCAGAAGTGAACCTGTGGGCGGCTTTGTGCCGCCCTTCGGAGTGATCTGACGTGAAAGAACTTGTACAGTACCTCGTGTCCTCATTGGTGGACCACCCGGATGCGGTAGAGGTTGTGGAAGTCCCGGACAATGGCGCCATCACCTATCGCGTCAAAGTCCACGCCGAAGACATGGGGCGAGTCATCGGGCGGCAGGGCCGCATTGCCAAGGCTATTCGCAATGTGGTGAGCGCGGCTGCGTACCGGCAAAAGCAACGCGTGTTTGTCGACATTCAGTCTTGACGATTGTCGTCATCGAGAAGGGGAGATACGGTTGGAAATTCGTCAACCCGTAGCAGTCAAATTGGTTTTGACCGAAGCGACCAAGCAACAGATTATTCAAGAGCAACGGCGTCAAATCGAGCAGGTGATCAACGAGCTCGAGCAACTCGAGACGCAGGGTAAGGAAGCGCTTGCTCAGGCGATGGCGCAAAGCGGGGAATTTGCACAGCAGGTTCGCCAACAAATTGAGAACGAGAAGAATACTCGTGAGCAGCGTCGTGAGGAATTGTTCCAACAGATGCAACAAATTCAACAAATGGAACTCGGGACCGAGATTCAGAATATGACGGTTGAAACCATGGTTTCCGTAAAACCGGGTGACGACTGGACAAAGGTTTTGCTTGGGGCGGAAATCATCGTTCGCGACGGCATCATTCAAGAAATTCGTCAGAACGGCCAGAAAATCGAGGGTTGACGCAGTCGAAAGACACTCCCAAGGGTTCAGCACATGGTGTTGGACCTTTTTTTGTGGAAATGGAGAGGTGAAGGATGACTTCGTACTACACCGTTGGTGTCATGACCAAACCACATGGACTTCGCGGCGAGATGAAGGTGTATCCGCGCACAGACTTCGCCGAAAAGAGATTTAGGGCGGGGTCGAAGCTGTATGTACGGTCTGAGGGCGGATCGCCGATAGCACAGGTCGAGGTTCGAACTGGCCGGAAGCAACAGAATATGTGGATTGTCGGCTTCAAGGACCTGCAGTCCATCCACGACGTCGAACGATGGCGCGGTATGGAACTGTGTGTGGAGGAATCGGAGCTCGAGCCATTGCCTGAGGGTACGTACTACATTCACCAACTGGTCGGACTTCAGGTATATACAGATGAGGGGACGTTCGTTGGCGAGTTGACGGAGGTACTTACCCCGGGCGCAAATGACGTATATGTGGTACGTGGCCCGCTGAAAAAGGGTGATGTGCTGTTGCCGGCGATTCCCGAGTGTATTCAAAAGGTCGATCTCGCCGCCAACCGCATGACCATCCACATTATGCCGGGCCTCCTGGGCGACGACGAAGATTAAGGAAGGGCCGACGTGACATGGCATTGAACATATTTGTACTCACGCTATTCCCACAGATGTTTTCTGGCGTGTTTGGTGAGAGTATGATGAAGCGCGCTTTTGAGAGCGATGTTGCAAATATTGAATATGTCGACTTTCGCCAATTTGCCAAAGACAAGCACCATACTGTCGACGATACGACGTTTGGTGGCGGTGCAGGCATGTTACTCAAGCCGGAACCGCTGTTTTTAGCCATGGACGATATCAATCGACGTCACGGAACGCTTGAGCCACCAGCAGGACGAGTGATTATGCTCTCCCCGCAGGGGCGGCGGTTCAATCAGGAGATCGCACGCGAGTACGCTGCGTGTGAGCGGCTCACATTCTTGTGCGGGCATTACGAAGGGTTTGACGATCGCGTTCGTCAACAGCTCGTCACCGAGGAGCTCTCGCTCGGCGACTTCGTTATGACAGGCGGTGAAATTGCGGCAATGGCCGTGATCGACACGGTTGTCCGGCTGTTGCCTGGCGTGCTCGGCAACGCGGGATCGTTGGAGGATGAGTCGCACGCTGGAGGACTGCTCGAGTACCCTCAGTATACCCGCCCGGCTTCCTTTCGGGGAATGGACGTACCGCCAACACTACTCTCGGGCAACCATCAACTGATCGCGAAGTGGCGGCTGCGCCACGCGCTGTATCGCACTTGGCGTGAACGGCCAGATCTCTTGCCTACGGCGACACTCGATGATGAGCAACGCGCGTGGCTGGCCCAGTTTGAGCGTGGAGACTTTAGTGATATCGATATCCCGTGAAAACATTCGGGATATGCGCGCCTGCTGAGCTCTTCGTTACAATTGTAGAAAGGCGGCTACAGCAGGCGCACAGTATTGATGGCTGTATCCCGGGGAAGGAGCGCCTGCTGTAGCCAATGTATCGTATGGCGTCTAGCTGTGGAGCGTTCAAGTAGCTTCTCCGCGAGGTGTATATACCTTCTTCTCGTAGCCGGAACCCGAGATTCCTCCGCGTTTACACCACCGGCATGAATGAGTTGCACTTTACCTTTTCACGTAGTGCAGCAGCACCGTTACACCGCTTGACGGGGCAGCCTCTGCATATTTGCCTTCGCGAACTCCTCTATGGTTGACATACTACACTCAGTTGTGATACATTAATTGTCGTCTCTTTGGAGACACTACGATACCTAGATGTTTTTGTCCTTTGCTTTCACTTTTTTCGATTTGTACGTCTGTCGTGCATATGAGTCGATGAAGAATGTTCCAGTGACGAGGATGACACATTCGTGGTATATTAGTTTTCGCTGCTTTGAGCGGCAATGTTCAAATGGTTCCTTGAAAACTAAACACACACGCCTAAAAGTTTCGGTCGAGACGACAGTCGTCGTCGAGACATTTATGAAGTAACGCCAGTAACATTTTTTGAGAGTTTGATCCTGGCTCAGGACGAACGCTGGCGGCGTGCCTAATACATGCAAGTCGAGCGAACCCTTCGGGGTTAGCGGCGGACGGGTGAGTAACACGTGGGCAATCTGCCTGTCAGACTGGAATAACACTCGGAAACGGGTGCTAATGCCGGATGACACACGGGAAGGCATCTTCCTGTGTTGAAAGGTGCAACTGCACCGCTGATAGAGGAGCCCGCGGCGCATTAGCTAGTTGGTGAGGTAACGGCTCACCAAGGCGACGATGCGTAGCCGACCTGAGAGGGTGACCGGCCACACTGGGACTGAGACACGGCCCAGACTCCTACGGGAGGCAGCAGTAGGGAATCTTCCGCAATGGGCGCAAGCCTGACGGAGCAACGCCGCGTGAGCGAAGAAGGCCTTCGGGTTGTAAAGCTCTGTTGCTCGGGGAGAGCGACAAGGAGAGTGGAAAGCTCCTTGTGAGACGGTACCGAGTGAGGAAGCCCCGGCTAACTACGTGCCAGCAGCCGCGGTAATACGTAGGGGGCAAGCGTTGTCCGGAATCACTGGGCGTAAAGCGTGCGTAGGCGGTTGTGTAAGTCTGGAGTGAAAGTCCAAGGCTCAACCTTGGGATTGCTTTGGAAACTGCATAACTTGAGTGCTGGAGAGGCAAGGGGAATTCCACGTGTAGCGGTGAAATGCGTAGATATGTGGAGGAATACCAGTGGCGAAGGCGCCTTGCTGGACAGTGACTGACGCTGAGGCACGAAAGCGTGGGGAGCAAACAGGATTAGATACCCTGGTAGTCCACGCCGTAAACGATGAGTGCTAGGTGTTGGGGGGACACACCCCAGTGCCGAAGGAAACCCAATAAGCACTCCGCCTGGGGAGTACGGTCGCAAGACTGAAACTCAAAGGAATTGACGGGGGCCCGCACAAGCAGTGGAGCATGTGGTTTAATTCGAAGCAACGCGAAGAACCTTACCAGGGCTTGACATCCCTCTGACCGGGCTAGAGATAGTCCTTCCCTTCGGGGCAGAGGAGACAGGTGGTGCATGGTTGTCGTCAGCTCGTGTCGTGAGATGTTGGGTTAAGTCCCGCAACGAGCGCAACCCTTGACCTGTGTTACCAGCACGTAATGGTGGGGACTCACAGGTGACTGCCGGCGTAAGTCGGAGGAAGGCGGGGATGACGTCAAATCATCATGCCCTTTATGTCCTGGGCTACACACGTGCTACAATGGGCGGTACAACGGGAAGCGAAGCCGCGAGGTGGAGCAAAACCTAAAAAGCCGTTCGTAGTTCGGATTGCAGGCTGCAACTCGCCTGCATGAAGCCGGAATTGCTAGTAATCGCGGATCAGCATGCCGCGGTGAATCCGTTCCCGGGCCTTGTACACACCGCCCGTCACACCACGAGAGTCGGCAACACCCGAAGTCGGTGAGGTAACCTTAGGGAGCCAGCCGCCGAAGGTGGGGTTGATGATTGGGGTGAAGTCGTAACAAGGTAGCCGTATCGGAAGGTGCGGCTGGATCACCTCCTTTCTACGGAGAAACAAAGCTTTTAGGACGTGGGTGTTTAGTTTTGAGGGAGCCAAGCCTCGAATGAGGTGGAAGCAAACTCAAAGCGCGTTTCAAGATGCGAGGAGTACAAGGCGGGAGGACGATGACGAGTCGAGCGTACTTTGTGTACGTGAGCGAGTCAGAGGACGACCAACGAAGGAATCCGAAGCAGATTGGAAGGCGCGTGGTACCTTGGCAACTGAATATGGAACAA